>PLJL01000007.1 GCA_003140215.1 Vulcanimicrobiota bacterium | reverse complement strand
TCACCCTCTGATTGCCTCAAGACCAGAAGTATCGGTGCCGTTCCCTGAGTTGAGCCCAGGTCTTTCTTCACCGACTATCTGATCCGCCTACGAGCGCTTTACGCCCAATAATTCCGAATAACGCTTGCCCCCTACGTCTTACCGCGGCTGCTGGCACGTAGTTAGCCGGGGCTTCCTCCAAGGGTACCGTCATTATCTTCCCCTTCGACAGTGGTTTACGACCCGAAGGCCTTCTTCCCACACGCGGCGTCGCTCCGTCAGGCTTGCGCCCATTGCGGAAAATTCCTCACTGCTGCCTCCCGTAGGAGTCTGGGCCGTTTCTCAGTCCCAGTGTGGCTGGTCGCTCTCTCAAACCAGCTACCCATCGGTGCCTTGGTAGGCCGTTACCCCACCAACTAGCTAATGGGACGCGGTCCCGTCATCGAGCGGATTGCTCCTTTTATCGCCAAGTGATGCCACTCGGAGACGTATGCGGTATTAGCTAACCTTTCGGCTAGTTATCCCCCACTCAACGGTAGGTTGACCACGCGTTACTCACCCGTCTGCCACTAGGTATTGCTACCTCGTTCGACTTGCATGTGTTAGGCACGCCGCCAGCGTTAATCCTGAGCCAGGATCAAACTCTCCATAAAACTTCATGGAGCTTTTGACAGCTCTATCTTCGCTGACTGTTCGGCGCAACGATCGCTCGCTGCGCCGCTCGATCCGGATTGCGAATCCGGACCTGGCCGTCCGCCTTGCGGCGGCCGGCTTCGTCATAATTCGTTTCGGGATTCGTACTTGGTGCGGACATCCGGTGGAGCCGGAGAGCCCGCAGCACGAACCCCATGATTCTCAAACCAGGACAAACAAAAACGCGACCCTTGCGGGCCGCGCACCTGTCTGTCCGGGCCGGAGACCCACAGACTTATGCGCTACTGCACTGTTCAGTTTTCAAGGAACGGACGCTTCCGCCCAGCCCATTTCGGACCGGATCACTGACCGCACCGGAGAGGCGAGGCGTCAGAGTCAACGAGGGATAGATTATCACTGGCTGTCTATCATGTCAATGCTGAACGGGCCGCCGTTATCCACGGTCTCATCCACAACCAACCCTGTCGTCCGCCCGCCGCCGGCCGCTGTTCGCCCTCTTCTAATAGCGCATTTTTCGGAATGCCCGCGCACGCGGGCGTTGCAGCAACCTAGCCCATCCCTGTCGCGAGGTCGTCGGCGGCGTGCGCGGCGACCTTGCGCGAGATCGATTTGGCCTGCGAAAAGAGCAGCAGATAGTCGTAACCGCCGGCCTTGGAGTCGGTCCCACTCATGTTGAAGCCGCCGAACGGTTGCACGCCGACCAACGCGCCGGTGCACTTGCGGTTGAGGTACAGGTTGCCGACGAAGAACTCGTCCTCGGCCCGGCGCAGCCGCTCCTCGCTCGCCGAGAACACCGCGCCGGTGAGGCCGAACTCGGTCCCGTTGGCGATCGCGAGCGCGTCGTCGTAGTCACGCGCCCGGATCACGGCGAGGACGGGGCCGAAGATCTCCTCTTGCTCGATCCGAGCGCCCGGCGCGACGTCGGCGATGATGGTGGGCTCGATGAAAAAGCCCTCGCCCGAGGCGCGGGCCCCGCCCGCGACCAACCGGCCCTCGGCCTTGCCGATCTCGACGTAGTCCAGAATCTTGTCGAGCGCTGCCCGGTTGATCACCGGGCCGACCGCGTTGCCGTAGACGGCAGGGTCGCCGACGCGCAGGGCCCGGGTCGCCAGGACGAGCTTCGCCAGGAACGCGTCGTAGAGCTTGGCGTCGACGATCGCCCGCGAGCACGCCGAGCACTTCTGCCCCGAGAACCCATAGGCCGAGGCGACCACGCCGGCGACCGCCGCGTCGAGGTCGGCGTCGTCCGCCACCACGATCGCGTCCTTCCCGCCCATCTCCGCGACCACGCGCTTGATCCAGCGCTGGCCCGGCGGGGTCTTGGCGGCCAGCTCGTTGATCCGCAGCCCGACCCCCTTGGACCCGGTAAAACAGATGAACCGGGTGCGCGGATCGGTGACCAGGGCCTCACCGACGATGGAACCCGCGCCGGGGACGAAGTTGAGGACGCCCGGCGGTAGGCCCACCTCGTGCATCAACTCGACGAAGCGCGCGGCGATGACCGCGGCGTCCTGGGACGGCTTGAGGATCGCCGTGTTGCCGGTGACGATCGCGGCCGCGGTCATCCCGGCCATGATCGCAAAGGCGAAGTTCCAGGGCGGGATCACGACCCCGACGCCCAGCGGGATGTAGGTGAGGTGGTTCTTCTCGCCCGCCACGCGCACCAGCGGCGGCGGGTCGGCCAGGCGCAGCGCTTCGCGGCCGTAGAACTCCAAGAAGTCGATCGCCTCGGCGGTGTCGGCATCGGCCTCGATCCAGGGCTTGCCGACCTCGCGGATGAGCAGCGCGTTCCAGTCGTCCTTGGTGGCGCGGATTTGCGCCGCGGCCCGGAACAGAAACGCCGCGCGCTCCTCCGCACTCGTGCGGCGCCAGGTCGCAAAGCGCGCCGTCGCGACCTCGAGCGCCCGCGAAACGTGGTCCAACGTGGCCTCGTCGACCTCGCCCACGACCGTATCGGGGTGCGCGGGGTCGATCGACGGGATCGTCCGCGCCCCGTGCAGCCGCTCGCCGTCGATGACCACCGGCCAGCGCCGGCCGATCGTCGTACGCGCGCGGTCCAGCGCTTCCTCGAGCAATCGCCGGTCGCCCGGATCGGAGAAGTCGCGGATCGGCTCGTTGCGGAACGGCGTGAGGGTGCGGGGCGCGGTCAGCATAGCCCCGTCGGCTCCGCTACGCGGAGTGCCGTTCCCTGTGTCTGGGGCCGGAACGAAGTCGTAGCGGACGCGCCTACGGCCTGAGAGAATATCCTCGCCATGGTCTACGATATCGCCGTTGTCGGCGGGGGCATCGTCGGGCTCGCGACGACCCGCGAGCTGCTGCTCCGCCACCCCCACTTGCGCATCGCCAACGTCGAGAAAGAGGACGTCTGGAGCAAGCACCAGACCGGCCACAACAGCGGCGTGATCCACTCAGGAATCTACTACAAGCCCGGCTCATTCAAGGCGAAGCTCTGTATCGAAGGCCGCAAGCTGGCGTGGGAATTCTGCGATGCCAAAGGCATCGAGTACCGCAACGTCGGCAAGTTGATCGTCGCGACCGAAGAGTCCGAGCTCGAGCGGCTCGACGATCTTTGGGTGCGCGGCCAGCAGAACGGCGTCGAAGGGCTCGAGATGCTCGACGCCGCGCAGATCGCCGAACGCGAACCACATTGCCGCGGCATCAAGGCGATCTTCTCGCCGGTGACCGGGATCGTCGACTGGGGCTTGATCTCGCGGACCTACGGCGAGGACGCCAAGGAGATGGGCGCCGACATGTTCCTCGGTCACGAGGTGACCGCGATCGAACGGCGCGGCGACATCACCGTCCTCAAGACGCCCAGAGGTGAAGTGCAGGCCAAGGCGGTCGTGACGTGCGGCGGACTGTACAGCGACAAGCTCGGCAAGATGACCGGCGGCGACCGCGATCCGAAAATCGTTCCATTCCGCGGCGACTACCTGATCCTCAAGCCCGAGAAGGCCTATCTCGTCAAGGGCAACATTTATCCGGTCCCCGATCCTGAGTTTCCGTTTCTGGGCGTGCACTTCACGCCGCGCATGGACGGCTCGATCTGGCTGGGGCCCAACGCCGTGCTCGCGTTCGCGCGCGAGGGCTACTCGTTCTTTACCATCAACCCGGGCGAGTTCTGGGATTCGATCACGTATCCGGGCTTCTTCAAGATGGCTTCCAAGTATTGGAAGATGGGCGCGGGCGAGATGTACCGCGACCTCGTGCGCTCCGCCTACGTCCAGGCGCTGCAGCGCTACATCCCCGAACTGCAGCCCGAGGACTGCCTGCCGGGACCGTCGGGCGTACGCGCCCAAGCGATGACCGTCGACGGCGGCCTCGTCGACGACTTCGTGTTCGAGGGCTCGCCCGGCGTGGTCCACGTGCGCAACGCTCCGTCGCCCGCCGCGACGTCGTCGCTGGCGATCGGAAAATACATCGCCGACGACGCCGAAGAACGCTTCGGCCTAGGCACGGCAACCCTGTCGGCGTGACGTGAACGACTTCGTCGAGGTCGAGTGGCTCGCGGAGCACCTCGGAGACGAGCGGGTGCGAGTCGTCGACGCGCGCAGCACGCCGCATGGCGGGGTCGTGCAGATGCCGTCGGGCAAGGAGCAGTACGCCGCCGGCCACATCGAAGGCGCCGTGCACCTCGACTACGCCGACGATCTGAGCGATCCGGCGACGCCGTACGCGATTCGCGTCGCGCCGCCGGACCGCTTCGCGTCGGTGCTGGCCGAACACGGTATCGGCGACGACGCGATCGTCGTAGCCTACGACGCCGGGACCATCCCGTTCGCCGCGCGGATCGTCTGGATGTTGCGGTACTACGGCCACGAAGCGGCCTACGTGCTCGCCGGCGGACTACCGGCCTGGACCGCTGCACCGCACCCGCTCTCGACCGACGCGCCCGCTATCGTACCGGCGACGTTTACGCCGCGCCTGCATCCCGCGCTGCGCGCGACGCGCGACGAAGTGCTCTCGATCGCCGAAGGGCGCAGCGCCGCGCAGCTGCTAGAGACGCAGCGCGATCAGACCTACGCGCAGCGTGACCGCGACATCGCGCGCGCGGTGCGGCTCAGCGGCAACCTGCTGCTCGAGGATGCGCGCGGCGGCCGTGTCGCCGACGACGCGACGCTGCAGCGCTTGGTGCACGAGACCGGCCTGGATCTGCACGCGCGCACCGTCGTGAGCTGCGGCAGCGGCGTCTCGGCGTCGGGCGCCTGGCTCGCGTTGCGCGCGGCCGGCTTCGACGACGTTGCTGTCTACGACGGTTCCTGGATGGAATGGGAGCACGACGCGCTCCCCACGGTCCCGAAGAACTAGGCGCCGGGTCGAGCGAAGGCCACGATCTGGTCGGCTTCGCGGTGGTTGGTCCAGAAGCGCTCGCCGTCAAAGGCCAGGGCGCGGGCATCGAACGGGATGCGGGCGAGATCGTCGCAGCGCGGTGTCGCGCCGCGTGCGTCGACCCGGGTTAGCCAGTACTCCCCCGTGCTCTCGTCGTCGGTCGTCACCAGATAGAAGCGCCCTTCGACGACGACTTGGCCGCAGATCCCGTGCGGTACGTCGACGATGCTGCCGACGTGCCCGTGCTCGTCGAGTGAGAGGATGCGTTGGTTGTACCACTGGCTCAGGTAGAGCCGGTCGCCGTCCCAGCCCAGCTGCGAACCCGTGTCGTCGGGACACGCGAACGAACCCTCGCTCTTGAACCCGTGCCCAGGGATGTAGCGGCGCACGAAACGATGGTCGTCCTCACCTTCCCCGCACACCACCCGCAGCTCGTCGCCGACGACGGCGATTCCCCACGGGTTCCCGGGTGCCTCGACCTCGTCATGCGCGCTCCACGTCGCCGGATCGATGGAGTAGATGCGGCGCGTCGCGATCGACCCCATCCAGAGCCGTGTCCCGTCGAAGGCCAACGACTGTGGTTTGGGCGCCGGCGACGGCAGGCGGCGCAGCTCGGTGATGTCGTCCACGCCACCGGCATTCGAATCGGATGGGCGCAGCCCTGGCTCGCTCGTTCAGACCCCGAGGTAGGCTTTCTTCACCTGCGGATCGTCGAGGAGCTCGGCCGAGGGTCCGCTCAAGGTGATGCGGCCGGTCTCGAGCACGTACGCGCGCGAGCTGACCTCCAGTGCGGTCTGCACGTCTTGCTCGACGATGAGGATCGAAACCCCGGTTTGGTGGATCGAGGCGAGCAGCTCGATGAGTTGATCGACCAGCACCGGTGCCAGGCCCAGCGACATCTCGTCGATGAGCAGCATCTGCGGCCGCGCCATGAGCGCGCGCGCGATGGCGACTTGCTGCTGCTCGCCGCCCGACAGCCGGCCGGCCAGGTAGTCGTAGCGCTCGCGCAGCTTCGGCAGCAGGTCGAGCATGCGCTTCAGGTCGCTTTCGACCTCGCGGTCCTTGCGCAGGTACGCGCCCATGCGCAAGTTGTCTTCGACGCTGAGCGAGCCGAAGAGCCGCCGCCCTTGCGGAACCTGAAGCACCCCGGCGCTGACGATACGATCGGGCTCGAGCCCGGTGAGCGACGTCTCGCCGTAGCGCGCGGCGCCGCTCCAGGTCTTCACGATCCCGCTGATCGCACCCAACAGCGTCGACTTGCCGGCGCCGTTCGAGCCGATCAGCGCGACGACTTCGCCCGGGTCGACGCGCAGCGACACGTCCCACAACACCTGCGTGTCGCCGTAGCCGGCGCTGAGCGCATCGACGAGCAGCGCTTCGGTGGTGCGAGTCGCCGGCGCTCCGGCGGTCACGCGCCGGCCTGCGGCGGCTGTACGCGTTTCGCCTGTTCGCGCTCCGCCTCGATCTCTGCTAGCTGCTCCTGCCGCTTCACCCAGCGCGAGCCGAGGTAGGCCTCGATGACTTGCTGCGACGCCAAGACGTCGCTCGGCGCGCCCTGCGCGATCTTGCGGCCTTCGGCGAGCACCACGACCGTGGTCGAGATCGAAACGATCGCCTTCATCAAGTGCTCGACCACGATCAGCGTGACGCCGCGTTTGTTGACGTCCCGCAGCAGTTCGAGCGCCTCCTCGACCTCGGTCGCATTGAGCCCGGCCATGACCTCGTCGAGCAGCAGCACGTCGGGGTCGAGCGCGAGCGCCTTCGCCACTTCGAGCCGCTTGCGATCCGGGATCGTCAGATCGCTCGCCGGGCGCTCCGCGACGCGCGCCAGCCCGACCACCTCGAGCAGCTCTTGCGCGCGCTCGAACGACGCTCGCGTCGAGCGCTTCGCCCCTTCGCGCCCGTACATCGCGCCGACCGCCACGTTCTCGCGCACGCTGAGGCTGGCGAACGGTTTCACGATCTGAAACGTCCGCGCGATGCCCAAGTGGCACACGTCGTGGGTCGGGACGTCGGCGATGCGCTTCCCGGCGTAGGTCACCTCACCCGTCGTCGGCTTGTACACTCCGCTGATGACGTTCATCAAGGTCGTCTTGCCCGAACCGTTGGGGCCGATGAGTCCGACGACGCTCCCGCGCACGACGTCGAACGTCACCTCGCTCAGCGCCCACAGCCCGCCGAAGCGCATCCCGACGTCGGTGATCCGCAGCGCGACGCTCGACTCTACCGCCGCGCTCATGCGCGGTATACCTGGACGCTCTTGATCCAGGCGCGAACGCCGCCGCGCAGCCCGAACAGCCAGACCAAGCCGCGCGGCAGCAGCAGCACGATCAAGACGATCATCGCGCCGAAGAACAGCGTGTGCGCTTTGACGAAGAAGCGTTGCAGCAACTCGTTGGCGCCGGCGAGCAACAGCGAGCCGATGAACGGCCCCGCGACCGTCCCGCTGCCGCCCAGGATCGTCATCACGATCGGAAAGACGTTCGAGTCGACGGCGAAGGTGATCGACGGGTCGATGAACCCGTTGGCCGGCGCGAAGATCGCCCCCGCCGATCCCGCCATCATCCCGCTGATCGCCCAGGCGATGATCTTGTAGCGCGTGGCTGCGATACCCAAGACCGCCGCCGCGTCCTCGTTCTCGCGGATCGCCACGAACGCGTAGCCCAGCTTCGAGCGCGCGATGAAGTACGTCCCGAGCATCGAGCCCAGCGCGACGAGCCACATCGCATAGTAATAGGTCGAGAAGTGTGCCTCGTCGAGTTGATGCATCGCGAGGCCGCTCGAGCCGCCCAGCACGTCGAGGTTGGCGATGATGTCGGCGACCGCCAGGGCGACGCCGAGCGTCGCAATCCCGAAGTAGTGCCCTTTGAGCCGCAGCACCGGAAAGCCGACGATCACCGCAAAAACAGCGCAGACGACCATGGCGAGCGCAACGTAGGCGAACAGGTTCGAAACCCCGTGCGCCGCGAGAACCCCCGAGCAATATGCCCCCAACCCGAAGAACGCGACGTTGCCGAACGACACGTAGCCGGTGTAGCCGCCGATCAGATTCCAGCCATACGCCATCGCCGCGTACATGAGGATATTGCGGAAGACGGTTTCGACGTAGCCGTTGTGGGTGAGCGGCACTGCGAGCAGCAGCACCATGAGCCCCAACACGATGGCGAACGCCCCGGGGTTCCCGGTGATCCCGCCCAACCCGATGCGTTTCACCGGGGATTCCCACCCCCTGCGCGTAAGGCTGAGCCGCGTCGTACGCGGCTCATGCCGTCGGGTTCACAAGCGAAGCGAGTGAACCCCTCACGCCGTGGCCTTCCCCATGATCCCCCGCGGCCGCACGATCAGCACGATCAACAGCACGATCAGCGCGATCGCGTCTTGAAGGCCCGAACCGCTGATATGCTGGGTGCCGATCGTGAAGTCGAGTTGCGTGGCGAACGCCTCGACGATCCCGTAGACAAGGCCGCCGATGAGCGCTCCCTGGACCGAACCCAACCCTCCCAGGACGCACACGACGAAGGCCTTGATCAGAAACAGATCGCCCATCGTCGGGTGCAGCGAGTACGAAAGCGAGATGAGCGTGCCGGCCACACCGGCAAGGCCGGCGCCCAATCCGAACACGATGGCGTAGATCTCGGTCACGCGAACGCCCGAAAGCTGCGCCGCGCCGATGTCCATCGACGTCGCGCGAATCGCACGCCCGGTCTTCGAACGGACCAGCCAGAGCTGCATGGTACCGGTGATCGCCAGGGCCGCCAACAGCGTGTAGAGCTTGGCCCACGGGACGGTGACGTCACCCAGCGTAAAATTCGCGCCTGAATACGCCGTCGTCACGCCGCGCGTATCGCCGCTCCACACGATCAAAGCGATGTTGACCACCAGCAGCGACAGCCCGAAGGTGAACAGGAACGTCGTCAGCAGCGGTGCGCGAGCGATCCAGTTCATCAACAGCCGCTGGATCAAGTAGCCCAACACGAACAACAGCACGAACGAGATCGGAAGCGACACGAACGGATCGACGTGAAAGCTCGTGAAGAGCTGATACGTCGTATACGCCCCGAGCATCACGAACGCCCCGTGCGCGAGGTTGATGATGTTCATGATGCCCCAGACCAGCGAGAATCCCAGCGCGACGACCGCTAGGATTCCGCCGGCGAGGATCCCGTTGACGAGATCCTGCGCTAAGAGGTGCACCGAGCGCTAAGGGGCGTCCGCATGGCGTGCCGCCACTAGCGCTGGCCCCACGGCGGGGCCGGATACTTCGGTTTCCCGTCGGCCGTTAGCGTCGGCCAGACCGTGACGAGCCTTCCGTTTTGAATCTGGTTGACGACCATCGGCTTGTACAGGTTCAAGCCGCGGCTGTCGAACTTGATGATCCCGTAGAACGTGGTGATGTCGAGCTTCGCCAATGCGTCGCGGACTTTCTCGGGGTCGAGCGAGCCCGCGCGCTGGATCGCGTATTGAAACGCGAGGCAGGCGGCGGTCGACTCGGCGTTGTGGTAGTCGGCCCGGTGGTGATACGTGTCCATGATCGCCTTGGCGTATTCCGGAGCCGTATGGTAGAACCCGGGGTCACCCTTGTATTTCACCGCATCGGACCACTGCGCGCCGCCGAAGACGTCGTTCGCATCCTTGCCCAGCGAGTTCGCGAAGTCCGGCGTATCGGGTCCGACCGAGTAGCCGTAGGCCCGCGCCATGACGTTTTGTTCGCGCAGGCCCTTTTGCACCAGCAGCGCGTCCTGCAGATGGCCGGCGTTGAGGATGAGGTCCGGGTTGGTCTGCTTGAGCGCGGAGATGATCGACGAGACGTCGGTCGCCGTGTCGGGATACTTGTTGTTGTAGACGACCTTCATCCCGTGCGCGTTCGCCCACGCCGCGGCGCCTTGAGCGACCTCTTGCGAGAACGCGTCGCTCGCCGCGGTGATCGCGACGGTCTGCGCGGCCGGCTTCTGCGCACGCGCCATCTCGAGGACGCCCTCGAGGTAGCGGCGCGCCGGCGACAGGACGCCGAACGTATACCGGAAGCCTTGGTTGAAGATCTTTTCGGCCGCGCCGTTCCCTTCGACCATCGGCATCTTCTTGCGCTCGGCGATCTGCGCCACCGTGAAGCTGGTCCCCGAACCGTACGGTCCGAGCAAGAAGTTGACGTGGTCCTGATCGATCAAGCGCTCTGCGAGCTGCGCCGACGTGTCGTTCTTGGACTCATCGTCGTAGTACTTGATGTCGACCTTGTACGTCTTGCCGCCGACCTTGATCCCGCCGTGCGAGTTGACGTATGTTTTCCAGAGCTCGTAGCCCTCTTGGGTAAGGTGACCTTCCTTGGTGAGATTCCCCGTGAGCGAAACGGGGGATCCGAACAGGATCGTGTCGCCTGCGGCGGAGACGGGAACCGACGGTGCTGCGAGCGTCGCGCAGAGCGCGAGAATGCCGAGCGCCGCGGTAGGGCGGAGTTTCATCGTGCGAGGTCCTCCGGGCGAAACAAAACTGCACGGTCGGTGCGCCCCGACGGGAACGATTCCTGCCTAGGGCGCCGCCCTTCGACGGAGCTCAGGCGCAGCCTGACCCCACGTCAGGGTTAAGAAGGAAGCTCATTTGACCGGTAGCGCCCCACGGAGCGACGCGGCATAGCGTCCGGCTTTGCGTGCCGCCTCCTCGCCCCGTGATCCGGCGTAGGCGTCGATCAGGGCGCTCCCGACGATGACTCCGTCGGCCACGGCACCGACCGCGGCCACCTGCGCCGGCGTCGAAATCCCGAAACCAACCGTGAGCGGCAGATCGGTCGCTGGGCGCAGCCGCGTGACCGCATCGGCGGCCCACGCAACATCCGGTTCGCGCCGCGCGCCGGTGACGCCGAGTCGCGAGACGAGGTAGACGAAGCCGGTCGACGCGGCGGCGATGCGCTCGGCGCGCGCCGGCGGGGTGGTCGGCGCGATTAGCAACGGGATCGCCAAGCCGGCGGCGCGCAGCGGCGGCGCGAAGGCGTCGAGCTCTTCGAGCGGGACGTCGGGCACGATCGCGCCCACCGCGCCCGCATCGCGCGCCGCACGCGCGAACCGTTCCGCACCGAAGCGGTCGATCGGGTTGAGGTAGGTGAAAAAGAGGATCGGCGCGCAACCGCGCGCGCGCCCTTGCGCCGCGATCTCGAGCGAGTCGGCGAACTTCATCCCGCCTTCGAGCGCTCGCTGACCCGCCGCGGCGATCGTCGGCCCGTCGGCCAACGGATCGCCGTAGGGTATGCCCAGCTCGATGATGTCGACCCCGGCTGCGGTGAGCGCGTCGAGCACCGCGAGCGTCGTCTGCGGATCCGGATCGCCGGCGACGACGTAGGCGATCAAGGCGGCGCGCCGTTCGCCCCGCACCCGCGCGAACGCGGCGTCGAGCCCGGCGCCGGCGATCACGAGTGAATCTCCGCCCCCTCGAGCGCCGCGACCGTGCGCACGTCCTTGTCGCCGCGACCGCTCAGGTTTACCACGACGAGCCCCTGCGGGCCGCGCTCGACGGCCAGCTGCTGCGCGAAGGCGATCGCGTGCGCGGACTCCAGCGCCGGGACGATCCCTTCACGCCGCGCGGTATGGTGGAACGCGGCGAGCGCCGCGGCGTCGTCGATCGCGACGTACCGCGCGCGACCGCTGTCCTTGAGGTACGAGTGTTCCGGGCCGACGCCCGGGTAGTCCAATCCTGCGCTGACCGAGTGCGTGTCGCGCACCTGTCCCTCGTCGTCCTGCAGCACGTAACTGCGCGAGCCGTGCAGGATCCCGACGCTGCCCGCGCCCAGCGACGCGGCCGTGTCGATCGAGGTGACGCCGTGCCCGGCGGCTTCGACGCCCCAGAGCTGCACGCCGGCGTCGTCGATGAACGCATGGAAGATACCCATCGCGTTGGAGCCGCCGCCCACGCACGCGACCACGTCGCTGGGCAGCCGTCCGTAGCGGTCGATCAGCTGCGCTCGAGCTTCGATGCCGATCACCTTTTGGAACTCGCGCACGAGGTAGGGATACGGATGCGCTCCCACCACCGAACCGATGACGTAGAACGTGTCTTCGACGCGCGCGGCCCATTCGCGAAACGCTTCGTTGGTCGCGTCCTTGAGCGTGCGCGTGCCGCTCTCGACGGCGTGCACCGACGCCCCCAACAACTTCATCAAGTACACGTTGAGCGCTTGACGCTCGATGTCGACGGCGCCCATGTACACGTCGACCTGCATCCCCAGCTTCGCGCCGATCGTCGCGGTCGCGACGCCGTGCTGTCCCGCACCGGTCTCGGCAATCAGCCTGCGCTTACCCATCCGCCGCGCCAGCAACGCTTGGCCCACGGTGTTGTTGATCTTATGAGCGCCTGTGTGGTTGGTATCCTCGCGCTTGAACACGATCGGCGCGTGCGGGCCGTCCACCAGCCGCGCGGCGTGGTAGATCGGTGACGGCCGGCCGACGTAGTCGCGCAGCAACGCCTCGTACTCCGCCCAGAACGCCGGGTCGTCGAAGGCTTCGTGCAGCGCCGCTTCGAGCCGCGCGAGGGCCTCGACGAGCACCTCGGGAACGAACACCCCGCCGAAGCGCCCGAAGTACCCCGCCGCATTGGGCAGCTGCGGCCGCTGTGGAGCCGTCATCGCTCGCCGGCCGCGGCGTCATCCGCGCCGCGGACCGCGCGCACGAAGGCACGGACTTTGTCCGGGTCTTTCTTGCCGTTCGTTTCGACGCCGCTGCGAACGTCGACGGCGTACGGCCGCACCGCGCGCACGCACGCGCCGACGTTCTCGGGCGTGAGGCCGCCGCTGACGACGAAGCGACGCCCCCCGGCGAGGTCCGCTGCGATGTCCCAGGCGAACGTACGGCCCGTTCCGCCGCTGCGTCCGTCCGCACCGGCCGCGTCGAACATCCACGTCGCGTGCTCGAAGGGACGCGCGAAAGCTCCGAATTCCGCACGGCTGGGTGGCCGCACGGCGTCCACGTGATAGGCCTTCAGATACGGCCCGGCGGCGAACGCCTCGCAGGCCTCGGCTGGTTCGTGGCCGTGAAATTGTGGGATCGCGCCGGCCTTGAGCGCTTCGTCCACCAACGACGCCGGCGGATCGACGAAGACCGCGACCAGCGTCGTCAGCGCGGGGACGGACTGCGCGATTCCGCGGAAGCGGTCGAGGCCGACACGGCGCTCCGACTGCTCGGCCAAGATCACGCCGACCGCATCCGCGCCGGCGTCCACGGCGAGCGCGACGTCATCGGCCGACGTGCAGCCGCAGATCTTCACGCGCGTGCGCAATGCGGCCGTCAGACCGGGACCGTGGCGCCTTTGAGCGCGCGGATCGCCTCACCCTTGTCGAGGGCGCGCATGAGCGACTCGCCGACGAGGACGCCGCGGGCGCCGTGGGCGACCAAACGCCGAACGTCGTCCTGCGACTTCACCCCGCTCTCGCTGATCACGACGACGTCGCGCGGCACCAGCGGCAGCAGCTCCTCGGTCACCGCGAGGTCGGTCTCGAAGGTGTGCAGGTTGCGGTTGTTGATCCCCAACAGCTTCGCGCCGGTGGCGAGGGCGCGACGCAGCTCGTCCTCGGTATGCACCTCGACCAACACGTCGAGCGCGAACGCCCGGGCCTGCTGCATCATCTCCGCCAACTGCTCATCGGTGACTCCGGCGACGATCGCCAAGATCGCATCCGCGCCGTACGCCGCCGACTGCACCACCTCATAGGGCGTGCTCAAGAAGTCCTTGCGCAGGATGGGCAAAGCGCTCGCCTTGCGAGCGATGTCGAGGTAGGCCAGATCGCCCAGGAAGTGATCGGCCTCGGTCAGGACGCTGATCGCGTCGGCGCCCGACGCTTCGTAGGCGCGCGCGATGGCGGCCGGATCGAGGTGCGGCACGATCAATCCAACCGACGGCGAGGCCCGCTTGATCTCCGCGACGATCGCCGGACCGCGGGCCGCCGCCAGCGCCGCGCTAAAGCGGCGCCGTTCGCCGGCCCGATTCTGCGCGCGCTCGCGCAACTCGCCCAGCGGCTCCCGCACCTCATCGACGGCGCGCACCGCCGCCTTAGCCGCGTAGAGCTTCGCTAGCATATCGGTCATACCAACTCCGTTTCGCGTTGGGCGCGAAGGGCGTCGAGGGCTGTTCGGGCGCGGCCGGTCTCGACCGCCGTGCGGGCGCGGGCCATCCCGTCCTCGATGTCGACGGCCTCGCTCGCGACCACCAGTGCGAGGGCCGCGTTGAGCAACACCAAATCGGCGCGCGGGCTGCGCTCGCCATCGAGGATGGCGAGCAGCGCCGCCGCATTGGTGGCGGCGTCCCCACCGAGTATTTCGGCGCGCGATGCCCGCACGCCGTAATCGGCCGGGTTGAGCGTCCAGCGCCGTACGCCGTTGCGGTCGAACTGCGACACGTCGGTCGGCGCCTCGCCGCTGATCTCGTCGAGCCCGTCGGCGCCGTGGATGACCGCGCCCGCTTCGCCGCCCAGCTCGCGCAGCGCATCGGCCACCAGCGCGACGTGCTCGGGGCGAGCAACGCCGATCATCTGGCGGTTCGCACCGGCCGGATTGGTCAGCGGGCCCAGCACGTTGAAGATCGTGCGAACGCCGAGCTCGCGCCGAATCGGCCCGACCGCGCGCATCGCCGGGTGGTGGCGCTGCGCGAACAAGAAGGCGATGTTGTGCTCGCGCAGCGCGCGTGAAGACTCCTCCGGCGAGCGGTCGATCTTCACACCCAACGCCTCGAGGACGTCGGCGCTGCCGCAGGCGCTCGACGCGGCGCGGTTGCCGTGCTTGGCCACCGGCACCCCGCAGCCCGCGACGACGAACGCCGCCGCCGTCGAGATGTTGATCGTGTGCGCGTTGTCGCCGCCGGTTCCGACGATGTCGAGCACCAGCGGCAGGCCGTGTTCGACGCGCACGCTGCGCTCGCGCATCGCGCGCGCCGCGCCCACCACCTCATCGACGGTCTCGCCCTTCGCCGCCAGCGCCGCCAAGAGCGCCGCGGCCCGCACCGCCGACAGCGTCTCGTCCATGATCGCACCGATGGTGTCCGCCATCTGGTCGGCCGTGAGATCCTGCCCCGCCAGGACGCCGCGCAGCAGGCCGGGATAGTCGTTCACAGCCTGCCCTGAGCCGGTCGAAGGGCGCGCATCTCGCGCACGACGTTCTCGGCGATGCGACGCCCGTCGGCCGTCAGGACCGATTCGGGATGGAACTGGACGCCGGACATGCACAGCTCGCGGTGCACGAGTCCTTGGATCACGCCGTCCTCGCTCACCGCGTTGGCGCGCAGCACGGCGGGAAAGCCGTCGTGATCGACGCACAGCGAGTGGTAGCGCGTCGCTTGCAGCGGCGACGGTACGCCCGCAAACGCGCCGGCGCCGTCGTGCGTGATCGTCGAGGTCTTGCCATGCATCTGCTGCGGTGCGTGGACGATGCGGCCGCCGAACGCCTCGGCGATCGCTTGCAGCCCGAGGCACACGCCGAAGAACGGCCGCCGTTCCACCGCCGCTTCGCGCACGAGCGCCAGCGTCCGACCCGCCTCGGCGGGCCGGCCCGGACCGGGCCCGACGATCACGCCGTCGTACTGCGTAGTCACGCCGTCGGCGAGCCGTGCGTCGTCGTTGCGGATCACGTCCACCTCGACGCCGTCGATCCCGCCGAACAGATGCGCGAGATTCCAGGTGAACGAATCGTAGTTGTCCACGAGCAACAGCCTCATGGATCGATCCCTAACACGGCGCGCACGATCCCGGTCTTGGCGAGTACTTCGGCGTACTCGGTGCGCGCAACGCTGTCGGCGACGATCCCGGCCGAGGCCTGCCAGTACGCTCGGCCGTTCGCGACGGCCACCGAACGCAGGATGATGCACGAGTCCAGGTCGCCGTCGAAGTCGAGGTGCGCGACGCTGCCGGCGTAAAAACCGCGGGCCACCGGCTCGAGCCGGTCGATCAGCTGCATCGCGCGAATCTTGGGGGTCCCGGTAACGGTCCCGGCCGGGAACGCCGCGGCGAACAGGTCGAGCGCGTCCTTGTCGTCGCGCAGTTCGCCGACGACGCTCGACACGATGTGCATCACGTGCGAGTAGCGCTCGATGACCATGAGCTCGTCGACGCGCACGCTGCCGATGCGGCACACCGCGCCCAGATCGTTGCGCGCCAGGTCGACGAGCATCACGTGCTCGGCGCGCTCCTTGTCGTCGGCCAGCAGCTCGTCGGCGACGCGCCCGTCGCGCTCGGGATCGGCGTCGCGCGGCCGCGTCCCGGCGAGCGGCCGAATCCGCGCGGTCCGTCCGTCGAGCCGCACCAAAAACTCGGGCGACGCGCCGAACACCGCACGCCCGTCGTGCTCGACGTAAAACATGTACGGCGACGGGTTGCGGGCCCGAATCTGGCGGTAGAAATCGAACGCGGTTCCGCCCAGCGCGCACGAGAAGCGGATCCCGACTTGCAGCTGGTATGCATCGCCGTCGTAGATGTAGCGCTTCGCCTGCCCGACGCGCTCGACGAAGGTCGCCTCGTCCATCGACGCGCTGACCGGGCCGTCCGCCCGCACCGCGCCCGGGATCGTCAGCCGGTGGTCGAGCAGCCGTGCGACGTAGGCATCGAGCCGCGCCTCGACCGCGGCCCGCTCGCCCTCGCCGCGTGCGAACCCGATCAGGGTCACGCTGTGCGTGAAGTGGTCGAAGACCAGCCACGTCCCCGGGATCACCACGAGCACGTCCCCGAAGCGCACGTCGGGCGGCGGAACGTCGCCGGCGTCCTGGGCCTGGCGCAGGACGGGTTCGAGCGCACGCGCCGCGTCGTAGGTGAACACGCAGACCGCGCCGCCGGGGAACGGCAGGTCGCCGCGGTCGAGCGCATAGCGGCCCGTCGCAGCGCGGATTCGCTCGAGCATCCCCGCGTCGCGATCGATCGAGAACGTCTCGAGGTAGTCGAGCCCGATGAACGAGAACCGGCTGAGCCGCTCGGCTCCCTCCACCGACTCCAGCATACACGAACGCCCCGGCTGAGCCAGGGCGAGGTACGCGGAGATCGGCGTGATGCTGTCCGCGACGAACGATCGCGTAATGGAGGTCAGACTAAGCGGCTCGTCCGTGACTAGCATAGGAGGGTAGCCCCTACTCTAGCGATTATCTCGGTCGCTGGCTAGGAGCCTAGCCCCGAAGCGTGCTAGGGCACGTGAGGGGCGTAGCGACGACGCCAGCGACCGAGAGAATTGCTAGAGCGCTACTTTACGAGCTCCAGTATGGACAGTTCGGCCGCGTCGCCGGGGCGGACGCGCGTCTTGGTGATGCGCGTGTAGCCGCCGGCCTTGTCCTTGAGCGCGGGCGCGATTTGCTCGAAGAGCTTCTTCGCGACGGCTTCCTCGGTCAGGTACGAGGCCGCGAGCCGCCGGGAATGGAGATCGCCGCGGCGCGCCTGCGTGATGAGGCGGTCGATGACCTTGGAGATCTCCTTGGCCTTGACCGACGTGGTCTCGATCTTCTCGTACTTGAAGAACGACGTGGCGAGGTTGCGAAGCAGCGCCTTGCGGTGGCCGTCGGTGCGCGAGAGACGCTTGTTGGCGAGCTGATGCGGCATGATTCCTTACCTAAGCCTGGCGGAGCGAGAGTCCCCGCTCCTCCAAGACCTGCTTGATCTCGTCGAGCGACTTCTTGCCGAAGTTGCGCATCTTGATGATCTCGTCTTCGGTCATGTCGAGCAGCTCCGAGACCTTCGAGATGCCGGCGCGCTTGAGGCAGTTGAACGAGCGGACCGACAGGTTCAGCGTCTCGACCGGCACGTCCCACTCGCTGGCGGGCGCCGTTGCAACCGGCTTCTCCTCGGTGGAGAACCCGATGAACAAGCGCAGCTCCTCGGTGAGGATCTGAGCCGCCTCGGAGAGCGCGTCGTCCGGGGTGATCGAGCCGTTGGTCTCGATCTCCAACGTGAGGCGGTCGAAGTCGACCGACTGACCGACGCGGGTATCGTCGACGCTGAAGTTGACCTTGCGGATCGGTGAGAAGATCGAGTCCATCGGGATGAGCCCGATCATGTGCTCGATGTTGCGCTGCTTGTCGGACGTGACGTATCCACGCGACTTCTCGATGCCGATCTCCATCGACAGCTTCGCGTCTTTCTTCGACAGCGTCGCGATGTGGTAGGTCGGCTGGAGGACCTCGACGTCGGCATCGGGAGCGATGTCGCCGGCGGTGACTTCCTTTGAGCCGCTGACTTGCAGCGAGAGCACCTTGGGATCTTCCGTGTTGAGCTTGATCGGAAGGCCCTTGAGGTTGAGCAGCAAGTCGACGGTGTCTTCGACCACACCTGGAATGGTGGAGAACTCGTGGAGCACGCCGTCGATCTTCACGTAGGTCACGGCGGCGCCCGGGATCGACGACAGGAGCACGCGGCGCAGCGCGTTGCCCAGCGTGATGCCGAAGCCGCGCTCGAGCGGCTCGATCACGAACTTGGCAAAGTTCTCGCGGCGCTCGCGGACTTCGATGTTTGCGCCGGCCGGCGCTTCAAGAACGGTCATACTGATTTCGTTGAGTCTTTCTCCGTTTACGTTATCCGCAGCGCAGTCCCGCGAACGAGCCCAGGTTTGTTTTTGTCACCCTGAGCTTGTCGAAGGGTGCGCCACGATCGCACGCCTAACGGTTGGTGGGGTTGGTATTAGGGGATTAGCGGCTGTAGTATTCGACGATTAACTGTTCGTCGACGGGGGTGTCGATCTGCTCGCGGGACGGGAGGGCGACGACCTTGGCGGTCGCGTCCGTCTCGTTGAACTCGAGCCATTCGGGATGGCGGCGGTTCTTCGCGGTCTCGACGAGCGCGCCGAACAGATCCTTGGACTTCGACCGGTCGGCGATCGAGATCACGTCGCCGGGCTTCACCATGATCGACGGCACGTTGATGATGCGGCCGTTGAGGCGGAAGTGGCGGTGCGTGACCAGCTGCCGGGCCTGCGCGCGGCTGGCGCCGAGGTTGAGGCGGTAGATCACGTTGTCGAGCCGGCGTTCGAGGATCTGCAGGAAGGTCGCGCCGGTCTTACCCCTGACGCGCTGAGCCTCGCGGAAGTAGTTCTGGAACTGCGTCTCGAGCACGCCGTAGTAGCGGCGCATCTTCTGCTTCTCGCGCAGCTGGCGGCCGTACTCGGAGACTTTCTGACGCGTCTTGGTGTTCTGCGTCTTCTGCCCCGGCGCGGTCCCACGCCGCTCGACGGCGCACTTTTTGGACAGACAGCGGTCGCCCTTGAGGAAGAGCTTGATCTTTTCGCCGGTCTTGGACGTCGCGGTTTCGCGGCGGCACAGGCGGCACACGGCTGCGGTGTAACGGGCCATCTTTTTCTCTAAACTCCCTTACACTCGACGGCGCTTCGGCGGGCGGCAGCCGTTATGCGGGATCGGCGTGACGTCTTTGATGAGCGTGATCTCCAGACCGGCGGCCTGCAGCGAACGAATGGCGGCTTCGCGCCCGGCCCCGGGACCCTTGACGTAGACCTCGGCGGTCTTCATCCCGTGCTCCATCGCTTTGCGCGCGACGGCCTCAGCGGCCATCTGCGCGGCGAACGGCGTCGACTTCTTCGAGCCCTTGAAGCCGAGGTTGCCGGCCGAGGCCCAGGCGATCGTCGAACCGGTGTTGTCGGTGATCGTCACGATCGTGTTGTTGAACGACGAGTGAATGTGCGCGACGCCCGATCCGACGTTTTTGAACTCGCGCTTCTTGCGCGTCTTGGTTTGCTTCTTCGCGGCCAAAAGAAAACTGCTCTCTGGTGGTTTATCTTGCCCGGCGCGGCCAGGTGTCGTCGCCTCGACCGGCACGCGAGCATCTCACTCGACGTCCGACCTCGTTTTCCACCCGCACGGCGAATGCGGTGGGCGCGCGAACGCGCGTCGCGTCCGCGGCCGGACACAACGGCTTACTTTACCACAGCCCGAGCCGATCGACAAGCGACCGACATAGCTTGTGACCGGCATAGCTCGGGACAACCCCGAGCCCATTATTGTCATGCTGAGCCCCGTCGAAGCATGGGCCACGATCCCCGCCCCTTTGCCGGGGTCTTCGTCGATAACCAAGGCAAGCATCAGGGCCCTACCGACGTGGGACACTTGAACTTTGCGCTCAAATGGAGCATACTGAGTGTCCAGATGGCGCACAATTTCGAAAACCTTGTTTCGATCCTGGGCGGCGAAGCGACCCTTGGCCGGCGGTCCATCCGCACCGATCGAGATCTGGATACGCTGATACACGAAGGCCTGCCGATTGCCGCCCTCGACCACGCCATCGTTGTCTTGGGAGCTACGCAGCGTGCGATCCTCGATGGAGTCGGCATTGCCCGGAGCACGATTCGGCGCCGAAAGGGCGGCAAAGGACAGCGTCTCGACCTCGTCGAGTCGGAGCGGACCATTCGGCTCGGTCGGATAGCGTCGCTCGGGAACGAAGCCCTCGGGTCGTGGGCCGCAGTCGGACGATGGCTACAGAAATCGAACCCCGCGTTGGGCGGCGTCGAGCCGATCTCGCTTCTGCAGACCGACGTCGGCGCGCGTGAGGTTGAAGCCGTCCTCACCCGCGCTCTCTTGGGTGGATACAGCTAGGCCGCTCGCCGTTGCACATCTACCGGATCGCGTATCGCAAGTACGCAGGGACCCCTCTCGACGGAGAGGGGTCCTTTCAGGTTGGAGGGCGCTGGTCCAGTCCGAGAACGCGCATGGCCTACACGTCATCGACGACGACGCTCGCGATGCTCGAGTTCCTTGCACATATCGATCCATCGGACTTTGACGTAGCTTCACCACCCGAGCTGGTTGTCGTCACCGCCGAAGTCGCTGACCACGCCGTCATTTCTCTAGCCGGCGCCGGCGCTACACTACCGCCCGATTGGCGCCATATTCCAGCGCCCGCCGCTCTCCCTGCGATTGGCGATGCATGGATTGCCGGCGGAGGGTCCGTGGGCCTCGCCGTTCCTTCCGCGATTCTCCCGGTCGTGGCGCCAGAGCAAAACGTGCTCATCAATCCGTTACACCCGCAATTCGCAGCGATCACGTGGAAGATCGATCACTTCTCGTACGATCGCCGCCTACTCGTCTAAACGCCGGTCTAAATTTGACCCACCTCTCGGAGGACGTTGCCTCCGGACCGCGACGGCGGTAGCCCCTTACAAAAGCCGGAGCTCTACCCGGATTATTCACTAGGCCGCGCTAACGGCACGTCTCGGTGCGCGTGTGACGGGGACCGTTCCGGAACAGGCCGAAGCGGCGACGCATGCCGAGTCTTGAGGCGGAGTCCGAAGCTCTTAAGGCGCTGCTGCGTGAGGCCAAGGCCCTTGCCGTTCGTTACTACACGCTCACGGGCAAGCCACTGGGCGTAACTGGCGAGGTAGCAGAACTTGAGGCGGCAGAGAAGCTCGGATTAACGCTAACCGAAGTCCGTACCGCCTACTTCGACGCGATTCTTGAGAGCGACGGACAAACGCAACGGTATCAAATCAAAGGGCGAGCCGTCGATCGAAGTGAGCCATATAAAGGTCGCATGTCGTCGATCAAGTGCGACTCCGACTTTGAATGGGTTCTACTTGTATTGTTAGATCGTGCGACTTACGAGGCCATTGAGATTTGGCAGGCGCGACGTGAAGACGTTCTTGTGAGGCTTGAAGCGCCAGGTTCGAAGGCTCGTAACGAGCGCAACTCGCTAGGGATATCCCAGTTCAAGTCAATCGCAAAGAAGGTGTGGCCGCTCGGTGCTACGCCGCGGCGTTAGATTGACGGTGAAGGGAGGGCTATCTTAGGCTTGTACGCCTGCAGCGCCGTAAGCCGCTTTCAGAAGCCGACCCTGCTCGCGTTTCGACGTATCGCTCCGTGGGTTCGACGGATGTTGGAGAACAAGCACGCGAGCGCGCAGCTCTGGTGCTAAGGCCAGCGCGTTCCCACCGATAGGCTGCCGTCGCTGCATTGCCGCTACACCGCCCTTCGCGAAAGGTCCAAACTGCGGAAATGCTTGTGCAAACGCCTTGGGCGCGTGACCGCCCATGAGCACGATTAGATGCGGCTCAGCAATGCGAACCTGCCCCGCGAGCGCGCAAATGCAAGCGCTCCTGTAGGCTCGCTCGGCCCTGAGAGCCCCGACGTTCCTCGTCTTCTTCCCCTTCGCCGCGCGTTCGGGGTCTGTCACGATCGCACCAAGGTACGCGTTCGTGAAAAAGCACCTCTCTATCGGGATACCCGACTCCGGTAGAACGAGGTACCATAAATCCCACCACGTCTTGTTTTCGGTGCGCTTTGTGACCTCGGGCTCAAACTCGCGAACGGTTGACGGCAAAGCATCATACTGCTCAATCGTGCCGAAGTTGTTGCCGATGAACATGACACCGCCAACGGGAAATTCGCTACCGCAAAATCCTGGGCCGCCAGGAAAGAATGAAGGGAATCCGCTCAAACGGCAATCGAGCGGCGCGACCGTGGCGCAATCCGGAAGGCCAGCCAGAAGCGCCTTCAGCTCCTCGAAGCGATTGCGATCGGAGCCGCCAGTCAACGTCAACGCTGAACCAAAGCGACGCGCGCAAGGTCAGCTAGTTGCTCGTCGGTGTTGAAGTCGGAGCGGCTGAAATGGTTCGTGAGGACCACACGTGTCCCGCGCCACGTACCCACGCAATGAATTCCATCGGGCCGCCAATCGACATCATCAAAGAGTGCTTTGAAGTCTGGCCAACCATTCTTGCCATAGCACACGATGAGATCACGATCCGCTTCGGATAGCACGTTGCGAAGCATCCTTGTGCGTACGGGAAGAAGCGCCGTCTCGTATTCCGCGCGAGTGAGGTAACTACCGAAACGAGCGTAGAGCCAGTGCCTGGTCTTCGGATGCGGATACGGAAGGAGCTCCGTTAGCAACGTCTCGCCGTGCGATCGTCCGAGGTCAAGCGTCCTGTATCGCTTACGGTCCTGTCCCGTTGGCGCAGGATTGCCGCCTCGGCGTTCCATGAGGTCGGCCATGACTCGCCATGTCGGCTGTCGAGGCGCGCGCTCGGGATTGAAGTAGTCCTCGGTGCCAGCAATGCCCTCATGGGCTTTCATGAGGTCCATTACGGGTTCGCTGTAGGTCGAGCGAACCGTCAAGTCCTCAAGAAGTGCATCCTCGCATTTGAGGCCTTCTTCTAGACCGATGAAGACGACCAGGGCATCAGGCTGACCAAAGCCGACGAAAGACTCGATGCGCTCCCAGTCGATGAAGGGGAGGGAGGACGGATCCACAGCCTCAGGCACCCTCACGCCTTCACTGCTAATACCGATTCTGACTGCACTGTGGTCGAGCGCCGCCGGCGCTACCGCGACGGCTTGCGCTCACCCAACCTCGCGCAGGGGGGCCTTTTCATGGCTCCCGGAGTTAGACTCGAACCAACGACGCGCTGATTAACAGGAAGCGGGCAGGCTCGCACGGATTGCCGTTTACGAGGGAAAACCGTGTCGCTTGTGTCGCCTACGTCGCCACCGGGCGCTCCTGTATCCCCCCAAAGAATCCCCCTAGTCTTTCGCGTCAATCGGCCTCATCATCCCGGCGCGGTAAACGCCGTCCTGGGGCTTTCTTTGGCTTCGTTTCGGCGCTTTGGCCGTTGCCGGCACCCGGACAGGGGTCGTTTTCGTCGCGACGGCGGGACGGCCGGCGGCGTGTGCGGCGAGTAGCTCGTCGAGGGGAATCCCGCGTTTTGATTTTGAGCGGCCCTTTTGCGGCCCGGAAACCGTTACTGGGCGGGCCTTGCGGTTCGGCATCTTAAAGGACCCCGCCTCACAGCACCCCAAGGATTGGGGAACGTCATTGTCGACACAAGCACGCCCAAGCCAATATCGCCCACGCCTCTGGCAACGTCTCCAAATTGGCCGCCTTCGGTTGACGATGGCGCAATCGAGCTTACGGCTTTAACACTTTTTGTAAACTTCAATTTCCAGGAGCTCAACTGCAATGGATACGATCGCTCGCGACGCTCTCACGGGTCGGCTCTCGCGTCGCCAGGCGCTCGTGGCCTCGGGGCTCACGGTGCTCGCATGTTCGAGCCTGGGCGGTACAGCGTCGGCCGCCGTCGGCGATCAAGAATCGTGGCGTTTTTGCGAAAAATGCTTCTCGATGTTTTACAACGGCAGCGGCAACAAGGGAAAGTGTCCGGCGGACGGCGGCGCGCATGTCGCGCAAGGCTTCTTGTTCACGCCGCACTATGACGACGGGGCGCCCGGGCAGTCTAATATCCAATACGATTGGCGTTTCTGCTCCAGGTGCTTCGCTATGTTTTACAACGGTTCGACCCGAGGCCGGTGCCCGAGCGGAGGCTCTCATGTAGCGCAGGGCTTCAACTTTGGACTCAATCACGCGGCATCCGTACCGCCGTCTTCGCAAACGGAGTGGCGTTTCTGCCAACAATGCTTCGCGCTGTTTTATAACGGCGGATCGTCCAAGGGCCGGTGCCCGGTTCGCGGCGGCCACATCGCGCAAGGATTCATTTTTAATCTTCCCTATCATCTCGAAGCCGCCGTCGACCCATCGAAGTTGCCCGAGTTTCTCGCGTTCGACGACAACTCGATCACGTTCAAGGGCGGTATTGCTGCAAACGGAAATTCGCACGTCAAACTCCATCGTGACGGTCGCGTGGAGTTCACGACGCACTTTAACGATTCGGGTGCAGTGGACTACTATTACTCGATCGCGTGGGCGATTTTCGCAAGCGACGGGACGATTTTCACGCTCCGGCACGGCGGCAAGGTCAACGGACACTTCACCGGCGGACAAGCCGATCGTAAGGACAACTTCAACGGTGACACGACGAGCCCGCTCGTCGCGAGCCGTTGGCCCGCCCTTGCGAAAACGAATCTCGCTCGTATGTCGGCACACGTTGCCCTGAAGTTCGGCCTGCTCCAAGACACCGTCAAAGAAGCCGCGGATGCCGTAGTGGCTGCCGCAACTGCGTTCGATTCGGCGTATCAGGGAGTGTCCAAAGACACGACTGGGCTCTTCGACAACATGGTAAAGCCATAGGCTGCGCGGACGGACGTTCGGTAGTAGTTGATTGGAAGGAGACTCCACTGCAATGAAGACCATCGTTCACGGCGCGTTCGCCGGTCGGCCGTCGCGTCGCCAAGCGCTCGTGGCTTCGGGACTCGCGTTGCTTGCATGTACGTGTCTACGCGGCACGGCGTCAGCTGCCGTCGGCGATCAAGAATCGTGGCGCTTTTGCGACAAATGCTTCGAGTTGTTTTTCGACGGCAGCGGCGTGAAGGGCAAATGTCCGGCAGACGGTGGCGGGCACACCTCGCAAGGCTTCGCGTTCTTTCCCCACTATGATGATTCAGAACCGAGCGCACCGAATGTCCAATACGGCTGGCATTTCTGCTCGAAGTGCTTCGCGATGTTCTACAACGGTTCGACCCGAGGCCACTGCCCGAGCGGAGGTCCGCATTCCGCGCAGGGCTTCGACTTCGGACTCAACTACGCCGCATCTGCGCCGCCGTCTTCGCAAACACAGTGGCGCTTCTGCCAACAATGCTTCGCCTTATTCTACGACGGTGGGCCCACCAAGGGCCGGTGTCCGGCCGGTAAGACGCACATCGCGCAGGGATTCGTTTTCAACCTTCCCTATCACGCGCCCGCTCCGGGAAGTTTGACGGACCTCCTCAGGTACGACGAACTTGCGATCACGTTCGCTAGCGGCATCGCCGCAAATGCAAATTCGCATGTTAGATTGCATAGCGACGGCACGGTGGAGTTCACGTCTCACTTTCACGATTCGGGTGCGCAGGACTATGTATATTCCATCTCGTGGGCGATCTACGCAAGCGATGGAACGGTTTTCACGCTCCAACACGGCGGCAAAATCAAGGGCCACCTCACTGGCGGCCAATCCGACCGCGATAGCAACTACAGCGAACAGACAGTGTATGACCAAGTGAGAACCCACTGGCCCGCCCTCGTTCGCGGAAGCAAGTCTCACATGTCGGCGCACGTCTCGGGATCGCTTGGCGGTCTCCTCGATACGACCAAAGAGGCGCTGGAGGGCGCGCTCAAGGCCGCCACCATTTACTCAGAGGGTTTCGAGACGGTGAAGGCGGTCTACAACATCCCCTTCCTTCACAACGGACTCTGATGAATTTGCCGCGCGGACGCACGAGCGTGCGGCCCTCTTGAGGAACGTAGCGCCGGTAGCCTGGCGGGGACGTGTGCGATGCGCGAGATTATGCACAGCGGGTCGTATCCCGCCGAGTTCCGCACCGTCGTCGGAGGGAATCCCGGTGCTTGTCCTTGAGCGATGCTTCGAGGCTCTGATAGTCGTTGCGCTGCAGCACGACGGCTGCGGCCTTTTCCAAGCCGGCCAAGTCCGTATAATGAACGAACAACCGCGCCGTAGCGCGGTTTGAAGTGGCTCCCGGAGTTGGACTCGAACCAACGACCCGCTGATTAACAGTGAGGCGCGAACGACCACCGTTGGTTGGCGGGAGGTCATTTCACCTTGGCCGGCTTGGGTCTCCGTGGTCAGGTAGGAGGGTCAATTTGGTGCCGGTTTGGGTGACTTTGTGCCATTGGCGGTGCCACGAATACCTGATACCGGGAGCAGCGCGCGCTATAATCGGTGGGTGACGTCACTTGGTTGGGCTGCGTTCGTACGGCGCGTAGAGCGCCTCGCGTAAGCGGGACGTGCGCGCGACCGCGAGCTGCAGGCAATGAGTGTCGCTCGTTTGTCGCCTCGTAAGTCGCCGAGCAAGACAAGCTTGCGGAACCATAAGGCTCTAGGGCTGCTCGATGGTGGAATGACGGGGGCCTGACGAATGCGCAGAAAGCTCGCATCATCCGCGCGTACAAGCCGCGACTTGATGCGTTACGAAGAGGTATGGACGTGAAAGTACAACTTGGCGCGGTCTGGCATTTCAGCCTTGCCGTCGGAGACCCGGAGAAGAGCGCGCAGTTTGGGATCGAGAATTTCGATCTGCAGGAAATGTTCCGATCCGATGAGGCCATCGCGCTGACGAACGACGCGATGATCATCGGGTTTTTCAAAGGCACACCACATCCGGACACGATCGACCACATGTCGTTTTACCTCGAGAGCATGCGCGCGCTGCGCGAAGCGCTTGACATGTTGAAGAAAAACGGCGTAGAACTGGAAGATCCCGGCAACGAGATCGGCCCTACATCGCCGGGCTCGCCGCATATGGGCCTGTGGTTTCACGATCCGGACGGGTATCGCTGGGAGCTCTCGGTTCAGAACGGTGCCCGCGAGCGCTAACCGCGCAACCTTGACTTTCCGGATCATGACGCCTTTCTTTGGGGTCAGGCGGGGTCACTACTCGCGCTCGATTGTGATCGAGTGGACGTTCATGGTAATCGGCGCGAAGCTTTTGGTTGGCGATGCCATTGGCGTCGCGGCGGTAAATCATCCGTCGGGTGGGGAAAACGAAGCCATCAAAGATCCTTGCGTCGTACGTGTAGTGGGCGATCAGCGGACTGCCCGTAACGAAAGGCGAGTAATCCATGCGGCGCAGCATGAAGCGTTCGTCGTAGTAGAAGACCTGATCGGCGTTGTGGGTCATGCATCCGCGGCGTGGGGTCCGGCACCGGTAGCGGAATCTGCCGGGCTGGCTGGTCGTCGCCGCGCGATCCGCGCTGCGCGGCGGCGATGCAGGCCTCGCAGCGGAGATCGAGTCGCTCGCGCTGGGCTTAGCGGAGCGCAATCCGGACGTCGCAACGATCGTCGGTATCGCGGAACAGATACGCGGGCTCGTGCGGCGCGACGTCGAGGCGCTGCGTCACGCAACCGCGCTACTCGAGCGCAGCCCGCGCCGGTTTCTGTTCGCCGATGCGGAGGGCGACTACGGCCTGGCACTCCTCGCTGACGGCCGGCGCGACGCGGGCGTCGTGGCGCTGGACCGCGCTTGGGATCGCTTCAATGCCCTCGGCGCGACCAGCGACGCGGAACGCATCTAGCGCGCTTCAAGGCACGGGCGTGCGCCGGGTGCGTTGGGCATCGCGGAAACCAAGACCGCTGACCGGGTGGGACTCCTTGACTGCGACGGAGCAGCGCGTCGCGCGGCTCATCTTCCAGGGCCATACGAACCGCTCCGCGGCGAACGTGCTCACGCTCTCTTCACACACCGTGGCCACCCATTTACGGGCGATCTTTGGGAAGCTGGGAGTGAACTCTCGCGTCCAACTCATGCACGCCCTGATGGATCGACTCTCGACGGAGGAGCGCTCGCAGCTCGAAACCTCGCTCGTTTGAGGGATGCATCGGCTTGATCGCCGATCTATCACACGGGCATGAGCACCGTCGTCCGAGAAATCGACAACAACGACCTAAACGAACCTGTACACGCACGACACCGTTGCCACCACGTATGTCGAGGCGGCCGGCGTTCGGTTTGGGCGCATTGCTCGCGAAGCTGAAGGCAATGATTGCGCACTGTATCGCGTACGACGCGACTCTTGAGCCCCTTGAGACGAAGCAGAGCGCACCGATCGTCTTTCAGGAGCGGCTTACCCCCCACGCCCGAATCAGAACCCGCGACGACGCGCAAACAGTAGCTCCTGTAAGATCTCGATCGAGGAACACCGACAACGCGGCGGCGCCGCTTACATGGGTGCCGGAGGTTGCGAACCCGAAAGCAGTTCGAACCTCATTGAGCGTACCGAGGACCTGCCCGCCGGTCCGAAATGGAAGGGTAGCTAGATGTCATGGATCGCCCGATTCGTAACCCTGGCGCTCGTCGCCATCATGGCGGACGCGACGGTCGCCACCATCCACGGTGCGCCGGCTGCTCTTGCGGCCGTTGCCGGTGGCACGGTGTTCGGGGTCGTCGCGTTCGGACTGTTCTGGCGACGCCCCTGGATCGCGGCTTCGTTCGGCGTCCTCCTACTCGCAGCAGCCTTCGCATTCGGTGCGCTCGTCGGTGCCGGTACCGGTCCCACGTTCACGGGCCTCGACGCCGCAGACTCGGCGGCGCTGGTGTTCGCGGGGCTGATTCTCGCCGGTGCCGTTTCGGCGTGCCTTGCGCTGCGCAACGCGGCCCTGCGAAGCCTCGTCGCGCTCCTGGCGGCATACGCCCTCATCCCGACGGCCGCCGCCGTACAGCATGGCGGCCTTGCAGCAGCACTTGGGTCGGGGCCGTTGGCCTGGACGCGCGGCCCCTACGTGGCCGCGGAGGCGTTGTTGCCGCTTGCGGCCGTCATTTCACTGCTGTACGGCTTCATTCAACTCTCCCGTAAGCAGGGGGCGAGAGGGGTCGCTCTCCTGGTTCTCGCCATAGCGCTGCTCGCGGGAAGTCAGTTGGGAGCGTTCGCCGCGGGCCTCGCCGGCTTGCCGACGCTTGTCGCGTTCGAGCACGCGCCAAACGCCGCAGCCGTCCAATCGTCGAGTGTCGCCGCAGGCGGGCAATCGTCGGGCGCCGGCGCCGGCGGGCAAACGGTTGCGGGAGACGTACGCGCTGCCGAAAGCGGCCCGCGCTTCGTTCCGAAAGGCAGCGGCGACGTTCCGGTCGAGGTCAGCGTGGCGTTTGCGAATATCCCGAAGGATCCGCAGCACGCACTGGGTGCCGTCGCTGCACTTGGGGACGACCTCTATCCGGGCGCGCTCGGCGGATCCGTCGGAGCGTTGCGCAGCGGAGGTGCCAATAGCATCGACAAAGCGTTACTGCTGCACGACGTCTTGCGAGTCATGAGTCCGAATATCGCGACGGTCTTCGCGCAGTGCAGCCTCCCGACAGCCGAATCCGATGCGCTGATCGCGCGAGCCCGCCTGGGCAAAGCGCACCCGAAGATCCTCATGCAACAGGCCGGCACCGCTGTAGCCGGCGTGAAGGACCCGGCAACGCGCACGCGGGTGCAACACTGGGCAGAAGGGTGGAAAACGATCGTCGGGCAGGCGCAGAGCGAAAGCCGAAAACTCGCCGCCTCGTTGCAGACGGCGGGGCTCGTGCTGCCTGCGGGGCTGCCGGCGCGGGACGCTTTGCGGGCGCTCGCGGCGCAGCACGTCTGGGTGCGAGCGCAAGTGGGCGGAAACTGGGTCGATCTCGATCCGACGATCGAGCCCGGCACCCCGGGAAAGACGCGCTGTGCGCCGGAAAGCCAAGGCGCAACGCTCGCCGACAACCTCTACGACGTGATCGGCGTGCGCGTCGCAGTCGAAGACACGCGTAGCGGGTCGCCGCGACGAACGATCGTGCTCGATCGCACGATGCGCACCGTCGACATTGGCGATCGCGACGTTTCCTTCATGTTTGCCGAACCAACCGGAACGGAGGTCGGCGCGGGGGCGGCCGCGTCTCCGCCGGTCGGCGCGGTAACGTTTACGCCGCTCTTGCGCGTCGGCGATGAGAGGATCACGGGCGCGCCGATTGGGCTTCCCTCGCCGGTGAGCAGCAGCGTCGGCAAAGCCGTCAGCGGGAGCATCGGATCCGTCTTGAGCGCGTTAGGTACCCCGGGTCCGACGCCGAGTCCGGTTCGTACGCCAACCCTTCCGATGGTAACGGGTCTTTGGATGGAGATCAGCGTCGCCTCACCAGCCGGCGTGACGACGCATGTGGAGAGTGCGATTTTCGACCGCATCGGCTACGTCGCGCGCGCTGCGCATGCCGTTCCTACGGCTCTTCCGGTGCAGCCCGACTCGGGCGCCTACCGCTCCATGCAAACAGTGTGGAACATCGCGGTCTCGGCGGGACACGTCGTCAGCGGAGGTGGACCCGCGAACGTGACTTCCAGCAGTTCGGCGCCTGCGATCGGCAGCGCGCTTTCGCGATTGAACGGAGCGTACTATGCCTTGCGGCGCGCGATCATGGACGACGCGCGAGGCACCAGCGTGGATGTCGCCGCCGCAAAACCGGGCATCAGTGTGATCGCGATGGCAAACGACGGAAGCCTCAGCAGCGACATCGCGAGCGACGACGCGATCCCGCTCACAACCGACGAAGCGCGTCCGATGTGGGCCGCGTCCACCGTTCTGGCGGAGCGCGAATTGCTCAACAGAGACGTCCCCGTGAGCGGCGTCGGCGCGGCAAACGACGCGCTCGGCGCGTTCGACGTCGCGACCGCGCTCGGGACGCGCATGGTTGCGCTTCGTCCGGGTGGTGCGGTTCAAGCAACGGCCGCGATTCCCGACGAAGCTCGAGCGCGGATGTCGGCCTACCTCGCACGGGGTGCCTCGCTGCTCGAGCCGGTTCCCGAGGTTGCGCAAGCCGGGGGGCCGCCCTACGCGTTCTGGATCGTCGATCCGGCAAGCGGCACGCTCCGCGACGAAAACGCGTTCGGCCGGCATCCGGAGGGGGCTGAGGACGCGGAAGTCACCGAGGAAGTCGCGGTAAAACCCGTTCCAAAATGGCGGATATTGGCGTGCAGAGTTGTTGCGGCAGCGATGATTGCCGTAACTCAAGACAGCAGCGCTGCCGAAGGGAAAACGTTTGAAGATGCCATTGAAGCGGTGAAAAAGGCTGAAGAGGAAGAGCGCGGATGCGGCGGCTGACGGACACGGGGCGCGACTCGATTCGGACGAGCGTCGCGGCAGCTCTGCACGCGCAAGGGCTCTTGGCGGGCGATGCCGTGCACATGAAGGCCGCGCTCGAGATCGCACGCAAGAGTCCTCGAGTCCTCGTTCGCGCCGACGTCGAGGCCGGCTATGGCGCCTTGCTGCTGGCTGAGTCGGCGCAAGGTCCAGGCATCGCCGCGCTAGACAACGCACGGAACCTCATCACAGCGTCGGCGCGATCGGAGAGACGCAACGGGTGGACCGTCTCCTTCGGTCTTTCGGCATCCGGCGGCGCGCTTTCAGCACCTCAGGAAAGCGCCCGAGCGAAGGCTGGGAGGCCCTCACGGAAATCGAAAAGCGCGTCGCACGTCTGATAGCGGACGGGTACACCAATCGGGTGTCGCCGCTGAGCTCGTGCTTTCACCCAACACCATCGGCACGCATGTTCGATCGATATTCGGGAAGCTTCGCGTCAACTCGCGCGTCCAAAATGACTCGCGCCGTCTTGGAGAGACCGTCTCCCTAAGATAGGTGAGGAAGGAGCATCGCCCCGAGGATCTCGCCGGCGTCGTTCAGCGTGCCCTCGAGCTTGCCGAGAAGTGCCCGCGAAGGCGGGTGCAAGTTCAGTGGACCGCGGTGCTGCCGGCCTTGATGCCGGAAGTCGTGTTGGGGTTCGGCCGTGACGGCGGCACGGCGTTCTTGAGCCAGCACATCGCTTGCGCGCCCTGCACGCCCGGCTTGACCCACGTCCAAGACAGGCAATTCCCATCGCGCGCGCACAGAGTCTGGCAATCGACGGCGGTTCCGTTGATCGGCTGATTGTGGTAGTCATTGCCAGGCATGTCGACACCGACCATCATCGCTTGGTCCGCGACTCGCGGCCGGCCGGTGATCTTGATCGGCTTCGGCGCCGCCGTGGCGATCGACACCGGCGCCCGCGCGTTCGGAAGAGTAATCTGACTTGAGCTCGTGAGCGTGTATGGCTTGATCGTGCAGGTCTGACCGGAGAAATTGTACCCGCACACCTGAACGCTGACCGCGGTCAGGTTTGGAGCGAGCGCGAATTGGAACGGGTATTTCGTTGCGCTGGAAAGCGGGGTCGTGTTTCCCAGCGCGAAAATGCGTACGTCTTGGTTAACCGCTCCGGCGGAAGGCAGGTTGACGACGACGTCCAAGCGCTCGGGAATCGTCGCCGTCTTCTGGCCGGACGTGCCTGGAGCCACCGACGTCTGCGTGCCGTAGAACGTCACGCCGAAATCGGGCTTCCCGGGCTTCGGTGGCGGCGCCGGGGTTTGCGCGCATGCGTAATTCGACCAGTTTTCCGACACGACGTCGTCCGAGGTCCGGCGTGCTCGAAAGCGGACACAGTATTGCGTGCTAAAGTTGACCGCGCCGGTCCGGAACACATAATAATAGTCTTTTCGTTCCAATATCTGGGCCGGGGTATAACAGCCTTCTTCTCCCGAAGGAGTGTACGTGCCGTTCGGGCTTCTCGATGTCGGCATGTTCGAACAGGTGATCGACGAGGTGTCCAATGGGAACGAGGCCCCATTTCTCGTCATTTGAATTTCGACGCGAACCTTTTCGCTCGCGGTGTTGTCGAAACGTCCGCACAACAGCGGTCGATAGGACGGTGCGGGGGTACCGCAGACCGTAAGCTGCTCTTGGCTGGGGGTTCCCGGCCGGTCACGAGCGTCGGCGGCGCGCGGCAGGAATGCACTTGCGACCGCGAGCAGCGCGAAGGCTGCCACCGGTCCGATCCGGCGAGCGGCGTGTGCCGAAGCACCGAAAGTGCTCATACAGAACCACCTCGCAAACCCAGGGGGTTCAGCGACGTTCCTTGGATCAGTCGCCGAACCTGCGCCAAGGTTACGCCCTAACGGCGATCAGCCGCCGGCGCTCCTGAGCCCGCCGTAAGGCGTACGTGCATCAACCCGCGCGCAGTGAAATCGAAAGCCCGTCGGAATCACCGATCCGACGGGCTTTGTTCACGCTCCCGGAGTTGGACTCGAACCAACGACCCGCTGATTAACAGTCAGCGCGTCGTCCGCCCGTCGACCTGGCCCTACGGCCGAAAGCGGCGCGACGGTTTTCAGAGGCATACGGCGCCCGGGCGTAGTAAGAACTTGCTGTGGAACAATGGATGGTTCTACCGGAGCCGCTAGCAAAAGCCGGCCAGCGGGGCGTGAATCTTCGGGCCGCGCTTGCCGTTCTCGCGGACGGTAGGCCACGCACTGCCAAAGAGATCGTCGAGGCCGGCGTCGCGCAGCGCCTTCTTCCGCACGGCGCAAGCGCGCAAGTCCTGTATGTCTCGCTGACGCAATACTTGGCGCGCGTCAACGAATCGGGCCGCGCGCTGCTCATCGTGCAAGACCCCGACCGCCGTTTCCGGGCGAATCACCCGATCGACGACTGGCCGGAACCCGACGAGCCGCTCCCGACGCGCAGCGCGGTTCACGACGTCGACGCCTACGAAAACCGCCTACACCGGCTCGCTCACGGCGAAGACCCCGAGGCATTCGAGCGCGCCGTCTGCGAAGCGTTCGACGCGCTCGGTTTCGTTTCGCGCCACATCGGCGGCCAGGGCGCCCCCGACGGTGTGCTGGAAGCGCCGCTCGGCCGGCTCGCGTATCGCGTGATGCTTGAGTGCAAGACCTCGTCGGGAGCAGCGGTTCCCCACCCCGACGTCGCCGAGGCGGCCAAATGGCGCGAGTCGTACGCCGGCGACTACTCGATGATCATCGGGCCGAGCTTTAGCGAAGCGGACAGTGAGCTCACGAGCGAGCTCGCTCTACATCACGTGAGCGCGTGGTCGGTCGACGATCTGGTCGCCGCCTTGCGCATCGGCGCAGATCCCGACGAACTACGCGCCGTGTTCGCGCCGGGCTACGCCGAAGACCATCTGCCCGCGCTGGTTTGGGAGCGCACGCACGGGCGCGCCAAGCGGGTGGCCGTCACGGCCCAGTTGATCCGCGAGCTCGTCTGGCGCCGCCAAGTCTCGCTGCTCGGTAACCGCGAGGAGGCGCCGGCGATCTCCGAGGACGTCGCGATGGCTTTAGTCGACGAAGCGCTCGAGATGCGCGGCTCCAAAGCCGTGTGCGCGCGCGAGGAGGTCCGCGCGGCGTTCGCACACCTCACGTCGCCGCTGGTGCGCGCCGCGCGCTGGCTCGACGAGCCCGGCGGCGCGATCGTGGTGATTCATCCGTGAAACGCAAGCCGTCGCAGCCGCATACCCTGTACACGCCGGAGGTTCGCGCGGCAGTGCTCGCGCACTACGAGCGCGCCGTCGACTTCATCGCCGCGAACTTCGCTCTCGCGCCGGTCGAAGCCATCGAGTACTATCCCGGCCCCGGCGGGCGACCCGAGTTCACGGCGTCGTTGCATCACCCTGTCCCGGACACGATTCCGACCGTCGAGATCGGCGAGTTCGGCCACACGAAACGCTACATCGCGATCGCCCCGAACTCGCTCCTGTGGCTCGTGCACCGGAACGCCATCGGATTTGCCTCGTGGACCCCGAGCCCCCGCGACCCCGAGAGCGTCGGATTCGGGCGCGTGATCATCTCGGCGAAATACGGAGCGACGACGGACGATCTGGAATCCGCCATGCTCGGCGTTCAGAGCGTTCTGCGCGAGCGCCACGTCGAGTGCATCCCCGTCCTCGGCGGCGACATCACCGCGGCGCTGTTCATTCCATTCGGCGACACGCCGACCTACGAAGCCGTTCGGACGTGGCTTCACGAGGTTGCCGATGCGGCCGCCGCGCGCCGGCCGGACCTGTTCACCACCGAGATGGACCCGCCGGAGCGGCGCCTGGTTCACATCTGCGTCGCGACGAACGCCGTCGGCCGAATCAGCGCGCTCCCGTACACCCTTGCCGGAAACACGGCGCTGGAGATGGTCACGCCGATCGAGTGGGCGGAGCTCGGCAAAGTTCGGAACGGTGCCGTGACCGCGCGCAACAGCGCCGACCGCCTAGCGATGGGCGACATCTTCGGACGTCTCGCGAACGAGCTCGCCGGACAGCCGTTCGCGGAGACCCGCCGCTGACGACGACTCCGGCGTGCTTCATCGTACCGATGTCGGTACTGGAGTCGCTCCAAGCGCACGAAAGCGGCCGCGTCCGCGGACCTATCGGTCGCACCCTCGACGAGATGCGCCGCCTGGAGTACCACCCGGCGGCGCGGACCGATACACCCGGGTCGCACCAGCACCGCCTCGTCTACGACTGCGAACATCAGACGCGCCTGCCCGGAACCCTCCGGCGACGAGAAGCGCAGCCGCCCTGCGACGACGCCGACGTCAACCGCGCCTACGACGGTGCCGGAACCACGCACGAGTTCTACCGAACGGTCTTCGGCCGCAACTCTCTGGACGGTCACGGAAGGCATGTGATCTCATCGGTGCACTACGGCGTGCAGTTCGACAACGCGCGCTGGGACGGCGCGCAGATGTTGTACGGCGACGGCGACGGTGTCGTATTCAAGTCGTTCACCCGCTTCCTCGACGTCATCGCGCACGAGCTGACCCACGGCGTCATCTACAACGAGACCCGGCTCGGCTACGAAGGCCAGGCCGGCGCCCTGAACGAGTCGCTGGCCGACGTCTTCGGCAGCCTCGTAAAGCAGTGGGCGCATCGCCAGACCGCCGCCCAAGCGGATTGGCTCATGGCAAAGGGCATTTTCCGGCCGCCGATCCAGGCCAAAGCGCTACGGTCGCTAGCCGCGCCCGGCTCGGCATACAACGACAAGCGACTCGGCCTGCACGACACCCAGCCGGCGCACATGCGAGACCTGGTCACGGACGAGATCCGCGATCCGGTCCACACGAACAGCGGCATCCCCAATCACGCGTTCTATCTCTTCGCGAAAGCGCTCGGCGGCCACGCTTGGGAAACGCCAGGCCGAATTTGGTACGACACGATGTGCACCGGCCTTCGCGAGAACTGCGGCTTCGCGACGTTCGCACTACAGACGCTGTTCGCTGCCGAAAAATACGGTACGACGACGGTTGAAGCGCTGACGCGCGCTTGGCGCTTGGTCGGCGTCCTGGAAGATTGACGTCATTTCGCGGCCGGGTGGCGCCGTCACGCCGCTGCTATGGCCCTTCTTGGCGGCGGGCATAGCCGACAAAATATTCATCTGGAAATCGCCCTCCTTTCGAGTATGTCAGCAGCCGCGATCGCAACAGCGCACGGGCACAAAGGTTGCCATGACGCGGTTTTCCGAACCGCTGCTTCATCGGTCGAAATGCACGCATCCAGACGTGATTTCGTCGGGTGGCTGCATCACACGCGCCGATTTGGCACAGAAGTTGGCCTCCCCGACGCCGAGGGCTGGGGCACGAACGCGGCGCCGTGCGCCTCTGGTAGTGCGCGCACGGCGCCGAGCCGTGTTTACTTCAGCGGCATTCGAGCGAAAGATTCTATCTCCGTGGGTCTTATGTTAAAGGTCTCCCCACGATGGGTGCTGCCGTTCTGATCCGTGGCAACGGGATGCGGGGCTGATCCCTGACCAAACGCGATCTTATTCATGATCTCGGCGGCCTCGGCGTCCCTGAGTTCGTAGGTCGAACCGTCCGTCATCTTAGCTTTCCACATACGGCGAAAGGTCCGTAGCAGCAGGTGATTTCACCTCCGCAGAGGTCGGTGCCGATTTCCCTGGCCGAGGAGCGTCGGGACCGACCACGACGCCGAGCGATCATGCTAAGTGCGACGACCTGTCGGGTTGGACCCGTCCGGCGTCTACGCCAGAGGCGCAAACCTCACGCGCGCAACGCTGATCCGCTCGAACCTCCGTGAAGCCAACGCCAGAGTCGCCTTCCTCGACGGTGCAAATCTTCGCTGCGCGAATCTCCTCAAACAAAGAGGAGAGCGGATTCGATGAGCCGCTTCATGGTCCAGAAGCCTTAATCGATCCCGTCATCGGTAGCGCACGAGACTTTGACCCGCTGCGGCCAGCCGCGCCTACCCAACGGTCGAGCGATTGATGTCGAGCATATCGCCCAGAAATACTGCAAACTCGAACTCATGTTCATCCCCGATCTGAGTCCGTCGGGGAAGCCGCTCTTGGATCTGTTTACGTCGGCACCCAACGCCATCATGGTGAATAGCGACAGCATCCCGGTACGGCAACGCTTCACGATCGCACACGAGATCGGACACGTGCGGCTCGAGCACAGCCACGGGAGCGCCAGCCTCTTGTTCGGTCTCGATGAGCCCGAGATGTTCGAGTGCACCGAGGAGGATGACGGCTTGGCCTGATGGACGAGCGGCGAGCGGGGCTGCGCAGGAAGAGAGAGATCCGCGCCAATAAGTTCGCTGCGCATCTGCTGATGCCCGAAGGGCTTGTTCGCGAGGTGTGGCGTGAACAGCACGGCAACGCTGAACGTGTTTCCGACGCACTCATGATGTCGAACGAGGCCCTGGAGTACCGCCTCAAGGACCTCAGACTCGCTTAAGCGACGCGAACGAAGATCTGCAGGACGGCACTCAGTTACGCATAGTGCCTCAGCCGGAGCGTTTTGCTACGCGAGTGGACGCGGTAGGGGCGCGGCAGGGACTCCCGCCGCATTCGGCCTTCACAGCGGCTCGCGCAGCCTGGGCCAGGTCCTCAAAGCGCGGAAGAGCGGCCGCGTCCTCGCAAAGGCCGGGATTCTCCTCGCGGAAGCGGGTATCGGAAGGTTCTGCTAGGAGCAAATCGATCGCTGCGACATATTGCCGATGCAGCCACAGATACTTCTCTTGAACAGCAGGCTTCTTATGGCGTAGGCCGCGCTTAATGAGACCTCCGAGCGTCACGAGATATTCGCCGTAAAGATGCGCCTCAGCACCAGCGTGGGCCACGACAGAGTTCCAGGACACATAGTCATAGTAAAATCGTCCATCGGTCGGGTCCTTGGTCATGAAATCACGCACAAAGCCAGCTTCTTCGCGCGGGCTATTCTGCGAAGCGTGGTACTTCCTCGCAAGCTTCAGAACGACTGGATCGATGAGGACCCGCGGATACACGGCCTGCATCGACTCCATCTCATAGGCCTTGACCATTGCCGGCCCGACAAGATAGCGTTTCGTATGGATGAGTTCGCCGATAGTTATGGCGCCTCGCACCAAGAAGCCGAGAAATGCTAGCTCGATGACCAGTAGTGCAACATCATTGACCAAATCAAATGCGGCGGACTCTTCCGTGAACCGGTACGAGACAACGAAGGAATCCGAGTACTGCGAGGCGCGCTTACTTCCACCAATACTGCCTTTACCGAATTCGAGGATCACGTCGATCGCGGCTAAGAGCGATCGTAGCGCATCGGGCTTTTTCGCGGACTGCGCCACGATCTCGCTGAAGCCCAGGATGTCCAGAAAAAGGATGAGGCGCTTTCCATAGGCGGGCATGACCCAGCCGCTCATTCTTCACAAGCGCGTGGCATCCGGCATTGCCCCAAGCCGTAATTACAAAGGCTGCTGTTGGGACACCGATAACCTGTCCGGATGCAGATCGATGACACCGAACCGCGCGCGCCGTCTTCGAGTCGGTATCGCGCTGCCCAAACGTCCGACTCTGTCTGGAGACGTCCCAGCCGCACCCGTGCCGGACGATCGTGGAGTACCAGCGACGCGAACGCGGGGCCACCTCGTACGCGGACTTTCAGGTCCCCGAGCCCTGGTCGGCGAGATTGACGTGGCACCGATCCTCTTTTTTGCCTCCAACCCGTCCATCGGGGCGATGACCACGCCCCCGAGCGAGTCCGGATGACAAGGTCTGGGAGTCGCACCACTTGGCTCACGGCGGCGGCCGATGCCAGTACATCCTCGATGGTATACGGACCATCACTCCCGACGGGAAGCCGATCATGGCCTTGCGCTACTGGTCTGGAGCACTCGCAAGAGCGCGGGAACTCATTCGCGATCGTCCCGTCGTATCCGATCGGGACTACGCCGTGACCGAGATTGTGCATTGCAAGTCACCGCACGAGATCGGGGAGGGGAGGCCGCAAAGACGTGTGGAGACATGCACATGGAGACGTCATGTCCGTCGCGGCAGCTCGGGTGATCATTGCCGTCGGCGCCTTCGCGCATCGTTGGTTCCTCGGCACTGGCATTCCAATACCCGAAGCGCCAATTGAACGCGTCTTGGGAGGGAGACCGCGCTTCATAGCGTTCACGGCGCTTTTCTCAACCAAGTCGGGGCGGGCCGCAGCAGCTCATGAAGCGCTGTGCACCCAACTACCTCGATGTTTCTACGCCGGATTGTCGCAGGAGCGACTGACGCGCCAAAGTCGCAGTGACCACGCGCGGCGACCTGTCCTAGCACGCATCCGGCCGCCGACGAGTATCCGCATCGCGTGCAGCGAAGAGCGTCCTATGCACTGCATCATTTGTCGCCTCGAGAAGCCGCCGCGCGCTGGCGTAGGCGAGCATACGATTCCGCTATCGGTTGGTGGTTCTTGGACCATTGACCGCGTATGCCAGGACTGCGACAACGACTTCGGCACGAGGCACGACGCCGGTCTTGTCAAGCTCACCTCGATCGAGATGAGGCGAATTGCGCTGGGTCTCGAGGGTCATTCCGGAAGCGTTCCGAACCGTGAACGCGAGGCTCTTGCACGGCCAGTGCGCGTAATCGGCACGTCGCGCTACATGAATGTCTCGACTGACCGAGCGGGACGGCCCACCCGAAAGCACTCGATCCCGTTTGCGGACTTTGTCGTGTTACTCGACCCGAACGGAAATTGGTCCGTCAGCCTCCCTCCGGACAACGTCGCGATCGATCCAGCGGACATGCCGAAGGCACATCGCATTCTCGAACGACGACTGCGCGATGCATTCTCGCAGAAGGGTCTTACTGTTCCAGATGAAGAGGTTAAGCGACTGGTGGCGCACTTCGTCGTGAGCCTCGAGCGCGTCGAGGAGGACACGACCGTTGAGCTACGGGTGCCGGTACGCACGACAGGCCACCTTCCGGGTCTCCTGAAGATTGCGTACGAGACTACGTGGCATCTCCTTGGAGACTCGTGGCTCGACGACCCGGTTGCCGTGAACATGAACCGCTACCTGCGCGGCGATGAGACGGCGCCTGTGCGAATATATGCTGAGAAAGTTCCCGTGAGGTTTGATCTGCAGGGCCTGAATCCGAGTGACGCACACGTCATCATGCTGCACCGGCTACCCAGCGGTTCGGGTGCGATCTACATTCGTCTATTCGACACAGTGGAGGCAGACTTCATCGTCACAGACGACCTCGCCCAGTACCGCGTATCGCGCCGACACGCGCTCGTCATGGACGCCGCCTCGCGCGCATTTGCTTTCGTTTCGCCTAGGGAGATTCTCAAGATCCCCTGACAGGACACCGTGGCCCCTTTTTCTCATTTCCGTGTGGTGTCCGGCGAATATCCCACTTCGCGCCCCGAGACTCAGACGCCGCAAGTCGACGGCGTCGCGCGGAGTGGATTAGCCGCTCACTGTGTCAGCGGGCTGCATTGCTCGATCACGCGCCACATTTCGCCCGGTTTTCTGACTGTGGCGGCGCTGCGGGTGCCGATAAAGTTCGGCATCGTGCGTCCTGGCTTCAGGGTGCGGTTTTTCTTTCCACGCACGTCGAAAGGCATGAGTTCCGTCACGTTGCGAAAGTAGATTGCTCAGACGATACGACGGTCGGGGCGACGGTCCTGGCAATCGCGACGGTCCGCATTCGTGGGTTTTTGGTGCAAGTCCGCAATCCGCCGATCGCGCTCGGCCGACGTAATCGCCCGCAAGTATGAGTCGTCGAAGTCGAACTCCGGCACGTTCGCCGTCCAGCCGTCGGGCTGGTGGTGATCGAAAATGCGGACCTCATACTCTGGGGTCGCGAGATTCGGCTCGTTCGTGGGCCGCAAGACCTCCACGACGACCCGGTAGCCGAGTTCGAGGTTTGCGTCCGGGCAGCCGTAGAGCGCGCTAGCGACGATTGTTTCTGGAATCATGCCGGACCGTTTCGCCTCCGACTCCTCCCTATTTTCTAGCGGGTCCGAAAAAGTCCAGGAGCGGGTCCGGGCTACAGCTGGCTCAGCCGGCTTCCCGGACCAGGTCGTCGATCTGCGCATCCAGCGCGCCGGCGACGGCGCGAAGCGGCAGGTACGACGGATTCCCCGTCCCACGCCGACCCCGGCATCCCGATCATCCTGGCGGCTGCGGGGAGAGGAGGAACAGAAACTATAGTGCCGGTATGATCCGGCGCCTCGCGCTCCTGATCAGCCCGAGGCGGGAGGGCCGTATGAAGACCGCACGAGACGCCGCTTTTCTCGCCAAGCCATGGCGGACAATCAAGAAGGCCCTGAAGGACGCGACCGCTGTACGTGTCGTCGTGTCCGCGTACATCGGCTCGGGCGCCGACGACCTCATGCATCTTGAAAGCGGTGATGCGCTCTACGTTAACGCGTCGGTGGCGAATGTAAAAGCGGGATTGACCGACCCGCGTGTCTTGATGCGCCTCGTAAAGACGGGTGTGCGCTGTCATTCGGTACCACGGCTACACGCGAAGGTCTACATGGCCGACGGGGTCGTCTTCATCGGCTCGAACAACGCCTCCAACCATTCGGCGGACGTATTAACCGAGACCGCTGCCCGAATCGAGGATTCGGCCTTTGTAGCGTCAGTGGTCGCATGGATCGGCAGCCTGCCCACCAAGCGTCTCGACGAAGACGCTGTCAAGCCGTTGATCCCCCTCTACCGGGCGCAACCCCACAAGGAACGCCGTCCACGAAAGCGGCGATCCGACCGTCGTGACGACACGAACGTCCTGTGGATCACGAACATCAAGGGCGAGTACGAAGAAGAACTTTCCGAGAACTACGACCGATGGGAAGCGCAGTCGGAAGATCGAGTCGAGAAGGTCGATCGCTTCGAGCTCTTCCCGATTTTCTTCGAGGGATCGCGGGGTTCACGACTTTTCGACGAGGTCCGCACCGGAGATGAGGTTATCGTGATCGACCGAGACGTGAACGTCGTATATGGACCAATGCGGGTGCTTAGCCAAATTCACCGCGAACGGCGTGACGGCAAATTAGTGCGTGTTCTCGCCTTGGAAGCCGACTCAAAACAACAGGGCGTGCGGCTTCGGCGGTTTCGAGGCGATCTCGAAAGGAGCCAGATCGCGACGTTCCCAGAGAGCGGGCGGACAGAACGGCGAATCTCCGCGCAGACGGCGGCGCGCATACGGCTCTACCTAGCCGAACACGCCGGAAGGTAACGCATTGGTCAGGTTGCTACGCACTGCACCGAGCACCTGAGCGCTCGCGACATATTACTCAGTGTTTGGGTGCGACGACCAAACGTACGTTGACTTTCTTTCCCGCCATCGTCGAATCGTACGAGAAGTCGCGCTCAGCGGATTCGGCCTCGGTGAACTTCGCAAACGGGTCGTACACGAAAACGAAGAGGTCGTCGCAGTCGTGCTCACGACCATATCTCTGGATCTTCGATGAGATGTCACCATACATCGAGTTTCTCCAGTGGTTCATGTCGCGGAATACCTTAAGTTCGATATAGATGCGCTCGTCCTTGAGGCGGAAATCAACCCGACCGCCCCGGCCTGCGACGGTCTGAACGGCGTCTTCTGCGCTCAGCGCCGGGAAACGCGCGCGTAGCATCGCCCGAACGAAATCCTGGAGATCGAACTCGTTCTCGACGGTAAACGGAACTCCGTCCTTACGTCGATTATCCGCGTCCAACTCGCGTAACGCACGCGGTATGGCCCGCAACATTGCCTCGACCTCGTTCTCGGGCTCGGATTCTAGCTTCGAAAGAGAACGCACAACCCTCCTTGCCATTTCCTCCGTGGCGCTCGGCATGATGCTCGCAACGGATTCAAGTTTGGTGGCATGCCTTAGCCCATCGGGGGTGAGCCCGGATACCCATTCGAGGTCGTGAGCGCCTGTAGACGGCTCGCGAAGCCTCCGCAAGATCTTTGATCCTTCATCGCTAGGTGCGCTAAGGTAGCTTTTGTCCCGCAGGTCGCGGACCGCCGCTTTCAGTTCGTCAAGAGGTGTCGACGAAAACTCAACATAGAGGTCCTCGATATAGATGTTCTTTTGCTGGTGGGTCCGGTTAACATGAACCAGGACGGCATCGGCCAGCGTGAAGCCGCGGATGTCCGTCCATTCGAACGGCAGGCGAGACGTAGCGCCCTTGTGGTAGCGCGCAGACTCGGCTCGACGTAGACCATCCAACGTAATCTGAAACCGCCCGCCTCCTACATCTTTCAAGAGCCCATGCGACACAAGAACTGACACGAAATTCCGAAGGTCATCGTTTCCCATCGTCGGCACGGCTGGGAGTACCGCGACGACCCCGAAGGCGCCATGGCGCATGTCATGCCGATTGGCGACGAACAGCATCACTGCGTCAACGTCGTCCTCGAATAGACCGAGGCTGTTGCTCACCGCGACCTCTTCAGCGGCCCACGGATACACCCCGCCGCACGAGGGGCAGAAGTCGTTGCGATTCCGGAGGCCGCCCGGAACTCGCTGTCTCATGGGCAGGCCGCGGAGCCGCTTCCCGCACTTCTGGCATGCAGTGACGACTGCCGCGCCACACCAACAGCGGCATCCCCAACCACGCCTTCTTTCTCTTCGCGAAGGCGCTCGGCGGCCACGCCTGGGAAACGCCGGGCCGCATTTGGTACGACGCGATGTGCAGCGGTCTTCGCGAGGACTGCAGCTTCGCGATCTTCGCCATCCAAACGCTGTTCGCCGCCGAAAAACACGGTACGGCAACGGTCGATGCGCTTACGCGCGCGTGGCGCGGGGTTGGCGTGCTGGAAGACTGACATTTTTCGCAGCCAGCCGCCGCAGGCCGAGCACCTAACCCGAATCACTTGTGCCTCGCCGCCTTCGTTTAGTCCCAGGAAGCGAGCCCTCCAGATACCATCAGATATGATATAGTAACCGCGATAATGCCTCGTAGCGCATCAGATATGATGGAAAACCTGCGAGGGACGTCATCCCGCACAATTCGGAAGCTTATCGGACGCCGCGCTCGGGGCGCTCGTTTGGCGGCTCGGCGCTCGCAAGCCGACGTCGCTCGTGCTGCGGGCGTGTCGTTGCCGACCTTGCAGCGGTTCGAGGCGGGAGCGAACGTTAGCGTCGATGTGCTCGTCCGAATCGCCGTCGCGCTCAGCGCCGAACGCGATCTGCGCGACCTTTTCCCGCTACCTGACCTGCGCACGATCGAGCAGGTTCTGGAGCGTAGGCGACCGCCGCAACGCGGGCGCACGAGGTGATGACGCCCCCTGTGCGTCGCACGGTACCGTCAGCATCTACTAAGGATCCGGAACGTTGAATACGAGCTCACCGGATGCATCCGAGACCGTCGCAATTAGCGGGCGGGGGGTGCGCCCGGAAACGCGAATAGTGCAACGGAAAGCTTCACCCGGCTTGAGAACGAGGATCCGCTCTGAGCCGCAGTCGACGGCGACGCTGCGGCTAATCCCGGCAGCACTCAAACGACCTTGGTAGATCGCGCGGGCGTTCTCCGCTGCGCGTTTCGACTCGATGACCGCTTCGTGCGGATTGATCTTGACACCCAGCCTGTCGTCGAGCATGACGTCGAGATGGAGGGACTGCGTTGCGACGCGCAACCGGCATTCGGTATGCTTTGCTCCAGAGAGATCGGATCGCGCCGGACAGAGGACGGAGCCAAAGTAATGAAGTCGTGCGGGGTCGTTCCGAACGAACTGCAGCGCTTGTTGACGAACCACGGGAGCGAGAACCGGGCCGGGGACGGTAGAATTACGCCCCTGGGCGTGCGCGGCAAGATACGGTTGCAGCCCCGGAGCCGTGTGCGGTCGTATCCCAGGTAGCGGACCGATATCCAAGCGACCGCGAGCGTCCACGACTCGAAGTTCGGCGGATGCGACGCCAGCAGGTCCGCCGGCGATCGCGCAGCGAAAGCGCGTGCCGACAATGAGCACGCGGACGCGCGGCGCGCCGCAGCGCGGCTTCAGTTCCACTCCGGTTTGCGTGAACAACTCCGCAGCGGTCGTCTTTTCCACATCGGCCATCTTGAGAAGCGCATCCAGCTGACGAATGTCGTACTTTCCCGACTCTGTTGGAATAACCGCAACTCGAAGCAGCTGCCCTTCCACGGCAAGGACGCACGCGGTCCTATGCCCCGGCGAAAGATCGATGCGCGATGGACACTTCGACCGGCCAATATGGAGACCCGGGTCCTGTACAAGATATCCCGGCGTGAGTTGGGTATCGATCTGATGTTCGACCAAGGCTCCGCTGACGTCGCCGTTCGAGCTTCCGTGGAAGCCGCCGCTCACGCAGGAAGTCAGAAGCAACGACATGCCGACTTGGCCTGCTTTGCCTAGTGATGCCGCGACCGCTTTCGTGACGATCTTAGACTCCCCCGTACGCAAGTGAGCCCCAAATCATATAGGCGCCAAACAACACGGCGAGGCTTCCAAGCATAACAAAGCCCGACACTGCACCGTGTGGGCGGTCGCAACTCACTTCCGCATAGTCGAACAATTGCTTCAGGGGGCCATCCGGCCCACGATAGACGACAAGGTCCGCCAGGGCTCGCCTATAGCCGATCAGCATCAGACCGATCGCGAGCGACACTACGCCGCCCGCGATCGGTCCAAGTTCACCTATTGGCACAGAAAAGGTCTTTCAGCCAAGGAACGTCTCGGAAGATTGCGGGTTCTGGCGGCGGGTTGAACATGGCCGTGGATGTTCCCGCGCCGTATACGCCAGCTCCTAGCGAGGGTCCGTACTCAAAGCTGAACGCTAGCGTTGAGTCCTGGGACACCTGTCCGTAAAGGCCGTAGGGCCCGCGAATCGGGACCGCGAGTCCAATGGACGTTTGATTTCCGCGCATCGCCTCGTCTACGCTACCGCCAGGCGGGACGGCTTGATGTCCGATTCCGAAATTCGCATGTAAGTCTGCGCCTGCTGAGGCCGACACCGTGACGAACACTGTTCCATTGCTTGAGATCTGCACCGAAACACCGACCCCCTTTATGAGCGCGACATCGCCGCCTGCGGTGACGTAGTTGTAGGCCTTCGGGATTATGCACGGCATCTTTGGCAAACCACCGCTCAGTTTCAGCCCACCGCCGCCGCCGCCTCTGATCGGACCTTGTGGGCCGTTCCAATTCAACCCGACAAAGCCCGGCGGGCCAGCCGGATTATAGGGTCCGAGGTTGTTGCCACAGGCATCCAAGACCACCCACCGATTGCCGTCCCAGACGACATGGGTTGATGCCGCTAGCGCCTGGCAGAAGTTCCCAGTGGGGTCGCCAAACCGATTTGGCGCGTTGTCCGCAAAGCTGAACGACGTCCCGCCAAAATCGACGAGAGGATCAAGAGCGCCCATCGTCTTGCTCAACAGCTCGTATGGGCGATCGCCTTGCAGTACGTTCACACCGTCGAAGAGACCGCTGGTGCCCGTGCTTTGTATTGGCGGAGCGAGCGGCACGTACCCTGCCGTAGAAGGAGGCGCCAAGGGCGATAGGCAGTTCTGCAGGAACGGATCCGCAGGCCGCCACGAATCGAACGCGGTCGGAGAAGTGTGCGTGCTGGCAACGCCGCCAATCGGATCGCGGTCATACGCATAGAGCCGGCCGCCGAACGCCTCGCCGAAACCTAGCTTGATGTTGTCGACAGCGCCGGTTACCTCGTTCTTCGTGTACAGCAGCGTATCGCCGCTCCAATGAAGCGACTCGTTGTATGAGCTATTGTAGGTGCTCGCGCGCCGTCGGACTGGCTTTCCCTCGACGTCCCACGTATAGGTCACGCCCAGAGTTCCTCCGGCGCCAACGCCGCCGGCTCCGCTTGTCGCTCCGCAATAACTCGCAGTAGGCTTTGCATAGTTCAAATTACTTACCGTCGAGCCCGTGAGGTGGTTTTCCGAGTCGAACGTGTTTGTCTTCGAGAACTGACCATTTGGTCCATAGCCCGAGATCTGTAATAGCCGTAGGCTATTGTCGTAGGTGTACGCAACATCTGAACTATCATCAGAAGTGCGGAAGACGGCCCCATTGCGCGCGTCATAGTTCATACCCGGGGAGACGAATGTACCGGCCTGCACCGTCCCGGTGAACCCCGGCCAGCTGGAGGGGTTCTGGATAAAATTCTCCGAAACCATGTGGCCGCCGGCGTCGTATCCGAGATTTACAATTTCGCCTCCGTAGCCGTGGTATTGGCTGAGGTTATTCTGGAAGTTCCAAAACAGACCGTAGTACTGACCTTGCGGCATAGTTACTGCGCTTGGGCCGCCGTCTGCGCCGTAACTAAGACTTGTCGTCGATGCTGTCTGGCCGGGATCGGTGATCGTCGACAGCCGGCCTGCTGCCGTATAGCTGTACCTGAAGTCCGAAACGGCCCCCGCGAGTTGCACTCTCGCATCCGTAGTACGGCCACTCCCGCTGTATGCGTAGCTCAAGATTGGGTTGCTCGAATCAATATCCGATGCCTTGACACTGCTGACGTTGCCGTCCGGGTTGTACGTGTACCGCAACCACGAACCAGAGGGTTCGGTCTTCTGCATCAGTCGGCCACCGGTATACGCGTACTGATATTGCCCGCTGATCCCGGACGTCGACGCGCTCACAACCCGATCGCTAAGGTCATATCCGTAACTGTATGCCGGTGTGACCCCGTCCGAAAACGATATCTGCGACACATGGGCCGATGGGTCGTACGAGAACCAGCGCGTTTGCTGGAGCGCGTTCGTCGTCGACGTGAGAAACGTCGTCGCTGGCGAATATGTTAAGGTCGTCTTGAGTGCGGTGTTCGGACACAACGTAGACCCGGACCCAGAATTACAAACAGCAAACGACCACGTGGCGTCCGGCCGCCCTAACGTGTCGTCCTCTCTGAGATTGGTATCGACCCAGGTTGAATTCACGTATCTCTGGCGAGCAAACAAGCCTCCGTGAGGCGTCAGCGCTACCCCGCTCGCGGACATGATCTGGTGTCCCTTGCTGGAGTCGTAAACGAAACGCGAGGAATCGGGCACTCCTCCGGTTGCGGGTTGCACGACCTCGACTTGCCGCCCCACACCATCATAGTAATACGACGTTACCGCCGGAGCCCCAGCGACATTATCGGTGAATCCAACCAAGTTGCCGTCTCCGTCGTGCCGATATGACGTCATGTATGTCGGAGAGTAGTACTGATCGTAGAAGTGCTGGAGATAGTTCTCGGTATACGTCACGGAATCGTCCGCGTTGTAGGCGTTGTAGCGCGGTACCCCGTCTGCATCCGTCTCTTGAATCACGCGGCCGAAGGCGTCGTACGTAAATGTCTGGCCTTCGCTGCCCCCAACGGCGTGCCACGTCACGCGCCCGTGCCCGTCGTATCTGATCGAGGTCGACGGCGTGACAAAGGTGCTGTCGAACTGCTGCGTCTGAGTGCCGGTTATCGACGTCGGCAGAGCGTAATCGCTGCCACCTTCGGACGAGATGTCATATCCAAACGTAACCGTCGCGCCGCTCGGGTGCGTTACCGTGGTGAGTTCCGGGACCCCCAGCCACATGTTCGCGTAGGTATATGACCAAGCGCCCGAGCTCGTTGCCGAGCAAATGTTTTGAGACAGCCCTTCGCCGCCGTGGTCGTGGACCCACTGCGCGTCGCAAAACGCCAACAGATGTCCGTAACTGTCGTACAGCGATTCACTGGTGGGAGTCGCCGAACCTCCATTGTACGCGATCGTCGGGTAGGTAGTGCGCGTTACAAACCCGCTCGCATCAAATTGGTAAGACACCCAGCCGCCGAGCTCGGGCCGATTTACGGCGGAGACATGATTCGACGAATCGAACGTCCACGACAATGTGTTCCATGCTCCGTTCGAGTAGCGGGCAACGTAGTATGGGCGGTGCTCGGATGAGGTGTCGATGTAGTACACCTCGCTGAGGCCGTCCGTCGTCGTTACGTCCGTCTCACCACTGTTTCTATAGTTGAATTGAGTGTCGTGATAGTCAACGGTACCGGTTGGAGCACCCGGATTGACGTAGGAGTTGGAGAAGCCGTCCTGCGGCGCGAGGTTCACCTCGGCGTTGTCGTCAATTTCCGTGACGCGCTGCGGCACGCTGCCGTCGTAGAAGAACACCCGGCGGCCGCCATGAGCGGCCCACGAGGTGTCGTAGATCGGGCTCGTAATCGTTTGGATAGTCTGCGTCCCGCCCCAATACGTGATGGTGTGGCTGAGCGACGTAGCCGAATCGTTGCCTGGACGGCTCACGTAGATCATGTTTCCAGTGGAATCGTAGCCGTACACGACGTGCTTGCTCTGCGACGAGCCTGACGGCGTTAAGTACGCATCCGTCACGAGATGATGACCGTTTCCGTTCCCGAGCGCGAGCGTTAAGTGGTCGCCGTAATCGGTAGCCAGATCCACCTGCTGCATGTCGTCCAAAGTACCCGAAGAGTTCGGCGCGAACGTGTAGCTTATGGTATATGTCCAAAGGCCCCACCGCGGATTGATGGAGATTGGACGGCCACACATGCTAACCGGCACTGGGCATGTCAGCGGTGACGCGAAGATTGTAACGGTACCGCGCACATCGGTGAGCCAATATTGATTGCCTGGTGCATAGTACTGCAGGCTCGCGCTCAAGCCCGGCGGTGAAATCCATGTTCCCCCGCTGCCCGGTGTAAAGTCCCAGCGGGCGCCACTATCATCGAAGTAACTGATGCCCCCGGACGTGTTCGGCTGGAGGTGCTGGTCCAGTTCGGACGACCACCCGTTGCCGAACATCGACCGTCTCGGCGTGGTGACGTTGACCGCTGATTGAGAGTTGTGATATCGAGTCAGCGCGATTTCCGTTCCTCGGAATGGGAACGCCAGGTCCTTCTCTATCGTGACCATATTGCCACTCGCGACGTTCAGCCGAACTTCGCCAACTTGCCCGAAAAGAGGGGTCGTTACCATCGCGAACCACGGCTTTATTCCGAGGAACGACGGCGCGCTACTATCGACTGTGGCCTGCAGCGGCCGGCGCACCGAGGACGGCCTTGCAGGTGAGGAGTTCAAACGCCTGCCGCTTCCACTCGGCATGTCGACGCGTTGCAGAAATGGGTCGATCGGACCCGGTACGGCAATGGAATGGTAGCGGACGCTGCCGGGGCGGAAGGCTGCTCGACTCGACTTTCTTATCGGAAACGATGGCGCCATCGATAGGCCGCCGACCCGAAACCCGAGAGCAGATCCGGGCCGTGAGGGGGGGACAATCGGGAGCTTACGATGCTCGAAAATCGGAACCCCGGCCGGATCACTCGGCATGCCGGAGCGTCGCGCCAACGCGGGCGTCGGCCCTACTGATAACAAAAAAGAGGCCGCTGCTAAAAAGCCCGCCATAAGAGAGCGCATATCCCTAACCTTCCCCGTCGTCAGTAAGGTTGTCACGTGGCGGCCCCAGAATCAGCTCGCCGTCACGAACGGTGTCATTTTTGGGAAATTGAACCGAGCCTCGGACTCGGTAGCAGTCTATGCTCGGCGCGAAGACTTCTGACAACAGCGCTCTCGTCGCCACCGTCGCAATGCGCGTCAGTATCGGGTCGTGACGAGCGTCTCGATCGTCGTTCCAACTCACGCCGTGGTCGCGCAACGGCGCGGATGCCGCAGCCGCTCTACCCGGGATTACGGCGTGAAAAAACGCCTCCATCAGGGCACGTCCAAACAGACTGGCCAACACCAGCGCAAAACTCTATGCGAAATCGGGCCCTTATCGCATTGGATAGGGCTACAGACCCAGCGCGCGTGCGGTCAAGGACCAATCGTCGATTGGGTTTTCCTTGACCGATCAACACCCAGTGGCTATACTTACCCCTCAAAGCTAGGGCTGTCAAGTAGGGCGACCGTGAATCTGCAAGTCGCGCATCGAAGTGTTTTCATCGCGACTCTTTGTGTGAGCGCAACTGTGACGCTGCCGATCGAATCGGCGACCGCGGCTTCGGCGCAGAATGTAGTCGGCTTTCGGGTCACACTGCACGCACGGAATGAGCCGGTGCGGGCGGTTCTCATGCGGCTGGCGCGCGACGCCGGCGCGAACATCACGGTCGGCGATGGTGTCAATGGATACGTCACGGTCGAATTGCACCGCGTGACGCTGGCGCAGGCGCTGCACGCGGTTCTTGAGCCGTTGGGCGCCGGGTACCACTTGCAGCATGGGATCTACAGGGTCGATATCGTGGCAGGCGGCGCGCGCAGTGATGCGATTGCGCCGGTCGTGATCGCCCTTTCAGTTGTAACGGCGAAGCGCGCTGCGGCAATGCTTCAACCGCTGTTTCCCCAGGCATCTTTGCGGGCAGATGCGCGCTCCAATACCCTTGTGGTTGTCGCCGCTCCAGCCGACGTCCAAGCGATGCGTGGCGTGCTTCAAGGTCTCGACATCCGCGATCCTTTGCTTCCAACGACCGAGGCGCTAGCGCTCCGAAGCGCGCATGCCGGTCAGTTGAGCGAGCATCTCAGAGCCGCATTCCCGAAAGCGCGGTTCGGCGTCGCCGGCGACAGACAACTGCTGGTGACGGCGGCACCAGCCGAGATGCTGCAAATCAGGTCCGCTGTCACCGCGCTGGACGCTCCCAACGTGTCGCCACCGCCGGCCACGGTGTCCGCAGAGGCCGTGCCGGTATTGCGCCGCGCCCCGCGCGACGTAGCGCGCTCGCTCGCGGCACAGGTCCCGGGGCTGCGCGCCGCCGTGTCCGGGAGCGCGGTCGTGCTCTCCGGGCCTCCGGAGGCCGTCACCCGCGGCAAGGCGCTTGTGGCTCAACTGGATCTGCCCAGCTTTGGCGAACGCTATACGCAAGTCTATCGCATCCGCACGCTCGACGCATCGTCGGTCGCGGACCTCCTGAGGCGCAGCTTTCGCGACCTTGATGTGGCCGTCGATGCGTCGCTGAATGCACTCGCCGTGACCGCGAGCGCGGCGCAACAGCAGCGCATCGTTGATGCGGTGGGCCAGCTCGACGCGGCGCAGAGCACGCCAATCCCGCCGTTCGGCCAGGCGGCACCGCTTGCCCAAGCCGGCATTTTCGGGAGTGGCTCGAGCGACGTAGTAACTCTCAAGTCGTATATCCCCGGCTTGACGCAGGGGGGCGTTGATGCGGTCGCCTCGTTCACGCAAGCGCTCCAGATCGTCACGCCCGACGTGCGCGTCGTGCAACTTCCGACCCCGGGACAAATCGCGTTGCTGGGGCCGCCCTCCAGCGTGCGCTCCGCGCGGCAATTCATCGAAAAGGTCGATATCGTGCCGCCGCTGGTCGTGCTGGACACTGAGGTGCTCGAAGTCGACGAGAGCGTCGCCAAGAACTTGGGCCTGCAACTGGGCACCGCGGCCCTGAGCACGACCTTCACCGAGCTTCCGGCGCAGCCCAATCCGGACGGCTCGCAGGGTCGCCTTGGGCAATTCCAGGCGCTCACCCGCACGCCGATCTCCTTCACCGCGCAGCTCAACCTGCTCGTGCAGAACGGCAAGGGACGCGTGCTCGCCGATCCGCGTATCACAACGCTCTCCGGACGGACGGCGTCGATCCGCGCCGGCGACACGATTTCGATCCTGACCACCACGGCCGGGAACGCCGGCACGATCGCCACGACCCAGGTGCAGAGCTTCCAGACCGGGGTCACCTTGGACATCACCCCCTCGGTCACGCCGGACGGCGGCATCAACGTCACGCTGCACCCGGTCGTCAACAGTCTGATCGGGACCAATAACGGCGTGCCGCAAATCAGCACCCGCGACACCCAGACTACGGTGCACCTGCACGACGACGAGACGCTCATCATCGGCGGGTTGATTCAGGAGAATGAGACCCGCACCACAACAAAACTGCCGCTGTTGGGCGATCTGCCGCTGATCGGGCGCGTTTTTCGCAACGAAAGCGTGCAAGGGCAGCGCAACGAGCTCATCATCGTGGTCACTCCCCACATCGTCAAACCAGGAACATCGGTCTTGCCAGGGCCGGCGTTGCGAACGATCCCGACGCCCGCACCGCTGCCGACCCTGCCGCCGAACACGCGGCTTCCCGCGCCGAGTGGACAGTTGCCGCACACGCAGGCTGGCGCAGCCTCGCGCGGCACCGCGCCCGCGCCGACGCCCACTCCGTTCCTGTCAGTGACTCCAATCGGGGTCCTCGCCACGTCGCCGACACCGCTCCCGCAGCCGACCGCATTCGCGCAGACCAATGTGTTCACATTCGGATCAGCGCCGCAGAGCAATTTCGCTCGCGCTGGCGATCCGGTGCAGATCTTCTACGCCACGCTCGCGCCGACGGTCGTCTCCAATGGTATGCCGGTGCGCATCGCCGCCGTCACCACGTCCAACGCCAACACCGTGAAGCTTCAGGTCGGCACCCAGACCATCAGCCTCGTACAAACCAGTGCCGGACAGTGGCAGGCGGCATTTCCCTTCCCGTTGAGCGCTATTCCGGTCGGTCAGTCGGCTCCGCAGCTTTCGCTCGTCGCGAGTCGCAGCGACGGCACCTCCGCAACGATCGCGATTCCAGTCAACGTTAACATTGGCCCGTGAGTCTGCCGCCTCTTCGTCGGATTCCTTTAGACGCGCATCGATCTCGTCGGACGCCTTGAGGCTCCGAGTATCTCGATTACTAGGGCCACACTAAGCAGTCCGGTCGACCGCGGCACCGATGACTTCGCGGGGCGAGGACGAACGACGGCCGCCGGTGCGCATCAACCGTCTCTCCGGTCTGTGGATCGGGACCATCGTCGCGTTCGTCGTCCTGACGGCCATGGCCGCGATGCGGGCGTTCGACTGGAGCTACGGCGCCGACACGGGGACCTTCGTCCAGATCGTGCTCGACGCGTTCGGGGGGATGCACAACGGGGTCGAGCACACGACCCACTACCGCTTCCACTGGTCGCCGACGCTCGTGCTCCTATGGCCCTTCCTGGCGGCCACGCACAGCCTGTGGGTGCTCCAAACGATCCTGGCCGCGGCAACGGTCGCCTGCGCGCCGCTGCTCGCCGCGATCGCCCGCGGCGGCTTCGCCAGGTCCCGACTGCAGCCGGGGATCGCCGACCGCATCGGAGCGGTGGCGCTGGTTTACCCGCCACTGGTCGCCGTCGGCTTCGGGGAGTTCCGCGACCTGGGGCTGCTGCCGGTGCTCGCGCTAGGGTGGTGGCTCGCCCTGCAGCGACGGTCGTGGCCCTGGGTCGCTGTGTGCGCGCTGTTGCTGGCGGGTCTGCGCGAGGACGTGTGCCTCGAGCTGGCGATCGTCGCCGTGGTCGTCGGGTTGAACGCGCTGCGCAACGGCGACCACGCAAAGCTCGTCGCAGCGCTCGGCTCAGCGGCGCTGGCGTCGATCTCCGCCGCGATCTACGTCTTCGCCGTCCTCCCGCGGGTCGGGCCCTGGCCGCCCTCGCATTTCTACGAGTACCCGTTCGCCCACGGGCCGGCGGAACTGCTGCTCGCACCGTTCGCCCACCCGCTGGCGTTCGGCGCCGCGATCCTGACGCTCGGCCGGCTTACCTACGTCCTCGAAGCGCTGATCCCGCTCGCGTTCGTGCCGCTGCGCTCGCGGCTCGCGTGGCTCACCGTTCCGGGCTTCGCCATCGTGCTGCTCGCGAACAGCGGGCTGGTGTGGCGGATGGGGATGCACTATGCCGCGCTGTGGATCCCGTGGCTGCTGCTCGCGTTCGCCGGCGGGATCGCGACGCTGAGCCTGCAGCGCCGCTGGACGACCGTCGCGTTCGTGCTGTCCTGCATCGTGCTGATCGCGTTCAGCCCGCTCCACCCGTTGCACTATCTCAAGCCGTCCTATCACGCCCTGGGTGATGCGCGCGCCGCGATCACCTGCGTCCCCGCCGGCGCAACGCTCGCGACGCACGACGAGTGGTACACCGCGATCGCGGCCCGCCGGCCGGCGGCGATGGTGCTGGGCGACGATCCCCCCTCCGCCGCGGAGTACCTGGTGGTCGCCGACGACTACCCCAACGCGGCGTTCGCACAGAACGTGCTGCCGCGCGTGCGCGCCAAGGTCGCGGGCGGCGCATACGACGAGGTTTGCCGCTTCGGCGCCGTCGCCGCATACCGTCGCCGCTGAGGCGGCCGGAAAGCCGCGCTGCCGCGCGAACAAGACGAGCATGACAGGAGAACACGCTTGATCGCTTATCTAGGTACCGGACTGCTCGGCGCGGGGTTCGTGCGCCACATGCTCGAGAACGGCGAGACGGTCCATGTCTGGAACCGCACGCCCGAAAAGGCGCGCGCTCTCGAGGCCGACGGCGCCAAGGCGTTCGCCGACGTCGCCGACGCGGTCCGCGGCGCGTCGGAGATCCACCTCACGCTCAGCGACGACGCGTCGGTGGACGCGGTGCTCGAGCCGTTGCACGACGTCATTCTGCCGACCGCCGTGATCCTCGACCACACCACGCTCGCGCCGACCCCGACCGGCGAACGGGTCGCCCGCTGGAAAGAGCGTGGCCGCACCTACGTTCACACGCCGGTCTTCATGGGGCCCAAGAACACGCGCGACGGCACGGGACTGATGCTGCTCTCGGGCGACCCGGCGGTCCGGGCGCGGGTCAAGCCGCTGCTCGCGCCGTTGACCGGCAAGATCCTTGAGCTGGGCGACGATCCCACGCGCGGTGCCTCGTTCAAGCTGTTCGGCAACATGATGCTGCTGGTGATCGCCGGCGGACTGGCCGACGTCTACAAGCTCAGTCGCTCGCTGGGGATCGATCCCAAGGATGCACACGCGCTCTTCAGCGAGTTCAACCCGGGCAACGCAATCCAAGGGCGCGGCAAGGCGATGGCCGAGGGCAACTACGAGGCCAGCTTCGAGCTGACCATGGCGCGCAAGGACTTGCGGCTGATGGAAGACGAGGCGGCGCGTCACGGCGACAAGCTCGACGTCGTCCCAGCCGTGGGCGCGCTCTACGAGCGCTACATCGCAGCCGGCTTCGGCAGTGAAGACGCCGGCATCGTTGGTTCAGGGCGCGCGTGAACCCGCTCTACCTCACGGAAGGCGACGTCGTCGCAACGCTGACGATGCGCGACGCGCTCATCCTGGTCGAGCACGCCGCCCGCGCGCTCGCCGAAGGCCGCGCGCAGAACCGCCCCCGGCAGCGCGCCTACCTGCCCTCGGCGGTGATCCAGGTGCTCGCGGCATCGTACGAGAGCCGGATGGGGCACAAGACGTACACGGTCGCGATGAAAGGGCGCGGCGCGCGCTTCTGGTACACGTTGTTCAACGACAACGGCGAGATGCTGGCGCTGATGGAAGCCGACGCACTCGGCCAGATTCGGACCGGCGCCGCCTCCGGAGTCGCGACCCGTTTTCTCGCGCGCACCGACGCGCACACGCTCGCCGTGATCGGCACGGGCTGGCAGGCGCGCTCGCAACTCGAAGCCTGCTTCCACGTCCGCGACTTCACCCGCGTCCTCGTCTACGGCCGCGATCCCCAACGCCGAGCGGCGTTCTGCGAAGAGATGGCTGCGCGCATCGGCCATGCCGTCGAACCGGTCGACAGCGCGCGCGACGCCGTCGCCGAAGCCGACGTGGTCTGCACGATGACCAGCGCCTCGAAGCCGGTCCTCGAAGGCGCCTGGCTGCGCCCGGGCACGCACGTGAACGCCGCCGGCTCGAACCGCGCGACCGCACAGGAGATCGATGTCGAAACGGTCACCCGCGCGAGCGTCGTCGCCGTCGAAGACCTGGCGCAGGCCAAGGTCGAGTCAGGCGATCTCCAAGCCGCGAACGAAAGCGGGGACTGGTCCTGGGAGCGCGCGACGCTGCTGAGCGACGTCGTCGCCGGCCACACCCTCGGCCGCACCGCCGACGATCAGATCACGCTGTTCGAGTCGCTGGGAATCGGACTCTGGGACATCGCCGCTGCATCCCACGTCTTCGACACCTGCATCGTCGAAGGCCGCGGCGCGAAGCTCCCGATCCCTAGCTGACGCCGCTGCGCAGCGCGAGCACCCCCGCGGGATAGTCAAGCGAGACCGTGCGCCCGTAGAACGCGGGCGCGCCGAGCTTGGCGTCGATGTCGTCGTCGCCTTCGAAGACGTCGTCGCCCGGGCGCGTCGTGAACCACGCCGTCCCCAAGTCGATCGGGCCGAGTTGCACCGCGGGAACGCGGATCGCGTCGATCCCGGCGTTCGGCGAGACGTCTCGCAGCACGTGCCACTGGGGGTGCGCCCTCTGCCATGCGGCAAACGTTTTGCGGCGCACGAAGCTGGTGGCGCGCACCGCGCGCGGACCGCTCTCGACCAGCGTGCGCGCGGTCTCCGTCAACGCGACGGTGGCCGCGATGTCGAGGCTCGCGGCGAGCGCCCCGCCCCCGATCGCAATGTCGAGGCGCGGACTCTGCGCGCCGTCGCGCCGCGCGCCGGCGGCGTCGGTGCGGAAACGCACCGGGATCTTGACGCCGTCGGTGCCGGCGAGCGCGCTGCGCAACAGCACGCGGCGTCGGACGTAGTCGAACATCCACACCCGCTCCTGGAACCAGCTCGCGCCGAGTTGGCCGTCGAACCCGGCCAGGATCGCGTCGCGCCGGTCGGCCTCGTCGCGAGTGAAGATCGGCAGCAGCCCATCGCGCCCGCGCGGCGGCGGAACCGAGACCGACGGATCGAACGCCGGCAGGCGCGTCCAGTGCCCCTTGCGCCCGCCAGGCCCGGGCAGCACCGGCAGTTTCCAGCGCTCGACCGCCTCGGCAAACACGAACCCGCCGCCGTCGGTATCGAGCCACAACCGCATCACCGCACCGTCACTCGCAACCCGCGGGATTGCAAAAAACCGCCCACCATCAAACGCGGTCGGAATGATGACGGTCGATTCGGCTGCAACCGCAGGCACCGCGAGCAGCGCAGCTGCTCCGGCGAGGAATCCAGCGCGCGTTGTTTCCAGGTCGATATCGGTCAATGCTGCCATCGCGGCCGCGCTTCGCCCGTCGCGCGGACTAGGCCTCGCCGCAGACCGGAGATGTCAGCGACGTGACACTAGTCGAGGAGCCGCTGTACCCGCCCTTCCCATCCGGGGAAGCCGCCCTCGTGCGCGCCTGTCTTGAGGTCGACAGTGAATGGAACCTTATGGTCCGGGTAGTCGTCCGCCACACCGCGCAGTACGTCACCGTCGACGACGAATTCGATGATCTCATCAAAGGCCAACCGAGCCGTGCGCCAGCGAAATCCGCTGGGATCATACGCCTGGATCGATGCCCCGTCGGAAAACAGCAGCAGGTCGTGGTGCTTCACAAACAGCGGTTCATTGCCGCCCAGGTTGTGTGCGGGATAGCCGACAACGGAGCGCGGGTCCCGTACGTCCACCCAGTACGCCGCGTCGCCAAAAAGTGAACAGAAGACGTACGGATCGCTAGTCGCCCAGAACCGCCCGACGTCGGCCGTGTTCGACCGAACGTCGGCATACCACGCTGCACCGTCGTGCGGCTCGATCGTCAAGATCAAGCTGCTGGTGGGGTTTTCGGTAAAGCACGGAAAGTCGATCAAGTCGCCCTGCGGCAGGTACGGCGTCGTGCTCACACGGTAGCGACGTTCCGACAGTCCGTCTAGCCGCCCGAAATCCATGGGAGTCGTTTCGATTTCTCCACGTACACCTCCGCCGCACAACCAGTCGCCGAAAAAAGAAGCGGCCCTCACACTCGAGGTGCGAGGGCCGCGTGCCCGTTCTAGCCTACCGCGCCGCTCGCGTCGTCCCTCGCACGAGGTTACTTCTTGGTGGCGGTCTTCTTCTTGCCGGCGACGGTGCGCTTGGGCCCCTTGCGGGTGCGTGCGTTGGTTTTGGTCCGTTGACCGCGTACCGGCAGGCCGCGCCGATGGCGCAAGCCGCGGTAGCAGCCGATGTCGGTGAGACGCTTGATGTTCGACGCGATGTCGCGGCGCAGATCGCCCTCGACCTTGAGCGCATCGACGACTTCGCGCAAGCGATGCTCGTCCTCGACGGACAGGTCCTTGACGCGCGTGTCGGGGCTAACCCCCGTTTGCGCGAGGATCTTCTTCGCCGTCGGGAGCCCGATCCCGAAGATGTAGGTGAGACCGATCTCGATGCGCTTGTCGCGCGGAAGATCGATGCCGCTGATTCGAGCCATTATCCTTGAACCTGCTTGTGCTTCGGGTTGACGGCGCAGATCACGCGCACTTTACCTTCGCGGCGAATGATCTTGCACGCATCGCAGATGCGCTTGACGCTAGGACGAACTTTCATGATGCTGCTCTTGCTGGGTGATGGGTGCGGCCGGAAGCCATCAGGCCGCGACCTCTTCGGAAGGACGATAGCGAGCTACGTCCGGGTGCTCGGCGACGTCCCGCAACGTCAGGATCTTGGGACCGTGGTCCGTGATCGCGATCGTATGCTCGAAGTGCGCCGCTAGCTTACCATCCTCGGTTACGACCGTCCAGCCGTCCTCGAGGGTTGCGACCTCCCACGTGCCCTCGGTGATCATGGGCTCGATCGCCAGGACCAGCCCGTTGCGCAGGAGCGTCCCCTGGCCGGGGCTGCCGTAATTGGGAACCTGCGGGTCCTCGTGCATCTTGCGGCCGATCCCGTGGCCGACCAGCGCGCGCACGACGCCGTACCCGTTGGACTCGGCGTGCTGCTGGACCGCGTGACCGATGTCCCCCAGATGGTTGCCCACCTGCATCTGGGCGATGCCCAACATCAGGCACTCCTGGGTGACGCGCATCAGCCGCTGCGCCGCCTCGCTCACGTTGCCGATCGCGACGGTGATGGCGGAGTCCGAGACGTAGCCCTCGAGCGTCGTCCCGATGTCGAGCGAGAGCAAGTCGCCGTCGGCGAGCACGCGCTTGCCGGGCATCCCGTGCACGACCTCGTCGTTGACCGAGGTGCAGATCGCCGACGGGTAGCCGTTGTAGCCGATGAAGGTCGGGACGCCCCCCATCGAGCGGATCGACTCGTCGGCGATGCGGTCGAGTTGGGCCGTCGTAACGCCGGGACGTGCGGCGGCCATCAAGCGCTCGAGCGTCTTGGACGTGATCTTGCCGCTGCGGCGCATGATCTCGATCTCGCGCGCCGACTTGATGCTGATCATGCGGCACCGTTTGGGTGGCTGCGAACGAAGTCGATCAGCTGACGCGAGACCTTTTCGATCGGGGCGAGCGCATCGACGCGCGCAAGGCGTGAATCGCCGGGATCGTCGTAGTAGGCGATCAGCGGCGCCGTCTGCTCGTCGTACACCGCAAGACGGTTCTTGACCGTCTCTTCGGCATCGTCCGGTCGCTGCACGAGCGGCTCGCCGGTGACGTCGTCGATTTCGGGAACCTTCGGCGGGTTGTTCTTGGCGTGATACGTTCGGCCCGAGCCCGGGTGCGTCCAACGTCCGGTCAGGCGATCGGTCAAGACGTCGCGGTCCACGTCGAACAGCACCGCCACGGCGTTGCGCTTCTTACGCGCGAGCAGCTCGTCGAGCGCCGTCGCCTGCGCGACGTTGCGCGGAAAGCCGTCGAGGATGACGTCGCTCGACTGTTCGAGCTCACCGTCCATCATGCGAAGGATCAGCTCGTCGGGGACGAGATCCCCCCGGCTCATGTAGCCCTTCGCCTCGACGCCCAGCGGCGTCCCTTCGGCCACATGCCGGCGCAGGATGTCACCGGTCGAGATCTGCCGGTAGCCGAACTTCTCCTCGAGCACCTTCGCCTGGGTGCCCTTCCCGGCGCCGGGCGGCCCCAGGAATATCAGATTCACTTGTTTATGAACCCGCGATAGTCGCGCATCGCCAGACGCGCTTCGATCTGGGTGATCGAGTCGAGCGCCACGCCGACGACGATGAGCAGCGAGGTCGAGCCGATGTACAGCGACGTCACGCCGACGTCGCGCTGCAGCGACGGCAGGACCGCCAGGACGCCGAGGTAGATCGCCGCGGCGGTGGTGATGCGCACCAGGATCTTGTTGATGTAGTCGACGGTCGGCTGGCCGGGCCGGATCCCGGGGATGAACGAGCCGGATTTCTTGAGGTTGTCGGCGATGTCTTTGGTGTTGACGACGATCGCGGAGTAGAAGAACGTGAACACGACGACCAGCAAGAAGTAGACCAAGTTGTACAGGAACGAGCTCGGCCCGAAATACGTCTGGATGTAGAACGAGATCGTCCCGGCAACGCCCTTCCCGCCGTTCGCTCCGCCGAACCACGACAAGGCCTGTTGGGGCAGCAGCAGGATCGAGATCGCGAAGATGATCGAGATGACGCCCGCGTTGTTGAGGCGCAGCGGGATGTAGCTCGAGCGCCCGGCATACATCTTGCGCCCGATGACCCGGCGGGCTTGCTGAACCGGGATGCGGCGCTGCCCCTGGTACATGAAGACGATCGAGACGATCGTGACCAGCGCGATCGCCAGCCACAGGATGATCCCGAACCAGTTCACGTTGCCTTTGCCGGCCAACGAGAACGTCTGCCCGACCTGGGTCGGGAAACGCAGCACGATGCCGACGAAGATGATCAGCGACACGCCGTTGCCGATCCCCTTGTCGGTGATCTGCTCGCCCAGCCACATCAGGAACATCGTCCCGGCGACGAACGCGATCACCGCGTAGACCATGAACTGCCAGGAGTGGTCGTAGAACACGCCGCCGCGGCTCATCGCGATCGACATCGAGGTGGCCTGGATCGTGCCCAGCAGCATCGTCAGCCAGCGCGTGTAGCGGCTGATCGTCTTGCGGCCTTCCTCGCCGCCCTTCTTCGCCATCTCTTCGAGCTGCGGGATGACCACCGTCATGAGCTGCATGATGATCGACGCGTTGATGTACGGCGTGATCCCCATCGCGATGATCGAGAGCTTCTGCAGCGCGCCGCCCGAGAGGAAGCCCAGGAACTGGTAGAACGCACCCGACTGGATGAGCTGGTTCCACTGCGCCTGGTTCACATTGGGCAGCTGCACGTGGATCATGAACACGAACACCGCGAACGCGAAGAAGACGAACAAGATCCGCTTGCGGATGTCCGGGACGGTCAGCGCGTTACGAAGGGTGTTCAGCACGAGGCGGAGCTAGGCTCCCGTCGTCTCGGTGGTGGTGGCGTCGCCGAAGTCGGCGCCCACGGCGGCGAGCGCTTCGCGCGCGGACGCGGAAAACAACACGTCGCGGAACTTCAAGCCGGCCGGCAGCTGCCCGTCGAGCTTCTTGGACTTCGTCGACCCGCCCAGGATCTTGACGCCGTCCTTGGTGCTCTTCAGCTTACCGTGCTGGCGCAACGACTGCGGGCTGACCTCGATCGCCGCGTCCCAACCGTTGAGATCGCCGATGTTGATCACCGCGTAGGTCTGGCGGAAATGCCCGATATCGCGCGACTTCTGCGACACACCGCGACGGATCGGCAGACGCCGGTTCCACGGCGTCTGTCCGCCTTCGAACGCGGGACCTTTGCCGCCGCCGGAGCGCACGGTCTGACCCTTGCCGCCCTCGCCGCCGGTCTTGACCATCCCCGAACCGTGGCCACGCCCGATGCGCACGCGCTTGGGACGCGAATGGAGATTCGGTTTGAGCGTGGCGAGCGAGAACGCCGGCGCCGGAAGCGTCGCCACGGCACCCGTGTCGCCGGCCGCCTTGCGAGCCGCCGCGGCCTTGCGTACAGTTTTCTTCTCAGCCATTATGCGTACAGTTCCGCAACCGTCTTGCCGCGCAGCTGCGCGACCTTCTCGGCCGTCTTGAGCGAGCTCAGTGCCGCGAAGGTCGCGAGCACGACGTTGATGGGGTTGTTGGTCCCCAGCGACTTGGTGACGATGTCGTGGATGCCGGCGAGCTCGAGGACCGCGCGCATCGCGCCGCCCGCGATCACGCCCGTTCCGGGCGAGGCCGGCTTGAGCATCACGTGTCCGGATCCGACCTGGACGTTGACCTGGTGCGGGATCGTCTTCTCGATCATCGGAACGGTGATGAGCGCCTTGCGCGCCTGCTCGACGCCCTTGCGAATCGCTTCGGGAACTTCGCCGGCTTTGCCGATGGCGAAGCCGACGCGGCCCTTCTTGTCGCCGACGACGACGAGCGCGCTGAAGCTGAAGCGCTTACCGCCCTTGACGACTTTCGCCACGCGGTTGATGCGCACGACCGCCTCTTCGAAACCCTGGTTGTCGCGGTCGCGACCGCCTCGATTATACATGCGCTAGAACTCCAGTCCCGCATCGCGGGCCGCTTGCGCCAAAGCGGCAACGCGACCGTGGTATTTATGGCCCGACGTGTCGAACACGACGGAATCGATCCCAGCCGCTTTCGCACGCTGGGCGATCGCCGAGCCGACCTTCTGAGCCGCGGCGACGTTCGTGCGCGAGCCCAAACCGTCGGCGACGGCGCCTTCGCGCGTCGACGCGGCGACGAGCGTATGGCCCTTCGTGTCGTCGACGACGAACGCGTAGGTGTGGTGCAGGCTGCGGAAGATCTGCAGGCGCGGACGCGCCGGCGTCCCCACGACCTTCTTGCGAAGGCGCGTATGACGCTTGGCACGCTGAGCCGTCCGTGAGATCGGCATTTACTTCTTGCCCGCCTTCCCGGCTTTGCCGAGCTTCTTGCGCACGACCTCGCCGGAGTACCGGATGCCCTTGCCCTTGTACGGCTCGGGTGGGCGCAGGTTACGGATCTCCGCCGCCACCTGGCCGACGCGCTGCTTGTCGATCCCGTCGACGTGGACGCGGTTGGTCCCCTCGACGGTGAACGCGATCCCATCCGGCGCGACATAGCTCACCGGATGCGAGTAGCCCAGCGAAAAGTTCAGGTCGTTGCCCGCCTTGTTGACGCGGAAGCCGACACCCTGGAGCTCGAGCGATTTGCGGAAGCCCTTGGTGACGCCGTCGATCATGTTGGCGACGAGCGTGCGCGTCAAACCGTGCGCCGAACGGCCCGGCTTGTCGTCGCTCTTGCGCGTGACGATGACCTGGCCGCCGTCGATGGAGACGGCGACGACCGACAGGATCCGCTGCTGGAGCTGACCCTTGGGACCTTTGACGACGACGGTCGAGTCGCTCAGCGTCACATCGACGCCGGACGGAACCGCGACCGGAAGCTTACCAATTCGACTCATGAGAAATTACCAGACATAGGCCAGGACTTCGCCGCCGAAGCCTTCGCGTTTAGCGCGCTTGCCCGACATGATGCCCTTCGAGGTTGACATGATGACCACGCCCAGTCCGCCCAGAACGCGCGGGATCTCCGTCTTGGAGGTGTAGACGCGCAGACCGGGGCGGCTGATGCGGCGAAGGCCGGTGATGACCTTCTCCTTTTCCGGACCGTACTTGAGCGTGATGCGAAGCGTCCCTTGCGGGCCTTCCTTCTTGAGCTCTTCGAGGCCGGTGATGAAGCCTTCGTCGAGCAGAATCTGCGCGACGGCCTTCTTCATCCGCGACGCCGGGATGTCGACGGTCTCGTGGTTCGCGGTGTTCGCGTTGCGGATCCGCGTGAGCAGGTCCGCGATCGGATCGGTGATGACGCCCATGTCTAACGGCGCTCCGCCCCAGGCTGCGCGCCCCCCACGCCTTCGGCGTGGGGCCCCCGAAACGCGGGCGCGTTGACGATATGATTCACGGCACGATTCCCCGAGAACGCGCCCAACAACATGTTCATAACTACCAACTAGCCTTCGTGATGCCCGGGATGAAGCCGCGATGGGCGTTCTCCCGGAAGCAGATGCGGCACATGCCGAACCGCCGGTAGTACGCGCGCGGCCGGCCGCACACTTTGCAACGATTGTGTCCGCGCACGCTGAACTTCGGCGTCCGCTTCGACTTCTCGATACTCGAGGTCTTGGCCATTATCGCGTAGCTCCGGCGGCGGTCGCGGCAGGTTTCTGCAGCGGCAGCCCCATGTGGGTGAGAAACTCGGTCGCCTCTTCGTCGTTGCGGGCCGTCGTCACGATGACGATGTCCATACCGCGCGCCTTGTCGACCTTGTCGAAGTTGATCTCGGGGAACACGAGTTGCTCGCGCAGTCCGAGGCTGTAGTTGCCGCGGCCGTCGAACGACTTGCGGTTCAGGCCGCGGAAGTCGCGGATGCGCGGCAGCACGATGTTGAACAGCTTGTCGAGGAACATGTACATCCGCTCGCCGCGTAGCGTCACCTTCGTGCCGATGTTCATCCCCTCGCGCAGCTTGAACGCCGCGATCGATTTCTTGGCTTTGGTGATGATCGGCTTCTGTCCGCTGATCGTCGTCAGCTCGGCCACCGCCGCGTCCAGAGCCTTCGAGGTCTGGATTGCTTCGCCGACCGACATGTTGATGACGACCTTTTCGAGCTTGGGCACCTGCATCGGGTTCTTGTAGTTGAACCGTTCCTGCAGCTTGGGCCGAACCTCGGACAGATACTTCTCTTGCAATCTGGGTGCCATGATTATCGTGCCTTTGCCGGGACGAGCAGCTGCTCGCCGGATTTCACGGATACGCGAACGGTCGTGCCGTCGGCCTGACGGGTCCGGCGCACGCGCGTCGGCCGGTCGGTCTTCGGATCGACGACCATCAGCGCGGAAAGCGGGATCGGCGCTTCCTTTTCGAGGATGCCGCCGCTCTTCACGCCGGTCGCGCCGGCCTTGGTGTGACGCTTCACGACGTTGAGACCTTCGACGGTCGCGACGCCGTTTTTCGGAAAGACATGCTTGACGATGCCGCGCTTGCCTTTGTCCTTGCCGCGCCGCAGGACGACGGTGTCGCCCTTGACGATCTTCGGTTTGGTAGCGACCGCGCTGCTCCCGGCGCCCATGGTTAGAGCACCTCCGGCGCGAGCGACGCGATCTTGAGGAAGCCCCGGTCACGCAGCTCGCGGCAGACCGGACCGAACACGCGCGTCCCGCGGGGGTCGAGGTTGTCCTTTTCGCCCTTGATGATCACGCAAGCGTTCTCGTCGAACTTGATGACCGAACCGTCGGGCCGGCGCATCGGTGCGGACGTGCGCACGATGACCGCCTTGACGACTTGGCCCTTCTTGACCGCCGCGCCCGGGATCGCGCTCTTGACCGTGCCGACGATGATGTCGCCGACGTGCGCGTAAGGATGCCGCGACCCGCCGGTCACGTGAATGCACAGCAGCTCGCGCGCGCCGGAGTTGTCGGCCACCTTGAGCCGCGTCTCTTGCTGAATCACTTGGCACGCTCGAGAATCTCGACCAGACGCCAGCGCTTCTCGCGCGACATCGGGCGGCACTCTTGGATGCGCACCAAATCGCCCGCCTTGGCCTCGTTCTGCTCGTCATGCGCTTTGAAGCGCGTCGACCGGCGAACGACCTTGCGGTAGACAGGATGGGGTACGCGCGTCTCGGTGACGACGACGATGGTCTTGTCCATCTTGTCGCTCTTGACGCGCCCCTGCTTGATGCGGCGCCGGTTGGGGCGTTCCACGGTCTTAGGCTGCTCCATGACGTGCCTCTAGCTTGTCCTGTGCTGGTCGAAGGGCGATCCGCTTCTCGGAGATCGCGGTTTGGATCTGGGCGTAGTTGCGGCGGACCAGCTTCACGCGGGAGAAGTCGCTGAGGTGTCCGGTGCGCAGCGCAAACCGAAGGTTGAAGAGTTCTTCCTTCGTTTCGCGAGCGCGCTGCTCGAGCTCGGTGATGGACAGTTCGCGCAGTGCGCGCAGGTCGTTGCGCTTCATTACGACGCCACCTCGGCTTCTTGCTCGGCTCGGGTGATGATCTTGGTCGAAATCGGCAGCTTCTGCGCGGCCAGGCGCAGCGCTTCGCGCGCCGTCTTTTCATCGACGCCCGCGAGCTCGAACAGCACGCGGCCCGGACGCACGACGGCGACCCAGAATTCCGGGTTGCCCTTACCCGAGCCCATGCGAACCTCGGCCGGCTTCTTGGTGACCGACTTGTCCGGGAAGATCTTGATCCAGACTTTGCCGCCGCGCTTGATGTGGCGCGTCAGCGCGACACGGGCCGCCTCGATCTGCCGGTTGGTCATCCACACCGGCTCGAGCGCCTGCAACCCGTATTCGCCGAACGTCAGCGTGTTGCCGACGAGCGCCTTGCCGCGCATCCGTCCGCGGTGCTGGCGGCGCCACTTCACTCTTTTTGGGGTGAGCATCTTCTAGCGTCCAACCTCTCCGGTGCCGGCGTTGTCGTCTTCCGGTCCGGTCTTTAGCTCGGGGCGATCGTGCGTGCCGCCGCCCGGCGCGGGTTCGGGGTGGTGCGCCGTCGGCGCGCTGGATTGCGCCCCGGGGCGCTCGGCCTCGTCGACGGTGTGCTGCGACTCCGCGGTCGGCTGCGAAACTTCGCCGACGCTTTCGTCACCGGGATGCGGGCGATAGCCCGTATCGGCGCCGCCGTGCGGGGCGTTGGGCTTGTCGCCTTCGATCGACGGCGCGCCGTCGATCACCGAGTCGAGCGACTGCGAATCCGCCTGTGCGACCTGCATCGCTGCGGCCGTATCCAGAACGGGAGACTCCACCGCGGACGACTCCACTGCTGTCGACTCTACTGCTGTCGACTCCACTGCCGTCGACTCTACTGCCGTCGACTCTACTGCTGTCGACTCCACGGCTTCGCCCGTCTCCGGGCTGGCCGGGTCACCGGGCTGACGCGCTGGGCGACCGCCGGCCTCACCGGTGCGCGGAGCACCGTCGGCGGCTCCGCCGCGGCCGCGACCGCCGCGCGTTCCGCGACGGTTGTCGCGGAAGCGTGCCGCTTCGCTGGCGCGTCCGCCGCCCTGGACCTCGCGCTCGCCGCGCGGCTGGTCGGGCAGCACTTCGCCCTTGTAAATCCACACCTTCACGCCGATGCGGCCGAAGGTCGTGAACGCCTCGACGTGCGCGTAGTCGATGTCGGCGCGCAGCGTATGCAGCGGAACCTTACCATCGTGGTTGCGCTCGGTGCGCGCGATCTCCGCGCCGCCCAAGCGACCCGAAACCTGCACCTTGACGCCGCGGGCTCCGGCCTTCATCGTGCGCATGATCGCCTGCTTCATGGCGCGGCGAAACGCGATCCGCTTCTCGAGCTGATCGACGATGTTCTGACCAACCAGGCGCGCGTCGAGCTCGATCGTCTTGATCTCGACGACGTTGACCTGGACTTGCTTGCCGGTGAGCTTTTCGAGGTTGCGGCGGATCTCGTCGATCCCGACCCCGCGCTTGCCGATGATGATGCCCGGCTTGCCGGTGTTGATGATGACGCGCGCCTGGTTCGCGCGGCGTTCGATCTCGACGCGCGAGATCGCAGCCGCGCGGGTCATGCGCCCGAAGTACTTCCGGATCGCGACGTCCTCGTGCAGCCACGCAACGTAGTTCTTCTTCTCGAACCAGCGGCTGTCCCAAGTACGCGTGATACCGAGGCGCAGCCCAACCGGGTGAATCTTTTGTCCCATGCTGTCCTTACGCCCCCGCGCCCGCGGCGGCAGTCTGCTTCTTGCGGCGCGGTGCCGCCGATTTCGCCTTGGTCTTCGGCTTCGTCGTGGCCGCCTGAGCCTGGCGCTGCGTGCGCGTCTTGAGCCCGATCGCCGCGCCGGAGCGCTGCTTGGGCTGATTCTTGGGACGCTCCGGACCGACCGCGATCGTCACGTGCGAGAGCCGCTTGCGCTTGAACGCGGCCCGGCCTTGCGCGCGCGGATCGAGCCGCTTGGTGAACCCGCCGCCGGGCCCGCCGTCGACCGTGATCCGGGTGATGTAGAGCCCATCGGAACTCATGTCGTGGTTGTTCTCGGCGTTGGCGACCGCGGAGCGCAGCAGTTTCTCGAGCGGCTCCGCGGCGAACACGCCGGCGAACTTCAGGAGCACCAGCGCTTCGCGCACGCTCTTACCGCGAATCGCGTCGGCGACGCGGCGCAGCTTGCGCGGGCCCACCCGCGCAAATTTCAGGTGCGCGAGGGCCTCAGTGCGTTCGGTAGCAGCGGCGCTCATGAGACTTTGGCCTTGTCGCCGCCGTGACCCTTAAAGGTACGCGTCGGAGAGAACTCGCCCAGCTTGTGGCCGACCATGTTCTCGGTGATGAAGACCGGGATGTGGGTGCGCCCGTTGTGGACCGAGATCGTGTGGCCGACCATCGCCGGTACGACCGTCGAAGAACGGGACCACGTCTTGATCACGCGCTTCTCGCGTGACGCGTTCATCTTCTCGACCTTTTCGATCAAGTGATCCGCGACGAACGGGCCCTTTTTGAGTGAACGCCCCATGCTACTTGCTCTTCCGTTTCCGAACGATCATTTTGGTCGTGCGCTTGTTGCGGCGGGTCTTCTTGCCCATCGTCATCTGGCCCCAAGGCGTCGTAGGCGGACGACCGGAGGTCGACCGCGCCTCGCCGCCGCCGTGCGGATGGTCGACGGGGTTCATCGCGATACCACGCACCGAGGGGCGCTTCCCGAGGTGGCGCTGGCGCCCGGCCTTGCCGATGATCTCGTTCTCGTGGTCGAGATTGCCGAGCTGTCCGATCGTCGCGCGGCAGACGACCAGGATGCGCCGCACTTCACCCGACGGCATGCGCACTTGGGCGTAGTCGCCTTCTTTGGCCATCAGCTGAGCGGCGCCGCCCGCGGAGCGGACGAGCTTGCCGCCCTGTCCGGGCTGCAGCTCGATGTTGTGGATCACCGTGCCCAGCGGGATGTTGGTGAGCGGCAGCGCGTTGCCGGTCTTGATGTCGGCCGCCGCGCCGGACTCGACGACGTCGCCGATCTTCAGCAGCGCCGGAGCGAGGATGTAGCGCTTCTCGCCGTCACGATAGTGCAGCAGCGCCAGCCGCGCGGTGCGGTTGGGGTCGTACTCGATCGCGGCGACCTTCGCCGGGATCCCGTCCTTCGTGCGCTTGAAGTCGACGATGCGGTACTGCTTGCGCACGCCGCCGCCTTTGTGACGCGTCGTGATGTGGCCGTTGTTGTTGCGGCCCGAGTGCTTCTTCTTGACCTCGACCAGCGAGCGCTCCGGCGCCTTCTTCGTGATCTCGCTGAAGTCGGCGGTCGTGATGAACCGGCGAGCGGCGCTGGTCGGCTTATACTTCTTTACTGCCATCTTATTGCTCGAAGTAGTTGACGCCGCCCAGAGCGATCTTCTGACCGGGGGCGATGGTGACGATGGCTTTTTTCCAGTCGGACTGCATCCCGCTGGAGCGCTTGCCGCGCCGGGCGAAATTCTTCTTCTTGCCGCCGATCGTGACGGTGTTGATCTTCACGACGGTGACCCCGAAGATCTCGGCGACCGCGGACTTGATCTGCGTCTTGGTCGCGTCGGGGTTGACCTCGAAGGTGTACTGCTGCACCGCCGTCCCCGCCATCGACTTCTCGCTGATCAGCGGAGCGATGATGATGTCGCGCGCGTCCACTACTTCGACTCCTTTGTGTACTTGCCGACGAGGGCGTCGCTAGCGGCGGTGGTCAGCACGAGGCGGCCGCAGCCGACCACGTCCTTGACGTCGAGCTCGCCGGTGTGGGTGACCGCGACGTAGACGAGGTTGCGGCCGGTTCGGCGCAGCGACGCGCCGACCGTCGCGAGCTCGTCGGTCGCGAACACGATCAGCGTGGGCGTCCCCGTCTTGGCTGCTTTCGGCGAACCGAACAGCAGCGTGGCGAGCGCCTTGGTCTTGGAGAGATCGAGCTTGGTCGTGTCGAGCAGCGTTACGCCGCCGCTCTGGAACTTGTCGGAGAGCGCGGCGAGCATCGCGGCGCGCCGTTCTTTCTTGTTGAGGCTCGAGACGTACGAGCGCGGCTGCGGGCCGAAGACCACGCCGCCGTGCGCCCACTGCGGAGAGCGGATCGAACCCTGGCGCGCGCGGCCCGTACCCTTTTGGCGCCACGGCTTGCGGCCGCCGCCGCGGACTTCGTCGCGCTTCTTGGTCGAAGCCGTCCCGGCGCGCGGGTTGGCCAGCTCGCGGAACACCGCGCGGAACACCGCGTTGGCCTTGCCGTCGGTCGAGCCGGCGAAAACGTCGGGCGTTTCCTGCTCGCGCACGACTTTGCCCTTGGCGTCGATGACCTGCGCCATTATGCGCTCACCTTCGTCTTCACCGACAGCTGTACGATCACGAGACCGTTCTTGGGGCCCGGTACCGGACCGCGCACGAGAAGCAAATTCCGTTCCGCGTCGGCCCGGACGACTTCCAGATTCTGGTGCGTCACGCGATCGACGCCGTAGTGACCGGGGCGCCGGCTGCCGCGCGGCGTGTGACCGGCGTTCGTGTCGCCGTTGGAACCCGGCTGGCGGTGGATCATCTGGCCGTGGCTGGCGCCGCCGCCCGAGAAGTTGTGGCGCTTGATGCCGCCGGCGAAGCCGTGACCCTTCGAGATGCCCTGCACGTCGACGCGGTCGCCCTGGGCAAAACCGTCGACGGTGACCGTCGCGCCGAGCTCGACGCCGTCGATGCCCGTGCGAAACTCGCGGATGTCGCGCTTGGGCGCGAGTCCGGACTTCTTGTAGTGACCTTGCAGCGCTTTGGTCAGCCGTGAAGGCTTCACGTCGCCGAACGCCAGCGCGACGGCTTCGTAGCCGTCGGTTTCCTTCGTCTTCTTTTGCACCACGGTACACGGACCGGCTTGGATCACGGTGACCGGAACGCTCCGGCCGTCTTCCGTGAACACGCTGGTCATCCCGACCTTGCGGCCGATGATGTTCTTCACGTTGATCGATCCCTTACGGATATCCACGGGCCCTGGCGTATCTTCTACACCTCTCGCCACGCACGCCGAAATGGCGCCCGCGACGCGGACCACAACCGGGATAGTGTACCGGCCTTTGCGCTTACCGTCAACCCTGGTCAGCGCGCCCGCTTCCACGGGTCCTGGCGTTTCTTGAACGACGCGCGGGACGGCGGTCGTCGCGAGCGAACCCCCGGGGTGTGCCGACCGACCTCGCCGTCGCGCTCGACGCCGTCATCGTGGCGGTCTCCGATGAGGAACCGCGGGTCTTGGTGCGCGCACCTGAGGGGACGCTGCCGGCCGGCCTGTTCGATCCGGATGCGGATCGCACGCTCGAGGTGGGGCTGCGGCGGTGGGTGACCGAGCAGACGCAACTCCAGCTCGGACACGTCGAGCAGCTGTACACGTTCGGGGATCGCGATCGGGATCCGCAGCACTCCGATGGGTCGCGCATGCTCTCGATCGCCTATCTGGCGTTCGTGCGGGAGAGCCCGCCGGCGGGCCCGGCCCGGTGGCGCGCGTGGTACGACTACTTCCCGTGGGAGGACTGGCGCCAAGGGCGGCCCGCGCTCGTGGACGAGGTGATCCGGCCCGCGGTCGAGGCCTGGGTCGCGGCGGCGGGCAGCGAAGAACGCCGGCTGCGCGAGCGCCGCGCGCGACGGTGTACGGGGACGCGGAAAGCCGGTTGGAACCCCGAGCTGGTGCTGGACCGGTACGAGCTCTTTTGGGAGGTCGGGCTGGTCGCCGAGTCGCGAGCGCCGCGCGGCCCCGTCCTCGGCCAGGCCATGGCGGGCGACCATCGGCGCATCCTGGCGACCGCGATCGGCCGCGTCCGGGGGGCACTGGGATACCGGCCGGTCGTGTTCGAGCTCCTCCCCGCCGACTTCACGTTGTTCCGGCTGCAGCGCACGGTCGAGGCGCTGGCCGGCGTGCGGCTCCACAAGGGCAACTTCCGGCGCCTCGTGGTCGGCGCGAAGCTGGTCGAGGCGACCGGCCGGCGCGCGGCGGAGGGCCCCGGACGCCCGGCCGAGCTCTACCGCTTCCGGCGGGACGTCGTCGCCGAGAGGAATATACTCCGTGTGAGTATAAACTCGCCGGCACGATGACGTTTCAACGGCGATTGCTCCTGGCCGCGGGCGGCGGCTGGCTCTTCGATGCGCTGGACCTGTTGTTGGTCGGTGCGGTGGTGGCGGCCGCCGGGCGCGAGTGGGGCCTCTCCAAACCGGCCGTCGGCGCGATCATCACGGCCAACCTGCTCGGGATGTTCTTGGGAGCGGCGCTGAGCGGAATCGTCGCCGATCGCTTTGGCCGCAAAGCCGTATTCACGTGGACCTTGCTCGCCTACAGCCTCCTGTCCGGCGTCTCGGCGCTAGCCTGGTCGGCGGGAGCGCTGGCCCTGATCCGGTTCTTCGCTGGACTCGGACTGGGCGGCGAGCTGCCCGTCGCGAGCACCTTGGTCAGCGAGTTCGCGCCCACCGCGCACCGCGGACGCACCATCGTGATGCTCGAGAGTTTCTGGGCCTACGGTAGCGTGCTCGCAGCGTTGATCGGTGCCGTCGTCGTGCCGGCGGCCGGCTGGCGCACCGCACTACTGATCGGGATGCTGCCCGCGCTGTACGTGTTCGTGATCCGGCGCGCGATCCCCGAATCGCCGCGCTATTTGCTCGCGCAAGGGCGCGGCGCCGAGGCGCGCGAGGTGGCACGCATCGCGGGGATCGCGTACGAGACGAAGCCGCCCGCGGTCCGCGCGGGTCTGGGCGACCTGTTCGCGCCCGCGTTCGCCCGGCGCACCGCGATGCTGTGGCTGCTGTGGATCGCGCTCGTGTTCTCGTACTACGGGATCTTCACGTGGCTGCCGAGCCTGCTGGGGACCAAAGGGTTCACGCTGTCCGAGTCGCTGTGGCTCACGCTCGCGATCGCGATCTTCCAGATCCCGGGATACTACGCCGCCGCCGCGCTGGTCGACCGGCTCGGCCGCAAGGCGACCCTGGTGACGTTTCTCACCTGCGCCGCGATCGGTTCGTTCTTTTTCGCCAACGCGACGCTCGCGCCGTCGCCGTCGGTCGTTGCCGTCATCGCCTTCGGCGCCGTCATCGCGTTCTTCAACCTCGGCGCTTGGGGCGTCACCTACACCTACACGCCCGAGCAATATCCGACGTCGATTCGCGCCAGCGGTGCGGGGCTCGCCGCCGGCGCAGGCCGACTCGTCGGCGCGTTCTCGCCCTGGCTCGTCGGCCTGATGCTGAACCGCTTCGGCGCTCCCTACAACGTCTTCGTGGTGTTCGCGTTCGTCATGCTCGCCGGCGCGCTCGTCGTGCTCGTCCTCGGCGAGGAGACCCGCGGCAAGAGCCTCGAGGAACTCGGCGAGTCGCAGCTAGCGGCATAGCGCTTCGCCTCGCGAACCTCGCGCTCAGCGGCTGAGATCGATCTGGTAGAAGATATCGTCCCAGTCGAGCACAAGATCGTCAAACGGCTCGAGGACCCACTGCCCACGCGCTGCGCGCTCCTCGACGCTCCCGTCGGCCCGGTGCATCACAGCGTGCCGTCGCTCTGGGTACAATACCAACACCACGGTTGAGCCGTACGCCAAGAACGTTTCGACTTTCCGACGGATGCGCGACGGGCGATCGCCCGGAGAGACGATCTCGACGGCGATATCGGGTGCGTTGTCCTTGCGCTGCGCGTCGTCGTCACCTCCCAACGGACGGCGCGCAAACGACATGTACGACACGTCGGCCAGGTGCGAGGACCACGTACCGTCGGCGCGCAGAAACTCGTACCGGATCCGCGCGCCGACGCTGCCACGGTCGCGGGACCAGGGCCGCATGTTTACCGCGATTGCGGTCCGCAGGGATCCGTGACCGACCCCTGTGCTCATTGGGCAGCTTCTCGCCGTGGTTCGAACCATTTCACGCCGACGGTATCACGCGCGCGGTGATGCCCACAAGGCGGCATATGCGGCTGCGTGCAGTCTATGCGAAAATGGATCGCCTCTTGAAGGCGGAGGTTACGTAGAACTACGGACGCCGCCCGGAACGCCGCCGCGCTACGGTGGCGGCATGACACACGCTGCTACGTCCCTCGACGACCTCGACGGCTTCATCCGCACTGCCAAAGGACGCGACGTCCCCGACGACGCGCTCGTGCCGCTGCTGCGCCAGAACGGCTGGTCGGACCGGCGCATCTACGACCGGCTGACCGTCTATTACGGCGAAGCGCTCGGCATGGCGCCGCCGCGCCGCAGCGCGCGCGGCGAGAATGCGAGCGACGCGTTCTTGTACCTGCTCAACTTCATCACGTTGGGCTTTTGGTCGGTGGCGCTGGGTCAGATATTCGTCACGCTCATCGCCCACGTCTTCCCCGATGCGGCCAACCCGTACTACCGCAACTTCGCCATGGACGAGATCGCCTGGCAGCTCGCCACGATCATCGTCGCCTTCCCGTGCTTCCTGCTCGTCGCGCGGTTGATCGGCCGCGAACTGCAGCGCCGCCCCGACGCGATCGACTCGGGCGTGCGTGCCTGGCTCACCTACATCGCGCTCGTCATCGCCGGACTGGTGACCCTCGGCGACGGGATCTGGGTCGTGGCGACCTTCCTACGCGGCGAGCTCACGACGCGCTTCATCCTCGATTCGCTCGTCGTCATCGGGCTGGGCAGCGGAATTTTCGCCTACTACCTGCGCACGCTGCAGCCCGCGAGCGCCGAGCGATGACGGCCGACCGCATCGCCGCGACGCTCGCGTGCGGGCTGGTCGCGGCCGGAGTCGTCGCCGGCTTCTGGCTCACCGGTTCGCCGCAGACGATGCGCACCCAAGCGCTCGACCGGCGGCGCACCGCCGACCTGCGCGCGTTCGCCGATGCGGTGCAGGCGCGGTACACGAACGACGAAGCGGTCCCCCCGCGGCTCCCGCGCACGCTGACCGTCCGACGCACCGACGAATCCGACGCGACGCGCGATCCCGTCAGCGGCGCACCCTACCGCTACGTCCGCGAAAGCGCAACCCGGTTCCGCCTGTGCGCCACGTTCGCGCTCGCGGACGACCGTCGCGACCGCTACGAGTTCGCGCCGCACCCCGCGGGCCCGGTCTGCTACCGCTTCGACGTGCGCGGCGGCTACGAGACGAACCCGATCGGCGATGGCATCCGGGAACGCTCCTCGCGGGCCCCGAAACATGCTCCATGAGCACGACCGCGAGCCACCCGCAGTGCGCCGACGTTCCGGCGCCCTCACCGACCGACTTCCTCGGGATCGACGCGCTGCTCACCGACGACGAGCGCTTGATCCGCGACACGGTGCGCGCGTTCGTGCGCGCTCGCGTGCTGCCGCACATCGCCGACTGGTTCGAGGATCACACCTTTCCGCACGCGATGGCCAAGGAGCTCGGCGACCTGGGGCTGCTGGGGATGCACCTGCACGGCTACGGCTACGCCGGGACCAGCGAGGATAGTGCCGTACGCCTTTTTGGGCACCCGTCAGGTCTCCGCTCTTGATGAGGTCGGCGATCTGCGCAGGCCTGCTGGTCGCGCTGCACGTCGGCCGCCTCAAGGACGAGGGGCGCGCCCACTCCGCGCACGTCTCGCTCGGCAAGCTCAACAACGTGCGTGAAAGCGCTCGCGATCTGCCGAGAAGCGCGCACGATCCTGGGCGCGAGCGTACCCAGTGATCCGCCACATGAACAACTTGGAGAGTGTGCTGACCTACGAAGGCACGAGCGAGATCCAGACCCTGATCCTGGGCCAAGCGATCACCGGCGAGAACGCGTTCGGCTAACGACCCCCAGCGAGCGCTGCACCCTGCCCCGGTGCTTTATTTCCAGAGTTGCATCGGTGGAATGCCTAACGCCGCGCTGTAGATGGGATCCCCGCTTTCAGAATACTTCAGTCCACGTCCGCCGGTCCATCCGTAGGGGTCGACAAACGCCCAGTGGGTGTAATTGTAGTTGCCAGGCTCCGTGCCGAACTTCGGGATATGCGCCAGCACTTCGAAATGAAGATGCGGACCCACGTGTACGTCAGATGGTGTCTTTTGTCCGCTAAGACCGATTGGCCGACGCTGAGTGATCCAGTCTGGGGTGATCTCCGTGCCGGCAGTAACGAAGATGTTGCTGAGGTGCATATACTGCGATACGTATCCGTTGTGGTGATCGATTCCGACCAAGCCCCAGTCTGCGCAAGTCGTTTCTACGAGACGCGGAGTGCGGATGCACCGGCGCGATTCAAGCGAGGCCGTCGCGTCGCCGGTATCGACGACGGTGCCCGTACCGGCGGGGTAGACTGGTGTGTTCGGTTGCGCAAGATAATCGTATCCCGGGTGACCGTCGTAGGAGGTGTAGTTCAAGTCGCAGACGCCGGGGACGCCCTGGCGAACCAGATCGAGCGACTCTGGACCACCGTACGAAAGCGTATTGAGGTGAATCGCCCCACCGACACATGTCTTGTCCGACGGCTGCGGCGTCGTATCCGCATATTCGCCGTTGAACGCCACGATCACATGGTTCAGGTCCGCATAGACTGCAGACGGATAGGGCGGGGACGTTGTCAACGAGTGATCCAACACGGTAATGATTCTTTGCGGCGTATAGACACCAAGCGGATAGGGCGAGGTGCACTGCGGGTACGGCGAGCCACAGTCCAATGGCGACGACAAGAAATGGGATGGGAGGTCGCAGCTGGCGGCGGCGGTTCTCCTTTGGGAACTCGCGGCGGCACCGCAACCACTAGTCCCTCCGACTGAGAATGCCGCGTGGGCCGTTGCCACCGAAGCGTTTGCACTGTTCGTCGCCAGCGCAAGGATGGTCGTTCCGTTCGGCGTTCCTCCGTTGTACGAAAGGACGCTGGGCGTCGAACCCGCAATGGTCGGCGCGATCGACGTCGCCCCACTGGTGTCCGTATTCCCAAACCGAACCGTTACCGGAGATCCGCTCGAGTCGACAAGGGCGTCGCTCCCCACCACGATCGTTGCGCCACCTGCATCGAATGCCCCGACATTGATCGTCTTTGTCGCGGCGGTCCCCGAAGTAAAGACGCCGTCCGGGATCAGCGCGACGCTTACCGCTGACAGAACCGCATTGAGCGTGAAGTCGATGTTATTTGTGGTATTGGCGACGATCGTCGTCGTCGTGGTGACGATCGCCAGCGGAGTCCCCGTCCCGTCCGCCGTTGCGTACAACGCCACCCGCATCGAGTAGGTGCCGGTCGGCAAGCTGATGCGGAACGTGCAGATGCGGGCGCCGTTGAGCGTGCGGCAACCCGGGGTAGTCGTTGACAGCGGCATCACGATCTGCGGCTGACCTTGCGGCGTAAGCACCATCGAGTTGGATGCGGTTGATATGTATGACGCTTTCCTAGCGGCGCTGCTCGTCTGCTGAGGCGCTGGGATCGTGATCGAGATCGTTGACGGCGCCGTCGTTCCAGTCGACGGCGACGCAACCGCGCCGGCAGGAGGGATCGTGACGTTACGCTGAGCGCAGCCGGCGAGAGCGATTGCGACCCCGAGGGCGAGTAGTGTTGGTCTCATCGTGCACCTCGGCGAGTGGCATGGATGTTGACGTTTGAAATGGTAACCCCGACCGACACGTCCCCAAACTGCCCACTCCCGCCTCCCACGCGCACGACCGTCGAACCGCTGTTCAGCGGAGTGACCGTCAGCGTGTTGCCCGATATGGACGCGCTCACAACGCTCGAGTCGAACACGAAGACGCTGAAGGTACCAGAGTAGTTCGCCTGGCTCAGCGCTACGGTCTGATTATATGCCGTGCCGATATTGCCAAAGGTGAGCGACGACGGTGATACGACGACCGCACCGCCGATCGAAACCGTGACCGGGATGTCGACGAATTGGCCGGGAGTGTTGATCATGCGAACCACAGTGGTGCCTGCAGCGAGGGGCCGTATGACAACCGAGGCCCCCGACTGCGTTGCGCTCGCGACCGACGGATTGCTGTTCGTACTCGACCAATCGCCGAAGTATCCGGCTTGGCTCACGCTGACGAGTTGGAAGCCCGTTCCGACCACCGAAAACGCGACCGATGACGGAGTCGCGACGACGGGAGCTGGGGGAGGCGAGGGGTGAGGCGGCGGTGGATTGACCGGCAAGGTCGCTGGAGGAGCGAAGGTCAATCCGATGGGCCCATTGATTCCCGCGGTAGCTGTAATGGTGTTCCCGGTGAGCTGCGATGTGCCGGCGTACGCCGTGACTGTATTGTTGCCGTTGTTTGCGACCCAAAGATTCCCGCTCGCATCGAACGCAATGCCGGCTGGCTGATTGACCGCATCGGTGATCGTGTTTCCGTAAATTAGCGTCGAACCAGAGTATGGGTTGATCGTGCTGCTGGCGACCCAAAGAGCACCACTCCCGTCGAGCGCAAGCCCCCACGGACCACCAACCGTTATCGTACTCCCTGTGAGCTGGGTGGTGCCGGAATATGCGGTCACGGTCCGGACGTTTCCGCCGCCGTTCGCGACCCACAGGTTTCCCGCTGCGTCGAAAGCCAGGTAGCGAGGACCCCACAACCCCGTGATCGAGCTGTCGGGATTGGTGATCGTACCTGGCAGCTGAGAAGTACCGGCATACGAGTTGACCATCCCGGCGCCCGATAGCCCCCAATCAGCAACCCACAGAGTGCCGCTGGAATCAAACGCCAGAGCGCTCGGACGAGTAAGGCCGGCCGTGATCGTGTCCGCCGGAACCGCCGTAGATCCGGCAAACATCGTCACGTTGTAGAAGTTTGTAACCCACATGCGGCCGTAGTCATCGAACGCGATGCCGGTAGGCCCCAGTATGCCGGACGAACGCGTGATCGTGTCACTTAGGATTTGCACCGGCGGCTGCCCTGCATAGCCGGTAATCGTCGAGTTGTAGGCGTTCGCCACCCAAAGTTCCTGAATGGTTGTAAACGCAACATTGGCAAACGCGCTGCTGCTATTCGACGCCGTGACGGTTAGAATCACAGGAGTCGAGCTAAACCTGCGCGCGCGAACTGTATATGCATTGGGATTTCCGGCAACGGGCGTCACGACCAGCGCGCTGGAACTACTCTGAACGATCCACGTCGGTGCCGCCGGACCTGAAATGGCTTTTCCACTCGCGTCAAGGGCCGTTACCGTGAACGTGTACGGCTGATTCCCAATCAGTCGATAACCGCTGCTCTGCGACCCAAGGACGTGCGGATCGCTAGACGGACCGGTTAAGACGATCGAAGTCGCCGACGGGGGCGCGACGGGGGCGACAGGCGCGGTATAGATGCCGCCCGCAGTGCCAACAGCATAGATGTGCCTGCTGTCGGTCGCTATGCTGACTCCGCCGCCGGCCATCGCCGTCCACGTTCCGGTACTCAAGTCGTTGTAGTAGAGCGGATAGCCGTTCGGGCCTTGCGGAAATCCGAGCACGAAGATCCCGCCGCTCGTGGTCGGCGCCATCTCGACGCCACCGCCGCCGAGCAGATGGAAGCCGTTCGCAGCGCTCCAGTACCAGAGATCGCCCGGCGTGTTGAGGACCCACAGCGTGCCGGGGATGATGTTGCCGAGGTAGGTCCCGAGGTCCCAAGATGCAGCGACGCGTACGCCGCCACCCGGAAGCTGCGTCCACGCGCCGTTCGCGTACTTCCAGGCGCCGCGGCCGAATGGGCCGCCGCCTTGGTTCGATATGACGTACACCGACCCGTCAGGACCCACCGAGATGTCGCTCGCGCCGCCGGCGATCTGCGCCCAGGACCCAGTGTAGTGATAGATTCCGCCGGCTGCGGTGACCGCCCACAGCGTGTTGTCGGGAGCGACTGCGAGACGCAATGCGCCGCCAGAGATGTTCGACCAGGCTCCGTTGGCATAGTGCCAGATCGATTGATCCGGGCCGGCGCCCTGGTTTGACAGCACCCAGATCGAGCCGTCGGGACTGGCGGCAACGAAACTCGCGCCACCCGGAATCTGCGTCCACCCGAGCGGCTGGATCGCGCTTTTAGGCTGCCGAATCGACGACATCATCGTGGCCGGCAAAATTGCCGTCCGCGCCATTTCCGGAGCTGGAATCGAAGCGGGAGACACCGACTGGACCGTCGGTACCGTGACTGTTCGCGGGACCAGGGTAGCGCTGCTATGGCGACCGCTGCACGCTGGAACCAACAGCATGAGCCCGAGGAGCACCCCGAGTCGCGTCCGCATTGCCCTCACCCTGCCTCCCCCGACGGCGCGCAATGGTTAAAACCGCCCGGAGCGAAAGGCGCTCGGAACGGTAAACGACCCATTCTAGCCTATAGATGCTATACCCTGCTATGTAGTTGGCCGCTCAATGGGGTCGCTCCAGCCCCAGGAGCACCGCCCGGCCGACCGAAGGCGCTTGGGATGAGCACGACCGCGAGCCACCCGCAGCGCGCCGACGTTCCGGCGCCCTCGCCGACCGACTTCCTCGGGATCGACGCGCTGCTCACCGACGACGAGCGCTTGATTCGCGACACGGTGCGCACGTTTGTGCGCGACCGCGTGCTGCCGCACATCGCCGACTGGTTCGAGGACCATACCTTTCCGCGCGCGATGGCCAAGGAGCTCGGCGACCTCGGGCTGTTGGGGATGCACCTCCACGGCTACGGCTGCGCGGGGACCAGCGCGGTTGCGTACGGCCTGGCCTGCCTCGAGCTCGAAGCCGGCGACTCCGGTTTCCGCTCGTTCGTCAGCGTGCAGGGGTCGCTCGCGATGTACGCGATCTGGGCGCATGGCTCGGACGAACAGAAAGAGACCTGGCTGCCACGGATGGCTGCCGGTGACGCGCTGGGCTGCTTCGGCCTCACCGAGTGGGACTTCGGCAGCGACCCCGGTGGCATGCGTACCGTCGCGCGCCGCGACGGCTCCGACTACGTGCTCAACGGGTCCAAGGCGTGGATCACCAACGGCTCGATCGCCGACGTGGCCGTCGTTTGGGCGCGCCTCGACCCGCAAGACGGGCATCGCAGCGGCGCGGTGCGCGGCTTCCTCGTGCCCAAAGGCACCAAGGGCTTCACCACGCGCAACATCGAGAAGAAGCTCTCATTGCGGGCGTCGATCACCTCGGAGCTGAGCTTCGAAGATTGCCGCATCCCCGCCGACGCGATCCTGCCCAACGTGTCGGGGCTGCGCGGCCCGCTGTCGTGCTTGAACGAGGCGCGCTACGGCATCGTGTGGGGCTCGCTCGGCGCGGCGCGGGCCTGCTATGAGAGCGCGCTCGAGTACGCCAAGACGCGCGTGCAGTTCGACAAGCCGCTCGCGGCGTTCCAGCTCACCCAAGAGAAGCTGGTCAACATGATGCTCGAGATCAACAAAGGATTGCTGGTCGCGCTGCACGTCGGCCGGCTCAAGGACGACGGGCGCGCGCATGCGTCGCACGTCTCCTTCGGCAAGCTCAACAACGTGCGCGAAGCGCTGGCGATCTGCCGGGAAGCGCGCACCATCCTCGGGGCCAGCGGAATCACGCTGGAGTACCCGGTGATCCGGCACATGAACAATCTCGAGAGCGTGCTGACCTACGAGGGAACCAGTGAGATCCACACCCTGATCCTGGGCCAGGCGATCACCGGCGAGAGCGCCTTCGGCTGACCCCGGTTCAGCGCGTTAGGCGACGTACTCCGCGGAGACGACGTCGACCGAGCGCGAGGTCGTGAACGTACCGATGTACGGAGCGAGGAATCGGCCCGAGGTCGGCGTGACGTCGGCGAAGTCGCGGCCGGCCGCGACGAACAGGTACGACAGCGTGGTTTCCCGGCGGTGCGTCGGGTCGAAGCCCCACACGGGCGCAGTGCGGCTGCCGCGCGGGTCGGCTACGATCTCGACCCACGCGTGCGTGCCGCCTTCGCCCAGGAGGTGACCCGAGACGTAGCGCGCGGCGAGCCCGCAGGCGCGTGCGAGCGCGATCATGATGTGGGCGTAGTCCTGACACACCCCGACGCCCAGCGTGTACGCCTGCGCCGCGGTCGTGACGACGCTGGTGACGTCGGGAACGTAGTGCATGTGCGCGTACACGAACTCGTTGATCCTCGTCGCGAGCGCATACGGATCGTCGCCCTCGCGCACCAGCCGCAGCGCCGCCCGATGCAGCGTACGGTCGAGCTGCGTGAGCGCCGAGGGGTCGCGAAACCGCGGGTCGACGAACCAGCGCGCGGGGACCGTGGGCTTCGCACCCGCGCTTCGTTCGACCACCGCCTCGTAGTCGAGCTCGATCGCCTCGTCGATGTGCGGTGCCGCGATGCGCGCCACCGCGTTGCCGAAGGCGTCCTCGCCCCAGCGGACGGCCGCATCGGGGGTTATCACCAGCCGGTCCGAGAGCAGCCGCTGATCTCCGTATGCGCCCGGCGGCGCGATCACCAGCCGATGGCGCAGCTTGCGGATCGGGCCCGGGTACTCGTAGCGAAAGTGCTGCCGCAGCAGGTAGGACGCGCGGACGATCGGACCCTCAGTCAATGGGGTCGGCCCACACGATCATGGTCTCCAGCCGGGCGGTGCCGTATGTCGTCACCATCGCAGTATCGATGGCATCGCGTCCCCGCGCTATCGCCATGTGGCCAACGCGCCGGGCGTTGTTGCGCGGATCGAAGGTCCACCAGCGATCCTCCAGATAGGCCTCGAACCAGGCGCAGAAGTCCATCGGCGTGTCCGGCGGCGGAACGTCGATGTCGGGCAGGTAGCCGAACGTGTACCTCGCCGGGATATTGAGGGATCGGCAAAACGTGACCGCGACCTGAGCGTAGTCCCGGCAGACGCCGGCCCGCGCGCGCAGCGCGTCCGCAGCGGTCGTGAGCGGTTGGCTGGTGCCGTAGCCGAAGGTCAGCGCGCCGTGGACGTAGTCGCAGATCGCCTGCACCCGGTTCCAGCCCGGTGCGACGCCCCCGAAAAGCCGCCAGGCTTCGTCGGAGAGCTCGTCCGAGGGGCAGAAGCGGCTCGGCAGGGTGTACACGAGCACGTCGTCGGGCAGCTCGTGGACCGGCCGCTCCCGCGCCGCGAGGTTCGTCTCAGCGGGGTCGGGCGAGATATCCACCTCGGCGTCGTAGCGCATAAGGGTCCGCCCGGCGGGCAGCGTGAGGCGGCGAGCGCGGTTGCCGTGGAGGTCGCGAAAGTCGTGGTACGGCACGTTCGGACGCGTCGACCAGTTCTCGGTCCGAATTCGATGGCCGACCCCCTCCGGGCGAACCAAGACCACGGCCGGTGTCTCACCGACCGTCTCGTACCCGAACTCACATCCGACTCGCACGCGGAGCGACGTCGTCGTCATCGGGGTGGGTCGTTATGCGCGCTGCCGCGGCCACCCTTGGCCATCTGTCGAACGGTGCGGCCGGCGCCCGCTGGGGAAAGGGAGGAAGCACAGTGCTGGATCTTGCGCAGCGCCCCGACGTGGGCGACGTCTTCGACGAATTCTTCGCCGACGCGACGACGCCGCGGCCCAATTACGTGCGCTTGGCGCAGACCCTTGCCGCAGTCGAACCTGACGCGCTGGTGAGCGGCGTGCGCGCGATCAATGCCGCCCTGCTCCGGCGTGGGGTCACGTTCACCGTCTACGCCGAGTCCACCGGGACCGAGCGCATCTTCCCGTTCGACCCCATCCCGCGCATCTTCTCGCACGCCGAGTGGCAGCGCATCGCCAAGGGCGTCGAACAGCGCGTGCGCGCGCTCAATGCCTTCCTCTGCGACGTCTACCACGAGGCGCGCATCCTGCGCGAGGGGCGCATCCCGCGCGAGCTCGTGTACTCCTCGGACCTCTTCGCGCGCGAGATGCTCGGCGTGCGCGTCCTCCACGACGTCTACATCCACGTCAGCGGCATCGACCTCATCCGCGACGAGACCGGCACTGCGCGCGTGCTCGAGGACAACGTGCGCACGCCGTCGGGGATCTCATACGTCCTCGAAAACCGCGACGTGCTCAAGCGCACGTTCCCGCAGCTCTTCGACGGCTACCACATCGAACCCGTCGACGACTATCCGCTGCGTCTGCTGCGCACGCTGCGCGAAGCGGCCCCGGCGGGAGCGCGCGAACCCAACGTGATCGTCCTGACCCCCGGGATCTACAACTCCGCGTACTACGAGCACGCCATGCTGGCACGGTCAATGGGCGTGCCGCTGGCCGAGGGCCGCGACCTCATCGTCGTCGACAATTTGGTCTACCTGCGGACGACGCGCGGTCTGCAGCGCGTCGACGTCGTCTACCGGCGCATCGACGACGACTTCCTCGACCCGCTCTACTTCCGCGGCGACTCGACCCTGGGCGTCGCCGGCTTCATGAACGCGTATCGCGCGGGCAACGTCGGGCTCGCCAATGCCATCGGCACCGGGATCGCCGACGACAAGGCGCTGTACCGCTTCGTCCCCGAGATGATCCGCTTCTACCTGCGCGAGGAACCGCTGCTCGACAACGTCGAGACGCTGGACTGTTCCGATCCCGCCTCGCGCAGGCACGTCATCGACAACCTCGAGCGCCTGGTGGTCAAGCGAACCAACGGCTCGGGCGGCTTCGGCATGCTGATCGGTCCGGCCTCGACCGCAACGCAGCGCGCCGAATTTGCGCGCCTGATCGATGCTGACCCGCGCAGCTACATCGCGCAGCCGGTGATCCAGCTCTCGTCGCACCCCACGCTCGCCGACGGCGTGCTGGCACCTCGCCGCATCGATCTGCGGCCCTTCGCCCTCTACGGCAAGACGGTCGACGTGCCGCCGGCCGCGCTCACCCGCGTCGCGCTGCGCGAAGGATCGCTCGTCGTCAACTCGTCGCAGGGCGGCGGGAGCAAGGACACCTGGGTTCTCGCAGCGCAGGACAACCGTGCTTAGCCGGCACGCCGAAGCGTTCTTCTGGCTCAGCCGCAACGTCGAGCGTGCGGAGACCGTCGCACGCGTGCTCGACGTAACCTACACGCGCTCGATGGATCAGTATGCCGGCGGTACGTGGGCCGAGCGCTCGTGGCGCACCGCGATCGCGATCGCGACCTTTACCCATCCGGCCGCGGTCCGCTTGGGCACACGCGCGGCGACCGACGCGCTCGCACGCTGCGTCTTCGACGCCGAGAACCCATCGTCGATCGTCTCGTGCATCGGCACCGCCCGCGGCAACGCGATCGGCCTGCGCTCCGAGCTCTCGACCGAGGTATGGGAGCACATCAACGAGCTGTACCTCGACGTCCGCGCCGAGAGCGCCGATTCGATCCGCGAGGGCAGCCCGTCGCGCTTCCTGCGGCGCGTGCGCGACCGCTGTCAGGCGATCGCGGGGGTCAGTGCCGCCACGCTGCTGCGCGAGGACGGCTGGTACTTCATGCAGTTGGGGCGATTCCTCGAACGCGGTTCGCTCGAGGCGCGCATCCTGTCGACTGCGGAATCGCTCGACGACCCCTGGCCGGAGTGGCAGCGCATGCTCGAGATGTCGAGCGCGAGCTTCCCGTTCGCGCAGGCCGCGACGCACCTGCAGAGCGCACGTGATGCGACGGCATTCCTCGTCTTCAACGCTACCTTTCCGCGCTCGCTCGCCTTTTGCGCGAATGAGGTCGAGGCCGCGCTGCATCGGATCTCGGGTAGCCCCGGTGGGTCGTACGGCGACGACGCCGAGAAGCAAGCCGGCCGCTTGTGCGCGAGCCTCAACTTCGCGAATGCCGACGATCTCGTGGCCGAGGGCCTGCACCCGTTCGTCCGGCGCATCCTAACGACGATCGAGTCGCTCATCGCCGCGATCCAGAGCGTGTACTTCCCGCGCGTTCCGGTCGTCGCGCCGGCTCTGCTCCACAGCGACGCGCTGGCCGGTTAGCCGTGGAATATACCATCGATCACGAAACGGTCTACCGCTATCCGCGCGCGGTGACCGAGAGCTACACGGTCGTCCACTTGCAGCCGCGGACCAACCTTCAGCAGTACTGCACGCGCTACGCGCTCGACGTGCGGCCGGGGGCCCGTGTGTTTTCGTACGTCGATCGCTTCGGCAACGACGTGCAACATTTCGGGATCGTCCCCGAACACGACGAGCTGCACATCGTGGCTAGCTCGCACGTGGTGACGCTGCCGACGCGCGGCGGCACGATCCCGCAAGGTGTCGATGCCGCGCGCCTCGATGCCGACCCGCACACCGTCGAGCTGCGCGACTTCCGCCGGCCGACGCCGTACGTCTCGGTGGGGCCCACCGTCGTCGCGCTCGCCGACGCGATCGCTCCGCGCGACGGGGACCTCGCCGCCTTCTTCCTTGCGGCGGGCGCCTTCGTCTACCGCAACTTCGAATACCGCTCGGGGACGACCGACGTGCGCACGACGGTCGATGAGGTGATCGCGGCCCGCACCGGCGTCTGCCAGGATTTCGCGCACGTGCTCATCGCGCTGGCCCGCAGCCGCGGCATCCCGGCCCGCTACGCCAGCGGCTACATCTTCAGCGGGGCGACGCCCGCGCTAGGCGCCGACGCTTCGCACGCCTGGGCGGAGGCCTTTCTGCCGCCCTACGGCTGGGTGGGGTTCGATCCGACCAACGAGCGGATCGTCGACGACGCCTTCGTGCTCGTCGCGGTCGGCCGCGACTACGGCGACGTCAGCCCGACGCGCGGCCTGTACCGCGGCCCGGAATTCGGCTCGCTTTCGGTCGCGGTCGCCGTCGGCGCGGCCGAGGAGCAGTAGTTAGCGTTTCAAGACGCGGGTCAGCTTGTCGAAGAGCCCTTCGATCGCGCGCTCGTGCGGCTCCTCATAACGCTTCCACACCACGCGCCCGTCGGTGTCGGAAAGCGTCGCCGTCAGCCGGTGCCGCAGCACGACGCGACGCCCTTGCTGCTCCAACTCGAATGTATGCGTGCCCTCGACGCCCGGGCTGTCGATCTTCCACACGATCCGCTTCTCGGGCTCGACCTCGGCCAGCACTGCATGGATCGGGCCGTGCCACTCCTCGGTCGTCCCCGGTGTGAGCGGCCCCGGGCTGCGCATGAACGGCTGCGAGGGAAACGGCCAGATCGCATCCCCCGAGGTGCCCATCTCGCTCAGGAGTTGATAGATGCGACGCGTCGTCCCGTTGAACGCACGCTCGTACTTCACGTCGATCGAACTGGGCATGAAGGCCTGGTTCTAAGAGAAGACCCCAGCCTCCGCCAGGGTCTTCAATGTCATGCTGATAGGTTAGCCG
>PLJL01000003.1 GCA_003140215.1 Vulcanimicrobiota bacterium | reverse complement strand
ATTTCTACTTGGGGCCGATAGGGTGACATTAGGCCGTTTGACCGGCTGTGGGGGTTCTGGTATGCTTCGGAGGTTCCGGCCGGACCGCCGTGGTTCGGCCGCTTTCGTGTGCGTTCCGGAGTACTGAGTGCCGACGATCTCCCAGCTGGTCCGTAAGGGCCGCGAGAAACAGCAGAAAAAGGTCAAGACCCCCGCTTTCCGCGTCGTTTCGACCGGGCCCAAGCCGGGTCACCCCGATCTGCCCAACCGTACCTTCGAGGTCGCGGGGAACCCGCAGCGTCGCGGCGTGTGCACTCAGGTCAAGACGATCACCCCAAAAAAGCCGAACTCGGCGCTCCGTAAGGTTGCCCGCGTGCGCCTCACCAACGGTGAGGAAGTCACGGCCTACATCCCAGGTATCGGGCACAATCTGCAGGAGCACTCGGTCGTCCTCATCCGCGGCGGCCGCGTCAAGGATCTCCCCGGGGTGCGCTATCACATCATCCGCGGCACGCTCGACACTTCGGGCGCCGCGAACCGCAAGCAAGGCCGCTCGAAGTACGGCGCCAAGCGCGGCGCCAAGAAGAAGTAAGGAAGCGCGTAGTCATGCCGCGTAAGGGCCCCGTCCCCAAACGACCGATTCTGCCCGATCCGAAATTCGGCTCGAAAGTACTCGCACGCTTCATCAACAAGGTGATGCTGCGCGGGAAGAAGTCGGTCGCCGAGCTCATCACCTACGATGCGCTCGAGCTGGTCGCGACCAAGACCGGGCGCGATCCGATGGACGTTTTCACGCAGGCGCTCGGCAACGCGATGCCGCTAGTCGAGGTTCGCCCCCGGCGCGTCGGCGGTGCGACCTATCAGGTCCCCATGGAGGTCCGTCCGGACCGCCGTCAAGCGATGGCGATGCGCTGGCTGATCAGCTATGCGCGCGCGCGCCCCGGCAAGTCGATGACCGAAAAGCTCGCGAACGAATTGATGGACGCGTCCAACAACCAGGGCAACTCCATCAAGAAGCGCGAGGACACGCATAAGATGGCAGAGGCCAACAAAGCTTTCGCCCACTACCGTTGGTGATGGGCAGCCCTTAGCACCACCATGGCTCTCAAGCGCGACTATCCGCTCGAACACACCCGCAATATCGGGATCGCTGCTCACATCGACGCCGGCAAGACGACGGCGACGGAGCGGATTCTTTTCTATACCGGCCGCACGCACAAGATCGGCGAGGTCCACGACGGCGCCGCTACCATGGACTGGATGGTTCAGGAGCAGGAGCGCGGGATCACGATCACGTCCGCTGCGACCGCTTGCACCTGGCGCGACACTCGCATCAATATTATCGATACGCCAGGCCACGTGGACTTCACGGTCGAGGTCGAGCGCTCGTTGCGCGTGCTCGACGGCCTCGTCGCGCTCTTCGATTCGGTCGCCGCGGTGCAGCCGCAATCCGAGACGGTGTGGCGCCAGGCCAACAAATACGCCGTCCCGCGCGTCATATTCGTCAACAAGATGGACCGCGTCGGCGCCGACTTCTTCAATTGCGTCGACAAGATCCGCGAGCGCCTCGGCGCGCCGGCGACCCCGATCCAAGTGCCGATCGGCGCCGAAGCCGACTTCCAGGGCGTGGTCGACCTGTTCACGATGAGCAAGATCGTCTACACCGATGACGCCGGCTCGACGATGGACCACACCCCGGTCACCACCGCCGACGGCGAGCTCTACACGACGGCGCTGACCTGGCGCCGGCACCTGATCGAGGCGATCGCCGAACAAGACGATGCGCTGCTCGAGATGTTCTTCGACGGCAAGGAGATCCCGATCGAGCGCCTGCACAAGGCGCTGCGCGCGGCGACGATCAAGGGCAAGGTGCTGCCGATGCTGTGCGGCTCGGCCTTCAAGAACAAGGGCGTGCAGCCGCTGCTCGACGCCGTCGTCGACTTCTTGCCTTCGCCCCTAGACGCCAAGCCGATCACCGGCAAGGATCCCAAGGACGATTCCGAGATGACGCGCCAGCCGCGTGACGAGGAATACTTCTCGGCGCTGGCGTTCAAGATCGCGACCGACCCGTACGGCAACCTGACGTACTTCCGGGTCTATTCGGGCGTGCTCGAAAAGGGCACCTACGTGTACAACGCGCGCAACGGCCGCAAGGAGCGCATCGGGCGCATCTTGCGCATGCACGCGAACCATCGCGAAGACATCGACGCGATCGGCGCCGGCGACATCGCGGCCGCGGTCGGACTGGGCGACACCCGCACCGGCGACACGCTGTGCGACGAGAAGCATCCGATCCTGCTCGAGAACATCGTGTTCCCCGAGCCGGTCATCTCGCAGGCCATCGAGCCCAAGACCAAAGGCGATCAGGACAAGCTCGGCATCGCGCTGACGCGGCTGGCCCAAGAAGATCCCACGTTCCGCATGCGGACCGACGAGGAGACTCAGCAGACGATCATCGCGGGGATGGGCGAGCTGCATCTCGAGATCATCCTGGACCGCCTCAAGCGGGAGTTCAAGGTCGAAGCGAATGTCGGCAAGCCTCAGGTCGCGTACAAAGAAGCGATCACGAAGAAGGTCGAGAAACAGGGCAAGTTCATCCGGCAGACCGGCGGTAAGGGCCAGTACGGCGACGTCTGGATCCGCCTCGAACCGGGCGCACCGAACACCGGCTATGTCTTCGTGTGGGCCATCGTCGGCGGCGCAGTCCCCAAAGAGTATCAAAAACCGGTCCAGGAAGGGATCCGCGAGGCGGCCGAGTCCGGCGTGCTCGCGGGCTACCCGGTCCTCGACTTCAAGGTGACGGCCTTCGACGGTTCGTACCACGACGTCGACTCGAGTGAGATGGCGTTCAAGATCGCCGGCTCGATGGCGTTCAAAGAGGCGAATCGCGCGGCGGGCCCGATTCTCCTAGAACCGATCATGGGCGTCGAAGTCACCGCCCCGCGCGACTTCATGGGCGCGGTCAACGGTGATCTCATGCGCCGTCGCGGCCAAATTCAGTCGCAGGACGAGGCGGTGGGCGGCGCGGTCGTGATCAAGGCGAACATTCCGCTGAGCGAGATGTTCGGATACGCAACCGACCTTCGCAGCGCGACCCAGGGCCGCGCGACCTACACGATGGAATTCGCCCGCTACGAGAAAGCGCCCAAGTCGGTCGAAGAAGAGATCGTCGCCAAGGCGCAAGGAAAAAAACTCGCGACCGCCTAGGGGATGACGGCGAGGACGAACCGCCCAAGGGCGGGGACCCTCCACGTCGGAAGCGCTAGAAACCCTAGAGCGGGCGGCTAGCGCGCACACGAGAATCCACACCACAGCACGCGCATCATAAAGGACACACGAGCAAGGCATCATGGCAAAGGCAAAGTTCGAGCGGTCGAAGCCGCACGTCAACATCGGGACGACCGGTCACGTCGACCACGGTAAGACGACGCTTACGGCTGCGATCATCAACTGCCTCGCGACCGAGCACTCCAGCATCCAGAAGCGCAACGTCGACGACATCGACAACGCGCCCGAGGAGAAGGAGCGCGGGATCACGATCGCCATCTCGCACCAAGAGTACGAGACGGCGAAGCGTCACTACGCGCACGTCGACTGCCCCGGTCACGCCGACTACATCAAGAACATNNCGCGAGCACGTGCTGCTCATGAAGCAGGTCGGCGTCCAGAAGATCGTCGTCTTCCTCAACAAGGTCGACCTCGTCGACGACGAGGAGCTGCTCGAGCTCGTCGAGATGGAAGTCCGCGAGCTGCTCTCCAAGCAAGACTACGACGGCGACAACATCCCGTTCATCCGGGGTTCGGCGACCAAGGCACTCAACAGCTCGGGCAAGCGTGACGATCCCGACGCGGATCCGATCTTCAAGCTCATGGATGCGGTCGACGACTACATCCCGACGCCGGAGCGTCCGGTCGACAAGCCGTTCCTCATGCCCGTCGAAGACGTCTTCACGATCACCGGCCGCGGCACGGTCGGCACCGGACGCGTCGAGCGCGGCCAGGTCAAGGTCGGCGAAGAAGTCGAGATCGTCGGTCTCAAGGAAGAGAGCCGCAAGACGGTCGTCACCGGGATCGAGATGTTCCGCAAGCTGCTCGACGCGGGCATCGCCGGCGACAACGTCGGCGTGTTGCTGCGCGGCGTGGAGCGCAACGACATCGAGCGCGGTCAGGTGCTCGCCAAACCCGGCTCGATCAAGCCGCACAAGAAGTTCAAGGCTGAGGTGTACGTCCTCTCCAAAGAAGAGGGCGGCCGCCACACGCCGTTCTTCGCCAACTACCGCCCGCAGTTCTACTTCCGCACGACCGACGTCACCGGGACGATCAAGCTTCCCGAGGGCGTCGAGATGGTGATGCCCGGCGACAACGTTCAGATGGACGTCGAGCTGATCACCCCCATCGCGTGCGAAGAGGGCCTCCGCTTCGCGATCCGCGAGGGCGGGCGGACCGTCGGTGCGGGCGTCGTCACTTCCGTGTCGGACTAAGGAACATGGCTAAGCAGAAGATTCGTATCCGGCTCAAGGCGTACGATCACCGCGTGCTCGATCAGTCTGCGGAGCGCATCGTCGATACGGCGAAGCGCACCGGGGCGTTCGTCAGCGGTCCGGTGCCGCTCCCCACGGAGATCAACCGGTTCTGCGTAAACCGCTCCCCGCACGTCGACAAGAAATCGCGCGAGCACTTCGAGATGCGCACCCACAAGCGCCTCATCGACATCCTCCAGGCGTCGCCCAAGACGATGGACGCGCTGATGCACCTCGACCTTCCCGCCGGCGTCGACATCGAGCTCAAAGCCTAGCGAGTCCTAAGACGGATCGTGGCCCATGCTTCGTCCTTCGACGTGGCTCAGGACGGCTCAGATTCTGTGTTGTCCGT
>PLJL01000001.1:626534-1070776 GCA_003140215.1 Vulcanimicrobiota bacterium | reverse complement strand
GACAGGCTCAGGGTTAAAAAGGACCCTTCGACAAGGCTCAGGGTTAAAAGCGAGAAATCAAAGCGGGTGTCGCTCTACCGAACCTGGCGGCCGCGGGCGTTCGCCGACCTGGTCGGACAGGACGCCGTGGTCAAGACGCTCACGACGGCGCTCGAGACCGGCCGGCTCGCGCACGCGTACTTGTTCTCCGGACCGCGCGGCTCGGGCAAGACCTCGGCGGCGAAGATTCTCGCGCGCTGCATCGAGTGCGTCAACGGGCCGACCGCACACCCCGACAACAGCTGCGACAACTGCGTGGCGATTCTGGAAGGCAGCGCGCTCGACGTTCTCGAGATCGACGCGGCGTCGAACCGCGGGATCGACGAGATCCGTGCGCTGCGCGATGCGGTGAAGTTCGCCCCGGCGATGATGCGCAAGAAAGTGTACATCATCGACGAGGCGCACATGCTGACCAAAGAAGGCGCCAACGCGTTTCTCAAGACGCTCGAAGAACCGCCCGAGTGGGCGGTCTTCATCTTGGCTACGACGGCGCCCGAAGCGCTTCCGCCGACGATCCTGTCGCGCTGCCAGCGCTACGCGTTCCGGCGTATCGCGATACCGACGATGATCGCCCGGATGCGTCAGATCGCCGATGCCGAAGGGATCGAGATCGACGACGCATCGCTGGGTGCGATCGCCTACCGTGCCGACGGCGGCTTGCGCGACGCGCTGACGATGCTCGAGCAGGTCTCGGCGTTCGCCAACGGCCCGGTCGACGCCGCGACGGTCGACGCCGCGTTCGGTCAGACGGGCCGCGCGTTCGCTCGCGCGCTGCGCGACGTGAGCCTCGACGGCGGTGCGGCCGAAGCCTTGCGCCTCATCGACGAAGCGTCCGACGCCGGCGCCGACATGACCGGACTCATCCGCAGCACGGTCGCGGAGTTCCGCCACCTGCTCGTCGCCCGGGTGAACCCCGAGCTGCTCGCGCGCGACTTGGCGGAGGACGACGCGCGCATCGCCCGCGAGCGCGCGGCCGGGACGCCGCAAGCCCGCCTGGTGCGCGCGCTGCGGCTGCTCTCCGACGCGCTCGCCGCCGCCCGCGGCTCCGGGAACGCGCGGCTGGAGCTCGAAGCCGCCTTGCTGCGCTTCATCCTCACGCCCGAAGACCCGGCGCTCGACGCGCTGGCCGCGCGCCTGACCGCGCTCGAAGGCGCGCCCGTCAAGCTCAGCGCCTTCGCGCCGGTCGCGCCCGAACCGGCGCCGCGCGTCGAGCCGCCGCGTGCCGAGCCGCGGCCGCGTGCTGAGCCGCCGCCGCGTGCTGAACCCGCCGCCGCCGCCACGCCGCCGGATGCGGAGCTCTCGCTGCAAAAGCTGCGCACGCTCTGGCAGAACATTCGTACCCGCGCCGAGAGCGACAAGAGCTCGCTGCGGGCGGCGCTGTCGCGCGCGCACGTCGCCGCGCTCGACGGCACGACGCTGACGCTGCGCGTCCCCGACCCGGTCAATGCCGATATCCTCAAACGCGAGACGGCGACCGTGAAGAAAGCGATCGCGGACGTTACGGGCCGGAACCTGGAGGTCCGGGTGGCGCTGGGAGCGGCCGCGCCGCCGTCCGAGAGCGGGACCGGATCGGCTGGAACCGGCGTCGCGGACGGCGGCAGCGAACGTCGCGACGACGATCTGATGCGCTACGCGCTCGAGAAGCTCACCTAGGACGGGGACACGATGAATCCACAGATGATGAACCAGCTGCGCAAGATGCAGCACGAGATGGCGAAGGCACAAGAAGAGATCCAGAGTGCGACGATCGAGGGCGCGTCGGGCGGCGGCTTGGTCAAGGTCACGATGAGCGGCGACTTTCGCGTCACCAAGATCGCGATCGACCCGAAAGCGGTCGATCCCGAGGACGTCGAGACGCTCGAGGACGTCATCATTGCAGCCTTCAACGATGCGCGCACGAAGGCCGAGGAGTTCGCGGCCAAGCGCATGGGCTCGGTCACCGGTGGATTGAAGATCCCCGGGATGATGTGAGCGGCATCGATCGCCGGCGCCGCCGCAGATAAGGGAGCGGGATCATCTCGACGCAGATTGCGGGACCCGTTCAGGCGCTGATCAATGAGTTCAGCAAGCTCCCGACGATCGGTCCCAAGACGGCCGCGCGGCTCGTCTTTCACCTGCTCAACGGTTCGCGCGCGGACGCCGGCGCGCTTGCCGACGCGATCGTGGCGCTCAAGGAGCGGGTGCGCCTGTGTTCGCGCTGCTTCTCGATCACCGAGGATGATCCGTGCGCGGTGTGCGGTGACGTGCGCCGCGACGCGTCGATGATCTGCGTCGTGGCCGAGGCGAAGGACGTCTTCGCGATCGAACGGACGTCGGCGTACGACGGCCGGTATCACGTGCTGGGCGGGCTGATCTCTCCGATGGATGGGATCGGGCCGTCGCAACTGCGCGTGCGCGAGCTGGTCGACCGCGTCGCGACGGAGTCACCGGCGGAGATCGTCGTCGCAACGAATCCGAACGCCGAGGGGGAGGCGACCGCGCTGTACCTCTCGCGGCTGTTGGCACCGAGCGGCGTCAAGGTGACGCGCCTGGCCTACGGCTTGCCGATCGGCGGCGATCTCGACTACGCCGACGAGAACACCCTCGCGCGCGCCATCGAGGGCCGCCGCGTGCTGTGATCGCCGCAGCAGCGCACTACGACGTGCGCGCGCTGGGCGAGGCTCTCGACCGTGCCGTCCATCGTACGTTCGGGCGGTTTGTGGCCGTGGTGACGCCGTTCGTTCTCGCCGACGCGTTCGGCAACATGACGCAGCTCGCGCCGCTGAGTGGCGTCGTGAGCGCCTTCGCGTTCATCCTAGGAATGCTGGTCTATAACCGCGCGCAAGTGGTGATGATCGAAACCGTCGGGGAGCCCAACCGTCGCGGGCCCGCGTGGGCTGCAGCGTTTCGGCATCGCCGGGCGCTCGTCTTTGCGCTGATCGCGATGTTGGACTACGCGATTCCGTTCTTGGCGGTGGGCGTGGTTGCGGTCGTGTACTTCGCGATAACCAGTTTCCGCGGTTATGTCGGAAGCGGAATCGCCGCCGTAGTGGTGTTTTTCATCGTTGTGGTGATCGCGCTTGCGCTCGCCACAATGTTGCTCGTCGTTTTGCTGATCTTCGTGCTCTCCGCCGCTGCTGCGACGCTGGAGACCGTGCTCGACGGAACGGCGCCGCATCGCTCCCTGGGACGCTGGTTGCGTCATACGTTCCGGTGGCGCGAGCTGCGTCCGACACTGCTGGCAGCCGCTGTGTTTGCGTTGCTCGTCCTGGGCGTACCCGGATTCTTGGCCGCCGTGTTTCGGTGGGGGCCGGACTACGTTCGGCTTGGCCTCTACACGATCCCCGAAGGCATCGCGGATGCGATCGCGCTGATGTTCGCGTGGGAATGGCGCGACCTGATTCTCACGAGCCGTCAGGGCCACGACATCGAGGCCGTGCTCGAGAGCGGGCCGGCGCCGCTACGCTGAGCGCCCCTCAAGAGATCGTGACGACGTCTCCGCAGGCGAGGTCGCCGGGCTCGAGCACGTCGCAATAGACCCCGACGACGTTTGCGCGTTCCACGGCGACCGCCTCGAGGACGAGCGGCAGCGCCGCGCCGGTCGTGACGTCGTACGTGGGCGTCACGCAGCGTTTGATGGTGGCGACGACCTGCAGCTCGACGCTCCCCGCACGGAGGGTGGTGCCGACCAGATCGGGCTCGCGCTTGGAGAAACCCGGCGCCGCCGCGACGTAGAGGTTGGGCCGCCAGCGCAGCGGCTCGAGCGCCTCACCGACGAGCGCCTCGACGTCGTGGACCCAGAGGTCGAGCAGCACGGATACTGTCCCGGCGTCGAACCAGCGCGGCGCCGCGCGGTCCAGCGTGACGAGCACGTTTGCGTCCGCGGCGTAGGTTGCAGCGGTCTGCACGTCGCCGGTGAGGTGCAGCCGCGACGATTCCTTGCCGCGGTACGGCTTGCCGGCTCGCGCGTGGCTCGGCGTTTCGACGACGAGGGCCGCGGTCCGGTCGCCCTCCAGGCCGTCGGGCAAAACCGCGACGCGCCCGAGCGGCTCGGCTTTGAGGCTCTTCACGGGATAGCGCCACAACCCGGCGATCCGCCGACGTCCATGTCCCGGGATTCGCGCCGCGACCGCGCGAACGCTTTTGGCGCGTGCTCAACACCGAATTGCGCCCATTGGGCGCGGGCGAGCTGCTCGACCGCGCGGTGACGATCTTCGTCCGGCACTTCATTCCGATCGTGGTCGTGCTGGCCGTGGCCGTCGTGCCGCTGATCGCCTTCGAGGCATTTGTCTCGCCCCGGTCCGGCCACATGTTCTCCGACATGGGTCGAGTGTTGAGCAGTGCCGGAAACGGCCCGGCCTCGCGCGCCGCAGCGCAGGCTCTCGAGGGTGACAGCCCGGCCGTCGGCCTCACCGCTTTGCTCGTTCTCGCCAGCGTCTGCGTGCGGCTGCTGGCGTGGAGTGCGATCGTGACCGTCGTTTCGAACGCCTATGCGGGCGCCTCGATCACGCTCGCCCAGGCCTATGGCGTCGGCTTGCGGCGTTGGCCGCAGCAGCTGCTCATTGCGGTGGTGTTCGGCGTACTCGGCTTCATTGCGGCGATCCCGCTGCTGATCCTGTATGTGATCCTGATCTTCGCGGTCATCGCGCTGGCGGCGTTGCACGTCACGCCCGTAGCGGTCGTCGTCGGCGTGATCGGCGGGCTGATCGTGATCGGCGGTTTCGTTGGGCTCGGAAGCTGGATCTTCATGACCTACCAGCTCGCCGCCGTCGCGGTGGTAACCGAGACGCGCAACGCGATCGATGCGATCGGCTACGGACTGCGGCGCGGCGCGGCCAAGGGGATGCGCCGTCGTACCATCGTCGGCGGCCTCGTCATCTTTTTGCTCAGCGAGGGCGGGGCGTTGCCGATTATCGGCATCGCGGCCGTCGCCACGATGCTGACGCACATCGACGCGCTGTACTTCGCCATCCTCGGCGCCGGTAGCGTGTTGCTCGAAGGCCTCATCGCCGCATTCGTCGTGGTCTACGCCATCGACGTCCGCGTGCGGCGCGAAGGGATCGACATCGTCGCGGAGCCGCCGCCCGCGGTCGCATGAGCGCCATTCGGCCTGCGGCGGCGACATGAACGTACCATGGACGCACGGTGATCCGCGCGACGTCGCGCATCGCATCCTCACCGATGGCCGGTATCAAACGACGCCCGTGCGCCCCGGCGATAAGCCGTGGTGGGAACAGCTCGCTGACGCGATCGACGAGCTGTGGCGGCGTCTGACCGAGCCGCTCAACCACCTGGTGGGAAACAGCACGTTCACGAACTTCGTGGGGATCGTCGTTCTCATCGCGGCCGCGGCGTTGCTCGTCGTCGTGGTTGCACGCTATGCCTCGGGTATCGGCGGACGCCGCAGCGCGCCGCTGTGCGGGGGCGCGATCGGGCTGGGTGAGGACGCGGACTCGCGCACGCTGTTCGCGCGCGCGCTTGCCGCGGCGGCTCAGGGGCGCCATCACGAAGCGGCGGCGCTCCTGTGGGCCTCGGCGTTGCGCGCGCTCGACGAGCGCGGCCGAGTGCGTTTCGATCCGGCGCGAACACCCGGCGAATGGCGCCGCGCCGTGCGCGATCCCGCGTTCGACGCGCTCGCACGCGACGCGGTCATCGCGTTGTTCGGGGACCGCGGCGTCGACGCCGCGCTCGTCGAGCGCATGCGTGAAGAGTATGCGCGGGTGGTGGTTCCGGCATGAGGCGGGACGTCATCGTTGCGGGACTTGCGCTCTTGGCGCTGTTCGCCGTCTCGCTGCTGAACCGCCGGGTCGAAGCCCCGCAGGCGGCGACGCGTGCGAGCGCGGACTTCAGCTTCGGCGGCTATCGTGCGTGGTACGAAATGCTTGCCCGTGAGGGCCTGCGTGTCGAACGCTTCCGCCGGCATCACGACGCCTTGGGCGGCAGCGGCGTCGACACGCTCGTCGCCGCCTTCCCGGATCCGACGCTGCCGCACCAGTGGGGCGCGGCGGAGCGCGACGCGTTGCGCGCCTGGGTGCGCAACGGCGGGCGTCTCGTCGACATCGGCTTGACGCCGACCGTCGACAAAGACGACGCGAAGGATGAGAGCATCGCGCTCGGCGACGCGACCGAACCGCTCGGCGCATTGCGCGGGCCGTGGTCGACGCTGGTGACCGGCGTGCCGAACCGTGGAAAGTACCGGCTCGAGCCGATCAGTGGGAAGCGTTTCGAGGGTACGCGTATCGAGGTGTTGCTGCGCGATCGTGCCGGGGCGCTGGTGGTGCGCTACCGGTACGGCCGCGGCGAGGTGATCGGCGTCGCAAACGCCGGAGCCTTCGAGAACCGCGCGTTGGGCGCCGGAGACGACGCGCGCCTGGCGTACCTCGTCGCACAGCCCGGCCGCTCGGGCGGCGTCGTCGCGTTCGACGAAGCGATCCGCGGCGACATCGTCGAGAAGCCGTGGTACAAGGCGCTCACCGTACCGGAGCTCGTCGCGCTGGCGCTGGTCGGGCTGGCGGCGTTGTTGTGGATCGCTTACGGCATCGTTCCGCTCGGGCCGGCGATCCGGTTGCGCGCGCCACGCGAGCCGACCTCCGAAGAGTTCGTCGACGCGGTAGCGTCGTTGTACCAGCGCGCGCGCGCTCGAGACCATGCGCGCCAAGCTCTGCTCGCGGACGCGCGCCGCGCGCTCGCACGTTCGCCCAAGAGCGCGACGTATCGCGCGCTGGCCGCCCGCATCGATGCGGCCCAAACCGACCCGCTCCGCGACGACGCCGCCTTGGTCGCCGTCGCCGGACTTGCCCGCAGTGCCCGAGAGGAGATCGTCCGTGCAACCAGCCCCGACCGAAGTATCGCAACGGCTGCGAGAGGGGCTCGCGCGCGTCGTCGTCGTCGCTGATCGCGTCGGCTTCGGGCTGATCGTCGCGCTGCTCGCCGGCGGTCACGCGCTCATCGAAGGCGTCCCGGGAACCGCGAAGACGCTGACCGTTCGGGTTCTGGCCCGGCTGCTGGGCGTTACGTACGGGCGCATTCAGTTCACGCCCGATCTGATGCCGTCCGACGTCGTCGGCACGACCGTCTTCGATCAGCGCAGCGCAACCTTCTCGTTGCGCCGCGGCCCGATCTTCTCCAATATTTTGCTCGCCGATGAGATCAACCGGACGCCGCCCAAGACCCAAGCGGCGCTGCTCGAAGCGATGGAAGAGCGCCACGTTACCATCGACGGGACGACGTATCCGCTGGCGCCGCCGTTCCTGGTGTGCGCGACGCAGAATCCGGTCGAGTTCGAGGGAACCTATCCGCTCCCCGAAGCCCAACTCGACCGCTTTCTGGTGCGCGTCCGCACCGGCTATCCGGCGCCGGCCGACGAGCGGGCGCTGATCGCGCGCGCGGTCGCCGGATTCGACGCCCGCGATCTCGACGCCGCCGGCGTGACGACCGTGGTCAGCGGCGAGGAGCTGCTGGCGGCCCAGCAAGCGGTGCGTGGGATCCACGTCGCCGAGTCGTTGCAAGGGTACCTGTACGATCTCGTCGCTGCGACGCGCAGCTCGCCCGACGTCGCGCTGGGCGCGAGCCCGCGCGCCGCGCTGGCGCTGGTGGTAGCCGCGCAGGCGGCGGCATATCTGGACGGCCGCGCGTTCGCCACGCCCGACGACGTGAAGGACGTCGCGCCGGTGGTCCTCCCGCACCGCATCATCGTGCGTCCCGAAGCGGAGCTCGACGGGACGACCGCCGACGAGGTCATCACCCGCGTTTTGGCCAGCGTCGCGGCGCCCGAGACGTGAGCTGCGCGTCGCGCGGGCGCACCTGATGCCGCGCATCGCGCCGCGCGGGGTCGCGGCGTTGCTGGTCCTGGCGCTGGTCGGCTACCTGCTGGCGGGCTCGTTCGCCTGGCCGGTCGCCGCCGGCGTCGCATTGCTGGCGTTCGGCATCCTGATCGTCTACGACGTCGTGCTGCTGCAAGGCAGTGTCGAGATCGTCCGGGCCGCTCCGCCGCGGCTCGCCCTAGCACGCCACGACGTGCTGCGCTATGAGGTCGTGAACCGTACGCCGCGAGAACGCCGCGTCGCGCTCGTCGAAGCGCCCGCGGACCGGCTGGTGATCGATGTGGACGAGGCGCGGGCCGTCCTCCCGCCGCGTACCCGCACCGAGCTGACGCTGGGCGTCGTGCCGCGCGAGCGCGGCCGGACCGCGCTGCGCTCGTACCACGCGCGAATCCAGTCGCGGCTGGGGATCGTCGAGCTGCGCCGTGCCTTCGCGGCGCCAGTCGCGGTGCGCGTGATGCCGGACCTCTCCGCTTTGGATCGCAGCGGCGATCTGGTCGCGCGCACCAAGCTCATCGACTCGGGTTTGCGGCGCCTGCGGCGGCGCGGCATGGGAGGCGAGTTCGCCAGCCTGCGCGAGTACACGACCGACGACGCGTTCCGCTCCATCGACTGGAAGGCATCGGCGCGGCGCGGAAAACCGATGGTCACGCAATACGAAGTCGAGCGGGCACAGCAGATCGTCGTCGCGATCGACGCGGGCCGGTTGATGACGCCGCGGCTGGGCGACCGGCGCAAGCTCGACTACGCGGTCAGCGCCGCGCTCGCGATCGCCGCGATGGCGCGACTCGCCGCCGATCGGGTCGGCGTGATCGCGTTCGCTTCCACCGTGCTGGCGCGCCTGTCGCCGGGGAGCGGGACGCAGCATAGCGCGCACCTCACCGATCTGCTCTCCGACGTGGAGCCGCGCTTCGAGGAAGCCGACTACGAGCGCGCGTTTCTGGAGATCGGGCGCACCCTGAAGCGGCGCAGCCTCATCGTGCTGTTCACCGATCTGTTCGATCCGGTCGCGTCGGGCGCGGTGTTGGCCGCGGCGAAGCTGCTGACCGCGCGGCATCTCTGCCTGGTAGTGTTGATGAATGACGCGGCGATCGGCGCCGCGCTGCGACGCGTCCCCCTCGACGCCGACGACGCCTACCGCGCGGCGGTCGCGGCGACGCTGTCCGAAGAACGCGACCGCGCCGTGGCGACGCTACGCGATCGCGGGGTGCTCGTCGTCGACGTGCCCGCGGCCGAGCTCACCATCGCGCTGCTCGACGCGTACGTCGACGTCAAGACGCGCGGGCTGCTGTGAACGCCGCGTGCCCGCGCCCAAGAGATACGCCAGCAACCCGATCGCGGTGAGCACGCCGATCCCGTCGCGTACCGGGATCGAGAGCCGCATCGGCGAGACGAAGCCTTCGATCGTTCCGGCGACGCAGAGCAGCAGCGCGACGCCCATCACCAACGTTCCGGCCCGTCGTGCCGCGACCACCAGCGCGTCGCTGCGCCGCGCCCGGCCGGGACGCAAGTAGCCGGCGGCGAGCACCAGGCCGGCCCCGCCCGCGATCTGGATCGCGCTGAGCTCGATGACGCCGTGCGGCGCGATCGTGGCCCAAAAATCGGCCGAAAAGCCCGCCTTGGCGTAGAGCGCGGCGAGCGCTCCGACCATCAGGCCGTTGGTGAGGATGATCCAGCCGGTGAGGAGCCCGCCCGTCATCCCGCCCGCGAACGCGACCGCGGCGACCTGGACGTTGTTGGTGATGATCTCGGTGGCCGCGATGGGCGAGTTCGCGCGGTCGAAACCGAAGTTCGAGTCGTGCAGCCCCTTGTCCATGCGTGGGATCTGGACCCCGGGGACGAGCGCGTGCACGTTGGTCGGGTCCGCCGACACCGAGGCGTACGCCACGATCGCGGAGATCACGGTGATCGCGGTGCAGAGCATGATCGGGGCCCATGACCGCCGCACCTCACGGGGAAAGGCCCGCACGATGAAATCGACCAGCCGCGACCAGCCGGTGCGCGCGGTCGCGACGTAGACGACCGAGTGCGCGCGTGCGGTGAGCCGGTTGAGGTGGTCGAGGATGACGGGGTCTTCACCGCGGGTCTTGGCGATCGCGAGGTCGCTCGTCGCCGCCCGGTACGCCAGCGCGAGCTCGTCGATCTCGGCGGCACGCAGCGATCGCACGCCCTTGCGCGCCGCGCGATCCACCAACGCCCCCAGCCGATCCCACCGCTCCCGCCGCGAAATCACGAACCGCCGCTCCCGCATACCGTCCCATTCGCTTCCCGAGCGAAGCCAACCCGGTTGCAAGCGCGCGCCCTGGGGGAATGGCGCCACGAGACCATCGCGAGCGCGCGCACTTTTGGGGGCCCCGCGCGCTAAAGCGCGCGGGGGGCGCGGAGCCAGGGGCGAAGCGCCTTCAAAATGGAGCGCAGCGTCGAAATTAGGACGGGGGAGGCCGTCGCGATCCGCTACGAGCTGGCCGGCCTGGGGAGCCGGTTTCTCGCGGTCATGGTGGACTTGATCGCACAAGTCGCGGTCGCCATCGCGTTGCTGTTCGCGTTCGCGGTCGCCGGTCAGGGTATCGTGCGCCTGATCCCGGTCGGCGCAAAGAACCTGGCGGCGTGGGGGATCGCGTTCGCGGTCCTGCTCTTCTTCCTGATCTTTTTCGGCTGGTTCATCATCTTCGAGACGTGGTGGTCGGGACGCAGCCCGGGGAAGCGCGCGCTGGGCCTGCGGGTCGTGCGCGACGGCGGCTTTCCGATCGATGCCGGAGCCGCGATCATCCGCAACCTCGTGCGCATCGTCGAGTTCGGGCTCGGCTTCTACGCGCTGTCGGCGATCAGCGCGCTGATCTCACCGGAGAACAAACGTCTGGGTGACTTCGCGGCCGGAACGATCGTCGTGCGCGACCGCGCCGACGCGGTGGCCGACCTCGATGCCTATCTCTCACGCGCGACGCGCAGCGCGAGCGGCATCGCCGAAGCGGATCGGTTGTTGATCGAACGGTTTCTGGCCCGTCGCGCGACGCTCGACCCGGCGGCGCGGATGCGCCTCGCGACGCGCATCGCCGATCGCGTCCGGCCGACGCTGCGCGACGAGCACCCGCCGCTCGGCGACGAGGCGCTGCTCGAATATCTCGTGCGCATCTGAACGAGCGCACTCACCCGGAGCGACCGCGCTTAGGCAGCGCCGTTCTTGCCGTCGCCGTTGCCGCGAAAGCGCGCTAGGATATCACGCGCGAACGTCATCGCGGTCGCCTTCGCCTCGTCGTACACGCGCGCCGCGTCGTCGACGCCCATCTGGCGGCCGTTGCGGTAGTAAAAGGTGACTCCCTCGCCGACGACGACCGTTCCGGCGTAGGCGATCGCCGCTTTGATGAAGATCCCGCCGACCGGGATGAAGCCGGAGAGCTCGCGCGCCAGCGCGCGCCAGCCGAATCCGCCCCCGACCACGGGCAGCAGCTCCCAGAGCTGCGAGAGGTCCGGGTCGCGCCCGAAGGTCGCCCCGATGTTGAGCATGAGCGTCATCTGGATCCCGGTGATGGCGAACATGTCGGCGCCCGACGCGAACGCGCCCAGCACGACGCCCAGGACGGGGATGTGGTCGACGACGGCGCTGGCGCCCGCGACCTTGAGCGAGCTCAGCGCCGCGTCGCGGGTGAGCTTCGCCGCGACCGTGTCGCGCAGCGCCGGCAGCCGGCGCCCGACGGCGACCTCGATCCCCTTGCAGCACTCGATGAGGTGGGGCAGAAAACGTCCGCGCAGCGTCTCGATCGCGATGCGGTCGACAACGTATTCCTCGGCGCCGCCCGCCGGCGGCGGCTGGGTCGGCCCGGTCGTCGCCGTCGCCGCCGGATCGAGGATGAGCACGAAGACCGGCAGCTGCAGGGCGGTAAACCGCTGCAGCGGCAGGGTGGCGCGATCGCCGGGCCGCGCGACGCAGACCACCGCTCGGGCGTCGGAGGAGTCGACGCTGCGCTGCAGGTCGAGCGTTTCGAACGCTGCCGCCGCCTCGGGCGGGATCGAATCCCCGTCGTGCCCCGCCAGCAGGGTCGCCCGTAGCTCGCCCAGCAGCGCCGGGTCGCCGCAGACGAAGAACTTGAAGGGACGCCGAGCGCCCGCGTGCACGGCCCCGATGTTGAGCGATCCACGCAGGCGTTCGAAGGCCGCGGCGGCGGAAGAAGCGTTCACGTTACGCTCCTACCCCGCTGGGCAGAGGGTGGTTACGTGCGGCCGCGCGCTTCCTTGTCCGGGTCGTCGGTGTAGTTGAGGTACAGGATCCCGAGGAAGATCTCGAGCGACTGGGCGTACATCCCGCGCGAGTTGGCGAGGTCGACGATGCTCTTGCCCGACGCCTTGGCCTCGGCCAGGATCGCCTGCGGCGCCGCGTTGGTGTCGGCCCCCACGATGACCGCGGCCGCCACCTGTCCGGGCGTCACGTTCTCGCGCGCGAGCTGGTCGAAGTCGAGGCCCTTGGTGTGGAAGCGCACGTCGAGCGCGTGCTGGAAGGTCGCGTAGCGGTCCGCCGACTCCTGGACGCCGAGCATGTCGATGCGGGTCTGGAGCTGGCGCGAGCGCGCCATGTTGAACAGCTGCGACGCCTGCGTCGCGCCGACCGCGGCCTTGTTGAGCGAGTCGACGGCTTTGGTCATCAGCGGCTCGAGGCGGTGGTAGTCCGACATCCCCAGGTCGCCCGTCACGTCGATCGTGGCATGACGCAGCTCTTGCACGAACAGATCGAGATCGCCCAGACCGACGTCGAGGATCGCCAGCGACGCGCGCGCGGCGTCGACGCCGCGCACCATGTCCGAGTCGGCCGCGCCGATCGATGCGAACATCCCCGGGTACGACGGGAACGTCGCCAGGGCTTGCGGCGGCGGGTTGTCGAGCTTGAGCGGCGCCGACAGCTCGTTGAGAATGTCGGCGTTCTCTTTGAGCAGCCCGCCTTCTTTGTTGCGCTCGAGCGAGCCGACGCCGCTGATCGTTTCGGCGGTCTTGTTCGTCGCGGTGTCGAGCGATTTGGACATCGTGTTGACGTTGTGGAGCAGCGTGTCGAGGCGCGAATCCTTGCGCGGCTTCACTCGCGAGAGGTCCGGGATGCCGTAAACGATGTTCTCGATGCGGTTCCGCAAGGACTTGATCTGATCGAGCCCTTCCTGGCGGCGCGTCGCGATGGCGGTCGCGGACAGAGTCTCGTTGCTTTGCGCGGTCGCCAGCATCGTCCGCAGCGGCGCGAGATCGGGGTGGAGCAAGTTCAAGCGGCGCTCGGCGTCGCGCAGCGCTTTGATGCGCACGTCGGCCAGCGCCTTAGCCTGCGGTGAGACCTTTTCCGCAGCCCCCGCCAGGTTTTGTTCGCCTTTGGAGAGTTGGCCCAGCGCGAGCTGCGACTGGCCGAGCTGGAAGCGTGCCGTCGCATCGTCGGGCCGGCGCTTGAGGATGTCGGAGAACTTCATTGACGCGATGTTGTAGCGGCCCGTGTCGAAATCGTGGGTCGCCTGCGCGACGCGTTGGTCGTCGGTGCGCAGGTTCGGGTTGAGCTCCGGATCCCCGTTGAGGTTCGCCAGCCGCTTCTTGTTGTCCGGATGGTCGGCGAGATACTTCGAGATGAGGTCGCGATTCGTTGACTCGACCGCGCCCAGGTGCGCCATGAACGAAGGCATCGCATCGGGATCGTAGCCGGCGCGCGTCATCAGCATGAGGCCGTACTTGTCGGCTTCGTTCTCGTCGTCGCGGGCGATGCGCGCCAGTGTACCGGCTTGCGCGAGCTGACCGAAGCGGTAGACCAGCGGAAAGAACAGCGACGCGACGCCGAAGATCACGTTGAGGATCGACGCCTTGTTCTGTGCGGTGACCGCGTGGCGCCGTTCGATGTGGCCGGTCTCGTGACCGATGATACTGGCCAGCTCGTCGTCGCTCTGGACGAAGTCCAGCGTGCCCTCGTTGATGTAGACGTAGCCGCCCATCGTCGAGAACGCGTTGATGTCCGCGACGTCGAGGATCTTGATCGAGTACGGGACGTCTTTGCGCGCCGTCTGAGCCCACAGCTTGGTGGAGATGTCGTTGACCCACTGGTTGAGCAGCGGGTCGGTCACTACCACCGTCGAGTCGGTGATCTGCTTGTCGTACTCCTTACCGATCTGAACTTCGGTCGAGGTCGACGTGGCCAAGACGGGTGACGGGATGCTGGCACTCATCATCGCGATACTGAGGGCGATGACGACGATGCGGCGGAACGGCATGGGCTATCCTCGGATGGCGGTCGACCGGTCTGAGCCGGACCCCTATGGTTCGACGGGGGTCCGTAGCTCTCCACTACTAACGTAAAAATCTGAGGATTGTGTGTGGACAACCGAAGTTTCCCGTGCATTCCGTGTGGAACGCGCAGGGGCGAGTCCCGGCCCTTGGGAACCGCGGGCGATCATGGTCAAGGAGCGACGCCGTTGAGCACCGTTCGCGGGCGCGGCCGCAGCCTCGAGATCGCCGTCGACCGCGCCTTAGCAGCCGCGGTTGAAGAGTTGCGCGCGCAGTTCGAAGCCCGGGGCGAGTTCTACCGTGGGAGCCGGGCGGTTGCCAACCTCGGCATCCTCGAGCCGCCCGCACACGAGATCGCGGCCTTTCGCGACCTGTTGGCCGAGTACGGGATCACCCTCGACGGCGTCAGCGGCGTCGATGCGATCGCCGGCGCGGTCGCCGAGTTGGACCTGGCGTACCTCGGCGTGCCCTCGACGACCGCATCGGAGGTCGCGCCGCTCCCCCGGCAGCGCCGCGATCGCGAGATCCGGCTCTCCGACGACGCGCGCTCGCTGGTGGCGGATTTTGCGGGCGCGCGCGAGGACATGGTGCGCCGTCGCAAGTACGCGCCCGCCGCCGCCGTCGCCTCGGCCGGGGTGACCCTGCCGCAGACCGCCGCCGCGCGCGCGCTCCCGGTCGGCATCTCGACGCTCTACCACCGCGGCACACTGAGGGGGGGCCAGGCGCTGCACAACCTCGGCAACCTCGTCGTCATCGGCGACGTCAACCCCGGCGCCGAGCTCGTCGCGTCGGGCGACATCGTCGTGTTCGGGGCGCTGCGCGGCGTGGCGCACGCCGGCGCCCAGGGCGATCGCGCGGCCCGGGTGATCGCACTCGAGCTGGCGGCGACGCAGCTACGCATCGCGACGGCGATCGCCAGCGGCGACGCCGGCGACAAGCCGCGCGGTCCCGAGCACGCCTCGATCGTCGGCGACCGCATCGTCGTCGTCCCCTTCGCCGAGGCGGACCTCCGCCGGGAGCAACAACACGCATGAGCGCACGGCGGATCGTGATCACTTCGGGCAAGGGCGGCGTTGGAAAGACCACGACGACGGCCAACCTTGGCGCTGTGCTGGCCAAGCGTGGGCACCGCGTCATCCTCGTCGATGCGGACATCGGGCTGCGCAACCTCGATCTCGTGCTGGGCGTCGAGAAGCGCATCGTGTTCGACATCGTCGAGGTCGTCGAGGGGCGCTGTCAGCTGCGCCAGGCGCTCATCAAGGACAAGCGCATCGAGAACCTATCGATCCTTCCGGCCGCGCAGACGCGCGACAAGACCGCGATCGGCGAGCTGCAATTCGCGCAGGTCATCGAACAGCTCGGCGAGATGTGCGACTACGTCCTCATCGATTGCCCGGCCGGGATCGAGCACGGCTTTCGCAACGCGATCGCCGGAGCGAGCGAGGCGATCGTGGTCACCACGCCCGAGGTCAGCGCGATCCGCGACGCCGACCGCGTGATCGGCAAGCTGCACGAGCGCAGCCTCCCGCTGCGGCTGATCATCAACCGGATCCGGCCCGAGATGGTGCGCAGCGGCGATATGCTTTCGGTCGACGACGTCACCGATATCCTCTCGGCCGAACTGCTCGGGATCGTCCCCGACGACGAAGAGGTGATCGACACGACCAACAAGGGCGAGCCGATCGGGCTGCAGGTCGAGTCCCGGCTGGGGATCATCTACGACAAGATCGCGCGCCGGCTCGAAGGCGACCTGGTTCCGTTCACCCAGCTCAGCACGCCCGGCTTCTTCGGGCGACTTTTCCGGAAGGCCGGTTGATGCAAGAGATGATGGCGCCCGAAGCGCCGGCGACCAGCTCGATCCCCCGTCGCCGCGGTCGTGCGATCGTGGTGACCAGCGGAAAAGGCGGGGTCGGTAAGACGACCACGACCGCGAACACCGGCGCGGCGCTCGCCGCCGGCGGTGCATCGGTCGTGCTGGTCGACGCCGACGTCGGGCTGCGCAATCTCGACATCGTGATGGGCCTCGAAGCGCGGGTGCGGCATCACGTGCTCGACGTGCTCGAAGGTCAGGCGACGCTCGACGAGGCGCTGGTGACCGACAAGCGGGTGCCGTCGCTGCGGCTGCTCGCCGCCGCGCAGACGCGCGAAAAGGACGACGTCGACACGAACGCATTTCGCGAGCTGATCGGCGCCTTGCGCGACCGCTTCGACTTCGTGCTCATCGACTGTCCGGCCGGGATCGAGAAGGGCTTTGCCAATGCGATCGCCGGCGCGGACGAGGCGATCATCGTCTGCACCCCGGAGGTCGCGGCGGTGCGAGACGCCGACCGCGTCGTCGGCCTGTTGGGCGACGAGCGCAGCGTGCAGTTGATCGTGAACCGGCTGCGGCCGGCGATGGTGCGCAAGGGCAAGATGCTTTCGGTCGAGGACGTCAACAGCATCCTGCGCCTGCCGCTGCTGGGCGTGATCGAAGATGCCCCCGACGTGATCGTATCGACCAACCGCGGCGAGCCGGTGGCGCTCGATCCGGCCTCGCCCGTCGGCGCGGCGTATCGCCGCATCGCACAACGGATTACCGGCGCGCTGAGCGAACCGCCGGCGATTCCGCGCGAGCGGTCGTTCATCGAAAAGCTGTTCGGGAGCCACAAATAGTGGGTCCGCCTACGGCGGACACCTCGCGTTTGGCCTTCGGCCAATCCGCACGTCGTCGCACGGAGTGCTCCTAGTGTTCGAGTTCCTAGCGCGATTCTTCGGCAAGCCGTCGTCGAGCGCGACGGCGAAGGAACGCCTCCGCCTCGTCCTGCTCTCCGATCATCTCTCGCTGGCGCCCGACGTCGTCGAGGCGCTCAAGCACGATCTCATCGAGGTGATCTCACGCTACGTCGACGTCGACGCGGCGAACTGTGACGTGACCTTCGAGCAGCAGGAGAAGCGCGTCGCGATGCTCGCAAACGTGCCCATCCTGGCGATGCGCGCGCGCCCGATGCCGCGGCGCACGACGCCGCGCAAACCGGCTGGGACCGCGCCGCAACCGGCCGCGGACGCGCCGGCGAACGGCGTGCCGCGTGCGCCCGGGCGCGCGAAGCGCAAGCGCCGTCGTCAAGCCGACCCCTCCGCGCCGGCCACCGCGGGGCTCTCGCCGGCCTGAGCTAGCGCATCGTCGTCAGATAGTGCCGGTCGAACGCGGCGAGGAGGCCCTCTCCGTTCGCGTACGGCCCGGGCGTATACGCGCGCGAGTCGTGCGCGAAGATCCGCTCGCGTTCGGTTGCGGCGGGCGCGGGCGCTCTCCGGGACGGTGACGAAGATGCGCCGAGTCCCCCTCACCCGGCCGGCTTGGTCTGGTAACGCATGGAACGTCCCTGGTACACCCGGTTCAACTGGCCGCTCGCCATCGCGCCGATCGTCATCACGATGCTCGGCATCGTGTTCATTCGGTCCGCAACCTTGCACGCTCCGTATGCGGCCGACGAGTGGCGCAAGCAACTCGTCTACGGCGTGGTCGGGATCGCGATGATGCTGGGAACCGCGTTCGTCGACTACCGCGTGTGGCGGCGTTGGGCGCTCCCGCTCTACCTCGTCACGCTGGGCTTGCTGATCTACATCACCTTCAAGGGGCACGGGGCGCAGGGTGCGGTGCGCTGGATCGCGGTCGGGCCGTTCCAATTCCAACCCTCGGAACCGGCCAAGGTCGTGCTCGCGATCTCGATCGCCGCGTTGCTGTGCCGCGGCACGTACCGCCGCGTCCAAGAGCTCTGGTTGCCGCTGGCCGCGACGGCCATCCCCGCGGTCCTGATCCTCAAACAGCCGGACCTCGGAACGACGCTGGTGATCGGCGCGATCCTCACCGCCGAGTTGTACTTCGGGCTACCCAACCTGCTGGACTTCGGCCTCTACATCGGCGGGGTCGTCAGCGCCGCCGCCTGGGTTCTGGCCAGCGAGCACATCCTCAAGCCGTTCCAGCGCGCGCGTCTGCTGGTCTTCCTCGACCCCAAGCTCGACCCGCAAGGCGTCGGATACAACCTCAACCAGTCCAAGATCGCCGTCGGCAGCGGCGAGTGGTTCGGCAAAGGGCTGTTTCGCGGGACGCAGACGCAGCTCGCGTTCGTCCCGGAGAACTCACGCGATTTCATCTTCACGGCGGTCGGGGAAGAGTTCGGGTTCGCGGGAGCGATCGTGCTGCTGGCGCTCTACACCGTCACCATCGCCGCCGCGATGCGGTCGGTGCTCGCGGCGAAGGACCGCTTCGGCGTGCTGCTGGCGGTCGGGCTCGTCGCCATGCTCGCCTTTCACATCATCGTCAACGTCGGGATGACCATCGGGATCATGCCGATCACCGGGATCCCGCTGCCGTTCATGTCCTACGGCGGCAGCGCGCTGATGACGGACTACATCGCGGTCGGCATCCTGATCAACATCGTGTTGCAGAAAGACCGGCTCGTCTTCGGCGACGCCGCCGCCCGCCGCGCCTAGGCGCGAGGCGCGCCCGGCCCCGTTCGATCGGGCGCAGCAAGGTCTCGCTCGTATTGCTAAGCTGTTGCGAGCCCGGCTGCGGCCCGGCCAAGCCTGGGGCCTTCAGACCAGGACCATCCTGGCAACCCCCGGAAGCCAAGCTTCAAGACAGCATCCGAGGGGCGATTGCGCGGGCCGGCAGGCGAACGCGTTGGATCGTCCGGGTGCGTCCTGCAAGATTTCACAGCCATTAAAGATTCACGATACTAAACGAGAGAGACGAGAGCATCCGCCCGCGGCGCCCGCTCGATGACGCTTACCCTCGACAGGTCCACGCGCACGTGGCCACGTCAGGGTGACAGTTGTCGCGATGTGCGCGCGGACGACGGCCGCCGACGTCCGAGAGAGGCCAGTTACTCCATTGCCTACCGACATCCTGATCTCGAGCGATCCGTGGGAAAACCGCGTCGCGATCCTCGAGGACAGCCGGCTTGCCGAAGTCTACGTCGAGCGCGAAGAGCGCGTCATCGGCTCGATCTACAAAGGGAAGGTCGTCAACGTCCTGCCCGGGATGGGTGCGAGCTTCTGCGACATCGGCTTGGGCCGCAATGCATTTCTGTACGTCGACGACATCAACAAGACGCCGCTGAACATCGGCGACGTCGAGGTCACCCAAGGCCGTAGCGGCTACACGATCACCGAGAAGGTGAGCCGCGGCGACGACGTGCTGGTGCAGATCGTCAAGGAGCCGCGCGGCCTCAAGGGCGCGCGCGTCTCGACCAACATCTCGCTCCCGGGGCGCTACCTGATCCTCATGCCGACCGGTAAGTTCAGCGGCGTCTCGCGCAAGATCGAGTCGGCCGACGAGCGCAACCGGCTCAAGGCGATCATGAAGGCGATCCGTCCCGACGGGATGGCGACCGTCGTGCGCACGGCTGCGGGCGGCGTCTCCAATGCCGAGCTGATCGCGGACCTTGGCATCCTGATCCGGATGTGGCACGGAATCCTCGAGCAGTTCAAGCGCGTCACGGCGCCGGCGTTGCTGCACAAGGACATGAACCTCGTCTACAAGACGGCGCGCGACTTCATCACGCCGGATGTCGACCATGTCTGGCTCGACGACGAGACCGAGACCGAGAACGTCAAAGACTTCATGCGGCTCCTCGGACCGCAGTACGTCGACCGTATCAAGTATTACGAGCACGGCAAGCGGCTGTTCGCCGACTTCAAGATCGAAGACGAGATCGCGCGGCTGATGAAGCCGACGGTGAAGCTTCCGTCGGGCGGTTCGATCGTGATCGAGTCGACCGAGGCGCTCACCGTCGTCGACGTCAACTCCGGAAAGTTCACCGGCGGCAAGAACCTCGACGACACGATCGTGCGCACCAACGTCGAGGCCGCGACCGAGGTCGCGCGCCAGGTGCGGCTGCGCGACATCGGCGGGATCATCGTGTGCGATTTCATCGACATGTCGTCGGAAGGGGATCGCAACCGCGTCATCACCGCGCTGCAGGAAGGCTTGCGCAAGGATCGCACGCGCTCGACGATCCAGTCGTTCTCGCCGCTGGGGCTGTTGGAGTTCACGCGCAAGCGCGTCGGCAAGGATTTGGGTCAGCAGCTGCGCGGCAAGTGTCCGACCTGCGAAGGCCTCGGCAGCGTGATGTCGCCGGAATCGGTGACGATCGGCGCGTTCCGCGAGATCCTCGCCCACCATAACGGCCCGGCCAAGCACGTGCACATCGCGGCTGCGCCGACCGTGGCGGCGCAGGCGGAGTATTGGTACGAAGACGAGCGCGTGCAGCTCGCCGAACGCGTCGGCGCGCAGATCGACGTCTTCGTCGATACGGCGGTCCATCCCGAACGGCCGCGCATCGTGTGGGGCGACGACAAGCTGCCCACCTTGGGACCGATCCGCGTCGGCGACGAGTTCGAAGTGGAGCTGCTCTCGACGCGCTTGCCCAACGCGACCTCGGCCGCGGCGATCGTGGCCGGGCGGCTGGTCGAAGTGGAGAACGCTGCCAACGCAGCCGGCAAGACGATCAAGATCCGCATCCTCGATGTCGACGGCAGCGACATCCTGGCCGAGCCGCGCAGCCCGGTCGAAGCCGTCGCCACGATCGGCGAAGCCCGCACCCCGAAGAAGCGCCGGCGCGGCGGGCGCGGGCGCAAGCGCGAGCTCACCGCCGCCGAGCAGGCTGCCGAGCTGCGCGCGCTGGCCGAGGAAGCCGAGAAAGGCCTCGACGGCCGGACCGCGATCGGGATCTCCACGACCGAAGAGGTCGCAGCGAAGAAAGCCGGGCCCAAGACGACGGCTCAGAAGGCCGCCGACGGGCGCGCGGTGCTGCTGCCGGGAGAATCACTTTCGGGGCCGCGCCCTTCGACAGGCTCACGCCCACGTGACACCGCGTCAGGACACGCTGTCGGCACCGCCGTCCTGCCGGGCGAGAAGCTTTCCGGCGACCGCGTCGGCGTAAGCGCGCCGCCGCCCCCGACCCCGATCCGCCCGGCGGCGGCTGCGAGCGCCGCCGTCGACGGCGAGCTCGAACACGAGGGTGACGACGCTTCAGGCCGCCGTCCGCGCCGCCGGCGCCGCCGCCGCGGCGGGCGCGGAGGCGACGTGGCCGCAGTTGCCGGCGCCGCCGCGCCGGCGAGCGCCGTCGCGACCGCCGTCGCCGATGCCGAGGACGAAGAGGATGACGTCGCCGTGGCGCAGCCCGGCGCAGCCGGCGAGAACGGCGAGCGCAAGCGCCGCCGGCGCCGCCGCCGCCGTCGCGGCCGTGGTGGAGCCGGAGCCGAGGGTCAGGCGGCGAGTGCCGAAGGGCTGCCCGCCCGCCCGCCGGTCCCCGATCGCGCCATCTTCCGGGTCGACTCCGAGGGCGGGGCGCATCCGACCGGCGAGACCGCACCCCCGGTCCCGTCACGCGCGATCGCGCCCTGGAACCGCAAACGCGGCGACGTCGCCGTCGGGCCGCCCCCGCCGGTGATCACGCCGCCCCCGGAGCGATCGCAGCCCGTCAAGGCGGCCCGGCCGTCGCAACGGCGCGGACGCGCCGGTGATGCCGTGGCCCGCGGTGGCCAGCTCGAGGCCGCGGCGCCGGTTCGCGCGCTGCCCGCCCCGCCCGCGGCAACATCCGGTGACGCGGAACCGCGGCGGGGCCGCACGCGCGCGCGCGGCCCTGCCGCGGCGCCGGCAGCCGCCGTCGCCACGGCGCCGGCTGAGGCGGTCGCCGTGAAGCCGGCCGCAGGCCGCAAATCCGCCGGTGCCGCCGCGCCGGCCAAGGCGAAGAAAGCACCCGCTGCGCGCGCCGTGAGCGCCAAGAAGGCGGCGCCGGCGAAGGCGGCGGCGAGCGTCAAGAAGGCACCGGCGGCACGCAAAGCGCCGGCGGCCAAGAAAGTGACGACGACCCGGAAGAAATCCTGAGTCTCGCGATCTTCGTCGACTTCGACGGCACGATCACCGACGTCGACACCTTCGACGTGCTCGTGCGCTCGGCGGCCGGTGACGACTCGTGGAACCGGCTCGAAGACGAACTCTGGTCGGGACGGATCACGCTGCGCGAGGCGCTGTCACGCCAAGCGCAGCTGATCCGGTATTCCGAGCCCGAAGCGCTCGCGCTGCTGGAGATGCGTGCTCGCGTCGACCCGGCGTTTGCGCCCTTCGTGCGGACCGCGCACGCCCGTGGAGCCTGGGTCGGCGTGGTCTCGGCGGGGATGCGTCAGGTGATCGGGCCGGCGCTCGAGCGGGCCGGGGTCGACGTTCCCGTCTTCGCCAACGACGTCGACTGTCGCGCCGACGGCTGGCGCCTGACCTTCATCGACGACTCGGTGATGGGACACGATAAGGCGGCCCGCGTCCGCGCCGCTCGCGCCGGGGGCGCGCGCACCGTCTACGTCGGGGACGGCATCAGCGATTTCGAGGCGGCACGTGAAGCCGACGTGCGCTTCGCAAAAAAAGACCGCGCCCTCGAAACGTTTTGCCGGGAGCGCGGTCTGGAGTGTACGTCGTTCTCGTCGTTCGACGAGATCGCCGCGGTGCTGTTTCTAGCCTAGTAGCGCGACTTCACCGGCGGGGCCGCGGGCGGCGTCGTCTGCTGCGCGATGCGGCCGTTGATGAAGTTCAGCGCGGCGACGAGTTGGGGATCCTGGGCGATGTCGCCGGGCCGGATCTTCTGGTCTTTGGCCAGCTCGCTCTTGATCTCGGGCTCGATCCCGACCGCGTTGATGTCGCGTCCTTTCGGAGTGAAGTAGCGCGCGGTCGTGATCTTCACGGCCGAGCCGTCGCGCATCGGGAAGATCGTCTGCACGACGCCCTTGCCGAAGGTCTTCGTCCCGACCAGCGTGCCGACGCCGCTGTCCTGGATCGCGCCGGCGGTGATCTCCGAGGCCGAGGCGGTGTACTGGTTGACGAGGACGGCGAGCGGGCGCGGCGCGATCGCCGTGTTCTCCGCGTCGTACTCGGTATCGGTTCCGGCGCGTGATTTCACGCTGACGATCGGTCCGCTCGAGATGAACTTCGACGCGACGTCGACCGCGGCGTTGAGGTAGCCGCCGCCGTTGTAGCGCAGGTCGAGCACGTACGCCTTGGCGCCTTGCGCGTCGAGCCGCTTGAGCGCAGTGCTCAGCTCGCTCGCGGTCGTCGCGCCGAACACGGCCAGGTCGACGTAGCCGATGCTGCCGGGCAGCATCTTCGAGCTCACGCTGGGCTGATGGATGGTCTCACGGGTGATCGTCACCGGTTCGAGCGGCTTGCCCGAGCGCACGATGGTAAGCCGCACGCGCGTCCCCGGTTCGCCGCGCAGCACTTGGGTGATTCGCTTCTGCCAAACTTCGAGCGTGGTCGTCCCTTCGAGGATCTGCGGAACGGCCTTACCGTCGATCGCGCTGATCATGTCCTCGGGCTGGAGGCCCGCTTTGTCGGAGGGGCCGTCGAGGATGACGTTCTCGACGTGCAGGAAGTGCGTCTTGTCGTCGATGCTGTACGAGATCCCGACGCCGCCGAACGACGTTCCGTCGAGCCCTTCGTTGAGCGCTGCGTACTCCTTGGGCGACAAGAACACCGTATAGCGATCCTTGACCGAGCCGAGGATCCCCGCGATCGCCGCATAGGTGATCTGCGTCGAGCCCGAGAGCGTTTCCACCGGGTCGAGGCGGGACGCGTATTCGGTTACCGCGGCACCGACTTCGCGATTGAGCGAGTCCGCGTTGGAGGCGTCGTCGTCGCTGGCGTGGAGGGCCGGCAGTGCGGCGTTGGGGACCTTGTGCTTCTTGAGATAGTCGATCATCGAGGTGCGCGCACCGTCGAGCGCCGCTTGCCGGTCGACCTTCTTGTAGAAGTCGGCGGTGAGCCGCACGTAGCTCGTGACGAGCTCTTCGGTTTGCGTCGCGCTGAGCGAGGGTGCCGCCGCGGTTGCGGCGGGGACCCGGGCGGTGGCCAGTGTCAGGAGCGCGGCCAGGGCGACGGTGACGAGGCGTTTCATTGGAGGTCCTTCTTGCTTTCGATGATCTTCTTCGCTTCACTGAGCTGTTTGTCGGCCGGCGTGTCGATGATCGGCAGATCCACGCGCTGGGTCACGATGACATCGGGGACAATGCCCTTGTGATGGATGTCGCGACCTTTGGGGGTGACGTAACGGGCCGTCGTGATCTTGAGCGCGCCCTTGTCGGGCAGGTTGTAGACGCTCTGCACGACGCCTTTGCCGAACGTCTTCTCGCCCACCAGCGTTCCGGCGCCGTAATCTTGCACCGCGCCCGCAGTGATCTCCGAGGCGCTCGCGGTGTACCGGTTGACGAGCAGCACCAGCGGCTTGGTATCGATCGTGTGGCCGCTCGCGCTGTGGACGTCGCGGTCGCCGGCGCGGTCGATCGTCGACACGATCGTTCCCTGTGGGATGAACAGGCTTGAGATGTCGACGGCCGCGTCGAGCAACCCGCCGCCGTTGTTGCGCAGGTCGAGGATGTAGCCGTGGACGTTGTGCTTCTTGCCGTCGAGGAACGCTTGGCGCACCTCGTCGGCGGAGCGCGCGCCGAAGTCGAGCAGCCGGACGTACTCGATCCCGTTCTCGATCTTGGCTCGTACCGACGGTACGTGGATCTCGGCGCGCGTTACGTGCACGGTCGACGCCGCGTCGCCGCCGTGGCGGCGCAGGGTCAGCGATACGATGCTGCCGTTGGGGCCGCGAATCGCGTGCTCGACGGTGTCGAGCGTCTGTCCTAGCGTCGACCGGCCGTCGACGGCCAGGATGATGTCGCCCGGTCGCACGCCGGCCTTGATCGCCGGATTGCCTTCGATCGGATCGACGAGGATCGCCCCGTTCTTGGGGTCCTTGATGATGTAGACGCCGATCCCGCCGAAGTTGCCGCCGCGCAGCTGTTCGTCGAGCCCGTTGATCTCTTGGGGCGACATGTAGGTCGTGTACGGATCGCCCAGGCCGCCGAGCATGCCGATGAGCGCGACCTGCGTGTACACGTTGCGCGGGGCGACGTGCGCGTAGCGCTTTTGCACGCTGGTGAGCGTGCTCTCGAGAATCGCCAGGTCGCGTCCGCGCTCGCCGGTGGCGGTGTTGCGCGGCACCTGTGGGTCGGCGACCTTCTTGGCCTTGAGAAAGGCGGTGAGCGCCTTTTGCTCGCCGGCCACGAGGAGCTGGTCGGCAACCGGCTTGTAGAACGCGTGCTCGACGCGCTCGTACGCGAGCTCGAGGATCTGCCGCTGCGGATCCCCCTGGCCCAGGATCGTGCTCAGGTCGAGTCCGACGATCCGCTGACCGCCGATCACGACCATCTCGGTGGAATCCGGGACGGCGGCCGCGCGCGCGGAAAAAGCGGCGCCGCCGAGGGCGGCGACCACCACGACGAGGGCGGCGGACAACAGACGGGTGCGGGCGGTCAAACGGCGGTCCTTACGGGCTATCGCGGCGGGGCTGTATTCCCATAGAACCCCTTCGACTGATCCTTTGTTCCATCGACTCCTGTGGCTCTAACCTTATGGCGCGCCGGGGAGGGTCCGAGCGCCCGGCGGTTTAGCGCAAGAAGCCCATCGGGTCGACCGGGTTCCCGTTCTGCATCACCTGGAAGTGGACGTGCGGCCCGGTCGAGAGGCCGGTCGAGCCGGCTGCCCCGATCGCCTGCCCGCGCTGGACTTCCTGTCCGACCGAGACGAAGATTTGCGACATGTGGCAGTACATCGTCGAGAGGCCGCCGTGGTGGTCGATTGCGACCATGTTGCCGCAGCCCCCTTGGTAGCTGGCCACGATGATCCGGCCTTCGGCGGCGGCGGCGACCGGGGTTCCGGTCGGCACCCCGATGTCGATCCCGCGGTGCAGGATCATGCGGTGCAAGATGGGGTGCATCCGCCAGCCGAACGGTGAGGTGATCGGCCCCGAGACCGGCCACAACAGCTGCCCCGGTGCGCCCGGCTCCCGCGGCAACTCGACGCCGGCGAGCTTCGCGGCCCGGCGAGCGGCACGGCGCTTGGCCTCTTCCTCGCGTTGCTTTTCGACGATGAGCGCTTCGAGCGCCGCCTCTTCGGCGTCGGAAAGCTCGGCGAGCTGGTACACCTCGGTCTGGACGCTTTGCCGTTCCGCGTCGGCGGCGACGAGCAGCTGTTTGCGCTGGGTGGCCAACCCGTCGAGGGCCAAGCGCTGCTGGCGGGCCTGCGCCTCTTGCGTTTGCAGCTCGGACTGCGTCCCCAGCAGGCCCCGCTCGATGCCGAGCACGCGGGCCTGGTCGGCCCGGCGCGCGCGGATCGTCGACTCGTTCGCTTTGACCACGTAGCGCACGTCGTTCCACCGCTCGACGAAGTCACCGAAGGAACGCGCCCGCAGCAGCACGTCGACGTAGCCCAGATCGCCGTGCTCGTAGGCGTCGACCAGGCGCCGGTTCAGCACCTCTTGGTGGCGCCGCAGGGTTGCCTTGGCTGCGGCGAGCTGGATCCGGTTCCAGTCCAGCTTGCGCTGCGTCGACTTGATCTGTCCTTCGACCGTGTCCAGGCGACCGTTGACTTGCGCGATGTGATGGTTCGTGTCGCTGAGCTGCTGCTGGATCGAGCCCACCCGGGCACGCGCCTCGTTGAGCTGGCCACGCTTGACGCGCAGCTTCAGGTGCAGATCGTGGATGTGCGCTTTCTGGGCTTGGATCTTTTCGTCGATGCGGCTCTTGCTCTGGACCGTGCTCGGCCCGAGCGCGATCAGAAACACCGCCGCGGCGAGCGCGGCCCGCACGCGGTCCCGGCTGCGGTTCAGCACGAGCTCCCAAGGCGCGCGGTCACGTGCGCAGGTAGCGGCCGACGCTGATCCAGGATGCGATCAGGCCGACCGCCGCGCCGACCGCGAGCAGTTCGAGGCACAGCGTCAGCTCGTTGACGCGGAAGGTCACGAACGCCAGGGTCGCGGCGAGCTTGGGCACGACTTGATGCTCGGCCAGCGCGAGCACGCCGATCGCCACCGCCGCGCCGAACGTCCCCGCCAGCATCCCTTCGGCGATGAAGGGCATCCGAATGTACATGTTCGTCGCGCCGACGAGCTGCATGATCGCGATCTCGCGGCGGCGTGCGAACACCGTCAGGCGGATCGTGTTGGCGATGACGATCGCCGCCGAGATCGAGAGCAGCGCGATGAGCGCGATGCCGGCGCGGCCCAGAACGGTGGCGGTCTTGAGCAGCTTTTGCACGGTGTCGGCGGCGTAGTCGGCCTTGGCGACCCGCGGGTCCTTGGCGATGGCGCGCGCGACGGCCGGGACGTCGTCGGCGTTGCGGACCCGCACGTGATAGGAGTTGGGCAGCGGGTTGGTCGTGAGCAGCGAGGTGTCGAAATCGCTGCCTAGGACGGCCTGCATGCGCTTGAGGCCGTCCCGCTTGGAGACGTAGGTCGCCGACGCGATGCGCGGGTCGGCCGCGAACGCAGCCGCCAACTCTTTGGCCTTCGTGTCGTCGACGCTGTCCTTGAGGTACACCGCGATCTCGATCTGCGACAGCACCCCGGCGCCGAACGTCTGCAGCGTCTCGCGCACGAACAGGAACGCGCCGAGCAGTACGATGGTGACCGCGACGGTTCCGATCGCGGTGAATTGCATGCCGGCGTTGCGGGTGAAGTTGGCAAAAACCTCACCCAGGAAGAACCGCAGTTTGCCCCAATCCACGGAAATAGTAGCCTCGCTCGTCGTCGTGCAGGATGCGGCCGTGCTCGAGACGCACGACGCGCCGGCGCATCCGGTCGACGACTGCTTGATTGTGGGTCGCGACCACGACGGTCGTGCCTTTGAGGTTGATGCGCTGCAACAACTCCATGATCTCGGTCGTGTTCGACGGGTCGAGGTTCCCGCTGGGCTCGTCGCACAGCAGGATCTTGGGATTGCCGACGAGGGCGCGCGCGATCGCAGTGCGCTGCTGCTCGCCGCCGGAGAGCTCGGAGGGAAGCATGCGGCTCTTGTGCGAGAGCCCGACGAGGTCGAGGGCACGCGGCACCATGCGCATGACGTCTCTGGTTCGCGTCCCCGTCACTTGGAGCGCGAAGGCGACGTTCTCCCAGACCGTCTTGTTCGAGAGCAGTTTGAAGTCTTGGAACACGACGCCGATGTTCCGGCGCAGCTTCGGTACCCGGCTGCGCCGCAGCGTGTCGACGCGGATGTTGTCGACGATCACTTCTCCGGTCGACGGCACTTCTTCGCGGTAGAGCAATTTGAGCAGCGACGATTTCCCGGTGCCGGAGCTACCGACCAGAAAAACGAAACTTCCTTTTTCGATCTCGAGATCGACGTCGTCCAACGCTCGCGTCCCGTTGGGGTAAACGAGCGAAACGCCGCGGAGTCTGATCATGCTTTGAAACGATACTCCGGCGTCAGGTTTGCGAAGGTATTGGGCGGGCCACGGCTGATACCTCCGTGGAGAATCATGAACTTTGACCTCACCGACGAGCAGAAGGCGATCCAGGATCTGTGCCGTGATTTCGCACAGAGCGAGGTCGCACCGCAGGCCGAACGCAACGACGCCGAGGAGCGCTTTCCGTACGAGTTGGTGCGCAAGATGGCCGAGCTCGGGTTGATGGGCTTGCCCTTCCCTGAGAAGTACGGCGGCGCCGGCGCCGATACGGTCAGCTATGCGCTCGCCGTCATAGAGATCGCCCGCGCGGATGCGTCGACCGCGATCACGCTGGCGGCGCACGTCTCGCTGGGCGCGTCGCCGATCTTGCTGTTCGGCACCGAGAAACAGAAGCAGCAGTATCTCGTGCCGCTGGCGCGGGGCGAGCGGCTGTGGGGCTTCGGCCTCACCGAGCCGGGGGCCGGCAGCGACGCCGGCGCGACCCAGACGCGCGCCGAGCTGCGGGACGGCCACTGGGTGATCAACGGGACCAAGGCCTTCATCACCAACAGCGGCACCGACATCAGCGGCGGCACCACCATCACCGCGGTGACCGGGCGCGACGCCAAGGGCCGGGCCGAGATCTCGAACATCCTGGTCCCGCAAGACACGCCCGGGTTCACCCGCTCCAAGAAGTATAAGAAGATGGGCTGGCGGGCGTCGGACACCCGCGAGCTCGCTTTCGCCGATGCCGCGGTCCCCGAAGAGAACTTGCTCGGAGGGCGGGGCAAGGGGTTAAAGCAGTTCCTGACCATCCTCGACGGCGGGCGCATCTCGGTCGCCGCGCTGTCGGTTGGGCTGGCGATCGGCGCCTACGACGAGGCCTTCAAGTACGCCAAGGAGCGGCGGCAGTTCGGCCAGGCGATCGCAGCCTTCCAGGCGATCCAGTTCAAGCTCGCCGACATGCGCATGGAGATCGAGCACGCCAAGCTGATGGTGCTCAAGGCCGCCTGGGAGAAGGACGAGGGCCGGGCCTTCGAGCTCAACGCCTCGCTGGCCAAGCTGTATTCGGGCGAGGTCTCGCGCCGGGTGGTCAACGAGGCGTTGCAGATTCACGGCGGCTACGGGTTCATGGACGAGTACCCCATCTCGCGGATGTACCGCGACCAAAAGATCAACGAGATCGGCGAGGGCACCAACGAGATCCAACGGCTGGTAATCGCCCGGCAGATCGGCCTCTAGCCGTGCCGGGCTTCAGACTTGCTTCATCCCGGGCCGCGACTATGAGGACCACTATGCCACGTTCGTTGATCCTGCCGGTCCTCGCGTCTCTGGCACTTGCCGTCGCAGTCGTCACCGTCGGCGTGGGCCGCGTCTCGGCGCATCTCGAACACGGCGCCGTCGCACCGGCCTTCACCCTGCAGGCGGCTCAGGGCGGCGACGTCGCCACGGTCGATCTCAAGGCCGCGCTCGCGAAGGGCCCGGTCGTGCTGTACTTCTTTCCGAAGTCGTTCACGCAGGGCTGCACCGTCGAGGCGCACCTCTTCTCCGAGCACATCGCCGACTACAAGAAACTCGGCGCGCAAGTGATCGGGGTCAGCGGCGACGACATCGAGACGCAGAAGAAGTTCTCGACCGAAGAGTGCCGCTCGGCGTTCCTGGTCGCCTCGGACCCCGGGCTCAAAATCGCCAAGGAGTACGACGCCGTGCTGACGGGGACGTACGCGAACCGGACCTCCTACGTGATCGCCCGCGACGGCACGATCGCCTACGCGTACACCAGCCTGGATCCCGAGAAGCACGTCGACAACACCCTCGAAGCCCTCAGAAACCTCGCCGCGAAGAAGTAGGGTTCGGTCAGGCGATCGCGGCGAGCGGGCCGAGTTCGATGCGGTTCGCGCCGGCCGCGGCTGCCGCTGTGGCCAGCTCGTAGCTGGCGGTGAAGAGGATGCACTGCGCGTCGAGCGCGCCGTGCAACACGATCGGCAGGCAACGTGCGATGCGCTCCGCGTCCCAGAACGCGAACGGGTCGTCGAGCAGCAGCGGCGGCGTCTCCAAACCTTCGGCGAACATCCGCGCCGTCGCGAACCGCATCACCAGCCCGATCTGATCGCGCGTCCCGGCCGAGAGCTTGTCGAGATCCTCGATCCGCCCGCCCTCCGGGACGCGCACGCGGATCGCCAACGTGACCGGATCGAGCCGGATCTCGCCGTAGCGGCCGGCGGTGATCGTCCCAAGGATCCCGGCGCTGTACTCCTCGAGCCGCCGCGCGAACCCGCGATGCGCCTCGTCCTTGCGCGTCTCGATGGTGGTGCGCGCGAGCTTGAGCGCCCGTTCAAACGTTTCCAGCCGCGCGATCTCGGCCCGCGTGAGGGCCAGCTCTTCATCGAGCGCGGCCACGTCGCGCACGTCCTTTTCGCCGGCCCGCAGTTCGCCCTCGAGATCGGCGACGCGGCGTTCGGCCGCGCGCGCTCGGACGTCGAGCTGCGCGCGTTCGCGCTCGAGCGCCCGCAGCGTTTGCGGGGCATCCTCGGCGGCCGGCTCGACGCCGCTCGTCACGAGCGCATCGTACTCGGCTTGCAGCGCAAACTCGTCGTCGCCTTGCAGGATGTTGCCGCGCGCGATCGCCAGCATCGCGAGCCGATTGTCGAGGCCGTCGCGTTCGTGGCGGCGGGCGGCGCGCGCATGCGCGGCGGCGCGCCGTTCATCGCGCTCGCCGGCGGCGCCGGTGAGGCTGCGCGCGAGCTCGTCGAAGCGCGCGCCTTCAGCTTCGGCCGTCTCGCGGGCGGCGTCCGCGCGCGCGGCGGCCTTGCGAGCCGCCGCATCGCGCGCGCTCAGCGCGACCAGCGCCGATTCGGTTCGCCCGCGCCGGAAGGCGGCGATCGCCAGGATGAGCGCGACGGCGCTCGCGACCGCCGTCCAGGTCCACTGGTGCGCTACCGCGACGCCGATGTCCGCGAGCGTCGCAGTCAGCGCCGCGACGACGAGCGTCCCCGCCGGCACGCGCGTGTCCCCGACGTCAACGGGATGTTCGTCCGCGCCGAGCGCTTCCTCCGCAGCGGCGCGCGCGGCGGCTTCTGCCACGTTGCGCGCCGAGCGCCACACATGGTACGCGTCCTCGAGCAACGGTAAACGCTCGAGCGCGAAGTCGCGGACATCGTCGAACCCGCCGCGCTCGCTCTGCAGCTCCGCGACCTCGTCGCGGTGTTCCTTGAGCGCGGTCAGTCGCGCCCGGATGTGCGCGGCGCGCAGCGAGCGTGCGCGGCGCTCGAGCTCGGCCGCCGCGGAGACGTCGCGATCGCGTTGCGCGCGCTCGGCCGCGATGTTCTCGCGCAGGGCGGCGAGCGCGGCGAGCGCGCGCCGCCCTGCGTCGCCGGCGCGTGCCTGCGCGGCCTCGACCTCGCGCAATTTCTTGAGCGGCGCGTTTTTGAACGCGCGGCCGGTACCGACGTAGCCGCGCAGCGCAGAATCGAGGCGCGCGAGCGCGCCGAGCGCCGCATCTTCTTTCGGGCCCCCGTCGAGCGCTTGCGCCAACGCCGTCGACACGTCACCGGCACTCCCGCTCTCGAGCCCGACGGCGCGCTGCCGCGCGCACGCCGTCTGCACGAACACGTCGTGCGAGATGCGCAGGTGCGCCTCACCGGGGTTGAGCGTCTTGCCCGCGCCGACGCGCGCGGCGGCGTCGGCGCCGTCCGCATCGTACACACGCACGCCTTTGGCGTCGAGCTCGAAGGCGCGCTGCACTTCCCAGCTCGCGCCGTCCGACGTCTCGTACCGCAGCGACGTCGCGTACGCACCGCCGCTCCAGGGCCGCCAACGATCCTTATCGCCACGCCGGCACCCGTACAACGAGGCCACGATCGCGGCCGCGAGCGTCGACTTCCCCGCTTCGTTGGGACCGACCACGACGTTGAGCCCGGGCGCGAAGTCGAAGCGGCGCTCGGCCAAGCGCCCGAACCCGTCGATGCGCAGCGACCGCAGCCTCATGCGGCGAAGCTCACGGGCGCACGTCGCCGGCGAAGGCGGCGACGGCGTAGCGCAACGCGGCGCGCGCGTCGGCATCGCCGGCGCCGGCGCGGGCCAGAAGATCGGCGACCGCGCGGCCGCGCACGTTGGGCTCACGCGCGATCGCGGCGTAGTCAGCGGCGACGGTGTCGTCGATCACCTCGATCGCGCCGAGCCCCGAGCCGAAGCGGTCGGCGATGAGGTCGCGGTCGACGCGCGTGCCTGGCGCCACCGTCCCCTGCAGCCGAACCCGCACGAAGTCGTCGCGGCCGAACGGGGTCAGCACGCGTTCGAGCGCCGCCAGGACGGCGTGCTCGCTAGCGGCGTCGTCGAGCGGGACGTCGACGTCGACCAGCCGGGTGCGCGCCAGCGCGACGCTTTCGAGCGCGACCCGACCGTGCTCGACCGTCATCACCAGCGCGCCGTGCGCGCCGCGCTCGCCGAACTTGATCGGCTCGGGCGAGCCGGGATATGCGAGCCGCGGCCCGGTCTCGTCGGCGATGACCGTGCCGCCGTGGTAGTGCCCCGTCAGCGCGCAGGTCGCTCCGGAAGCGACGATCTCGGCCAGGGTGAACGGCGCCGTCGCGCGCTTCCCGGGCGGACAACGGTCCTCGTCGCTGCCGTGCACCAGCGCGATGCGCGTTCCGGGCCGGTCGAAGCGCGCATTCGCGAACGGCCGCCCCGGGTCGGCGGGGGCGTGGCCGAACCCGTAGAGCGTGACGTCGGCGGCGAGCCGGTACGCGGCCCATCGCGGTTCGGCGAACACGCGCACGTTGGGCGGACGGTCGTCGCGGGCGTAGAGCGACCGCGCCGAGTAGGGGTCGTGGTTGCCCGGCGCGACGAAGACCGGGCCGCCGAAACGGGCCAGCTGCTCGAACACGAAACGCGCCGTTTGTGGCCCTGCGCGATCGGCTTCGTAGAGGTCGCCGCCGATCGTGAGCGCGTCGGCCTTGCGTTCGAGCGCCAGATCGACCACGCGTACGAACGCATCGGCGAGCGCAGCCCGCCGGCGCGCGCCGCCGCGGAGCTCGGTGAACGCGGTCTCCAAGTGTACGTCCGCGCAGTGGACGATCGTCGTCTGCGCTGCCATCGCACGTTTGTTCGACGCGGCAGGTGAAAATCCAGCCTCCGGGTATCGTCGCGACAACCCCAACGTGCCGGAGGCTCGAGTATGCGGCGTTCCTTCCTTGCTTTTGCCGCCGCGGCGCTCGCCGCCGGCACGGTTGTCTCGTCGACGCCGGTGGCTAGCCGCGCCGATAACGGGCCCTCGGAGGTCGTCGTAGGCGCCGTCCTGCCGTTGACCGGTGAGGAGAGCCGCGTCGGGACCTTCTATAAAGCGGCGTACGAGCTGGCGACCAAGGAGATCAACGACCACGGCGGGCTGCAACTGCGTCAGTACGGCCGCAAGATCCCCGTCAAGCTGATCATCTACGACGACAAGACCGATCCGGCGACCTCGCGCAACCTCTACGAGCGGCTCGCGCTCCAGGACCACGTCGACGCGATGCTCGGCGGCTACTCGACCGATCTGGTTCAGGCGCAGACCGTGGTGCCGAATCAACACGGCATCCCCTACGTCGGCGGCGGCGGGGCGGCGTCGGCGATCTACAAGCGCGGCTTCAAGACGATCTTCAGCCTGCTGGCGTCGATCGAGAACCTGGCCTATACCGAATGCGACTTCATCGAGGAGATGCAAGCGCAGAAGAAGCTGCCCAAGCCGCTCAAGATGGCGGTGGTGTACGAGAACACCTCGCACGGCCAGGACTTCGCGAAAGGGCTGACGGCGCGCGCAAAGCAGAAGCCGCAGAACTTCCAGATCGTGATGTCCGAGGCGTTCGACCTCCACGGTAAAGACTTCACGCCGTTGCTGCAAAAGGTCAAGGCCATCAACGCCAACGCGTTCATGTCCGACGCGCATCTGGACGACTACATCACGATGCAGCGCCAGTACGCGCAGGTCGGGCTGCACCACGCCTACCTGACCTATGGTGCCCGCGGCCCCGAGAAGTCGGCGCGCGACGCGCTCGGCAAGAGCGCCGACTACATCGTCGCGGCGGCGTGGTGGAACCAAGCGATTCCGAATGCGGCGGTCAAAGCGTTCGACGAGAAGTGGGCCAAGGCGTATCCGAAGCTCAACGCGGAGTGGTACGCGGCGCTGCCCTACGAGACGGCGCGCACGCTCTACATCGCGATGACGGAGACCGGTTCGGTCGACAAGGCCAAAGTCGTCGAGACGCTGCGCCACATCGACATTCGCGACACGGTGCTCCCCGGCGGCCACATCCGGTTCGAGGCGGACGGACAGATCAACGCACCGTTCGTCGTCACCGAGAACCTCCCCGACGGGAAGACGGTGATCGTCTACCCGCACGCCGAGAAGACCGGCGAGGCGGTACTGCCGGTCCCGGGATCGTAGCGGCCTGGACACCCTCTCCACCCTGATCTCGGCGCTGCTGGTGGCGGGGCTGTACGCGGCGATGTCGTACGGCCTCGCGCTCATCTACGGCGTGCTCAAGATCATCAACCTCGCCAACGCCGGGTTTCTGATGCTCGGCGCGTACGTGACGTGGTGGCTCTTCACGTCCTATCACATCCATCCGCTGCTGGCGCCGCTGTTGATCGTCCCGGCCTTCTTCCTGTTCGGCTGGGCGCTCGAGCGGACGCTGGTACGGCGCGTGCTGAGCGCCGAGCCGATCATCTCGCTGCTCTTGCTGTTCGGCGTCTGGCTGGTGCTGCAAAACCTGGCGTACGTGATCTGGACCGGCGACACGCGCTCGATCGAAACCCCGTTCGTCGAGGCGACGGTCAACGCCGGCGGCTTGCAGCTCGCCGTGCCGCGCCTCTACGTCTTCGCGATGGGCGCGCTGGTCTTGATCGCGCTGCAGCTCTTCCTCACCCGCACCTATCTGGGGCGCGCGATCCGCGCGACGGCGCAGGACCGCGACGCCGCGCGGCTCGTCGGCGTCGACGTCGACCGGGTGATGGGGATCGCGTTCGGGATCGGGATCGCGCTGGCGGGCTTCGGCGGCTCGCTGCTCTCCCTGCTGTTCTCGTTCACGCCGGACTTCGGCCGCGCGCTCTCGCTCAAGTCGTTCTGCATCGTCGTGCTGGGCGGGCTCGACTCGATCGTCGGCGTTGCGTTCGGGTCGCTCGCGCTCGCGCTCGCCGAAGCCTTCGGCGTGCGCTACATGCCGGCATCGTTGCAGAATCTGATCTCGTTCGTCGTCTTGGTCGTGGTGCTGATCGCGCTACCGCGCGGGATCGTGGGCACGGTGCGGGCGTTGCGGCGTGGGTAAGCCGGTCGCCTACGCGGTCGTCGCGATCGTGGCCCTGAGCGCGGTGCCGTTCGTCGCGCCGCGATCCGAGTACGCGATCGAGGTGCTGTTCTTGATCTTCCTGTACGGCGCGATGGCGACCGCGTGGAACCTGCTGGGCGGCTTCGCCGGACAGGTCTCGTTCGGCCACGCGGCGTTCCTGGGCATCGGCGCGTACGCGACGACGATCATGATCGCGAACGGCGTGTCGTTGTGGGTCGCGGTGCCGGTCTCCGCCCTGCTTGCGGGTCTGTACTCGCTGGTGATCGGCATCCCCGCGTTTCGCCTGCGCGGTCCGTACTTCTCGATCGCGACGATCGGGATCGGCGAGGCGACGCGGCTGATCGCGCTCAACTGGACGTCGCTCACCGGCGGCGCGTCGGGGCTGACGCTGGCCGGTGCGCCGCCGCTGGTGCAGCAGTACTTTGCCGCGCTCGCGCTGCTCGTCGCCGCGGTCGGGTTGGCGGCCTGGATTCGCTCCTCGCGCTTCGGCTACGCGCTGGCCGCGGTGCGTCAGGATACCGACGCCGCCGAGACGCTCGGCGTCGCGACGACGGTGACCAAAACGCAGGCGCTGTTCCTCTCGGCTTGCATCCTGGGCGTCGCCGGGAGCGTCTACGCGCTGCACTATCTGTTCATCAGCCCCGACTCGGTGTTCGGTTTCTCGACCTCGATCTCGCTGGTCATCATGCCGATCATCGGTGGGCTCGGCACCGTCACCGGACCGCTGATCGGCGCGGTCGTCTACACGTTCATCCGCGAGCAGTTCGCCGCGACGCTGGCGAACGTCGATCTGCTCGCCTTCGGCGTGCTGCTCATCGCGATCGTCGTCTTCGAGCCGCGCGGCATTCTCGGCATCGCCGATCGCGTGCGCGGGATGCGGCGCGCGCGTCCGCCCGCCGGCGCCGATGCCTGACCCGCTCCTCGAAGGCCGCGGGCTGACCAAACGCTTCGGCGGCCTGGTCGCGGTGAACGCCGTCGACATCGCGGTCGAGCGCGGCGAGATCCTCGGCTTGATCGGGCCCAACGGCGCCGGGAAGTCGACGTTGTTCCGGCTCATCGCCGGCGTCATGCACCCGACGGCGGGGAGCGTCAGGTTCGCCGGCCGCGCGATCACCGGGCGATCCGCGCACGACGTCTGCGTCGCCGGGATCGCGGTCACCCATCAGATCGTACGGCCGTTCCGCGAGATGAGCGTCGTCGACAACGTGATGATCGGTGCGTTCTTCGGCCATCGCCCGCGGCCGCGTGGGCGTGCCCGGGCGCGAGCGACCGCGATGGAGGCGCTGGCAGTTTGCGATTTGGCCGATCGTGCCGCCACGCCGGCGCGGGCGCTGACGCTGGGCGGCCAGAAGCGGCTCGAGATCGCGCGTGCCCTGGCGACGCGGCCGGAGGTGCTGCTGCTCGACGAGGTGCTGGCCGGGCTCAACCCGACCGAGACGGACCGCACGCTCGACCTCGTGCGCGCGATTCGCGAGCGCGGGACGACAATCGTCATGGTCGAGCACAACCTGCGCGCCGTGCGCGGCCTGTGCTCGCGCATCGTCGTGCTGGTCGAAGGGCGCAAGATCGTCGAAGGCGACCCGCAAACCGTGCTCACCGACGAACGCGTGGTGAGCGCGTACCTGGGCACGTCTGCGCATGCTTGAGGTGACCGAGCTGGCCGTCGCGTACGGCGACGTGCAGGTGTTGTGGGACGTGTCGCTGCGCGTCGAGCGCGGCGAGATCGTCGCGCTGCTCGGCGCCAACGGTGCCGGCAAGACGACGCTGCTGCGTGCGATCTCGCGCACCGTGCCGGTACGCGCCGGCACGATCGTCCTCGAGGGCGAGCGCATCGACCGCTCGCCGTCGGCGCACGTCGTCGAGCTGGGCGTCGCGCACGTACCCGAAGGCCGGCGGCTGTGGCCCGACATGAGCGTCGAGGACAACCTGCGGCTGGGAGCGTACCCACGCCGCGCCCGCGCCGGCGCTAGCAGCGCGCTCGACTACGTCTACGCGATGTTCCCGCGCGTCGCGGACCGCCGGCGGCAGATCGCCGGGACGCTGTCGGGCGGCGAGCAGCAGATGGTCGCAATCGGCCGCGGGCTGATGAGCAAGCCGTCGATCCTAATGCTCGACGAGCCGTCGCTCGGGCTCGCGCCGATCGTCGTCGCCGAGATGTTCGAGACGGTGCGCCGCATCAACGCCGAAGGGACGACCGTGCTGCTGGTCGAGCAGAACGTGCGCCAAGCACTCGAAATCGCAACGCGCGGCTACGTCGTCGAGACGGGCCGAGTCGTCAGCAGCGGCACGCGCGAGGAGCTGCTCGGCAGCGACGAGATCCGCAAAGCCTACCTCGGCCTTTGAACGCCGAGCGTTGCCCGGACTCGGGCAATCTCAACCTCGATGTCGGCCTGAATCCGCGCTTCCCGTTCGGGTGAAAGCGGTCGGCGAATCTCGCGCCACGGTCGCGTGCGCATCTCAACGACTCTCTTTCATCGCCTACACCACAACGTCTTATGGCATGAAACCCGCGATGGCGTCAAGGGCATAGCACAATGGTCTTGTTGGACCGACGCGCCTCAGGGCAGCGTGGTTTCCATGATCGGTTGGTTCGAGGGTGTGACGACCCGCACGGGATAGCCGCGCCGGTAGAGGGAGTTCGGAGCGATCCAGAGCGTGTAGGTGCGGTACGGCCGCGTCGGCTGGCCGCCGTCGAGGGGTTGCTCTTCGAAGAGCACGATGTGCGTTCGGTCCAGCGTGGGGCTGAGATGCTCCTGAATCTGGCGGTAGCCGGTCTGCGTGTGCGGGCCGAGCAACAGCACGACGGCGAACTCGTTGCGGAAGTGGACGGGTGCCTTGATGCCGAGCCGGTCGAGCGTTGCGGTATCACGCACGACGACGAGCTCTTTGCCGCTGCCTAGCACCGTCGTCGTTCCGCGCTGCAGCGCCTGGACGCGCAATTCACGACAGCCGGACAGAACGAGCAGCGCGCCGAGCAGGCATGCCCACCGCGTGCTGGTCGCCGGTCTCACCTCTGCTGCCGCGCTGCAAGCAACTCGCGCAGCCGCGGTTTTTCTACTTTGCCCATCGCGTTGCGGGGAAGCGCGTCGATCGGGTAGAGGTGCTTGGGGACCTTGAAGCTCGCCAGCCGTTCGCGCAGCGTGTCGAGCGCCTGTTCCGCGTCGAACTGCTCGTCGGTCTCGACGAACGCGACGGGGATCTCGCCGCGCGCGGCGTCCGGCTGTCCGACCACCGCCGCCGCGCGAATCCCCGGGATACGCAGCAGCTCGTCCTCGACCTCGATCGGGTAGATGTTGAAGCCGCCGCTGATCACCAGCTCTTTGAGGCGGCCGTTGATGACGTAACCGCGCTGCGGATCGAACGTCGCGAGGTCGCCGCTCTTGTACCAGCGCCGGCCTTGCGCGTCGTGCGCGAACGCCGCCGCGGTCGCGGCGTCGTTGCGCCAATAGCCTTCGAACACGTTGGGCCCATGGACGAGGATCTCGCCCGCCATGCCCGGCGCGATGTCTTGGTTCGTGACCGGATCGGCGAGCCGCACCTCGACGTGCGGGAGCGGAAACCCGACCGTTCCGGCGTGACGCGGAGCGTCGTAGCGATTGCTCAGCGCAAAACCGAACTCGGTCGAGCCGTAGCGTTCGAGGATCGAGACGCCGAAGCGCCGGCCGAACTCCTCGTGCACGCTCGCCGGCAGCGCGGCCGAACCCGAGACGAACAGCCGCACACCGTCGAAGCGCACGCCGTCGCGGGCCTGCTCGAGGATGCGCACGTACATCGTGGGCACCCCGAAGAACATCGTCGCCTCACCGGTCGCCAGCGCCGCGACGACCGAAGGCGCGTCGAAGCGCTCGCGCAGCAGCACGCGCGCGCCGGCGACGAGCGTGCCATTCAACCCCGCGCCGAGCCCGTGTACGTGGAAGAGTGGGAGCGTCAGCAGCAGCGTGTCGCTCGCGGTCCAGTGCCACGCTTCGACCAGCGCGCTCGCGATCGCGGCCAGGTTACCGTGGGTGAGCAGCGCGCCCTTGCTGCGGCCGGTCGTGCCGCTGGTGTAGATCAGGATCGCGCCGTCACCGGCGTCGATCGCGGGCGGATCGGCTGGCGGTACGATCGACGCGTCGTGCGCCCACGCTTCGATGTCGGCGAGGTCGAGAACCGTGCGCCCGTCCTGCGGCGACACGTACTGCGCGCTCTGCGCGGAGACGCACACCACCGATGGCGTCGCGTCGCTCAGGATGTGTTCGAGGTCGGAGGTGCGGTACAGCACGTTGACGGTCACGACGATCGCGCCGGCGCGCAAGCCGCCCAGGTACGCGTAGATGAAACCGGGCCGGTTCTCGGCATAGATCGCGAGCCGGTCGCCGGGGCGCAGCCCTTTTTCGCGCAGCTTAGCTGCGACGCGCAGCGACGCGTCACGCAGCGCTGCATACGAAAAATCGTCGAGGGCGAGCGCCATGGGTCTTTCGGCAGCGTGGGCGTCGAGCGACTCGAGCATGGAGCCCGTCATCACGCGATGAGCGCCAACTCAAGGCGCGAGGATGGCGGCGGTTCTTCGACGGCGGGCCTACGTGCGATTCGACCATTAGGCACGGGACCGAGCAGTCGCGCAGCGGAGCGCAGCGCGTGGCTCGTCGGGGCCGTCCATGAACTGTGGTGAGCGTTAGTGCCCGGTGATGCCATGACGTTGGCACAGCGTCGCGGGACGATGCCGTCGTGGCATCGCGCTTCGACGGTCAGCTCCGGTGGCTGCACAAAGTCCGGCTCTATCCGACCTGCGCGCAGGAACGCGCGCTCGTCACGATGCTGCGCGTCACGCGCGAGCTCTACAACGCATTGCTTATGCAGCGCCGAGACGCCTGGACGACTCGTCGCACTGGGCTCTCCAGCCGCGACCAATACGCGCAACTCACCGAGCTGCGTGAGGCCGAGCCGCGTTTCGCTAGCGTCTTTCGCGAATGCGAGGACGCGGTGCTGCACCGGTTGGACCTCGCCTTTGCGGCGTTCTTCCGGCGGCTCAAACGCGGCGAGACTCCGGGGTATCCGCGCTTCAAGCCCGCTGCCCGCTGGAATCAGCTCGAGTTTCCGCACGGCGACCGCGCGCTCAAGCTCGATATTGTGCAAGGGCGGGTGCGGATACCGGGTGCCGGTGCAGTGCGGCTGCGCAAGGGCCGGACGGTGCCCGAGTTCGGGCGCGCCTTCTTGGTGACCAAGAACGGCCGCTGGTACGCGGTGTTCGAGGCTCACCGTCCCCCATCGCCTTTGCCGGCGAGCGGGTGCAGCGTTGGGATCGACCGTGGCATCCGGGTGCTCGCCGCGCTCTCCGACGGCAGCACCATTGAGAACGTAAGGCCCGGTTCCCGCCGCCGCGCCGTGGTCGCACGACACCAGCGCGCGCTCGACGCGGCGACGCGCAAAGACGCCGCAGGTCGCCTGCTCAACCGGCACGATCGCGCTCGAATGGCGACGGCCCGGCGTCTCGCTCGCGCCAAAGAGCGCGAGGCCAACGCGCGGCGCGAATGGCTGCATCAGGTCAGCCGCGAGATCGTGTTGCGGTTCGATCGCATCGCCCTGGAGGCACTGAACCTCCGCGGGATGACCCGCAGCGCCAAGGGCACGATCGAGAAGCCCGGGACGAACGTGGCGCAAAAGACGGGGCTGAACCGCTCTCTCCTCGACGCCGCGTTCGGGATGCTGGCGACACTGATCCGCGAAAAAGCAGAGTACGCTGCTCGCACGGTGATCGACGTTGACGCCAGATACAGTTCGCAGACGTGTGCCGCGTGCGAGCACGTCTGCAAGGAAAGTCGGGAGGGACCACGCTTTGCCGGCGTTCGCTGCGGCCATGCGGTCGACGCGGACGTGAATGCGGCTCAAGTCATCCTCCTGCGGGCGGAGTCGCCGCCCATGAGAGCACCGGGCACTGCTCGGGGCAGGCAGCACGATGCGGCCTGACCAAGCTCACGACGAATCGCTTATGCGCCGAGACGGTCCGCCAGCTCACCGAGGTCGCGCACGGCGAGGTCGAACTCGGGCATGGCCAGCGGATTGTTCGACTGCGTAGGGCCGTGTTCGTGCGGCCGCGCGATGAACCCCGTGCGCAGCCCCGTGGACGCCGCCGCTTTGAGGTCGCCGGGGTGCGCGGCAACCAGCATGACGCGCTCCGGCAGGGTCGCGAGCAGAGCGACGGCGCCGCGATAGACTTCGGGATCGGGCTTGTAGTGCCTGAAGAGCTCGGCCGAAAAGATGACGTCCATCGGCAGCGGCGCACCTTTGGCGAGATCGGTCAGCAGCCGCATACCGCCGTTCGAGAGCGTGCCCAGAATGTAGCGCGTGCGCAGTCGCGTCAGCCCGGCGACGGTGTCCGGCCACGGCCGCAGCCGGTGCCAGCGGTCGACGCACCAGCGGCGCGCGTTCTCGTCGAGCCCGCCGGCGATGTTGAACTGATCGGCGAGCGCGTCGAACGACTCCCGATGCAGCACGTCGAGCGAGGTCCAGGGCCGCTCGCGGCGTCGAACGCGGTCCATCGAAGGCACGTACATGCCGCGCCAGAGGTCGACGAAGGCCGCCCAGTCGGTGGCCAGCCCGCGCTCCCGGCCGAACGCGGTCAGGTCCTCGATCAAGCTCGCGCGCCAGTCGACGAGCGTGCCGAACACGTCGAAGACGAGCGCCTCGATGCCGCCGCTCGCTACGTCAGGTATTTTTGGAACCAGGCCAGCGTGCGCGCCCACGCATCGGCCGCCGCGCTCGGGACGTAGCTCTCGCGCTGGTCGTCGAAGAATCCGTGTCCCGCTTCGTCGTAGATCTTCGCCGCGTGCGGGGCGGTGAGGCGCGCGAACATCGCCACGACGTCATCGGCCTTGATCGAGGTGTCACGCGCGCCGAAGCTTCCCAGCAGCGGTGTCGTGACGCGGCTGGTGAAGTCGAAGTCCGACGGCTTCGCGGGTTCTTTGGCGTTCGAGCCCGGCCGGACGTTGCCGTAAAACATCGACGCGGCGGCGAATCCCTTCGAGTCGATGATGGACTGCAATACGATCGAACCACCCATGCAGAACCCGGTGAGTCCGATCGAGCCATCGCGGGCCTGCGCTTGAATCCAGTCGTGCCCGGCGATCACATCGCTCGAAACGAAACCGTCGGCGGTCATCTTCGTGGCGAAGGGGACGAACGGCATATAATCCGTTGCACCGTCACCGCTCGGTGCGTTCAAGCGGTCGAACAGTGCCGGCGCGATCGCGATGAATCCGGCCTTGGCGTAGCGCCGCACGACGTCGCGGATCGACGTGTCGACGCCCCAGATGTGCTGGATCACGACGACGCCGGGCGTCAGCCGCGTTATCGTGCGCGGCGTGGCGGCGTACGAGCCGATCGGGCTGCCGGCCTTGGGCGCAAGGCGCGGACGCGAGACGATGATCGCGGGGTCGTCCTCGGCGACGATCGGCGGGTGCGGCTTGCCGAAGCCGTCGGTCTGAGCCTGCGCGGCGGCGGCGTTCCCGATGAAGAACGCGGCGCCGGCGCCGAGCGTGACGAACCCGCGGCGTGAAACCTCGGCGCTGGTGGCAGCAAGGGGATCGGTGAGTTCTTCGAGGCTCACGAGTACAGGTGGCCGCAGGCGGTCGCGTGCGCGCCGACAGTGTTCGACGCGAAGACCACGATGTTGTAGTTTCCGGAGAGCAGCTTCGCCTCGGGGAGCTTGACCGTGGACCGGGAGTCGCCGTCCTTGAGGTCGGTCAAAAAGAACGCCGGACCGCCGGGGACGAAATCCTCGCACGAGTGCCCACGGTAGAATCGCACCGACTGTGCGCGTCCGGGGGGCACACCCTGCAGATGGACCAGGATGCGCGTCTCTGCGCCGCGGTCGAGCAGCGTGACCATTCCGACCTGCCCCGAGTTGTTGACCTCCTCGATCCCGAGTTGCGTCCCGGTCCCTGAATCCCCCGGATACGATTGCGCCGAGGCGACGGCGGTGGTGAGCAGGGCCGCGACGAGCGCGGCGACGGATCGCTTCATGGAGCCTCCTGGGAAGCGCGGAGCGGATGCGAATGCGGCGGTGCGGTCGTACTGTTGCGCCCCGCCTTTGGGGCGGTCCTTGGTCGAGGCGCTGCGCCGCCGAAAGGATTGTGCCGTGCGGCGGTGGAGTAGCGCTGTAATGGGCGCGCGGCAGAGCCGCGGCGCCGTTTGACACGCAATCGAGGTGCCCGAGTGCAACGAATGACGCTCGGTACGCTCATGATGAGCGCGCTTTTCCTCGCAGGATGCGGCGGCGGCCTGGTGAGCGTTGCTCCCCGCGCCGCGAATCAGACAGCGCCGTCTTCGGGCGCCCGTCATTTCAAGTCGCTTCGCGACGGCTTGGCCGCCGGCGATCTGAAGCCGGCCTGCGGCCCCGTCGGCGTGGGGCGCGCACGCTGTTCGGCCGTCGTGCTCACCACCGGCGCGTCCGCCGCGGTCGCAGCTGCGCCGCTCTCCCCGGCTGTCGCTCCGGCCCTGCCGGCGGGATACGGCCCGGCCGATCTGCAGTCGGCCTACCACCTCACCGAGGCCGCCCGGAACAACGGCGACGATGCGCTCATCGCGATCGTCGACGCCTTCGACGATCCGCACGCCGAGCGCGACCTCACGGTCTATCGCGCGCGCTTCGGGCTGCCGCCGTGCACCACGGCGAACCACTGCTTTCAAAAGGTGAACCAGCAAGGCCGCGCCCATCCGATGCCGTCGCTCCCCACGGCGGACCTGGCCGGCTGGACGGTGGAGACCTCGCTCGACCTCGACATGGTCTCGGCGAACTGCCCGCGCTGCCGCATCCTCTTGCTCGAATCGAACGACGACAATCTCAGTAACCTCGGCACGGCCGTGAACGAAGCTGCCGAGATGGGCGCGAACGCGATCTCGAACAGCTACGTCGCGCTCGAGTCGCCCACCGACCCGCTGCGGGTGGCCGACGGCGGCGTCCTTCCGTACTACGTGCACCCCGGCGTCGCGGTCGTGGCCGGTGCAGGTGATTTCGACTTCGCGTTCTTCGGCCCGAGCCTCGGGCCGCTCGTCCCGGCCGCGTTTCCCACCGTGGTGACCGTCGGCGGAACGCAGTTGGTGCGTGACCCGACCTCGTCGCGCGGCTGGCAAGAGTCGGCCTGGGACGGTACGGGCAGCGGCTGCAGTGCCTACGAGGCGATGCCGCCGTGGCAGACGGCGGATCCCAGCTGCGTTGGCGCCGTTACCGATTCCGCCGGGAACACGACGACGTTTCCATCGCGTATTTACGGCGACGTCGCATACGTCGGTTCGCCGTTCACCGGGGTCGCCGTATACGATACGGACGGCCAACTCGGGACGACCGGTTGGGGCGTGGTCGGCGGTACGAGCGTCGGTGCGCCCGCGATCGCGGCGATCTACGGGCTCTCCGGATACGGCCGGTCCGAGCGCGGCGACGATCTGCGGTTCCCCGCGGCGAAGCTCTACCGTGTGAAACGCGGGCTGTTCGACATTACGACGGGCTCGAACGGGCTCTGCACGGTCGCGTTCTTGTGCAATGCCGGACCGGGCTACGATGCGCCAAGCGGAAACGGGACGCCCAACGGGATCGGCGCCTTCTGACCGGAGCCGTGGCGGCGGCGATCGACGATCTCGTCGCCGCCAACCGTATCCTGGCGCGTGAAGGCGTCGTCGACGGTTTCGGCCATGTCAGCGTGCGCGATCCGCGCGATCCCGCGCGCTACCTGTTGGCGCGCAGCATGGCCCCGGCACTGGTCACGCCGAGCGACGTCATCTGCTACGACCTCGACAGTACCGCGCTCGACGCCGGCGAGCGCACGAGCTACGCCGAGCGTTTCATCCACGGCGCGATCTACCAGGCGCGGCCCGACGTGAACGCGGTGGTGCACTCGCACACCCCGGCGGTGATCCCGTTCGGTGCCACGGCCGTCGCGTTGCAGCCGATCTTTCACATGGCCGCGTTCTTGGGCGCCGGCGTACCGCTCTTCGAGATTCGCGACGCTGCCGGGAGCGCGACGGATCTGCTGGTGAAGACGCAGCCGCTCGGCGAAGCGCTGGCGCGCACGCTCGGCAGCGCGAACGTCGCGTTGATGCGGGGCCACGGTATGGTCGCGGTCGGCGGGTCGATCCCCGAAGCGGTGTTTCGCGCCTACTACACCGGCCAGGACGCGCGGCTGCAGGCCGACGCGATGCGGATGGGCACGCCGACGTACCTCACCCCAGACGAGGCTCGCAGCGCGACGCAGACCATGGCCGCGCTGGTTTCACGCAGCTGGGAGCTGTGGAAACACGCGATCGCGCTTTAGGGGAAGTCCCGATCGTGCCTCCGGCGAACGTTGCCGGAGACATGCTCGACCAGCAGCTTGCAACGGTGACCGCGACGATCCGCGACATGGCGCGCTCGGGGATCCGCGAGGTGATGGACGCCGCCTGGCAGGTTCCCGGCGCGATCATCTTGGCGGTAGGGGAGCCGAACTTCCCGACCCCGGCCCACATCATCGATGCCGCCGACGCGGCGGCGCGGGCCGGCAAGACCGGCTACGTCTCCAACGCCGGGATTTTCGAGTTGCGCGAAGCGCTCGCCGCCAAGGTATGTTCGCGCAACGGCTACGACGTCGGCGCGGACGAGGTCGTGGTGACCAGCGGCGGCGTCGAAGGCCTCTTCGCGGCGCTCTCCGCGCTGCTCGACCCCGGCGACGGTATCTTGCTGCCCGATCCGGGCTGGCCGAACTTCGTGATGATGGCGCAGATGCTGCGCGCGCGCATCCGCGCCTACCCGGTGGTGCCGGCGAACGACTTTCTGCCGACGGTCCCGGATTTGGAACGGCTCTGCGACGACGGCACCAAAGTGCTGTTGCTGAACTCGCCGTCGAACCCGCTCGGCGCGGTGATCGATCGCGAACGCATGCACGAGATCGCCGCGTTTGCGGCGGCGCGCGGACTATGGATCGTCTCCGACGAGTGCTACGACGCGACGCTGTTCGACGAGCGTTTCGTCAGCGCCGCCGCCGTCGCCGGCCTGGAGCGCACGATCTCGATCTACACGTTTTCCAAGACCTACGCGATGACCGGTTGGCGCGTCGGCTACGTGACGGCGCCGCCGCGCGTGATCGAGCAGATCGCCAAGCTGCAAGAGCCGCTGATCTCGTGCGTGAACGCGCCCGCGCAGTACGCGGCGCTGGCCGCCTTGACCGGCCCCCAAGACGTGGTCGCGCAGATGAACGCGGCGTACCGCGAACGGCGTGACGAGGTCTGCCGCCGGCTTGCGGCCGCCGGCGTGCCTGCGCTGCCGCCCAGCGGTGCGTTCTACGTGTGGGCCGACGTTCGCGCGAGCGGGATGCCCAGCCGCGACTTCGCCTTCGCACTGCTGCGCGAGCGCGGCGTCGCGATCGCGCCCGGAACCGCCTTCGGACCCGGCGGCGAAGGCTTCGCGCGCATCTCGCTCGCCACCGAGCCCGCCGCGCTGTATGAGGGGATCGACCGGATCATTGCAGCCTTGGCCGGCGCGCCGCCCTAGCGACGCGATGAGGCTGCGAGCACTCGTCGCGCCGGCGCTTGCCTGCGCGCTCGTTTCGTTCGCGGCGCCGTTGCGCGCCGAGCCTTCCGCGGTGGTGGCGGGTCACGCGGTCGTTGCCGGTCACGCGGTCGCGTTCGTAAAAGTACGCCTGGGCGCGGTACGGATCCGGATCGGTCTGGCGGGCGGGCGCCCGGGGCACGTAGAGCCGCTCGCCGAGATCGCGCGGCGGTTCGGCGCGTTTGCGGCGATCGACGGCGGCGCGTTCGAAGCGTACGGCAACGACGTCGTGCGCAATCCGAACCATACGCTGATCAGCGGCGGGGACCTGACCTTCAAAGGCGACCTCGGCGACGTGCTGTATTTCGATGCGGACAACAACGCTGCGATCGACCGGATCCCGTTGCGCATCGAGGGCGCGCTCGACGGCAGTTACGGCTGGCCGAACAACTGGTTCGCGTATTGGATCAACCGCTATCCGCGCGGACCATCGAACACCATCACCATCTTCACGCCAGCGTGGGGCGAGCGCACGGGGCTGAGCGGTGGTCCGCAGATGCAGGTCGCCGACGGCGTGGTGACCGCCATCAACGACAGCTCGACGATCATCCCGCGTCACGGCTACGTCATCTATTTTCGCGGCGAGCGCGCCGCGGCGTCGCACTTCCGGGTAGGACGCCGGGCCGAGTACCGCATCGTGCGCGGCGACGGCCTGCCGCTGGGCGCGTTCGCCCGCGCGCGCGAGGCGATCGGCAGCGGACCGCGGCTCGTCACCGACGGCCGCGTGACGGTCGATCCGGCGGCGGAGGGGTTTCGCGATCCGAAGATCCTGGTCGCTTCGGCGGCGCGCAGCATCGTGGGGCTCTCGCGCGACGGCTGGCTCATCATGGCGACGTCGAGCGGAACGACGCGCCAGATGGCCGACGTCGCGCTGGGTCTGGGGGCGTACCAGGCGATGCTGCTCGACGGCGGCGCATCGTCGGGGCTGTGGTATCGCGGCCGCTACGTGACCGTGCCGGGCCGGCCGCTGAGCAACGCGCTGCTGGTGCTGCCGCACTAGAACGGCGCCGCGATCAGGCTCAGTGAAAATTGCGGGCGCGCACCTTCTCGGTGCTGCCTTGGGTGTCGAGCGGCCAGCAGCGCTTCATGATCAGGTCGATGCAGCCGTGCTCTTTCTGCAACACGCCTTCGACGATGAGGCACTGCGCGCTGCGGATCGTGCGGCGGTTGCGTTCGTAGACGTCGGGCCGCACGATCACGTTCACGATGCCCGTCTCGTCCTCGATGGTGAGGAACACGAAACCCTTGGCCGTGCCGGGGCGCTGGCGGGTGATGACCAGGCCGCCGATCTTGCACACGAGATTGCTCGGCATCCCGGGCAAACGGGAAGCCGCGAGCACGTTGTGCGCGTCGAGGAAAGGCCGCACGTGCGCGATCGGCTGTACGTCGCTCACGCCGGTGGCGTCGATGTCGAGGGTCGTGCGCTCGACCGCGGTCAACGCGCGCAGCGTGGGCGCGGGCTCGTCCACGATCTCCATCGCACGGCCCAGCTCGCCGCGCGCTTCGCGCTCGTCGAGGCCGCGCAGCGCCCACATCGCGTCGCGCCGGGTCGGGTACCAGTGCGCGAACGCTCCGGCCGCGGCGAGGTTCTCGAGCGCGTCGCGCTCGAGACCGGTGCGGCGCGCGAACTCGACGAGTTCGCCGAAGTCACCGCCTTGCGCGAGCGCGCGCTCGAGCCGGTCGCGCTGGACGTCGCCCATGCCGCGCACCAGATGGAAGCCCAGCCGCAGCGCGCCGTCGTGGTCGACGAAGCTCCACCACTCGCTCTCGTTCACCACGATCGGCTTGACGGTGACGCCGTGACGGCGCGCGTCGTTGACGAGCACTTCGGTGGAGTAGAAGCCCATCGGCTGCACGTTGAGGATCGCGGCGCAGAATACGGCCGGCTCGTGACACTTGAGGTACGCCGAGGCATACGCGAGCAGCGCGAACGAGGCCGCGTGCGACTCCGGGAAGCCGTAATCGGCGAAACCTTCGAGCATGTGGTACAGCTTGTCGGCGTCCTCGCGCGGGATGCCGTTGTGCGTCATGCCGTCGATCAGCCGCGGATAGAGCTCGATCATGCGCTCGCGCGAACGCTTGTGTCCCATCGCGCGCCGCAAGCGATCCGCCTCTCCGGCCGAGAATCCCGCCGCTTCCATCGCCATGCGCATCCCTTGTTCCTGGAACAGCGGTACGCCCAACGTGCGTTCGAGGATCGGCTTGAGGCTGGGATGCGGGTAGGTCACCGGTTCGATTCCGTTGCGGCGGCGCAGGAACGGATGGACCATGTCGCCTTGGATCGGGCCGGGCCGGATGATCGCGACCTGCATCACGATGTCGTAGAAGCAGTGCGGCTTGAGGCGCGGCAACATCGACATCTGGGCTCGCGACTCGACTTGGAAGACGCCGATCGAGTCGGCGCGCTGCAGCATCTCGTAGGTCGGACGGTCGTCGGGTGGGATCGCCTCGAGCGAGAGCGGCGGACGCTCGGGGTAGCGGCGCCGGCACAGCGCGAACGCGTCGCGCAGCAGCGACAGCATCCCCAACCCGAGCAAGTCGATCTTGATGAGGCCGAGGTCGGAGAGGTCGTCTTTGTCCCATTGCACGATCGTGCGGTCGCGCATCGTCGCCCACTCGACCGGCGCGACCGCGACCAGCGGCGAGCGCGTGATCACCATCCCGCCGCTGTGGATCCCCATGTGGCGCGGGAAGCCGTCGATGCGCCGGCACAGCCGCAGCAGCAGCGCACCGAGCGCACCGCCGACCGGCCCCCGGATGTGCGTGTCGGGGTCGTGCCCGAAGTACTCGTCGGCGTCTTGGAAGCCGGGGACGAGCGCACGCCCAGGCGTCGCGGCCGGCGTGTCGTCCCCCCGTGAGTGCAGCACCATCGAGCTGGCGTCGAGATCGCGCCGCTTCGCGACCGAGTGCGGCAGCGGCTTCTCCGCGCCGGCGTTCGGAACGCCCAGCGTTCCGGAGAGCGACTCGCGGGCGTCGTACTCGCGCACGATCGCATCGACTTGGCCCAACGTGAGTCCGACCGCCTTGCCCACGTCGCGGATCGCCGAGCGCGTGCGGTAGGTGATGACCTCGGCAGTCATCGCGGCGTGCTCGCGGCCGTAGCGCTCGTAGACGTACTGGATCACCTTCTCGCGGTCTTGGTGCGCGAAGTCGATGTCGATGTCGGGGACTTCGCCGCGCTCCTCGCTCAAGAACCGCTCGAAGAGCAGGCCGCTCGCGACCGGATCGATCGCAGTGATCCCCAGCGCGTAGCAGACCGCCGAGTTGGCCGCCGAGCCGCGGCCTTGCGCGAGGACGCCGAGGCGCTTCGCGGCGTCAGAGATGTCCCACACGACGAGGAAATATCCGGCCAGATCCATGCGCGCGATGATCCCCAGCTCGTACTCGAGCTGGCGCTCGACTTTGGGATCGAGCGGTTGGGCGTACCGTTCCTTCGTGCCCGCGTAGACCAGCGTGCGCAGATACGACTGAGCCGACGTCTCGCCCGGCGGGATCGGGTAGAGCGGAAACTCGCCGTGCAGTTTGTCGAGGCGAAACGTGCAGCGCTCCGCGATCGCCACCGAGTTCGCGAGCGCGAGCGGAAACTCGGCGAAGAGCCGGGCCATGCGCGCCGCTGATTTCAAGTCGTGCTCGTGGTTTGGCCGCAGCAGCGTCCCGGCGTTCTGCAGCGACGTCGTGTACTTCACGCACGTCAGCACGTCGCAGAGCTGAGCGTCTTCGCGCGTTGCGTAGGCAACGCCGTTGGTCGCGACATACGGCACGTCGAGCTGCATCGCCAGGCGCACCAGCGCGCGGATCAGCGCCGGATCCTCGGGCCGAACGTGATGCTGCAGCTCGAGGTAGAAGCGCCCGGGGAAGAGGTCGCGCAAGCGCGCGCCCAGCGCGACCGCGCCGGCGCCATCGCGCCGCAGCAGCGCTTTTTCGACCACGCCGTTGCGCCCGCCCGAGAGCGCGACGAGCCCGGCGGTGCGGCCCTCGAGGTCGTCGAGCCGCAGGCGCGCGTCGCGCTTGCGCCCCCGCAGCTGGGCCGCCGAGAGCAGCCGCGCGAGGTTGCCGTAGCCCGTCTTGTCGGCGGCGATGAGCACCAGCCGCGGCGTGTCGGTCGGAACCTCTTTGGCCGGCCGGGCCGGGCGGCTGGCCCGGATCGGTTCCGCGGCCTCGGTTTCCAGCGTCAGCTCCGCGCCGCACAGCGCGGCGAACGACGGCACCGCGGCCGCCGCTTTGGCGAAGCGAACGGCGCCGTAGAGGCCGTCCCGATCGGTCAGGGCGATCCCGCGCAGCCCCAGGCGCAGGCCGTGCTCGACCAGCTCCTCGGGGTGCGAGGAGCCCTCGAGGAAGCTGAAATTCGACCAGCAGTGCAGCTCGGCATACTCGGGCGCGCCCATCGGGACTCCGGAGATACCCGAACATACGTTCGATATCCCGCTTGTACCGCGCTGTGGGATTGCGGTGGTGGTTAACTACTTACACATAGTAATATCACTACCTTGAAGTAGTTTTAAAACTATGTTAACGTAGTAGTCAATGGCTACCCGCCCTGACGCCCTTTTCGGATCGCTCTTGCGCGAGAGAATCCTGAAGCTGCTCGTCTTCATCGACCCCGCCTATCCGAGCCAGCTTGCGACGTTGCTCGGCGCGCACCTCATCTCGGTGCAAAATGCGGTCGCAGCGTTGCAAGACCTCGGCGTCGTCGCGTCGCGCCTCGTGGGCCGAACACGGCTCGTCGAGCTGGATCCTCGATGGTACGCCGCCGCCGAATTGCGTGCTCTCCTCGAACGGCTTGCCGAAGCGGACGCCGAGATCGGGAAGATTGCGGCGACGGTGCGCCAACGCCCGCGACGACCCGGCAAACCACTATGATCCACGCCGGCTCATCGCTCATCGACGGGGCTTTCGCGGTATGTACGGCGATGGACGCAGCCGGATACACCGCCATACTGTGGCGGTGGAAGCGCAGCAACAGGTCTACGAACGTGGACGCGTCGACGCGTTCTTCAAGGCTCTGCGTAAACAAGAATTGAGCTGAAACCGGGGATGGCTACGGAGACGGGCTCACGTTTCGATCCGCGCCGCCTGATCGGCCTGCGCGAGCAGCGTTCTCAGCGCGGCGGCGACGACGTCGGGACGATCGAGCATCAGTGCGCCGGTCGATCCGGCGACGACGGTGGCCGTCATGCGCCGCGGCGTCTTGCGGTCGAGCACGCCCTCACCGACCAGCACCGTGCGATGCGTGACGGCGGCATTGAGCTGCGCCGAGATGGGTTGCGTGATCGCGAGGAGCAATTCCGCGCTGCGTGCGGCGACCCGTTCGGTTCTGGGGTCGGCCAGCCGAGTTTGCGCCTCCGCGACCAGCGCATCGCTCGCGGCCGCTTCGCCGCCGAGCAACAGCAGCTGCTTGCGTACGTACGCCACGTCGCCGGCCAGCCGCTGCTGCTTCGACGCACCGTACCGTTGGAGGAGCGATCGCCCGGGCGGCGATCCGATCACGGCGCGGAAGACGCGCAGCCAGGCCGTCATGCGCGTAACGAGCAGCGGCGAGAGAAGCACGATCGGCAGGTCCGGATCGACGGCCGCGACGGCCTCGAGTGCCGGCCGCGCCGCCGAGCCGTGCGCGACGATCCCCGCCGCGCCTGCGAGCAGGCCGGCCAGCGCGTCGCGACAGGTGACGAGCGGGTTCGCGGCGTCGGCGAGCGCCAGCGTATCGTACTCGACGAACGCGAACTCGGGCGCGGCGGCACGCAACGGGAGCCACGTCTGCGGCCCGCCGAGATAGGGCGCCTCGCCGGTGACAGCGACGATGCGCGGGCGCGCGTTACTCGGCGACGACAGGTTTGATCTCGCCGAAGCGTCCGGCGCGAAAGTCTTCGAACGCGCGCGCGATCTCGTCGGCCGTGTTCATCACAAAGGGACCGTAGCCGCATTTATCCGGAGTACAATATCTCTCAAGAGATTTTCGCGCCTCCGTCGGCTGGACCTTTTCGGACCTGTCAGACATATAGAAGGAGTCGGCGGCGAATGGTCCAGCATGATACCTGACACGATCGTACGCGGCGCGCTCTATGGCTGCCTGGACGCGAATCTCGAACTCGGCTACCGGCCGGTGGTGGAGGTCCTGCGGCCTATGAACGAGCCCAATCTGGCCACCCCGGAGTATGAGGTCCGCATCTTCGACTCCCACCAGCCGGGCGGGTGGACAACCAATGTCTCGGAGTTCGACTTCGATGACTCCTATTTACGGCCGATCACGGCGAGAGAGCGCGACCGAAGAATCGCAGAACTCCGCAGATAGCACGAGCGCAGGACGATTCGCCACGAGGACGGACGTCCTGGCCGTCGTATGGTCTCCGCATGGGTGTGAAAAAATGACGTTCGACGATTTCGCGGCGGCCGTGCGCGAGCCGTTGTGCGTTCTCGATGTGGAGCCGGCGTACCAGCACAAGCATGGCGAGGTTGCCCGCTTTATGCAGCCACCGTATCTGGCGGAGCTGTATCCGGTCGATGAGACGCACGTGCGTCTGTCGATCTCCGCGCACGGCGAGTTGATACGGACGGTGGAGTTACCGCTGGCCGAAGACGCCGTGTGGTTGTGCTGGACTGGCATCGTCGCGATCTTCGAGACGCCACCATTGTGAGACTTCGATGCCAGGACATGGCGATCACGCCGCGCTCAACTCGTTTTGCGTAGTCCGATGCGCCCTCCGCCGACCTCGAACGCTCCATCCTTTCGAACGTCGCGCATGCACGTCGCTTTGGGCGTCTTGCGTGTCTCTGTGGGCGTCGTCAACTCTGGATTTGTCTTTGAGAGTCCGGTCCAGAAGTCGGCCGTGCTCACCGTCCCCGCTGGAACATGCTTGCGCAGCCAGTCTTCGGCCGCGGCCGCGAACTTAGCTCGACGGGCCATAATGCTCGTGCTCCAATTCGTCCTCCTCGGTTGCCAGCACCAGATCGTCGACGGGCTCCGCGTCGAAGAGGGATGTCGGCGCCGCCGCCGGCGTTGCAACGCGCACCGCCTTCCGCAACGTGACGTCGGTGCGCTGGGATGCCGTCGGGTAGTCGATCTTCACGCCGGAGAGCAGCTGCTCGACGGTGAGGATCTGCACCTTGGGATGTTTGCCGCCCATTGGCGACGTGTAAAAGCCGCCTGACGCCGCCTCCTTGCGCATCGGGCCCGTGGGTTCGGCAATCGTGATCATGACACCGAGGTCGGCCTTCTCGCGGACGACCGTGCCGACGAGATCGCGGATCATCCCGACGTTGATGTTCTCGCCGCCTTTGACGGAGATGATGATGCGCTTGGTCTTTCCCTTCGGATCGTCGTGGAAGTAGATGTTCCCGTCTATGCCCTTGTCCGCGCCTTTCTTTTCTTCCGTTGGGCGCGCGCCGACAAGACCGAGGCTCCAGAACTGGAACTGATATTTGTCCTCGACCGCGAGTTGCTTTGCGTCAGGTAACGAAACCGGCTCGCCGACGACGCGGAACGTCGAGGTCACGGCTGTACCGAACTGGTTCTGCAGCCGATATCTGATGAGGCCGATGGCCAGGTGGGTGACGTCGATACCGATCCAGTTCCGTCCAAGGCGCTGCGCGACGGCGACGGTCGTACCGCAGCCGCAGAATGGATCGAGCACGATGTCACCGGGGTTACTGCTTGTGGCGATAATCCGCGACAGCAGGGCCTCTGGCTTCTGCGTTGGGTAGCCGAGCCGCTCTTTCGCCTTAGAAGATAACGCCGGGATGTCTTCCCACAAGTTCTGCAGGCGGATACCTTTGGACTCGTCCAGGTACATCTTGAGACGCAACGCCCCACCGGCGTCGGTCGGAAAGTGAAGCCGACCTTCCGCGTCGAGTTTCTTCATCCGCGTCCGATCGCAGACCCAGCCGTTCGGGTGCGGCTTGTACGTCACGCCGTTCGAGGCGGTATAGTCGTAGTGCAGGTTCGGCCGCACGCCGGGATTGCGCATCGTCACCGATTGCCACCTGCGCCCGTTCGGATCTTTGAACTTGAACGTCGCCTCAATGTACTCTTCTGTGAACGGGACGTACTGCTGGTTCCAGGTGTACGCCTTGCCTTTTACGTACACGAGGATGCGATCGCAAATCGCTCCGAAGTTTCGAGAAACGTTTCCGTGCGAGAACGTCCGCTTCCAGGTGATCTCGTTCAGGAAGCGGACCGGCGTGAAGATGCCATCCAACAAGACCTTGAGCCAGTGTGAGGCGACCTCGTCGCAGTGCAGGTAGAGTGTCCCGTTCGGCTTGAGAACTCGCCGCAGCTCGACCAGGCGGGGCGCCATCATGACCAGGTACGCCATCATGTCCGACTCGCCCAGGATCTGCCGGAAGGCCTGGAGGGTCTGAGAGACGGTCCCGCCGGCCTCGACGACCTCCTCGTAGGTCCGGGCGGCCGAGATGTCCCAAGTCCAGGTGTCCTCGAAGGCCTTGATCTGCGCTGCCGCCCCGCTACCGGAGTGTTCCGAGAACAGGACATTGTAGTCGGCGTCGCTCTTGAACGGCGGGTCCAGGTAGATCAGGTCCACCGATTCGTCGGGGACGTGTCGGCGCAGAATATCGAGGTTGTCGCCGTAGTACAGGACGTTCGGCGGAGTCGGTGGTCCGGGCAAGAGCCCTCGCTTCCCGGGCGAGAGGTTTTCCTGGCGATTCGCCCATCCGATCCCACACTCCGCCGGGCCGGCGCGATCGCCGAGTTGCGGCTTCGCCAACAGGCCGAATTATGATCGGATGTTGCCCCTTCTTCGCCGGAGCAGGAGCCTCTCGCGTTGAAAAACCTTGAGGCGAGCCTAGTGCAGCGTCGCCTCAAGGCGGTTCACTGCGCAACCCTACGCCGTGCCTCCCCGGAACCGCCTTTCGGACGATTTGGACGACGCTTAGGGATAGGAAACAGCGTAACATGGTTGACCCGATAGCGACTACAATCTCAGTAATCGCACTGGCCGTGTCGAGCTATCAGGCTTGGTGGACACTATTTCGGCGAGGAAAAGTCCAAATGACGTTGCCGACGTTCGTCTCGTTCTCCTATGACGTGACGAAACGTACGCAACCCATGGTTGAGCCCAAGGTATTCCTTAGAACCTTATTATACGGTGCCGGCAGGCGTGGGCTCGTTCTCGACAATGTATACGTCGCGTTGACGCATGACGAAACCACTGACACATTTAGTGTCTGGGGACACGGCGACAAGAACGAGAGTCTTGTGCGCGGGAGCGGTCTCTTCGTGGGCGAGGAGGGGGTTGCGAGTAATCACCACTTCACTTTGCTCGACTCTCCGGCTTTTCGATTCAAGGCAGGTCAGTATAAGCTCGAAGTGTTCGCGTCCACGGTGGGCACGCGCTCAAATCGAATATGCAGCGCGACTCTCACCGTGGACGACGAAGACGGTGCAGCACTCTTGAAGGAGGCGCCGGACATTGCCTACTGGTTTCATCGAGAGCCGAACTCCGTCCGATATCGCGGCAGCCTCGAGCGCCCTTAAGGGACTAAACTGACGTTGCACTCCGCGAGGACAACGTGCTCGTGGCAGAACAGGGCCCGTCTTAGGAGACCGTCCGGCGAGTCGACCCGTTCTGTGCGCGAGTTACTTCGACTTTGGCTTGACGCTAGGTCGTGGAACCGGACGAAGTCCAGCCTCAGTGTAGTGATTCGGCGTGTAATACCCCGGGGGACGCTGTTCGCCGTCGGCGAGCGGGCGGATCCCGTACTCAAGTTCGAGCGCCAACCCTAGATCCTTGATGGCTTGGGAAGGCCCTTTCCGAACGATGCTTCGGACCTTGTTCACCCCACGAGGATACCACTTTCTCGCCAGAATTGAAGCCGTGCCGGTTCCCAGGGAGGTCGTCCCGAGTTGTCGACGATCCTAGCGCCGCGAGGCCGGGAGGCCAGTCCGGTCGACCACTCCGATCCCGCCGGCCGATGGTCGCATCCAGGCCGTGACGCATCCTCGCGTGGGTAGCGCGGGGCGATTGGAGGAGGCGCCCTGTCGCGGTGGATCAGCGACCGGACATGGTGAGTTGTTTCGACCTGACCATTCCTCCGCGCGGCCAACATCGGCGACACGCTACGACACTCAGGGCTCGAAGCGATCACGCCTAGTAAAGCTATCGGCATCGCCAGGGAGGCGGCAATCTTCATCGAGATGCGCAACCTCGCGAACATGCTGCAGGATTTACAGAAGCGAAAGAACGCCGTCGCGCGCATCGACACTTTGAGCCTCACTCAAGAACGGGTCATGGAGGGCACGACGGCGGTCGCTAAGGAGCGAAGTGACCAGCCCACAGCAGACCGCGACGAGTCCATTCAACTTCGAGAACGACGTCCGTCGAACCATACTTCTGCGGCTCGAGCACGACCCCGCAGATCATGCCGCCCTGCAAGTGATGTCGCCGGCGGACCTTCTCGTGCTGTGGCTGAACTGGCACAGCCGCTTCATCCCGCTCCGGCCGCGCGAAGTGAGTATCTCGTGGGAGTTCGCTGCAAACCCGCTTCGCTGGCATCCGACGTACCGGCCCGCGATCGACCACATCCTCGACGCGCTGAAGACCGGCCGGGACGTGAACCCTCATCTGAGCGAGGACGTGCTCATCGGCTACGAAGGCTTGGTTCGGCGCGCCAAGCGGAAGCGTCCCGATCTGGACCTGCTTCTCAACGATTGGAACGTCCATCATCTGCATCTGTCTCTAGCGCCTTACCGCAAGGGACTTCTCGCGCGCACCGGGCCGCTGCTATTCGTAATGGTGGGGCGCGAACAGGCGTCAATCCTGGACATTTTCCCGCACGGATCGTTCTCCCGAGACCGTATCGCGCACATCATGATCGACAACTGGCCGAAGGCAAACTTTGTGCATCTGCGGGGAGACGTGGTCTCCGGACACACCGTGTCCGAGGCTGAGCGTGACGCGCGCCGTAAAGCCGGCATCCACAGCGGCCTTGTCGACCACCGTGGAAAGTGGTACTTCATCGGACTTGGCGGTCTGACGTCGGCATCAACAAACATTCAGCACTCGAGGCTCGCAAATGTCGTCATGCGCGGACTTCGCCAATTGGAGGAACACGCACCCGAGTATCTCGACTGGGTCACGGAGACGCTGCGGCTGAACAACATACCGGTTCCACCCGCACTCGATCTCCATTTCATCATTCGCAACGACGGCTGGTTCGCCATCCGCGAGGAAACGACGCAGGTGCTGCTCGAGATTCCCGGCCTGCCGAAGGACCCGGGCTGAGCAGCACAGAGGATCGTCACCGGTTCCCCGCTTCCGCGTCACTCGAACCTTCCAGATCGGTGCGCGCTAGGAAAATCGGTAGCTAAGCGTCGGCCCACGGGAATGTCGATGCGACGTTTGAAGGCTGTCGCTAAAAGCCGAGGTCGCCGGGTTTTGCGGCGCGCGCAGCGAAGAGTGCGGTGTGCGGGTCTTTACGCAACTGCTCCTAGCCGCCGCTCTCTTCATTTCACTTCGAAGTGGTGCGTCGGCGGCTTGCTCCTCGGCAGCAGCATCCGCCGCAACAAGCTACGCGGCGTACGCGAGGTTCGAGGATCGTCTGTTCAAGCATGACGATCCGCGGGGCGCGATCGCGGCGTATGGCGCCGGTGCTAACGCCGCTCATGCCGCGCGCGCGGCGTCGTGCAATGACCGAGACGTCGTCGCGCGCGTGCTTGCGGTAAGCGCCGCGCTCAGCATCGTGCATTCTACGCTGGAACTCAACGCTGCTCCAGACAATGCAAGGACACAATGCCCACCCGAGCATCGGAACGTCGCGAGGTCCGACGTAGCAAATGCGTGGGTCGGCCTCGCCGCAGTGCGGAGCATTCGCGGGTCGCCCCCGCGGTATGCTCAAATCATTCAGAATGCACGTGCGGTTGCGTCCCGCTTGGGCATGTCCCTGCCTTCTCTCGACGCATCACAACTAACGTTGAACAACTTCCTGGCGCGTTATCAATTCAACGGTAGCGGTCAGTGCTTTCACAATGCTCCGCCATGAGCGGCGTTCGTTCGTCGCATTGTAGCTCGCCGCAAGGAGACTAGGAGAATGGCTCAGGAAGCGAAACTCGTCCTGCTGGTCCTTGTGCTCGGAATCCTCGGCGCGGTAGGATACGGCGTGTACTCCGCTCGGCACGCAGAGGCGCCGAACCTTACATTGCGGACTACGTGGACCAGGGATGATAACTATGGCACAAGCGGGGCATCGGGCGGAACGGAAGTTGCGAAGGACGACATTCCGTGTTTCGACAGCGCCGAGTCGCTGGAACGGGCAACGAGCGCCATTGCGGACCAGGACCCTGGCGGATTCGCGGCCGAGATGGCGACGCACGGGACACACATCGTGAAGGGTCAGCGCTTCAGCGTCGTGGAGAGCAAACCGCCCGTCGAGCACGTCCGCGCGGGCGGAAAAGACTGTTACATGCTATCCGGGTCGAACCGAGCCAGTGGGCCTTGATGCGACACGTGTTCGCTGCAGCATCCGGCGTGCTGCTCGCTTTCGGCGTCCTCTCCACGACCGTGAAGGCCGATGACCTGCGCCAGCAATGGGCGCACTTGAACCAAGCGAAGCGAGTGCAGAAATCGTGCTGGAACGCGATGGACGTTCGCAATTGGGGCCACGCCATCGCCTATTGTCAGGCCGCGGCAGAAGCATGGGCCACCGTGGCCGACGACGACGACGGCGACCCGCAGATGACGCCGAATGAGAGAAACGGTACGCGCGCGATGGAAGGCGGCTTCTTGGTGATAGCGGCACAAGCCGCAATCTCAGCGGGTCTGAAGGACGAGGCGCGGGGTTTCTTGTTGTCCGCGCGCTCGGTCGCCAATCGCCTTCGGCCGGGTGCGGACAAGCGTCGACTCCTCAACGACATTCAGTTGCGTGCGTGGGTCCTGTAACGAAACTACCAAGAAGGTCGGGCTCTCCTTGCCGAGTACAATCGCTTAAAGAATCGCGTCGCGTTCCGCTCCGTTCACGGACGGGCCCGCCGGTTTTTTGGACAGGAAATACGCAGACCTTCGGTTCTGTTTCCACCGTTGGCGAACAAGAAAAACCCGCTGCCCAATGGCATGCGCCTGGATAGCGACGTCCTCGAGGGACCTCGGGACCAACCGCCATTCTTTGGTCGGCGCGGAGAGGATTACGACGAGTACGGCCAAGAAAGGGCCTCTTCACGATGGCAGAGGCGAAGGGCGAAGCAGCCAACGCAGCCGCTGATACTTTTGAGAACTTTGTCTCGGCCATGGCGCGCGACCCGAAGGCCAAAATCACGACCGACGATGGTGGGAAAAATCGCGTTCCGCCCTCAGGGTCGGTGGGCGCGAAGTGCGGCCCTAAACCGGGCACAAAACGAAAGACCAAAGGGTGATATCATGAGTGCCGTACCACCTCTTGCGAATGGCCATTGAAGCGCTTCGACGGCCGATCGCTACGATACTCGCTGCGGCCTTCATGGTCGCCAGCGATGCCTCGCCGAGTCTCTCGCAGCAGCCTCCACCATTCTATGGAGTCTACGTCCTAACCAACGGACAATTGCTTGAGATTCCCGAGGCCTTTGTCGAGCGAGGGCCTGGAGACAGGATCGCCGACCAGAGCACGCCGGGCGACGGTAGCATTATCCATGACCGAGCGCAGATATACGTTAAGCCGGGTCGGCTTTCGTTCGTGGTGTACGACCGCGCCGTGGCGCTGGGCTCGCCGCACGATGCATTCGTATACATCGTTCCTCGCATCCGTGCATTTGTCGACCGCACGGTTACACCGGAACGGCGGGTCAACCCGGAGACGTTACAAAGTTTGGAATTTCAGAGAGCCTCGCGATACCGCGGATCATACTGGACTGTCCTACGTACGGGATATCCGCTCAGATCCGGGCCATACGGAACGGCGAGCGACATGGTGCTCTATCGTTCACCCACCCCCTCCTTTGAATTCCCGCCAGGGCGTTATCGACTGCGACTCGGGTTTCACAATTACGACTTTAATGTCGTCCGCGAGCCGAACACGTCCGGGACGCCTCCGTGTGTCGATGCGATCGAATATCTCGATCCTCACGGTGATCGGCAGCCAAAATTCGAGGGCTGCGGCCCGGGGGGTCAAGCACCGCCTTCCGGCATCCTGCGATGAACATCTAGCCTGCTCTGAAGGGGGTCACGAGTCGGACGATGCGGTGGTTACCGCGAGTTCCTTTTCAAGGTCGCGGTGACATTGCTCTTCTTTCGGCGACGTTGATCAAGGGAGATGGGCGCCCTTACTCCGAGCGTCGGGTCGTACTTCACGAGTTCACGCGTGAGCCGAACCGTTTCGCTCAGTGCGCCGTTCAGCATCCGCTCAAGATCGGCAATGCGGTCTTGCAGTGCCTTGCGCCGCTGTTCCGAAGGTCTGATACGCTGGTCTGTGGTCGAGGACAATGCGGAAAGGGACGTGCACAGATCGGGAAAGCGATAGATCGTAGCGCTGCTGACGCCGGCTTCGCGCGCGACCGCTTCTTTTGTGATGCGAACGCGGACACCGATGTGGAGTGGGTGGACGGCCGTTCCATTGCTCAAACGAGAAATCGCTTGTAGGATCTTCGTGCGGGTCTGCTTCTTGCGTAGATTGCGTCCGTCAGGCTTTGTCGATGGCATGAAGCACCTTTGATGCGGTCCGCAGTTGTTGATCGAGGACTTCGCTCGCTTGACCCAGCGCCTGCACCGCTCGATGATCACCCGCGAGCGCGCGGTACCGCTCGCGCCAATATGCAGCGTGCTCGGGACCAGCGACGAAGTTGCGGCAGTCGACGCAAGTTTCTAGCCCGATCTTGACACGCCGACCGCCGCATGCGGCCTGCTCGGCCTCATAGAAGCAAATCCCATACTCATGCCGTAGCATAACGAAGAGCGGATCGTTGCGAATTGATTCAATATATGCCCGGCGCTCCTCTTCCCCGGCCTCGCCCCGGAACGCTTGATTTCGGAGCAGAATTGCTTCGCCTTTGAGCCCGCCCAGGCTGTCGGCGGCGAGAACCCTGTCGAGCGTCTCTAGGTCGAGGTCGAAGGACTGCTCGATGACCTCGTCAAGCAGCCCATCGTCATAGCTCAGGTAGTGTTCCGTCATCGCACGACTAACGTGCTTGAAATGGCGCTGCAGAGCCAGCACAGCGTTGGGCGACTTGAGCGAAACGAAGCGAGCGAAGGTCTTGCGGAACTGATGTGCCGCGAACTGCCATTCGACAATGCCATTGAGGCGGGCGAATCGGTTAACTTGACGCGACATAGAGTGTCCCGACCGGCCCGCGGTCTTACTGACCCGGTTTTCACGGATCGCCGCGAATAGCTGTTCGCCGACGTCCTGCGGATAGCGTTCCTGAATCGCCTCGAGAATTCGGACGGCGACTCGGACAGGGTTCTCGCCATCGTCCCACCCGGCGATCCACGAGGCAGCTTCGCCGTCGGCCTGGGCGGCGGTCTTCAAGAGTATACCGTTGAGGATCAGGAGCGGATGCGCATGTTCCGCGACGGGTTTCGTCGTGAGACAGCCTTTTCGGAGCGAGAAGATCTCGCTTACTCTCATTCCCGTGAAGCCCGCAATAATGGCGTAGCATGCCGTTTGCGTAAAGTTGAGCCACGAGAGTAGTTGCTTGCGCTTAAGTCGCGCGATATCGTGGTCGGCGTCTCCGATCCGAACGACATCCACTCGGTCGGCGTCGTCATAGTATTTCTGATAATGACGATGAAGGTTATTCTTACTGCACTGACGCCGGATGGTTCGGAGGTCCGCATCGCGTGCTAGGACAGGTGGTGCCACGGTGGCCAACCAGTACATTGACGCTTGCATAAGCGCTTCGAATTTGGCGTCCGGTATACGCGGTGTCGATCCGTGCGTGGACAAAGCGGAGGCGAATGCCAGTCGCTGCGCTTCGAAGACGGAGATCTGCGGCGCATCGGGCAGCAGCTCACGGACGAAGGCCAAGTCGACTGTGATTTGAAGCAGGTGGCGAATCGAGCTTTCGGAGAGCCGACGTGCGTGCGGCACGTACTTACCTGCGGTACCGCGTACCTTCGCGCGCCGCGTACGCAGCGACCTGCAGTAGCTCGCAAGTCGTTCTTCGTTCAAATGAGACAATGTCACATGCGGTGTCGCCGGCAACCAAGAGAGAAGCGCGCGAAGCGATTCGTACTTCCGAACAAGCGAGCTGCGGCGATGCGGAATGCCGGAGTTCCCTTTTCCCTCTGACAAAAGGACTAGCAACGACTTACAGCTCGCCAGGCATCGGGAGTGCTGCGCATCCGTTAGGAACGATCCGTCGCGAAGTGGAATGCGCCAATCGATTGATGCATGAGACTTCCGGGCGTGTCCGGCGGCGATATCGAGATGCCACACAGAGTCGCCGAAAGAGCTGCGTGATGAAACCTGGAACGAGTGAGGGCGATCCGTCGCCACAAGAGCGCTACTCATGACAGGGTGAGCGCGGCTGGGAGTGACGGGACGAGGGCTCGTGCCGTGTCCGCTAGGGATTCGGTAATCTGCGGCAGGTATTGCTGCTCGATCAACAACATCTTCGTTCGGTAGAGCGCATTGAAGCGATCGGACGAAACCGTGCGCTGCGCCTCTTTCAAAGCGGCGTAGTCGCGGAGTAGGAAGGCGACCGGCTTAGGCTCCAACGGCATCACAAAATGCCTGTCGTTCAGCGGCCATAGGAGATTCATGCAAAGTCCATTCTCGACATCGGCGTGTTCCGGGTGTGCGGGGTCGAGACAAGTATGGCTCGGAAGAACGGCGTCGGCGTGGTGTTCCGGCGATGCCGAGTCTGCGGCGCGGATCTCGCGGTGAAACATATCGTCCTGAGTGTCAGCGATGATGGACTCATCAAATTGAGCGACCTCGTGTCGTCGAAGATAACCCATCGTCTGAGATAGGTTAGCGTGCTTCGCCTCATGTTTTGCCCGAAACGGATCGCCGGTGTCGGTATACGTCTTGACGATCTGAGTTGGCCTGACGCTTTGGAGCGTAAAGGGCGGGGAGATATTCGCGGCTTCGAGGTACGCTTTGAAGTGCTTTGATACGAGCAAGAACGGAAGGGATTGCCCCCGATGGGTGCTCGTCAGGAACAGAAGATGCCGGTGGCTCTGATCGGCCAGGGGCACGAGGGGCTCGGTTAGCGCTAGCGCCATGCGGATCAATGAAGGGACGCTAAGACGTCCCGAGTCCAATAAGCGGTACTGAAGATCGCGCCTCGCTCGCGGTTTCGCCATCGTCAGTATGAACCGGGACCCGTAAACCGGGTCGGGGATTTCCCTCAGGCAGTCTCGCCGAAGTGAGACGACCGAGTCGACGTTCCCGGCAAGTCGGTGTACGATCAAAATAATAATAGCCAGCAAAGCGCGAGGCGTGGCATAACAGTACGGCTCGAGCGTTCGTCGTCCGATGGGTTCCGGGCGATGGTAGTTGAGCCACTGAATCCATCTGACAAACTCGTGCCTAAGCGGAGCAGTGTCCTCGAAGTGCGGCAGGAAGCCGCCGTTTCGCCGCGCGAGGTCGCGCGCGCGCTCGATGATCGCCCAGTCCTCGTGAGAGTCATCGGCGGTGAAGCGGCTCCAAAAGCGAGCGACATCGCGACGAGCGCAAAGCAGAGTCTTCCGAACTGATTCAGGATCAGCCAGGGGGAGGGTCTTTTCGCCCATAGGGAATGGGTTCCGCAGCACGACGGCTTCACCACGCTCGCGAGCGATCTCGCGAAGGATCAGCGAACACAGCTTATATCGAGTATGACGCGAGCTCGTGCCAGTCGCCCGCTGGCGCAGAGACGAGATCAAGGCATCATTCCAGCCCTGAACCGAGGTAGATCCCACGGCGGGTTTGGTAACAGCCTGAAGCAATACGCGCACGTTAGCGATCGCGCTTTCGACCGAATTCGGTGGCGAATGAAAAAATAGGCGCTTCGCCGCGTTCACAATCTCAACGGCGACCGTGCGGTTGCCACAGTCGTCGAAGCGCACGGTCGCATCTGCGAGCCGGCGAGTCTTGTACTCCCAGTCGAGGGAGTCGCCGTACCCGACATCTTCTTCATTCTTACGCCGCGACATCAGGGACCTCGTACGAGTCGTGTTCGATATCGTCGAAGTACATCTCTCGAGCGCGCAAGTAAATCTCCGTGGATGATAGGCTTGCGTGGCGCATCAGTATTTTGAGAGCCAAGAGCGGGTTGCGCACTCGCGCCTCGGGCGTCCGTGCTGCGAGCATGAGCCTATCGAGCATCGTAATCGCGTAGGTATGTCTTAAATCGTGGAACGTTCCGTCAACGATGCCCGCGCTGGCGAGTGCCTTCTTGAAATTGCGATAGAGCGAGTCGGGCTTCAGACCGTTGCCGTATCGGGACAGGAAAATCGCATTAGAAACTGACTTGCCGCGGCGCTCAGCAGCCCGTGCCACGGACCGCCGCGTGAAGAGCTTCATATAGCGGTATGTTTCGTCAAGCAAGAATGTTGGCACGTAGAGGTCACCGGGGACATTACCCTTCGTAACGCGTAGCGGCAAACGATAGAGTTTTCCCGATCGGTAGTGGCTCTGAGGTGGAATCTGATCGACCTCAAGCGCACACAGTTCATGCTCGCGCGCGCCGGTGTAGAGCGCCCACAGGACGATTAATCGGTCCCGATCGCCAAGTCCGGCCAAGAATCGTTGTCGTTCGGAGACCGCGAAGAAGCGTGGGATGCGCTCGGATGTGGAGGTTCGCGGCACTAACACGCGACGGTGAGTGATCCTGCGCTGTTCTAAGTGTGCAAGTAATGTCCGATTCGATGTCGTGCGCACAGTTGCCGCGAAGCTCACCGGCAATGTCTTGACGTAGCCGGCTGCCGCCGCCCACTCGTAGAAAGAGCAGAGGACGACCATCTTCTTCGCGATCGTCTTGCGTTTGTATCGTGCAGGATGCTTCTCAAGCGAGTTCCGGAAATGAGCGAGATGCTCTTCCATCGGCGATCGCCAATTCCAGACGCGATCCTCGCAAAACCGAAGCCACTGGGCCAGGTCGTAAGCATAGCCGCGCCACGTGTGGGCCGAGCGTGTTCGACCGTTGTATACCGCCAGATGAATCATCCACTCGGTCGGGAGGAAGTGGACGCTCATGGTCGTCGTGTCGAGGAAGAGAGGCAGGTCAGGATAGGGTTCGCCGCCGATCGTGAACCCCTCGGAACAAAAGAATAGAGAGACGGCCATGGGGCTCTCAGAATCCTCCGTGGGAAGCCGCATTGCGGCCCTGTTAATTAAGGCTTTCTGCGGCGGATGGTCCAGTTCCGGTAGAGTCTAGGGACTATTCCGGATAGCGCACCATCGGCTCGTTGACGGGACGCGCGCACAGCAGCAGCGCTTCGAGCACCTGCTCGCCGGTGTTTTCCAGCGCGATCGTGGCGCCGTCGGCGGCGAAAACGGCGTAGTCGCCGCGCCGCACCTCGCGTGAACCGATGCGTCCGGCGCCGTCGAAGACGTACGCGGTCGCGGTCCAGCCCGCCGGCACCGCCTGCTCGACACGCGCGCCCGGTGCGAGCGTGACGTGAACGTAGCTCCACGGCGTTGCCGTGTGCACCGGCCCCTGCAGGCCGAAGACGTCGCCGGCGATCACCCGCGCCGTGACGCCGTCCGCCGGGTGCGCGACGGGGATATCTGCGGCGCGCACGTCCTTGTAGCGCGGCGCAAGCGCTTTGTCAGTGCGCGACAGGTTGACCCAGATCTGAAAGCCGTGCCGCCGCCCGCCGCTGCGCAAGAACGCCTCGCTGGGCATCTCGGAGTGGACGAGCCCGGCGCCGCCAAGCATGTACTGGGCGTCGCCCGGGCGCAGGGCCCCGTGGTTGCCGTGTGAGTCGAGATGCTCCATCTCGCCCGCCAACAGGTAGGTGATGAGTTCGAAGCCCTGATGCGGATGATCGGGCGCGCCTTGCGCCTCGCCCGGTGCGTGCTCCAGCGGCCCCATCTCGTCGAGCAAGAGAAACGGATCGACCTGTTCGACGCTGCGCGTCGGAAGCGGGCGATGGACCAAGAAGCCGCCGCCTTCGAGCGTGGCTGCGGCGGGGATGACGCGGGCGAGCGAGCGCGTCGCTCCAGGGCTGTGAACGGACATAGCCTCTCCATAACCGCCGAGCACTCCATTTGGGTGCGCCCGCGGCGATCGTCCGCGCCTACGGCTGCGAGGCCGAGCCGAGCGCCGCCTCGACCAGCGGCAGCACCGTTGCGAGCGCATCCGGTTGTCCGAACACTTCCGGCTTGAAGGTGCACGCCAAGCCCAGCGCCGCGATCGTCCCGCGTCGCGCGAGAGCGTGCAAAGCCGCCGCGACGGTGTGTATGCCGGGTCCGCCAGGTGCGGGGAAGCGCAGCGGCGGCAGCTCATCCGGGTCGATGACGTCAACGTCGAGATGAACGTACCACGGCGGCGCGGGCAGCGGCGCGTCGGCCAAGCTCGCGACATCGGTGATGGTGCGCACCGCCGAACCATCCAGAAGATCGCGCTCCGCCGGGTCGAGATCGCGCGCGCCCGCGAGCAGACAGTCCGCCTCGGCGACGGGTTGCAGACCGATCGACCGCGTGAACGATGTGCCGGCCCGGCCGACCAGGAGCGCGAGCGCCATTCCGCCCAGGTAGCCGCTCCGCGTCGTGCGCGGCGTGTTGAAGTCGCCGTGCGCGTCGAGCCAGATGACGGCGGGCGCGATGCCGCGCCGCTGCAGGCCGGCGACGACGGCGAGCGCGGTCGTGCAATCGCCGCTCGCCACGACGACCGGCTCGGCGTTCGCCGCGACGCGCGCAGCGACGCCGTCATAGAGGCGCTCGAGCATCGCGCCGGCCGGCCCTTTCGACACGACCACCGCGTCGTCGGCGGCGAACGCGTCGGCCAGGCGCGGCAACGGCTCGGCGTGATGGTACGGAACGAGGATTCGTCTCACCGCACCGCGGCCGTCAAACTGTCATGATGGCGTGCATGACGGTGACCGCCGGGCCGGCGACGACGATGCGGCCGATGTCGTGCGGGGGATCGCCACCCACCTCAACCTGCCCGCGTCCGGGGCGATGGACGTGCATCCCTTGCTCGACGGCGTACGTGCGCTCGCGTACGATGTCGTAGCGCGCGCAGTATGCGGCCATCCCGCCGGTCGCCGAGCCGGTGAACGGATCCTCTTTGATGTCGCCGAAGTCGGCGAAGTGCCGCGACGCGAGCTTGACGTCGTCGTCGCGTTCGACCCGGGCGAAGACGTGCACGGAGAACCACTCGTGGCCGTCGTGCGGAAACAGTGCGTGCCGGTTCGCCTCGACGCGGTCGAGTGCGGCGATCGACGCCAGCGCGATCATGAGCTGCGGCGTTCCGGTGCTCACCGTCTGCGGCGTCACGCCCGCGAGCAGATCGTCCTCGCGCAGCCCCAACGCCGCCGCCGCGGTAGCGCGCGGCAACGTCGCGCCGAATGCCGGCGGTGGCTGCGACATCGCGTAGGTCGTCGGTGCGCCCGGGCGGACCGTCACCGGGACGAGCGCCGCGGGCATCCGCAGGCGAACGACCTGATGCCCGGCCGGGATCGCGCCGCTCTCGTGCAGTGCGTGCGTCGTCGCGATGGTGGGATGGCCGGCGAGCGGGATCTCGCCGTTGGGGGTCCAGTAGCGCACCACGAAATCCGCCTCACCGTCGCCGGGGAACACGAAGCTCGTCTCGGAGAGGTTGGTCTCGCGCGCGATCGCCTGCATGGTCGCGTCGTCGAGTCCGCGCGCATCGAGCACCACCGCGCAGGCATTTCCCGCCAGCGGGGTGGTGGTGAACGCATCGATCCAGACGATCTTCAACTGCCGTGCCATGCGCGCGGACTTCGCCGAGCGAGGTTCGCCCGCCGCCCGGCGGGTACGAACGCTGGTATGGCTCGCCGCGTGCTCCTCGCCGTGAATGCGCGCGCCCGGCGCGGGCGCACCGCGCAGGCGCAAGCCGCGGCGGCGCTGCGTGCGCGCGGGCACGAGGTGACGGTGATCGACCTCGACGCGAGCGGCGGGCTGTCCGAGGCGATCGTCGCGCACCGCGAGCAGGTCGACGTGGTCTGCGTCGGCGGCGGCGACGGGACGCTGCTGGGCGCGCTCGACGGCTTGGTCGAGACGAAGCTCCCGCTGGCGGTGCTCCCGCTGGGCACGTTCAACGAGCTGGCCCGCACGCTGGGGATCCCGGCCGACCCCGAAGCGGTCGCGGCGCTCGTCGACGACGGCGTGCCGCTACCGCTCGACGTCGGATGCGTCAACGGCGTGCACTACCTCAACGAAGCATCGGTCGGCTTGTCGACGCGGGTGACGCGCATGCAGACCGGCGAAGTGAAGCGGCGCTTGGGAATGCTCGCGGTTCCGTGGACGACGTTGCGCGCGCTGCGCTGGGCGCGCCCGATGCACTTGGAGATCGAGTCCGACGATGGCGGGAAGCGGGTCGTACGGACGTTGCAATTGACCGTCGCCAACAGCTACCGCTTCGGCGGGGTCGTCGAGAATCCCGAGGGCAGCCTCGAGGACGGCAAGCTGTGGCTCTACTCGATCGATGCGCGCGGCGTGTGGCATACGCTCGCGTTGCTCGCATCCGTTGCGCTGCGCCGGTTCCAGCATTCTCCCGAGGTCATGGCGGTGCGCGGGACGCGTTTCGTGGTCCGCTCCGTCCACGGTCACGCGCACCGGGTAACCGCCGACAGCGAAGAGGCCACCCGCCTCCCCGCGGAGTTCACGATCGTCAAGGGCGGGGTCACGGTACTCGTCCCGGCCGACCGGGTATCTGAGATCCGCTAATGCTGGCTTTCTTTCGGCCGTCGCACTGGGCGACGCGCATCACGCAGATCGATCCTCACGCACTGCGCGCGCGCGGGATCCGGGGCGCGATCGTCGACCTCGACAACACGCTGGTCGGCTTCCGCACCCTCGTTCCGCTCGAAGAGGATGCGGCGTGGGTGCTTCAAGCGAAGGAAGCCGGCGTGCGTGTCGCGGTCTTGACCAACAACGGCACGCCCTGGGCGTCGAAGATCGCGCAAGACCTCGGCGTGCCGTGCATCCCCCGGGCGCGCAAGCCGCTTCCGTACGGTTTTCGGCGCGCGCTGGCGGTGCTGGAGCTGCGCGCCGATGAAGCCGTGGTGATCGGCGATCAGCTCTTCACCGACGTGCTCGGTGCGAAGCTGGCGGGGCTGGAGGTCATCCTGGTCGATCCGCTGGTGCGTTTCGACCCTTGGAACACGCGCCCGCTGCGCTGGCTCGAGCGCATCGTGCTGCGCGGCGTGCCGCGCGCGTAGTGAACGACCGGATCGGCCAAGCCCGCACGCTGCTCGATGCCATCGCGGCGCAGGAGCGGGCGGATGCGGCGATCGACCCTCAGCACGGTACGCGCTGGTGGATCGGCGACGAGGTCCTGCCGACGGCGGTCGTGCTGTTGCACGGCCTCACTAACTCCCCGCCGCAATACGATCGCCTCGCACGTGAGCTGTACGCGCGCGGGCATGCGGTGATCGTACTGCGGATGCCCTACCACGGCTATCGCGACCGCATGACCGATGCGATTGCCGCGCTGCGAGCACGCGATCTCGAAGCGGCCGCGTTGCAGGCCGTGCTGATCGCGGCGCTGTGCGGCGAGCGCGTCGTCGTCGCCGGGATCTCGGTCGGCGCGACGCTTGCGGGCTGGCTCGCCGCGCGCACCCGCATCGACGTGGGGATCGGCGTCGCACCGTTTTGCGGTTTGCGCGAGCTGCGCGCCGGCCTCAACGACGCGCTGGGCGGGCTGCTGCGCGCCGCGCCCAACGTTTTTGGCTGGTGGGACCCGCGCGAGAAGGAAGCGCAGCCGCCGCCGCACGGGTACCCGCGCTTCGCGACGCGCTCGCTGGGTGAATCGTTGCGCATCTCCACGGAGCTCGCGCAAGCGCCGCTCGGTCCTCACGCGCGGCGCGCCGTGCTGGTGCTCAATGCCAACGATCCGGTGGTCAACAACCCTCACGCCGCGCGCCGCTTCGACGCCTTGCGGCCGCTGGGCGTCGAGGTCGAGCACGTCGTGCTGCAGGGGCTGCCGGCGATTCACGACATCCTCGAGCCCGCGATCCCGCAGGCACAGCCCGAGCTCGTCTATCCCGCGCTGATCGACCTCATCGAAGGGCAGTAGCGGCGCCGCTGCGCAGGATCACCGCCAGCGCGGCGCACAGGAACGCCGTGCCGAGCAGCAGGCCGGCGATCACGTCGGTGAGATAGTGCGCGCTCAGCGCCAGGCGCGACCAGGGGATGCCGGCGGCGCAGATGCCGAGCGCGACGACGATGGCGGCCGCGAGCGGTCGCGGCAACGGCGCGTGCCACGCCAAGAGCGCGAAGCCGACGAAGAACACGACCGCCGTCACCGCGTGGCCGCTGGGAAACGACAGATCGACTTCTTTGATCTGGAGCCACGCGTCGGGGCGATGGCGGTGAAAGAGCAGCTTGAGCAGCGCGTTGACACCCTGCGAGAGCACCTGCGCGCTGTACAGCACCGCGACGGCGGTCAGCCCGGCTCGGAGCTTGTACGCGACGGCTGCGGCGACAAGGCCGAGCGCGAGCAGTACCGGCCAGCGCCCGAGCCCGGTGAAGAAGAGCGCCAGCGGTACGGCGGTGCCGCGCAGCGCTCCGGCTTCGACGTCGAGCCGAGTCGGCGGACGCGACGCGACCAACGCGCCGATGGCGAGCGTCGCGCACAGGCAGGCGAGGGCCACGATCCACAGGCGCAATTCGAGCGGGCTAGCCGTGCGCAACGCCGGTCTCCGGAACGAACACGCGCAGTGCCTGACGGGCCACCGTGAAGCGCGCGGGTGTCCGCGCCAACAAGTCGCCGTCGATTGCGATCGGTTGGCGTTCGCGCGCGCGGATCGTGAACGCGCGCGCCGTCACGACGTGCGCGTCCGGCAGCGCCGCCTGCAGCCCGCGGCCGAGCGCGACGAACGTGCGCAGCGCGTCGAACGCGGACGCCCCGTCGGCGGTGAAGAGATGCAGGCGGCCGTCGACGATCGTCGCGTCCGGCGTCACGGGCGTGTTGCCGAAGAAACGGCCGTTGGCGACGATGATGTCCTGCGTGCGCACGTCCAGGCGGCCGCCTTTCCAGCGGATGCGCGCGCGGAACGCCCGGTGCGTCAGGATCGGCCGGATCCCGGCCAGCGCATAGGCGACGGCTCCGGTGAACTTCTTGAGCAGGCGCGGCGTCGCGTTGGCGATCTCCGACGATAGCCCGATCGTCGCGAAATTCGCAAAGTGCGTGCCGTTCACGACGCCCAGATCGACGCGCTCGGCGTGGCCGTGTGCGATGACGCCGACCGCGGCGTCGAGGTCGCCGGTGGGGATGCCGAGCGACTGCGCGAAGCTGTTGCCGGTTCCGAACGGGAGCAGCCCCATGACGCTGCGGCGGTTCGCGAGCGCGTCGACGGCGCGCGTCATCGTCCCGTCCCCGCCGCCCACGACGATCTCGGCCGCGCCGTCTTTCACCGCACGCTTGATCCGGCGCCGGCAGGCTTCCGCGTCGTCTTCGACGTGGAACGCCGCGACGTGCAGGCCGCGAGCGGCCATAGCAGCGCGCGCTTGGTCGATGGCGCTATCGGTGTGGCGCGAGTGGCGGTTGACGACGACGACGAGCTCGCGTGTCGCGGGGTCGGGCGGGGCGATCAGCGCGATCCTTCGGGATCGCCGGCACGGCCGCCGATATCGGAGCCGCCGGCCGTCGGGTCCGCGTCGTTCTCGTTGAGCGGCAGCTCGCGGTCGTCGCGGCCGATATCGACCTCGTCCGCCCCCGGATTGTCCAGGCCGCCGTCCTCGCGCAGTTCACGATCGTTCATGCCCGGTTCGTTCCCACTTACCGCCGGATCGAAAGGAGCGCCGCTGCCGAGCGTGTACGACCCGTCGTGCGATATCGAAACCTCGGGCGCTGGGGCGTCAAACTCTCATCGGTCGGGCTGGGCTCGTGGCTGACGTACGGCAGCAGCGTTGAGGAGGACGCGGCCCAAGCCTGCATCAAGCGCGCGTACGAGCGCGGCGTGACCTTCTTCGACACCGCGAACGTCTACGCGCGCGGCCGCGCCGAGCAGGTTGTCGGGCGCGCGATCCGCGACTTTGCGCGCGCCTCGATCGTGCTCGCGACCAAGGTCTATTTTCCGATGGGCGACGGCTCGAACGATCGAGGCCTCTCGCGCAAGCACATCCGCGAGCAGATGGACGCGTCGCTGCAGCGGCTCGGCGTCGACTACGTCGATCTCTACCAGTGCCACCGCTACGACGTCACGACCCCGCTCGAGGAGACCGTGCAGGCGATGGATGACCTGGTGCGCAGCGGCAAGACGCTCTACTGGGGCGTGAGCGAGTGGAACGCCGACCAGATCGCCGCGGCGGTGAACCTCGCCCGCGCGCGCGGCTGGGCCGAGCCGGTGTCGAATCAGCCGCAGTACAGCGCGCTGTGGCGGCGGATCGAACAGCGCGTCCTGCCGACCTGCCGGCAATACGGGTTGGGCAACGTCGTCTGGTCGCCGCTGGCGATGGGGATCCTCACCGGCAAGTACACGGATGCCGCGAACCCGCCGGCCGGGACGCGCGCGGCCGGCCGCGCCAAAGAGATGATGGAAGACTACTTCACTCAGCGGGTGCTCGACGCCGTGCAGCGCCTCGTGCCGCTGGCGCAACGCGCCGGGTGCACGCTCGCGCAGCTCGCGCTGGCGTGGTGCCTGCGCGACGACGTCGTGTCGTCGGTCATCGTCGGCGCGACGCGCCCCGAGCAGGTCGACGACAACGTCGCCGCCGCCGACCTCGACGTCGATCCGGCGATCTTCGCGCAGCTCGACGAGATCCTCGCGCCGGTCGCGCCTTCGGAGCCGTATACGTCGTAGGCTAGTTCTCGCTCGGGCTGGGGTGCTCGACGTCGGGGATCAGCGTGCCGAGAAAAGCGCCCAGGATGTCTTGCGGGGCGTTGTTCTGCGGGCCGCCGATCACGCTCCAGTCGAAGTATTCGTTGACGTCGGAGCGGCGCAGCGTGCTTTCGAGCGTCTCGAGCGCTTCGTCCGAGGTGATCATCCACAACAGGACGACCGCGTCGACCTCGCGCGCGCGTTCCATGACGTGATAGCGATAGGCCCAGATCACGCCCTCGTCTTCTTCGACGAAGGATTCGTTGAGCTGCGCGACGCGGTTCTGTAAGAACGCGGTCGCTTCGTCGGAGTCCAAGTCGTACCAGGCCGGCCTGGGGATGAACGTGGTGAGATAGAACTGCGGCGGAGCGTCGTCGTCCTCCTCATCCTCGTCGTCGAGGTCCTCGTCGTGCGGGTCCACGGGTTCCATCGCCACACTGTACCCGCATCGGCGCGCGCGCGCCTGCGAGCGCTGCCGGCCTGCTAATAGCCGGCGGAAGGATCCCGGCGTGCTCGATCCGTGGCGACGCGTTCGTTCATTCGAACGCCCAATGTGTGAACGCTTCGACCGGCGGAGCGACGTTCTTGGCCACGGCGTCTCGGGCACTACGCAACTGAAGCCAATCGGGCGCGAGCTGAAGTGCCGCCTCATACTTCGCCCGCGCGTCTGACCAGCGCCGCTTTCGAGCGAGCACGTCTCCCCAAGCCTTGAGCGGATCGGCGAACTGTGGAGCAATGCGGTTTGCCGCAGCAAAGTCCACTTCGGCCCGATCGAGACTCCCACGCTTCAAGTTCGCCAGGCCGCGGTGGAGGTAGATGACCGGACAATCGGGTACGAGCCGCAAGCCTTCCGCCCAGATTCTTTCCGCACCGCGAAAGTCGCCGGCGTTTGCGAGCACGTCGCCGTGCATGCCATAGCAGCGCACCCACCGGCCGGCGGCGGCGAACGTAGCCTCTGAATCAGTAAGGCGGCCGGTAAGTCCTTGCACAAGGCCAACTACGCACGGTGCGTCGTTGTCTACGGATTGCAATTCAGCGGATTTCTTCCAGAGCTTCTGTAGTGACAGTATTGGAGCAAGAGCCGCTTGGGCATGGCCTTGGTCCAAGGCCGCATAGGCCTGCACCAAGAGAAGCTCAGCCTGGGTTAGCTGATTGTCCGGATCGCTTTGATCGAGGTAGCGCTTTGACTTCGCGTAGTTGTGCAAGGCTGCATAGGTGTCCGCGATAAATGGGCTGTCGATACTGGCATTCGCGCCCGCCCCGTTGTTGTATGCAGCATCGTCGAGCATCGCGTGCGACGCGCGCAGAAAGTCTCGCGTCATGAGCGCCGGGGCATCGTAGCTGCGTTCTTGCGGTCGGCTATCCTTGGGGACGGTGTTCGCCTCATGCAAGAATCGTAGACTCTCTTTGAGGGCATCCTCTTCGTTCTCAGTCGACAGCGAATTGATGAGATTCGCCCACGCTACCCAGTTCGGCGGCTTGAGCGACATCGCGAGCCGAAACTCGTTGTCAGCAAGCTTCGGTTTGTTCTCATTGAGATATGCGTTTCCAAGGATGTTCGCGAGGCTGGCGCGGTCGTCGTCGTTGCCGGCGCTCGCCACTGCACGCCGTAGGTACTTTTCTGCATCTCCGTATCGGTTGGTACTCACCAGGAAGATCGCGTACTCCGGGGGGCGTTCAGTTCGATAGATATACTCGGCAGCCTGCGACGCCAGCTCACGAACGCGGGTGATTTTCCCCGGAATCGTCTTGGCCGGCACGTCCCCTGCGCGCACTGTCAGGGTTATGTCGTCTCCGTTTCCCTGGACGAGGTCGCCGTCGATGTACACATCATGTCCCAGCTGTGAATGCAAGAGCCGTTTTAATTCTCCGATCGAAATGCCGGTCTGCGGAACTTGAATCTTGATGTCGGCCGCCGATGCGCTTACGACCCGATGCGTGTTCTTCCGATCGAGCAATCGCGCTTTGCTCTGCATCTCTTGGAGCCTATCGAGGACGGCTGAGGCAACGACGTTGCCCGTGAGGCCACGGTTAGCCAGTTCGGGCGAACTGCTGAAAGCGTTCATAATAGTGGCCTGCGAACGGTGTGCTTCTACCAGCATAACGACGATGATCACGGCTAAGGCAAATGAAGCAAGCGTGATCGCGGCTTGATACGCGGCTTTCAGCCAGTCCAGGACGTGCCTGCGTCGCGTGGCAGAACGTGAAGTCTTTCGGTCGTCATCGTAGTGTTCGACCTGTCTCTCAACGAGACGCGTCTGCGCGTGGACGAGGGTGCTCAGCGTCTCGAGATAGCCCGCCGCCTTGCGGCGAAGCACCCGATCGCGTTCTGCGGCTTTGAGCACGAGTGCGGCGGCGAACGCATCCGCCGCAGTGCCCGCGCCGTCTTTCGCGTCCCCGCCGGGTTTGACGTCGTTCTCGCGACCGGGATCGCCGTTGTCGTCGTCGTCCTGAGCCATCGTACACCCTCACGCGCCGTGTCTGGATCGTGCACCAAGGCAGGCGACCTTCCCTCTAGTCGTAGACGCCGCGAACGCTCCACGCAGCGGCGCCCGAGATCGTTGCAGGACCTTCGCGCGCGATGCGCAGCAGCGCGCCGTCGTCGAGGCAGACGTCGTACTCGTCACGGACCAGCGGCGCGCCCTCGCCGGTCGACGGTGCCCACCAGCCTTCCTCGACGCGCCACGGTCCGGCGAGCTCGACGACCTGCTGCGGCGGCGTGCCGACGAAGCGCGGCGCGCCGTCGAGCACGCGCACCGCGACCGTACGGGGTTCCACGATGCGCAGCTGCAGCGTCGCCGACGCGTTGGGTGCCGGCAGTTCGGCGGGCGGTCCTTTCGTCGCGAGCGCTTCGACCGCGAAGGGTTCGAGCGCGAAACGGCGCTCGATGCGCGATCCGTCGACGACGCGCGCTCGCTGCGCCTTCCCTTCGCCCAACACGGCGTCGAGGCGCGCGAGCACGACGCCCAGCGCGTCCGGATCGGGATCGCTCGCGGCGAACAGCGAGAGCGTGACGCCGCCGCCGGCGAGCTCTTCGGCGGCCAGCCGCAGCCCGACGACCGGCGCTTCGAGCGTCACGCCTTCGAGCCGGGCGCGCAGCAGCTCGAACAGCGTCGCCGGCACCGCTGTCGGCTGCGCGACGCGCGTCGCGAGCTCGCGCGTCGAGCCGTCCTCGCACTCGAGCTGCAGCACGAGCCGGCCCGCGCGCCTTCCCGCCGCGCACAGATCGTCGACGACCCAACCGACGAGCGTGCGCAGCGCGAACAGCACCTGCTCCTCGGAGCTCGCCTCGCCTTCGCCGTAGAGCGTGCGGCCGACGCGCAAAGCACGCGTGCGCGGTTGGAGCGGACGGTCGTCGCAGCCGCGCGCGAGATCGTGCCAGCGCGCCGCTTCGGCCCCGAAGCGGCGTACGAACGGTCCGTGCGGGAGCGCTGCAAGCTCGCCCAGGGTAGTCACGCCGAGCAGCCGCAAACGCTCGCGCACGCCGTCTTCGGGGGCGAGCAATTCCAGCGGCAGCGGCGCCAGAAACGCCGCCGGATCGCTTTCGCACGCGCTGCCGTCGCCGCGCCAGGTCGCCGCATACGCGACGAAGCGATTGCGCCCGAACCCCACGCGCACGGGCAGCGCGGCGACCTCGCCCCCAGCCTGCGCGAGGACGCCGCGCGCCGCCGCCAGCCAGCCGCGTGGATCTCCCGCGACCCCCTGCATCTCCAGAAAGGCGCGGCCGAGACCGGCGTCCTCGACCAGCGGCGAAGCGCCGTCGAGCGCGTCGAGTACGTGGCTCCACACCCGCGCGCCGGCAGCCGGATCGGCGAACACCGTGCGCGCCTCGGTGGCGACCGCTTGCGCCTGCACCAGCGTCATCCCGGGCCGCACGCCCAGCGCCGACGCGGTGAGCGTGCAGTCGACGACGCGCCCGCGCTCGACTCGGTCGGCCAGGATCACCGGCGCGTCGAGGTCGACGCGTAGTGTCAGGCCGGCGACGGCGAGCCGAAAGGCCGGGATCCAGACGCAGACGACCGGCATCGGGCACCTCTTCGACGGTGGAAACGTTGCAGCACCATGTTGCTCGCGTTCGGTCTTGCGGTCGCCCTCATCGGGACGATTCCCACGTACGGGCCCATCCCCCAACCTTCACCGTCGGCGGTCCCGGGGGTTCCGAAGACGTCCGGCGAGGCGCTCATCGTGAACTCGGGCTCGACCAATCGCGCCGGATATCGCTTGCGCGTGTACGCCGCCGGCTGGACCGCGCTGCAGCAAGGTGACGTGCCGATCCGCAAGCGCGTCCCGGGCGCGTTGATCAAGCACTTCTTCGCCGACCTCGCAGCGGCCGGGGCGCTCGACAAGCTGCCGGCGCCGAACTGCATGAAGAGCGCGTCGTTCGGCTCTTCGACGCAGGTCGGATATCGCGGCGCGATGTCGCCCGATCTCGAGTGCCCCAGCCCCTCCGCGTCCGCGCGCGCGTTGGCCATCGACGCCACTGCGCTGGCGGCGGCCGCCGGCGTCTCGATGCTGCCGCGCCCGCTCAAGCCGTGAGCAGATGAAGCTGCGCTGAGAACGCGGTGAGCGTTCGCTGAAAGCGGGTGATGCCTCAGTTGCAGCGAGCGTACGCCCAGTACACGGACATCGTCCGCGCGCAATCATCTTCTGGGGAGGCATCGAATGTTCACCAAAGCTCTCGTCGCCACCGCTCTGCTCACCTCGCTCGTCGCCCCGCTCGCGGCCAGCGCCGACGGCCGAGTCGAACAGCGCATCGACAACCAGCAGCACCGCATCAACGCGGGCGTCCGCAACGGCTCGCTGACCTACGGCGAATACCACCGGCTCGACAACGGCCTCGACCACATTGCGGGGCAGCGCGCGCGGGATCTGCGCCGCAACGACGGGCATCTCACGGCGGGCGAGTACCGGCAGCTCAACCGCGAGCAGAACCGGCTCTCCGACCGCATCTCCTTCGACACGCACAACCGCTGGCATCAGCACCGCTAGCCCACGATCTCACGCCGGTGCGGGCGCGCACCCACGTCGATGAGACGTTCGCGCACGTCGGCCGGCGCCGGGCGGTCTTCGAACGGATCGCAGCGCACGAGCGCGTCGCCCACCGGGACGGCGCGTTTGTGCTTGCGCACGACCGCGCGCACGTCGTAACCCGCGAGCTCGCCGAGATGGCCCGACGGGCCGTTCCAGCGCACGCGCTCGATCGCCGTTTCGAGCCGCACGGAGGCGAAGTAGCGTAACTCCGCCGAGGCCTCGTCGCCCAGCGCGACGAGCAGCGCGTTGGCGCGGTGCGTCAGGCTGGCCAGTCGGGTCCACATCGCCGAGCCCGTTCCGCGCCCGCCGGGCAGCGTGGGGATCACGACCACCGTGAACGCGCCCGAACGCACCACGATGTCGGCCGCGCGCGCCAGCGCCACCGGCTCGTCGACGCGCACGACGAGCAACCGCTCCAACCGCACCCCCGCGGCGGCGAGTGCGGGCGGGAAGAGATCCACCCCCAGGATCGCTCCCAGCCCGCGCCGCGTCGCCGCCGCGAGCAAGCGCGCGGCCAGCGCGCTGCGTCCGGAGCTTGGCGGGCCCTCGAGCGTCCCGATCGTGCCGCGCGGAAAGCCGCCGCCCAAGACGGCATCCAGCGCGTCGAGCCCGGTTCGAACCACCGCCTCGTCCCCCCGCGCGAACGCCACCGCCGTCGCCTCGCGGTGGCGGCGGTCGAGGCGCTCGCGAAGGGCCGCGAAGGCGGGGTCGGCGCTCATGGGAGGCTCATGCTAATCGAACGTATGTTCGATGTCAACCGCCTCTCCTTTTGTCACCCTGACGGAGTCACGTGCGCGTGAGCCCCGTCGAAGGGGGCCGAAACAGCCGGCCTGCGACCGGGGTACCTCGGGCATGCGACACGTTGCGTTGGACGGGGTCTTCGACTCCGCCGAAGACTCGCTCGACGGCATCTTCGACTCGGCCCGGGACGCGCTGGACGCGGTTTTTGACGCCACGCGCGACTCGCTACGCGAAGCGCGCGACTCGGCGCACGGCGGTGATACCGGCGCCGAGGGGCCCGCGGCGGCGTGTGAGAGCGTGTTCGGTGCCGCCGGCGCCACGCTGGAACGGTCGTTCTCCGAGACGCTGCGGTCGCTGGAGACGGCGTCCAAGGCGACTCGGATCGCGCTCGAGCGCGCACGCGCGGTGCAAGCGGGGTCGCGCACATAGGAGGTACGCGCGCCCTGCGTGCGGATGAAGCGAGAGCCCGTGACCGCTCTTCCCACGATTTCCGCCTCGGCGATCGACGTCGCACCGATTCGCTACGTCGACCGCACGCTCGACAACGGCCTGCGCGTCATCCTCGCCCCCGACCGGCGCGTACCGGCGGTCGCCATCAACATCGCGTACCGTGTCGGAGGGAAGGACGATCCGCCGCATCGTTCGGGCTTCGCGCACCTCTTCGAACACCTCATGTTCAAGGGAACCGCGCGGACCGCACCCGAGACGATCGACCGTCTGACTGAGGACGTCGGCGGTTACAACAACGCGTTCACCTCCGAAGACATCACGAACTACTACGAAGTCATCCCGTCGAACCATCTCGAGCGGTTGTTGTGGGCCGAAGCGGACCGGCTCGCCGCGCTCGACGTCAACGCGCAGAACTTCGCGACCGAACGCGAGGTCGTGATCGGCGAGTACGATCAGCGCATCCTGGCCGAACCGTACGGCATGCTCGACGAGCTGATCAATCGCGAGGCGTTTGCAGTGCACCCGTACCGCCGTGGCGTGATCGGTAGCCCCGCGGAGCTCAACGCGGCGTCGCTCGAAGACGTCGTCGCCTTCCACACCACGTACTACCGGCCCGACAACGCGGTGCTCGTCGTAGCCGGCGATCTCGATGTCGACGAGACGCTGGGCTGGATCGGTCGCTACTTCGGGAAGATCGGCACGCCGGCGACGCCGATTCCGCGCGTGCGCGTGGTCGAGCCGGAGCAGACCGCGCAGCGCACCTACGAGTACCGCGCGCCGAACGTCCCACTCGCCGCGCTGGAGCAGGCGTATCACATCCCGGCCGCTTCGCATCCCGATGCCGCGGCGCTCGACGTGCTCGAGACGCTGCTCGGCTACGGTCGCTCGTCGCGCCTCTATGCCTCGCTCGTCTACGACCGGCAGCTCGCGACGAGCGCGTACGCGTCGGCCGATCTGCGCGAACAGCCGGGCCTGTTCTCGGTGCGCTTCACCTGCGCGCGCGGGGTCGCGCTCGCCGACGCGCGCGCGGCGCTGGAGATCGAGCTCGAGCGCGTCTCGACCCTACCGCCCGGCGACGCCGAGCTCGAACGGGTCCGAACGCAGATCGCAAGCAGCGTCGTGCGCTCGCACCAGACCAACAACGGAATCGCGCTCATGCTGGTGCGCGCGACGACCGAGCGCGGCGATCCGGAGGTCGTGAACGGCGATCTGGCGCGCTATCTCGCCGTGACGCCCGACGACGTGCAGCGGGTCGCGCGAACGTATTTACGCACCGCCAACCGGACCGTTGTGGAGTACCTCCCCGCGTGAACGAGCCGGACCTGCTGATCCCGCCCGCCGGGCCGCCGCGCGACGCGCTCTTGCCCGCGCCTGTGGAGCGCGTGCTCGACAACGGTTTGCGCGTGGTCGCTTTCTCGCAGCGCAATTTGCCCTTGGTCTCGGCTCAGCTCGTGGTGCGCTGCGGCGGCGCGGCCGAGCACGAAAACGAAGCCGGGCTCTCGGCGCTGGTCGCGGCGCTGTTGACGCAAGGGACGACCGCGCGTGGCGCGAGCGAGCTCGCGGCGACCGTCGACGCACTGGGCGCGCAGCTCAATGCCGCGTCGGGTTTCGATGCGTCGGTCGTCGGCGTCAGCGCGACCACGCCGGCCTTCCCGGCGGCGTTCGCGCTGCTCGATGAGGTCGTGCGCCGCCCGGCCTTCGCTCCCGCCGAGGTCGACCGCGTACGCACCAAGTCCATCTCGGACCTCGCGCTGATGTACGCCAACCCGAACGCGCTGGTGCGGCTGGTCGCGCAACGCGTCGCCTACGCCGGCGCGCCGTACGGCCATCCGCTGGCCGGAACCCCCGCGACGCTGGCGGCGCTGGGACGCGACCGCGTCGCGTGGTTTCACGAGCGCTTCTACCGGCCCGACGATGCGGTGCTGGTGATCGGCGGCGATCTCGAGGTCGAGGCGGCGTTCGCGCTCGCGCAACGGGTCCTGGGTACGTGGCGCGCGCCCGACGCACCGCTCGCCGCGTGTCCCGACGGCGCGATCCCGGTGCCGCGCACGCGCCTGGTCGTCGTCGACAAACCCGACGCCGGCCGCACCGCGCTGCTGGTCGGGCGGACGACCATCGCCCGCGGCTCGCCGGACTACTACGCGGCGACCGTGGCCGCAGCCGTGCTGTCCGGCTACAGTGGACGGTTGAATCAAGAGATTCGCGTGAAGCGCGGCCTCTCGTACGGTGCGAGCGCGTCGCTCTCGGCGCGCCGGATGCCGGGACTGTTCGGGGCCTCGACCTTGGTCGACCATACGCGTGCCGCCGAAGCCGTCGAGGTCACGCTGGCGGCGATCCGGTCGCTCGCCGACGATCCGCCGACCGACGACGATCTGATCACCCGCAAAGCTACGCTCACCGGCGCCTTCCACCGCGGCATCGAGACGATCGACGGCATTGCATCGGCGCTCTCGGAGTATGTGCTCTACGATGTCGCGCTCGACGAGCTGAACCACTTCGCGCCCCGCGTGAACGCGGTGGATGCGCGTTCGGTGCGCGAGTTCGCCGCGCGCGCGCTGATCCCGGACGACTTCGTCGTCCTCGTCGGCGACGCATCGAAGTTCGTCGCCGAGCTCGGCGCGCGCTTCGCCGACGTGCGGGTGATCCCGGTCGAGCGCCTAGACTTGGGTTCGCTGTCGCTCGAAGCGCTGAGCGCTACGGGATGAGCAGAATCTTGCCGGTGGTCTTGCGGGCTTCGAGGTCGCGGTGCGCGTCGGCCGCGGCGGCGAGCGGATAGGTCGCGCCAACGCGGATGTGCAGCGCGCCGCTGCGCATCGCCTCGAACACGGCGCCGGCGCGCGCCGCCAGCTCCTCGGGCGTGCGGATGTAGTCGACGAGCGTCGGCCGGGTGAGGAACACCGAGCCGGCGCCGGCGAGCTTTTGCGGTTCGATCGGCGGAACGGGTCCGCTGGAGTTGCCGTACACGACGAGCATCCCGCGTTGGCGCAGCAAGCTCAAGCTGCGCTCCCACGTGTCCTTGCCGACCGAGTCGTAGGCGACGTCGACGCCGTGCTCGCCGACGAGCGCGCGCGTAGCCTCGGCGAAGTCTTGCTGCGCGTACACGATCACGTGATCGGCGCCGAAGCCGCGCGCCAGCTCGGCCTTCTCGGGCGTGCCGACCGTGGCGATCACCGTCGCGCCGCGCGCCTTGGCCAGCTGCACGAGGGTCGAGCCGACGCCGCCGGCGGCGGCGTGCACCAGCGCCACGTGTCCGGGTCGCAGCGGGAAGGTATCGCTGGCGAGGTAGTGGGCCGTCATCCCTTGCAGCATCGCCGCGCAGGCATCCCGGTCGTCGATCCCGTCGGGGACGTGCACCAGCTCGCGCGCCGGAACGGCGTTGGCCTCGGCGTAGCCGCCCATGTTCGGCGTTTGCGCGTAGGCGACGCGATCGCCGGGTTTGACGCTGGTCACGCCGTCGCCGACCGCTGCGACCACGCCCACGCCTTCGCGCCCGTCGATGAACGGCAGGGGTCGCTTGTAGAGCCCGGTCCGGAAGTAGACGTCGATGAAGTTCACGCCGCACGCACTCTGGCGGACGAGGGCCTCGCCGGGGCCGGGCACGGGCTCCGGGACGTCGGCGAGCTGGAGTACTTCGGGGCCGCCGAGGCGGTCGACACGGATCGCTTTCACGCCCGTTGGGAACCGCGCAACGCCGCGGCAGTTTCCATCGCCGGTGCCGGGGTACGTCACCAAACGTGGAACGCCAAGACCTCTACCAGGACGACCTCACCGAAGAGCGCCAGCCGACGCCCGCCCAGCGCGACGACGTCGCGGCGAGCGAGGTGCTCGACCCGGACCGCCCCGACCACGACGAAACGGAACCGAAAAAGGACGCCCCCTAGCTCGGCATCGTCGTCCCGCTCGCCGAGGTCCCCGGGACGCGCGGCAGCGTCGGATCGTCGAGCACGCTGGTCGTGCTCGGTACGGTCTCGTCGCCCTTGATGACGCGCGCGGTGTCCTCGCTCATCCCCATCGACTCGTCCTGGTCGCGCGTGGTCTGACCCTTCGCCGCGGCGCTGTCGCTGTGGAAGAGATACGACGACGACGTGGGATCGAGCGCGCCGGGCGGCGCGTGCTCGACCATCATGGCGAAGTGTTGAAGGTCGTGTTGCAGACGGCGTTCGAACAGGCCGCCGGCGCCGAGCACCTCGCCGAGCTGCCCGAGAATCCCCTGCGGCGGCTCGTAGCTGACCTCGACCGTCACGTGCGTCAGCTGCGTGCCGATCGGTTCAAAGAGGACGCGACCGCTGTTGTTCACCCCGTCGACCGAGCGCCAGCCGATCTGCCGGTCCGGGATCCAACCGTCGTTGACGGCGTCCCACTCGTGCTTGCCGGTGACGTCGACGACCCAGTGGCTGTGCTCGTCGTCCAGATACGTGACCTCCTTCACGAAGGTCATGAACTTGGGATAGTCGTTGAAGTGCGAATAGAGCCCGTAGACCTGATGGACGGGCGCGTTGACCGTGACCGCTGCGCTGTGCTCCGCCATGCGAAACCGCCTTCTGTGTCGTTGACGAACCTAGGAAGGTAGCATACCCGCTTTGCGCCGCGCAACGCGGGTACGATACGGCGGCGATGGCCCTGCACCTCGACTTCGGCATGCTCAAAGACACCTACTCCGGATTCAGTGCCGATAAGGCGCCGCGGCTGGCTGCGGCGTTGTCGTACACGACCATCTTCGCCGTTGCGCCGCTGTTTCTGATCGTCATCGCGATCGTGGGCGAGGTACTGGGACTGCGCAGCGGCGGGCACGGCAACAACCTCGTCGAGGACCAATTGCTCGAGACGATCCGGCGCTCGGCCGGCACCGAAGCCGCCGACACCGTGAAGCAGATGGTGACCGCCGGCTACGGGCACCAGCGGCAGGGTGGGATCGCCCAGGTCGTGGGTTGGGTGACGCTAGTGCTCGGCGCCGCCGGGTTGTTCGCCGCGCTGCAAGACGCGCTCAACACCGTCTGGCACGTCGAACCGCCCAAGCAAAGGCTGTGGGCCGCCGTTCGCGATCGGCTGGCCTCGATCGGGATGCTGCTCGCGATCGGGTTCGTGCTGCTGGTGACGACGGCGATCAACGCTGCGATCGCATACGTCGCGACCTATGTCGCGCGCGCGCTGCCTTTCCCCGGCGCGGGCTTCGTCTGGGGGTCGATCAACCTCGCCGTCTCGCTGGGCGTGATCGCGGTGCTGTTCGCGTTGATGTACAAGTACTTGCCCGATGCGAAGATCGAATGGCGCGACGTCTGGACGGGCGCCCTGGTCACCGCGCTCGCGTTCGTGATCGGGCAGGCGGTCATCGCGCTGTATCTGGGACGGGCCGGCGTCGCCTCCGCGTACGGCGCCGCCGGCTCGCTGCTGGTGTTGTTGTTGTGGGTGTACTACTCGTCGCTGGTCTTGCTGTTCGGCGCCGAGTTCACGCGCGTCTATGCCGAGAAGCACGGCTCGCGGATCGGAGTGACGCCCGCGGAGATCGACCCCAACGCGAAGCGTGAGCCGGACCCCAAGTCCGCGGCGCCTGCACAGGCCTAACGGATCGCGGCGCTGCCGCTGACGAGCCGCGTTCGCGACCACTTCTCGTAGGGTTGCACGCGGCGGAAGATCGACAGCCACCCGACGATCGCTAGCAGGCTCGCGATGAGCGCGCTGTATCGGCCGAGCGCGCGCACGAAGCCGATGCGCGGGTCGCGATTGGCGGTCACGACGCGCAAGTCGCAGATCATCATCCCCACCGTTTGGCCGGCGAGCGCGACGAGCACGATCGCGTAGACGCCGAACACGAACCACAGCAGAGGGTTGCCGCCGAAGGAGACCTGCACGTGGCTGCTGGCGCCGAGATCCTTGGCGATCCGGCTGACGATCGGAGCGACGTCGGGATCCGCCGCGAGCTGCTTGAGCGAGAACACACGCTCTTGGACGGCCGCCGCCGCGGGCACGATCGCCTGGATGACGGCGACATCGATCAGGAACGCCCACGTGCGCCGCCAAAATCCGGCGTATACTGCCTCGCGAGCATCGGGCACCGGCGGCGCCGAGGCATTGGCCGTGAAACGCGGCGCCCAGGCGAGAAAGAGCGGATCGCGCGCGAAGCGGTGCAGCGCCGCGATGCGGTTGGTCGAATAGGGCGTCGACGCCGTCCACTCGGCCATGCGCAGCGACGGTTCGGCGTGCAACTCCTTGAGCTGTCCGGCGAAGGCGGCGAGGTCGGCCTTGCGGCCCACCGAACCGAAGGTCGCGACGGCGATCGCGCGCATCGCGGTTTCGAGCGAGCCGCAACAGAGCAGGCCGATGCGGTCGGCGGTGTATTCGATGCGCCGCAACCACGCGCCGAACGCGATGGCGATGACGCCGGTCTCGCGGCCGTTCGCGCTGAGCAGCGAGGTGAAGCGCGTGTGGCCGGCCGCGATGTGTCCGAGCTCGCGGCCGACCAGAAAGCGCAGTTCGTCAGCTTGAAAGTGATCGACGAACTGCGCGGAGATGACGATCGCGTACGGATCCCCGATGCCCACCGCCACCACGGGTACGAACGGATCGTCGCGGACGAAGACGTGCGGCATCGGAAGGCGCGCCATGCGCGCGCATTCCTCGACGACGGCGTGGATGTGAGCGAACTGCGCGGCGTGCACGCGCAGCCCCGCGCCTAACAGACGCCCGCGCGCGAAGGCGACGTAGACCATCGCGACGACGAGCAGCAGCGCGATCTCCTGCCAGGTGACTTGGTGCTGCAGCAGCCACCCCAGGACCAGCACGGTGAGCGGCAGCGAGAGCAGCGTCCAGACGAAGGTCACGCGCTCGCCGCGCACGCGTAACGACTGGGATCCCGAGAACAGCGCCGCCGCCACCGCTGGGTCCTCCTACTTCAGCATGAAACCGCTGGGATGGGCTTGGCGCTCGTAGCTGAACTTCCCGTCCTTGAGCCGGTAGAAGTAGCAGTTCGGATCGAGGACGTCGCCGGTCGGACCGAAGGTGTACGAGCCGGTCACCGTGTCGTACGCCCCGCCGCTCGCGATCGCGCGGATCAGCGATTGACGCGTCGTGGCGTTGGTGCGCCGCGCCGCGAGCCGAACCAGCTGCACGCCGGCGTAGCCGTAGGCCGCTACCGGGGTGAGCGGGCCGTAGCGCGCCTCATAGAGCTGCACGTCACGCATCGCGATCGGCGCCATCGGATAGTAGGGAACGGCCGATGAGACCACGAGACCGTCGGCGATCTTCGAATACGTTCGAATGGTCTGCGCGTCGAAGAAGCCCTGGGTCCCGACGAACCGGCCGGCGAAACCCTTCGTTCGCAGGACGCCGATCAGTCCGCCCATGTCGTCGACGTTGCCGGCCAAGACGATGCAGTCCGGCGCGTGGGTAAGAATCGTGTCGGCGGCTTTGCCGAAGTCGGGCTTGTCGACCGAAAACTGCGTGAGGCCGGCGTTGAGGTGCAGCGCGCCGGCACGGCGGACGAAACCGCTCGCGACGGTGGGACCGTAGTCGCCGTCCTGCGTGACGACGTGCGGCGCCTTCGAGCCGGTGCTGATGACGTAGGCCGCGACGAGGCTGCCCTCGTCCGAGTCTTTGGTCGGCAGGCGGAACACGTTGCGGTAGCCGCGCGCGGTGATGCGGTCGTCGGTAACGGTCGGCACGAGCAGCGGAACCTGCGCGTTGGCATAGCTCTGCAACGTCGCCAGCGTCGCGCCCGAGCTGAGGTGTCCGATCACCGCAATCACGTCGGGCGAACCGGTGGCGAACGATGCCTGGACGACCGCGTCGGCGGCGGTGTTGTGATCGTCGTAGGCGTCGAAGAGGAACGCGCGCTCGAACGAGCTGCGCGAGTAGTTCGCTTCGTCGACCGCCGCCCGCACGCCGTCGACGAGCTGTCGTCCCAACCGCGCGTCGGGCCCGCTCTGCGGGCAGACGACCGCCAGCCGCAGCGAAGGCGTATACGGCGTGACCTGCGCAACCTCGGTAGAGCCGGCGGCGCCCGCGGCGCCGAGCGCGGCGAGAAATTGGGCGCGGATCATTGCGCGACGACGTACGACGCCAACGTCGTCCCCAAGAAGGCGACCGAGAAGCCCATGTTGGTGAGGAAGACGCGCTCGTTGAGCGCGAACACGTCGGTCGCCAGCGCGATGAGCCGCTCTTCGTAGAGCGTGACCGCGAGCGCCAGCGCCACGCCGGCGTAATACAGCGGTCCGGGGTGCGCGATGAGCCCCGCACCGAGCAGCGCCAGCGTCATGAGGACGTGCAGCGCGACCGACCAGCTGCGCGCGCTGCGCTCGCCGAAGCGCTGCGGGAACGAGCGGACGTTGTTGGCGACGTCGAAACGCACGTCCATGAGCGCGTAGAGGATGTCGAACCCGGCGACCCACACCGTCACCGCGGCGAAGAGCAAGAGTGCGGGGACGGTCACCGTACCGGCCACGGCGATGTAGGCGCCCAGCGGAGCGAAGCCGTCGACGGCGCCCAGCACGAAGTGGACCAGCCAGGTGAAGCGTTTGCACAGCGGATAACCGACCGCGCCGAGCGCCGCCAGGGGCAGCAGCTTCACGCACAGCGGGTTGAGCATCGCGGCGCTGAGCACGAGCAGCGCCAGCCCGGCGCCGATCGCCCACAGCATCGCCGCGGGCGCGAGCGTCCCGCTGGCGAGGGCGCGACGCGCGGTGCGCGGGTTCGCGGCGTCGATGTCACGATCGAAGTACCGGTTCGCGGCCATCGCCGCGGTGCGCGCGCCGATCACCGCCAGCGTGATCCAGGTCAGCTGCCACCAGTGCGGAAGCCCGCGCGCCGCCATCACCGCGCCGACGTAGGCGAACGGCAGCGCGAACAGCGTATGCTCGACCCGAATGTCCCGCAGGAACAGCTTGACGGCGTTCACGCGCCGGCCGGCTTTCTGCCGCGCGGATCCTTCGTTCGATAGTAGTCATCAACCCATTTGCGCGAGCTGTACAGGACACCATGGTGGACGCGGTGCGGCAGTTTCCCGCGCGCTGCGGCGGCACGGAGTGCGGTCACAGGCCGCCCAGCCGCGACTAACGACGTGACCGGCACGAGCTTCGCCGGCCCCGCAATGGACGGATAGATGAAGCGGTCGAGATTTGCCTTCGCCGCTTTTGCGAACAATTCGGCGAGCGGCCGCGCGTTGCCCTGGTCTGCTTTGGCGAGCGCCTGAAGGTAACGCGAACGGTCGCCCTTCAGGATGATTGCCGGAGGGTACCGGAGGCGGACGAGCAGCAGATTCGTGAGCAATCTCCCGACTCGGCCGTTGCCGTCTTCGAACGGATGGATGCGCTCGAAGCGCGCGTGCTGTTCGGCGATCCAGACGAGCGCATGCGTGTCGCTCGGCGGTCCCGCGCCGATTGCATCGACAAATGCCGTCATCTCGGCGGGAACCGCGAAGCTTTCGGGCGGCTGCATCCCGCTTGGAAAGCGCGCGACTTCCAGCTCGCGCCACGCGCCGGGCTTCGCTCGTTTCTCCGTGACGAGCCATTCATCGCCGACGATCAGCTCGTGAATGTGACGAAGTTCCGTGACCGAGACGATCTTGGCGGCGTCGTCGCGCACGTCGATCGCGCGCTCGTACACCCATTGTGATGCCTTGGCGTAACCCTGAACCTCGAGGTACTCTCGCAGCTCCTTGTCGCCCGTTGCTCGACCTTGTCCGAGGAGCGCCTCGACTTGACGGAAGACGAGGGTGTTACCCTCGAGTGCCGTGGAGTGGTGGGCCTCTTCGAGCCAGATCGCGTGCCAAATGGCGCGGGCCGTGTCGGCCGGCGGCAAGCCGCCGAACCGATCGTGAAGGTCGCTCATCTCGAGGTCGAACTGGCGGAGCCGCTGCTCCAGGGTCAGATTCGGCATTATTGTCTTTTCCTTGGCATCACGATAGCATAAAGACAATAGTTTTGTCCACCAGTTGCCGCAAGGCTGTCATAAAGACAATTAATCCTTCGAGCGGGCGGCCGCCGACTTTGGGGGGCGGTCGTTCGGGGAGCTCGAGGCGGAGGCCAGGAGGCGGGCGAGCCGGGCCGCGCCCTGGCCCGACCAGTCGTCGGCGACGCCGATGCGTGCGAGGTCGCCGATCCCGTACTCTTTCCAGCGCGCGCTGACCCGGGCGCGGGTCTCGGCGTCCATGCGGATCTCCGGCGGCCAGTCGCGCTGGTAGCCCTCGTCGGCCCCTTTGCGCGTCGCGTCGATGCCGATCTTGTGGCCCAGCGCGAGCTCGTACGAGCCGGCGTGGTCGAGGTCGTCGACCGGGCCGGGCATGATGACCAGATCGCGCGACGCGTCGATGTTGTTGAGCGCGTACCATACGACGCCGCGCACGTCGTGTACGTCGATGTCGTGATCCACCACCACGATACAACGGGTGAGCATCATCATGTGTCCCAGGCCCCACAGCGCGTTCATGACTTTTTTCGCTTGGCCGGGATACGATTTGCGGACCGCGACGATGACGAGGTTGTGAAATCCGCCCTCGACCGGAAGGTTGTAGTCGACGATCTCCGGGACGACCGCTTGGAGCAGCGGCAGAAAGATGCGCTCCGTCGCCTTGCCCATCCAGGCGTCTTCCATCGGCGGCTTACCGACGACCGTCGCGCCCCAGATCGCATCGCGCCGGTGAGTGATCGCGGTGACGTGGAACGCCGGGAACAGGTCCGCGGCCGAATAGACGCCGGTGTGGTCGCCGAAGGGACCCTCGACGCGCAGGTCGTCGTTGTCGACGTAGCCTTCGATCACGAAGTCCGCATCGGCGGGCACGTCGGCGTCGATCGACACCGCCTTGGCGATGCGCACCGGCGCGCCGCGCAGAAAGCCTGCGAAGGCGAGCTCGTCGACGACGGGCGGCAGCGGCGCGCTGGCCGCGTACGTCAGCGCCGGATCGCCGCCGACCGCGACGGTCACCGGGATGCGCCGGCCCCATTTCGCGGCGTGCGCGCGGCCCTGCTTGTGGCGCTGCCAGTGCATCGCCGCGGTCGTCGCGTCGTACACTTGCACGCGATACATGCCGATGTTGGGCCGGCCCGTCTCGGGATCGCGGGTGAACACGAGCGGCAGCGTGATGAACGGCCCACCGTCGAGCGGCCAGGTGGTCAGCACCGGCAACTGGGTGAGGTCGGGCGGGTCCATCACGACCTGTTGTGACGGCGCGTGCTTCACGCGGCGCGGCAGCGCCGAAGCGCCGGCCGCCGCGAGTGCGGCCAGCCGGCCCAGCTTACCGCCCAGCGTCGGCGGCAACGCGAGGTCGATCGTGCGCCGCATCCGCTCCTCGACCTCGCGCAGCGAGCGCGCCCCGAGCGCCATCGCGGCGCGCCGCTGCGTGCCGAACTGGTTCGTCAACACGGGGAATTTCGAACCGCGGACGTTGCGGAACAGCAGCGCCGGGCCGCCCGCTTTGACGACCCGGTCGGTGATCTCCGCGATCTCGAGGCGCGGGTCGACCGCGACGTCGATCGTCGTGAGCTCACCGGCGTCGCGCAGAGCGCGCACGAACGCGCCAAGCGATTCGTAGGGCATTCGTCGAATCTTGGACAGCCTATGGCTCAGTTCATCGCGCTCTTCCGCCGCGACTACGATCGCTTCCCCGAGGCCGAGTTCACCCCGGCGCTCCTCGAGCAGGAGGCCGAGCGAGCTCGCCAGCTCTACACCGGGGGCACCTTCCGCGCGATCTGGAGCCGGCAAGACGTCCCCGGCGCCGTCGTGCTGCTGGAAGCCGGTTCGATCGACGAGGCCCGCGCGGTCCTCGGGTCGCTCCCCCTGGCGGTGCTCGAGATGCTGGCGCTCGACGCGCTCGTGCCGCTGATCCCCTATCGCGGCTTCGCCCCCAGCGGCTGACCCGCAGCTGGCCTCAACCGATCGAGATCACCGCCGCCGACGCCTCGGGCGCGTCGCTGCGCCGCAGCAGCGCGGCTGCGGTGCGGTCACCGGCCGGCCACCATCCGCGATCGACCCGAACCGTGCTGGCGACGACGAGCTCGTCGCGATGGAGCCGGTGGCACTCAAAGCGCGGCTCCTCATCCGGTGCGACGACCCCGGTCCCGAGCGCGGCGGAAAGCCCATGCAGCGCGTTGCGCTCGTCGGCGATCGCACCGAAAACCGACGTGTCGAGGTTTCCCGCGCCCACGAAATCGACGTCATAGCCGTCGGCGGCGAATGCGAGCAAGGCGATCGAAGCGGCCAGCTCGTCGTCACGGTGCTCGCGCGCGTGGTGCTGCACGATTCGATCGAGCGCGACGATCGCGCCGTGCAGTGCGGCGCGCGACGATATCAGCGCGCGCGTCCCGGCACGCAACAGGTCGCTGACCGCGACGCGATCGTTTCCGCCGACTACCGCCCCGACCGCGACGATGGTCGTGCCGTCGTGGGTGGTCCATGACTCGGCAAAGGTCGAACCGTACTTCCGGTGATGCGCGCAGCGCGTCTCGAGGTCGACGTGCACGATGGTTCAGTCCGCGGTTAGCGCGCGACGCATGACGATCGCGTCGAGCGCGCTGCCGTCCCGACGGGCGATCGCCTGAGGCTGCACGACCACGTCGACGAAACCCGCCGCGCGATAGAGTCCGCGCGCTCGCTCGTTGTCCGGGAACACGCGCAGCCGCAGCGCCGTCTTCCCGTTCACGCGGGCCCATCCAACGGCGCTGTCAAGCAACGCGCGGCCGATCCCGCGACCGCGGTGCGACGCGGCCACGATCATCCCCAGCTCGGGCTCGTCTTGGACGAGGTCGAAGACCGACAGGTCGCCGACGAGTTCGCGGCCGTCGAGCGCGACCCACCCGACGCAGCGCCGAGCCAGCAACGCTGCGCGCAGTTCGTCGACACGCTCGGCGACGTCGAACGGCCACTCCGTGGCGATCCAGCGGCCTTCGCGCGCGACCTCGGCGAGCAGCTCGACGACCGCTTCGGCGTCGCGCTCCCCCTTGGGGCGCAGGGTCCACGCCGGCCGCGTCACGTCACTGGATTCCGAGCTTGGCCAGGTACGACGGCAGGACGTCGAGCGGATCGCCCTCGACGGTGAGCGCCAAGCCGTGCCACGCGTAGCGCACGACGCCGTTCGCGTCGAGCAAGAAGTCGGCCGGGATGCGGTATTTCGTACCGGCGTGTAGTTGAATCTCCGGCGCGATGATCGCGTCGAGCTGCTCGATCGAATAGATCGCTACCGGAAACGGCAACGCCGCCCGCATCACCGCGGCGTGCGCCGCGTCGTCTCCTTCGAGCACGTCGACGCCGACGAAGCGGACGCGGTCGCCGTACTTCGCAAAGTCGCTGCGCACGAACGGCAGCGCCTCCTGGCACGGCCCGCACCAGCCGGCGAACAAGAAGACGTAGGTCGGTTTTCCGCGCAGCGTGCCCAACGGCACTGGGGCGCCGTCGCCGGTGGTCAACAGCACGCTCGGCGCCGGCCTGCCAACCGCGTCGGAAAGGTCGAATATAGTCGTCGGCCGCCGTGCGGCACCGCTGAGCGCGACCGCGGCAAGCAGAGCAAATCCGAACGTGCGCAAGCCGGACATCGTGAGAGCCCGTCTTGCGACGGGCTCTCCGGGTTCCCTGGGGTTAGTCGCCCGAACCGCCGCCGGTGGGCCGGGGACGGCGCCGGCGCGGCCGGTCGCCGCCTCCGCCGCCCGTACCGCCGCTGGGAGCGGCGTCACGTCGCGGCATCGGACCGTTCCCGCGCACGCCGGCGCCGACGGGTTCGCGATCCTCGCTGGGCGCGCCACCGCCGCCATCGCCGCCGAGCATCGCCTTGCGGCTGAGGTTGATGCGGCCTTGTGAGTCGATCTCCATGACCTTGACCATGATCTGGTCGCCGGGCTTCACCACGTCCTCGACCCGCTCGACGCGTTGCGGCGCGAGCTGCGAGATGTGGACCAGGCCTTCCTTGCCCGGCAAGATCGCGACGAACGCGCCGAAGTTCATCAAGCGCGTGACCGTGCCGAGGTAGCTCTCGCCCGGCTTCACTTCCTTGGTGAGTGCTTCGACCATCTGCTTCGCCTTCTCGGCGCCGGCAGCGTTCGCGCCGGCGATGAAGACGCGCCCGTCGTTCTCGATGTCGATCTTCACGCCGCAGTCGGCGACGATCTTGTTGATCACCTTACCGCCGGGTCCGATCACGTTCTTGATGAGATCGGGACTGATCTGCAGCACGATCATCCGCGGCGCGAACTCCGAGAGTTCCTTGCGCGGCTCGGTGATCGTTTCTTTGAGCTTTTCGATGATGAACAGGCGCGACTTCTTCGCTTCCTTGAGCGCTTCGCGCATGATCTCGATCGTGATCCCCGCGACCTTGATGTCCATCTGGATCGCGGTGATCCCCTCAGTCGTCCCGGCAACCTTGAAGTCCATCTCGCCGAGTGCGTCCTCGAGTCCCTGAATGTCGGTGAGGATCGCGTAGTCCTTGCCCTTGAGCACGAGTCCCATCGCGACGCCCGCGACGTGCGCTTTGATCGGCACGCCGGCGTCGAGCAGCGCGAGGGTCGAGCCGCAGACCGACGCCATCGACGAGGATCCGTTGGACTCGAGCACTTCGCTGATCACGCGCAGCGTGTAGGGAAAGTCGTCCTCGGACGGCAGCACCGGCACGAGCGCGCGTTCCGCGAGCAGGCCGTGGCCGATCTCACGCCGGCCCGGCGCGCGCATCGGCCGCGTCTCGCCGACCGAGTACGGCGGGAAGTTGTAGTAGTGCATGTAGCGCTTGTTGGGGATCGCGAGGATCCCGTCCAACCGCTGCGCGTCGCTGATCGAGCCGAGCGTCGCGGCGGTGAACACCTGCGTCTGTCCGCGGGTGAACACGCCGGAACCGTGGACGCGCGGCACGTAGTGGACCTTCGACCAGATGGCGCGGATCTCGTCGGGCTTGCGCCCGTCGGGACGGATCTTCTCGTCCACGACCATCGTGCGCAGCTCGTCCTCTTCCATCGCCTTGATGATCTTCTCGAACTCTTTGTTCTTCGGATCTTCGACCAGGCTCTGGACCGTGGCATCGCCCTTCTTGGCGAGTTTCGCGAGTGCGGCTTCGCGCGAGAGCTTGTCGAAGGCGGCGTTGCGCTCGAGCTTGTCGACGACGCGCATCGCCTTGGCGACTTCCTTCTGGAAGTTCTTGCGCACCCAGGCGTCGAGCGCCGCGTCGGTCTTGAGCAACGGATACTCGCGCTTGGCCTTGCCGACTTTCTTGGCGAGCTGGTCGATCGCTTTGACGATCTTCTTGACCTCGGCGTGCGCGAAGGCGACCGCGTCGAGGAAGACCTCCTCGGAGATCTCCTTGGCGCCGCCCTCGACCATCATCACGGCATCGGCCGTGCCGGCCACGACGATCTCCATCCCGCCGCTCTCGTACTGTTCGAGCGTCGGGTTGGTGATGTAGTTGCCGCTCTCGTCGCGTCCGACGCGGACGGCGGCGACGTTCTTGTGGAACGGGATGTCGCTCACGGCGAGCGCTGCGCCGGCAGCGCACAGGGCGATCACGTCGCTGTCCAGACCGGGATCGGTCGAGAGGACCGTCGCGATGATCTGGATGTCGTTACGGAAGCCGTCGGGGAATAGGGGACGGAGGGGGCGATCGATCTGTCGCGCGCTCAGCACGCCGTGCTCTGACGGCCGGCCTTCGCGCTTGATGTAGCCGCCCGGGATCTTGCCCGCTGCGTACATCTTCTCTTCGTAGTCGCAGGTGAGGGGGAAGAAGTCGATTCCCTCACGCGGTTTCTCTGACGCCGTGGCGGCGCACAGAACGACGATCTGATCGCCGTAGCGGACGAGGGCGGAGCCGTTCGCTTGCTTTGCAAGCTCGCCCGTTTCAATCACGAGCTGACGGCCACCGATCTCGAGCGAGACGGATTCTGGCACTGATACTCCTAGTTTCTGTTCTTTTGCAATTCGTTCGTTATATGTGAACGGGCTCGGGTTCGCCGGAATCGGAAAACCGGCCTTGTGTCGGGCGCTCGACGCAACGCGAGCAGGCGCTCGTCGATTCGGCAATGCCTTCTTCTAGGAATGGCTCGGTGCCGCACGTCGATGCTATAACCGCAACTGCAAGAGCCGGCATTCGCCGGTGACCAAGTAAGGAAACGTCGCGGCGTGATTGCCTATCGAATCGAGCCCGGGCCCGTAGCGCCGGACAACTTCAGCGTCGTCGAGGGCCCGGAAGCATTCGTCCTCCTCATCACGCGCGACGGCACCATCGTTGCAGCCGACCCGACTGCACGCCGTCTGCTCGCCGCTCTCGGCGCCGAGCAGTCCGGTGGTTTGGACGGCCCGATCGCGACGGCGGTGCAAGCCTGGCTCGCCGGCGCATCGTCGTGCGACCTGATTGCGATGCCGCTACCCGGACTCGTGCTGCGAGCGATCCGACTCGACGACCTCTGCTCGGTCGTCGTCGTGCTGGAAACAACCGCCGGAACTCCGTAGCCCGCGGCATTCAGCGGTGAAGAAAGAATGCCGGCGGGTCGCCCTGCCGGCATTCTGGTGTTTCATGGTTTGCGCGCAGCTACTTGCGCAGGCCGAGTTCGGCGATGAGCTTGCGGTAGCGCTCGAGGTCCTTGTTCTGCAAGTAGACCAGGAGGCGCCGGCGCTGGCCGACCTGCATGAGCAGACCGCGGCGGCTGTGGTGATCCTTCTTGTGGATCTTGAGGTGCTCGTTGAGCTGGTTGATCGACGCGGTCAGAATCGCGATCTGGACGTCCGCGGATCCGGTGTCGTTGGTGCCGCGACCGTATTTGGTCGACAGCTCCGATTTTTGTTCTTTGGTCAGGGGCACGGGGTGCTAGGACTCCTTTCGACTCGCGCGCCAGCAGACTCCGTGGGTCCACGGCGGCGACCGACGGATCATACCAAATCCGGCCCAGCCCGTAAAGCAAATCGAGAACGCGGCGGCCGGCGAGGCGCTCAGAGGTCGGAGCTCTCGCCGGCCTCGACCAGGGCTGCCTTGAGGGCTTCACGCAACGTTTCGAGTTCGGGCGGCAAGCTGGTCGCCTGCTGGCCGAGCGCTTCGAGCGCGGTCAGCACGCGGCGCGACTCGGCACGGTCGAGCGGCACGTAGAGCGTGCGCGCCAACTCCGCATCGAGCCGTTCGAGGGCGCGCTTGGCCATGTTGGCTTGACCGAACGAGTACGCGTGATGGCTCGCGTTCCCCAGGAGCTTGAGCTCGGACTCGAGCCAGTCGCGGTAGTCTTTGAGCAAGACGTCCTCCTGTGCGCGCGGAACCGGTCGCGCTGTGCATGATGCCGACTTCGTCACGGTGGCGCGGGTTGCCGACGTTGCGCCGGGTACCGGAAAGGCCGTCGTCGTCGGCGATCGTGAGATCGCGCTCTTCAACGTCGAGGGCCGCTTCTATGCTCTCGACAATACGTGCCCCCATCAGGGCGGTCCGCTCGCCGAAGGTTGGATCGAGGGGACGCTGGTGACGTGCCCGTGGCATGCCTGGACCTTCAAACTCACCGACGGCAAGATGACGCTGGGCGAATACGCATCGGTCGACACGTTCGACGTGCGGGTCGAGCGCGACGAAGTGCAAGTCAGCCGCACGCCGCGTTCGGCCTAGCCCGCGACCGGGCGTTCTTCAGGCCAACGCGTCGCGCAGGTCGGCGATGGTGCGCGAGCCGGTGGCGAACACCGCGATGCGCAGCGCCGTCACCAGCTCGGTGATGAGCTCGGCAACCGCGGCGTCGGATTCGTCGGCGGCGCGTAGGAACGGCAGCGCCAGGCCGGCGAGGTCGGCCCCGACCGCGAGTGCCTTTGCGACCTGCACGCCGTCGCGGATCCCGCCGCTGGCCACCACCGGCAAGCGCGGTAGCGCCGCACGCAACGCGGCCGTCGCGCGCGGCGTGGCGTACCCCCAGTCGCCGAACGCTTCGGCGATGCGCTCGCGCGACGCATCGTCCGCGCGCTTGCCCTCGACCCGCGCCCACGACGTTCCGCCGGCACCGGCGACGTCGATCGCCGCGACGCCGCAACCGATCAGCCGCAGCGCGGTCGAGGGTGCGATCCCCGAGCCGACGCTCTTCGCGATCACCGGAACGTCGAGCGCTGCGCACAGCGCGGCGATCTTGGGTTCGAGCGCCCGAAAGTTGGTGTCGCCGCCGGGCTGGATCGCCTCTTGGAGCGGGTTGAGGTGCAAGTAGAGGCCGTTCGCGTCGAGCACGTCGACGAGCCGGCGCGCGTCCTCGACGCGTACCCCGTAGTTGAGCTGCACGGCGCCGAGGTTCGCGAACAGCACGACGTTGGGCGCCACCGGGCGCACGTCGAAGGTTGAGCGCAGCGCGGCGTTCTCGAGCATCGCGCGGCCGCTGCCCAGCGCGAACGCGATGCCGGCCGCCTCGGCGGCGCACGCGAGCCGCCGATTGATCTCCGCGGCGCGCTGCGTCCCGCCGGTCATCGACGAGATGAGCAGCGGCGCGCGCAAGGAGAAGCCCAGAAACGTCGTGGCGACGTCGACGTCGGCCAGCGCGATCTCGGGGAGCGCCTCGTGGCGCAGCCGCACGGCGTCCCAGCCCGCGGGCAGCCGCGACGCCACATCCTCGTCCAGGCACACGTCGAGGTGGCGTGACTTGCGCTGCTCGGTCGATTCCGCCATGGTCGGCGAGAGGCGTCCGCGCCGCGACCGGCGATCACCTTCCGGGATGGACGTGGCGCAACCGGCCTACGACGGGGCGACCGGAACCGCCGGGGGCGCGGCCTTTGGGGCGGCCCTGGCGCGGCTGGCCGCGGCCAAGGACCTCGATCTCGCCGGCTTGGCAGCGGCCGCCGACCTGGACGCCGCGCTGCTCGAGCGCGTCGTCGCCGGCGAGGCCCGGCTGGCGGTCCCTGCGCTGGCTCGGCTGGCCCGAGCGCTGCGGTTGCGGCCGATCGGTTTTCTCCAGCAAACCGAGTTGCTGGGGTTGAGCGTGTATGCGGGCGGCCTCGACCCGCTGTACTTTCTGCCCGACGGCCAGATCCGTTACGACGCGCGGATCTACATGCGCGAGATCAACCCGCGTCACGCCGTCCCTGAGGGCGACATGACCAAGCGTAACCCGGTGCTCAAGGCGCTCGTCGACGACGCCGTCCTCGACCCGCTCGGCAAGCTGGAGGTGGAGCTCGCCTACTTGCTACGAGCCGCGGTCCAGGGGACGGGCGGCGCGCTGTGACAGGCGGCGCCGCCGCCGGGTCAGAACGCCCGATCCCCTATGGAAATCGAAGGTAAGCGCATCGCCGCGCTGGTGGGAGACGGGTTCGAGGAATCCGAGTTGATCGAGCCGCGCCGGGCGCTCGAAGAGTCCGGTGCGATCGTGACGATCGTCGGCGTGGACGATCGTGCGCTGCAGAAGATTCGCGGCAAGCGCGGGCTCGACGAAGGCCAGAGCGTAAAAGCCGAAGAGCTGGTCGCCGACGTAACCGCGGACGACTTCGACGCGCTGTTGATCCCGGGCGGGCAGTCGCCCGACCACATCCGCACCAACAAAGACGTGCAGCGCTTCGTCAAGGAGTTCGACCAGGCCAAGAAGCCGATGTTCATCATCTGCCACGGCCCGCAGGTGCTGATCTCCGCTCAGCTCGTGCGCGGTCGCACGCTCACCGGGTTCGCGTCGATCGCCGACGACATCCGCAACGCCGGCGGTTTGTATCGCGATCAGCCCGTCGTGCTCGACGGCAACTGGGTCACCTCACGCAACCCGAGCGATCTCACGCTGTTCAACCGCGCGATCATCGAGAAGCTAGCAGCACAGGCCGCACCCGTTTAGGTTCTTGTCAGGGTGACAAAAGGGCCAGCCGCGCTGGATAAACAGTGCGGGAAGCGGAGGATTTCGTCGGGGACGTAGACTTCCGCGATGCGGTGGCCGTCCCAGCGAAAGCCGAGGTCCTTCGACGGGCTCAGGACGGCTCAGCGTGACAAAAAGGGGCTCACTCCACCGGCGAAAGGCGGGGATTCGGCAGTTCGGGGCGGCCGACTTTGTGGCATTCGCGCCAGCCCTCGCCGGTATCGATGGCGACGATGTCGGCGGTGAAATCGAACGAGCCGGCGCCCTTGAAGAACGCGCTGCCCACGGCGTAGGCGTCGACCGGCACGAGATCGTCTTCGAAACGACGGATACGCCCGGCGTCGAAGCCGCCGCTCACCACGATCTTCACGTGGCCGAAGCCGCCGGCGTCGAGCGCGTTGCGGACGTTGTGAACGAGCTGCGCGTTCACGCCGGTCGGCACGAACGTGCCCATCTGAGGGATGACGCTGCGGTCGACGAGCGTCCCCGAGGTGTCCAAGCGCACGCCCCAGAGCCGATCGCCCAGCGCGCGCGCGGCGGCGACGGCCGTGCCGACGCAGTCGTTGTCGAAGTCCACCAGCGCGATCACGTTCACCGCCGGATCGATGTGCTGCGCGAACTTCTCGGTGGCCAGCACGGTGTCGCCGCCATAGGCCGCGATCAACCCGTGCGGCACGGTCCCCATCCCGCGCGAGCCCCACCACTCCGCGTTTGCGTCGGTGGAAACGCCCAGCGCGCCGGAGATGTACGCGGCGTAGCCGTCGCCGGTCTGCACCAGATGGTGGTCGAAGCGGGCCGGAAAGAACAGCACTTCCTTGCCGGCGGCAGCATCGACGATCGCGCGCGCATTGGTGGCGATGCGCGTGCGCCGCGCCAACACGCCGAGGTAGGGCGTCTCGAGGTGCGCGAACAGCGCATAATCGCCCTCGATCGTCATCACCGTTTCGAACGGCTCGATAGCATCGCCGTCGTAGAGCGCCCGGACCGCCAAGCCGTCCCAGCCGTCGTCCCAGCTGCCGTCCTCGCCGTGTCGCCCGCTGCACAGCTTGAGGATCGCGATCGCCTCGTCGATCCCGCACAGCACCGCGCGGTTGCGCTGGAAGACCTGCATCCGCACGCGCGGGTGGTAGCCGTCGGCCTCGAGGATCTCGCGGGCCCGGTTGAAGTAGGTGTCCGAGTAGTAGCCGTCGCGCATCTTCTCGATCGGCAGGTTGAGGATCGCCGGGTCGAGTCGACGCCGCTCGGTGCGCAGCATGGGACGCCCGTACGCGGACGTGGAACGAAGTCCTCGTTCAGATGCCGAACCCGACTAACGGCGAGATCGCGCAACGGCTGCGCGAGATTCGCATCCTCATGGAATTCGCCGGCGAGCCGTTCTTCAAGTTCATGGCCTACGAGCGCGCGGCCGAGACCCTGGAGAACGCCGCCCCGCTGAGCGCCGACGCCGATCCCACGCGGCTTACCGAGCTGCCCGGTGTGGGCAAGACGATCGCAGGCCGTATCGCGACGCTGGCGCGGACCGGGACCGATCCCTACCTCGAAGAGCTGCGCGCCAAGTATCCGGCGACGCTGTTGGAACTGCTGGGCGTGCAAGGGGTCGGAATGAAGACGGCGCAGCAGCTCTTCGAGCGCCTCGGCGTCGCTTCGCTAGCCGATCTGGAACGCGCGCTCGACGAGGGCGCGCTCGCCGAGCTGCCCCGCCTGGGCCCGAAGTCGATCGAGAACATCCGCCGCGGCGTGCTCTCGTACAAGGGCCGGACGCAGCGCACGCCGTTGGGCGTCGCGCAGCCGGTTGCGCGCGAAGTGATGGCCTATCTCGCTGCGCGGACCGACGCGCGCGATCTCACCGCCGCGGGCAGCGTACGGCGCCAGGAACCGACCGTGGGCGACGTCGACGTCGTGTGCACGTCCGACAACGCAGCGCAGGTCGTCGCGACGTTCACCGCCTGGGAACGTGCCGAAGCGGTGCTGGCGGAGGGTCCCACCAAGGCCAGTATCTGGCTCGCGGGCGGATTGCAGATCGATTTGCGCGTGCTGCCCGCGCATCTGTACGGCAACCTGTTGCAGCACTTCACCGGGTCGCGCGAGCACAACATTCAATTTCGCGAGCTCGCGGTGCGCAAGAACCTGCGGGTGAGCGAGAACGGAATCGTCGACCTGAGCGACGGTCGCACGATCGTCTGCCGCACCGAAGAGGAAGTCTACGCAACGCTGGGGATGGCGTACATCCCGCCCGAGATGCGTTTGGGCGTCGGGGAGATCGAAGCCGCACGCGACGGTACGTTGCCGCTCGTTCTCGAAGCGGCCGATCTCAAAGGCGACTTCCACATGCACTGCACGTGGTCCGACGGCCGCGACACGCTCGAGGAGATGATCGCCGCCTGTGCGGCCCGCGGCTACGCCTATCATTCGTTGAGCGATCACTCCTGGGGACGCGGCCGGATGGGTCTCGATCCCGAGGATCTGCGCGTGCAGCGCGCGCGCGTGCGCGAACTCGGCGACCGTCACGGGATCCGTACGCTGTGTTCGGCGGAAGTCGACATCCGGGCCGATGGGTCGCTCGACTACGACGACGCGGTCCTGGCCGGTTTGGACGTCGTGGTCGCCTCGGTGCACTCGGCGTTCAACCAGTCGCGCGAGGCGATGACGGCTCGCTTGCTGCGCGCGATCGAGAACCCGTACGTGAACGTGATCGGCCATCCGACCGGCCGCAACATCGAGACCTTCGCCGGTTACGATTTCGATCACGACGCCGTCTTCGCGGCGGCGGCGCGCACCGGGACGGCGCTGGAGATCGACGGCCAACCCAGCCGGTTGGACTTGCCCAGCCCGCTGGCGCGCCGCGCTCGTTCGTTCGGCGTGACCTTCACCTGCGACTCCGATGCGCACGGCGTGGGGCAGCTCGACAACGTGGCCTACGCGGTCGGGCAAGCACGCCGGGCCTGGGTCACGGCCGGCGAAGTCCTCAACGCGCGCCCGCTGGAGGAAGTCCTCGCCTTCGTCGAGGCGAAGCGAAAGCGCACCGCAGATGTCAACGCCCGCGCCGACCTCTCCGTCTGAGGAGCGGCGGCTCGCCGCCCTCTACGAGTGCGAGCTCCTCGACACGCCGAGCGAGGATCTCTTCGATGCGTTCACTCGCCTCGCCGCACAACTGTGCGAGACGCCGATCGCGCTGATCAGCCTGGTCGACGGCGATCGGGTGTGGTTCAAGTCGGCGCTCGGCCTGGAAGTGCGCGAGACGCCGCGCGCCTTCGCGTTCTGCTCGCAAGCCATCCTGGGCGAGGAGATTCTCGAGGTCCGCGACGCCCCTGAGGACGCGCGCTTCGCCGCATATCCGTTGGTTACGGGCGAGGCGCACGTCCGGTTCTACGCCGGCTTCCCGCTGCATTCGGGCGACGGGCATGCGGTCGGCACGTTGTGCGTGATGGACCGCCGTCCGCGCGGGTTGACGCCCCAGCAGCGGGAATCGCTGGCCGGGCTGGGCGCTGCGCTCGTCGAGCAGTTCGAGGCCCGGCGTACACTGCTGCGCCTCTTGGACAGCTCGCAGAGCGAGCTGTACCACGTCGACCTCGCCGCACAACGGGTACTGTTTGCCAGCGACGCCGCGCGGCGGAATCTCGGCTATTCCGCAGAGGAATTGCGCCGGCTCCCGCTCGACGCGCTCATCCCGTCGCTGACCAAGGAAGGCCGCCTCGACGAGCGCCTCGTGGAGTTGCGCGCGCAACCCGGCCGGCGCCTGAGCCTGCGCACGCTGGCACGGCGCAAGGACGGCTCGACCTATCCGATCGAGTTGCGCATCGAACTGGTCACGACGCACGGCGGTGAGATCGCGCTAGTCGTGGCGACCGACCTCACCGAGGGCGAGCGCGCGCAGCAGCGCATCAACTTGCTGTCGGCGGCGATCGAGGCGGCGCAAGATCCGATCATCCTCGCCAAGCCCGGAGCGGTCCCCGCGGAGCCGGCGACGATCGTCTACGCCAACGAGGCGTTCATCCGCCAAAAGGGTGCGCTGCGCCCCGAAGACGTGATCGGGCACCGCGTCGACGAGTTCTTCGGGCCGCGCACCGACCGCTCGCGGCTGGTGGCGATGCGCGAGGAAGTGATGGCCGGGCGCCCGGCGCGCGTCGAGTACATCTCGTACCGCGCCGACGGCTCGCACTATCACACCGAATCGTCGGCGCGGCCGCTCATCGACGAATCGGGTCGCACGACCCACTACGTCGTGGTGCAGCGCGACATCACCGAGCAGGTGCTGCGCGGCGTGCAGCTGACCATGCAGAACGAGCGGCTCACGGCGATCACCTCGATCGCGCGTACGCTGTTCGCCTCGCTCGAACCCAGCGTGCTGGTCGAGGCGCTGCTCTCGGGCGTGCACGAGCTCGTCGACGGCCGCGCGACGCTGTTCGCGCCGCGTTCGCCCAGCGGCTTCGCGGCGACGACCGATCTTTCGCTGCGCGACGACGCCCAGCGTGGCGATGCCTTCGTCGCATTGGCCTCACGCAGCGACGTGTGCGTGCTCGACGAGGCCGAGCAGCGCGCCGCGGTGCGCGTCCCCGGCTCGGGCGGCGGTACCGCCTACGTGCTCGACGTGCAGCGCGAGGCCGCGTTCAGCACTGCCGACGTGTTCGCGGTAGGACTGTTGGGGCAGTACTTCGCCGTCGCCGCACGCAACGTCGAGCTGTACCAGGAGCTGGCCTCGCGGCGGGCCGCCGTCGTCGAACTCAATCAGGTCAAGAACGACCTCATCGCGATGCTGGCGCACGATTTCAAGGGGCCGCTCACCACGATCGTGGGCTTTGCCGACGTCCTCGCCGACGACGAGCGCTTCGATGCGGAGTCGCGGCAGTATCTCGGGATGATCTCGTCGAGCGCGATGCGGCTCGCGGCGCTGGCGACCGACACGCTCGCCCTTTCGCGGCTCGAGCAGAACGAGCTCGCGCTGGCGCTCGACGAAGTCGACTTGTCGGCGTTGGTACGCGACGTGGTGCGGGTCTTCAGCGTCACGCGCCCGATCGATCTGCGCGTCGCGGGTGCGCGCTTGGTCGTGCACGGCGACGAGGCGCGGCTGCGTCAGGTCGTCGAGAACGTGATCGGCAACGCGATCAAATATTCGCCCGGCGGGGAGCCGGTCGAGGTCGCGTTACGCGCTCGGCAAGGCGGCGTGGAGTTCACGGTGCGCGACCGCGGAATCGGCATCCCCGCAGGCGAGCGCGGAAAGTTGTTCGGCCGCTTCGCCCGCGCCAGCAACGCGCGCGCGCTGGGGATCGGCGGAACCGGCTTCGGGCTCTACCTCACCAAGTCGATCGTCGAGCTGCACGGCGGGACGATCGACGTCAAGTCGGTCGAAGGACAGGGCTCCACGTTCCGGGTGTTCGTGCCGTCGCGCGCGGTGCAGCGCACGATCGCGTCGCGCAGCGTCGCGCTGCTCGACGTCGACGGCGACGCCCGGTCATACGTGGCGCACGCGTTGCGCGACGACGGGTACGCCGTCACCGTCGCGACAACCGGAGAAGAGCTGTTGCGTGCGCTGGGCGAGACGCAGTTCGACGTGGCGCTGGTCGACGCCGATCGCCTCGACATGCCGACGGAGCGCTTCCTCGAGCGCGCCAACGGCACGCCGCTGGTGCGGATGGCGCTGCGCATGCCCGCGGTCATCGACGGCTGGAACGCGGTGCTGACCAAACCGTTCTTGATGAAAGACCTCTACGGCGCCGTCGACGAAGCGCTCGAAAACGCCAACGCCGCCCCGTCGAGCGCGCCGATCAGCTCGGCCGAATCGGCGTAGGCCGCGCCTTGGTCGTGCGGCGGCACGTGTAGCGGTTCCAGCTGGGAGGCACGAGCCATTCGGGCGGATTGTAATAATAATAGCCATGATCTTCGAGCACGTCGCCGTGAACGCTGATGTTCTCGTTTACCAGCGCGTGGCCGGGGCTCTGCATGAAGACGCCGCGATCGGTGTCGCGATACGTGAAGTGTTCGGCCCTGTAGAGCTGCCCGGGAGGCGGCTTGACCTGCGTGAAGCTCCCCGTGCCGTTGCGCGCGAACGTGTACACCCACACCGTGTGCGGCTGATCAGGCGACGTGCACGTCCACACCCCGACTAGCGCCGATACCACAAGCGCGACGATCATGACGGAAGAAAGGTGTCGAGCGTGGCTCGCGTCACGGACAGGCTGTACCCGTTCGGGAAAGGGGCCCTCATGACGCACCAGCCAACCGACCCCGACCCGGTCGTCGACAGCGACCGCGGCACCGGGACGACCCCGCCGGAGAGCGGCCCCGAGAGTGCGAACGTCGTCGGGCGCCCGGCCGTCGAACGGCCGCTCACCGCGTTTCACGAACCGGACGAGACGCCGGAGGACGAACGGCGACCGCTAACCAAGCGCGAAGCCGTTGAACGGGGCGGCAGCTTCGACGGGCTTGCACCGCCCGGAGAGCCGCCGGGCGACTGATCCGGCGCAAGGCCCGAACCTGCTGGTGTACAAAATACCAGGCGCCAGAGCTTCAGGGGAGACCGGTTGGAGACGATCGACATCACCGGCGGGGTGCCCGTCGGACAGGCGGCACGGACGACGCCGACCGCCGGTGCGGAAGGACGGCGCAAGAAGCGCCGCCGCGAAGGCCGAGGCCGCCCCGTCGATCCGGTCGCACTCGAAGATGTCCGGGCGCTGCTGGGCGACGAGCCGCGCCGCCGCGACCTGCTCATCGAGCACCTCCACAAGATCCAGGACCACCACCGCGCGATCTCGGCGGCGCATCTCAACGCGCTCGCCGAGGAGATGCGGTTAGCCCCCGCTGAGGTCTTCGAGGTCGCGACGTTCTACCACCATTTCGACGTGGTGAAAGAGGACGAGGCCGCGCCGCCCGCCGTGACGGTCCGCGTGTGCGACGGCTTGCCGTGCGAGATGGCGGGTGCCCGGAGCCTGCTCGCGCTGCTGCGTCAGAGCGGGTACGGCGACGGCGTACGCGTCATCACCGCGCCCTGCGTCGGACGTTGCGACACGGCCCCGGTCGCGGTGGTCAACCAGAATCCAATCGACCATGCGACGGTCGCCGCCGTCGACGCCGCGCTCGAGAGCCAGGCCCTGACGGCGCGCGTCCCCGAGTACATCGGGTTGGACGCGTACACGGCCGCGGGGGGCTACGGGTTGCTGCAGGCTTGCGTGAAGGGCGAGCGCAGCGCCGACGACGTGATCGCCACCATGGAGAGCGCCGGACTGCGCGGCTTGGGCGGCGCCGGCTTCCCAGCCGGGCGGAAGTGGAAGATCGTGCGCTCCGAGCCCGCGCCGCGTTTGATGGCGGTGAACATTGACGAGGGCGAGCCCGGCACGTTCAAGGATCGCTACTATCTCGAGCGCGACCCGCACCGTTTTCTCGAAGGGATGCTCGTCGCTGCGTGGGCGGTCGGGATCGATGCCATCTACGTCTACCTGCGCGACGAGTACGCGGCGGCGCGGCGCATCCTCACCGACGAGATCGCGGCGCTGCAGGCGCGTGCGCCCGTTGCCCTTCCGCCGATCCACTTGCGCCGCGGCGCGGGCGCGTACATCTGCGGCGAAGAGTCGGCGATGATCGAGTCGATCGAAGGCAAGAAAGGGATGCCGCGGCTGCGCCCGCCCTACGTCGCGCAGGTCGGCGTCTTCGGGCGTCCGACGCTCGAGCACAACATGGAAACCCTCCTGTGGGTGCGTGACATCGTCGAAAAAGGCGCCGAGTGGTTTTCCTCGCAGGGCCGCAACGGGCGCAAGGGTCTGCGCTCGTTCTCGGTGAGCGGACGCGTTGCCAAGCCCGGCGTGCACCTGGCGCCGGCCGGGATCACGATCCGCGAGCTCATCGACGAGTATGCCGGCGGAATGCTTCCCGGCCAGACGTTCTACGGCTATTTTCCGGGCGGCGCGTCGGGTGGCATCCTGCCCGCGTCGATGGGCGACATCCCGCTGGACTTCGACACCCTCAACCAATACGGGTGCTTCATCGGCTCGGCCGCGATCATCGTGCTCTCCGACAAAGACAGCGCCAAGAGTGCGGCGCTCAACATGCTGCGCTTCTTCCGCGAAGAGTCGTGCGGGCAGTGCACGCCGTGCCGCGTCGGCACCGCAAAAGCGGTCGCGCTGATGGAACGCGACGAATGGGACGAGCCGCTGCTCAACGATCTCTCGACGGTCATGATGGACGCGTCGATTTGCGGTCTCGGACAAGCCGCGCCCAACCCGTATCTGTGCGTCTACAAGTACTTCCCGCACGAGGTCCAATGACGACGCTGAACTTCACGCTTGACGGCACGCCGCTGGCCGCGCACGACGACGAGACGATCCTGCAGGCTGCCGACCGCCACGGCATCGCCATTCCGCGCCTGTGCTACAAAGACGGCTACCGCCCCGACGGCAACTGCCGCGTCTGCATGGTCGAGATCGAGGGCGAGCGCGTCCTGGCGCCGTCGTGCTGCCGCCGCCCCGCCGAAGGGATGAAAGTGGCGAGCACGAGCGAGCGCGCCGTCAAGTCGCAGCGAATGGTCGCCGAGTTGCTGCTCACCGACATGCCCGGGCAGACGACGTCGCCGTACAAGAAAGCCTCGGAGCTCGACGTCTGGGCCGCCAAGCTCGGCGTCACGCAGCCGCGCTATCCGCAGCGCCGCCAGCCGGTTCCCGATTTGTCGCATCCGGCGATGTCGGTCAACCTCGACGCGTGCATCCAATGCGGTCGCTGCGTGCGCGCCTGCCGCGAGGAACAGGTCAACGACGTCATCGGATACGCCTGGCGCGGCGAGCATGCCAAGATCGTCTTCGATTTCGACGACCCGATGGAGAGCAGCTCGTGCGTCGCCTGCGGGGAGTGCGTGCAGGCCTGCCCGACCGGCGCCCTGGCGCCGGCCAACGGCGTCGCCATGGTCGAGCCCGACAAGACGGTCGATTCGGCGTGCCCGTATTGCGGCGTAGGCTGTCTGCTCACGTACAACATCAAGGGCGGAAAGATCTTGTCCGTCGACGGCCGCGACGGGCCGTCCAATGCCAGCCGGCTGTGCGTGAAGGGCCGCTTCGGCTTCGACTACGTCCACAATCCCAAGCGTCTCACCAAGCCGATGATCCGCAAGGACGGCGTCGCCAAGACGCCGGCGCTAATCGATCCCGACGACATGTGGGAGACGTTTCGCGAGGCGACGTGGGAGGAAGCGCTCGACCTCGCCGGCGCGCAGCTGCGCGCGATCCGGGAGACGCACGGGCCCAAGGGTCTCGCGGGCTTCGGCTCCGCCAAGGGCAGCAACGAGGAAGCGTACCTCTTCCAGAAGCTCGTGCGCACCGGCTTCGGAACCAACAACGTCGATCATTGCACGCGGTTGTGCCATGCCTCGTCGGTTGCGGCATTGCTGGAGGACGTCGGGTCGGGAGCGGTCTCGAATCAAGTCGCAGACGTCGCATTGGCCGACGTCGCAATCGTCATCGGCGCCAACCCGACCATCAACCATCCCGTCGCCGCGACGTTCATGAAGAACGCCGCGAAGAACGGGACCAAGATCATCCTGATGGACCCGCGCCGCAGCGACCTGGCGCGCCATGCGACCTACTTCCTGCAGTTCAACGGCGACACCGACGTCGCGCTGCTCAACGGGTTGCTGCACGTCATCATCGAGGAAGGGCTGGCGAACCAAGACTTCATCCGCGACCGCACCGAGAACTACGAAGCGCTGCGAGCCAACGTCGCGGAGTACTCGCCCGAGAAGGTCGCGCCGGTCACCGGAGTCGATGCGCAGACGATCCGCGAGGTTGCGCGCCTCTATGCCAACGCCAAAGCGGCGATCATCTTCTGGGGCATGGGCATCTCACAGCACATCCACGGCACCGACAACGCGCGCTGCCTGATCTCGCTCGCGCTGGTCACCGGCCAGATCGGTCGTCCCGGGACGGGGCTGCACCCGCTGCGCGGGCAGAACAACGTGCAGGGCGCCTCGGACATGGGGCTGATCCCGATGATGTATCCGGACTACGAGCGCGTCGACAAGGCGACGGCGCGTGCCAAGTTCGAAGCGCTGTGGAACGTCAAGCTCGACCCGGTGGCCGGGCTGACCGTCACCGAGATCACCAACGCCGCATACGCGGGCCAGATCCGCGGGATGTACATCATGGGCGAGAATCCCGCGATGTCCGATCCGAACGTCGAGCACGCGCGCGAAGCGTTCACCAAGCTCGACCATCTCGTCGTTCAGGATATCTTCTTCACGGAGACGGCGAGTTATGCCGACGTGATTTTGCCGGCGTCGGCGTTTCCCGAGAAGACCGGGACGTTCACCAACACCGACCGCCGCGTGCAGCTCGGCCGTCAAGCACTCGATCCGCCGGGCGACGCGCGCCAGGATCTGTGGATCATCGGTGAGATCGCGCGGCGCATCGGCTTGGACTGGAACTACAACGGTCCGGCCGAGGTGTTCGAAGAGATTCGCGCGGCGACGCCCAGCATGGCGGGGATCACCTGGGAGCGCCTCGAGGCTGAAGGCTCGTGCACCTATCCGCTCGAGCACGAAGGCGATCCGGGCGAACCGGTCATCTTCATCGAGGACTTCCCGCGCGCCGGCGGCCGCGGCCTGTTCGCGCCGGCGGCCTACTCGCATGCCGACGAGATGCCCGATTCCGAGTATCCCTACATCTTCACCACCGGGCGGCAACTCGAGCATTGGCATACCGGCTCGATGACGCGGCGCGCCAGCGTGCTCGACGAGCTCGAGCCCGATCCGGTGATCAGCGTCCACCCCGACGACCTCGCCAAGCTCGGCGTCGAGCCGGGCGGCGTCATCACGCTGGAGTCGCGGCGCGGAACGGTGACGGCGTACGCGCGCGCCGACCGGGGAACCCAGCGCGGGACGCTGTTCATGCCGTTCGTCTACAACGAAGCGGCGGCGAATCTGCTGACCAACGACGCGATCGACCCGTTCGGAAAGATCCCCGAGTTCAAGTTCTGCGCGGTGAAGCTGCGCAGAGGCGAGAAGGTCGGCGCGGCACTCCTCTGACACCACGTCGGGATGACAAAAAAGAAGAGGCCCGTGCTCTCGCACGGACCTCTTTTTGGTTGGCTCGATGATGCGGTTACTGGAAGAGCTTGATCGCGTTTCCGAGCGTCATGTAGACGCCCCAGGCGAGCGGGATTCCGACCCACAGCCAGGCCAGCACCAGCTTGACGGTATTTCCGCTGTCGGTCGTTGCGTTGGATTCCATCGTGTGTATGCTCCTCAGGCCGTCGCGTCAGCGGCGCCGGTGGTCACGTAGTGGTGCTCGTCGACCGTTTTCACCAGCCAATTGCAGATGAAGCCGACGATGAGCAAGCCTGCCATGACGTACACGGTGACCGAGTACGCGTCGGCCTTTGCGACACCGTGCGCGATCTGGTATTCGCGAATGTAGTTGACGAGCACGGGGCCCGCGATGCCGGCGGCCGACCACGCAGTGAGCAGAACGCCGTGGATCGCGCCGACCTGCACCGTCCCGAACATGTCGCGCAGGTAGGCGGGGATCGTCGAGAAGCCTCCTCCGTACATGGTCAGGATGATGCCGTACGCGAGGACGAACAGCACGATCGCGTGCCAATGGCCGAAGGTCGGAACCGACGCGTACAAGATCGCACCGAGCGCGAAGAAGATCACGTACGTTCGCTTACGACCCATGAAGTCGGACATCGAGGCCCAGAAGATGCGGCCTCCCATGTTGAACAGGCTGAGCAGGCCGACGAATCCCGCCGCCGCCGCGACCGTCACGCCGAACATCTCCTGAATCATCAGCGAGGCTTGTCCGAGGACGCCGATACCGGCGGTGACGTTCAAGAACAGCACGCCCCAGAGGAGCCAGAACTGCGGGGTTTTGATCGCCTGGGAGACCACGACGTTGCGGGTCGTGATCATTCTCGCCGAGGACGCTTCCGCGGTCGGCGCCGTCCAGCCGGCGGGATGCCAGCCGGCGGCAGGGAGCCGCACGATCAACGGTCCGACGATCATGACGACGAAGTAGACGATCGCCATCGTGATCATCGTCGGCGCGACGCCGTTGGAGGTCGGCGAGCTGTAGTACTTCATCAGCGCGACCGCGAGCGGCGCACCGATCAGCGCGCCCCCGCCGAAGCCCATGATCGCGGTACCGGTCGCGAGGCCCGGACGGTCCGGAAACCATTTGATCAGGGTCGAGACGGGCGAGATGTACCCGATGCCCAGGCCGCAGCCGCCGATGACGCCGTAGCCGAGGAAGACGATCGGCAAGTTGTGCAGCGACACGCCGAGTCCCGCGACGAGCAGTCCGCCACAGAACAGGCATGCGGCCGCGAACATCGCCGCGCGCGGACCGGCCGATTCGACCCAGCGGCCGAAGACGGCCGCCGAAAGGCCGAGGAATACGATCGCGAGGCTGAAGATCCAGCCGAGGTTCGCGATCGACCAGTCCCCGGGTGTCGTGGAGATGACCTTCGCGGCCGCCGGAGGGCACGCGCTCTGCATCGAGCAGAGCAACTGCGCCAGCGGCTTGTTGAAGACGCTGAATGCGTACGCCTGGCCGATGCACAGGTGAATACAGAGAGCCGCGGGGGGGACCAGCCACCTGCTGAACCCGGGGCCGGCGATGGAATGCGACCGGTCGAGGAAAGACGCCAAAATATAGCTCCTCTACGCGCTGAGGCGGGCGTGAGTGGCCCGGTGGTTGCGCGTTTACGCAAGCGGTGGCCCGGTGGCCTGCCCCGTAGGGGCGAATGGGCGGCTGGAGTGCGATCGGGGCGCTGGACAATGCGTCGCGCCGAGGCTAGGCTTGGGGGACAGCGGCCGCTCGGCCGCGTGTAAGAAAGGGAGAACTCGATGACGGCTCGTCGTCCGAACTACCTTGGCATCGTCGCGGGGTCGGTGGTCTTCTGGCTTTTCGGTGCGCTCTGGTACACCGCATTGGGCGCGACCTGGCTCAGCGCAGTGGGGAAGTCAAAGTTGGAGTTGGCGGCGACCGGCTACTGGCCGTACCTGATTTCGTTCGTGGCCGGGCTCTTCATCGCGTACTGCTTCGACAACATGTTGTGGCACTACGAACGCGCCGACGCCGCAAAGGGCGCCCAGGTGGGTGTCCTCACCGGGGTTTGCATCGCAGCGGCGATGCTGACGATCGCCTACAGTTACGAAGCTCGGCCAGTCGCGCTGATCCTGATCGACGCGGGCTATGCCGTCATCGGCTTCGTGATCACCGGAGCCGTTGTCGGCGCGCTGCGCTCCTGGGCGCAAAAGCGGGCGGCAGCAGCCGGCTAGGTGTAGGCGCTCAGGGCACGCCGAGATCCTCGGGGTCCACGAACTCCTTGGGATGGAACAACGCCTGCGCGATGATCGTCGGCACGACTGCGGTTAGGATCACCACCGTCACGAGCGTCGTGTACTGCGCCTGGTCGATGTAGTGGTGGGTGAGGCCGTAGAGGCTCGAGATCGTCCCGAACGTCAGCCCCGTTGCCATCATGAGCGTGATGTAGCTAGCGTTCTTCGGCCCGTGGTTGAACGCGCGCGCGACCGGAAACACGCCCAGACACTTCGCACCGACTTTGACGACGAAGAACGCCGCGATCGCTCCGATCCCGGCGGTCGCCGCCGAAAACGAGACGAGCGTCCCCGCCTTGAGGAAGTAGAACGGCGTCAAGAAGCCCATCGTCATCGAGCGCAGGCGCCGCGAGACGTCCGGAGTCGCGAACAGGAAGCCCGCGCACGCAAGCCCGAGGAAGTACGCCGGCAGGACCCCCTCGCTCTTGGCCGCGGTCGCGATCGCGCTCAGCACGACGATGATCAGGAACATCAAGCGCATTCCGGGCTCGCTGACCCAGCGTCCCGTCCGCTCGAACACCGCCGGCAGGATCTTCGGCACGAACACGAACGCAACCGCGATCGCGAGAACCAGCGCGATGAGCCACCCGTTGTAGTTCGCAAACAGCAGGCCCAGGGCGACGACGGTTCCGAGATCGGTGATGAAGCACGCCGCGAGGATCAGCTGCCCGAAGTCCTTGCCGGCCAGCCCGGTTTCCACCATCACCGCGTACACGACCGCGACGGAGGTGGTCGACATCGCGATGCCGGCGATTTTCGACCCGTCAACGCTCCAGTGCATCACGAAGTACGCGTACGCCATGGCGGCCAGGAACGGCGCAAAAAACGAGATCGCACCGATCGCGGCGGCCGGCCGCAGCTGCCGGCGCAGGACGGTCGGCTCGATCTCCGCTCCGGCGAGGAAGGTCAGCATGATGCTTCCGAAGCCGGCGATGAAGTCGACCCAGGCGTTCGACCGCAGGCCGATCAGATTTCCCGCCAGGACGCCGAGCAAGATCTCAACCAGCGCGGCGGCCAGCCCGACGCGCCGCGCAAGGAAGGCGGCTGCGGTTGCGAGCGCCAGCCAGACGGCCGCGAACGCCCACAGATTGTCGGCCGGAAGCGCGAGCGTCACGCGTTAGCGGTCGAAGCTTCCGTAGCGCGGCAGGGGTGCTTTGGCGCCCTTGGCGTCGTGCCACAAGATGTCGTTGAGCGTGGCCTCGTCGACCGCGTCGGCAACGGCGAAGTTGAGCCCTGCGCTGTCGGCCGCGCGATACGCGGTGGCGGCGTTCTTCGCGTGCACGTCGACCTGCGCCGGCAGGGCGTCGAAGGGCGTGAGGTTGGGCGTCGCGGTGAAGGCCGCCGTCAGCGGCGCCGCCCCTGCATCGTAAGCCGACAGCGGCCGCATCCCGAGCAGGATCTCGATCGTGCGCAGTACGGAGGCCTGCGTGTACATCGCGTGTTGCACCCCGCCCGCTGCGTAGGGTGACGCCAGATAGAACGTGGAGCGCTGCTCGTCGACGTGGTCGGGCCCGTTCTGAGCGTCGTCCTCGATCACGAAGATCGCCGTGCTGCTCCAATCCGGGCTGTGCGAGACCGCTTCGACGAGCTTGCCGACGGCGAGGTCGTTGTCGGCGACCATCCCTTGCGGCGTCACGGCCCCTGATCGCGTCCCCGACGTGTGGTCGCGCGGAAAGCGCACGATCTCCAGTTGCGGCAGGGTGCGCGACGCTTCGAAGGCGTCGAACTCGTGCTTCCACTCGTTGAAGCGCGCGATGTCCTCGACGCTCATGTCGAAGGTAGCGTAGTTGCGATCGGTGTTCTTCATCAGCACGGCGTTCATCGACGACACCGGGGTCGGTCCGCTCGGGCCGGAGGTCATGTACTCGCCGTAGTTGCGCAGCGACACGCTGCGCCTGGCCGCTTCGTCCCAAAGGTATCCCGCGTGCGGCACGGCCGCTTCCGCGCCGTCCTCGAAGTCGTAGAACGGGCGGCGGGTCGCGTAGTTCTGCGGCCACATGCGTTCCAAGTAGTCGTTGGCGAACGCCGCGGCCGACCAGTTGTGCCCGTCGGCGCTGACATGCGCGTTCTCGAAGAACCGGTCGAACACGCCGAAGCGCTTCACGATCGCATGCTGGTTGGGCGTGATCTTCTCGCCGTACATGACGAGCGTAGGATCACCGTCGGCCGCGCTGACGTCGCCCAGAACCTGGTCGTACGAGCGATTCTCTTTGATCACGTAGATGACGTGCTTGATCGGGCCGCCGGCCCGCACGACCGGATCGGCCGGAACGCTTTCGTGCTGGGCGAGCTCGCGCACGTCGACGAGTCCGCGCCGCAGCGCAGCGTCGTCGGGGATCGCGATCCGCCGGATCGAGCCGACCAGGTTGTCGGCGATGTAGTCGCTCTCGGTGCGGGCGGTCGGGTTGAAGCGTGGGTTGGCGTGTCCGGACTCGCCCTTGCCGTCGGCGATGAAGAGCGCCCCGTGCGCGCGGTCGACCGCGACGGCGGTCGGATACCAGCCGGCCGGGATCGCGCCCAGCGGCGTGAGCCCGTGCGGGCCGGTGCGGAAGACGGCCACCGCGTTGGCTGCGCCGCAGCTCACGTAGAGGCGCTCGCCGTCCAGCGTCAGCGCATTGGGTGACGTCCCGACGGCGCCGGCGCGCGCGAACGGGACGCGCACGAACTGCACGACGCGGTTGGTGGCGAGGGCGACGACCGCGACGGTGTCATCGTCGCTGACCGCGACGTAGAGCAGCTTTCCGTCGCTGGCTAGTGCGACCGGATGGTGCCCGACGAAGATGCGTCCGGCCTTCGCACCAAGAGCGGACACCCACGTGGAGGCGCGGTCGGCGACGTACAACGTCTTCCCGTCGGGCGAGAACTGAACGGCAGCCGGGTGGCGCCCCGCTTCCTGCGTCGCGACGACGCGCAGTGCGGCCGTATCGACCGTGGCGACGCGATCGACGAGGTCGCCGGCGACGGCGAGCCGGCCGTTGGGCGCCCGCGCGATCGCGACGGGATAGAACGGTACCGGCATCGAGACCGTGTGGTCGACTGTGCCGGTCGTCGTGTCGATGTGTGCGATCGATTCTTGGAACGTGCCGGCGATGGCGACCCATACGCCGTCGCCATCGGCATCGCGCAGCGGTGCGCCGTACGCCCCGTTGAGCGGGACGCTGCGCAGCTCATGCAGCGTCGTCGCGTCGAGCACGCGCAGCGCGGGCTTGCGGTGTCCAGCTTCGAGCACGAACACGCGCGAGCCGTCGCGCGAGAGGGCCAGCCCGGTGGGCAGCGTTCCGACCGTCGCGACCGGTCCGTCGGCGGCACGAATCTTCCACCCCGTCGGAAGCGTCGTCACGCCGGCAGCGGCGAGCGCGACGCCGCTCAGCACGAGAACACCGACGATTGCGGCGAAGCCCTGCATCCACTTTTGGTTCACGCCGCCTCGCTTCCGGTTCGGTGCCGCGTCTCCCGCACATCGGGCTATGCTCCCAGGAGCGCCCCGAGCGCTGCAGCGATGAGCACGACGATCCACGGTGCGACGCGCCAGATCGCGATCGCGGCGAACGCGGCGAGCGCGATGCCGACCCGGACGGCGCCAGTGCCCAGCGAAAGCAACACCGGATCGTAGAGCGTGGCGGCGAGCAGCCCGACGACGCCCGCGTTCGCCCCGCGGATCGCACCCGCCGCGCGCGGCGCGCCGGCGATGCGGTTCCAGACCGGCGCGACCGCGAAGATCAGCGCGAACGACGGCAAGAAGATCAGAACCGTGGCGACGAGCGCGCCCACCGGGCCGTGCAGGGGCGAAAGGTTGGCGTAGCCCAAGAAGGTCGCGAAGGTGTTGAGCGGACCGGGCATCGCCTGTACGGCGCCGTAGCCGGCGAAGAAGTCTTGCGCGGTGATCAAACCGTCGCGAATCATGCTCTGCAGCAGCGGCAACACGACGTGACCGCCGCCAAAGACGAGCGATCCGGCGCGAACCAGCGTGGCCAGGAACGCGACGGTGGCCGATTTCGGCAACGCGGTGAGTGCGACGAGGGCGATGAAGAGCACGCCGCAGGCGACCGCGACACCGCGCGGCACGCGGAACGGCAGCCCGTCGGCGCGCAGACCCGGCGCGTGCAGCGCGACCGCGCCGGCGGCCGCGGCCAACAGGATCGGCACCCATTGGAATCCCGGCCACGGCCGCAGCGCGAGCGTCACGACCAGCGCGCCGACGCCCAGCGTCTTGGTCGGCAGGTCGGTGCACAGCGAGCCCGCCAGCGCGATGACGGCCTGCGCGACGACGGCCGCGGCCGCTGCGAACAGGCCGTTGAGCAACCCGCCGAACCAGGGCGGGGCGACGTGCTGCTGCGCGCCGCCCAGCGCCGCCGCGAACGCCGCCATCGCCAGGGCGGACGGGGCCGTGAACCCCAGCCAGGCGGCGAACGCCCCCAGCGGACCGGCGCGGGTGAGCCCGATCAGCATCCCTACCTGGGTCGAGGTGGGTCCCGGGAGTACCGAGCAAAACGCGACGATGCGAGCATAGGCCGCCTCGTCGAGCCAGCGCCGGTCCTCCACGATGGTACGGCGGAAGTACGCGAGGTGGGCGATAGGGCCGCCGAACGACGTCGAGCCGAGGCGGAGGAAGGTCGTAAACACCTCGCGCACGACGCCCACCTTACCACCGGAGGATCGCGACTTCATGCACCTGGGCGACCTGACGGTCTACCACGACGGCCGGCTCTCGCGCTACGACGACGCGAAGGTCGGGCTGCTCACCCACGGACTGCAGTACGGTACCGGCTGCTTCGAGGGGATTCGCGGGTTCTGGAACGCGCGCGAGGAGGAGCTGTACCTCTTGCAGCTCGCCGATCACTACGACCGGCTGGCGCAATCGGCGCGCATCCTAATGATCGAGCTGCCGCTCTCCACGCCGCAGCTGTGCGAGCTCACCGCCGACATCTGCCGCCGCAACGCGTTTCGAGGCGACGTCTACGTACGGCCCTTCGCCTACAAGGCCAACGAAGACATCGGCGTGCGGCTGCACGGGGTGAAAGACGCGTTCGCGATGGTTGCGATCCCGTTCGAGCGCTACTTCGATACGAACCAGGGCTTGAAGGTCGGCGTCAGCTCGTGGCGCCGCATCGACGACACGATGGCTCCGGCGCGCGCGAAGATTACCGGAACCTACGTGAACAGCGCGCTCGCGAAGAGCGAAGCGGTGATGAACGGCTTCGACGAGGCGATCATGCTGTCGGCGGAAGGCCACGTGTCCGAGGGTTCGGCCGAGAACGTCTTCATGGTCCGCCGCGGCGTGCTCTACACGCCCGACCCGTCGCAGAACATCCTCGAGGGCGTCACCCGCCGCGCGGTCATCACGCTGGCCAAAGACGAGCTCGGGCTCGACGTCGTCGAGCGCGCGCTCGACCGCAGCGAGCTGGTGGTCGCCGACGAGCTGTTCATCACCGGCAGCGCGGCCGGCATCCAGTGGATCGAGTCGGTCGACCACCGCCCGATCGGCGGCGGCGTGCGCGGGCCGATCGCGGGCGCGATGATCGACACGTACGACCGCGCGATCCGCGGAGCGCTGCCGCAGTATCACAGCTGGCTCACGCGCACGTACGCCGGAACGCACGCCGCCGCGAGCTGAGCCGGAGGGTTACTCGCCGGGGAGCGGTGACGGGTTGGGCGGTGCGGGCCCGAGCGGCGCCGTCTGTTGCGGCGTCCACATCTGCTGATCGGGCAGCGGCGCCGCCGCGTCGGTCGGCGCGGCGCGCAAGGAATCGACGGGCGGGATGAAGCCGTTGCCTTCACGCCACGACGCGAACTTGCCCAACGCGTCGTAGGCCAGCCGCGACACGTGGCGGATGAAGCGGCGTCCGGAGTCCAAGGTGCGCAGATCGGTCGTCATGACGGCGATCACGTACGGCGCTTCGCCTTCGTAGACGATCCCGACGTCGTTGAGCGTATCGTGCAGCGTCCCGGTCTTGTGCGCGACCGACGTCCCGGCCGGTAGCGGCGCCGGGAGCAGCCCATTATAGTGCTGGCCACGCAGGATCGCGATCATCTGACGCGACGACCACTGGTCGATGAGCTGATCCTTGGCCATCGCGCCGAGCAGGTGCGCCATGTCGGCCGGACTCGAGCGCAGCGCCCAGCGGATCATGCTGCCTTGCGTGCGGATGAAGTCGGAGAGCCGGGTGTGGGTCAGCCCGAGGCGGATCATCGTGGCGTTGATTCTTTGCCGGCCGACGCGCCGGATGAGCATGTTGGTCGCGGTGTTGTCGCTGACGTCGATCATCAACGCCAGCAGCCTGGCGACGGTGTAGCTCGAACCGACGCGCGCCCCCGCGAGGTCGCCCGATCCCCAGTCTTTGTCGGAGCGGCGCAGCCGCAGCTTGGTGTTGAGGTCGAACGAGCCGGCCCCGAGCTGCTGGAACACCTCCACCATCACCGGGATCTTGATCGTCGAGGCGGCGGGCATCTCCGTGCCGGCGTTGACCCCGCTCGTCGTCCCGGTCGCGACGTCCTCGACGACGATCCCGACACGTCCCGGAGGACGCACGCTGAAGGCCGAGAGCTGCGCTTGGAGCACCGCCATCGGCCCGGGCACGGGCGTAGCGCCGGCGGGTAAAGCGGCGGCGCACGGAACGGCAAGAGTGACGACGATGGCAACGAGTCGTCGCGATACCCGCATTGTAGTTACATATGTCGGATGTTGGCGCGGAAAGTCAAGGTGCCAACATCCACCCCTTCGACGGAGCTCACGGGCACGTGACTTCGTCAGGGTGACAATGACCTAGGGGCGCACGTAGGGCACGCCGTCGGAGGCTGGGGCGCGCACGCGTCCGGCGAAGCCGGCCAGCGCGACGAGCGCGGCGAGGTACGGCAGCGCTTGCATGAGCTCGGTCGGGACGCCGGCGCGCTGGAGCGAGTACTGCAGTGCCGCGAAGAAGCCGAAGAACAGCGCCGCGCCGGTCGCGCCCAGCGGGGTCCAGCGGCCGAAGATCACCGCGGCGAGCGCGATGAAGCCGCGGCCGGCGGTCATCCCATCGGAATAGAGGTCGAGCTCGGCGAGGGAAAGGTACACGCCGCCCAGCGACGCGATCGCGCCCCCGATCACGACGGCCCAGAAGCGCGTCCGCAGGGCATCGATCCCGGCGGCCTCGGCGGCGCTGGGATCCTCACCGCAGGCGCGCACCCGCAGTCCCCAGGGCGTGCGCCACAGCACGAAATGCAGCGCGGCCGCCGCGACGAACGCCAAGACGATCAGCACCGTCTCGCCGCTGCGGCCGAACGCCGGCACCTCGTGCGACGCGCCGGGCTGATGGTAGACCAGCACCAAGCCGAATGCGGCCGCGGCCAGCGCGGCGATGTTGACCCCGGTGCCGGCGACGATCTGGTCGACGCCCAGCCGCGTCGCCGCAAAGGCCAGAATCGCCGCGAGGAGCATCCCCGCCACGATCCCGGCGAGGGCGCCCAGCAGCGGGCTACCGGTCGCGCCGCTCACCACCACCGCGGTGAACGCTCCGGCGATCAGAATCCCCTCGAGGCCGATGTTCACCACGCCCGAGCGTTCGCTGAGCACGCCGCCGAGCGCCGCGTAGATCAGCGGCGTCGCTTTGACCAGCGTGAGCCCCAAGATCGCGAGGATCGTCGCCAGCGTCGCGTTCACGTCGACCTCCGGCTGGCCACGATGCGGCGGCCGGCCAGCGCGATGATCACCAGGCCGATGACCAGCGAGACGACGTCCTTGGGCACGCCCGCGTCGACTTGCATCGCGATCGCGCCGCTCTGCAAGACGCCGAACGCGAACGCGGCGACGACGATCCACAACGGATGCAGATTCCCGACCAGCGCCACCGCGATCGCGATGAAGCCGATCCCCTGCGAGAGCCCGGTGTTGAAGCGGTGCAGCCCGCCCGCGACGATCGTCGCGCCGCCCAGTCCGGCGAACGCGCCCGAGATCGCCATCGCGACGAACGCGGTGCGGCCCAGGTCGATTCCGGCCCGCTTCGCGGCCTCGGGTGCGTCGCCGGCCGCGCGCAGCTCGTAACCGAACACCGTTCGCGCGAGCACCCAGCGCAGCGCGACCGCGAGGACCAGCGCGAGCACGAACGCCCATGTCAACTGCGAGTCGGGGATCAGATTGGGTAGCTGCGCGGCCTTGGGCAACGCCGCGGTCTCCGACGCGCCGCCGCCGCCTTGTTGCAGCGGCCCGTTCACGAGGTACGTCGCGAGCAGGAACGCGACGACGTTGAGCATCAGCGTCGCGATCACTTCGTTGGCGCCGAAGCGCGCGCGCAGGAAACCGGGGATCGCCCCCCACGCGCCGCCGGCGAGCGTCCCCGCGAGCAGCACCATCGGAACGGCCAGGTAGCCGGGGAGCGGCAGCTGCGCGCCGAGCCAACCGGCGGCGAAGCCGCCCAGGATCAACTGCCCCTCGGCCCCGATGTTGAACAGCCCGGCGCGGAACGCGACCGCGATCCCCAGCGCCGGGAAGAGCAGGTTGGTCGTCTGCACCAGCGTCTCGGCGAGCTCGGAGCGCGTGCCGAACGCGCCGTCGAAGAGTGCGCTGAAACCGACCAGCGGCGAAACGTGCGCGAGCAGCATCGCGATCGACCCGACACCGAACACGAGCACGATCACGACCGCGAGGTCGCGAACGGCACGCGTGCGCAACGCGGCGCTCATGCGTGGCCCGCCATGAGCGAGCCGATGCGGCCGCGATCGATGTCGGCACGATCGAACGCGCCGACGAAACGCCCCTGCGCGATCACCAAAACGCGATCGGCGCACGCGAAGATCTCGTCGAGCTCGAACGAGATGAGCAGCACGCCGACGCCGGCGTTGCGCGCTTCGATGAGGCGCGACTGCACCAGCGCCGCGGCCCCGACGTCGATACCGCGCGTGGGCTGATAGGCGACGACGAGCCGCGGCGTGTCGGCGAGCATCCGGCCCACCACGATTTTCTGTTGGTTGCCGCCCGAAAGCTGCGCCACCACCGCGTCGGGGTCGGGCGGGCGCACGTCGAAGCGCTCGATCACCTCGCGCGCGGCCGCGTCGAACTTGGCCAGCGCCAGCGTGCGCTGGCGGCCCAGCGCGACGTTGTCGCGAACGTTCCAGTCCAGCACCAGCGCCTCGTGACGGCGGTCTTGCGGGATCACGCGAATCCCGCGGCGCAGGCGTGACGCCGGCGTGTCGCCGGCGCTCAGCGGCGCGCCGTCGAACACGAGCTCGCCGCTGAACGGCACCACGCCGGCGATCGCATCGGCCAGGGCGGACTGGCCGTTGCCCTCGATGCCGGCGACGCCGACGATCTCGCCGGCACGCACCTCGAAGGTTGCACCGGCGAGCGTGCTCGTCGCCGAGCGGGCCGAGAGATCGCGCACTTCGAGCAACGGCGTCGGCGTCGTCGCGGCGCGCGCGGCGACCGCCGGCACCTCACCGCCCACCATCTCGCGCGCGATCTCGTCGGCGCTCGTTTCGCCGGTGACGTGGCGGCCTACGACGCGCCCGGCGCGCATGACCGTTACGCGCTGCGAGTAGGCGATGACCTCGGCGAGCTTGTGCGTCACCACCAGGATCGCGGTGCCGCGTTTGGCCAGCGCGGCGATGGTGGTGAAGAACGACGCGATCTCGCTGGGCGCCAACGCCGCGGTCGGCTCGTCGAGGAGCAGCACGGCAGGCTCGCGGTCCAGCTCGCGCAACAGCTCGACGCGCTGCTTGATCCCGACCGGCAAGGTCTCCACCAGCGCGTCGGGATCGACCGCCAGGCCGTAGGATGCGGCCAGCTCCGACACGCGCCCGCGGGCTGCGGCGACGTCGACCGTCCAGCCGCGCCGGGGCTCACGGTTGAGCAGCACGTTCTCCCACACGCGCAAGCGTTCGATCAGCTTGAAGTGCTGGTGCACGAGGCCGACCACGCCGTCCGCCGCGACGGTGCCCTCGTCGGCGCGCACCGCTCCGTACGCGATCGCGGCGAGCGTGGATTTCCCAGCGCCGTTCTCGCCGACCAGCGCGTGGATTTCGCCCGGATACAGCTCCAGGTCGACGCCGTCGACGGCTTGCACGGCGCCGAAGCGCCGGCGCACGCCGGTCAGCCTCAGAGCGGGACGCGTTTGAACGATGCCAACTCCTCCCGCGTGGTCGGCGCGGCGATCGTCCCCGCGATGATCAGCGCGCGCAGCTTGTCGAGCACCGCGCGCTTGCGTGGCGTCACGACACTTTTCGTGTAGGTGAAATCGGTCAGGCCGACCCCGCCTTCCTTCAGGCCCAGCGTGAGGTGGACCGGGCGCGGCCGGCGCGCGGCGGCCTGCTCGCTGACCCGGAACACGCCGATGTCGACGCGCTTCACCATGCTGGTGAGGATCTTCCCGGGCGCGATCGCATCCTGATCGGAGTCGACGCCGATGATGAACGCGTTGCTGCGGCGTTTGACCTGATCGATTGCGCCCAGCCCGGCCTTGCCGGCGGCGACATAGATGATATCGGCGCCTTGATCGAACTGCACGCCGGCGAGCTCCTTGCCCGCGGCGACGTCTTCGAACGACCCGACGTACTTCACCAACACCTTCACGCTGGGGTCGATCTCGCGCGCGCCCGCGGCGAAGCCGGCTTCGAACTTGCGCAACAGCGGGATGTCGATGCCGCCCAAGAACGCGATGGTCTTGGTCTTGGTGGTCATCGCGGCGAGCGCACCGGCGAGAAACGAGCCTTCTTCTTCCTTGAACGTCACCGACGTGACGTTGGGAGCGGGCACGACCGCGTCGATGATCGAGAAGTGCCGTTTCGCGTACCGCTCGGAGACCTCTTGGACGTCCTTGGCCATGAGGAAGCCGATGGCGAAGATCTCGTCGTACTCTTTGTTCGCCAGCACGGTCAGGTTGATCTGATAGTCCGCCGCCGAACGTGACTGCACCACGGTGGTGTTGACGTGGAGGTCGTTCTTGGCGCGTACCAGGCCGGCGTACGCCGAGTCATTGAACGAGCGATCGCCCAGACCGCCCACGTCGGTCACCATCCCGATGCGCACGGTCCCTGACGCGAGTTGCTTCGAGGCGCAGCCCGATGCGGCGGCGCAGAGCGGGACCAGCGCGAGTGCTAGGAGCGCCGCACGGGCGGAAGGCATGGGGCCGGAGCTACGACGTCGATGCGGGGCGGCCTCTCGCATTCGGGGAAGAAGGCGCTCGTGAGCCCCGCCGCCAGTACGCCGGATATCCCGCGCCCGCGCCGCCCGATGTCGCGCGCCGAGCGCCGCGTCACGTTCTGGCTCAAGACCCTGGCCCTGGTCGCGGTCGCGATCTACCTGCTTGTCGGGTTTCTCGAGTTTCTCGGCAACGTGAAGGCGACGGCGATGCTGTTCGTCATCGCGCTGTTCTTCGCGTACTTGGTCTTCCCGCTGGTGCGGCGGCTCAACGAACGGCTGCCGCTGGTAGTGTCGATCCTGCTCGTCTACGTCGCAATCGCGGTCGTCGCCGCGGCGGTCCTCCAGCTGCTCGTCCCGCCGTTGGTCAAGGACGCGCAGGATGCGGTCAAGGGGATCCCGGCGTTGATCGCCCAGGCCAGTCAGACGCTGCAAGATCCCAACAACCTGATCTTTCGCCGGCTGCCGCTGGACGAGCGCCTGTATCTGGCCTCGCTCCCGACGCAACTCGCGGGCTTTCTGCAGACCAACGCGCTCGACACCGCCGGCAAGACGCTGACCGTCGTGCTCTCGACGGTCTCGGTGCTGGCGACGGTAATCGTCGTCCCGGTGCTCGCCGCGTACATGCTGCTCGACGCCGAGAATCTCAAGCGCCACTTCTTGGGGCTCATCCCGGCCAAGCAGCACGCCAAGGCCGAGACCATCATCGCGGAGCTCGACAAGGTCGTGGGCGGGTTCATTCGCGGTCAGCTCATCGACGGCACGATCCTCGGCACCATGCTCACGATCATGCTCTACTCCACGCACGTCAAGTACGCGCTGCTGATCGGGGTGGTGTCCGGCGCGCTCAACTTCATCCCGTACGCGGGCGCGCTCATCGCTTTCGTGCCGGCCGTCGGCCTCGCGCTCGCCTACAACGGCTGGGGAAACGCGTTGCTGGTCGCCGGGCTGATCGTGGTGATCCACCAGATCGACGGGAACTTTGTCGCGCCGCGCGTGCTCAAGGACAACGTCGGGCTGTCGCCGTTCTGGATCGTCATCTCGATCTTGGGCTTCAGCGAGCTGTTCGGACTCGCGGGAACTTTCCTGGCCGTTCCCGTCGCGGCGATGATCCGCGTCCTGCGCGAACAGCTGTTGCCGCGACCGGTGTCGGTCGCGGACGCGCACACCGCGCTCACCGACGCTCCGCTCGATGCGCCTCCGCCGCCGCGAGGTCTTCGACGAGCCGGCTCGTGATGAGCCGCACGAGGTAGATACCGAAGGCCGGATCGCGCCGGTAGAGCGCGAGCGCTTCGTCGCGCCGCATCACGTACGTCACGACGTCGTCGAGCGCGCGCGCGGTCTGCGTGCGCGTCCCTGCGGGCGAGAAAAGGCCGATCTCGCCGATGAGTGCGCCGGGATGCAGCTCGAGCCCCAGCTCTTCGAGCAACAAGCGTCCGTCGGCGAGGAAGTACATGCAGTCGGCGGCGTCGCCGCGATGGAACAGTATCGTGCCGGCCGCATACCTGCGGTGGGCCATGAACGGCTTGAGCCAGGCCGGCGAGACCTCGCTCGCCTGGAGGGCGCGCTCGATGAGGTCCTTCTCGCGCAGCAGTTGGCTCAGCCGAACCGCATTGAGCGGAAAGAGCGCGAGGTGCAGTATCAGCGTCGGATACAGGTGGACGCCCCAGGCGTAGAGCGCGAACGCGACGTTGCTCCCGAGCGCGAGCTGGCGCAGCCGAATCGTGTCCGTCATGAAGAAGGCGGCCAGCGTCAGCAGCACCGCCGCGTAGCCCGCATAGCTGAGAACATCTTGCCAGGACACGCGCGAGCGGGCTTCGTCACGGGAGCGATCCGGTCCGCGCGGAACGGTCCGCGGGTGACCAGCTTCGCGAGGGTGGACGTGGTGGGCGTCCCCATGGACCTGGGCGCCGACCGTCGCGGCGTCGACATGGGGCCGTCGGCGATCCGCTACGCGCGGCTCAAGGAGTCGCTCGAGAAGCTCGGGATCGTGGTGACCGATCGCGGGAACCTGCGCGTCCCGGTCCCCGAGTCGGCGACGATCGACGAGCAGAACGCGAAGTACTACCCGATCATCAAGGCCGTCTGCGACGAGCTCGCGCAGGTGGTCGAGGACGTAATCCGCGGGGGCGCCTTTCCGCTGGTCCTCGGCGGCGACCACTCGATCGCGATGGGAACCATCTCGGGGGTCGCGCGCGGGCGCGGCAAGGCCCCGGGGGTGATCTGGGTCGACGCGCACGGCGACATCAACACCCCGCTGACCTCGCCGTCGGGCAACGTCCACGGGATGCCGGTCCACTTCGCCCTGGAGTCGCACGCGGTCGATCCCAAGCGCATGGTGTTCATCGGGTTGCGCGACGTGGACGAGGGCGAGAAGCGCGCCATTCGCGAGCTCGGCGTCAAGGCGTTCACGATGGCCGACGTCGACCGGCTCGGGATGAGCCGCGTGGTCGACGAGGCGCTCGGGATCGTCGCGCAAGGCGCGAACTCGGTGCACGTGAGCTTCGACATGGACGGCGTCGATCCGCAGGAAGCGCCCGGCGTCGGCACGCCGGTACGCGGCGGGATCACCTACCGCGAGTCGCACCTGCTCATGGAAGGCGTCGCCGCGAGCGGAACGCTGGGCTCGCTGGAGATCACCGAGATCAACCCGATCCTCGACCGCGAGAACAAAACCGCCATCCTCGCCGTCGAGCTGATCCTGTCTGCGCTCGGAAAGACGACGCTTTAAGTTAGGGGCGAGCTGCGAGTTCCGTGGCGCGCAGCGCGGTGCGGCCGATGACGCAGATTGGGACGTCGCGCCAGTGCGTCTCGAGCCGTTCTTCCCAGGCGTCGGCGAACGTTACGCCGTCGAGACCGCCCAAGAGGCAGATCTCGGCCTCGCCGTCGCCGTGGCGGAACTCGTAGTCGACGTCGGCGAGATCGGGCACCTCGATTCCGTCGAGCGGCGCGCCGATGCGCGACAGCGCGCGATAGACGCGCGCCGCGTTCTCGTCGTCGGCGTCGTACCACAGGCAGTGGTCGTAACATTCGGCGATCTCGCCGTGCAGACGGCGCGCGATGCCGCCGACGACGAGGGTGCGCGCGTGCTCCCGGGCGAGCGCTCGGAGCAGCTCGGCAAACGCCGCGTGATCGCCCATGGCACCTCCTCTGCGAGACCCGGGAAAGGTTCCTACGTCGTCCGCGTCAGCGCTTCCCGCCAGCCCTATCCACAGGTGTTCGCAGCGGCACGCACACGTCGCCGAGCCGCGATCGCTCCGAGCGTGCGCCGATCCGCACGCGGCGCAGCGGTCGGCTTCAGACGGTCTTCATTCCACTTTGAAAGCAGTTCGACACGCGGTCTCCGTCGGGCTCCTCGGAAGCGTGCAGGGCGACGACTCACACGTGGCTGAAAAGGCACGGCCAGGCATAACTGGCGCGGATGGACCACAGGTCCTTATCATGTACCGTGGGCCGGCGGCTTGCTACCGGTCCCGAAGGCCACGGTCGTCGTCTTGCGGCCTACAACGTCCCGAATGACTCGGCCGACTGACCCGCTCTTTCGGTGCGTAACACTAGCTCGGGAGCCGTAGTGGTATAGCTGGCAGCAAGAACGGCTCGACCACGGGTTGTCCTTCTGCGCTCATCCTTTCGACGTACCAAGAGCCATCTTGCTCGTACACGCGCCCGTCGACCAGCATTATCGCATTAGCGTCGTAAACGTAGCTACCATCCTCACCTGCGAACAAGACGAGGTCCCCTAACGCTACGACCTGTTTGACCCACTGGTACTGGTCCGAGGGAACAAACAGAATGCGGTAGCGCGCGGAACCCGGATCGCGCTCTATAAGCGGACCCTTGAAGGTACGAAGGATGTCGCGGCCTTTGAACGACACGCCTTCGTCAATGGGAGACCCTCCGAGTTCTGACATCGGAAACCACTCATCAGGAATCGTGGCAAACCGCGGACGCCTTCCGCATCGTTGCACCCACGCCTGAGTCCGTTCGCTCAGGGGCGCCCGCTTCTGGTCCGCAAACAACGTACGCTGAAGAAGCGTGTGCGCCCTATCAATCAGTCCGGCGTGAATCGTTTCGTCAGAATCCAGCTCTAACGTCGGCGCGGGGCGTGCAACCTCGCGTATCGTCACAATGCGATAGGATTGCACAATACTTGGCTCATCCAGCGGTGAAAAGCAAACTCGGCATGACCACACGCCACTCCCCATCGATGGCGACAACCAGTATGCGAGCGCCCTGCCTCGATGCACTACGGCTCCAGCAACCAGACCATAATCGCCTCCCCGGACAACATTGTTGATGTCGTAGCCCGGTTGGTCTACTGAAAACGCAAACTCGACGGCTCGTCGGGATTTGCGAAGACCGACAATATGCAGCGGCTGCTGCGCTGAATTATAGTAGTCCGTCGTTCTGCCCGATTGCACAAGAACCAGCCATATAGCATCTGCGCCATCCATGACAACGCAAGTTGACAGTAGGCGATTGGTTGCATACTGTCCAGCTATGCGGATTAGCGTGTGACGAGAATGAAGAATAAACACAGCGCGCAACACGGCGCGGTATACCAGCGGCGTAACCGCTGCTAGGATTCCGATATATTGTAGGATCGGAAAACTCGAAATCGCTCCCGAACCAGCCATCACGACGCCAGCAGCGAATAGCAATCGTTGCCACTCGCGCGGTAGGAAGGACTGAACAACGCTCAGCAAATACTCCCACGGCTTGCTGGCATCTCTCACGTCAAGCCTTGCCCGCACCGGTGGGCGACCGTCGTTCGGCGGGTTCATCGTTCTCCTGAAGATCTCAGCAGGATTCCCAATTGACGCAGCATCGTGCCCCCAAGTTCCGCAGCGTGCTTGATCCACATAGCCCTGACGCCTGTATAGCCGTGCGCAGAACGAGTGAGGCCATGACAGCCTTTCATCTCGCCGCCATCGGCGTCGAAAACGAAGCGGCTACGGAAATAGCTGCTCGCGTAGTTCTTCGCATACGCCATCGAGGCTTGGAAACATCGAACCGGCCGTAATTCCCATAACGCTAAGCTCACGCATAACGAGTGCGCGCTCGGCAAGCGGTAGGTCGATGACACGCAGGTACTGCTTATGATGTCGCTCCTCGTAGAAGCGAACGTAAGACTCGACATCATCAACGTTTGTTACCGTCGTGACCGATTGCTGCGGGATCATTCGTTCGTTGTCGATTGGCAGTACCTCTAGGATAGACAAGTTTAGGCCGTGCGGCGTCAGATTTAACAGCGGTGGCAGTGTATTCTTCCACGTTAGTTGGTCGAATACGAAGATCCTCACCCTGACGTCGGGAGCAGCGAATGCAGCCTTTGCGCTATCGGTGAGGCGATATGCAAAAAACGCTGCAATGAACGGCGAGTAAGTCCAATCCAACAGTGGTGTGGGGTAGCCATGGTGTTGAGCCAGACTCATAAACGCACCCAATTCGTCAGGCTTGGTAAGGTCGAAGAGGTGTCTCGTTCGTGCGGAAAGACGCCGGTGCAACGTTGGAATATCGTTCTGTAAATAGAGTGCGATGTCGGCGCGCCCTGACCGATGGTAGCGCGTCCTTAGCCGCCTCTGCGTGCTCTGCCCGCGAAAGATGAATCGGTGGTAGTCCAGTGCGGCCACGAAGGTCTTAAATTGCTCCCACGTCTGCACGGCAGGCTCACTCGCATACGCGGAGTCTAGCGCAGCCTGCGACCGTCCCAGTGTAGACGTGATTGACGTCCCGATGTTCGTTACGGCGCTTACTGACAGCGTGTCGCCACTGAGATTGAGCGTAGCAGTGGCAGTCTCCGGTAGCACAACGTTAGGATACGCAACGCGCGCGGCGTCGGCTGTCATCGGCTGTCCGCTGGTGCCCAAGACCTGCAAAGGCACGTTCACTAGGTGCTGAGCGTCGCTCTTGTCAATCGTGCGTATGGATGCGACCAAGGCCGTTAGGCTTCTGTCATCGTCGTAAGTAGAAGCGCGGCCTTCGTAATGCGACTCTCGTTCGTCGAGCTCAATGACCAGCATGCCCGTGTTCGTGCCGGTATATGGTCCGATCCATTGTCCGTTCAGCATGGTTCTTTTGGAAATCACCCCCCCTCTGCACCAGTCGTTTCCGTGCACGCATTGCGCAGGCCTCGTGACGCAGCCGATGTTCGTTTGGCTCATTGGCAGTCTTGGGTGTCACAGAACGGCATTTTCAGACAGGGGACTCTCAACGACCGGCGACTACGCTTCGGCAGCTTTGCGGCTCCGTTGCGCGTTCTTGTCCGGCTCGCTGCCGATGCGAAGCCTGTGATCGAGGCGCGCCGTAAGGCCGCCCAGCCGACGAGAGATAGTCTGGGCTAGAGCGTTTGCCCGTCAACGTCGCGAGCGGCAGCCGCTCGACGCCATAGGGCGCGGCGCGTCAGCTTTAACGCTTGCGATGTCCGCGATGCAAGCCGTTGATGCCTCGAATAACGCAAGATGCGCCGCCACATCACGCAGCGATGCGGACAGGTCCTCGCAGGTTTGCCGCAAGGGCTTCTAGCCGGGGCTGCACGTCGCTATCCCGAACCTTGCCACGTTCGAGGAGGTCCCACACGGCCCCGCGTTTCTTTTCGACTTGCGCGATTGCAGCCGTGAGCCGCCTACGTTCCCTCTCCAAGTCTCTCCGATTCCGCGCGCTTATATTAGCCGCGCCGCGTGCGTGCTTCTCTATCAGCGAGGGCGTGGCGCGCAGCGTAACGAGCAAAGCCTCAAAGTCGGCTTCGATTCGGGCAGCGGCTTCTGCCGGAGAGGCGACTCTACACGCAAGGGACCGCCGAGCGCAGTCAGAAGCGCGCGATGAATGGCTCATATGTCACCGGGCGACTTGGCTACGTGGCTGACGGCAATCGGTACTTGCCTTGCGGCCGTTGCCACGCTTGGAGCGGTTCTTGTCGCCCTCTATACGGCCCGCAACGCCGACCGCCGGGCCGAGCGCGCTGAGCGACGAGCGCAGGCGGAGTTGCTTACCGGCTGGATTTCCAACGTTGAAGTTGAAGGCCTCCGGATACAAGTCGAATTGAGAAACGCGTCGGCACAGTGCTTCTACCATGTTATCGCAAGCTTGATTTCGTTGACCGGTGCTTTCAGGGATACCGCTTTGGGCGATTCATCGACAAAGTATCGCACCCACGTTTTGGTGCTGCCGCCAGGGAGCAAGACTGTATTCTTGCTAAGTGGCGGCGGAGGGATGAGCCTGCGTTTCGGAGTCGAGCTTGCATTTCAGGACGCGGCGGGGCGAAACTGGTTGCGCCGCGGAGACGGCCACCTGAGCGAGGTGCAACAGGAGCCGATAGCACTATACGGCATCGGCCGACCGTACGACTTCTAAGAACCTAAAGGCAGAATCGTCCACCAGCACACAGGGCGTTTGATACACAAGACTTTTTCCGCCGCCGCGCAGGACGCGGAACTCGACCGCCAACGCACGGGCGAAACGCGACTCACCTGAACTCCGCCGCCACCATTTCATTCTGTTCGAGCAGCGCGCGCAGCACCTCAAGGCTGCAACGCACGAGGCGTTCATCCCGGTCGTGGTACGGCACTTTACCACCATGGAAAAGATTGTTTCGCACACGCCGAACCATTCGGCAAAGCTCTGCGTTAGAACGACCTTGCCGGGCGGGCGCTTCGAAGTCGATTTGGCCCCTGCGTTCTCGCTCCACCATAGGCGGGTTTTCATAGAGATACGCCACGGCTTTAGCAAGCTCGCCTGTCGCAGTCTCTTCCAGATCATTGGTCTTAAGCGCAAACCGATCCCAGTCGGCGGAGACTGCATGCCGCTCATCAACAAGAAAGAATCCGGCATTCTTCAGTGCGTATTCCATCCTAGCAAAAGCAAACGTAAATCTAACGGCCTCCTCGCGCGGGGCTTCCCGAGCGTACACTTCATCTAGCAGCATCTGACAGCCGCCACTTTTCCTGCGTCGTCCATGCCGCCGCGATTCGACGCTGGGTCAGCCGTTTGCTCCTGGGTGCTTTCTGCTCGCTGATCGGGAGCGTTTTGAAATGCCCCAACCGGAAGGCCTTTTGGCTCGGCGACGTTCGTGCTTAGAAAGCTGAGAGCGGGGAAGTGCGGCGCCGAACCACGTCGTTGAACGCGGCGATCTCGGCGGCTATCCAGGAGGCGTCGCGGTGGAGCTCTTCCGCAATCAGCGCGGCAACGCGCGGCGCGCTCGCGCGTGCGGCGTCGACGTCCAGAAACAGCGCGCGCGTGCGGCGTGCGAGCACGTCCTCGACGGTTCGCGCCATCTCGGTGCGCGCAGCGTACACGACGTGCGCTCCGGTGTAGGGGAGGCGCGGATCGAGCTGCTCTCCCAGCGCCGCGTCGTTCGCGGTCAGCGCCAGCGCCTCGGCCGCGTAGGCGGCGCCGTGCAGAGGCAGCGACGCGGTCTGCGAGGGTGACGCTGCTAGCCCCGCGGCACGCGCCGCGGCATTGACGGCGTCTTCCGCCATCTTGCGGTAAGTCGTCCATTTTCCGCCCGCAATGGTGGTCAGCCCCGAGGGCGACACGTCGACGAGGTGCTCGCGCGACAGCTTCGCGGTCGCCGCCGGCTTGCGGGCGACAAGCGGCCGTAGCCCGGCGAACGTCGCGAGCACGTCGCGGGTTGTCAGCTGCGCGGCGAGATAGCGGTTCACGGTCGCAAGAATGTACGCGATCTCGTCGGAGCTCGGCATGGGATCGACCTCCGCCGCAGCGACCGGGACGTCGGTCGTTCCGATGAGGACGTGCTGGAGCCAGGGGATCGCGAAGAGCACGCGGCCGTCGGAGGTCTCGGGAACGAGCAGCGCCGCGGTGGGGTTTCCGAGCGTCGTGGCCGGCACCACGACGTGAGAGCCGCGGCTGAGGGCGAGCAGTTGCCGGGCCGACGGCTCGTCGAGCGTGCGGACCGCGTCGACGAAGACTCCCGTCGCGTTTATCACCGCACGCGCGCGCACGACGATCTCCACGCCCGACTCACAGTCGACGATGGTCGCGCCGATGACGCGGCGGTGCGGGTCGTAGACGAACCCCGTCGCGCGAACGTAGTTCGCGACCGTGGCGCCATGCTCGTCGGCGGTGCGCGCGAGCGCGATCGCGAGCCGGGCGTCATCGAACTGACCGTCGTGATAGACGACCGCGCCGCGCAGGCGATCCGGCAGGAGCCCGGGGATCAGCGTACGCGCCCGAGCAGACGAAACGATCCGGCTCCGCGGGAAGCCGGATCGTCCGGCCAACAGGTCGTACGCCAGCAGCCCCGCCGCGTAATACGGAATCTCGAAGTTGTGATACGCGGGAACTACGAACTCTCGGTCCTCGACGAGGTGCGGCGCGTTGCGGCACAGCGCTGCGCGCTCGCGGAGCGACTCGCGCACCAGGCCGATGTCGCCGCGTTGGAGATAGCGCACGCCGCCGTGAATCAACTTCGTCGAACGGCTCGACGTCCCGGCGGCGAAGTCGTCCGCCTCGACGAGCGCGGTGCGATAGCCGCGCGACGCCGCATCTACGGCGGCGCCGAGTCCCGTCGCGCCGCCGCCGATGACCAGCACGTCGAACTGCTCGTCGGCCAGCCGTTTCAGCGCGTCGGGACGGTTCAATCCCGCGCCCAGCCGCGGCTGCGCTCGACCGCTCGCCGCCACCGCCCGAGCAGTTCCGCGCGCCGCGGCGCATCCATCGACGGCATGAAGCGCGCCGCTTCACGCCACTGACGTCCCACTGTCTCGACATCCGGCCATAGGCCGACCTGAAGGCCGGCGAGGTACGCGGCGCCGAGTGCAGTCGTCTCGACCACCGCCGGCCGCGAGACTGGGACACCCAGAAGATCGGCCTGAAACTGCATCGTGAGATCGTTCGCCGACGCGCCGCCGTCGACGCGAAGCTCGCTCAGCGTGACTCCGGCGTCGCGTTCCATCGCCGCGACCACGTCGGCGGTCTGGTACGCCATCGCGTCGAGCGCGGCGCGCGCGACGTGCGCTCGAGTCGTCCCGCGGGTTATCCCGACGATGGCCCCGCGCGCGTACGGATCCCAGTACGGTGCGCCCAGCCCGGCGAACGCCGGGACGAAGAAGCAGTCGCCGCTGTCACTCACCTCGCGCGCTAGCCGCTCGACGTCGGACGAGCGCTCGATAATCCCCAGCCCGTCGCGCAGCCACTGCACCGCCGCGCCGGTCACGAATACCGAGCCTTCCAGCGCGTAGGTCGCGCGACCGGGCTCGAACGCGAAGGCGATCGTGGCGAGCAATCCGTGCTCGCTGCGCACGATGCGCTCGCCGGTATTGAGCACGACGAACGATCCGGTCCCGTAGGTGTTCTTCGCCAGCCCCGCGGTGAAGCCGGCTTGTCCCACCAGCGCCGCCTGCTGATCGCCGGCGACGCCGGCGATGCGGATCGCGCCGCCGAGCTGCTCGACCGTCGTCGTCCCGAAATCGGCCGTGCACGGCAGCACCTCGGGCAAGATCGCGCGCGGGATGCCGAACGCGCCGAGCAGCTCGTAGCTCCACGCCAGCCGGTGGATGTCGAAGAGCATCGTGCGCGACGCATTGGTCGCGTCGGTTACGTGGCGTCCGCCGCCGGTTAGGTTCCAGATCAGCCACGAGTCGACGGTGCCGAAGGCGATCTCGCCGGCCTCGGCCCGCGCGCGCAGCCCATCGACAGCGTCGAGCAGCCACCCGATCTTGGTGGCGGAAAAGTACGGATCGAGCAGCAGTCCCGTCTGCGCGGTGACCAACTCGCCGACGCCCTGGGCGCGTAGCTCGTCGCACCGTTCCGCCGTGCGACGGTCCTGCCAGACGATCGCGTTCGCGACCGGCTTCCCGGTCGCACGCTCCCACAGGATCGTCGTCTCGCGCTGGTTGGTGATGCCGATCGCGGCGACGTCGGCCGCGGCGAGGCCCGCGTTGCGCAGCGCGCCGCGCGCGACGGCCAGCTGCGACGTCCAAATTTCCGCGGGATCATGCTCCACCCACCCCGGCTGCGGGAAGTGTTGCGGAAACTCGCGCTGGTCGAATCCGAGCGCGCGACCCCGCGCGTCGAACACGACCGCCCGCGAGCTCGTGGTTCCTTGGTCCAGGGCGAGAATCACCGCCATGCAGCCCCGCTACCGCGGCGGCGCGCGCTCCCCTCTAGGCAAATCAGCCCGCTTCGTGCGATGATTTCGTGCGATGCCCAGATTGGTAGGTATTGCACTCGCGCTGATGGTTGCGACGGCGTGCGCCGGCGTAGGCCAAACCGTGCCCGGCGATCCGCCGCACACGTGCCCACCATTCCTGGGCGGCATCGTCGACGATCCGGCCGTGCAGCCGCCCAACGGCGCGACGGGCGTTTCGGCCACGATCGGCAGCATCACCGTGCCGTCGATTCCGTCGCTGCTCGGTGCCACGGTGCTGCTCAACCCGCCGATGGGAAGCGGACCCTCGTCGGGCGGCGTCTTTGTCGCGGCGGGGCCGTCGACGCTGTCCGCCACGCTGCCGACGCTCGCCGCGCACACGACGTACTTCCCCCAGGCGCTGGTGCTGGTCTCCGCCGGCACGGGGCCGCTGGGCTGCGACGTCTACCGCTCGTACACCCTGGGTTCGTTCACGACGCAGTAGCCGCTGCGCTCGGTCAAAGCCGGAACGCGTCGATGCCGCCGGGGTCGGGGAAGATCTTGCCGGGGTTCATGATGCTAAGCGGGTCGATGGCAGCTTTGATCGCGCGCATGACGGCGAGCGCCTCGGCGCCGACGTCGAGCTCCATGAACTGCTTCTTGAGCAGCCCGATCCCGTGCTCGCCCGACAGCGTCCCACCCAGTTCTACCGTCGCCTCGAAGATCTCGCGTGCCGCGATGGCGACGCGCGCCATCTCTTCCTTGTCGGTCTTGTCGCACAGGATGTTGGGGTGGAGATTGCCGTCCCCGATGTGGCCGAACAGCGGGATCTCCAGCGCGTGCTTCGCCGCGATCTCGCGGACGCGCCGGATCAGCGCCGGGATCGCGCGCGGCGGGATGCAGACGTCTTCGCCCAGCTTGTTGGGCCGCCGGCGCGCCAGCGCGGGGGAGATGGAGCGCCGCGCGTTCCAGAGCCGTTCCGTCTCGGCCTCGCTGTCCGCGACGCGCACCTCGCCTGCGCCGTGCGCGCGCGTGATGCGTTCGATCGTCGCCAGCTCGTCGTTCAGCACGTCCTCGTAGTTGCCGTCGACGCCGAAGATGAGGATCGCGTCGGCGGCGAGCGGCAAGCCCAGCGGCGCGTTCGCTTCGATGCAGCGCAGCGTCAGGTTGTCGACCAGCTCGATCGCCGTCGGTAGCACGCCGCTCGCCATCACCGCGTTGACCGCCTCGGCGGCGTCGTCGATGCGCGCGAACACGGCCAGCGCGGCGCGCGCGTACTTGGGTTTCCACAACAGCCGCAGCGTGATCTCGGTGATCGTTCCCAACGTCCCCTCGGCGCCGGTGAACAAGCGCCGCAAGTCGTAACCCGTCACGTTCTTCACCGTGCGGCCGCCGGTGCGGATCACCGTGCCGTCGGGGAGCACCACCTCGAGCGCCAGCACGTAGTCGCCGGTCACGCCGTACTTGAGGCAACGCGCGCCGCCGGCGTTCTCGGCGACGTTACCGCCGATCGCGCTCTGCCTGAGGCTCGAGGGATCGGGCGGATAGAACAGCCCCCGCGCCTCGACTTCGGCCTGCAGGCGCGCGTTGATCACGCCGGCCTGTACGACCGCGACGCGGTCGACCTCGTCGATCTCGAGGATGCGGTCCATCCGCGCAACGCCCAGCACGATGCTGCCGTCCAGCGGCACCGCCCCGCCCGACAGCCCGCTGCCCATCGCGCGCGGCGTGAGCGCGATGCGGTGGGCGGTCGCGATGCGGTGCACGGCGCTGACCTCGGCGGTGCTCGCCGGCAGTACGACCACCGGCGGGGTACGCTCGTAGAACGTGCCGTCGAAGCCGTACGCGATGAGGTCCTCGGCGGCGGTCAGGACTCCGCCAGGCACCGCCGACCGCAACTCGTCGAGGAGCGTCACGTCGAGCCCGGACGGCGCTCGTTGGGTCATCGGTCGTAGGTTCGGCGCGCCCGCCGGGGTACACTACCGGCATGGCCGACGTCATGACGTCCGAGTACCGCCTTGCCACCGAGGGCGGGCTCAAAGAATTCGTTGCAGCCGCCCTGACGAAAGTCGGTGTCCCCCCCGAAGACGCCGCGATCGTCGCCGACGTCCTCGTCGCGGCCGACCTGCGCGGGGTCGAGTCGCATGGCGTCGCCCGGCTCGAATCCTACTACGTGAGCCGCATTCGCGCCGGCCAGATCGAAGCGAAGCCCAACGTGCAGACCGCGCGCGAGACGCCGACGTCGCTGCTGGTCGACGCGGGAAACGGCCTCGGACACCCCGCCGCCAAGCGCACGATGGAGCGCATCCTCGACAAGGCCGAGCAGAGCGGCGCCGCATTCGGCGCTGTGCGCAACTCGAACCACTTCGGGATCGCCGGTTACTACGCGATGCTAGCGCTCGACCGCGACATGATCGGCATCGCCTCGACGAATAGCGTGCGCTACGGCGCGCCGACGTTCGGCAAGGACGTCTTGCTGGGCACCAACCCGCTGGCGTTCGCGATCCCGGCTCAAAAGGAGCCGGCGTTCGTGCTCGACTTCGCGACGACGACGGTTCCCAAAGGCAAGCTCGAAGTCTACAACCGCAAGGGCAAGCAGCTCAACCCGGGCTGGGCGATCGATGCGAACGGGCACGAGACGCTCGATCCGAACGTCGCGCTCAAAGGCGCGCTGCTGCCGCTGGGCGGCTACGGCGTCGACAACGGCGGCCACAAAGGCTACGGGCTCGGCCTGCTCGTCGACATCCTGTGCGGCGTGCTCTCGGGCGGCGCGTTCGGCAACGACCTTCCCGCGCCCAGCGACGGCCCGCTGCCGGGCCGGATCTCGCATTTTTTCGCGGCGTTCAAGATCGACGGCTTTCGCGATCCCGCACAGTTCAAGGCCGACATGGACACCGAACTGCGCGCGTTCAAGGACTCGGCCAAGGCGCCGGGACACGATCGCATCTACGTCGCCGGCGAGATCGAGCACGAAAAAACGCTCTACAATCGCGAGCACGGCGTCCCCGTCCACGTGAAAGTGTGGGACGGCCTGCAAAAGCTCGCCGCCGACCTAGACCTCCCCTTCGACTTCGAAAAGACCTGATGCGAACTGCTGCGCTAGTTTCGCAGTTCTAGCGTGCCTTCGCAGCGTAGGCCGTTGCAATTCGCCGGGACGAAGCGGGCGGCGAGCAGCCGCGAGCGCAGCGCTTCGCGCAAGGTGGCGTCGGCCGGCGGGCGGACGAACTCGATCGATATCGCATGGCCGTTCTCGTCGACGGTGATGCGCACGATCACTCCGCTGATCCCGGCCAACAGCGCGCCGCGCGCGGACGGTTCGAGCGCCGCCGGATAGGTCTCGCCGAAGTTGCCGATGCCGTCCTCACGTTGCGCGGCGACCGGACTCGGCGCTGGGGACGCGGCCGGAGCTGCCGTAGCGGCCGGGGCGGCCGGAGGCGCGCTGGCGCGGGCCTCGACATCGGAGCGCGCGGGCGCGATCCGTTGCACGCGCAAGCGCGCGACCTGCTCGGGCACCGACGGCGCGCGCTGTTCGCTCGCGACGACGAGCCGGCGCGCCGCGTGCTCGACGGTGACCGCGGAGTGAATGACGGGGAGCGCCTGCGGCGGGGCGACGGCGGTAACGGCAAGCGCTCGGCGCTGTTGCACTACGGCCGGCGGGGGCCGGTGCTCGATGCGGATGATGCTCGCGAGCAGCGCGCGCTCGTCGGGATCTGCGGCCGGGAGCTCGGCCTGGGGCACGGTCGCGAACACCGCCAGGGCGCACAGGTGGAGCGCGATCGAGCCGGCGACCGCGATACGATCTCGCCGTGAGGTTGGTGCGGCAGTCGCCATCGCTGTGAGATGCGGGGACTCCGACGCCGGTGCGCGCGCAACCTTTTCCGCACGAGATTGTCCTGGTGTAGGATGGGTCGACAAACCGACATGGTGCTCTATCAAGCCGAGTGGTGTCCGTACTGCGCACGTGTGCGCAAGAAGCTGACCGACTTGCTGCTCGATTACAAGATCGTGAACGTCCCGCACTCGCACGCCGAGCGCGATGAGGTGAAGCGGGTCTCGAACCAGACCTCGATCCCGGTCCTGGTGGACGGCGACGTCATCCTCGACGACGACGACGACATGATCCCGTACCTCGAAAAGAAGTTCGGCACGAAGGCGACCGCCTAGCTTCTACTCGACGGGGATGTGAGCCGGCGCGGCCGCTCCCGTACGCCGCTTGGGCAGCACGAAGACGAGCGGCAGCAGCAAGAAGGTGAGCGCGCCGAGCGCCCACTGCGCGTCGGCATAGGCCATGACGGTCGATTGCTGCATGATCAAGGCGTAGACGTTCGCGATCGCGGCGGGAGCGTTGTGCATCTGCTGCTCGAGCAGCTGCAGCGCCGGGTTCGCCGGGGTCGCGTCCTGGGCCAGGATGGCTTGGTGAAAGGCGCTGCGTTGCGCCAGCAGCGTGACCAGGATGGCGGTCGAGAACGAGCCGCCGAGCTGTAACGACAGCGACTGAAACGCGGCTGCCTTGGGGACGACCTCTTGCGGGACCGCGCCCATAACCGCGATGGAGAGCGGGACGAACAGCAGCCCGAGCCCGACGCCGGCCATGATCGCCGGCCCGAGCAGCGAGTTGAAGTCGTTCTGCGAGGTCGTGATGTTGCCGAGCCAAATCTGACTCGCCCCGATGAGCGTGAAGCCGGAGACGAGCAGGATGCGCGTGTCGATCCGGCCGCTGCTCGCTACCCGCGCGATGAACGGTGTGATCAGCGCGATGAATGCCGCACGCACGAAGATCAGCTCGCCCGAGAGCGTCGCGGTGAAGCCGAGGACGCCCTGTACGTATTGCGGCAGGATGACGGTTGCCCCGAACAGCACCGATCCGATCGCGAAACCCAACGTGCTGCCTGCGGCGATGGCGCGGTACTTGAAGGCGCGCAGGTCGACCAGCGGCCGTGTGGTTCCGTAGAGCTCCCACCAGATGAACACGCCGATGGCGACGGCGCTGGTGACTGCGAGCGCGGTGATCAGCGGGTCGGTAAACCAGTCGTTGCGCTGGCCTTCGTCGAGGATGTACTGCAGCGAGCCCAAGCCCATCGCCAGCAGCGCCAGACCGATCCCGTCGATCGGGATGGGCTTGGGATCGGACGGATTGCGCATCATCGTCAGCATGACGACCGCGGCGAAGATCCCGGGCACGAGGTTGATGAAGAACACCCAGTTCCACGAGTAGTTGTCGGTGAGCCAGCCGCCGACGGTCGGACCGACCGATGGGCCGACGATCGCGCCCAGCGCGAACACCGCCTGCGACGCGCCCAGCAGATGGCGCGGAAAGGTGTCGCGCAGGGAAGCCTGTCCGGTAGCGATGAGCCCGCCGCCGAACAGCCCTTGGATGATGCGGTACAGGACGAGCTGCTGGATCGACGAGGCGATCCCGCACAGGATCGAGGCGATGGTGAAGCCGATGATCGCGACCGAGTAGTATTGGCGCCGCCCGAAGCGCGCTTGCAGCCACGGCGTCATCGGGATCACGATCACCGCCGAGATGATGTAGCCCGTTACGACCCAGGCGCCTTCCTGTTGGGTGGCGCCGAGGTTGCCCTGAATCGTCGGCAACGCGACGTTGACGATCGTGGAGTCGAGCGTCTGCATCAGCGTCGCCGCGATGATCCCCAAGGTGATGAGGATCAGGCGGGACCCGTGTTCGCTGACGTCCCGGTCTTTGGTGAGTTCGGTAGCCATGGTGGGTGGTGCGACGAATCGTCGCACGACGGGTGTGACTACGCGCCGACCGAGGTCGGTTTCGCCACTTGCATCAAGCCAACAGGACGGCCAGCCCGAACGAGACGGCGGCGCCGGCGGCCGTGGCCAGCAGGTTGACGACGTCGTTGGACAGGCCTCGGATGCCACGGACCAGCCGCGTCGGGTTGCCGCAGGCGTGCGGGTCTGTTTCGCACATCCGCCCGCAGGCGTCGCAGCGCCGCAGCTCCTGGACGGTCGTGCCCAGGAGCGAGTCCGCCGTCGCGCCGGCGACGCCCCCAAGCGCGACCACCGCGATCACCACCAGGCCGACCGCCGTGAGGCTGGGCGCCCGGAAGCTCAGGCTATAACCGAAGCTCAAGCCGAAGTCGCCGTTCGCGATCACCAGCGCGAGCACGGCCGCGAGCAGCGCGACCAGTCCGATCCATAGCGCGCCGGCGAGCTCGGCGAGCGTGCCGGCCAGCGTGACCCCACCCGACATTCCGGTCGCGACGGGGCGCCAGGTCAGGATCGAGCGCGGTGCCCGGCCGGCCAGCGTGCCGATCTCGGTCGCCCAGGTGTCCGCCGTCGCGGCTGCGTAGGCGCCTGCGAACGCTGCGGTCCAAAAGACGTCGTGCGTGACTGCGAACCCCACGGCGCACAGCGTCGCGATGCCGCCGTTGGCGAGCACTTGGCGCGCATCGCGTGGACCGGTCTTTCCAATATCGACCAGCGCGCGCTTGCGCGCGCGGCCCAGGCGCGACAGCGCGACCGACGGCACGAAGAACGCCAGCAACACCAGCGCGAATTCGATCGTTCCGGCGGCGTAGGTCAGGGTTCCGACGACGAGCGCCGCGAGCGCGCCCCCCCGCGTCAGCGCCCCGACGCGCCAGGCGACGAATGCCAGCGCTCCGGCACAGACCGCGCCGATGAGAACGTCGAGCGGTCTCAGACGGCCGCGGGCTCCGCGAGGGCGAAGAGCAAGCCGTCGACGGTGAACTCGTCGGCGACGATGTCCACGCGGATGCCGTGCTCGCGCGCGGTTTGCGCGGTGATCGGGCCGATCGCGGCGACCCTCTTGGGGGCCAGCGCGCGCGCCGCATCCGGGACGTTGTGCACGAAGCCGGCGACCGTGCTCGAGCTGGTGAAGGTCACGATGTCGGCGCGCTCGGTCTTTGCGCCCAGCTCGGGATCGTCGACGAAGCGCGTGCGGTAGGCCGCGACGACGTCGACGGTTCGGCCGTGCAGGCGCAGCGTCTCGGGCAGCACGTCGCGTGCTTCCTGCGCGCGGTAGAGCAGAACGCGCTCGCCGGGCTGCGTGCGCGCGAGCAGCTCGGCTGCCACGGCTTCGTTCACGAACGTCGTCGGTACAAGGTCGACGCGGATGCCGCGCGCCGCCAATGCCGCGGCGGTCTTGGGGCCGATCGCGGCGACCTTCGTGTCGCCGAAAGCGCGCGCATCGCGCTCGATCGCACGCAATCGGTCGAAGAACGCATCGACCCCGTTGCGGCTGGTGAACGCGACCCAGTCATAGTCGCGCACGCGCGCCACCGCGGCGGCGGCGGCGGCAATGTCGTCGGGCGGGACGATCGCGATCACCGGTGCGACGATCGGCTCGGCGCCGGCTTCCCACAGCCGCGTCGCGAAGTCGCCGGTTTGGTGCGCGGGGCGCGTCACCAGGACGCGCTTGCCGAACAGCGGCTGCGCATCGAACCAGCGGATGTGCTCGCGTTCGTTTACTACGTTGCCGAAGACCACGACCGCGGGCGCCGATATTCCGCTGCGCGCGACCGCGTCGAGCACGGTGTCGAGCGTCGCCACGACAACCTCCTGAGTCGGCTTGGTCCCCTCGTGCACGATCCCCACCGGCGTGTCGCCGGGGAGACCGTGCTCGCGCAGCTTGGCCGTGATCGCGGCCAGATTCGTCATCGCCATGAGGAAAATCGTCGTCGCCTTGCGGTTGGCGAGCTTCGCGAAATCCAGCGAGGATTCGCCTTTGGTCGGGTCCTCGTGTCCGGTGGCGACGGTGAAGGACGTGTTGTGCGCACGGTGCGTCACCGGGATGCCCGCGTATGCCGGACCGGCGATCGCCGACGTGACCCCCGGAACGATCTCGAACGGAACGCCCGCTTCGGCCAACGCCCGCGCCTCTTCACCGCCGCGCGCGAAGACGAAGACGTCGCCGCCTTTGAGGCGCACGACCTTCTTGCCGTCATGACCCAGCTTCACGATCAGCGCGGTGATCTCGTCTTGGGTGAGCGAGTGCCGCCCGGCTTGCTTACCGACGTAGATCCGTTCGCACTGCGGCGGGGCGAGCTCGAGGATCGCCTGCGAGGCCAAGTAGTCGTAGACCAGCGTGTCGCAGCCGGCCAGCGCGCGCGCCCCTTTGAGCGTCAAGAGCCCCGGGTCGCCGGGGCCTGCGCCGACCAGCCAGACCTTCCCCGCGCGGCCCGCGCCTGTCACCCTGACGTGGTGTCACGCATCGCGTGAGCTTGTCGAAGGGTCGCCGACGAGCGCGCGCAACTCGAACAGCTCGTCGAGGATTTGCGCGTCGCTGAGGGCCTCGGCGCGGTTCGCGACGGCCTTGTCGCGGATGCGCACGATCGCGCTGTGCAACAATTTCGAGACGATGGTCAGCGACATCCCGGTGACGAGCATGCGCTGGCGCTCGGTCAGATCCGGGCAGCGGGCGAAGAGCCGCTCCAGCTCCGCTTCGCGAATCGCTTCGGCCTTTTGCGTCAACGACGCGATCACCGGCACTGCGACGCGCGAGTGATACCATTGCCCGAATCGCTCGACGTGCTCGGTGATGATCTCCTCGACGAGCGGAATCGCTTCGCGGCGCTTCTCGAGCGTTCCGTCGACGACGCCTTTGAGCGCGTCGATGTCGACCAGACCGACCCCGTCGATCTGCGCGACCTCGGGATCGACGTCACGCGGCACCGCGATGTCGACGATGAACATCGGCCGCTGCGGCCGCGCGAGCATTGCTTCGGCGACGTTGGCCGGCGTGAGGATGAAGTGCGACGCCCCGGTCGAGGTGACGACGAGATCGGCCGCCTGCAGCGCGTCGACGAGCCCGGGCACCTCGGCCGCGCGAGCGCCGCCGCCAAGCTCGTCGGCGACCTCCTGCGCGCGCTTGTGCGAGCGATTCAGCACGACGATGTCGCGCGCACCTTCGGCCTTGAAGCGCCGTGCCGCGACCGCACCCATCCGGCCGGCGCCGATCACGAGTACCGATTTGCCCGCCAGGTCCGCCACGTGCTGCTTCGCGCACTCGACCGCGGCGCCGGCGATCGAGGTCGAGTCCTCGGCGATCGCAGTGTGCGTGCGCGCCGACTTGCCCGCTTCGAGCGCCGCGCGGAACAGCGTGTTGAGCGTCTTGCCGACCGAGCGCGCGCGCTGCGCCTGAACGTAGGCGTCCTTGACCTGCCCGAGGATCTCGGCCTCGCCGATGAGCATCGAGTCGAGGCCCGTGCTCACGCGAAAGAGATGCTCGACCGCCTCCGTCCCCAGCAGCGTGTACATGTACGAGTCCATGTCGCCGACGTCGCCGTGGCGGAAGTTGCCCAAGAACGCTTTGAGCTGGCCGACCCCGTCTTCGTAGTCGTCGAGCTCCGCGTAGAGCTCGAGCCGTCCGCAGGTTTGCAGCATCAGCGCTTCGCGCACCGCCTCGTAGTCGTGCAGCGCGACGAGCGCCTCGACCATCTTGGGCGGCGCGAAGGCGTGCCGCTCGCGGACCTCGACCGGCGCCGTATGGTGCGAGAGCCCCAGACACACTAGCGGCATGCGTAGGCCTCGGCGAGGGCGTCATCGGCGGCGGCGACGGTCCGGTCGATCTCACCGTCGTCGTGGGCGAGCGACAGGAACGCAGCTTCGAACTGCGACGGTGCGAAGTAGAAACCGCGGTCGAGCATGGCGTGGAAGAAGCGCGCGTACAGAGCGGTATCCGCCTTTTTGGCAGTGGCGAGGTCCGTGACCGGACCATCCGTGAAGAAGAAACCCAGCAGGGAGCCGGCGGTGGCAACCGCATGCGGGACGCCGCGGCTGCGGAAGACCTCCGACAAGCCCTCGATGAGCCGGTTCGCCAAGCGCTCCAGATTCGCATACGACTCGTCACCGAGCAAGCGCAGCGTTGCGATTCCGGCCGCCGTCGCCAGCGGATTCCCCGACAGCGTTCCGGCCTGGAAGACGTCCCCGTCCGGGGTGAGGCGGTCCATGATCTCGGCCGGGCCGCCGAACGCCCCGACCGGGAGCCCGCCGCCGATCACCTTGCCCAATGTGGTGATGTCGGGGAGCACGCCGTCGCGCGCCTGAACGCCGCCCCGCGCGACGCGAAAGCCGGTCAAGACCTCGTCGAAGATCAGCAGCGCGCCGTACTCGCGCGTCAGCGCGCGCAGCGCGTGCAGGAAGCCCGGCAGCGGCAGCACCAGGCCCATGTTGGCCGCGTAGGGCTCGACGATCACGCAGGCGATCGTCTCGGGGTTGCGCTCGAACGCGGCGCGCACCGCGGCGGCGTCGTTGTACGGGACGACGATCGTGTCGCGCGCCGTCCCGGCGGTGACGCCCTTGGAGTCCGGCACGCCGATCGTGAGCGCGCTCGATCCCGCACTGATCAAGAACGCGTCGGCCGAGCCGTGGTAGCAGCCCGCGAACTTGATTATCATGTCGCGTCCGGTTACGCCGCGCGCGAGGCGGATCGCGTTCGCCGTGGCCTCGGTCCCCGACGAGCAGAAACGCACCTTCGCTACCGACGGCACGGCGTCGACGATCAGCTCGGCCAGCTCGGTCTCGCGCTCGGTCGGCGTGCCGTACGACGTCCCGTGCTCCGCCGCGTCGCGCACCGCCTCGACGACCGCCGGATGCGCGTGGCCCGCGATCATCGGGCCCCACGAGAGCACGTAGTCGAGGTAGCGGTTCCCGTCGACGTCGGTCAGGTACGCCCCGCGTGCGGTGCGCACGAACACCGGCGTGCCGCCGACCGCTTTGAAGGCGCGAACCGTCGAGTTCACGCCTCCGGGGATCACGCGCCGCGCCGCCTCGAACGCCGCTTCGGAGCCGCTTCGGTTCACGCCTCGACCTCGGTACCCGGTACGAGCGCGCCGCGGGCCTTGGCGTAGTCTTCGGGCGTGTTGACGTTTTCGAACGCGCGCTCGTCTTTGACCGGAACGAATCGCGTCTGCAAACGATCGATCACCAAACGCAGAGCGCCGTGACCGCCCAGCAGTACCGGCGTCCCCTCGCGCAAGAAGGCTTCGCGCCGGTACAGGGCCGCGAGCGGCTCGATGCGCTGGCCGTTCTCGCCGTGCATCGGGACGATCGCCTCGTGCTGCGGCGCAATGTGGGCCTGCAAGCCGTCGATGAACCGCGCATCGACGAACGGCGCGTCGCCGGCGACCGCGAACACCCACTCGGCGCGCATCTCGCTCAACGTCGAGAGCAGCCCCGAGAGCGGGCCGCGTAGCGGCCAGCGGTCGACCACCTGACGCGCGCCGGCGAGTTGCGCGTCGATCTCCGGCGGCAGCGCCCCTTTAGTAGAAAGCCAGGTCTCGCGTGCGGGCGACACGTTGCGATAGACCCGCACGAGCATCGGGATGTCGCCCAGCTCCAGGCCCAACTTCCCGGGCAGCCGCGTAGCCTGTCCCCCCGCCAGAATGCAGACGCTGACCTTCACGAGCGCGTCCGGCGCAAGTAATCTTTGGCGAAGTAGGTGATGATGATGTCGGCGCCGGCGCGGGCGATCGCGGTGAGCGTTTCGTCCACGGCGCGGTCCTCGTCGATCCAACCGCGCTCCGCAGCCGCTTTGAGCATCGCGTATTCGCCGCTTACGTGGTAGACGGCGAGCGGAAGATCGGTCATCTCGCGGACGCTGCAAACCACGTCGAGGTACGCCATCGCCGGCTTGACCATGACGATGTCGGCGCCTTCTTCCACGTCCAGCCGGACTTCCTTGAGCGCCTCGCGACGATTGGCCGGATCCATCTGATACGTGCGCCGGTCGCCGAACGCGGGCGTCGACTCGGCGGCTTCGCGGAACGGCCCGTAGAAAGCCGATGCGTACTTCGCCGCGTACGACATGATCGCGGTCTTGGTGAAGCCGTCGTCGTCGAGCGCGGCGCGGATGGCGGCGACGCGGCCGTCCATCATGTCCGACGGGGCGACGATGTCGACGCCGGCGCGGGCGTACGTCAGCGCGGTCTTGGCGAGGATCTCCAGCGTCCGGTCGTTGTCGATCTCACCGGCCGCATCGACGATGCCGCAGTGCCCGTGATCGGTGTACTCGCAGTTGCACAGGTCGGCGATCACCAGCAGGTGCGGCAGCGCATCCTTGATCGCGCCGGCGGCGCGTTGCACGATCCCGTTGGGGTCGTAGTTGACGGTCGCATAGGCGTCTTTGGCGGCGGCCTCCGGGATGCCGAACAGGAGCACGGCACGGACCCCCGCGGCGTCGAGCTCGCGACACTCGCGAACCACCGTGTCGACCGAGAAGCGCGCGACGCCGGGCATCGACCCGATGGGCTGGACCACCCCGTCGCCCGCGACGACGAACAGCGGCGCAACGAGGCCGTCGGGATTGACCCGCGTCTCGCGCACCAGCCCGCGCATCGCCGCGCTTGAGCGCAACCGGCGCGGCCGCGCGATCAACCGCGTTCCGGTCCTATCGCCGAGAGCCACGTCGAAGGGCTTCACTTGGGTCATGCGCCGTTCTCCAAGACGATCCGCGTCACGCTCTGTACGAACGCACCGACCTCGGCGGAGGGTGCAACGACGTCGGGCGGCCAGCCGAGCGCGCCGGCCGTCGCCGACGAGGATGGTCCCATCGCGGCGACGAGCGGACGATGACCCCCACCTCGCAGCTCGGCGAGGTAGTCGGTGATCGCGCCGACCGAGCCCGACGACGGGAACAGGATCGCGTTCGGGATCCGGCCTCCGAGCGCCCGCACCGCGCTCGCGCTATCGGGCACCTCGACGACCTCGGCCCCGGCATCGCGCAGCGCGGGGGCGATGCGGCTGGGCCGGTCCTGCGTCCGCGGCAACAGGAAGACCCGGCCGGTGAGCGGCCCCCCCAGCAGCGACGCGCCGCCCTCCGCCAACAGGTCGCCCGCGAGCGCGACCGCCATCGCCTCGGCCGAAACGAGGTCGCGCACGTCGATCACCGCGTCGCGAGCGGAGCGCACTACTCGCGACCCGTCGCGGGCCGCGATCGCGCCGACGATGTGAAAGCGCCCGGCCGCCCAGGCGGCGTGGCATCCGATCGGGGCGTGGCAACCGCCGCGCAGGGTGCGCAGAAACGCGCGCTCGGCGCGGACCGCGATCGAGCTCTGCGGATCGGACAGCACGGCGTCGAGCCGGTGCGCGAGCGGATCGCCGGCGCGGGTTTCGATCGCCAGCGCTCCTTGCCCGACGGCCGGGGTGACGACATCCACCGCAAACGGCACCGTGTAGGTCGCGTGCACGCCGAGCCGGTTCAAGCCGGCGCAGGCCAGCACCACCGCGTCGTACGCGCCGTCGCGCAACTTGCGCAACCGCGTGTCGACGTTGCCGCGCACGTCGTCGTAGGTGAGGTCGTCGCGTTGCGCGCGCAGCAGGGCGCGCCGCCGCGGCGACGAGGTCCCGACCCGCGCGCCGGCGGGCAACTCGGCGAAGCTGGGATAGCGTTCCGAGCAGAATGCGTCGCGCGCGTCCTCGCGCACGGTGACCGCGGCCAGGATCATGTCGTCGGGGAGCGTGCTGGGCAGATCTTTGGCGGAGTGCACCGCGTAGTCGGCCTGCCCCGCCCGCAGCGCCCGTTCGAGCTCGGTGACGAAGACGTTCTCGCCGCCGATCGCCGCGATCGGGCGGTCCCCGAACGTGTCGCCGCGCGTCGTGACCTCGAGGACCGTCGAAGGCAACCCCGCGCGGGCGAGCGCCGCCATGACGCTGCGCGATTGGGTCATCGCCAGCGCGCTGGCACGCGACGCGCAGATCAACGTTTTGGTCTGAGCCGGGACCACGCCGGCGAGCGTTTCGGCGGTGCGCTCGACCTCGTGCTCGACCGCTCCCGGCGGCATCGCCGCGAGCTCGTCGACGTCGCGTTCGGCGAAGTGCTGCATCACGACCGCACGCAGCTCGCGCGGGACGACCGCCTGCACGCGCTCGCGCAGGGCGCCCAGCGTCGCTGCCGCGCGCGCGTAGCGGGAGTCGAACTGCAGGGCCAGCTCGTCGCGGATGCGCTTGGTGAAGGCCGGCGAGAGCCCGCTCGAGTCGACGGTGACCGTCAAGGGGCCGGCCCGGTGGACCGCGGGGGTCGCGAAATCCCCCCGGGCGGGGTCCGAGGTGTCGTTCACCAGGATCCCCGCGGCTCGCGCCGCGCCCACGACCGCAGCGTTGACCGCGTCGTCGTCGGTGGCCGCGAACACGATGAAGGCGCCGGCCAGGTCGCCGGGTGTGTAGCGCCGCGGTTCCCAGGCGATCGCGCCGACCTCGGCGAGCGCGGCGAGCGGGGGCGTGAGGCTCGGGCTCACGACGACGACCGCCGCTTGCGCCGGCAGCAGGCCGCGGACCTTGCGCTCGGCGACCGCGCCGCCGCCGACGACGACCGCGCGCCGGCCGCGCATCGAAAGGGCGACGGGATACACAAGCCCTATCTTCCAGCAGATGCGATCCGTCCCCGCGCGCGCGGCGCTACTCGGCGCGCTCTTCGCCGCGTTCGTCACCCTGCCGGGGCTCGGCATCGGCACGCTGTGGGATAACAGCGAGACGACCTACGGTGAGGTCGCCCGTGAGGTCGGGCTCACGCACGACTGGGTCGTGATGCACCTCAACGGCCAGCCGTGGTTCGTACAGCCGCCCTTGTACTTCTGGATCGCGGCCCTGCTGGCGAAGGTCTTCGGGGTGACGGCCTTCGCGCTGCGCCTCCCGTCGGCGCTGGCGACGATCGCGATGGGCGGCGCGGTCGGCTACGCGACGGCGCGGATCGCCGGCGAGCGGGCCGGTATGATCGCCGCGATCGTCCTGTCGACGAGCTTGATGCAAGCGATCGTCGGCCGCCTCGCCATCATGGACGCGCTGCTCGACTTCGCGATCGCGGCGGCGGTGCTGTGGTGGTACCGCGCGCTCGAACCGTCGGGCGACGCGCGCCGCCGCGATACCGCGTTCGTCTGCGGCGCGTTGGCGCTCGCGGTGGGCACGCTCGCCAAGGGACCGGTCGCACCGGTGATCACCGGGCTGGTGATCGGGGTGTGGGCGTTCTGGGAAGCGCGGGCGGGCCGCTTGGCGGCACCGCGGCGGCGCGCGCTCGCGTTGGGCGCGCTCGCCTATCTCGCGGTGACGCTACCGTGGTTCATCGCGCTCGCCTCGCGCGTGGGGCCGGCCGCGATCGGCGAGCTGATCGGTCACTACACGTTCGGGCGCTACACCGGCGTGATCGAGAACCAGACCGGGCCGTTGTGGTACTACCTGCCCGTCGTCATCTTGGGGTTCTTTCCGTGGATCGCGTTCGTCCCGGTGGCGGCGGCCGCGGCGCTGGGCGAGGCGCGCCGGCCCGAGGGGGGCTTCGCGCGGCTCGCGCTGGTGTGGACCGTCGTGCCGTTCGTCTTCTTCAGCTTCGCGAACACGAAGTTGCCGAACTACGTCGCGATGGTGCTGCCCGCACTCGCGATCCTGGTCGCGCTCTGGTTCGAGCGCGTGCGCGCCGGAGCGGACCGCCGTGCCGCGGTGATCTCGGCGCTGTCGATCCCCGTGTTCGTCGGCTGCGTCGCGTTCGCGATCGACCGGTTCTCGCGCACCAACAGCCTCGACGTCGACCTCGCGGTCGTAAACCATCAACTCGTCTTTCTCGGCGTGGCGATGCTCGCCGGTTCCGTGCTGACGGTCGTCGCGATCGCGCGTCGCGGCACGGCGGCCTGGTCGCCGTACGTGCTCGCACTCACCAGCGGCGCGTTGGTGCTATTCATCGCGCTGATCGCGGAGCCGGCGGCCGAGCCGCTCAAGCCGATGCCCCCGATCGCGCGTGCGATCGACGCGACGCGAAAGGCCGGCGACACGATCGCAATCGGCGGCGTGAGCGGCGGTAACGGCCTGATCTTCTACACGCTCCCGCCCGTGCGCGACATCAAGAACAACGCCGGCTTCATCTCGACCATCTGCTCGGGCGGGACGGCTTGGATCGTCACCCGGCCGCAGGACGCCGAGCGTCTCGTCGCGCTCGCCCGGTCGCTGCAGCGCAGCGCCGAGATCATCATGCAGGCGCCGTCGGCGCAACATACGCGCGCGGCGCTGCTGCACGTCGACGGCCGGGCCTGTCCGGCCCACGAACGGAATTCCTAGGGCCGCCGCCGGGCGCAGCGAACCAACGCCCCATGCACGCACTGCGTTTCGCCGCCGCCTGCGCGGGCGCCGCCACCCTCGTCGCGATCGGGGCGGGCGGCGCAACGGCCCAATCCACCCCCGCGCCGATGATCATGACCATGGCGCCGATGCCCGCGGGGGCCCCGGCCCTCGACGCGCGCTCCCTGCGCGCGCGCCGCACGGCGAAGGGGTTCACCCTGACCGGCCAGGCCGAAGTGAAGGACGCGTGCCAAGCTGCGCGCTTTGACATCTTCGAGGGAACCGTCTTCCCGGCGCAATTCAACGTCACGCAGTTCCGGCGACCCGGAACGCTGGGCTTGATGTGCGCGCAGCGGCTGACGTGGGTGACCGTGCAGCCGCGCGCGGTGCGGGCGCTATCGACACAAGCGACGGTCACCGTACACACGTTGCGACGGCCATCGATCGTCGTGCCGATCAAGTAGGCTCCGAGCATGGACTTCATCGAAAAGATCGATCCGTCCGTCGTCGAGGCGATGGAGCTCGTCGCCGAGTCGGATCAGTTCGCGATCTACGCGGCCGGCGCCGACACGTACGTCCTGGTGCAGCGCCATGGGGGCACACCGTGGAGCGCCGTGCGCATCTCGGGCGACGGGATCTTCCGCGTCGGTTCGCTCATGATCGACGCGATGCGCCACCTCTATCGTGACGTCGCGTCGAATCTCTCGCCCAACGCGCTCGAGGCGAACGCCAAGCGCCGCGACTGACTCGCGGCGCGCGGCGCTACTTGGCTGCGGCCGCGACGTCCGCTTCGGAAACCGGCGCCGCTTTGTTGCCCCACGAGCTGCGGATGTAGGTGATCACGTCGGCGACCTGCTTGTTGCTGAGCGTGCCCTTCCACGGCGGCATGGTGCCGTTCCACTCCTCACCGTTCACCGTGATCTTCCCGTTGAGACCCTTGAGCACGATCCCGACGACCTTCTTGGGATCCCCGGTGACGACGTCGTTGCCCGCCAGCGTCGGCGCGACGCTGGGCGTGCCTTTGCCGTTGGCGGCGTGGCAGCCCGAACAGTTGGTCGTGTACACCGTGGCGCCGGCGCTCGCGGCGCCCGGGCCGGCGGCGGCACCGCCGCCGTTGGGGTTGTTGCCGATGTTCGTTTCGATTTGCGGCGCGGCACCGCCGGTGGTCGCCGTGTTGCCGGCGGTCGCGCCGACGAGGCCTTTCTCAACTTGACCTTGGACCACGTTGTACTGGCCGAAGAAGCTCAGCGCGATCGCGCCGATGAGCGTCAGCGCGGTGATGCCGAGGACCCACGGGCGGCGTGAAAGCCGCCGCGACGGGTTGCGATCGACGAAAGGAAGTGCGACCAACAACGCCACCAGCGCTCCGGGCATGATGATCGTCGCGAACAGCGTCGACATCTGCACGATCGCCGGCGGAAATTTGCCGACCACGTCGAGCAGCGCGTACAGCGCGAGGAAATACCAAGCGGGATAGGGGACGAAGGTCGTGTTGTTGGGATCGGCCTTGGCATCGAAGGGCGCGGGAGCGAACACCGCAAGCGCGACGATGACGACGAACATCGCGAACGACAGCACGGTGTCCATGAACATCTGATCCGGCCAGAAGCGGCCGGGCTTGAGCTTGGGAGCCTCGTCGATCGGAGGCCCGGCGGGCCCGTTCCAGCGGAAGATCGCGAGATGCGCGCCGACCAGTCCGAGGAGCAACGCCGGCACCAGCCAGACGTGAATCCCGAAAAAGCGGTTGATCGTCAGCGTTCCGATCCCGGAGCCGTCTTGGAGAGAGTTCAAAATCGCGGGGCCCAAGATCGGTGCCGAGCCGGCGATCTGGATCGCTACCTTCGACGCGAGCAGCGCGTTGAGGTCCCACGGGAGCAGATAGCCGGTCAAGCCCAGCACCAGCGTGAGGATGAACAGGATCACGCCCACGACCCACTGCAGCTCGCGCGGCTTCTTGTAGGCCCCCCAGAGCAGCCCTTGCAGCAAGTGCATCGCCATGAACGCGATCATCGCCGAGGCGCCCCAGTAGTGCAGCGAGAGCACGAGCCAGCCCAGCGGCACGTGCTTGATCATGTAGTCGGTCGACTCCCACGCGGTCGCGGTCGACGGCGCGTAGTAGAAGCACAGGAAGATCCCCGTCGCGATCTGGATTATCAGCGCGAACAGCGTCGCGCTGCCGAAGGCGTACCAGTAGCTGGCGCCGCCGGGCACGTCCTCGGTGAGGAAGTCTTTCGTCGCCGTGACGACGCCGGTTCGTTGGTCGAGCCAGGTCAACATCGCCGCGTCTCCTCTAGCCGACCTTGAGGATGATGTGATCGGGAGTGTTCTGCTTGTACTCGATCCACGAGACTTGGACCTTACCGCTGAATTCGCGCAACGGCAGCGGGTCGAGCCCGCGCAGCGCCGGCCCGACGCCGGTTATGTGCCAGCCCAAGTTGTCGAACTCCGAGCCGTGGCAGGGGCAATGGAAACGCGAGATCTTCGAATCCCACGAGTACCTGCAGCCGAGATGCGGGCAGATCGGGCTGAACACCGAGAAGCCCAGCGCGATCGCCGGGTACGGGACCTTTTCGATCCCGCCAAAGAGCTCGGGACGCCGCTTGCGCATCGTGGCTTCGTCGGCCTTGACGGCCCAGAAGAACTGTTCGGAATCCGTTGCTCCGAAGTAGCCGTTGACCTCGTGGAGGTTGAAGGTCACCTTGACCGGGTTGTCCGTGGCTTTTCGCAACGCGGCGGCCTGTTCGGGCGTCAGCGGCGACCATTCTTCGTTGTTCGCGTCTTGGGCCGGGACCAGCGACACCAGCAACGGGATCGTTAGACCCAGGCCGATGACGCCGCCCAGTGCGACGACGGCATTGGCCATGAACGTGCGACGGCTCTGTTCGTCGGGCGTCCCCGGGTCTTTATAGGCCTCTGCGTGAGCCACGATCTCTCCTCACTCGGTTCGGCACCGTCGGTCGCCTACGCGCATGATAGTATGGGCGCCGGACAAAACTCGCGTACCTTCGTAGGAGCCGTAAGCGGTCCCCTGCGCGGGGGCAAGCGCGAGCATGGCCCCGCTCGCTGCTGTGGGTCGTTCGCGGCCCGAGCGGGAACACGTTGGGCGTGAACGACCAGCAGCTCCACGAGCGGATCGAAGGCCTCGTCGCCGAGGAGCACCGCCTGCTCGAAAAAGGCGGTGCCGTCTCGGCGGGCGAGCGAACGCGACTGGGCGAGATCAACGTCCAGCTCGACCGGCTGTGGGACTTGCTGCGCCAGCGGCGGGCGCGCGAGGAGTTCGGCCAAGATCCCGATGTCGCGCACGAGCGTAGCGCGGAGACCGTCGAGAAGTATCTTCAGTAGCGGCGCGGCGGCGGCGGGCCACCGAAGCGGCGCGGCTTCTTGGGCGGGCGTTCGGCGGCCGGCTCGATGGTGATCTGCTTGTCCTGCAGCATCGTGTTGTTGAGGGCGTCGATGGCGTCTTTGGCGTGCTGCGCGCTCGGAACGAAGACGTAGGCGATCCCTTTGCGGCGCCGCGTGCGGCGGTCGCGCGGCAGCGCGATCCGCTCGGCGTCGACCCCGAACGGCGCCAGCGCTGCGGCGATCTCCGTGCTCGCGACCCCGCGCGCGATCCCGCGAATCAGGAGCCTAACCTCACCGTGCCGTTCCACCTGCGCGCCGTTCCCGAGCCGGAGCCCCGCGACCTCGGGGCTACGCGGGATTAGCGTTCACTTCGCGCGGACGCGCGCGAACTTGAGCGCGGTCAGCGCGGCGGAGACCGACGCGACCTTGAGGTCCATCAAGCCGCGTTGGCGCAAGATCGTGCGGACCGCCGCCTCCCCCAGCGGCGCGCCGCGGCCCTTGGTGTAGACGACCCACAGCGGGACGCCGCGGGCGAGCAGCGCGCGGTGGCGCGCCGCCACGTCGATCAGCGTTTGGGGGTCGTCGACCCGCGCGACGATGATCTCGGCCCCGTCCGCGGCGGGTGCGGTCGCGGCGGCTAGCGCGGTCGCGAGCGCCTCGTCGTCGACGCCTCCTTCCACGAGCAGCCGGCAGCGCGCGGTGATGCCGAGGCGGGCCGCCAGCGTCGGCCGCGGAGTGGTGAGCGCGGCGGCCCAGCGCTGCGCGGCGCTGCCCAGGAGCAGTGCGACCTCGTCGTCGCCGGCGCGAAAATGCAGCGTATCGCCGCGCACCTGCACCGCCGTCAGCGACGCGAGCGGCACGCGGGCGCGAAACGCGCCCCGCACGATCAGCTCGGTGGACTCGAGCAAGGCGGTCACCTCGCCGCTGCGGGTGCCCCAGGTCGCCGTGCAGCGCGCCTCACGTCCCACGCGGTGCTACGTCTCCGCCAGCGTGGCGCGTGGCGAGGTGTGTACCGTCTTCACGAGTTCAGCAGTGTCCGCGTGCACTACGACGAGCAGCTCACCGAAAGACCCGCGTACTTCGCGGGCGCTTGCTGCGTCCAGGCCTCGCGCTCGGCGTGCTCGTCGAACGGCGCGCGCACGACGTCGTAGAGCGCGTGTACGACCGAGTCGTCGCCGGCTTCGCAGGCCTCGATCGCTTCTTGCGCGACCCAATTGCGCAGCACGTACTTCGGATTGGTCGCGCGCATGCCGGCACGGCGCGCCGCGTCGTCGCCGGGCTCGGCCGCGACCCGCGCGGCGTACGCCGCGAACCAGGAACGCGACGACTCGTCGGCGCCCAGCAGCGCCGTTGCAGCGGCGTCGGAGTGCGATAGCGCGCGCCAGAAATTCGTCCAGTCGATGCGTCGTGCGGCCAGCAAGCGAAACGCTTCCAGCCCCAGATCGGCGTCGTCGTCGCGCTGTGTCGCCAGACCCAGCTTCGCGCGCAGCAGCGCCATGAACGTCGCCCGGTAGACCGGTTCGAAGCGCGCCAAGCCCGCCTCGAGTTCGCCCTTGGCGATCAGCGACGAGAGCGCTTCGGCCAGCGCGTAGCAGTTCCACAACCCGATCGTCGGCTGGCGATCGAACGCGTAGCGGCCGGCCTCGTCGCTGTGGTTGCAGATGAACCCAGGCTCGTAGGTCTCCAGGAATCCGTACGGCCCGTAGTCCAGCGTCAGGCCGAGGATCGAGAAGTTGTCGGTGTTCATCACGCCGTGCGCGAACCCGACCGCCTGCCACCGCGCCATCAGCGCCGCAGTGCGCTCGACGACAGCGGTGAAGAAGCGGGCGTACCGCTCGTCGCCCGCTCCGCACTCGGGATAGAAACGGTCGATCACGTAGTCGGCCAGCGTCCGCAGCTCGGCGTGCTGCTTGCGATAGTGGAAGATCTCGAACGAGCCGAAGCGCACGAACGAGGGCGCCATCCGGATCACCGTCGCAGCACGCTCGACGCGCTCGCGCAGCACGGGCTCGTCGCCCGCCGCCATCGCCAGCGCGCGCGTCGTCGGCACGCCGAGGTGATGCATCGCCTCGCTGGCGAGGAACTCGCGGATCGTCGAACGCACGACCGCGCGCCCGTCGGCGAAGCGCGAGAACGCGGTGACCCCGCCTCCTTTGAGCTGCAGCTCCCAGGGCCCAGCCTCGCCGGCGACCTCGCCCAACAGCAGCGCGCGGCCGTCGCCCAGCTGCCCTGCCCAGACGCCGAATTGATGTCCGCCGTAGAGTGCCGCGACCGGTTCCATCCCCGCGACGAGCGCGTTGCCGCTGGCCAGGGCGGCGAATTCGGGGCTTTGCTCCTCACCGGGACGCAGGTCGATGAGCGCTGCGGCCGCGGGGCTGAACGCGACCAGCCGCGCGCCCGGGATACCGGCCGGCATGCGCCGTTCCGAGAACCCATCGCCCAGCGCCGCGAACGAATTCGCGAAGCGAAGGTCGTCGAGGGGCGTCCCGCGCGGCAGTGCGATGGCCATACGCTCCTGGAACCCTCATCGTGCGGCCGGTCGTTGCGCTGCGCGGGCCGGTGAAAATGCCAGCAATATGGACAAGACTCAAGGACTATGCGTGGATTTCTTGTCGGCTTCGTAGCCGCGCTCGCCGTGCTCGCCGTGCTGTTCTTCAGCGCGGTCAAGACCGGGCAGCTCCCGGCACGCGCCGACGGAGCGCCGCTTCCGGGCGAGAGGTGGGTCGCGCGCACGGCACTCAAGGCCGCGATCGCGCGCGAGGCGCCCAAGCCGCCCTACCCCTATCCATCGTCCGATCCCGAGATTGCGAACGGCGCGACGCTGTACGTGCAGAACTGCGCCGTGTGCCACGGGACGGCGCACACCACGCCCAACGCGATCGCGCGGGGCCTGGGCCCGATTCGTCCGCCCCAGTTCGCGCGCGATTCGGTCGACGACGATCCCGAAGGCGTGACGTACTGGAAGATCGAGCACGGAATCCGCTTCACCGGGATGCCGGCGTACAGCCCGGCGCTCGACGAGCGCTCGATCTGGGCGCTGACCTACTTCCTCAAACGCGTCCCCAAAGATCTACCCGCCGCCGCCAACGCGATCTGGGAAGACCCCTCGCACGTCGCGCCCCCAACTCCTATGCCCGCGCTGCCCACCAGACCGCCCCGCCGGCGCACCGCCTCGTAACCCTACATTTTGTACGAGTGTAGGCCGCTGATAAAGATGTTCACGCCGAGGTAGCAGAACACGATGGAGGCGAAGCCGATCACGCTGACCCACGCGGTGCGCGTTCCGCGCCAGCGCGGGCGCGTGTGCAGATGCATGTACACGGCGTAGACGATCCACGAAGCCAGCGCGGCGTTCTCCTTGGCGTCGAACTGCCAGTACGCGCCCCAAGCTTCCTTGGCCCACATCGCTCCGGTGATGATCCCCAGCGCGAGCAGCGGCAACCCGACCGCGATGATGCGGTACTGCATGACGTCCAGCCGCGCCAGCGACGGGAGTCCGGCCAGCCAGACGGCGGTCGCGTCGCCGGCCGCGGCCGCGCTGGTGAGCGCCGGCGTGTCGTTGCGGATCGTCCCGATGCCAGGCGCATCGCCCAGCGCGCTCATCGCATCGGCCCCGACGGGACCGGCCGCGGCGACCGCGCCGCTTAACGGCGCGCCGCGCCGGGCGTAGCGGTTTTCCACCGCGGCTTTGAACAGGTACATCAGCGAGACGCAAAATGCGACCATGAACGACGCATACGACGCGATGACGATCGGGACGTGGATCTTGATCCAGTACGACTGCAGCGCGGGGACGGCCGGCATCGTGCCCTCGTTCCACGTCATGCCGTAGGCGAAGGCGATCGCCGCGACCGTCAGCACGAACCCGCCCAGGAACGCCAAGTCGTAGCGGTAGGCGAAGATCAAGAAGATCGCGACCGACAAGGCGCTGAAAAGCGACAGCGAACCGTACAGGTTGGTCAGCGGCCACACGCCCGTCATCCACCAGCGGGTGCCGAGCTCGGCGAATTGGGCCACGCAGCCGGCCAGCGCGAACGGCATCCCGATCGAGCGCAGCAGCGGCTTGCGGGTGAGAAAGTACCCGAACAGCGCGAGCGCCGACATCACGTACGTCGCGGTGCCGACGACGAGCAAGCTCTGATCGAGCAGCTGCCGGTTATGGTCCATGAGCCTCTCCTTCGCTGCGACGCAGCGCCGCGACGATCTCGCGGAAGCGGTCTTCGAAGACGTCGTACCCTTTAACCGTGGTCGCGGCGATTCCGACCTCGGTGACGTTCGCATCGACGGGACGCACGAGAACGAACAGCCGGGCTGGAAGGAAGTACATCGAGACGCACAACCCCGCCAGCAGCACGAACGCTCCCAGTCCGACCACGGGGATCCCCGGATCGTAGCGGTACTGGAAGCCCGAATAGAGCACGTAGCGCGCGGCTTCGAGCGTGTACCCGGCACCCAGGCTCACGGGCCGTCCCAGCGCGAGCAGCGCGGTGCCGGCCGAAGCGTCGCCGTCGAACGCCTCGATCACGACGCCCGGATCGTTGGGCCGCGGATCGGCGCCCGGGCGGCCGGTAGCGCGATCGATCGTCCCGACGAACCGCTGGTACTGAATCGCTCGGGAGGTGCCGTCGATGACGAACCCCTCGCCCTCTTTGAGCGGATGTCCGCCGCTGGGAACGGGCTTCCCGTTCTTGCTGAGGCGAAAGTCGATCGCGAACCCGTAGGTGGCCTGGTAGATCAGCGTGCCGTCGGCATCGTAGGGCTGGTTCACGCGAATGACCGCGTTGCGCGGCGTTCCGTCGCGACCCGTTACGGTCGCGTCGGAGACGTAGTCGATCGGCTGGTACACGGTCCCGGATTTGGTCGCGATCGGATCGATGCGGTAGGCGAAGCGCCGCAAATCGACTTTGACGCCGTTCTCCGGAATCGTCGCCGTGGCGCCGCTGAGGACCGCGAACTGGCCGCTATAACCTTTGGCCCAGTAGATCGTGGTGCCGGTCGCGATGATCACGAACCCGATGTGCGCGACGAGGACTCCGCGCCGCGCCCAGTTGTTCTTGTCGGCGAAGGTCCATTCGGTGCCGGCGAAGTCGCGTTTGCGGACTTGCCAGCCGCGCTCGGCGAAGAACGACGCAATGCGCTCCCGCACGCTCTCGACGTCTCCGGCGACGCGCACCGTCGCGTGCAGCGGGATCGCGGCGATCTTCACCGGGTGCAGGCGCGGAATGCGGCGCGGGATGACCTTGGTGAACGTCGCCGCCGTCATCGAGCACACGATCAACCCGACGATGCCGACGTAGGCGGCGCTGTGGTAGATGTTGCCGACGTCGAGCCGCTCGATCAACCGCCCCAACGGCGGTCCGTACGCTGCGGCGTAGAATGCTGCGTCTTTGCCCTGCTCGATCACGACCCCGAGCGTGGTGAGGAAGCCCCACACCGCCAGCAGCGAGACTCCGAACGCGACGTTGGCGAAAAGCCCGACCAGCTCGGCCCAGCTCTCGCGCATACCCTCCAGCGCGCCGGAGGCTAGACCCCTTGCGCTTCTCGCTTCCACCGCTGCGTCAATTCGCCTATACGGTCACGACAAAATGTGCGAGATCCGTATACGCGCGAGTTACTACGAGGCTCCGCCTGCGGAGCAGACGGTCACCGCAAAGCTTTGCGCCATGACGGCTCGGTCGTGTGCCGCAGCGAACCCGAGCAGATCGACCTCGGTCGTAAACCAGATCCAATACGCGCCCCAGTTGTTCTGCACGAGCGCCAACCATTGCTGTCCTGCCGCGTTGGCGACGGCGTTGGCGGCTATGCAAGCTTGGGCTAGCTGGTTTGCCCGAGCGGGAATTGGCCCCAACGCCAGCATCACTGCTAGCAGCGCTGGGACGACCTTTGACGTCACCCTCATCGGCTTCACCCGTTAGTATTCGAAAGTGTACCGCCGTGGCGGATAACCGAAGATTCGAGCAATCTTGCCGCCTCCCCTCGGCGAGGCTGTTCCAGCGAGCGTCTTTATCTGGCAACGTTGGCCTTGTTGTCGCGCCCGCGCCGCTCCGTAAAAACGATTAGCCAGATAGAGATTTCGAAAAGGACGTACATTGGGGCGGCAATGAGCATCATTGTTGCGGGACTTCCATCGGGCGCTAACACCGCCCCGGCGACCAGCATGCCAAAGCCGATGTACTTGCGGTACTTGCGCAGCAGCGCGCTGTTAATCAGCCCGATGCGCGCGCCGAGCAGCATGACGACCGGCGTCTGGAAGACGATTGCGAACGCCAGGAACAGGAGCAGGACCAGATTGATCGTCGCCTCGATCCCGTACGTCGGGACCGAGATGCTCGCATTGATCCCGTTCAGCGCGCCGATGACGCGCGGGAGAACCAGAAAGTGCGCGAACGCGATCCCCGCCAGCGAGAGCAGGAACGACGGCGCGATGTACGAGTACACTGCCTTGCGCGTCTTCGGATGGATCGCCGGTACGACGAACATCCAGATCTGGTGCAGGATGACCGGCAAGCCGACGACGATAGCGCCGTAGAGAGCGAACTTGAAGATCGCCCACACGCCGTCCGCCGGACCGAACGAATGCAACTGTATCTTCCCGAAGTACAAATGCGTCAGCCGGGGGATCGCCCACTGCGCCGGCCACAGCAAGACGACGGTCAGCCCGAGCACCGTCGAGAGGCAGACCATGAGCCGGTTACGGAGCTCCCGCAGGTGCTCCGTGAACGGCATCTCCCTCTGGTCCCAATCGACCTGGCGCTCGGCGCCGTCGTCGAGCGGCGCCCGCTCCGCGAACACGGTCTATTCGAGCGGTCGAGCGGGGGTCGTCGGCCCGGGGGCGCCGGTCAGCGGGTTGGGGACCACGGCAGGCTGACCGACCCCGTTGACGCTGGTCGCTGCCGCCGCGGCGCTAGCCTCGGCCTCGGCCTTACGGCGGGCTTCGTCGCGCGCCCGCTCGGCGGCGACGTCGGCCTCGGCTTGTCCGACCATGAACTCCTTTTTGGCCTGACCCGCGCTGCGCGCGAGCTTGGGGAGCTTGTCGGCGCCGAAGACCAGGATTGCGACCCCGACGACCGCGGCGATTTCGATGGGTGAGAACATACGGATCTCCGGTTTAGCGTAGGGTGTCCGCCAGCGCGGCGAGTTCGGCGCGGGCCGGGGCGTTTCCGAGCGGCGCGAGCGACTGCTTCGCCCGTTCGACGTAGCCCGCCAGGACGGCTTCCGTCTTCGAAAGGCCGCCCGCGGCTTCGATTCCGGCGACGATCCGGGCGACGCGCTCGGGCGCCTCGTCATCGCCGGCGAAGAAACGTTCGACGTCGGCGTGGAATTCCCGATCCGCACCCTCCAGCGCCAGGACGAGCGGGACGGTCATCTTGCGTTCGCGCAGGTCGTTGCCGACCGGCTTGCCCAGCGTCGCCTCGTCGGCGGTGAGGTCGAGCAGGTCGTCGCGCATCTGGAACGCGATCCCGAAGGACGTTCCGAACTCGCGCAGCGCCTTCACGCAAAACGGCGACCCGCCCGCGGCGAGCGCGCCGCACTCGGCCGACGCGGCGAACAGCGAGGCGGTCTTCTTCGCGGCAACGTCGAGATACGTCGCCAAGGTCGTCCCCAGTTCGCCCAACGACCGCAGCTGCAAGACCTCGCCGTCGGTGATGTCGGCCAAGGTCGCGCTCAGGATGTGGGGGATCGGGTGAGCGTAGTCGGCCGTGACGTTCTTGAAGATCCACGCGAAGAGGTAGTCGCCCGCGAGCACGCTCACCCGGTTGCCGAAATCCACCGCGGTCGCGTTGACGCCGCGCCGGGTCTCGGCGCCGTCGACGACGTCGTCGTGGATGAGCGTCGCGACGTGGATGAGCTCCATGAACGCGGCCAGCCGCAGATGCTCGCTGGGGACGCCGCCGACCGACTCGGCGGCGAGCAGGGCGATCCGCGGGCGCAGCCGCTTCCCGCCGGCGGACAACATGCGGCGCACGGCTTCGGTGATCAACGTGTTGTCGGTGCTGAACGACGACGCGAAGAAATCTTCGACCAGCGCGTACAGATCGCGCCCGGCCGGCGCGCGCTCGAGCATCAGGCGACCCCGACGTGCACGGCGATCGCGCCGAAACCCAAACGAATCGTGCGAACGTCGCGGAAGCCGGCGCTACGGAAGCGCGCCGCCAGACCGTCGGCATCGGGGAAGTTGGTCAGCGAGTTGGGCAGGTAGCGATAGGCGGTCTTCGAGCCGCCGACGATGCCGCCGACCAGCGGGACGACCCCGTAGAAATAGAGCCCGAAAAATCGCCGCACGAAGGGGTGGTCGGGCTTGGTGACGTCGAGGTTGACGAAGCGCGCCCCGGGCCGCAAGATCCGGCGCGCTTCGACGAGCGTCGCGACGACGTCGACGACGTTGCGCAACGAGAACCCCATCGTCGCACCGTCGAAGGCGGCGTCCTCGAACGGCAGCCGGCTCACGTCGCCCTCGACGAAGGTGGCGCGGCCGGACGGGTCTTCGCGCTGGGCGCGCAGCCGCGCCCCGTCGAGCATCTGCGGCGTGAAGTCGATCCCGACGACCGTCATCGCCGGGTCGGTCTTGAGCAGGTGGAACGCGAGATCGCCGGTGCCGCAGCACAGGTCGGCGACGCGCCCGCCCTGCGGCGCGGCGAGCTCGGCGACCGCACGGCGTCGCCACGCCTCGTCGACGCCGGCGGTGAGCACGCGGTTCGCCCGGTCGTACCGTGGGGCGATCGCCGCGAACATCTCGCGGACATAGGCCCCCTTGCCGGCTGGATCCGTCACCATCCCGCCCATCTTAGACGAACGCGGTGATGCCGCCCTCATGCCAAAGCCCGCCGACAGGCACGGACCCTCGGCGTAGGGCGCCCGAATGGGCGCGGCTTTGACCGACAAAGGTCGCGCAAAGCGCGAGCTTTGACGGGCAAGGCCTAGAACCAGCGCTTGTAACGGAAGTAGACGAACAGCAAGGCGAGCGTGATGAGCTGGGCACCGACCCCGATGAACCAGAAGTGCCCGGGCTTGTCGATGCGGTTGACCATCCAGCCGAAGTTCTGGCCGAAGAAGCCCGTGATGAACGACAGCGGCAGAAAGATGGTCGCGATGATCGTGAGCTGCCTGGAGACCTCGCCTTGGCGGTGCGCCTCAGACGACAGGTGGATGTCGAGCGTGCTGTTGAGGAGGTCGCGGATCGAGTCGATCTGATCGGTGACGCGCAGCGCGTGATCTTGCACGTCCCGGAAGTATGCCACGACGGCGGGTTCGAGCGGCGCGAACTCGCCGCGCAACAGCGGCGAGAGGATGTCGCGCACCGGGGCGACGGCGTGGCGCAACCGGATGAGGTCGCGCTTGAACTCGAGGACCTGCCGCAGCACGTGCTGCGGATGATGGCGCTCGCGGCCCAGCACGCGATTCTCCAGCTCCACCAGCCGCTCGTCGTAGGCGGCAGCGACGGGGTGATACCCGTCGACGACGACGTCGAGGATCACGTACAGCAAGGCGGTCGCGGTGTGCGGGATCGCGCTCTTGGAGAGCCAACGCCGCTCGATCTCGTCGAGCGGGTACACCGGATGGGCCCGGATCGTTACGACGAAGTTCGAGCCCACGAAGACGGCCAGCTCGTGCATCGTCAACGCCCCGGCCTCGAGCGACGCGGCGTGCAGCACGACGAGCAGGTAGCCGTCGTAGTTCTCGATCTTGGGGCGCTCGTGTACCAGCGCCGCATCCTCGATCGCGGTCGGATGCAAGTTGAACTCGTCCTGGAGCAGCTGCAGATCGGCCTGGGTCGGCTCGGCGAGATCGAACCACACCAGGTTGTCGGCGTCCTTGAGCAGCTCGGAGATCTCGCTGGGGTCTTTGAGCGCGCGGGCCGTGTCCTGGCCGGTGAAGATCATGCAGCGCGATTCGTGCTGCGCCGAGATCGCCGGGGTATCGCGTACGCGCCGCTCGGCGCCGCTCACGATCACGCCGTGACCGTCCGGAGCGGGAGCGAAGCGCCGAACACGCGCCGCGCGTTGGCGTCGGCGCGCGCCACCACCGTCTCGAGGTCGACGTCGAGCACCTCGGCGACGACGCGCGCGGTGTCGGCGACGAACGCCGGCTCGTTGCGCTTGCCGCGATGCGGGATCGGCGCGAGATACGGGCAGTCCGTCTCGAGCACGATCGCGTCGAGCCCCACCTCCCGGACCGCGTCACGCAGCGATTGCGCCGTCTTGAACGTCACGACGCCCCCGATCCCGAGCACGAGGCCGAAGTCGCCGGTGAACACCCGCGCCTCCTGCGGCGTACCGGTGAAGCAGTGTACGATCCCACGCTGGGTCCGCCCGTCGAAGCCGGCGCGCAGGCCGGCGACGAAGTCGGCATGCGCTTCGCGCTGGTGAAAGACCAGCGGCAGGCCGCACCTGCTTGCGTACTCGAGCTGCGCGGCGAAGACGCGCCGCTGCACGTCGCGCGGGCTGTGATCGTAGTGATAGTCCAGGCCGGTCTCGCCGACCGCGACGATGCGCTCCCCGAAGCGCGCTCGCAGCGCGTCGAAGGCCGCGCCGAGATCGTCGGGCGCGCCTTTGGCTTCGTGCGGGTGGATGCCGATCGTCGCCGACAGGCCGTATCTCTGGGCCACCTCACAGGCACGCCCGCTATCCTCGACGTCACAGCCGACGGTTACGATCGCGTCGACCCCGCGGTCGCGCGCCCGCGCCAGCATGGCGTCGCGGTCCTCGTCGAACGCGCGGTCGTGCACGTGGGCGTGCGTGTCGATCATGGTGAAGCTTTAGGTTCCCCGTGCAGTTGTTCCCCGAGCGCGACGACCGGAGCGGGCGCCGGCTCGTTATCATCGCCCTGCTGCTGTCGTTCCTGGTCCACCTCGTGGGCGGTGGGGCGTGGTTGCTGCTGAGCCAACGGCTCGCGCCGATCGTCGCGAAGCTGCTGCCGCGCCCGACCCCCGAGATCGTCGCGCTCTCCGACTCGATCACGATCGAGCGGCGCACCGTCCCGCACGAATCCCACCGCGCGCGACCGCGGCAGCGCCGCCCGCAGCCGCGGCCCAAGCGGGTCGCGGTGGCGCCGGCGCCGCAACGGCCCGAGCTGCCGACGCTGCCGCCCGTCGCCGTCCCGACCAGCCGCCCAACGGTCGTACCGACCACCGAGCCGACATACCGGCCCGAACCGGCCCAAATCCACCATCCGCGTGCGCAGCCGACGCTCGAGCCCACCCCCGAGCCGACGTCGCGCGAGGTTTCCACCCCCAAGCCGGCGTCGGGATCGGCGTACTCGCCGCAGCAGATCGCGGCGCTCGACGCGCAGTTCAGCAAGACGATCGCGCAGGCGCAACATGCCTTGAGCGTCGCGCCGCAGACGCATCACGCCGCGACCACGATGAAGCACTACCAGCAGGTCATGGCCGGATCGCGTGGCGACCTGACCAACGCACAAGGTCAGTGCATCGCCGCGCAGACGTGGTACCGCGGCAATACCGTCTGGCACTACGAAGACTGCGACTTCGTCTACAGCGACGGTTTCAGCGAGCACGTGCTCATCCCGTGGCCGCAGCACTTCAACCGCAACGACGACCCGGTCGATCATCCGTACCGGCGCTACACCGTGCAAGATCCGCCCGTGGGCTGGACGCTCCCGCACCCGTTCGCATTTTCACGCCTGGTGTGCGTTTTCTACAAAGCCGAGTGTCAGGCGCTCATCGAGCGCGAGCGCGCGAACGGCGACCCGAATTACGCGCCGCCGTAGGGGCAGGCTGCCTAGGGCGCCGGCGGTTCCAGGCGCGGGAACAGCGCCACGCCGGGATTCGTTTGCGTCCCCGCGGCGAGGCGCCCCCACACTAGCTCGTCGGCCCACAGCCGTTCGGGTGTACCGTCGAGCCCGAGCTGCTGCCACATCTCGGTCGCTTTGGCGGGCATGTACGGGAACAGCAGGAGGCTAAGCCAGCGCAGCCCTTCGCACAAGTCGTAGAGTAATGCGTCGAGCTCGTTCGCGCGGTTGTGCTTGTAGAGCTCCCACGGTTTGCGCTCGTCGATCGTGCGGTTGAGATACGTCACGACGGTCCAGATCTCGTCGAGCGCTTCGCGGAAGCGCAGGCACATCACGTGCTCGTTCACCAGCGCCGGCAAATCGGTAAGACGCTCTTGCAGTGCACCTTCGCTGGGCTGCGGCACCAGCCCGTCGCGGTACTTCTGCAACATCGCCAGCGACCGCCGCAGCAAATTTCCCAAGTCGTTGCCGAGGTCGCTGTTGTAGCGCTGGCGCAGCTTCTCGACCGAGATCGAGAAGTCGCTGCCGAACGGGGCTTCGCGCAACAAGAAATAGCGCACCGGATCGGGTCCGAACTCCTCGATGAGCGCGAACGGATCGATGACGTTGCCCAAGCTCTTGGACATCTTTTCGCCTTCGACGGTGATCCAGCCGTGCGCGAACACGCGGGTCGGTTCGGGCAACCCGGCCGACCACAGCATCGCCGGCCAAATCAGCGTGTGGAAACGCGCGATCTCCTTGCCGATGATGTGCATCCCGGGCCAGAAGGTCGCGTACAGGCCGTCGGGATCGTCGGGCCAGCCAAGCGCGCTGATGTAGTTGATCAGCGCGTCGTACCACACGTAGATCACACCGCCGCCCGGCAGCGGGATGCCCCAGTCGAACGAGGAGCGTGAGATCGACAGATCTTCGAGCCCGCCCTCGAGCACCGCCATCATCTCGTTGTAACGCGCTTGCGGCCGCAAGAACTCGGGCTTGGCGCGAAAGTGCGCGATCAGCCGATCGCGATACGCCGAGAGCCGGAAGAACCAGTTCTTCTCCGACAGCCACTCGACGGAGCGCCGGCACTCCGGGTTGGGGCAGCGGCCGTCGACGAGCTTCGCCTCGGGCCAGAAGGTCTCGTCGTGGGTGCAGTACCAGCCCTCGTAGACGCCCTCGTACACGTCGCCGTTGGCCCGCATTCGCTCGAAGAGCGCGAGCGAGGTGCGCGCGTGCCGCGGATCGGTCGTGCGGATGAAGTCGTCGAATCGCGCGTCGAACGCCGGCGCCAACGCGCGCCAGCGCGGCGCGAGCGAATCGACGTACGCGTGCGGCGTCAGCCCGGCCGCGGCCGCTGCGGCGGCGACTTTTTGGCCGTGTTCGTCGGTTCCGGTCAGCGACCGCGCAGGACCGTGTGCGCGCGCCGTGCGCACCAGAACGTCGGCGGCGATCGAGGTGTAGGCGTGCCCGATGTGCGGCGTGCCGCTGATGTAGTAGATCGGGGTCGTGACGTAAAACGGGCGCTGGTCGGGCACGCGCTCCGTTTCGTCACCCCGGTTCGTCGCGGCCTGTGCGCCGGTCGCCGACGCGCGTGTAGAGGTGACGGCGCTCGCCGTGACCTGCTTCGGCGAGCCGCTTGGCGATCGCCGACGTGGTGAGCCCCTGGGCAACCAGCGCGTCGATCGCGGCGTCGACGTCCGCTTGCGGCGGCGCCGAGGCCGGCGTGGCGTCTGGGGCGCCCTCGACGACGAACGCGATCTCCCCGCGCACCGGCACTTCGAGCGCGCCGGCGATCTCCGCCGCGGTGCCCAAGACCTGTTGCTCGTAGAGTTTGGACAGCTCACGCACCAGGAATACGCGCCGATCCGGAGCGACCGCCGCGAGGTCGGCTAGGCAGGCGAGGATGCGGTGCGGCGCTTCGTACCACACCGTCGTGGTTGCAAGGCTCGCGCGCAGCGCCGCGCGCCGCGCCGCGCCGGCCCGCGGCGGAAAGCCGGCGAAGGCGAAGCGGCGCAGGTCGAACCCCGAGAGCACGGCGGCGCAGACGAAGGCCGCCGGCCCCGGCAAGACCTCGACCGCGACTCCGGCCTCACGGGCGGCTGCGATGAGCGCCGAGCCCGGATCGCTGATCCCCGGCGTCCCGGCGTCGGTCACCACCGCGACCGTCTCGGAGCGCGCGCGCTCGAGGATCGAGGGCGTCGTCGCGTGCGCGTTGTGGTCGTGATAGGTCCAGATCTCTTTCCCGCCGATCTCGAGGGCGCTCAGGATCCGGCGCGTGACGCGGGAGTCTTCGGCGACGACGAGCGAGGCGTCGCGCAGCACGTCGATGGCGCGCAACGTGACGTCGCGGAGGTTGCCGAGCGGAGTCGGTACGAACACGAGCCCCATGAGCTCCGCTTCGCCGTCCCCGACGGTCGTCCGCCGGATCGAGCTGCGCGGTCACATCATCGACTCGGGCATCTTCAACCGCGTGCTGGGGATCCTCACCGACCACGAGCGCGCCGCGTACGTGATCGAAGAGTTCGACTCGGGCCGGACCAAGCTCGATGCGTCCTACGCCCGCCTGGCGATCGAAGCCGCCGACAAGGCGTACCTCGACGACCTCATCGACAGGCTGCGCGAATCCGGCGCCGAGGTCGTCGACGAAGGCGACATCTCGACCGAGCCGGCGCCGGCCGACGGCGTGCTCCCCGACCAGTTCTACGCCACCACGAACTACCTGACCGAGGTGCGCATCGGGGGAGTGTGGATGCCGGTCGCCTTCCCGGAGATGGACTGCGCGATCCGCATCGACGACGGTGGCGCGATCACCGTTCCGCCTTCGGACGTGAAGGCCGGTGAAGCGATCGTCGTCGGACACGAAGGCGTGAAGGTGGCGATGCCGCAGCGCGAGCGTCGCAAAGCGGTGTTCGAGTTCATGGCCAGCGCAGTATCGAGCGAGAAACCGCGCCACGCGCTGCTCGGCGAGCTGGCGCGCGAGCTGTTGGCGGTGCGCGCGTCGGGAAAGCGCATCTTGTTCGTCGGCGGCCCCGCGATCATCCACACCGGCGCGGGACCGTATCTCGCCGACCTGATCCGAGACGGCTACATCACCGCGCTCTATGCGGGCAACGCGCTTGCCGTGCACGACATGGAAGCCCAATTTTTCGGGACCTCGCTGGGCGTCAACCTCGAGGACGCCTTCCCAGCCGAAGAAGGCCACGTTCACCACTTGCGCACGGTGAACCGGCTGCGTGCCGTGGGCGGCATCCGCAACGCCATCGAGCGTGGGATGCTGACCGCGGGCGTGATGTACGAGGCCTATCGCAAAGACATTCCGGTCGTGCTGTGCGGGTCGATCCGTGACGACGGGCCCGTCCCCGACGTCATCACCGACGTGATCGAGTGCCAGCGTGCGATGCGCAAGCACGTCCCCGAGATCGGGATGGCGATCATGGTGTGCACGCTTTTGCACTCGATCGCCGTAGGCAATTTGCTCCCGGCGGCGTGCAAGACCGTCAGCGTCGACATCAACCCGGCCTCGGTGACCAAGCTCACCGACCGCGGCTCGCACCAAACGCTGGGCATCGTGATGGACGCGTCCTCGTTCCTGCGTGAGCTGACGCTGGCGATCGAGGCGGCCGAAGCCGACGCCGGCGGCGCGGGACCGGGCTGAGCGCATGGACCTCGAAGTGCTCGAACCGGGCCATCGCGTCGAGATGTACATCTCGCCGACCTGTCCCTACTGCGTGCAGGCGCGGGCGCACTTCGACGCGCGCGCCTACCCGAACACGGTTTACGACGCGCAGAACGACCCCGCGCACCGCGCCGCGATGTTCGCGTTCACCGGCGGCGATCCGACCGTTCCGGCGATCGTGGTCGACGGCGCGTACGTGCAGTCGGGCTGGGGCTCACCGCCGCGCGGTTGAACGGTTTACTGAGGCGCGCCGGTCGGCGTGCCGCGAAGATCGTCCTCGGCCGCTGCGGCCGCGTCGGCCGTTCGCGGCACGGCGAACAGGCGATAGCCTATCGCGAGCGCGACGCAGGCGAAGACCGCGGGAACGACTCCGGTAGCATGCGGGTTTATGCGCAACGCCGTGGTCGAGATGAACGGCGCCATCACGAACGCGACGCTGTTGAGGCTGTCGTTGACGCTCAGAATGGTTCCGCGCTGTTCGGGTGGAGCGGCGCCCGAGACGAGCGCGCCCAGCGCCGGCCTGATGAGCGCGCCCGAGAGCGACCACAGCGCGACGAAAACGAACAGCCACGGCAGGTTCGTCACGAAGCCGACGCCGCCATACGCTAGCACCGCGAAGGCGAGGCCGGCGACCGCGACGCGGCCTTCACCGTGCCGGTCGACCAGCGGCCCGATCAACAGGGTCTGCACGGCGATGGCGACCACGCTCGACACGATGAAGATGTACGACGTCTGCACCGGGCCAAAGCCGAAGACGCGCTCCGCATACAGCGCGAACACCGTCACCCACGACGTGAACGCGATCGCGAACGCGAACTGGGTAAGGATCAGGCGCCCGAGCACCGGCGATTGCAAGGAGGTGCGGATCTCGTCGAGTGTCGGCGCGGTCTTCACGGCGCCTTTGGACTCGGGCAGCAGCATCAGCGTCATGACGACCGTGAGGAGCTGCAGCGCCGCCGCTATGCCGAACGGTACCCAGTAGCCGTAGCGAACCAGCGTTCCGGCCAGCGCCGGGCCGATCAAAAAGCCCAGCCCGAAGGTCGCGCCGAGCAGGCCGAACGCGCGAGCGCGATTGGCCGGGGTGGTGACGTCGGTGATGTAGGCCTGCGTCACACCCAGGCCGCCACCCCCCAGACCTTCGATGGCGCGGGCGACGAAAACGGTCCACAACGCTGTTCCGGCGGCGAGAAGCGAGAACCCGAGCAGGCCCGCGACCTGTGCAGCGATCAACACTCCCTTGCGCCCGATACGATCGCTGAGGCGCCCCCAGAACGGTGACGAGACAAGCGCGCAGACGGCAACCGTGGAATAAATGGCGCCGACGATGGTCGGTGATGCGCCGAAGTGCTCGGCGTAGAAGGGCAGGATCGGGATCAGCATCGTGAAGCCGAGCACGTCGACGAACGTGATCGCGAGGAGGGGCAGCAACGCTCTCGGCATCCCCGGGGCGTTGTCGCGCGGTGGGCGCGGTCTCCTCGCAACCCCGTCGGGCGCGGTTGCATGCGAGCTCGAGGCGATCGGTGTCGACGCCGAGGGCATCCGGTACCAGCTGCGGGTGACCAACGGCACCGGCGGCGTGTTGGCGGCGACCGCGAGCGCGCACTGCGTGGACGAAGAGCGGCCGGTGGCGGCACTCGCGGTCGAGATCGCGCCGCATGCGGCGATCCGCACCGGCTTTTCGCTCGACGCCGGCCTGGCGTACGATCGTGTCAGCGCCGAGGTTCATGGCGACGGCGTGCATCTGGTCGTCGAGGCGGCGCCCCCGCGCGGCGGACGCCGGCGCCGCCGCTGGGTCGTTCCGGCGTTCGCGCTGGGCGGTGCGGCGTTGCTGGCCGGCGCGACCTTGGTGCTCTTCGGCCTGGAACGGCCGCGGGTCGTGGACGCGGCGCTGCTGGCTTCGCCCGACGGACAGCTCCTGGCGCGCTGGTCGACGACGGGTAGCGGCTCGCGCACCTACGAGCTGCGCGACGCGCGCGGCGACATGATCGCGCAGGGCCCCCTCACTGCTCCCGCCGGCAGCATGCCGGTCACGCGCGGCGATGCGGCGAGCCTGCGCGTCGGCGTCGCGAATACGTTCGGAAGCGACGCCCGCGACGCGGCGTATGCGCGCTCCACGCCGCCGCCGGCGATTCGCATCGTCGCCACGCCGCCGCCGCGCATCGACCGGTTGGCGATCGACGCGCCGCGCGGCAACGGGCCGCTGAGCGTACACTACGTCGCGCTGGCACGCGTCGTGCACATGGCGATCCTCGACCGCACCGGCGCGACTTGGTTCTCGACGACGACCCAGTCCGGCAGCGGGGTCGTCGAGGTTCCGGCGCCCCCGGCCGGGCCGCGCGAACCGTACGAGCTCGTCGTGCGCGCCGAGGGCGCGAGCGCCGGCGAGGAGACCCGCGTCCCGCTGCCGACCGCGGCCGTTCAAAGCGCGAGCCCGACGCCGCAGGCGCAAGCGTCGGTTCAACCCAGCCGGACGGCACGGGCCGCCGGCCCCGACTTGGCCTCGCACACGACCATCGTCGATGCCGGCGGCGGCGACACGTTCGGCATCCGCCCCTACCCGGTGAAGCCCGGCCAGCCGTTCACGGTCGACGTTCCCTCCGCCGACGGAGCGCGGGTCCAGGTGATCCGCGACCGCGACGGGATCGAGCTCAGCGGCGCCGATCTGCGGCGCGGGGACCGCAGCGCGGCGCTCACGGCGCCTGACTCGCCCGGCAATTATACCGTTCGGGTGACGATGCAGCGTGGCTACGGGCTGGAGACCCTGGTGCGGCCGCTGCTCCTCGTACGGTAAATTAATCCGTACACTTGCAGGGGGTCCTAGGGTGTTAGGTCCATCACACAACGGGAAACCTGGGTCTAAAGACCTAGGCATGGAGGGGACCGGCGGTGCACGAGGTATCGACGAGGGCGAAGCTTCCTAAGCTCGCCCCTGACACGATCCGGCGCGAGCGCATTTCTGGCTGGATGGCCGACCATGCCGACGTGCCGCTGCGCCTGGTGGCTGCGCCGTCGGGGTCCGGCAAGACCACCGCGCTGGTCTCGTATGCTGCCACGACCCGCCACCGCGCGGCCTACATCGCCCTCGATGCCGGCTCGACGCCGGCCGAGCTGCGTACCGCGATCGCCCGGGCGCTGGGCTGCGGCGTACCCCAAGACGACGACGAGCTGCTCCACGCCCTCGAAGGCGCCGGCCGCAGCGAAGTGCTCGTCGACGAGGTCGACCGGGCGCCCGAAGCGGTGCGCGCCTCGCTGCGCCGCTTCGTCTACGAAGCACCCGAGAACGTAACGTTCGTCTACGCGACCCGGGCTCGAGACGTGGTCAACGCGACGCGCCTCATCTCGCTGGGCCTGGGCGCCGTGCTCGACGGCGAGCGCCTCGCGTTCACCGTCGAAGAGGCGACCCGGCTGGCCGAGGCCGCGCGGGTCGACGCCAGCGACGAACGCGAGATCGGACGGCTGGTCCACGACACCGAGGGCTGGGCGTTCGCAGTGTGCTCGGCGATCCGCGACACCGCATCGTCGGCCCGCTCGCTCGACGGCGCCTTCGACCGCTGGCGCCGCGGCAACGCGCGCTTCATGCGGCGCTTCATCGACGACGCGCTGGCCGACGTGGAGCCCCCGCTGGCCTCGGCCGCTCGCAAGCTTTTCGACGGCGAGCTCATCGACGACGTGACGCTCGACCGGCTCGAACAGCAGGGTTTGTTCGTGCGCTGGACCGGCGGCGCGTACCGCCCCTACCGCGCGGTGGCGCGCGTCGCGCGCGCCGGCACGGCGCAGCCCACCCGCACGCTCACTCCCTTCGCGGTGCGGCTCTTCGGCAAGCCCGAGGTGCGCGTCGAAGGCGAACGCGTGGCGTGGTTCCGCCGCCGCGACGCGCAGATCTTCGCATTTCTCGCGTTGCAGCCGCAGGGCCGCGCGCGCCGCGAGCAGCTCCTGCACATCTTCTGGCCCGACGCCGATCGGCAACTCGCCGCGCAGAGCCTGCGTTCGGCCTGCAGCACGATGCGCCGCTCGCTCGCCGCGGTCGTCGGCTACGCCGACTTACCGCACTACGTGTCGTTCGGCGACGAGATCGCGCTCAACCTCGACCTGTTCGCGATCGACGCGCGCCGCGTTCGCGCGCACCTGCGCGACGCGGATGCGGCGTGGTCCGCAGGCGACATCGCAGCGGCCACCGATCACGACCGCGCCGCGCTGCGCCTAGCCCATGAAGAGCTGCTCGACGGCGACGTGCCCCCCGCGCTCGCCGGCATCGCCACCGAGCTCGAAAGCGCCCTCAACCGCGCCTCCGAGCGCACCACCGAAGAAGAAGAAAAGCAACTCATCGCAGCGGGCTGAGCGGCGTTTTTCAGGTCGCGAAAACGCTACGTGCGTCGCGGCCTCCGTCCGTTGGTGGTTGCTGCCTCGGGTACGTACCCAAGGTCCATACGCTATGCCCATTGCGTCGTTGCGAGCAAGTAGCAACAGCTCTGGAGCGTCTCGTCGTCAGTTGGGAAGACGCCGTGCTTGACTGCCTGCGACCGGCGACCTAGTGGCGCGCTCGGGTCGGTCGGCGAATAGACACTCTGACCTGTTTTGAACGCGTCGACCTGTGCGACATCGGGACTCCGGTCGGCCGTATCATAAGGCCACGTGCCCATGAAGTACCGCTGCATGCCGACCAAAGGAGAATCGACGAAGGAATTTCCTGCGGAATCATGTTCGAGCACACCGCTGATGTAATAGAGCAGTGAGCTAGGATAGATCAGCGCCAAACCAGGGTTCAAAGCACTCAGCGGGCTCCCGGCTATCTGAATGAGAGGCTCGCTGCCCTCCTTTGCGTCGTTCATACCAAACGACCGGAAACGTTGAATTCGACCGCCTGCAGACGCGAGCGTGCTCGCGAACAGGTCGGTTCGGCACGCCGCGGCCAAGAAAATGAGATCGAATTTTACGTCCGTGTACTTGGCAGCGTATCGTCGCTCGAAGTCTTGGAGCCATTTGCATACGAAGTAGGCTCCCTCGCTATGCCCAATCAGGACGATGCGCGGAAAGACCCCGGTGCTCCAAAACGTCTCGTCCAGCAAGTCGATCGCCTTGGAAGCGACCCCGTTCTCACCGAACGCAAGGTCGACTTCCGCCTTCATGTCGTCCCAGGCAGCCCAGCCGAGGTCCTTGAGAAACCACTGCCGCACGATCTCTTCAGTGATCGTACATCCGGGACTGTGCTGCGTCCCATTGCGATACCGTTCAATGATGCGCTCCGCTATCGCGCCGACAGCTAGCATCGTTTGAGCCGTGTTCGGAAAGGTGAGGGCGACCGGCTTGGCAGCTGCGCTTTGCATCCTGACGCGACCGATGCTCCCTTGGGCGACGTCGGCGGCGACCTGCGCGCGTGCCTTGGCGTCCATATATTGCGCCGGCGAGAGGTCTGCGACGTTTGCCTCGAGCTGCGCGACTGCAGTTGCAGACCCGCTCGCCGCTGCGGTTGCGGCGACGTGCGCGCGGACATTTTCGAAGGCTGCGATTCGTTCGAATTCGTCGTTTAGTACCGGATCCGCCGCAACCTCAGCCTGCAGATCTCTGATTATCGCCTCGACTTGCGCTTGTGGAACGACACCCTGGAGCGCGCCGTCCTTGTAGCTGAGCAGCTGCGCGTGGACGCCCGGGACCGCTCGGCCGACGGATGGCGCAATGAGTGCTGCCAGCTGTTGAAAGAAAGGCCAGCTAAAAACTCGCGGTGCAATATCTTGGAGCGTCGTGAGTATGCCGGTTTCGTAAAGGAAGAAATAGGGATAGGCGTGTCCGGGCTGGCTTACCGCGGGGGTGTGCGTGCCTCCGTATGGGCCGACGAGAGCCTGAGCGGTGGTGTAACCCGAGCTCTCGCTGACGAGACCGCCGTGAAAAAAGAATGCGATCGATCGTGCATCGCCCTGAGCGAGCGCCGTAGCCATCGCGGCGAAGGCTTGGTTCATATCCGCCGCGGTCGTATCTTGCGGATCGGCGCTGTTTTCGATGAACATGCCGGCATGCGAGGTACAATAGTTTTGCTTCGAAACGACTGTCGCAAGCGGAACACCGGCCTGCAGCTGAAAACCCGGGTTTACGAAAAGGCTCGGCACACCCGCCTCCTTCCGAAGAATGAGTTCTTTACGCGGGGCCTTTGTTGGATGCTGGTAGTGGCGGACCTGCATCGCCCGAGTCTGGCTAGCCCGCTCGTGACGGCGAAATGATTCGTCGCCTAGTTCGTCGATTACACCGGTTCGAGCGTGAGCTGATCTCCGGGCTGTAGGGGGTTGGCTTTGGCGAAGCCGGGGCCGAACTCGGCGACGATGTGGGCGTTGCGCGCGCCGACGTACAGCTTGTGGGGCGGGACGTTCTCGTCGACGCGCACGACGCGATGGTCGCGGTCGAGAAAGACGACGTCGAGTGCGGTGCGCATCCCGACGGTGTGGACGGCGCTGCAGCCTTCGAACCACATCCCTTCTTCGGGTGCGATCGAGGCGCGCGGGAGAAAGCCGACGGTGCGCTCGAGCCAGCCGTCGGCGCGGCGCACGCGCCAGGCCAGCACGCGGCCGGTGGCCGCGTTGCGGACCAGCCACATCGTCACAGCGCGGTGAACGCCGTGAAGAGCGCGGTCGCTCCGATCAGGTACGGCGCGAACGCGAGCGGCTGCGCCGCGGCGTCGCGGCGGAACTTCGCGCCCACCGCGGCGGCGAAGGCTGCCAGCGCCAGGGCGAGCAGCGCGTTCGACGCGCCCAGCAGCGCGCCGGTGGTGGCGGCGAGCTTGACGTCACCCCAGCCCAATCCGCGCCCGCGCGAGAGATAGGCGATGACCGCGAACGGCAGCACGACGACCAGCGCGGAGATGAGCATCCGTGGGTCGTGCCACAAGAATGCGACGGCGGCGATGACCGCTATCGGTCCGAGCGAGAACACGTCGGGAACGATTCCACGTGCGACGTCGCAATACCAAGCCGCCACGAAGGCGCCGGCGACGACTGCGACGAGCGCCAGCCGGCCCGGATCGGTGTGCGCGCCGGCGATCCCGCCGATGAGCGCCGCTCCGGCGAGGAGTGCGATGACCGGCGGCGTCCCGGGCCGCGGTCCGTCCTCGTACGCTTCCACCCGCGCGCAGATCGCGGCGGCGACGACGAGGCCGACGATCGCGGAGCACGCGAACAGGAGCGCACCGAGTGCGACGTGCGGGTTCATTTGGTGATGAGTTGCGCTGCAACGGCGCCGAAGATCATCACGAACAACGCGGGGAGCATGCAGACGGCCATCGGGAAGGTCATCTTCACCGGAAGCTGTGCGGCCAACTCCTCGGCCCGGGTCATGCGGTGCTCGCGCGCGTCCTGCGCCAGCTGATCGAGGATCCCCGCAATGTCGCCGCCCAGCTTTTCGGCCTGCACGATCGCCGTGACCGTCGTGGTGAGCTCGGTTACGTCGGCGCGCGCCGCCATCGCGGCCAGCGCTTCGGCGCGCGAACGCCCCACGCGGATGTCGGAGAGTACCGCCAGGAGCTCGTCGCGGAACGGTCCGCGCACGCCGTCCACCGCGGCGGCGAAGGCGCCGTTGAGCGCGATCCCTGCTTCGACCGTCGTCGAGACCAAGTCCAAGAAGTCGGGCAAACTGTTGCGAATGCGCTTCTGGCGCACGGCGATCGCGCCGTCGAGCGCCGAGGTCGGCGCGATCGCGCCGGCCAGTGCCATAACGATCGGCAGCATGAAGAACCAGGGCTCGTGGCGGTGCATCGCGACCGGGATCGCCAGCCCGACGATGAGCCCGGAGACCGATGCCACCACGCTGCGCATCATGAACTTGCCGGGCGTAAGGTTGTACCAGCCGGCTTGGACCAGCCGGCGCTCCAGATTCGTGCGCCCGCGCTCGTCGAAGAAGCGTGCGAACAGACCCAGTTCCGCTTTGCGGTTGGCTTCAAGGCCGCCCAGGTCGAGCTGCGCTACCGTCCGCTCGACCTCCGAGCGGTGGACGAACAGCGTGATGCCCAGGTATCCGAGCACGGCCGCCGAGAGCGCGGCTGCTACAACGGCGATGAGCATCAGATCTCGAACTTCATCATGCGCTGCAGCCAGGCGATGCCCGACAGCTCGAGCAGCACCACGAACACCATGACGATGTGGCCGACGTCGGTCTCGATCAGCGAGTGGCGCATTCTGGGCTGCAAGCCCATGATCATCACGCCGACGATGACCGGAAGCAGGGCGATCACCCAGGCCGTCATGCGGCCTTCAGCCGTGAACGCGCGCATCTTGCGCCACACGCGGCGCCGTTCCTTGATGGTGGTGGCGAGGTGGTCGAGCACCTTCGCGAGGTTGCCGCCGGTCTGCGATTGCACGCGAATGCCGCGCACCATCATCGAGCACTCGTCGCTGGGCATCCGCCGCGCCAGACCGTCGAGCGCGTCGTAGACGCTCTGACCGATGTTCGCCTGTCCCAGGACGCGCATGAACTCGGTGCGCGCCGGATCGTCGAGCTCGTCGATGACCAGCACCAGGGCCTGGCGCAATCCGAGGCCGGCCCGCAAGCCGCTACCGATGAGGCGCAACACCAGCTCGAGCTGATCGGCGAACTTCGCAAGGCGCTTACGCGTCTTGTACGCGATGATGGCCTTGGCCCCGAACGCCGAAAGCGGTAGCACCACGAAAAACGCCAGCGCGCCGCGCAGCGGATCGAGCCGGCCGAGAATGACGACCAAGAACCAGGCCGCCGTACCGCCGCCCAGGACGGCGAGCACGATCTCCTCGCCGCGCACCCGGATGTCGGCTTGCTCGAGCGCGAGGCGATACTCGTCGGCGAGGCCGGTGAGCGGCGCGGTGATGCGCTGCCAGAACGACGCCAGCAGCAGCCCGAGCGCGCCGGCGACACCCAAGAAGATCGCAAAGGGAAGGATCGCTACCACGACGAGACCGCGCCCAGCGGGGCCGCACCCGCCATGTCGGCGAGCGCATCGTAGTCGAACGAGACGCCGAACTCGCGGAAGCGCGCGATGCAGTCGGGCTGCACGCCGGTGAACTCGAACTCGCCGACGACCTTGTTGTTCTTGTCGAGGCCGCGCTGACGATAGCGCAGGATCTCTTGCATCGTGACGATGTCGCCTTCGAGGCCGGCGATCTCGCTGATGCCGACGATCTTGCGGCTGCCGTCTCGCATGCGCGAGATGTGGACGACCAAGTCGATCGCGCTGGCGATCTGATCGCGAATGGCGCGGATGGGCAGCTCGAAGCCGGCCATCATGACCATGGTCTCGATGCGCGAGATCGCGTCGCGAGCGCTGTTGGCGTGGATCGTCGTGAGCGAGCCGTCGTGGCCGGTGTTCATCGCCTGGAGCATGTCGAGCGCTTCGGCGCCGCGGCACTCGCCGACGATGATCCGGTCCGGGCGCATCCGCAGCGCGTTGCGGACCAGGTCGCGGATGCGCACCTCGCCGGCGCCCTGCAGGTTGGCCGGACGCCCCTCGAGCCGCACGATGTGCGACTGGTTGAGGCGCAGCTCGGCGGCGTCTTCGATCGTCACGATCCGCTCGCCCTCGGGGATGTACGACGAGAGGATGTTGAGGAAGGTCGTCTTCCCCGAGCCGGTCCCGCCGCAGATCACCAGGTTGAGGCGCGCTTCGACGGCCGCGCGCAAGAAGTCCAGCATCGGGCCTTCGATCGCCCCGATGTTGATGAGGTCGTCGGGCGTCAGCCGGTGCTTGCCGAAGCGCCGGATGGTGAGCGTGGGCCCGTCGAGCGCGAGCGGCTCGATGATGGCGTTGAGGCGCGAGCCGTCGGGGAGACGCGCGTCGACCATCGGCTGCGATTCGTCGATGCGCCGGCCCAGCGGCGCGATCATCCGCTCGATGACCACGCGCAGCTGACGGTCGTCGCTGAAGCGCTTGGTGGTGGTCTCGATCTTGCCGTTGCGCTCGACGAAGACATGACCCGGACCGTTGACCATGATCTCGGTGATGTCGGGCTGCGCGAGCAGCTCCTCGAGCGGCCCGTATCCCAGGGCTTCGTCGATGATCTCCTGGCGCACGCGCGCCAACTCTTCGGCCGAGAAGACCGCCGGGTAGGCGGCGAGCTGCTCGCGCACGATGGTGTCGATCTGCGCGCGCAGCTCGGCGAGCTTCTTGGGCTCGTCGAGCGCGGCGCTGGCCGCGACCACGTCGAGACGCTGTGCCAGCGCATCGTGGATCTCGGTCTTGAGCAGCTCGCGCGCGGTACGCTCCATGGTGGCGACGATGTGGGCTTCGCTGGCCTTGCCCGAGGCGACGTCTTCGGGGCGCGCGTCACCCTTGGGGCGCCGGTTCCCGGCGCGGCGGTCGCCCAGCGGCGTCTTGGCCGAGGGCCGCAGCGGCTCGATGTCCTCGGGCAGCGGGAGCGCGATCAACGCCGAAGCGAGCGCCTCGACCGCTTTTTGATAGCGGCGGTCGCCGATCGGCGGAACGTTCCCGAGCAGGCGCGATCCCAGCGCGCGTTCGACCTCGTCGGGCCGAACGGCGGCCTTCCCGTCACGTTGATTGAGCACCAGAAAGACGCGCGAGGCGGGGATTCCGAAACGCGCCAGCTCTGTTTGCACGGCCCGGGCGCTGGTCACCCCCAGCAGCGTCGGCTCGACGACGACGATGAAGTGCGCGGCGTGGACCACGAACGGCCGGACTGCTGCCGCGTAGGGCTGCGGCGAGTCGACGAGCACCAGTTCGGTGGTGTCGCGCACGTCGCCGAGGATCCCGGCGACTTGGTCGGGCATGAGGGTGAACGCGCCGTCGATCGAGGCCGTGAACTCGATCCCGGCGACGTCGCCCAGGATCGTCGCGGACGCGAGGTTGCCGCCGACGCGCCCGGAGTCGAAGGAGCGCACGCTGTCGGTGAGCACGGCGACGGAGCGCCGTCCGCTGAAATCGGCGTCGACGAGGCCGCAGGCCTTCGTCTCGCGCAGCACGCGAACGAGCTCGACGCACAGTGTGGTCGCGCCGACGCCGCCCTTGGCGCCGATGACGATTGCGATGGTGCCTTTCATCGGCTTAGTGCCGGCCGGGTGCGACGAGTTTGTCGCCGTCGATCACCGCAACGGGCGATGACGGACGCGGGTTGGTCTGTTCGACCGGCGCGCGTGCGGGGCCGAAGCCCATCCCTCCGGCCGGCGGCATCATCTGCGGCGCAAAAGGCGCCGGCGCGGCCGCGGGACGCATCTGTGAGGGCGCCGGAAGTACGAGCTTCTCGGCCGGTTGGCTGCGCAGGCTCTCCTTGGGCGAGCGCAGGGCCAGACGCAGCGTCGTGTTGACGTCGGCGAGGGTGATGAGGTTGGCCTGTTTGGGGGTCACCTCGAGCGTTGCGGTCGCGTAGGCTTGGCTATCGGGGGCCGGCGTGGCGCCGGACTCGGTCATCTGACCGATCGACAGCACCGTCGCGCCGCGAATGATCGTGAAGACCTTGGGCAGCGTGTCGCTGCGGGCCGGCGTCGCGGCGATCACGTCGACCTTGTCGCCGGCTTTGATGAGGTTCGAGACGCCCTTCACACGGTCCAGCGCGATCGACACCGCGCGCATCCCGACGTGAACGCGCCCGGGCAGGCCGGCCGCGGCGTAGTGGACGAGCTTGGACGCCGTGATCACGCTCCCGGCGGGAATTTCGTTGACCGTAGCCGAGCCGATCGCCAAAGCGGGTGCGGCGAGAGCATCGGGGTCGACGGCATCGGCGCGGCGTGACGCGCGCGTCAGCATCTCCGCGGTGATGGTCGCATGGGCGGGAATCGTGCGCCCTGCGAGCAGGATCGCACGCTGTGCCGCCGGGGCGTTCGCGTGGCCCACGGAGGCGAGGTAATTGTACGTGAGCACGCCCGTCCCGACCGCCAGTAGCCCGGCGACGGAGAGCGCGATCGTGCGCGTATCTAACGGACGAGCAAGAACGCGGGACATACGAGTGCCACCCACAAGAGGAGGGCGCCACCGGCTGCGGCGACGGCATACGGGAGCCGTTCGCCGGTTTGAGGCAGCTGCCGAGTGATGAGCGCCGTCACCATCCGTTGCGACGTCGCCAGCGCGTACAGCGAGAGCAAGCCCCCGCAGAGCGCGGTGTAGACCAGAAAGTCCACGGCCAGAGCCGGACTCAGCCCGCAGCATCCTGCCGCGAGCAGCTTGATGTCGCCACCGCCGAACCAGCCTCGCGCGAACGCGTAGGTACCGGCGGCGAGCAGCACGGCGAGCGTCGCAAGAGCGATGCCGACGCCGGGCAGCCCATTCGTCATCCCCGCAGTGCCCACGCCTGCGACCGCGAGCGCGCCCGTGAGCGCGTTCGGAATCCGGCGTGCACGCACATCGCTAACCGCAGCCACCAGCGCGGCTGCAGCGAGGATGGGAACGAAGGGCAACATGTTATGACGGCGGCGTGATCTTCGCGGCGATCGCGTTGAACGTGTCGCTGACTTTTTGGCCCAGGGTGCCGATGGCGACGATCGCCGCTACGGCGATCAGTGAGACGACGAGGCCGTACTCGACGAGCGTGGCACCTTCGTCGTCCTGCATCATGTCGAGGAACGCGTTGTTCACGGAAGAGCTCCTTCTCAGCGGGTTGAGTCCTTGGGGAGGTGGTCGAAGATGGAAGAGTCGATCGCGGGGTTCGGCGCGCCGAGCACAATGCGCACGGAGGCCGGCGAAACCCCGGGCAGCGACGTCGCCGTGACGGTGACGGAGCTGCCGCGAGGCATCGCAGCTGCGACGGGGAGCGTCGCATGGAACGTGCCGTCGCTCTGGACGGTGATCCGTCGCAGCAGCACGTCGGGGAGATCGCGAGAGATTGAGCCGACGAGCGTCAGCGTGACAGGCATGGAAGCTGGTGCCGTCCCGTCGACTACGATCGCCTCGCGTCCCGCCGCCGCTTGAGCCCGCAGGGTCAGCGAACCGCTCGCTGTTGCGGGTACGGTGGCGGATCCGGTGCGCGCGCCCTCCATGGCACGCGCAGCCGGGGTGCGTCCGGCGAGCGCACGCAGCTGGGACACCACGTCGGAGGGAACGACGAGATCGCCGTTCTCATAGACGAGGGCTTCGCTAGCGTACGCGACGCGGTCGTTGATCTCGTACCGGCGGTTGCCGGGACGAAGGACGATCGTGAGACCCGGGCGCGAGAGAATGACCTCCGATGCGGACGCCGACCACGCGTAGACGTAGCCCGCCGACTCGGCCACCCGCATCAGCGGGGTTCCGGTGTGGGCGGTTGCCGGAGTGGCGAGAAGCGTCGTCGCGACGACTGCCGCGGCGAGACGCCGCATCGAGAGAGTCACGGCTGGGTCATACCGCCGTAGGACGAAGGTCTCGCGTAAACGCGGGAACTTTTACCTGTCGTCGACGGGACGTTGACGCGTTAACGCGGCTTGCGGGGGCAGAACGAACCTGGATGAAACCGCTGGCATGGGTACCGTCTCTCGTCGCGTCGCTCGCGATCGCATGTCCGTCCGGCATTGCCGCAGTACGGGCACCGGCGTTCGCTCAGCCGCTCGCAGCGATCTCGCTCGCCTCGGGGCGTTCGACCACGATCGACGCTCCCGGCCTCTCGCGCGTCGCGGTAGGCGATGGCCGGATCGCCGGCGTCGTTCCGTTAGGGACGCAGCAGCTCATCATCAACGCGAAGGCGCCCGGGCACACCACCGTCATCGTGTGGTCCCGCGACGGTCGCCACGACTTCGACGTTACCGTCACCGAACAGACCCTTGACGATCTGGCCCAGATGCTGCGCACCACGCTCGACGTTCCGGGTGTGTCGGTCGAGCCCGTCGGCCGGGCGCTCATCGTCAAGGGCGACATTACCGACCAGACCCAGGCCAATCGGATCAGCGACGTGCTGGGGCGCTTCACCGCGCTGGCCAAGAACCAGAAGTACGACATCGTCGACGCCGTCACGGTGAGCCATCCCCTGGGCATGCTCCAGAGCCAGCTGATGCGCGACGTCGACGCCCGCGACGTCCGCGTCGACTACGACAACAAAGGAAACGTGATGGTCAGCGGGCGCGTGAAGGACCGCGCCTCGGCCGAGATGGTGCTGCAGCGCGTGCGCAGTCTGGCCGGCGCGAACCTCGCCGCCGACGGCAAGATCATCGACCGTCTCATCCTCGACATCACCCAGCAGGTCAACACCCACGTCTACATCCTGGAGGTCGACCGGACCGCGCTGAGTCAGCTGGGGATCCGGCTGCAGGGCGCAACCGTCGATCCCAGCGGCGTTGTGCACTACGGCGATCCGTCGTTCCCGATCTTCGAGAACCCGGCCGACGTCGGCGCCGTCGGACGCGGGACGACCTTGGGGCGCTTCATTCGCGCCGCGTTCCTCGCCCCGACGCTCGACGCGTTGATCCGCAACGGCAACGCCCGCGTGCTCTCGGCGCCCGAACTGACCACGATGCCGGGCTCGGCGGCCCAGTTCCTGGTCGGCGGTGAGGTGCCGTACATCAGCTCGACCCAGCTGGGCAGCGTAAACGTGCAGTTCAAGGAATACGGCGTGCGGCTCAACCTCACGCCGACGATCCTGCCCGACGGCACCGTCGAGACCAAGATCACGCCCGAGGTGAGCGATTTGGATTTCCAAAACGGGATCACCGCCGGCGGCATCAGCCTGCCGTCGTTCAAGACCAGCCGCATCACCACCGACGTCGTCACCAAGTCGGGCGAGAGCATCGTCATGGCGGGCCTGCTGCGCCGTCAGGAGACGCGCAACGTCGACAAGATCCCCGGCTTGGGCGATCTCCCCATCTTGGGCAAGCTGTTCCGTTCGATTCGGTACCAGAAACAGGAAACCGACGTCGTCTTCGTGATGACGCCGGAGATCGTCACGCGATGAACCTGCTGGGCGCGATGCTGCGCGACGAAGGTGCGGCATCGCTCACCGAGTACGCGCTGGTGCTGGCGCTCATCGCGGTCGTCGCCATCGTCGGGCTGCAGCACGTGTACGAAGCGGTGTCCGCTACGCTCAACACCGTCTCGGACAAGCTCACGGCTGCGCAAAGCGGCCCGTGAGCTTTTCCCGGGGTGGGGCGCTGGCCGAGACGGCGGTGATGCTGGGCGTCGTGCTGACGATCCTGTTCGGCACGTTCGAGCTCGGTTTAATCGGCCTCGCGCAGCTGGCGGGCGACGGCGCGGCGTTCGTCGCCGCGCACGCCTCGGTTCTGGGCAACGATCCCAACGCCGCGATCGCCGCGCCGTTTCCGCTCGTCGCGCAGAACGCGGCGGTGAACGTCCAGCGGAGCGCGCCTGATGCCTCGCAGATTGCGGTCGACTATCAGCTTTCGGACCAGACCAACCGCCACGGCGGCGTACAGATCGTGCGTCCGGCGCAGACGCAGGTGACCGTGACCAACGCGGCCGTCGGCATCGGCGACATTCTTCCGAAGGCCAACCTGTCGAGCGCGGCGATCGAAGCCAACATGATGGTCTCGGGCTTCGGCTTCAACCTCGACGGCTCGCCGATGAACTCAGCCCAAACCTTCGCCGACCAGAAAAGCTACTTCGCCGACGACGGCAACGCCCCGCCGTACTTCATCGGGTTCAAGTTTCTCTACCACTGCGTGCCGCAGGCGAAGAACGGCTGCACCGCGACGACCAACGGGAACATGTGGTCGGGCGGCTTCGCCGAGATGCTCGACGGCAGCAACTGGTCCAAGGCGCAGAACGGGATCGGCCCCGGCGGCGTGTACGAAGCGATGGCGTTGCACCAGCGCATCTACGCGACGATTGCAAAGCAGCTCAACACGATGTCCTCGGTCTCCAGCGGCGATGCGTCCTCGAGCGTGCTCGATCCGGCGCTGCCCTGCATGCAGACCGTGAACGGCTGGGACGCGCAGGTCACCGTCGGGGTCCCGCTGGGCTCGACCGACACCTCGCACAACCCGCTGCAACCGATGTTCGAGCAGCCCGGATGTTCCTAACGCGGCATTCACGCGGCCAGACGCTGCCGATCTGGGCGATGGGAATCGCGGCGGCGCTGACGCTGGCCTTCGCCGCGATCCAATACGGCGAGGTCCTGCGCTGGCAGGTGCGCGCACAGAACGCGGCCGACGCCGCGGCGGTCGCCGCGCTCTCGGTCCAGACGCAGACCTGGAACCAGCAGCTCGCGCTCGTATACGCCGCAGCCGTCGAGGAGTGGCGGATCAAGAACATGCTCAACGCGCTGCAAGCCGCAGCGTACGCCGATCCCGGCTGCAGAAACGGCGGCAGCGACTGCCAGGCGGCGTTCGACCAGCTCAAGCAACAGTATTTTCGCGCGGTCCAGCGCTATACCACCGACGTGCAGCTCGTCAACCGCACCTCGCAGTACACGTTCGACCAGGCGACCGGCGATGCGAAAGCGGTCGTCGCCAGCCTGCAGGCGAACTGCGGCGCGGCGACCGGCGGCGACTGCGCCTTCACCTACACCGTCGTCAGCGTGGCGCCGCGGGCGACGATCAACGACGTCGAGCAGTCCGCGGGCGTTTGGGCCGTCAACAACGGCACCACCGCGGCGGTGAAGGCGGACTACACGCCCGCGCAGATCGAGATCGTCACCTGCGCGAAGATCGCGCCGGCGGTCCCGGCGTTCTTGAGCTTCAAGCCGCCGACGTTCACCGCGATCGGCCGCGCCGCCGCGACCTCGGCGATGGTGACGCAGGAATGGGTTCAGCCCGGAACGATCGTGAACCCAATTACCGGCACCCCGTTCCAGTCCCCCGAGACGCTGGGCTTGTCGAACATGACGGCCACGGGACCGTCGACCGGGTCGAGCAACTGGAACTGGTTCACCGTCGCCTACGGCGGCAACTCGGCGCGCGCGTTTCCGAGCTTTGACGCCTATTCGATGAAGGTCACCGGTCCGGAGTTCTCCGCGGTGACGGGGTGGTGGAACGCGATCCCGATCAAGCCGTTCAGCGGTGCCCTCGACATGGGGAACGTGGCGTGCGCTTCCTGACGCTGCGCGCGCGCGGCCAGGCGCTGGTCGAGACCGCGATCGCGCTGCCGGTCTTCCTGCTCGTCATGTTCGGCGTCGTGTGGTCGCTACAGATCGGGGTCCTGGGCGAGCGCGTCGAGATGGTCGCGCGCTACGGCGGCATGGTCTCCGCGCGTATCAACCCCTACCAGCAGTACAGCCTCTACGCGGTGTACAGCGCCGCCGGCGGCGCGCCGCTGGCGTCCCCCTGCGTCGCGCCCCCGACGGCGCTCATGGACAACGGCGGACCGCTTGCGGCCCCGGCCGCGCAGTCGCAGCCGTTCTGGCAAGCCCTGACCGGCAGTGAGGCGGCGTCGACGACGTGCGATAAGATCGTTGCCGCCAGCGCCGATCTGAGCGCGCCGATGCTGCTCGGAAGATCGACCATCTCGGTCGAGGCGGCCAGCGCCGTTCCCGACGCGCTCCAGCCTGCGCTCGGCCCGCAACGCCAGCGGCTCGCGAAGCTCAATCAGTTCCAATCCCCCGACATGTCGACGCTCGTCGGCTGCTATGCCGAGCTGCAAGCGGCTTTCGAGCACTCCGTCGATCCGACCACCGACTCGTCGTCGGCCACCGTCCCCGACGTGATCGGCACGCCGGCGACGGGGCCGCTGGCCCTCTCCTGCGGCGGCTGAACTACGTGCGCAGCGTCGCGACGATCTGTCGAAACGACGGCGAGCGTCCGTACATCAACAAGCCGACGCGGTAGATCTTCCCCGCGATCCACGCCAGCAGGATCGCCGTCGCCAGATTGATCGCTAACGACAGCACGATCTGCCAGGCCGGGACGGTGGACACGGCGATGCGGGTAAACATCACGAAGGGCGAGACGAGCGGGAGCAGCGAGCAGACGACGACGCTGGGCGCGTTGGGGAACTGCAAGCCGAAATTCGCCAGGATGATTCCGACGACGACCGGGACGACCAGCGGTCCCGCGACGCTGCCGAGGTCCTCGGTGCGATTGATCAACGACGCGGCCGCAGCGTAGAGCACCCCGTACTGCGCGAAGCCGAGCACGAAGAAGGCCAGAAAGGCGAGGACTTCGCCCGAGGAGACCTCGAGCGCGCCGAACGTTGCCGACCCGGCGGCGCCGGCCGCCCCCGACGATGCATCGGAACTCGCGAACATCCCGGTCACGGCACGTCCGCCGATCATCCCCGTCCCGACCCACACGCCGAGCTGCACGAAACCGGTCGCCGCCGCCGCCAGAATCTTCGCCGCGAGCAACTGTGACGGATCGACCATCGCGACGAGCAGCTCCGCGATGCGGCTGGTCTTCTCTTCGGCCACCGAGGACATGATCGACTGCGCGTTGAGCAGGATCGCGATGTAGAGCAGCATCACGAACAGATACGCCACGCCTTTGGCCGCGTCGGCGGCGTTCGCGTTGGCGAAGCGGCCCGAGACGTCGCGCACGTCGACGGTGACCTTCACGTGACCCGCGACGCGTTGCACCGGGATCCCGATCGCCAACGCCACTTGCAACGGCGCCAGGTCGCGGCCGAACGCCTGGCGGAAGGCCGACGGGTCGCGGGCGTATGCGACGACGTGCAGACCGTCGCGGCCGCGCGACAGGACGGCGACCGCAGAAGCCTTGCCGTGGGCATCCAGAAACGCGGGCGACGGCGCGGCGTCGAGCCGCGGCAGCGTCGCGGCGATGTCGAAGTCGTGCTTGAGCAGCGGCCCGGCGGCCACGGTCAGCGCCGGATCGCCGACGAGGACGACGCGTTTGCCCGAGCTCGAGAGCATCCCGCCCAGCAGCGACGGGAGGATGGCGATGAGCAGGATGCTGGCCGCACCGATGATCGTCCCGGCCAGGAACGCGCGCGAGCGGACGCGGCGCATGAACTCGGCGCTGAAGACGACCGCAATGACGTTCACGCCGCCGCTCCGATCGCGCGCAGATAGATGTCGCGCAAGCTCGGATCGACGCGCTCGAAGCGCGTGACGTCTCCGGCGGTGACCAAGCGGCGCAGCAGCCCCGCGGTATCAGCGTCCGCCGGCAGCTCGTAGGCCAGCGTCGGGCGGTCGGCTTCGGGCAAGCGCCGCGCTCCCGGTGTCGCGTCGAGCACGCTGCGCAGCGGATCGGCGACCGGCTCGACCTCGACGATGCGCGTCGGCCACGCAGCGCGCAACGCCTCGAGCGTGCCGCTGGCACGCACGGTTCCGCCCGCGATCACGCAGAACGACTTGCACAGGTCTTCGAGTTGCCACATCTGGTGGGACGACAGGATCAGCGTCGTCCCGTTGTTGCACAACCCGCGCAGCAGCTCGAGCAGCGTCTCGGCGTTGACGGGATCGAGCCCCGAGAACGGCTCGTCGAGCACCAGCAGCTCGGGGTCGTGCAGTGCGGCGCAGGCGATCTGCACCTTCTGCTGATTGCCCTTGGAGAGCTCGGCGCACGGCCGGTCGGCGTACTGCGTCAGGTTCAGCCGTTCGATCCAGTCGTCGGCCCGCTTGGTATCGGCCGGCGGCATCACGCCGTGCAGCCGTCCGAAGTACGCGATCTGTTCGCGCACCTTGAGCTTTCCGTACAGCCCGCGTTCCTCGGGCAGGTACCCGAAACGGCGGCGCACCGCAAGGTCGACCGGCGCGCCGTCCCAGCTCACGCTGCCGCGGTCGGGCAGCAGGATGCCGAGGATCATCCGCATCATGGTCGTTTTTCCGGCACCGTTGGGACCGAGCAAACCGAACGTCGTGCCGGGCGGAACCGTGAAGGAGACGTCGCGCACCGCGACGACGTCGCCGAACGACCGATCGACGTTGGAGAGGACCAGAGTACCCACGAAGCGATCTCCTTCGCGAGGAGGACCCACGACCTTGCTTTCGATCGATCTCCATGGACGCGTCAGCTTCGTGACCGGCGCCGCGCGCGGTATCGGCCGCGCCTGCGCAGAGGCCCTCGCCCAAGCGGGCTCCGCCGTCGCCGTGGTCGACCTCGACGGTGACGTCGCCACCGCCACGGCCGCCCAGATCGCGGCGAGCCACGGCGTCACCGCGCGCGCGTACGCCTGCGACGTACGCGATGCCGGCGCCGTGCGCGCGACGGTGACGACCGCCGCTGCCGACTTCGGCGCTTTGGACCACCTCATCAACAACGCGGGCGTGCAGTTCGTCGCACCGGTCGCCGACTTTCCCGACGACAAGTACGCCAACGTGCGCGCGATCGATCTCGACAGCGTGTTCTACGCGACCAAAGCGGCCTGGCCGCACCTGTGCGCGAGCGGGCGCGGGCGCATCGTCAACGTCGCGAGCGTTCACGGCCTCGTCGCGTCGCCGTTCAAGATTGCGTACGTCGCGTCCAAACACGGTGTCGTCGGAATGACGAAGGTGTTCGCGATCGAGGGTGCGCCGCACGGCATCACCGCCAACGCGATCTGTCCCGGCGCGGTAATGACCGATCTGGTGCGCAATCAGGCGCCGGAGCTCGTCGCGTCCTACGGTGGGGGTATCAGCGAACAAGAAGCGCTCGAGCGCGCGTTCCTCGACGCGATGCCGTCCAGGCGCTTTATCGAACCGGCCGAGGTCGGCGCGCTGTGCGCGTTCTTGTGCAGCGACTTCGCGCTGTCGATCACCGGAGCCCCGATATCCATCGACGGCGGCTGGGCGGCCCACTAGTTGACGGATCGCGTCCGTGCGTGATAGATTCTTGGTCTGTTCGCGCATCGTGCGTGATTTCAGGAGAAAGGAGGACGCGTATGAACCGACTTCAGCTCAATCCCGCTCACATGTGCACGTGGACGGCGCCTGTCGTTTCGCGTCCTGGTTTCGCATTCTTGGAGGCTGCATCACGCTGATCTGACCGCTTCGGCACGTCTGTCTTGATGAAGCCTCCGCACCGACGGAGGTTTTTTCGTGCCATACACCCAGCAGGTACTCGCCGTGCTGGTCAACGACCGGCATCGCGCGATCGCTCACGATCGGGCGTTCGTCCGGCGCGCCGCGTTGCGCCGCCGCGCAGCGGCTGCTGTCTACGCGCTGGCCAAGGCGGTCACCGTCGTCGCCGTCGTCCTCGACGACGATCCGGTCTACGGCCTCGGCGAGCGGGCACGATAAGCAGGCGCCCGCCCGCGGCTGCGCGCGGTAACGCCCGCCGTGCCGCCCGCGCCGACCGTGCCGCGTTACCATAGCCTCGTACCGTCCGGTCATGAGCCACGAGTCAGCGTCGCTATGGTGATGCACGGGGCCGGCATGCCGATGGCGGGCGGCGCCGTGCTGGCCGGCGGCTATGATTTTCATCTCGTCGCGCTGTCCGTCGCCATTGCGATCGTCGGTGCGTACGTTGGGCTGACCCTCAGCGAACGCATCGCCGAACACCAGGGCCGGACCCGCTATGTGTGGTTGCTGGGCGGCGCGATCACCTTCGGGAGCGCCGTGTGGGCGATGCACTTCACCGGTATGCTGGCGTTCCGGTTGCCGGTCGACGTGAGCTACGACATTCCCATCGTCTTCCTGTCGCTGGTGGTTGCCATGCTCGCCGGCGGGGTCGCCTTGTTCACGGTTTCACGCCCGAGAATCACTTGGCGGTCGACGCTGGGCGGCGCCGTGGTGATGGGCGCCGGGATCGGGAGCATGCACTACATCGGGATGCTCGCCATGCGGATGCCCGCGGCGACGCGCTGGGACCTGCGAATCATCGCGCTTTCGGCGGTCGTCGCGATCGTCTTCTCCTTTGTGGCGCTGCGGCTGAGTTTCCATCTCCGGGCCGTGTCGAGCCGGCGGTTTGGATTGCACCGGCTGAGTGCCGCCATCGTCATGGGAGTCGCGATCGCCGGGATGCACTACACGGGGATGGCGGCTGCAACGTTCGTCGGCGTGGCGAGCCTGCCCAGCACGGGCTGGCTTCTGACCGGGGACGCGGTGGGCGGCGCCGCGATCGCGTTCGTCACGTTGCTGGTAAGCGGTTTCGCGAGCGTGCTGGCATTCGTGGATCGACGCTTCGCCGCGCGGGATTCCGCGCTCGCCCAAAGCCAGCGCCGGCTCAGCATGGTCGTAGCGAACGCGCCGGTGGTGCTCTTCGCGTTCGACGCAGCCGGCATCATCACGATTGCCGAAGGACGCGATCTCGCCGCGATCCGCCATCCCGCTGAGCAAATGATCGGACGCTCGTTCTTCACGCTGTATAGCGACGCCCCGGCCCTGATCGCCCAGGCGCGGCGCGCGCTCGCCGGGGACGAACACACGGCGCTGAGCACGCTGGACGGCGTCGTTCTCGAGACACACTGGACGCCGGTACGTGTCGGCGGCCAAGTGGATAGTGTCGTCGCGGTCGCGACCGACATCACGGAGCGCCGGTGTGCCGAGCTGGCCTTGCAGCATCAAGTGCTTCACGACGCGCTCACCGGCCTGCCGAATCGCGCCGCTATGAACCAACGCCTGGCGCAGGTCATGGAAGCCGCGGGGCGCACCGGCGAACCCGTTGCGCTCGCGCTGATCGATCTCGATCGCTTCAAAGACGTCAACGACACGCTGGGTCACGCTGCGGGCGACAATTTGCTTCAGGACGTGGCGTTGCGGCTCAGCGGCGTGCTGCGCGAGGGCGACCTCGTCGCGCGCTTCGGCGGCGACGAGTTCGCCGTGCTGCTTCCGGGCACCGGCGAAACCGATGGCGCCGAGATCGCGCGTCGGCTGCTCGCCTCGTTGCTGCCGCCGTGCGCCATCAACGGCCGTCTGATCAACATTGCGGCCAGCATCGGACTTGCGGTGTCGCCGTTGCACGGCCGCGATGCGGCGACCCTGCTCAAGAAAGCGGACGTCGCGATGTACGCGGCCAAGCGCGGTCGCGGCGGTTTCGTGCTCTACGACATTGCGCTGGACCGCCTCGATTATCGCCTTCGCAAAGGGCTTCACGACGAAGCCTTCGCCCTCGCCTATCAACCGATCTACGCGCTCGACGGCACGCTGCGAGGGAGCGAGGCGCTCATCCGTTGGCCGCAGCCCGACGGAACGGTCGTTCAGCCCAACGACTTCATCCCCTACGCCGAGGAATCCGGGCTGATCGTGCCGATCGGGGCGTGGGTCTTGCGTACGGCCTGCATCCAAAATGCCGCCTGGAACCGCACCGCGCCCCAGCTCGGGGTGAGCGTGAACGTGTCGGGGAAGCAAATCGTCGACCCCGACTTCGTCCGCACCGTGGAGTCGGCGCTTCGCGAATCGGGCTTGGCCCCGGAACTCCTCGAGCTCGAGCTGACCGAAACGGCCATCAGCGCGAACATCGAGTACAACGCCGCCGTCGTGAAGGAGCTGCGCGCCCTGGGCGTCCGCATCGCCGTGGACGACTTCGGGATCGGCTATAACTCGCTGGCGACGCTGCGCTCCTACGTGGTCGACACGCTGAAGCTCGACATGTGCTTCGTAACCGACATCGTCGAGAACCCGGTCGACCGCGCGATCGCGTCGGCGGTGATCACCGCGGCCCACGCGCTCGGCGCGCGAGTCGTCGCCGAAGGCATCGAGACGGAGCAGCAGCTCGCCACGCTCGTCGCGCTGCGCAGCGATTGCGGTCAGGGGTACTTGTTCTCCAAGCCCGTATCCGCGGAGCGCTTCGAGCAGCTGCTGGTCGCAGGTCCGATCGCCGCCTAACGCGGCCGACGTGCTGTCACCCTCGGGTGACGTGCTGTCAGTTGCGACTGACGTGCTGTCACCTGCGGGTGACCACTTCTAGGCTTCCGGGCGGCAGCTTGTCGTGCCACGATGATTCCGGAGCGCCGGTCGATGCCTCACCCGAGGCGTCCCACACCCGGGCCGGCGCTCCCCCACGATCCCGGCTGTGCGTTCAGGCCGGGTTTTTTCGTCGTGGGCGGGAGGCACCGGGCGAGTTAGCCCAAGCGGGCTAATTCGGCTGCCGGCGGATAGTAGCCAGGAATAGCCATGGCAAGCGGAGCCAGACCTCGGAGCCGCGTCGCGCTCTTGCGACGCGGCTGCTTGGAGGAAACCGCTATGCTCACGCCACTCGCCGTGCTCGCGCTTCTCGTCACGCTCGCGATCGGGACCTCGGCGCTCGCCGTCGCCCCGCTGCCGGTCACCGCGGACGCCCCGAACGAGATCAGCGGGTCCGGACCGCCGGGATAGCCCCTCGGCGCGCGCGGCCGGCGCGCGGCCCGGAGGGGGCGTACGCGCCCCTTCCGGGTCTTTTTAGCGGCGGTTCCCGACGTCGTCGAGGATCCCCAGCCGCGCGCACTCCGCGACGAGCGCCGCGCGGCTGCGAACGCCGAAGGCGGAGAAGATGGCGCGCGTGTGATTGTTGATCGTGTTGAAGCTGCGATCGAAGGTCGCCGCGATCTCGCGCGCCTTCTTCCCTTTGCACAACTCGCCCAGGACGCGCCGCTCTGCGGCGGTCAGCTGGCCCAGCGCACCGTCCTCGCTGGAGCGTTGCTCGAGCGGCACGCGCAACCACGCCTTGGGAGCGTTGCGCAACGCGTCCAAGGCTGTCTGCGCGTGGGCGCGGTCTCCGCTCACCGTTCGCAATACGTTCGCGGTGATCGCGGCGCGCAACCGGTAGGTCAGCCGCGTCCACAGCTCGAGCGCACGCACGAGCAGCGCGATCCCCTGCTGGCGCTGACCGTCGGCGATCGCTGCTCGGCCGCGCGCATAGAGCTCGTAGGCCTCGACGCGGCGGTCGCCCTCGAAGGCGAGCAGCTCTGCGCGACGCGGTCGTGTCCGGTCGTAGAGCGCGAGCACCTTGCGAGCGGTGGCGGGATCGGCGGCCGATGCGGCGGCGAACGCCAACAATGCGATGCGGCGCTCCACGTCGATCCCGACCTGATCGCCGCGCAGCAGCAGCGCACCGGCCAACTGGAGGTAACGCGACTCCGAGAAACGGTCGCCGACGATGCCGGCGAGGTGCGCCGCGTTGACGAGCGCCATGGCGTGATGGCTGGTGTCGACGGTGAGCGTCAGCGCGAACTGGCGCTCGTCCCAGGCGCGCGCGACGTCGCCTTCGAGCAACGACAGCCAGGCCAGATACTGCAGCACCTGAAAGCGCTCGATGCGCGTGTCGTCCGACCAGGTGCTCGTCTCGTACTCGCGGCGCACCAGGCGGCCCAGCCGCAGGTCGATCGTCTCGGCGGCGATGATGCCCAGCGCGTTCAAGATCCGCGACCGTCCCTTGACGTCGGTTTCCTGCGTCTGCTTGAGCTCGTCGAGCGCGGCGCTGAACTCGTGCACGGCGGCACCGTAGTTTTCACGCCGCACGTCGATCCAGCCCAGCAGCTGGAGCAGACGCGAACGGATCACGCCCGAAGCGGCCGGCAGGGCGGCTTCCACGATCTCTTCGGCTTCCGTCAGACGATGCGACGACCAGCGGCTCAGCGCTCGATAGTATGCGATCTCGGAGGCCAGCCCCGCGGCGCCCCGCTGCGCCAACTCCGCCGCCTGCTCGAGCACCGACTCACCTTGCTCGCGCTGGTTGGTGCGGGTCATCGCCGCGCCCAGGAGCATCTGCGAGCGGGCGGTTTCCTCGACGCCGTGGTTCTCGTCGATCGCACGCTGGAGCAGCGCCGCAACTTCTTTCGGCCGGTCGAGCGCAAGCAGCGCGCGCGCCTCGAGGTGGCTCGCGGCGACGCGGTCTTCGCGGCGCTCCAATCGGGCATCGCCCAGCACTGCCAGCAGCCGAACGAACTCGCCGCTGCTCCAGCACGCGCGAGCCTCATCCAACGGCGTCCCCGCACGGTGCGCTACGGCGGAACGACGCGATGATGTCGGCACGACGTTGGTGTTTCCCCCCACCGTCGCGTAGCCTTTCAGCGCGCCGGACCGCGAACGCGCCATTGCGCTGTCCTCGCCTGGCGAGATAGCCGAAACATTGCGGCACGGTGGCCGTTAGTAGCGCATATGGGTCTCATCCGACTGCTCCTGACGTCCCGGCGCACCGTATTGCGCGCGTACGCGCTGGCCCGCGATCCGCGTGTCCCGCGGCGCCTCAAGCTGCTGGCGCTCGCTGGTGCGTTGTTCATCCTCTCGCCGCTCAACATCCTCGGCGACATTCCGCTGCTCGGCATCATCGACGACGCCGCGCTGCTGGCGCTGCTGGCGGCATGGTTCGTGCGCGCAGCCTCGCCCTACGGGCTCGACACCGTAAGGCAGACCTTGATGGCCACGCGCTCGTCCATCGCCTTGTAACCGGCCGGGGCGCCGTCCAGCGGCAGCTGGTGGGTGAAGACCGGCGACGGGTCGATCGCGCCGGCGGCGAGCGCCGACATCAACTCAGGCAGATACGCGCGAACCGGTGCGAGCGCGCCGCGTAGCGCGACGTTCCCGCTAAAGAGGCGGCGGAACGAGAGGGTCTCCATCCCCGCCGGGACGCCGACGAACGCGACGGTGCCGCCGTCGCGTACCGTCTCGAGCGCGAGGTCGAGCGAGCTCTGCACGCCGACGGCCTCCACGACGCTGGGAGACCCCCCGGAGGTCAGCTCGACGATCGAACGGCCGGCGTCGGCAGCGTGCGAGTCGACGATCTCGGTGGCCCCGAAGCGCTTCGCGAGTTGCAGGCGGTCGGGGTGATGGCCGACGGCGACGATTCGCTCCGCACCGATGTAGCGCGCCGATAGGACCGCGCACAAGCCGACCGCGCCGTCACCGATGACGACCACGGTCCCGCCGGGTACGGTCCCGGCGCTCACCGCGCCGTGATAGCCCGTTCCCATGACGTCGGTCAGCGCTAGCGCCGCGGTACGCTTGGCCGGGTCGTCGCGAACCGCGTCGGGGATCGCGACGAGTGTCGCGTCCGCGAACGGGACGCGCACGAACTCTCCCTGGCCGCCGTCGTCGTCCAGACCGCCCCAGAACCCGGCGCGCGCGCACGACGTGTACAGGTGCGCGGCGCAGAACGCGCAGGACCCGTCGGCATACGAGAACGGAGCGGCCACGAACTGGCCGACCCGCACGGCGCGGACCTCGGTGCCGATCGCTTCGACGATGCCGGTGAACTCATGGCCGAGCCGCGCGCCGCCGGTCCATTTCGCGACCCCGCGATACGGCCACAGGTCGGAGCCGCAGATCGCGGCGTTGACGACCCGCACCAACACGTCGGTCGGGGCTTTGAGAACCGGATCGGGGACGGATTCGACGCGCACGTCGCGCGCCGCGTGGAATACGGTGGCTTTCATATCGTGACGAAGCGCGCCAGCACGGCGGCGCGCAGCGCGTCGGGCGGCACGAGCCCTTGGTCGAGGATGAAGTCGTGGAATGCGCGCTGGTCGAAGCGCGCGCCGAGCAGGGCTCGCGTTTCGTCGCGCAACGCCAGCAGCTTGGCATACCCGTAGAAGTACGACGTCGCCTGGCCCGGAGAGCGAAACGTGTAGCGCTCCACCTCGCTGCGCGCAAACGGCGGCGAGTAGACGATCTCGCGCTCCAAGAAGTCTTGGACCTCGGCCGGCGTGCGGTCGCCGCTCTGCAACTCGGGATCGAGGAACGCGCGCGCCGCGCGGTGCAGCCGCATTTGGAGCGAGCACAGCTGGCCGGCCGGCGGCATGTACGGCAGCATGACGTGCTCGGCGTACAGCGCCCAGCCTTCGACGTTGACCGAGTTGAACGCGAACACCGCGCGCGCCAGCGACAAGCCGCCCTCGAGCATCCGGTCGAATTGTACCTCGTGACCCGGGCGCGCTTCGTGCGCGACGAGCGTCCAGGTCACCGCGTCGTGGGTGAAGTCGTCGGAGCGTTCGGTCGCCGTTCCACCGGCCGCCGGCGGGACGTCGAGCGGCAGGACGAACTCGCCGACCTGTCCGGTATTGCCGACCAGCGGCGCGGGGTTCATGTGGGCGGCCGGCATCTCGGCGCTCTCGGCGAGCGATCCCACGCGGATCCGCGCCGGCCGTTGCGGGAGCGTCACGAGGTCCTCGCGCCGCACCACCTCCTCGATCGCTTCGAGTCGCGCGCGATAGAACGCGACGATCGCGTCGGCGCCCCCGGTGATCTGTTCGCGCTTGAGGTCGCGAATGACGTCGCGATAGTCGTGGGACGCGAAGCCGCGCTCCGCTGCGACGCGCGGCGCGAGCGCCTGCATCTCCGCACGGATCGCATCGAACGCCGCGTGCGCGAGCGCGGCCAGCTCGGCGGGAGGGATGTCGACGCCGACGGTGCGCAGCTCGAAGGCGTAGACCTCGGGGGGCAGGCGATGGTCGCTGCGCGCGCGCGGCAGCAGCTCGGTCTCGAGGAAGCGCGCGTATTCGGCGCACTGCTCGCGAAACGCGTCATACGCGTCTTGCCAGCCCTCGAGCCCGGAGTCGCGCAACAGCTCGCCGATCCCCTCGAGCAGCACCGGGCCGAGCGCGAGCGCGGTGCGCACGGCAACGACGTACGGGCCGGTCAAGCCGTCGAGCGCCAAGCGCGCGCGCGTCTCCGCGCACGCGCTCTGCGCAAGCGGGAGCGTTCCCTCGGCGAGGCCGGCGTAGCGGCGCAGTCGCACGACCGCGAGCCGCTTGCGCTCGACCGGGTTCTGCTCGTCGAGCAGCACGCGGATCCCGGTGAACGCGAGCCGCGCAACGTCGATGAGCTCGACGAGGTGCGCGTCACGGACGTCGAGCGTGCCGACCACGTCGTCCACCGCTCGCAGCAGAATGGTCAGGTCCTCGCCGATCCGGGCGTCCGTCTCCGCCGATTCGGCGGCACGCAGCGTCTCGGCGGCACGGAACGCGGCCTCGCGAATGCGGTCGCGCCGGCCGGCGCGATAGTCGGACGTGTGCGCGTCGGCGGGGGTCAGCCCGAGATGGGAAGCCACCTCGGGGCCCGCCAAGACGTACAGCGCGACGACGGGCTGGGCGAGCTCGTCGCTGCGCCGTATCCATAGTGGCTGGGCGGTCATAACGTCCAGCTGCCGACGTTCCAGAAGTCGCTGACTGATTGGGCCGGCTTGACGCCGTGCAGGTCGTCGTTCCAAGCGTTCACGTTTGCGCGCCAAACCATGGTGTGGAACGGCAGCACCTCGCCCAGACGCCGCTCGAGCTGCGCGTAGAGTGCCTTGCGCGCGCGGCGATCGTAGGTAGCCGTGGCGCGGCGCTGGAGCTCGCCGACCTTCGCGTCGCGGACGCGCGCGTAGTTCGCGCCCTTCGGCGGGATGTAGTCGGGGCTCGCGGTCTGGGTGTCGTCGGGGTCGGGGTTCTTCGTCCAGGCGTAAATGCCGAGATCGAACTTGCCGCTCGCGAAGAGACCGCCGGCGCCCAACGGCGCGAACAGCAGGTTGGCCGGCGCGTTGTGGACCTGCAGATCAATCCCGACCGCGTGCAACTGCTGCTGGATCAGCACTTCGGCGTTCTGCCGCGTGATCACGCCAGCGACCGTCACGATCTCGAGCTCGAGCCGTTTCCCGTCCTTGCTGCGGATCCCGTCGGGGCCGGGTTTCCAGCCCGCGGCGTCGAGCAGCGCGCGCGCCTTCGCGGGATCGAAGGGCGTCGGGTCGGGCTGCGCGGTGTAGGCCCACGAGCGCGGAAAGAGGTCGCCCCAGTCGGTGAGATCGACGTCGAGGTACACGGTTCGGGCGATGGTCGGCCAATCGATCGCCGACGCCACGGCACGGCGCAGGTTCAGATCGGAGAGCGGCGCGCGACCGGCGTTGAAAACGACCATCTCGAATTGCGAGGATGGGATCGCGCTCACGGAGATGCCGGGCAGCGCCTTGAGCTCGCGGTATTGCTGCTCGGGTGCGCTGAAGTAAAAGTCGAGCTCGTGCGTCTTGAGCGAAACAAGCAGCGTGTTCTCGCTGGGGATGACGCGCAGCGTGACGCGCTCCAAGCCGGGTTTCCCGCCGAACCAGTACGGGTTCGCAACCATCTCCAAGGTCGCGTTCACGTCGTAGCGGGTGACCATGTACGGACCGCTGCCGACCGGCTTGGTGTTGTACGGGTCGTGGTTGAGATCGGGCTTGCCGTCGAGCAAGTGCTTGGGCAGGATCGCCCCCTGGGTGCCACAGCGAAAGAAATTCGAGACGAACGGCGCCGACGGCGCGCGTAGCCGCACCACCACCGTGTGCGGATCGCGCGCCGTGACGCTCAGCGCCTGGTCGTAGGGAAAATGGTAAGGCACGTTGTTGCGAGGATTCATGTCCTGCTGCCACGTGAACACGACGTCATCGGCCGTCACCGGGTGACCGTCGGAGAACCGTACGTCCTTGCGCAGATGGTAGGTGATCGTCTTGCCGTCGGCGCTGATCCCGCCGTTCTCGCGGGTCGGCACGACGGTTGCGGCATCGGGTATCGGCTCGCCGCGATCGTCGAACCGGATCAGCCCGCTGAAAACGAACTGCGCGACGTCGGTGGTCGCGGCCTGGCCGGAGATGAGCGGGTTGAGGTTGTCGAAGGTGCGCAGCACGCCCAAGCGCAGATGCCCGGGCTGGGTCCACGGATTGCGGGCCTGCGCCGGGCCGGTGGCGGCGGCGAACAGGCTGAGAACGGCGAGCGCGCGGATCAAGCGCTGCATCCGAGGTCGATGAACCTCAGCCGTTGCGGCTGCGCGTGCGCCGGCCGCGGCGCCGGCGTCCGCCGGTCTTCTCGGCCGTCATGTGGCCACCGGCGTGCGCGCCGTTGGCGGACGGCCGCCCCGCCGCGCCTTTGACCGGAATCTGCGCGTACCCGGAGAGCATTTCGTCGACCCGCTGGTAGGCGCTCCCGAGCAGGCCGACCAGTGAGGAGCCCACCTCGATCACGCGTTCGGGCAGCTCGTCGGTGGAGTACAGCGTCACGAACTTGTCGCCGTCGCGTTTGACGTCGATGCGCCGTTTTTCCCAGCGCACCGACTTGGGATTCACGTCGAGCATCCGGTTCGCGAACCGTTCGGCGTCCTCGTGCGGCGCGACGCGCCGGGCTTCGGCGACCCACTGATCCCACTTGCGCGAGAAATCCGGGATCGGCCGCCCCTTGCGGTCGTACGCGGTGCGTTGGGGCGGCATCTCGAGCCGCCAATGGCTCTCGGGATCGATCGGTTGAAAGGTGGGTTTGATCTCGCGCGGCCCGGCGAAACCGTCGAGCTCGACGAGCGCGGTGACGATCTCTTCCGCGCTGCGGACTTTGGCGGCACGTTTGGGATCGCGCCGTAACAGCTCCTCGAACTTGTCGGCGACCTGCGCGGTCATTTGGCCTTGCGCGTCGATGTGCGGCGGTAGGCCGTAGAGCGACGGGACCGTCACGAGCTGGTGGCGCTGCGCTTGGTCGACGAGGTCGACGATGATCGCGGCGGGCTTGGGCGATTTCTCGATGAGCTCGCGGCGCTCGAGGCCCGAGTTGGTATTGGAGAGCGGTACTGCGATCTCGTCGAGCGGGCGCAGCGCGCGGCCGGTGATCTGCGTGTAGAGCGTGGTGGACTTCGTCGGCCGGGCGTTGAGGATCACCTGGACCGACGGGACGTCGAAGCCTTCCAGGTAGAGGCCGCAGTTGACGAGCACGTCGATCCCGGCGCCGCGGAACTCGCGCACGATCCGCTCGCGCTCATCGCGCGGCGTCTCGCCGGAGGCCCACTCCGCGTTGACGCCGCGCGCGACGAACTCCTCGGCGACGTCACGCGCGTGCTCGACCGAAGCGGTGAAGACGAGGGCCTTGAGCCCGGGCGTATGCTGCTTGTACGCGGCGACGATCCGCTCGTTGCGCTGCCCGATGTTGACCGCCTGGGCCAGCTGACCGATCACGAAGTCGCCGCCGCGCGAGGCGACCTCGTCGAGGTTGACGCCGGTGGCGACGGCGTAGGACTTCACCGGAACGAGGTACCCGGCGTCGATCCCCTTGCGAGCGTCCATCGTGTAAACGATCTTCTCGAAGACGTCGACCAGCCGGACCCCGTCGCCGCGATTGGGGGTGGCCGTAAAGCCCAGGATCATCGCCTCGGGGCGCTGCGCGAGGACCGCGTCGACGATCGCGCGGTACGACGGTGCCGCGGCGTGGTGCGCTTCATCGATGACGAACAGGGAGATGCGGCGGTGGAACCGCTTGACGAACTCCTCGAGCCGCTTCTCGGCCAGCGTCTGAACGGTGGCGACGACGATGTTGCACTCGTCGGAGGCCCGGCGCTCGGCCTTCTCGACGCCGATGAGCGCCTCGGGGTTCTCGACGCGGAACTTGTCGACGAGCTGCTCGATGAGCTCGTCCCGGTGCGCGACGACGACGGTGACGTCGCCCGGCCGCAGCGAGAGCAGCTTGGGCAGCGTGGCGATCACCACCGATTTGCCGAGGCCGGTCGCCAGCGAAACGAGCTGGCTGCGAACGCCGCGCGCACGATGCTCGAGGATCGCCTGCTGCGCCTCGACTTGATACGGACGAAGGTGCGGCGCCCGCGGCGTGTCCGGACGGGCGGTATCGTGCGCTGGGCGACGTCGCGGCCGTGAAAGCACGGCCGGCGCCGCTTCGTGTAGTTCCATTGCGCCTTAGGGGAGGGAAACGCTCCGTCGCTCCTCGACGGGGCGAGAGGCCGGTTCGAGGCACTCGCGTGCCGTCAAGAGCCGGATTGTTAGGGCGTCACATTCCGAGAACCGGGTCCCGACTCCTCGGTTGCGTCCGCTCGGACTCCAGGTTCGACCGAACGGTATCGTCCCACCTCGTTTTCGGCATAAGGGGCGCCCGGCATTACACCCCGGCGGCGAAACACGGGCTGCTGCGCCGCGTACATGAGGGCATGAAAACCACGACACCACCAGGCGAATCAGTACGGCTGGTACGCACGATCCGCCCACTCGCCTCCGGCACCGTATCGTTCGGCGGCTGGGGCCCCCGCGTCCCCGGCTTGTAGGCCGCCCGATCTAGGGAGACGCCGCCCTCCGTGCGAACGCGCCGGGTGTGATCAAAGAGGGCTGGCGCGGACGGTACTACGAGGATTTCGATGTCGGCGACATCTATCGCCATCGCCTCGGCCGCACCGTGACGGAGACCGACAACACCCTGTTCACGATGCTCACGCTCAACACCAACCCGATCCACTTCGACCAGAACCTGGCCGCCCAGACGCCCTTCAAGAAGATTCTGGTCAACTCGTGCTTCACGCTCTCGCTCGCCGTCGGGCTCTCGGTCTCGGATCTGAGCGAGCACGTCATGGCGAACCTCCAGTGGAACGACGTGAAGCTGCCCAGCCCGGTCTTCATCGGCGATACGATGTATGCGTCGAGTGAGATCTTGGCCAAGCGGGAGTCGGCGAAGCGCAAGGACGTCGGGATCGTCACCGCCCGCACCACGGGCGTGAACCAGCGCGGCGAGACCGTAATCTCGTACGAGCGCACCTTCATGGTCTACAAGCGCGGCCAAGACCCGCGCGACACGATCCAACCGGCATAAGCGCGCTCCGCTCGGCACCCGCGCTGCTCCGCTCGTCCCATGGCTGTTGACCTGACGCGACGGCCGATGCTATGAGGACGGGAGCCGCAATGGACAAACGCCGCCTGCCGCTGGTCGTCCGGCTGATCCCGCTCTTCGCGCTGGTCTGGGTCTCGGCGTTCTCGTACCGCTACCTCGACGATCTCGCGCGCCACCGCAGCGGAACGATGTCGATCCGGCTCTTCGAGGAGCTCACCGGCGTCGCCACGGCGCTGGTCATCGTTCCGATCGTCGTCGAGGTCTCGCGCCGGGTGCGTTGGGCGCGTGCCGATTGGCCGCGCGCGGCGCTCGCACACCTGGGCGGTGCGGTCCTCTACACCGTCCTGCACACGACGCTGATGGCGCTGAGCCGGGCGGCGCTCGCGCCGCTCGTCGGGCTGGGGCCCTACGATTACGGCAACATGCTCTGGCGCTACCCGATGGAGGCGTCGAACGACTTCGTCACCTACGCGGTCGCCTGCGCGTTGGTGTACTACATCGCGCGCGAGGAGCGCGCCCGCAAGGCCGAGGTCGCCGCCGTCGAGCTGCGGGCCCAGTTGGCCCAAGCGACGTTGGAGAACTTGCGCCTGCAGTTGCAGCCGCACTTTCTGTTCAACGCGCTCAACGCGATCTCGTCGGTCATGTACGAGGACGTCGGGCGGGCCGACGCCATGCTGGCGCGGTTGAGCGAATTCCTGCGGGTCGTGCTGGCCAGCGACGTGCAGCAGGTGCCGCTCGCCGACGAGCTCGATGTGGAGCGCATGTACCTCGACGTGATGACGGCGCGCCTCGAACACGCGCTGCGCTTCGACGTGCGCGTCGAGCCGGCGGCGCGGGAGGCCGTCGTCCCGTTCCTGGTGCTGCAACCGCTGCTCGAGAACGCGATCCGGCACGGCATGGCCGGCGAACGCGAGCGGATCGCGATCACGGTCGACGTCGCGCGCGAGCTCGATACGACGGTCATCTCGGTGGCCGACGACGGTGTGGGGTTGCGCGGCGGCGGGCTGCGGCGCGGCCACGGCATCGCGAACGTCGAGTCGCGTTTGCACGCCCTCTACGACGGCGGCGCGAGCTTGTCGATCGTGGACGCCGCCGCGGGCGGCACCTGCGTCACGCTGCGATTTCCGTTCGCTGTGGCGCCCGCCGGAGCGGCATAGTGCGCGTCGTCCTGGCCGACGACGAGGCGCCGGCGCGCCGCAAGCTGGCCCGCTTCTTGCGCGAGTCCGACGACGTGGAGCTCGTCGGCGAGGCGCGCAGCGGCAGCGAAGCGCTCGCGCTCATCGCCGCGCTGCATCCGGACCTGGTCTTCCTCGACGTGCAGATGCCCGACCTCGACGGCGTGCGCGTCGCCGAGGCGCTCGCCGCGCAGGAGGACGCGCCAAGGATCGTCTTCGTAACCGCTTTCGACCGCCATGCGGTGCGCGCGTTCGAGCTCGACGCGCTGGACTATCTGCTCAAACCGTTCGACCGAACGCGCTTCGACCGCACGCTGCTCCGCGCGCGCGCGGCCGTCTCGGCGCCGCTTGTAGGCGAGACCAGCGCCCACGTCGCCGAGCTGATCGCGCGCTTGCGCGGCGAGACGGGGTTCGCCCGCCGGCTGCTGTTGCCCGATGGAGAGCGCTCGTTCTACCTTCCCGTGCGCGAGGTCGTGCGGCTCGAAGCCGACCGCAACGAGGTGATCGTTCACGCCCGCCGCCGGACCTACGCGCTGCGCGCGACGCTGGAATCGCTGGAGGAGCGCCTCGATCCGGCGCAGTTCGCCCGCGTGCACCGGTCGCACGTCGTCAACATCGACGAGATCGTCGAGGTCCATCCGTGGTTCCACGGCGACCAGAAGCTGCTGCTGCGCGACGGGACCGAGATCGCGTGGAGCCGGCGCTACGCCGCCAAGCGCCCCGACCTGTTGCGCTGACGCCCGCTCGTCACGCGTTGCGTCCCGCTCGCCTCGGATGCGTTGCCGCAGCCGCATCCGGTACGCTACAACTCGGTTCATGACGACCGCGCCCGACCGCGCCCTTCGCAGTGTCCCCTGGCTGGCCGCCGCGGCGACCTTTGTGTTCCACCTCGCGGCGAACCCCCACTACGGGTACTTCCGCGACGAGCTGTACTTCATCATCTGCGGCTTTCATCCCGACTGGGGCTACGTCGACCAGCCGCCGCTCGTCCCGCTCATGTCGGCGGGGACGCAGCTCTTCGGGCATTCGCTGGTGCTGCTGCGGGCGGTTCCGGCGCTGTTTGCGGCTGCCGCCGCGTTCGCGACGTGCCGGCTGGTCACCGAGTTCGGCGGCGGCGTTTTCGCGCAGTCCTTCGCCGCGGTTGTCGTGCTCTTCACGGGCGTCTCGGCCGCCTTCGGCGGCAAGGTCGGGACCGATGAAGTCGGATTGTGGACGTGGCCGCTCATCGCGCTGCTCGTCGTCCGCCTGAGCAAAGGCGCCGATCCGCGCTGGTGGCTCGCCGCCGGCGCTGCGGCCGGCGTGTCGCTGGAAAGCAAGTACAGCGTCATCTTTTTCCTGGCTGCGATCCTCGCCGGGTTGCTGCTGACGCCGGCGCGGCGCATCCTGTTCACGCGCTGGTTCGCGCTAGGCTGCGCGGTCGCGGTGCTGATCGCGTTGCCGAACTTCGTGTGGCAGTGGCAGCACGGCTTCCCGATGCTCGAGCTCCTGCACAACGGCCAGAACGGAAAGAACATCATCGCTTCACCGGTGCTCTACGTGGTTCAGGAGATCGTCATCACGATGCCGTTCCTCGCGCCGGTGTGGATGATCGGACTGGTCTGGCTGGTCCGAAGCGCGGCGTTTCGATTCCTGGCGTTCGCGTACGTCATCGTGATCGCCGAGATGATCGTACTGCACGGCAAGCACTACTATCCCGCCGCCGTCTATCCGATCCTCATCGCCGCCGGCGCCGTTCCGCTCGAAGCCTGGACGCAAGGGCGGCGGACCGCGCGAACTGCCATGGTCGCGTATGCGCTCGTCCTTGGACTCGCGTTCGTGCCGTTCGCGCTCCCGGTGCTACCCGAGGACACCTTCGTTGCCTACGAGGCCAAGGTGAACGCGGTCTTGCACCTGCGCGGCGCGTTGGCGACCGAGCACGAACGCGAGACCTCGAAGCTGCCCGGCGACTGGGCCGACATGCACGGTTGGCCCGAGTTGGCCGCCGCCGTGCAGCACGTCTACGACGGGCTCTCGCCACAGGACCGCGCGCAGGCAGTGGTGCTTGCCGACAACTACGGTACGGCGTCGGCGATCGAGTTCTTCACCCCCGGCGTGCCGGTGATCAGCACCCACAACCAGTATTGGCTTTGGGGGACGAAGGGCTACAGCGGCAACATCTTGGTGCAGGTCGGCGGGTCGTGCTTCGCCTCACGGCATCTGTATGCGAGCCGAACGATCGTCACCACGTTCATCTCGCGCTGGGGGATCGGGTGGGAGCAGCACCTCCCCATCGCGATCTGCCGCGGGATCCGCAAGCCGTTCCCCGAGGTTTGGAAGGACGTGCGCGCTTTCGTGTAAGGATGCCCGATGCCCGATGCTCGTCCCCGTCCGCTCGCCGACGTCCGCGTCCTCGCCGTCGAGCAGTATGGGGCGGGGCCGTTCGGAACCGTGCACCTGGCCGAGCTCGGCGCGGATGTCATCAAGATCGAGGACGTGCGCAGCGGCGGCGACGTCGGGCGGGCGGTGCCGCCGTACCAAGCCGGCACCGACTCCTTGTTCTTCGAAGCCTTCAACCACGACAAGCGCAGCGTCGCGCTCGATCTCACCAACCGGTCGGGTCGCGCGGTGTTCGAAGACCTCGTGCGCGTCAGCGACGCGGTGTATTCGAACTTGCGCGGCGACGTGCCCGAAAAGCTGCGCTTGCGCTATGCGGATCTGGCCCACGTCAAACCGCAGATCGTCTGCGTCTCGCTCTCCGGATTCGGGATGACGGGGCCGCGCCGGGCCGAGCCCGCCTACGACTACATCGTGCAAGGCCTGGCCGGCTGGCAGTCACTGACGGGCGAGCCCGCTGGGCCGCCCACGAAGTCCGGACTCTCGCTGGTCGACTACAGCGGCGGCCTCGTCGCCGCGCTGGCGCTTCTGGCCGCGGTGCACGCCGCTCGCCGCGACGGCATCGGCTGCGACTGCGATACGGCGTTGTTCGACACCGCGATGAGCATGCTGACCTACGTGGCGGCGTGGGCGCTGGCGCCCGACGGCGCCTACGAACCGGAGCGGTTGCCGTTCTCGGCCCATCCGTCGATCGTCCCGTTCCAAAACTTTCGCACCGCCGACGGTTGGATCGTCGTCGTCTGCGCCAAGGAGAAGTTCTGGCAGCGGCTCGTCGACGTGCTCGGAATCGAAGACGTCCGCGACGACGCGCGTTTCGCGGGATTCGCCGCGCGCCGCGCCAATCGCGACCTGGTCGTGTCCACCCTTCAGGACGTGTTGGCGACGAAGCCGACGCAGCATTGGGTCGGCGCGCTCACCGCCGCCGGTATCCCGTGCGGGCCGATCAACGACGTGCGCGCCGCGCTGGCCGATCCGCAGACCGCGGCGCGCGGACTCGTCGCCGAAACGGAGCACCCAGCGTTCGGCGCCGCGCGGTGGATCGCCAGCCCGGTACGCGTGGGCGAGTCCCCCGCGCAGCACCGCCGCGCGCCGCAACTCGGCGAACACACCGAGCCGGTCTTGCGCGAACTGCTCGGCTACGACGCCGCGCGAATCACCGCGCTGCGCGCGGCGGGCGCATTCGGCGCAGCGTCCTAGCCGCCGGCGCGGCGCAGGATGCGCTCTGCGGCGATGACGATCGGCGGATCGATCATCGTGCCGTCGAGCACCGCCGGGTTCGAGCGCTGCGCGGCGTCGACGATGCGCCGTGCGTAGGCGACCTCGTCGCCGGTCGGCGCGAACGCGGCGCGCACCGGTGCGATCTGCGCCGGGTGGATCAACAGCTTGCCGTCGTAGCCCATGCGGCGCGCGCGCACGGCGTCCCCGGCCGGGATCGACGCGTCGCCGTACTCGCGTGACGGGCCGTCGATCGCCCAGCGTTCCGCGGCGCGCGCCGCGACGAGGACGCGCGCGCGGTGCGGGTCCATCACGTCGGCGTCGGTGACGCCGCCCAGTTCGGCGGCGAGGTCGTAGGGCCCGAATGCCAACGCGAGCACGTGCGGCGCGCCGGCGATCGACTCGCAGTGCGCGATGCCGCGCGCCGTCTCGACGATCACGATCTGCGGCAGGTCGCCGACCATGCCGGCGACGCGCGCGCAATCGTGTGGGCTGCCTACCTTCGGGACGACGACCGCGCCGATGCGGCGCGTCGCCGCGAGGAGCGCGAGATCGCTGTGTCCGTCCGGCGTCTCGGGCGGATTGACCCGCACCGCGACGCGTGCGAGATCGGAGCCGGCATCGAGGAAGGCGCGGACCTGCTCGCGGGCATACGCTTTGCGGTCGGGCGCGACGGCGTCCTCGAGGTCGAGAATCGCTCCGGTCGCGCCTGAGGCGAGCGCCTTGCCGAAGCGTTCCGGGCGGTCGGCGGGGACGAACAACAGCAGCGACGGGTCGAGCGGCATGGCGCGAGGTTCGCGTTCGGAGGCTGCGCTCCGGTGCGGGATTCGGAGCAAGCCAAGCGAACGGCGCCGATATGTGGGCGACACACGTACGAACCGAACCGATCCCCAAGCCGGGCACAGGACAAACCCCTCTCGTAGCCGCCGCCGCCGTAGCTGCGCCGAGCGCGCCCACGGCCGTGGCGCCCGCCGTGTTGAGCGGGCATGTGGTTACCTCTTCTGCGGGCGACGAGTACGAGCTCGCGCGGCAGAACTACAACGCGCGGCTCGACTTCCACCCCGCGGAGGTCGTCTATTGCTACGGCGAGACCGACGTGGTCAACGCGGTGCGATACGGGATCGCGAACGGCCGGCAAGTCTGCATGCGCAGCGGCGCGCACGACTACGAAGGGTTCTCGAACAACGACGGTGGTCTGGTGATCGACACGAGCCGGCTCAATTTTGTGCGCATCGCGGCGGACGCCAAGACCGCGGTGGTCGGTCCGGGGACGCCGCTGCGCACGCTGTACCACCTGCTCGGCGATCGCGGGTTCACGCTCCCGGGTGGGAGCTGCGGCACGGTGGGCGTCGCCGGACTGGTCACCGGCGGCGGGTTCGGCCTGATCAGCCGCAAGTACGGGATGTTCTGCGACAAGCTCGTACGCGTGCGGATGGTCGACGGGACCGGCGCGCCGCAAGAGGCGACGCGCGGCAACGACCCGGACGGGTTGCTGTGGGCAACGTGCGGCGGGGGCGGCGGAAACTTCGGCGTCGTCACCGAGTTCGAGTTCGAGCTCGTTCCCGTCACCGGGCTGGTCACCACGTTCAGCTATGGGTGGCCTTCGAGCGACGACACGACGCGCGAGCTCGTCGCGCGCTTCACGCGCTGGCAGCCGTCGAACGATATGTTCGCGACGCTCCTGTTCCGCGCGGGCGGCGCCTCGATCTACGTCAGCGGACAAAGCTTCAGCAGCGAGCCCGACACGCGCGCGGAGCTGGCGGCACTCCTCGACGGCGACCCGATGCCGCCGCCGCGTAACGGATCGGTCTCGCCGCTGCAGACGATGTCGGTGCTCGACGCGGCCGAGTCGGACGGCGGTGACGACGCGGCGCACGAGAGCTACAAGAATACGTCGAGCCTGGGCCGCGGCGAGCTGAACGCGGCGGGGATCGATGCACTCGTGCAACGGCTGCACGCCGGCGTGCCGTCGCTGGGCTTCGTGCAGTTCGACTCGTTCGGCGGGGCGATCAACGATGTGGACAAGAACGCGTCGGCGTTCGTCCACCGCGACATGACGTACACCGTGCAGTACCAAACCTACTGGACCGATCCGGCGGATGCGCCGGGCTCGGAGACCTGGCTGCGCGACACGTTCGAGGCGATCGACCCGCACATCGGCACGAACGCGAGCTACCGGAACTACTGCGATCTCAACCTGACGGACTGGGAAGCGCGGTACTACGGTGAAAACGCCGCGCAGCTGCGGCTGGTGAAGACGCGGTTCGACCCGAACAACCTCTTCAACTACCCGCAGAGCATCAGCCCGGCGTAGCCGCGGCCTCGTCAGCCCACGTGGTCCTCGGTCGACGTATCGGCGCTCAGCGCGTCGCGCACCTGCGGCGGCAGCACCTTGGCGGCGACCCGGCCAGGTTCTCCGCTGTGGATGAGCACGCGCACCTCGAACCCGCGCGCCGCTTCGACGTCGCCGCGCAGCACGACGTGCTCCAACCGAAACGAGCTGCGCCCCAGCTCGACGACGGTCGAGCGGATGGCGATCGCGTCGTCGAAGTGCAGCGGCGCGACGAACGCCGCTCCGCTCTCGACGATCGGCACCGGCCAGTGCGGGCGACCCTGCGCGTCGGTCAGCTCGCCCAGCGCCGCGCGCAGCAAGCCCGTCGCGCCCAGATCGAACCAGGCGAAAAACGTCGGGTAAAAGACGATCCCGGCCGCATCCGTCTCGCCGAAGCGCACGCGCGTGTGGGTCACGTGCGTGCGGCCGCGTATCACCGCCAACGCGTCAGGCCAGCCGCACGTAGTCGTAGTCGATGGAGCGGTCCTTGATGCCCTTTTCGGGCGGCGCGATCCAACCAGCCATCTTGCCCGGCTCGACAACGCGCACCATCAAGCTCGCGATGAACGCCCGATCGGCGTCGCTGGGCAGCCACGACGCGATCTGGGCGTCGTACTGTGCCTGCGAGATCGGCTGCCCGGCCGGATCGGTCGCCACGTTGGCCCAGTTTCCGATCGTGCGCCGAAAGCGCGTGCTGGGGAGGCTGAAGCGGAACGCGTGGCCGGCGGCCTCGATGAGCCGGTTCCAGCGCCCCAGACCGCGCATGCAGTCCTCGACGTACGAGTTGCGCACCACTTCGTTCATCGCGTTGCGCAGCGGCACGCTCTCGATGCGGATGCCGCCCTTGCCGTCGGGGACGTCGAGCTCGACGCTCGTCGCGCGCGCGAGGTGGTCCTCGTACTTCTTCTCGTCGGGGCGGCCCTTGATCCCGTTGGCGAAATAGGCGGCGGCGTTGGACGACGCTTCGGAGCCGAACAGATCCAGCGAGGAGCTGAACCAGAAGTTCAGATAGCGCTGCAGCGTCGGGAAGTCGATCGCGCCGGCCCGCCGGACCGCTTCGGGCTCGTCGGTCCCCAGCTCGCGCATGACTTCGAGCGTGCGCTTCGTCACCCGTGAGATGCCGGTGTCGCCGACGAACATGTGGTGCGCTTCTTCGGTGAGCATGAAGCGGCAGGTGCGTGCGAGCGGGTCGAAACTCGACTCCGCGAACGACTTGAGCTGGAACTTCCCGTCGCGGTCGGTGAAGAAGGTGAACATGAAGAACGACAGCCAGTCGTTGATCGGCTCGTTGAACGTCCCCAGGATGCGCGGCTTGTCGGCGTCGCCCGAATGGCGCACCAGCAGCTCTTCGGCTTCCTCGCGGCCGTCACGCCCGAAGTAGGCGTGCAGCAGGTAGACCATCGCCCAGAGGTGACGGCCCTCCTCGACGTTGACCTGGAACAAGTTGCGCAGATCGTACTGTGAGGGCGCGGTGTGGCCGAGGAGCCGCTGCTGCTCGACCGACGCCGGCTCGGTGTCGCCTTGAGTCACGATGAGCCGGCGCAGCGCGCTGCGATACTCGCCGGGGACTTGCTGCCAGGCCGGCTTGCCGAAATCGTCGCCGAAGCCGACGCGACGATCCGGCTCGGGTTCGGCCAAGAAGATCCCCCAGCGGTAGTCGGGCATGCGCACGTAGCCGTAGTTGGCCCAGCCTTTGGCGTCGACCGAGATCGCGGTGCGCAAGTAGACGTCGGCCGCGTTGAAGTCGGTCGGACCCATCTCCTTCCACCAGTTCAAGAACTCGGGCTGCCAGTGCTCGAGCGCGCGCTGGAGCGTGCGGTTCGACGCCAGCTCGACGTTGTTGGGGATGCGCTCCGCATAGTCGATCGACACGGTTGCCTACACTCGTTCCTGGTCGAAGAGCGGCTTGGTGCCGCTGCCGAAAAGTTTGAGCGCGCCCCGCTCGCCGGTGGAGTTGGGACGGTAGAACACCCAGTTCTGCCACGCCGAAAGCCGCCCGAAGATCTTCGTCTCGAGTGTTTCGTCGCCCGGGAACCGCAAGTTCGCCTCCATCGCGGACAGCGCGTCGGGAGACAGTGAGGCGCGCTCCTCCAACGCTAAGCGAATCTCGTCGTCCCAGTCGAGATCGTCGGGCGCGACGGTGATCAGTCCCGCGTCGAGCGCCGCTTGCGCATCGAGCCGTCGTCCGAGCCGGTCGCGCAGCCGTTCGACCGTCGCGGGCTCGCCGTCGAAGCGCGTCTGCAGGCGCGTGCGGCCGTTGACGACCGGGTAGGCGCCGAAGTTGGCCTCGCCCAGCACGATCGCCGGCCCCGCCTCGACGTCGTCGGGCAGCGCGAGCATGAAGGTGCGATCGGCCGCCAGCGCCAGCTCGAGCAGCGTGCCGGCGAAGCACGAACCGTGGTCGATGACCGCATAGAGGCTGCGCGAGGTGACGTCGAGACGGGCCAGCGTGCGGCGCAAAAAGGCGATCGTCTCGCGCACCAGCCAGTGCTCGCGCAGCGCCAAGAGCGTGCGGTCGACGGCGAGCACCGCTGCGGCATCGCCCTGCGTACGCAGGACGATCAAGCCGAGCTCGGGCTCGTTGGTGCGCAGCATGAGGATCGCGTCGTCGAGCTCGCGCCCGAGCGCCAGCGGCCACCATGCGTCGCCGGCGGCGACGATGGCATCGGCAGCGTCGGGTTGCGGTTGGCCCGGCGCGCGCACCGTGATGGTGGCCCGGCGTGCCGCGCGTTCGAACGTGACGTCGACGGTGGAGTAGTGGTAGCCGTGCTCGTCGATGCTGCGTGCCAGCGGTTGCAACGCGATGCCCTGCGCATCGGCGCTCCGCGGCGACGACGCGGCGAGCGCGGCGGCGTGCTCGCGTACCAGCGCGGCGAACTCCGAGGGCGGCGCGACGTCGTCGACGAGCTTCCATGCCTTCGCGCGCTCGGCACGCACGCCGTCGGCGTTGGTGCAGAACAGGTCGGCGAGGTCGCGCCGCACCTTGCGCTTGTCGAGCACGCGCGTGAGCCCGCCGGTCCCGGGCAGCACGCCCAGCAGCGGGACCTCGGGCAGGCTGACCGCGGTCGAGCGGTCGTCGACCATCAGTATCTCGTCGCACGCCAGCGCGATCTCGTAACCGCCACCGGCGCACGCGCCGTTGATCGCCGCGACGAACCGCAGCCCGTCGTGGCGGCTCGAATCTTCCATCCCGTTGCGTGTCTCGTTGGTGAACTTGCAGAAGTTCACTTTCCAGTGGTGCGACGACGTGCCGAGCATGTAGATGTTCGCGCCGGCGCAGAACGAGCGGTCCTTGGCGCTGGTCACCACGACGCACGCGACCTGCGGGTGCTCGAAACGGATCCGGTTGAGCGCGTCGTGGAACTCGATGTCGACGCCGAGATCGTAGGAGTTGAGCTTGAGCTTGTAGCCGGGGCGGATCCCCGCGTCTTCATCGACGTCGAGCGCGAGCGTGGCGACGCGCCCCTCGACGCTCAGCCGCCAGTGGCGATAGCGTTCGGGTGCGGTCTCGAAAATGACCAGGCCGGGCTCGGCCGGCGCGTCGACCGTGACCATGCGTTCTCCAGCGGTCATCTGCAAGGGTGAGATGAACTATACTGCAGCTTCCATTGCCAGGCAAGCATTATGGTGCCGTTCGGGGGCGCTTTTTCGGCGGACGGAGCGGCCAGGGCCAGCCGAACCCGGCGACGAGGCCGGCGCACACGATCGAGGTCACGGCGGTCCCGGCGAGCAGCTTGAGGAGGAGGGGTATCGGCACGGCTACCTTTCGGCCTTCGGTGGTGCGAGGCTATCGCTGTAACGAATCCTACCCGCCGATGGTCTGCCGCTGGGTCCCGGAATTGCGTGCAGCAAGGCGTCGATGCTCTGGCCGGCCTCCTTCGCGGTCGTGTCCACCTCGGCGTCGGCGCGGCGGTAGAGCGGTTCGCGCCCGGCCAAAATGCGCTGCAGGTCGGCCATCGCCTCACGGTTTCCGGCCATCGGACGCATGTCGCCTTGCGCGACGACGCGCGCCATGTGCTCGGCGGGCGCGGCCTTGAGCCAGACCGTGAAACAGGCGGCGAGCAGCCGCTCGAAGGTCGAGGGTTCCGAGACGATGCTTCCGCCGGTGGCGAGGACGAAGCGCGGATGCTCCTCGATCACGCGGTCGAGGCAGCGGCGCTCCAGGCGGCGGAACCCGGGCTGCCCGTAGAAGTCGAAGATCGTCGCGAGCGGAACGCCGCCGGCTCGCTCGACCTCGCGATCCAGCTCGACGAACGGCACGCCCAGGCGTTCCGCGAGTGCCGCGCCGAGCGTCGTTTTCCCAGCGCCGCGCAGCCCGATGAGCGCGATCCGGCCGGCGCGCCCCGCGGCATCGGCCTCGCCGAAGGTACGCACCAGCAGCGCGCGCGCCTCGCCGAGCTGTTCGGGCCCAAGGCGCCGCAGCAACGCGACGGCCTGCGCCAAGTCGGCCGGCGCCTCAGGCGCGTCGGCGACCAGCGCCTCGAGCGGGACGTCCAGCGCGCGCGCGATGCGGCGCAGGATCGCCAGCGACGCGTTGCCCTGGCCGGTCTCGAGCTGCGCGAGGTAGCGCTCCGAAACGCCGGAGTCTTTGGCCAGGATCTTGCGGGTCATCCCGCGGCGTGCCCGCAGCTCTCGCACCCGGTCGCCGAGCGCGCGGAAGGCGGCGTCGCCTTCGCCGAGCGAATGCACTATCACGCTGGCGTGCCCACTCGTGTGCATTATAATGCTACACACGGCCGCGAGTCCAGGCCCGGCCCCCGCACCGTCACGGAGATTCCTATGATCGCCTCCGAGCCTTCGTCGATCGCGGCCCCGTCGTTGTACAACGCGGCCGCGGACCTCATCGGCCGAAACCTTCCGGCGAGGGCCGGGAAGACGGCCTTCATCGATGACGGCGGCGCGCAGACGTACGGCGAGCTCGCGCAACGGGTCGATCGGTGCGCCGGCGCGCTCCTGGGGCTGGGCCTCGAGATGGAAGACCGCGTCGTGCTGGGACTGCTCGACACGCTCGACTTTCCGGCGGTATTCCTGGGCGCGATCAAAGCCGGGATCGTCCCCATCCCGGTCAACACGCTCTTCCAGCCGGCGGACTTCGCGTTCATCCTCGCCGACAGCCGCGCGAAGGTCGCGATCGTTTCGGCGGAGCTGCTCGCGCACTACGAAGAAGCCGCGCGGCTCGCCGGCTGGCCCGGCCGCATCATCGTCTCCGACCCGCGCGCCACGCTCGCCGACGGACGCCGACCGCTGGCGTCGCTGGTGCTCGACGCGACGCCGCTCGCGCAGCCCGCGCCGACGCGCCCCGACGACGCCTGCTTCTGGCTCTACTCTTCGGGCTCGACCGGCACGCCCAAAGGGGCGGTGCACGTCCAGACGAGCCTGATTGCGACCGCCGAGCTGTTCGCCCAGAACGTGATCGGCCTGGGCGAGAGCGACATCGTCTATTCGGCCGCCAAACTGTTCTTCGCTTACGGGTTGGGCAACGCGCTGACGTTCCCGATGTCGGTCGGGGCGACCGCGGTGCTGCATGCCGGTCGGGCGACCCCGGAGGTCGTGAGCCGGCTGTTGCGCGAGCAGCGCGCGACGATCTTCTGCGGTGTTCCGACGCTGTTCGGCGCGCTGCTGGTTCACCCGCAGCTCCCCGCGCGCGAGGACCTCGCGCTGCGGCTGTGCATCTCGGCCGGCGAGCCGCTCCCCGAGGAGATCGGCAAGAACTGGACCGCGCGCTTCGGCCACGAGATCATCGACGGGATCGGCTCGACCGAGATGCTGCACATCTTCGTCTCGAACCGGCCCGGCGCGGTGCGCTACGGCACCACCGGGCTGCCGGTCCCGGGCTACCGCACCCGCATCGTCGGCGACGACGGACGCGAGGTCGCGCCCGGCGAGCTCGGGGAGCTCGAGGTCAGCGGCCCGACCGCGGCGGCGTACTATTGGAACAACCGCGCCAAGTCGCGCAGCACCTTTGCCGGCGAGTGGACGCGCACCGGCGACAAGTACCGCCAGGACGAGGACGGGTACTTCGTCTATTGCGGCCGCGTCGACGATATGCTCAAAGTCGGGGGGATCTGGGTGTCGCCGAGCGAGGTCGAAGCCGCGCTCGTCGCACACCAGCAGGTGCTCGAAGCTGCGGTGATCGGCGTCGCCGACGACCACGGCCTCGTCAAACCCAAGGCGTTCGTGGTCCTCAAGCCGGGGATCGAAGCGCGCGCCGACCTCGTCGAGGTCTTGCAGGCGCACGTGAAGAGCCGCTTGGCGCCGTACAAGTACCCGCGCTGGATCGAGTTCGTCCCGGAGCTGCCCAAGACCGCGACGGGAAAGATCCGCCGTCACGTTCTGCGCGCCCGCGAAAGCGGCTGACGGCGGCGCCGCAATTGTTCATAACCTAACGCAGCGCGCGCACGCGACGGCGGGACTCGGGCTTGGTTGGTCGTACGAAACGGCCACGGTGAGCTCCGCATCGGCGGCGCCTGACGGTGTACCGTCCGGCGCCCGTTTGTCGTACCTGCCGGCCCTCGACGGCATTCGCGCTATCGCGATCGTCGCCGTCCTGTTCTATCATGGCGGAGTCGGCCCGCTCTCGGGCGGGTTTCTCGGGGTCGACGTCTTCTTCGCGCTGAGCGGCTATCTGATCACCAGCCTGCTCATCCATCAGTACGCCGCCGGCGGGCGCATCGATTTGCGCCAGTTCTACCACAGCCGCGCGCGCCGGCTGCTGCCGGCGCTGATCGTCATGCTGCTGGTGGTCGCGACGTACTCCACGCTGTTCATGGCGGATTCGGTGGCGTCCACGTGGCGCGATCTGCCCTGGGTCATGAACGGGTTGAGCAACTGGTGGTTCGTTCTGAACCAACAGTCGTACTTCGAGTCGATCGGCCGGCCGTTGCTGCTGCAACACACCTGGTCGCTGGCGGTCGAAGCGCAGTTCTACCTGATTTGGCCGCTGGTGATGATCGTCGCGCTCTCGCTGCTCGGGACGCGCGGAGTGGGACGCATCGCCTGGATCTGCGCCGCCGCATCCTGCGCGGTGATGCTTGCGTTCGGCGTCCGGCTCGACGCCGCGAGCGCATCGGTAAGCCATCTGTACTACGGCACCGACACGCATTCGGTCGGGCTGTTTCTGGGCGCGGCTCTCGCCACCGCCTGGCGGCCTGCGGCGTGCGCGAGCGCACTCGCGGTGCCCGCGCGCTGGATCCTCGAGCTGCTCGGTGTCGCCGTACTCGTCGCGCTGGCGCTGACGTTTTACGCGGTCAACGAAGCGACCGGCAGGCTCTACTTGGTGGGCTTCCCCATCGCCGGCGCCTTGACGGTCGTTTTGATCGTCGTCGCGACGCATCCGGCACTGCGTCTGGGCCGAGTGCTGGCCTGGCGGCCGCTGCGTTGGATCGGCGAGCGTTCGTACGGAATGTACCTGTGGCACTGGCCGATCTTCCAAGCGACGCGACCAGGAGTCGACGTTGCGTTGAGCGCACTCCCCGACTTCGTGTTACGCGTGTCGATCACGGCGCTCGTTGCGGAAGCGTCATACCGCTTCGTCGAGATGCCGGTGCGGCGCGGCGCGCTGGGCCGGTTGTGGTCGCGCGTTCGCGCTTGGAGCCCCGCGAAGTTCCGCTGGGTCAGTGTCTCGGCGGCCGCGCTGGTCCTGTGTGCCGCTTGCGCGGAGGCCGTGCTGGCGAACCGCGCCATCAGTGTGTACGCCGCCTCGCTCGCGCCGCTTGCCGCACCGCCGGGCGAGCAGGTTCACAAGCTTGCGCGGCACGGCCGTCCGGGCGCCAAAGCACGATCCGCCGCGGTGCACACAGCTGCGAAAGTGCCGGCGATGCTGGTCGGCGATTCGGTCATGCTCGGCGTCAGCAGCTGGATCGCGCATCAGGTCAACGTCGTGCGGGTCGACGCGGTCGTCGGCCGCCAGGCGACGACGACGCTCGACGTCGTGCGGCGGCTCGTGCGCGACGGGATCGCGCAGCCGACGATGATCCTCGATCTCGGAAACAACGGGACGGTCGACGAGCCGACCCTGCGCGCGATCTTGAGCGCGCTCAAAGCCTCTCAACACGTCGTGGTCGTCAACGCGCGCGTCCCCAGGCCGTGGCAGGACGACAACGACGCGCTCATGCGGCGCGTGGTCCCGCTGTACGCCAACGCCGCGCTGGCCGACTGGTATGGCGCGTCGGCGCACCATCTGGATTACTTCGCGCCCGACGGCGTGCATCCGAACGTCATGGGCGCCCGGGCGTACACGCACGCGGTCGTCGCGGCGCTCGACGCGACGGCACGCAAGCTGCGCGGCGCGCCGGTCCCCGCGCGGTCGACGTGCATGGTGGGCTGCAACCCGCCGCGCGCCGCGCGGCCGCACTCGCCGGCGTGGCCCGACACGATGCTGTGGCCGCACGTGCGGCGGCTCGACCGGCCCGGCGAGAAGACCGGCGTGGTGGCGGCCATCCCCAGTTTCACCCTCGAGCGCTAGCGCTTGCCCGAGCCGCTCGACTCGGTGACGCAGGACGTCCACGTCGGCGGCGCGCGGCTCGAGACGCTTCGTTACGACGGCGATGCGATGCGCCCGGCGATCGTCTTGCTGCACGAAGGGCTCGGGTCGGTCGGGCTGTGGCGCGATTTTCCACGGTCGCTGGCCGAACGCACCGGCCGTACCGTCGTGGCGTACTCGCGCCACGGCTACGGACGCTCCGACGTGCTGCGCGCAAAACGCGAGCCGGACTACATGCATCGCGAGGCCGACGTCGTGCTCCCGGCGCTGCTCGCGCAGCTCGGCCTCGTCCGCCCGATCCTGTTCGGGCACAGCGACGGCGCGTCGATCGCGCTGATCTACGCGGGGACGCATTCCGGGGCGGTGCGTGCGCTGATCCTCGAAGCGCCGCACGTCTTCGTCGAAGAGATCAGCGTGCGCAGCATCGCCGAGGCGAAATCCGCATACGCCGTCACCGACCTGCCCGCCAAGTTGAAACGTTGGCACGACGACCCCGATGCGACCTTCTACGGCTGGAACGACATCTGGCTCGACGCGCGCTTTCGCAGCTGGAACATCGAGGCGTATGCGCAGCGCGTGCGCTGTCCGGTCCTGCTCATCCAAGGCGACGCCGACGAGTACGGCACGACCGCGCAGCTCGACGCCATCGCAGCGCGCGTCCGCGACAGCCGGACGCTGCTCGTCGCGGGCGCTCGTCACAGCCCGCACCGCGACGCGCCGGAGCTCGTGCTCGCGCAGGTCGCGGCGTTCGTGGCCGAGACGGCGCGCGACCCCGATGCGTGACCTCGCTCGGCCGGTGACGGTCGGCGACCTCAACGCAACCTTTCGCGGCGAGGTGTTCGGCGATCCGCCGGCGATGACGGCGGCCTGGTTTCGCGATCACGTCGGCCACAACGACGTCGACCTCGCCCGCTCGCCACGCTGGACCGTGGACGGGACGCTCTCGGCTGCTGCGCTGCTGGCATTTCGCGGCGACCGCGCCTGGGTCGGAGCGTTCGGCGTCGTCCCCGAGCACCGCGGGCGCGGCTACGCGCAGCGCTATCTTGCGGAAACGCTGGCGATCGCGTGCGACTCCGGCGCGCGCAGCATCGAGCTCGAGGTGCTCGAAAACAACGCCGCTGCGATCGGGCTCTACGCCCACGCCGGCTTCGACGAGATCGGCCGGCTCGGCGTGTGGTCGCGGGCGCCTGGAGCGGTTCGCGGCGGCCGCGCGCCGGCCGGCGCGCGCATCGATCGGACCGGAGCGCCCGAGGGGTACCCACGAGCGCCGTTCGCCTGCTGGCAACGCGAGCCGCGCAGCGTCGCCGCTGCCGCACCGTTCGAGTCGCTCAGCGTCGCTGCCGCCGGGGACCAGGATGCGTACGCGTTCGTGCGCCGTGACGGCGAGCGAGCCATGATTCTCGACGCCGGCGTGCCGGACGCGGAGTCCGCGGCGGCGTTGCTCGACGCCCTGGCTGCGCGCTTCGCGCAGCACACGCTGATTCTCCTGAACGAACCGCGGCACGGACCCCTTCACGTCGCGCTCGAGTCGAACGAATCGTGGAAAGAAATCGCCTCCCAACGTCGCATGCGATTCTCGCTCTAAGGTCCGTCGTCGTAGAGGATCGGTAGGAGCTGCCGATAGGCGCGCCGGGCCAGCGTGCCGGGGCGCAGCGGTTCGATCACGTCGTGCGACGGCGGCAGTCCGGTGATCCGCCGCAGCAGGACCGCGCCCGCGTCGTGCGCCTGCCACAAGCGGGCCAGCGCGCGCGCTGCACCGTTGTTCACGCCCGTCTCGCTCGCGTTGGTCACGATGGTGATCCGCCGCGTCGCCGGCGGGGTCGTGCGCGCGAAGCGGGCGAGCGCGCCGGCGAGATGCAGCGCTTCGGCGATCGCGTGCGTCGGATAGCGCGGGTAGCCGTGGTCGGGCAAATTGCGCCCGCGGCGCACCGGATCCCACCACAGAAAAACGTTGGGCAGCGCGCTGAGCCCCGCGGCGAGCAGCGGCGTCGCGATTTGCGGGATCCCCGCGATGCCCAGAACCGGTGCGATGGCCACGACATGCTCGACGCGCTCGTGTTGCGCGAGCCACGCTGCCAGCAGCCCGCCCAGCGAGAACCCGACGACCGTCACCGACGTGCCCAGCCCGCGCGCGATCGCGAGTGCTTCCCGTGCCGCGCCGATGAGGTGCGGCGTGCGCAGGTCGCGCAGCTGGGTGGTGAGTTGGTTGCGCGCGCCGTGTCCCGGCAGTCGCGGGACGACGACCGAGTCGCCGTGGCCGTGGAGCCGGCGCGCGAGCGCGTCCCACTGCATCGGGCTGGCGGTCAGCCCGTGCAGGAACACGAACGCGCGCCGGGTCGGCGACCGGTGGGCCAGCAGCATGCTGCCGCCGCGGGGATGGATGGTGTCGTCGTCGCGCAACGCGAGCGCGGCGAAGCGACGGAGCGCTGCGGCGTGCTCGGACGATCCCATGAACCTACGGTAACGGCTAGGGGGCGGCGGCGGCGTCCGTAGAACTACGCAGGCCCTGTATGAGCGCCAAGAACCCGTTCGATCCGCTCGGCGTCGGCGCCATGTCGATGGAAGTCTGGCGCGCCATGATGACGACGCCCGGGAAGCTGCTCGAAACGCAGCTCGAGCTGGGCACGTCGTTGGCCGGCGTCATCGCGCGCGATGCGAACGCCGCGGCGGAGGGAGAGCCGCCCGGCGGCGAGCCGGTGGTCGTGCCCGACCCGGCCGACCGCCGTTTCAGCAACCCGGCCTGGACGTCGAACCCGTACTTCGACGCGCTCAAGCAGGGCTATCTGCTCGCGACCAAGGCGGTACTGGACTCGGTCGACCGGGCCGAAGGCGTCGACGATGCGACGCGTAAGCGGGTGAAGTTCTTCGCCAAGCAGTTCTGCGACGCGATGAGCCCGACCAACGTGCCGTGGTTCAATCCCGACGTTCTCGAAGAGACGATGCGCAGCGGCGGCGCGAACTTCCAGCGTGGCCTGCAGAACGTGATCGCCGATCAACGTGACAACGCCGGGCGGCCGGCGCTCGTCGATGCGGCCGCGTTCGAGGTCGGCACCAACGTGGCGACCACTCCCGGTGCGGTCGTCTTCCGCAACGAGCTCATCGAGCTGATCCAGTACACGCCCACGCAAGAGCGGATCTATGCGCGCCCGTTGGTCATCGTGCCGCCCTGGATCAACAAGTTCTACATCCTCGACTTGCAGCCGGCCAACAGCTTCGTCAAGTATGCGACCGATGCCGGGCGCAACACGTTCGTGGTGTCCTGGCGCAATCCCGACGCGTCGCTGGCGCACCTGACCTGGGCCGACTACGTGAAGCTGGGCCCGCTCACCGCCGTGCGCGTCGCGGCCGAGATCGCCGGCAGCACCGACGTCGACGCCATCGGGTACTGCATCGGCGGAACGCTGCTGGCGACGGCCTTGGCGTACCTGGCGCGGACCGAGCAGAAGCTCGTGAACACGGCCACCTTCTTCGCGGCGCTGGTCGACTTCACCGATCCCGGCGAGGTCATGGCGTTTCTCTCCGGCGAGGCGCTCGCGAACATCGAAGAGCGGATGAACGAGCAAGGCGTGCTGAGCGGGCGCGAGATGGCGGACACCTTCAACATGCTACGCGCCAACGATCTCATCTGGAACGTCGCGGTGAATCGTTACCTGCTCGGCAAGGACGCGCCGGCCTTCGACCTGCTCTATTGGAACAGCGACGCGACGCGCATCCCGCGCGCGACCCACTCGTACTACCTGCGCCAGATGTACGTCGAGAACAACCTGGCCAAGCCTGACGCGCTCGAGGTCGACGGCGTCCCGATCGACCTGGGACGCATACGGCTCGATACCTACTGCGTCGCGACGTCGGAGGACCACATCGCGCCGTGGCGCTCGGTCTATGCCATGACGCGGTTGATCGGCGGCGCGACGACGTTCCGGCTGGGCGCCTCGGGGCACATCGCCGGGATCATCAGCCCGCCCGGCAAGAAGAAGTCGGTGTGGTGGGGCGCGCCGTCCGGCACCGCCAACCCGCCCGATCCCGACGCCTGGCTGGCCGCGGCCCCCAAGCACGAGGGGTCGTGGTGGCCCGACTGGACGGAGTGGCTGGCGCAGCGCTCCGCCGAAACGGTCTCCGCGCCGCCGGGTCCGGGGAGCGCCGAACACGCCCCGGTCGCGGCCGCACCGGGGACCTACGTCCTGGAGCGATAAGCAACGTTCCCCCGCGCTCGTTCCGTTTGAAGTTCACCACCCTCCGGAGGCGGTTCATGCAATCATCCTCGTCCCGGATTCCTTGCTCGCTCGGGGCGATCGTCGCCCTGGCACTCGTCCTGGGCGCGCCCCTCGCCGCGCGCGCCGACGACGGCTCGAACGCCGGGGTCGGCGTGGCCCGCATCAGCGTCATCGGCGGGTCGGTCGCCGTGCAACGCGGCGACGCGACCACCCAGACCAGCGCGGTGATCAACGCGCCGATTCTGGGCGGCGACTACGTGACGACCGGCGACGCGTCGCGCGCGGAGCTGCAGCTCGACGCGACGACCGCGCTGCGGCTGAGCTCGAACGTGCAGATGCGGTTCACCCACCTCGATACGGCGAACCGCGAGGTTGCGCTCGCGGAGGGCACCGTGGAACTACGCCTGCTGCGCAGCGCAGAGGGCCGCCTACAGATCGATACCCCCTCGGTTTCGGTCGTCCCGCGCAGTGCCGGCAGCTATCGCGTCACCGTCGGGACGGACGGGCGCACGCAGGTTACCGTGCGTTCGGGCCGTGCCGACGTGACCTCGCCGCAACTGGTGCAAGCGCTCCTCCCCGGCACGACGCTGATCGCATCGGGCAGCGCGGCGAGTCCGTCGATCGAGACCGCCGCCACCGTCGCCCTCGACGACTTCGACCGTTTCAACGAAGAGCGCGACCGCGGCGAAGTGCGCGCGCTGGCGAATCTGGGGTACACCGCGACCGGGATGTCGGGGATCGACGATCTCGACACCTACGGGCATTGGGTTACCGACGCGCCGTACGGTCAGGTCTGGGCGCCGTACGCGACCGCGGCAAACTGGGCGCCGTATCGCGACGGTCGCTGGGTTTGGGAGGACGGCTTCGGCTGGACCTGGATCGGTTACGAGCCTTGGGGTTGGGCGCCGTATCACTACGGGCGCTGGTACCACAGCACGCACTACGGCTGGTGCTGGTATCCGCAGCGCGCGTACGTCGCGTGGCGTCCGGCGCTGGTTGGGTTTCTGACCTTCGGCAACGGCTTCGGCCTGGGGTTCGGCAACATCGCATGGGTCCCGCTCGCCCCGTTCGAGCCGTACTATCCGTGGTGGGGGCCGCGCTTCGGCAACACCACGATCGTGAACAACATCACCTACGTGAACAACAACTACTACGGCCACTTCAATCACGGCCAGTTCACCCGCTACTACGGCAACGCGCGCTACAACGGCGTTTCGTATCTGCCGTACCAGCGCTTCGCGCAAGGAAGTTTCGAGCGCGGGCGGCCGATCGCGTCGTCGCAATTGGGCTCGGTCACGGTCGTGCGCGGTCCGCTGCGCGTCGTCCCCGGCACCGAGAACCTGCGCTTCAGCGATCGACCGGTGGGGACGGAGCTGGCGCTGCGGCCGGGTCTGCAACGTCACTTCGCCGGCGAATCGGCGCCGGTCGTGCGCGTGCCGTTCCAACAACAGCGCAGCGCGGTCGCGCAGGTGACGCACGCCGCGTTCGGGGCGAGCGAAGTGATCGGCCACCGGACCGTCGAGGTCATCGAAGGCACCACGGTCACGCATCCCGCGACCGACCCGTGGTCGCGCTTCGGTCAGAGCCGCGGCGTCCCCGTGGTGCATGCACGCGCGACCTCGACGTTGCCGGCGACGGGCACCGAGTCCGCCCACCCGGTGTCGCCGTGGAGCCGCTTCGATGCCGCCGCACCGCGGTCGCACGGTGCTGCCGAGCGCTCGAACGACGCGGTGCGGGCGAACGACGTCCCGCGCAGCACGCGCGAGGCGCCCGTTTACCACGCACCCGCCGAACAGCCGCATCACGAGCGGGCCGTACCGGCAACCCAACCGCACACCACCCCGCCACACACCGAGCGCGCGCCGGCAGAACACCACCACCGGCCCTGACCGTTCCGGCGGGCAAGGTCTCGCGCGAGTTTCGGCGGATCAGTCCGCGATGCGGACGCGTGACCTCTACGCCAGCCTACGCGAGCTCGTTCCGACGCTGGTGGTCGGCGAGGGCGAGCTCGTCGTGGGCTGGAGCGATCGCGCCGATCCGATCTGGCGGCTCGGCGACCGTTGGGTGCGCGTCGAGGTCGTGACCACGATGCAGATGGTGATCATCTCCGGCCGCGGCGACGAGACCCTCACGCAGAGTACCCACCTGGTAACCGAGGATCTCCCGGCGATCGCGCTCGAGGTGGCGCAACTGCTCAGCGGGGTTGCGCCGGCGACGGCAACGTAACGCCCCAGCGCCGCAGGGCTTCACGCCCGCCTTCGCCGCGTTGCGGCGCGCCGCGTTGCACGGCGCCGGGGGTGCGCGAGAAGCGGGGCGCCGGCGCCGGACCCACCACGCCGTCCTGTTCGACGTAGACGCCGCGCGCGCGGAGGTGCGGGTGCTCGGGCGCCTCGCTCAGCGCGAGGACCGGAGCGACGCACGCGTCGGTCCCTTCGAACATGGCGGCCCACTCGTCGCGCGGGCGTTGCTTGAAGACCGCCGCCAGCGTGCGCGACTGCGTCGCCCAATCGGGCTCTTGGTGTGCGTCGACCCCGAGCCGCTGCAGCAGGATCGCGTTGAACTTCGGCTCGAGCGCGCCGACCGCGACGTAGCGGCCGTCGGCGCATTCGTAACAGCGGTAGTTCGGAGCGGCGCCGCCGAGCAGGTTGCGGCCGCGCTCGAGCGAGATGAGCCCGCTCGCCGCAGCGCCGTTGAAGAACGCCATCAGCGACGCGGTGCCGTCGACGATCGCCGCGTCGATCACTTGACCGCGGCCGGATCGTTCGCGCTCGTAGAGCGCCGCCGCGATCCCCAGTGCGAGATAGAGCGCGCCGCCGCCGAAATCGCCGACGAGGTTGAGCGGCGGCGCCGGCGGCGCGTCGGGCGGCCCCATCGCGGCGAGCGCACCGGTGAGCGCGATGTAGGTGAGGTCGTGCCCCGCCGCGTGCGCGAGCGGCCCGCTTTGTCCCCAGCCGGTCATGCGGCCGTAGACCAGCCGCGAGTTGCGGCGCAACGCCTCGTCGGGGCCCAGGCCGAGCCGCTCCATGACGCCGGGACGAAAGCCTTCGATGAGCACGTCGGCGCAGTCGATCGCCGCCAGCGCGAACGCGATGTCGCCGGGCGCTTTGAGGTCGAGCACCACCGACGTTCGGCCGCGCCGGGTCACCTCGTTGGGCGCGGCCGGGTCGTCGTCGCGGTCGACGCGCACGACGTCGGCGCCCAAGTCGGCGAGCAGCATCGCGCAGAACGGCGCCGGGCCGATGCCGGCGAATTCGAGGATGCGAACGCCGTCGAGCGGCCCGCTCATCGGCTCAGCGCGGCGCCATGCGGATCGCGCCGTCGAGCCGGACGTGCTCGCCGTTGAAGTAGCCGTTGGTTATCATCTCCAACGCCAGCGAGGCAAAGTCGTCGGGGTTGCCCAGGCGTTTGGGAAACGGCACCGATGCGGCCAGCGCGCTCTTCACGTTCTCGGGCAGCGCTCCGAGCAGCGGTGTGTCGAAGATGCCGGGCAGGATCGTGTTGACCCGAATCCCTTCGCTCATCAAGTCGCGCGCGACCGGCAGCGTCAGCCCGACGATGCCGGCTTTAGAGGCCGAATAGGCCGCTTGACCCATCTGGCCGTCGGTCGCCGCGACCGATGCGGTGTTGACGATCGCGCCGCGTTCCGCGTCCGGGCCGAGCGGTTCGAGGGTCAGCATCCCCGCCGCCGACTTGGCGATGCAGCGGAAGGTTCCGATCAAGTTGATCTGGATGATGCGTTCGAACGCGTCGACCGGGAAGTGCCCGATCGCGCCGGTCTGCTTGTTGCGCCCGGCGGTCTTGAACGCGTTGCCGGTGCCGGCGCAGTTCACCAAGATCCGCTCCTGACCGTTGGCCGCGCGCGCCTTCGCGAACGCCGCGTCGACTTGCGCATCGGAGGTGACGTCGACGGCGCAGAAGACGCAGCCCAACTCGCGCGCGACCGGCTCGCCCGCCGCGGCGTTGACGTCGAAGAGTGCGACCTTCACGCCGCGCGCACGCAGCGCTCGCGCCGTGGCCAGTCCGAGTCCCGAAGCGCCGCCGGTGACGACGGCGGAGAGACCCGCATCGAGCTGCATCGTCAGAGCCGCTCGATGATGGTGACGTTCGCCAGGCCGCCGCCTTCGCACATCGTCTGGAGGCCGTACCGCCCGCCGCGGCGTTCGAGCGCGTGCAGCAGCGTCGTCATCAGCTTCGTCCCGGAACTTCCCAGCGGATGCCCCAGCGCGATCGCGCCGCCGTGGACGTTGAGCTTGGCGGGGTCGGCGCCGGTCTCGCGCAGCCACGCCAGCGGGACGGGCGCGAACGCCTCGTTCACTTCGAACAGGTCGATGTCGTCGATCGTCATCCCCGCCTTGCGCAGCGCGCGTTGGGTCGCGGGGATCGGGGCTTCGAGCATGATCACCGGATCGTGGCCCATCACGCTCATGTGGTGGATGCGCGCGCGTGGCGTGACGCCCAGCGACGCGAGCCCACGCTCGTTGACGACCAGGCAGGCCGAGGCGCCGTCGCAGATCTGGCTCGAGCTCGCGGCGGTGACGCGACCGTCTTCGTGCAGCAGCTTTACGGCCCGCATCGCTTCGAGGCTCGCGTCGAATCGGATCCCCTCGTCGACCGCATGTCGAACGGTGGTGCCGTCGGCGAGCGACACGTCGACTGGAACGATCTCTTCGGCGAACGATCCGGCTTGGGTCGCTGCGATCGCTTTGCGGTGGCTGTCGTAACTGTACGCGTCGAGCTGCTCGCGTGAGAGATCGTACTTGCGTGCCATCATCTCCGCGCCGGTGAACTGGCTGAACTTCACGCCCGGGTACTTTGCCTCCATGGCCGGGCTCTTGTACGTGCCGAAACCGTTCTGCGCGGGCAAGGCGGTGGACAGACCGATCGGGACCCGGCTCATGCTCTCGACGCCGCCCGCGATGACGATGTCCATCGCGCCCGACATCACCGCCTGCGCCGCGAAGTGGAGCGCCTGCTGCGACGATCCGCACTGCCGGTCGATCGTCGTTCCCGGCACGCTCTGGGGGAGTCGCGACGCCAGGACGGCGTTGCGCGCGACGTTGACCGCCTGCTGGCCGATCTGCACGACGCAGCCCAGGATGACGTCTTCGACAGCCTCGGGATCGGTGCCGGTACGTTCGAGCAGCGCATCGAGCACGTGCCCCGCGAGGTCGGCGGGATGCCACTCCGCCAACTTCCCGCCTTTGCGACCGCCGGCGGTCCGCACGGCGCCGACGATGTAGGCTTCAGCCATGCGCCTAGAGTACCGCGAGCGGCGAAGCGAACCTGTCGGGCGCGCCTATACCAATGCCGTGCCGATGAGGCCGTCGCGCGTCACCAGCGCGGCCAACTCGTCCTCACGCGCGCCCGCGGTGCCCGCGGGGCGCTCCGGCAGCACCAGGTAGCGCACTTCGGCCGTGCTATCCCACACCGTGATCTCGACGCCCGGAGCGAGCTGCGTCCCGAACTCGGCCAGGATGCTGCGCGGATCGCGAACCGCGCGGGAACGGTATGCCTCGCTCTTATACCAGGCCGGCGACGGACCCAGCAGCGCGAGCGGATAGCACGAGCAGAGCGTGCACACGATGAGGTTGTGCCGGCCGGGCTCGTTCGCGACCGCGCGCAGCTTGACCGGAGCCCAATGCGTCAGGTCGATGCCCAGCTCGGCGACGGCGGCGTTGGCGTCGTCGAGCAGACGACCGCGAAAGCCGGCCTCGACCCAGGCACGTGCGACGACGCGAGCTCCGGTCGCGGGCTGCGCCCGGCCCAGGAACGACGCGACGGCGTCATCGAGCCGCTGCTCGGTCAGCAGCCCGGCTCCCTCCAACGCCGCGACGAGCGATTTCACGCGGTTCGCCGCGCTCCCCGACGTCGCGTGCACGTGGCTCATCGCATCTCCAGATAGGATTCGAACAGATCGGCGCAGACGCCGGCGCCTGGATCCCCATCGACGCCCCAGAGATCCGCGCTCGCGAAGCGCACGGTATACGCGGTCTGCATCGCGCCGGCGACACCGGCGGCGCGCGCGTCGGGGAACGGAAGCGCGCCCAGCACGTGCTCGATGCGGCCGGGACGTCCGCGCACGTAGACCGGCAGGCGCGTGTGTCCGGCGGGGTTCATCACCCGCGTGCGGACCGCGTCACCCACCGCGTACATCGAGCACTCCCTTGGCCGCGACGAGCGTTTCGATTGCGTGCAGCCAGCGCTCGTAGTACGACGCCGCCAAATAGTGTGCGGGCGGCATCCGTTCGATGGCGTCGCGAAACTCGTCGAGCGTGTAGCAACCGGCGCCCAGCAAGATGCGGTTGATGCCGAAGACGCGCGCCTCCCACTCGTGGTGAAACGGAGGCTCGTCGCTCTCGATCGCGAGCTCGCCGAACCCGTGTAAGCCGCCGATGTCGTGGATCTTGCTCACCGAGCCCTTCCTGGGATCGTTGCGCGCGTCGAGCCTTGCTCGCAGGGGTAGACGTTAGGCATGAACGAGGACATGAAGCGCTGCGACAACCTTGCCTGCCTGTGCCAGGTTGCGCTCAAGGATGCGACGTGCAGTTCGTACTGCGACTCGCCTGACGGGCGCGACCCAGCCATCATCACCTGCGGCTGCGGACACGGCGGCTGCCAAGCCGAGATCGACGAGCAGCTCCACGGCGGCATCGGAAAAGAGACGCTCTAGCCGACGTCGATGTGGCCGTCGACGACGTGCGTAACGCCGAGCGCGCCGATCCGCAGGGTCATCGTCGCGTCGAGCGTCGCGGTTCCGTCGAGCCGGCCGCTGCCCAGGGCCTCGCGGGCGGCCTTCTCGATCTCGCGCTGCGACGTCACGCCGACTTCCTTGAGAAACTTGCGGACCGATATGTTGAACCTGTCTTCGTCCATGCCAAGAGGCTTGGCTCGGCGGCCCCGGGGGGCCTGTCGCGAGGAGCGCTCCACGCGAAGCTGAAGCGGGTTGCGTGGAACTGCGCACGCTCTCCGAAACCTACGCCATCGCGCGGCTTGGCGCGGATGCCGCCGTACCGCCCTGGGTCGCCGGGCACGAGTTCGTGGCCGTCGTTCGTTCGCGGACCGAGCTCTCGATCGTCTGCCGCGAGGACGCGGTGCCGGCCGAGCACACCGAGGTGCAGCGCGCGTTTCGGTGTTTGGTGGTCGCCGGAACGCTGGACTTCGCGCAGACCGGCATCATCGCGCAGCTCGCGCAGCCGCTCGCCGATGCGGGCATCTCGATCTTCGGCATCTCAACCTACGACACGGACCACATCCTGGTCCGCCAGGACGATCTCGCGCAAGCGACGGCCGCGCTCGAGATGGCCGGGCATACCGTTCGCTAGCTAGGAAGCCTAGGAAGACTTCTTGCAGATGTGGTGTTCGGTGACGGTCCGCCCGTTCTCGGGATAGCTGGGGCCGTCGATCGTAAACTCCGTATCGGATTTCTTCGTCCACGTCGCGTTGCCGCTCACCACGCTCGGCAGGCGGTAGTCCCAGATGATGCTGGCGACGCCGGCGCCGTTGCTGACCATGGCGAAATACTGGCCCGTGCTCATCGCGCCGAAGCGCACCCAGCGCGGGACGCGCCCATCGTAGCCGAAGAAGAATTCGCCGTACCAGCCCGGCTCGGTCTTCGTCGCGGGGAAGTCGTAGCGTTGCTTGAGCCACGTGTTGTCGAACGCGTTCGCAAAGCTCGTCGTGTACGTCCCCGAGAAGTCGCCGACCGTGTGCGCGCAGTTCCACGTGCCGACGAGATACTGCACGGATCGCATCGCGCTCCGATCCGCCGCGTCGGCATACGCCTGGGAAGGCGCGGGGAGCAGCAGCACGGCCGCCACGAGCAAAACCAAGGATCGTCTCATGATGCCTCCCGGGATGGGGACCCTTGGCCGGTGCGGCGAAACCCGCGGGCGGCCGGCGGATATCCAGCAGGGTCGAGGTGCGTCGTCATCGTGGTCAAGCATGACCCCGGACCCCGAAGACCGTCCTCAGAAAACCATCAAAGATCTCTTTGACGGGGAGAGCGCGATGCGTGTCTACGAGGTTGGCCCCTTCCGGCTGAACGCGGATCAGTTGCTGCTGATGCGCGGCGCACAGCCCGTGGCGCTAGGGCGCAAGGTCGTGGAAACGCTGTTGGCGCTCGCCGAGCATCCGGGCGACGTGCTCGCCAAAACGGGCCTCATGGATCGCATTTGGCCCGAAGGCTTCGTCGAAGAAGCGAATCTCACGCAGAACATCCACGTGCTGCGCAAAACCTTCCGCGAGCACGGAAGCCCCGATCCGATCGAGACCGTACCGCGCCGCGGCTACCGTTTGACCTTGCCGGTGCGGCTGGCCGCGGCGCTCGCGCCGCCGCGCCCGCCGGCGCAGCGCGCGTTCGGTCGCCGGCTGGCCGCCGCGCTCGCGGGCGTCGCATTCGTCGCGGCATCGCTGGCGCTCGCGCCGGGTTACGGCTCCGGAGAGCACCGGGCGGCGCCGGGAGCGCTCTCCGACAACGGGGCGCGCCTGTATCAAATCGGGCGCTACTACTGGAACCTGCGCACGCGCGAGGGCGTGCGCAAGAGCTTGGGCTACTTCGCGCAGGTCGTCGACAGCGATCCGGGCAGCGCGCGCGGCTATGCGGCGCTCGCCGACGCGAACCTGTCGATGGGCGATTACTGCTACGGAACGCATCGGCCCGCGGTGTATTTTGCGCGCGCGCGTGAGTACGCTCGCAAGGCGGTCGCGCTGGACCCGAACTCCGCCGAGGCACATGCCGCGTTCGGCTTCGTCGCGCTCTACCGCAACGACGCGACGGCCGCGCTGGCCGAGCTGCAACGCGCAATCGTGCTCGACCCGACCTACAGCCCGGCTCAGGAATGGTACGGCATCGCGCTGATCGCTCGCGGCCGGATGTCCGAAGGCGTCGCCCGGCTGAAGCTCGCTGCCGACCTCGACCCCCTGTCGGTAGCGGCCGTCGCGTGGCTCGGGAAGGCCGCGTATCAAGACCGGCGCTTCGGCGACGCCATCGCGTACTCGCGCGAGGCGCTCGAACTCTCGCCCCAGCGCACGGACGTGCTGGCGACGATCGGTGAAGCGTACGCAGCGCGGGGCGACATCGGGCGCGCGATCGAAGCCTTCAGGCAGTTCGGCGCGGTGAACCGCTACTACCGCCCGCAAGCCGCCGTGCTCCTGGCGCGGGCCTACGCGCTCGACCATCGCGGCGCGCAAGCGCGCGCCGAGCTCGCGTATGCTCGCGCGCACGCAAGCGAGATCGATCCGGAGGATCTCGCCGCAGCCGCGGCGGTCGTCGCCGATCCGGGCAGCGGCGTAGGGTGGCGATCGGAACGGCGCGGCCATCATACGGGGATGTACGCGTAAGCGCGGTTCGGCAGCATGATCGTCGCGTTGCTCGGTGCTGTCGACTTCATGAACTTCACCTACGCCACCAATCCGTGCTGGGCGAACGTACCCGTCGCGGCCGTGATGCGCCGGGGCAGCTTTTCCTATTTCGACCCCAAGATGGCGGCCGGGTTCGACCTGCACGTCGACTCCGTCAAGGAGGGCAGCCTCCAAGCGGGGACGCGTCAGGCGGTGGTCGTGCTGGCCTGCGACTATCCGGTCGGCGGAACAGCGGCGGCCTACGTGTTCGCCGAGCGCAATGCCGGCGCGGTGTTCCTTGCGCAGGTCGCCGTTGCCAACTGGGGTGCCGACTGGGGAAGCGGGCCCAGCTCGATCCACGTGCGCTTCGCAAACCAGCGTTTGTACGTGGACCAATGCGACGACACCGACTGCACGAAAAGGGCGCAGACGACCTACGCGCTACGCGCCGGAAAGCTCACCAAGGTAGCGGCGCCGCAGAACACCGCCGTCCCCGATACCGTCTTCGTGGAGCGCCTCACCTGGACCGAAGTTCGCGACGCGGTACACGCCGGGAAGACGACGATCATCCTTCCGGCCGGCGGCACCGAGCAGAGCGGACCGTACGTTGCGCTGGGCAAGCACAACCGGCGCGTCGAAGTCCTTTCGGAGCGGATCGCGCGGGCGCTGCGCAACGCGCTGGTCGCGCCGGTGATCGCGTACGTTCCCGAAGGAGCGCTCCATCCGGCGGCGGCGCACATGCGCTTCCCGGGCACGATCAGCGTGCCGCCCGGCGTGTTCGAGGCAACGCTCGAAGCGGCGGCCGACAGCTTTCGCGTCCATGGATTCAAGGACGTCGTACTGCTCGGGGACCACGGCGGCTATCAGGCCAACCTCGCGGCCGTAGCGGAGCGACTCAACCGGCGCTGGGCATCGACGCCCGCGCGCGCACATTTCATCGCCGGCTACTACCGCACCGGCGGCGGCCACGCCGACCTCGACGACACCTCGCTGATGCTCGCGGTCGATCCGTCGATGGTGCGGTTGCAAGCGCTGCGCTCGGCGCCGCAACCGGTCGCGGCGGACGGCGTCTACGGAACCGATCCGCGAGCGGCGAGCGCCGAGCGCGGCCGCGCGTTGGCGGACGCGCAGGTCACGGCAGCGGTGCAAGCGATCCGGCGCGCGACCGCGCCCCGCGCTTCACGGCTGTGAAGGAGGTGCTCGACGGGAATTGACGCGCTCGAACAGGATCGTCGGCTCGCCGAGATAGAGCGGCCGCGCCGATTCGTGAAAGCCGCACTTTTCGGCGACGCGGATCGACGCAACGTTGCGCGGATCGATCAAGCAAACGGTGCGCCCGCCGAAATGCGCGTCGCCCCACGCACTCACCGCGCGCGCGGCTTCGGTGGCGTAGCCTTTGCCGAAAAATGCCGGCGCGAGGATCCAGCCCAATTCCGGCACGCCGTCGAGCGGCGGCTCGATCGCGCGACGGTAGTCGGCGAAGCCGAGCTCGCCGGCAAATAGGCCGCTCGCGCGCTCCTCGATCGCCCAGTACCCGAATCCGAGCAGCGCCCAGTGCCCGGCGTAGCGCAACAGCCGCGCCCACGAGAGCTCCTCGGTCGAGGGCCGACCGCTGATGAACTCCGTCACGCGCGGATCGGCCCACATCGCCGCGAACGCGGTGAAGTCTTCGAGCCGATGGGCGCGAAGCCGCAGGCGCTCGGTCGTCAAGACCGGGATCTCGTCGGCACGCACGGTTGAATCGGAGGCGGTTCTGGTGCCGCCGGTGCGGGCCCTTGTCCGCCGCTAGATGGCTGACGCCGACCCCGTGGCGAAGCCTCGGGCCTGATGTCTGAACGTCCGCCGCTCCCACCGTTTACCGCTGAAACTGCGGCCCTCAAGGCGCGCCTTGCCGAGGATGCTTGGAACAGCCGCGACCCCGAGCGGGTCGCCGGTGCCTACACCGCGGACAGCCGCTGGCGAAATCGCTCGGAGTTCTTCTCCGGACGCGAAGCGATCGTGGCGTTCTTGCACCGAAAATGGACAGCCGAGCTCGAGTACCGGCTCGTCAAGGAAGTCTGGGCGTTCCACGGAGATCGCATTGCAGTGCGTTTCGCGTACGAGTCGCATGACGCGGACGGCAATTGGTTTCGCAGCCACGGAAACGAGCAGTGGGAGTTCGACGCGAGCGGCCTCATGCGTCGCCGCGAGGCGAGCATCAACGACGCCCCGATCGCCGAGGCCGAGCGGCGGTTTCGGTGGGCAGGTGTGCGGCGACCGGACGACCATCCCGGCTTGTCCGAGCTCGGCCTCTGACGTTCGAGCCGGCGGCGCTCGATGCGCCGAACGTCGTGCGCCGCGCGATGACAAGCGAATCGACGGTGACGACCTCGCCGGCGCGAGGGTCGCCGAGCAGCTTCGCACCCCATCGTGGCATGCGAGCCGTCCTCCTCAGCGACCACGAACTGGCCGCCGTTCGGGTCGATGGTAATGGCGGGTCCCGCCGCCCCCAAGTGTGCCCCAAAGTGGAGAGCGCCGCTTGGTGACGGTGTCGCTGCGCAACCGACTTCAACGTCGGAGTTCACCGCGGCGCTGGACAGCGCGGCGGCGACTAGGCTAGGGAGCATATATCGCTTGGAAAACCCAGGTTGGAGCGACCCGCGGATCGACGACAATGTCGCGCGGGGCCCCGCGTCTTCGCCCTATGTAGTCGCTGCCACCTGGCGCGCATCGTTGGCCGCACGTCTCGGCATAGGGGAGCGGCGCACGCCTGCCGCTACCTTGTAACGCTGCCCATGCCTGCATGCAATCGAACGAGCATCGTCGTTCGCATGGATGTGCGCTATGGTGGTAAAAGGGTTCCCGTGAACGTTCTTGCCGTCGCCGTTGTGATGATCAGCGTCATCAGCCTCCTTGCTGCTGCGCCGAGTAGTCAGCCTACACCCGCGCCGTCGCCGGCACGATCGTCCGCGAGTCCGCCGGCACGATCGTCCGCGAGTCCGCCGGCACGATCGCCAGCGCCGCCGTCAAAATTCCAACGCCAGCAGCAGGAAGAATACCATGCCTCTGCGCCTGCGGATCAATATTTCGGGCGAATGAAGCTGAGCTTTCTCGGGATCAACAACACGTTTCGAGATGCGGCGATAACTGCGGGGGATCATACCGTGGACCCGGCGATCGTCAACAAGGTCGAGTTTGCGGACGACGCGCTGCGTGATTGGACCAACCATTTTCCGCACGACCCGCAGCTAGCACGCACCTACTTTCTGGCGATCGATATCCATCGCAAGATCTGGTTGAAGCCGAATCAGGAAAGAGCGTGGACCTACATCAATCGGATTACGACGCAGTTCCCGACGACCTACTTCGGTAAATTGATCAAGAAGGACATCGCGATAGGCTTTACCGAGCATTACTATTCCGACGCCGTTCCCTGTCCGACGCCGGTGCCGACGCCGACGCCGCAAGCGACGCGTCCCGAGACGCCGACCCCGGCCGTCGTAGCAACGGCGGCGCCGCGAAAGGGGCCGGCGCGGGCGAGAACAACGCCCACGCCGCGACCGACTGCGACGCCGACTCCGGAACCGACGGCCACGCCGTCTCCGGAACCGACCCCCGTGCCGACGCCACGAGTGATCGCGAAGGGCCTCAAGGTGCAGATCGAAACGCCCGCATGCGTTCCGCCGCCGGCGCCCAGTCCGTCGACTACGCCGACATCTTCGCCGGCGCCGGCGCCGGCGATTCCAGCCGCATCGCCGCAACCGGCCGCGACCGCGGCGTCACCCTCGCCGACGCCTAAGGTGAAGTCCTAGGGCGGCTTCGGCGGTTCGTCGTGGTCGCCGATCGCAATGAACGTCACGATGTCCCAGGCATTGCGAATGCCGATGAAGGTCAGCAGCGCGACGCCCGCTGCGAGCACGAATAGCGCTTGCACCGGGAAGGCGAACAGCACGATCGCGCTCGCGAGGACCGTGCCGTACGCGACGAACGGCAGGAACATATACCAAGCCCAGTCCTCGAGATCCGGCTTGTACGCCCTGAGCCGCCCCGCAAGGAACGTCACACGCGACAGGTATGCTATCCCGCACAGGCCGGCGATCCCGAGCACCGTGGCGGGGTAGGCCAGCGAGCGCCAAGGAGCGCTGAGAATCGCCGAGACGAGCAGTACGGTGCCGAAGTGCACGACCGTCGGCGTGCTGAAGGCCGAGATTCCGTCGGGGGCCCGGCGTAAGCGCTCCACTCCGGTGACCAACGTGATCACGACGAACATCAACCCGGTCAGGGATGCAGCCGCCGAGCCGGTCATGATGTAGAAGTTCGACCAAGGCGTGAGGACGGACGAAGCGCTTTCAGCCATCGATCACACCGTGGCGCCGAGCACAGCTGCCGCTTCGCGGGCGGCGCGCTCGCCGGTTTCGAGCGCCCCGTTCACCGTGCCGCCCTGACCGTCGGTCGACGTCGCCTCGCCGGCGAAGAACAACGTGTCGTCGACGGGCGCCGCCAGTACCGCGCGCGCGTCCCCGCCGCCGACCGCGACATAGCTGTACGCACCGCGTGCGAACGGGTCGTGGCCCCAATCGTGCATGACACCACCTTCGAACTCTTTGCGCGCGCGCGCGGCCTCGCCGAACAACGCCCCGAAGCCTTCGAGCGCGTGCCCGATCAGCTCTTCCTGCGAGCCGGCGTTCAACGCGGTTGCCTTCGGGCCGCCGGCCCAGGCCACGATCAGCCCGCTGCGCAGCGGTGACTGCGTCCAATACGCCGCAAACGGCTGCCCGATGCACCGGAAGAACGCCGCGTCACGGTAGCGCCCGCTTTGCACCTGCTCCCAAAACGCCGCTCGAAACCAGAGCGCCACCTTGACCACGTGCCCCATCTCGATGCTCCCCAGCGCGTCGCGCTTGCCCTCGGGCAGGCCCGGGTCGAAAACGACCTCCGACTCGTCGCCGCTGTGCCGCAACACCCCCACCGGAAGGGTTACGATGGCGGCTCGCGCCCGAATCGTTCGCGACTCCCCGTCGCCGCTGCGCGTTTCGACGGCGACGCTGTTGCGGCGCCATGAGATGCGTCGCACGACGGTCGACAGGCTCGTCTGCACGCCCGCCGCGGCGCAGTCGCTGCGCAGCAGCTCGAGCATCGGCCCGTATCCGGCGAGCGGCCGCGCACTCGCAAAATCAACGCCCGACGCCAACTCGTCCGCGATCCCTTGCGCGCTCGCAATCGCGGGATCCGCGGCCTCGAAGCCCTCGACGAATGCGCGCGCGGTCGCGATCGCTTCTCGCGCTGCCGGGTCGTTCGCGAAACGCCGCAGAAACCGATCGACGCTTTCGTCGGCGGCGAGCTCGCGCGCCCGCTCGAGGATGGCTGCAGCGCCCGTGATGAAGTCGTCGTCGTCGCGTTGCAGTTCCCCGTCCTCACCGCACTTCCACGACTCGCCCGCCGTGCCGGCCGCCGCGGTCCCGGCGTCGCGGAGCAGTTTCATCGTCTCCGGCGCGGGACCGTGGATGAACTCGGCGCCGAGTTCGGCCGCCACTCCGGCCCGCGCAGGCGCGGCCGGCCAGACGCGGCCGCCGGTGCGGTCGCGCGCTTCCAGCATGAGTACCCGCAACGAGCGGCGGGCGAGGCTGCGCGCCGCGGCTAGGCCCGCAGCGCCGCCGCCGATCACCAGGACGTCAGCGTCCATACCGAGCCTTCATCCGGCGCGGGTGCGCGACATCGTCTGCGCGACGGACACGACCACGCCGCTACGTTAGGGTTTGGGTGACGCCACTGGCACCGGGGTGACCGGCGCGGTCTTGTTCAGCGGGACCGACGTCTTGTCGAGCGTTTTGCCTTTTCCGGTGTTTAGCACTGCGCCGCCGCTCGTGAAAGGGTTTACTCGGACCGGGACAGGGAGCGCGTTCGAATAGAGCGCGCTCGATTTCGGGTCGCGAAGTTGGAACAGCAGTATCCCCGTCGTAGCGGCGAGCTTCGTCATGTAGACGTGGACGTCGACCGTTCCGTTCACGATCGAGCCGGTGTAGCACAGGGTGCCCGCGTTGGGGAAACACCAGATCGGGTCGGTGTCGCCTTGCCGGATCACGGTCATGAAACCGGTGGGCGGGTTCGTACCGGCATTCGGCGGCGTCATCTTCATGTGGATGATCACCATGCCTTTCGTTCCGACGGTCACCGTCGCCGGTGTCGGGGCGGCCAGCGTAAACCCGGCGGCAGCGGCCACGACCGGAAGCGCGGCCACGACCGCGGCAATGGTCGCCGCTACGGAGCGCCGAAATAACCGTTGAAGCAAAAAGTGATACATGAAGCCCAATTCCACCACCAGCGCACGCCGGGCCTTCCGGGGGCGTGAGCGGGATATGCGCCGGTCCTCAGCAACACTGCCTTCGTGCTAGTCCACGTCATCGACGGCACCTACGAGCTGTTTCGCCACTACTACGCGCTGCCGTCGGCACGTGACGCCCAGGGCCGGGAGATTGCGGCGGTCCGCGGCGTGCTCGCGTCGATCCGCGGCCTGCTGCGCGAGGGTGCGACCCATCTCGGCGTCGCCACCGACCACGTGATCGAATCGTTCCGCAATGGCCTGTGGCCAGGATATAAGACGGGTGAGGGGATCGACCCCGAACTCTTCGCGCAGTTCCCGCTGCTCGAAGAGGCGCTCGTCGAAGCCGGGATCGTCGTGTGGCCGATGGTCGAATTCGAAGCCGATGACGCTTTGGCGGCGGCGGCCGCCGCCGCAGCCGGCGATCCGCGCGTCGAGCGCGTGATCATCTGCACGCCGGACAAAGACCTCGCGCAGTGCGTGCGCGGCACCCGCGTCGTGCAGCTCAATCGCCGTACCCGGACATTTTTCGACGAAGCTGGGGTCGTCGCCAAGTTCGGCGTTCGGCCGGAGAGCATTCCGGACTATTTGGCGCTGGTCGGTGACGCGGCGGACGGCTTCCCGGGGTTAGCCGGGTGGGGCGCGAAATCAGCCGCGGCCGTCCTTGCCAAGTACGGGCACCTCGAAGCGATCCCGGCTGACCCGCGCGACTGGAACGTCAGCGTTGCGAGTCCCGCCAAGCTGGCGCAGATTCTCGCGCGCGACCGCGACCTGGTGCTGCTCTTTCGGACGCTCGCGACGCTCCGCACCGACATCGCGTTGTTCGACGACGTAGAAGCACTTCGCTGGAACGGCCAAATCCAATCGCTGCCGGATTTCCCGCCGAACGCCTCGCGCGATCAACCTGCCAATCGTACCTAGAGGTGTTGATCCACTAGAATCGGGTTGCCGTCCGGATCCAGGTCCATAGTCAATCTCCTCAGACCGTTGCGATCGGGGTGACGGGCGAACCGACGTGGCCGCGCAAGCGCAGCGGTGGCGCGGTCAAGAAGAAGCGCGTGCGCTCGTTGTGTTGAAGCCAGTCGGCCAGCTCGGTGAGATACCACATCTCGCCCAAGTTGATGCCGAGCTTGAAAAGGCAGAGCTCGTGCAGCGGCAAGTAGGGCGTGCCGGCCTCGCCCGGTTTGGGCGGGTAGGCTTCGACGGCGAGGTTATCGGCGACGATCGCCGCGACGCCGCTCCGAGCGATCCACTCGAGCATCTTCGGGTCGCGCGAGTCGAGCCCGGCGCCGGAGTTGTGCACGACCTCTTTGTCCGGCGAGCCCTTCATGTCGACCAAGAGCTGCGCCCAGCCCGTGCGCAGCGCGAGGATGTCGCCCGGCTCGACGACCACGCCCTGCTCGCGCAAGATCTCCTCGAACATGGCGTGGTCGACGGCGATCTTCGCGTGTCCGTACTTGCGATGGAGGTCGACCATGACGCCGCGGCCTTGCAGCCCGATCGTCGCCATCCCGTCGACGTCGGGGCCCGGATAGTGGCCGTTGTAGTAGACGACCTCGGCCTCGCCGTCGCCGTTCGCGTCGAAGTGCGAACCGACGTGCCCGAACGCGTCCCATTGCGTCGAGTACTGCGTCCACAGCGTCACGATATCGTCGTTGACGACGCCGGTCGCGCCTTCGCGCTGGCGCGAGAACGGGAAGTCGTGCGCCACGAACCCCATCCGGTCGACGACCTTGCGCTGCGGTGGAAGGCGGAACGGAAAGACGACGTTTCCGCCCGGATAGTCGAGCGGAAGGCTGAGGCAAAACCGCTGCCCCGTCCGAATCTCCGCCGCCGCCTGCACGACGCGGTCGGGCGTGAGCTCGTTGAGCCGCCCGACGCGGTCGTCGACTCCGTAGTCGCCCCAATTCGAACCCGGCGGCCGCTGCTTGCTCACGATATGTTCCGGGTTCGAAGCGCCGGATCAACGCCCTGTTCAATATTGACCGTGTGGCGCGACAGTAGCGACAGCAGAGGAGTGTTTGTGTGCTCGTGCAAGCTGACAGGTCCTCGGTGTGGCAGGCTTTGGGCTCTACACCTCGCCCGCCGGGTCGGGTCCAGCAGCGTTGGCGCGCGCACTTGGCCTCGCTTTTGCAGGGCCCCGAAGGCGACTCCCTTGATTCAATTCAGCCTCGCATCCCGGATGCTCGCGCTTCTGGCTGTGACCGGGTTCTTAGCGTCATGCGCAGGTTCGTCGGGGACCGGCACGCCGTCCGCCGGGCTCGTTCCCGCAGCGCAAAGCAAATCGGTTCCCCGCGGCGAGAGTCGGCAAGGCGACGCTTCGCAGATCGCGGTCGCGCCAAATTCTCTCACGTTTTCGGTGGGCGGTGCGCCGCAAACGTTCACGGTAACGGGCGAAGATTCTCGCGACATCACCGCGCGTTCGTCCAATACGAGCTGCGCCACCGTGTCGGCCGCAACCACCAAGCCGCCAAAAAGAGATGATGAGGAGCGGGACACCAGGCATCATGAAGGCGATGACGGCGGGTCGGGCGCTACGTTTACGGTGACACCCGTCGGTCCGGGAACCTGTACGATTACGGTGACCGGCAAGCAGGGCAAAGACGACAATGCAACGGTCGCGGTGAACGTCGTCGGCTCCCTCGTTGAGTTCGCCTATGCGGTGAACCTCAGTTCCAACACGATTTCGGCCTACGCCGTCAACGCGACCAGCGGCGCGCTGACCCCGGTGCCGGGTTCGCCGTTTGCGACCGGCACGAACCCTGACAGCATCGCTGTCGATCCCTCGGGCAAGTTCGCCTATGTGACGACGATCGGGGAGCCCAGTTCCCCAAGCGTATTCATCTACGCCTACACGATCAACGCGAGCAGCGGTGCGCTGACGCCGGTAGCGGGGTCGCCGTTCTCCGGCGGTCCCAACCCGACAGCCGTAACCGTTGATCCGACGGGCACGTTCGCCTTCGTGACCAACCAGGGTAACAACACCATCTCCGCTTTTCGGATCAATGCGGCGAGCGGTGCGTTGGCGCCGGTCGTGGGCTCGCCCTATGCGGTGGGCACCAGCCCCCAGGGCGTGGCGGCGACGAGCAAGTTCGCGTACGTGACGAACATCGCCGACGGCACTGTTTCCGCCTTTGCGATCGACGGGACGAGCGGCGCGTTGACGCCTGTGCCCGGGTCGCCGTTTGCGGCGGGCCAGGGTCCCGGCGTCGCAGTTGATCCGGCGGGCAAGTTCGCGTATGCGACCAACGTCAGCGACTCCACCGTTTCGGGATCGGCAATCAACGCGACGAGCGGCGCGTTGACGCCGGTACCCGGGTCGCCGTTCGGTACGGGAAACGCTCCTGCCGGCATCGCCGTCGATCCGACCGGTAGGTTCGCGTTTGTCGCCGATCTCGGCTCCAACGCTGTTTCCGCCTACACCATTAGCGCGACCAGTGGTGCGCTGACGCCGGTGGCGGGATCGCCGTTCGGGTCGGGCGCTGCGCCCGTTGCCGTGGCCGCCGACCCTGCGGGCAAGTTCGCCTATGCAGCCGGCCTCAGCGGTGTTTCCGCGTATACCATCGACGCGACAAGCGGCGCGCTGACGCCGGTAGCCGGGTCGCCCTTTGTGGCGGGCCTCACTCCCGACGGGATCGCCGTGGCACGCCCCCACTGAAGCGCGGGACTGCGCCGTGCCACCGATAGGCAGCGACGCATTGCAAGTGCAATGAGAACGCTACGAGGATCTCTGAGATTACAAGTGCGCCGCGAAAATCTCGTTTGATAGCGTAGCAGGGAAGCTCATGTCGACCAAGCGATAGCGCCAAACGCCGTGACGCTTCCGTGAAAGCCTCGAAGCCTGCCACATCCCATCGAGCACGCCGTCCGTCTGCACCCAGTAGCCGTTGACGTCGGCGTAGTGTTGCTCGAACGAACCGGAGGTTACGACAGTTCCCGCGCCGCGAGCCAGGAATCTGATGACACAAAGGCGTGCCGAGCTGGTCTCGATGACGACGTCGCTCAACTGATGCTCGTAGACGCTACTGCGCGAGGTGAAGTGCAAGGCGTGGCCTGGCTGCCCGTTCGGGCACGATGCGGCACCACGATCCTCGATGTCGTACACGGCGGGGCCCGTCACGGAGACCGCCCCGATCGCCTTGAGCGGCTCACCGGCGTCACTTGCCTCGGTACTATCGCGAGGTGCCACCGGGACTTGTTGGTTGAGGAACATCCCAAGACGCATCGCACGAACCGCGCCGTACCACGTCGGATCGAAAACCGAACGTGCTGAAACGAAACGACGACCGTCCGAGACGTGAACGATTTCACTCATGTAGTCGAATGTGCGGTGACGAAACGTCCAGGCATCGGTGGTCGAACCGTCGTGGCCACGCAGCCAAACCTGACCGCGAGCGTCGGCCCAAAGATAAAACTCCAGACCGTCGCTCGAGCTTTCCAGGCGGTATGCGAGATACTTCGGCTGCCGAAGGCCGTTCATCACCCGAAGTGAGCGAGCATAGAGTAACGCCGATGCGGAATGCTGCGCGGCCTCTTCCGCCCGCAGAGCGGCGGCCGCAATGGCGGGAAAGAGGTCGTTGTAAATGTGTTGGGCGATTTGGCTGCTGCCGCCGTCTAGGCTGTTTGTCAAGACGATGATGCGCACGTCTTGGCTCGGAAAAAACTGGTCACTTCCATCGAAGCCATTGGTGTTGCCGTCGTGCCAGACTCGCGGCTGACCCTCAAAGCGATCGATTTTCATTCCGAATCCGTATTCGCCGGCAGAACCGTCCGTCAGCCGCGCAGGGCTGGTGAGGAGCTGGTAGTCGGATGTCGAGATGATGCGGCCCGAAGACAACGCCTCGGCCCATTTCTGCAGGTCGCCGGCCGTGGACACGATGCCTCCGGCGGAGGACGCCCAGGATTCGGCGATTGGCTTGGACTCGGCGGTGTGGCCCTGCGCATACACGTAACCACGCGCCATGTCCGCAAGCTGGCCTTCTTGTGCCATCGTCGCCGAATCCATCATGCCGGCAGGGGCGAAGAGGTGCTGCTGTACGTACGCTTCCCAGCTTTGACCTGAAACGAGCTCGATGATCCGGCCGAGCATCAAGTAGTTCGTGCTCGAGTACGCAAACTGTGCACCAGGCGTGAAGGCGAGCGGCTCTTTGGAAATTCGCGACATCAACTGATCGAACGTCGCCGGCGTTCCGGCAAGCGTCTCGAAGTTCGGGATGTTGACGTAATCCTGTAGCCCACTCGTATGCGTCAGAAGCTGCCGGACCGTGATCTCCCTGGCGTGCGAGATCGACGGAAGATGCGTGGCGACCGTCGCGTCGAGATCGATCTTGCCGGCTTCCTTCAGTTGCAGAATCGCGGCCGCGGTGAACTGCTTCGTGATCGACCCGATCTCGTAGCGCGTATGGGCGTCGGACGGCAATGAGTTTGCAACGTCGCGCAGTCCATAACCGCGCGTGTAGACGATCGCTCCGCCTTGAACGATCGCGATCGTCGCCCCCTGGGCGTGCGCCGCGCTCAAGAGCGCCCGGACGTCGGTATCGATCTTCGACTGTATGGCTGCCTTGAGGAGCGGCGCCTGCTGCGAAGGAGCAGCCGAGACGGGCTGCACCGACGGCGCCGCAGCAAACCACAGTACGATAGCGACGAGGCTGGCCTGAAGACGCATCGCGGTCGACTTTCTGCTCCGCGCGAATTGCGACCCCTCGAACACCGCTGCCCTGCCAACACCCTGGCGCGGCGGCCACTCTGTAAGGGATAACCAGCCCTCGAAACGGAGAAGCCCGAATGGGGTTCACGGTCGATCCCGGTCTCGTACGTGAGGCGCAGCGCGATGGTGCCGCTCTGGAGACGCTCCTCGTCGCGCTTTGGCCGGAGGCATTTCGCGTCGCATTGGGTGTGTTGCACGATCGGGGATTGGCCGAAGATGCCGCTCAAGAGGCGTGCGCCAGCATTGCGCTCGGCCTCCCGGCGTTACGCTCCACCGAAGCGTTCTACCAGTGGATGTATCGGATCATTATCCGCCATGCAATGGTGTCCGCCAAACGGCTAAAGAAGATGGCGGAGTTCAGCTCACCGGTTGAGCCGCACGCGGTGTCGAGCGACGTCGAACGTTTGGATATCCTCGCTGCCATCGCAACGCTGCCGAAGTCGCAGCGCACCGCGGTGGTGCTGCGCTACTACGCCGGCTTCAACAGCAGCGAGATTGCGTCCGTTATGGGCGCGCCCGCTGCGACGATCCGGTTCCACCTGATGCTAGCTCGGCGTGCTCTTCGCAGGGCTCTCGCCGTTATCGATTCGAGCACTTCGCCCGGCCTGGAGGCCTGCCCTAATGTTCGATGACGCACGCACTTGCACTGAAATACGGAGCAGTCTGATGAAAGCAGCCATCCCACCGATCGATCTCAGTGCAATTCGTCGCCGAATGCACGCCCGGCGCGAACACCCGTCCGGGAGCCCTCTTCGCGCTCGTATTGCGGTAGCCTCAGCGGCAGTGATCGTCGCGGGCTTGTTCCTAACGGCGCGTTCTCCGGCACTTATGCAGAGCATCGAAGAACGGTACGTTGCTGCGCTGCACGCAGCTGTAATCGGGCCGAGAATCCCCAAAGCTCTGCCCGAGGCCATGCGCGTTGTCAATCCGGTTCAGGCGTCACTCGCCGAGGCTAAGCAACGAGCAAACTTCACCGTTGTTGCACCGATTGGCCTACCGGCCGATATCGTGAGCCGAAAGGTTCTTACTGCTCCGCTCGCCGTGTGGTCGAGACAAACAAACGCATGGACTACCGACGGCCTGCAAGTCACCTTTGCATATGTCCGTGCAGGTGGCCGCACGTTCCAGATTGTCGCGGATCGCTATTCGGCCCTGAGCCTGCCGGCGGCGCGCTACATCTACGATGCCGACGATGTCCCGCGTGACGGTAAGCCGAATCCGAGAAACCGGAAGGAAAACTTCGTTTGGCGCAATGGCGACCAAGTGCTGCATGTCGTGACCTCGGCGGCGATCAGTGCCCGCGAGATCGATCTCATCCGCACGGCAATGCACGGTATCCCTTTGCCGCGCCATGACGGCCGCGCGAGTAAACCTGTCGAGCGCGTGGAGCGTTTCGTGATCCCGCAATGAGAAGCGTGGCCATCTCGAGTCACGGAAAAACTCGGCACGCGCCTTCTTTCCCTTGCGATGCGTCAGTGTGTCGTTGTTCTCGGAGTGGAGCGCCGGAAACACCGCCAGTTGCCATGCTCGGTCCGGTGATAGAACCTTCGTCCGCTCACTCCAGTGGAGTCGTGCGTGCGACTGCGAGCCGGGAGACGCAAGCACCGGCGCACTCATCAGCACGGCCACACTCATTGCGAGGGTCATCATATCTACCAACGCTCTAAGGCCAGATCTGATCGCCGAGGTCACTCGTTGGAGATGTCTAGGCCACACGAAGCACGATCTTGCCGTGTGACCTGCGTCTTGCCGCTCCCGGCCCACTGGGCGANNCCGGCGATGTCCTTCCAGGCCTGGGCCGCATCCTGGAGCGCGTACACGGTCGCGACGTCTGGTCGTATCGTCCCCTCTTCCAGCAGTCGCGCGATTCTGCCGAGCCCGTCCGCCGACGGCGCGAGCCTCATCATCGCGCCCGACACACGGTGCCGCGCGGTCTCTTCCTGCGATACGGGCTGGGTGGTAGCGACGAGATGGCCGCCTTCCTTCAAGACGAGGAACGACCGCTTCTGTGTATCGCCACCGATCAAGTCGAAGACCACATCGACCTTCACTCGCAGAACCTTCTCGAACTGCGCCTCTCGATAATCGATAACCCGGCTTGCTCCGATGGAATTGAGGTACGCCTCATCGTCGCCGCTTGCCGTGGCAATGACGGTGGCACCGGCATGCAATGCCAATTGCACGGCATAGGCGCCCACCGCGCCGGCACCACCATGGATCAGAATCGTTTGTCCCTTTTCCAGGTGNNTGGTTTCCTTGCGATGGCCGCCGGCTTGACAGCCAGATACTCCGCGTACGCGCCGCCTATTTCGCTGACACCGAACACGGCATCACCTGGCGCACATGCCGTAACGTCACTGCCAATCTGTTCGACGACCCCTGAAAACTCATGACCAGGTATCCACGGCAGGTCGATCGGGAGTATCTGTCTTGCCGTTCCGGAGGCCTCAACAAGATCCAGATGATTGACGGCGGTACTCTTGATCTTCACCAAGATCTCGTCGCGTGCGATCGTCGGCGTCGGTGCATCGTTGAACACCAACTGCCCACCGTATTCCAACAATCTGACCGCTTTCATGCGAGCTCTCCTTGAGCGTGGCGGCGTGCCCAGTCGGGGAGCTTCGTGAGCGCGCGGCCGAACTCGCGTTCCAGGCCAGCGATGTCGGCGCTGTAGCCGACGCGCTCGAACCATTGCAGCATCAACGCCGTATCGTTGCTGTACTGCCGGACCTGTTCGATTGGCGTCTGCGCGAACGCGATCGGCCGACCCAGCGCCTCCGTCAGAATCTCCGCCGCCTCCGGCATCGTTCGTACGTCACCGGCGAGATCGATCTCGCGGCGGTTCAATGCGGCGGCGTCGGTGAACGCGCGCGCGCCGAACCAGCCGATGTCGTCCACCGCGATCATCTGTAGCTTCGTGCCTGGCCCGAGCGCCCAGGCGAGCGTGGGGCCTTGGAGACTGTAGGGCGCTAGCAGGTTCTCCATGAAGAACACCGGACGCAGGATCACATGCGAGGGGAAGCCGAGGCCGCGCACGGTTTCCTCGATGCGCCACTTGTTGTCGAAGTGCGGGATGCCCGTCCGCTTGTGCGCCGATCCCACGGATGTGTAGACGTAGTGTTCGACGCCGGCCTCGCGCGCCAGCGTCGCAAGACGCTTGCCCTGCGCCTCTTCATGCTCGACGCCCGCCTCCAACGTGTTCTGCACGCCGAAGACGCCCCACGCGCCGGCCAACGCACGGCGCAGCGCCGCACCGAGCGACATGAACCGGAACGTGATGCGCGGTCGCTTCGCGCAGCCCGCCGTTGCACATCACTGGGCTAGGGGGCACCGCCCCGTCGTCTCGTTACGTCGGCCGCCCGCGCGCCTCACCGTGGTCCTCTTCCGAACCGTCGAGTTGATGGACATAACTCCAAAGGATGTGTTGGATGAGGTTGCCACAAATTGAAGTCGACCTGAGCGTCCGCCGCTCAAAATTTGGACTGGCGCGGGCCTGCGCAACAAATGCAAGAGGGTCCGCTGCGTCGCTTGCGGCAGGCCCTTTTGCGGAATGCGGCAATAGTGGATCGTCGCGCTCGTCTCAGTCGCGGCTGTTCCGCGCGCGACGTTGAGGTTTTAGCCAATGCGCTTCTCGAACCAGATTGCCATGATCACCGGGTTTGCCGGGCTGTTGATCTTCGCGGTCTTGCCGCTCCCCGTTCCGGCACAAGAGGTGACCTTTGCAGCCGGCAGTCGCGTCGAAGGCCGCATCGGAACGCTATGGGATCACTGCACCGTTATCGGAGCACGGCGCGCCACGGGCGGATATCTGCTGCGCTGCGATTCGCACCCCGATCAAGAGACGGTGTTTGCGGCATCCGACGTCCGTGCGTTGCAGGGCGCTGACCGAGTCGCAGTACGCACGAGCTCGGTGAGCCCGCGCGCAGCAGTGAATGCGCCCGGGGTGACGATCGCTCCGGCGGCGTTCAAGGCGGCCCCGCTCCGCGTCGGCGTATACGGCTGCATGAATCAAGACGCAATGGAAGTCGTGGGCCTGCAATTCGGCATCCTTGACGCAAGCACGTATTCGACCTTCGATGGTGGCCGCGGCCGGTACAGCTATTCGTCGCAGAGCGGAATCTTGACGTTCAAAGACGGCCCGTTTGCGCGGCTGCAACGCAGTCGCGAGACCGAACGAACCTTTAGAATCCTCGACGAGCACGGCGCTCGCACGGCGTTTCTCTGCCCGTGGACGCCGAAAAACCCGCGCAAAATTCACTGGTAGTGTTCGGGCTCCGCTAGGGGCAGCGCAGCATTGGTGTGATTCGGTTGTTGGGACCGAATTCCACGGTGATCGCGCCGCATTGGTCGGTGCGATACACCATTGTACCTGATCGCTGCAGGACCGTCAGCGTAGCCGCTGCAGGGTGGCCGAACAGGTTGTGGCGACCGACGCTGATGAGGGCGTCGTGCGGATGAACGGCAGCGACGAAGCCGGGCGCAGACGAATATGCCGACCCGTGATGGCCGACCTTCACGACGTCGGCGTGCAGATCGACGCCGCTCTCGAGCAGACGCTGCTCGGCGGCAAATCCGGCGTCTCCCATGAACAGCATGCGGAAATCTCGATAAACCAGCATCGCGACCACCGAGTTTTCGTTCACGTCGTTCTTGCCGTCGGCGAAGAGTGCGCCGCAGGGCGAGAGCACCGAAATCGTCACGCCGTCGTCGGTTGCCCAGCGGTCACCGCACCGAGCGACATGAACCGGAACGTGATGCGCGGTCGCTTCGCGCAGCCCGTCGTTGAAGGCGTGGCCGCCGTACGACTGCCCGCTATCCGCGATCGCATCGACCCGCAACGCACGCACGATCGGTGCGAACCCGCCGACGTGATCGCCGTGGGGGTGCGTGTTCACGAGCAGATCGACGTGACGGATCCCTTCGCGTTTGAGATACGCGAGGACGACGCGCTCACCGACCAGCTCGGCGGGTGAGCGGCCGTCGATGCTGGGGCCGCGTTCGAGGCGGCCGCCGCTGTCGATGAGGATGGTGTGACCGCGCGGCGTACGTACCACGATTCCGTCGCCCTGGCCGACGTCGAGCATCGTGATGGTGAGCCGCCCGTCGGGGAGGCGCAGCGTCGACGCAACGACGGCCGCGCTCGCGAGCGCGAGCAGCGCGATCGCCCGGCGCGGCCGGTGCGGCAGGATGAGCGCGGCGGCGACGGCCGCGGCGTCGTACGCGACGATCGCGAACGCGGGCGGCGGCGCGACCCAGACCCGCGCGCCCGGCAACGCGGCGACGGCACCGACGACGTGCAGGATCGCGTCGACGTCCCACACCGCAATCGTCGCCGCCGCGCCGCCGAGCAGCGGGACGCTGCCCAGCAGCAGCGCTGCGATCCCGGCGAGCATGGCGATTCCGGTGGCCGGGACCACGACGGCGTTGGCCAATACCGCGTACGGTGCGACCAGGCCGAACGTCGCCGCGCTGAGCGGCCACACGCCGACCTGCGTCGCGATCGTGAGCGCCAGCGCTTCGCGCACGCGCTCGGGCAGCTCCAGGCGTTCCAGCGCGTGCTGCAGCGGGCGCGCGAACAGAACGATCGCGGAGACGCACGAGAACGACAACGCGAACGAGACGGTACTGACCGCGGCGGGCCAGATCGCGGCCACGACGAGCGCGGCCGCCGCCAGCGCGTTCCACGACACGACGCGCCCGCCGCAGGCGCGGGCGAGCAACGCGACCGACACCATCACGGCCGCGCGCTGCGAGGGCAGATGACCTCCGGTCAGCCACGCGTAGGCGATCAAGCCCGGGATTGCCGACAGCGACGCGGCGACGCGCGGGACGCGGCACAGCCGCAATGCGCCGAGCACCAGCGCGGCGATCACCCCGAGGTGCAGGCCCGCCGTGACGAGCACGTGCACCGTCCCGGTAGCCTGAAAATCGTCGCGCAGCTGCGGCGGAAGCGTTCCCCGTTCGCCCCACAGCGCTCCGGCGATCACGGTCGCTTCGGGCTCGCGCACGATCGCGCGCAAGCGTGCCGAGAGCCAAGCGCGCGCGCGGGCCGGCCAGACGCGTACGTCATGCGGATCCGGCGGCGCGCGAGCCACGACACGGTCGCCGGCGAGTTCGCCGGCGAGTCCCTCGCCAAGCGCGATCGCGCGGCGCGACGGCTCGCCGGGATTGCGCGCTTCGTCGAACGGAACGAGCCGTCCGCGTATCACCAGGCGTTCGCCCGGGATGACCGCGTCGTCGCGGACGCGGGCGCGAACCACCGGGCCGCCGTCGAGCGCGAACGCGAACGTCGCGCTGCGTTCTTCGCTGCGCACGTCGCCGGTCACGGTGCCGGCGAAGCGCCAAATGCGCGACTCGGCGGTCAACATCGCCGGGTGTCCGTACCTCGCGGCCAGCACGAGTCCGGCCAAGCCGAACGCGGCCGCGATGCGCGCGCGGCCCGACGCGAGCGCCCCGAGTGCTGCGATGCACGCCCACAGCGCACAGCCGTGCGCGTCGGCGGCGATCGCACCGACGAACGCAAGCGCCGGAACGAGCAGCGGAGCGCGCTTCACGCCGCTCGATCACGCGGCGCCGGCGTGGTGCTAGGGGAGAGCGCGTGACGAGGCCGAACGGATGGCCCTCGCATGCGTATCGTCGTCACCGGCGGAGCCGGATTCATCGGATCGCACATCGTCGACGCGCTCGTCGCGCAGGGGAACGAAGTCGTCGTCGTCGACAGCCTGTGGTCCAACGGCGGCGGGCGCCGCGAGAACATCCCCGACGGCGTCTCGTTCGTTCACATGGACGTTCGCGACGACGGCCTCCAACGGATCTTCGCCGAGTACAAACCCGAAGTCGTCAGCCATCACGCGGCGCAACACTCGGTGGCGATCGGTTCGCGCGACCCCAAGTACGACGCCAACGTCAACGTCGTCGGGATGTTGAACGTCCTCGAAGCGGCGGTCAAGGCGGGCACGCGCAAGGTGATCTTCGCCTCGAGTGCGGCGACCTACGGCGACGTCGACAGGATGCCCGTCGACGAGGACTCGCCGCAGCGGCCCGAATCCCCGTACGGGATCACCAAGATGGTGACCGAGCACTATCTGCGCTTCTTCAAGGCCGAGCACGGTCTCGACTACACCGCGCTGCGCTACGGCAACGTCTACGGTCCGCGGCAGGACCCCAACGGCGAGGCCGGCGTGATCGCAATCTTCTTGGGCAAGTTTCTGCAGCGCCAAGGCGTGCGCATCGACTGGGACGGCGAGCAGACGCGGGACTACGTCTATGTCGGCGACGTGGTACGAGCCAACGTCGCGGCGCTCACCGAGGGTCCGGGCGAGATCTACGCGATCGGCACCGGCAAGCCGACCTCGGTCAACGAGATCTACCGCGTGATGGTCGACGTCACCGGCTTCGAGGCCCCGATCACGCGCGCCGAGCGCCGCCCGGGCGACGCTCGCGAAGTGTACTTCAACCCGGCCAAAGCCAAGCGCGACCTCGGCTGGGAAGCGGAGGTCGCACTGATCGACGGGATGCGCAAGACCTACGAGTACTTTAAGGGGAAGGAGCATCCAACGATCTGATGGCTACGCTTACGGAGCTTTGGGTTGCTGGGCAGCTCGAAGGCAAGCACTCGAAGCAAATAATTGGGCTCGCCGGTAATGGGAAGATCCGCGACGTCGAGACCAGCCGCGAAATCAGGAATTGCTTGCAGGCCGTCAGCCTCGAGGACCTCCAACGATTTGCTCGCGAGTGTTTGGAGGACGGGAAAGCAGAGGACAGCGGCTATTTTCTGCAAGATGTGATCAACGAGCTGGGCTGCCGTCTTGGCTTCGACGTAGAATTCGGCCGTTACCAGGGATCGCGCGCAATGCCTGCGCCTGACGGTACTTGGCGAGCCGCTGACTGGATGTTCATCGTTGAGGTCAAGACATCCGACGCGTACCGTATTTCTCTAGACCGCCTTGCGGTGTATCGAAATACAGTAGCTGGCGAGTCCGGCGCGAACCTGGCTGCATCGTCGGTTCTTGTTGTTGTCGGTCGCCAAGATACTGGTGAGCTTGAGGCTCAAGTTCGCGGGAGCAAGCATGCATGGGACATGCGGCTGATCGGGATCGACGCACTCTTCAAATTGGCATTCCTGCATCGTGACAGCGTCGAACAAGAAGCAGTGCTTGACAAGATCCGCGCAATTCTTCGACCGCGAGAGTACACGCGCGTCGATGGCTTGCTAGAGGTTGTGTTCGAGACCGCGTTGGCCGTGACCGTCGAGGAACGTCAGGAGGTTGGCTCGCCTGGTTCCGAGCCGCAAAGCAAAGCGAAGGCTTCCGGAAATGACGATTCCGCGTCCGCCAAAGAAGAGCTCCGTCGACGAGTCTTGAGTGCAATGGAGGCACGGCATCGCACAAAGTTCAAGAAGGTTCGCCGCTCACTGTACGAATCGCTCGACTGCGAGACACGCTATTCTCTCGCAATCTCAAAGAACTACGGATCAGCGGAGAAAGCCTCGTACTGGTATGCCTTCCATCCGCCGCAGCAGCTCTTCGTCGAGGGCGTCCGTTCTGGGTTTGCGGTGTTCGGATGCGAGGGTCTTGCGGCCGCTGTTGCCCTGCCTAGAGACCTCCTAGTCGCAAATCTTCCTTCGCTGAGTCAGACCCAGTCGGCAGATCGTCCCGCGTACTGGCACGTTTTTATAAAGACCGTTCTCGGGCGCTTCCTGCTGGAAACAAAGAAGGCCCATGCGGATATTGATGTCACTGAGCACGTGCTAGAACTGCCGGCCTAGCACGACGCGCGGCTGGCGTCTACGGAACGGGGTGAACGTCGGTTGGGGCTTGCGGCGGCGTCTTGAACGAGAGGATCTTGAGGTTCGCGTCGGTCGTTCCGGCGTGCGGCGTTCCCATGGGGATGATCAGCAGCATGCCGGGCTTGAGCGCGACCTGCTTGTCGCCGAGCCACTCGGTGCCCGAACCCGAGACGACGTACTGGATCTCGTTCGCGTCGGCGTGATAGTGCTTGATGACCGTGCCGAGCTGAATTTGCGCGGTCGCGCCGTCGGCGACGACGAGCGTCTTGGCGCGCAGGTTCGGGTTGGTCGGAGCCGGCGTCGGCAGATCGGCGGCCGTAATTGCGCCGAGGTCGATGGCCGCGGCTTGGAGCGGCGCGGCGGCGGCGCGCGCGGGCTGCGGGACGTGCGAGACCGCGAAGCCGGCGCCGAAGGCGACCACGGCCACGAGAGCGGTCCGCAAAGCGGTGTGCGTCATGGCGCGGTCTGCGACACCGGGCTGCGCGCTTCCCTCGCGATGACGTACGCGACCGCGAAGCTCACGAAATAGCTCAGGTCCCCGAGCTGCGGATGCGCTGCCGCGATCGGCCCGGTGAACCACGATTGCTGCCAGAACGGCAGCGAAGCGGCGATCCCCGCCAGCCACGCGACGAGCGCGCGAGTGCCGACGGCTCCCGTCGCGCCGCGACCGGCCAACAGCACCGCCGCCCACGGCGCAGCCCAGGTCGAGAGCAGCGATAGGAAGTTGGTGTAGAGATGGGCGGTCGCTCCCGGGTCGCTGCCCGCGAGCGCCAGGGCGCCGCCGAGCGCGCCGACCGCGAGCGCAGACTGCCAGCGCACCAGCGTCCAGCGCACGACCGTTGCCGCCAAGCCGCCGACGGCAAGCGCGGCGAGGACGACGATCCAGGGCGCGTAGCGCGCCGTGGGGTCGTTCGCGCGCGCCGCGAGCAGCAGCACGGTGGCCAGCACCGCGAACGCCGCACCGGCGCCGAGCGCGACGGCGGGACGCCGGCGAGCATCCCAGGCGACGAGCGCGGAGAGCGCTCCGGAATAGAGGTTCAAGCAATTCGCGCTGAGCGTTCCCAGCAGCACCGTCAGCAGTCCGACCGTCGCCAAGGGACCGCCGCCGAAGAGCAAGCCGATCGTGGCGGCCGGCGTCGCGACGGCGATGCCGGGTCCGCGCACCGCGGTCACCGCCGCCGCCCCCAGCAGCTCGAGCAGCGTCGACGGGATGAACCCGCCCAGCGCGGCCCACCAGCTCACCGCACGCGGGGAGCTCGTCGCCGGGAGATAGCGCGCGTAGTCCGAGGCGGCTGGTCCCCAGCCCACCGCGTACGAGAACGCCAACGCCGCCGAGAACACGATCCCGGCGAGCTCGCCGCCGCCCGCCGCGGGCGCGTGCGGATCGAACGGCGCGCCGAGTCGCGCGTGCGCCAGCGTCCCGATCGCGATCGCGATGAAACCCAGCGCCAGCAGGATCCCCGCGTAGCGCTCGAACGCGTGGATCGCGTTGTAGCCGTAGATCGCCAGCGCGATCTGCGCGCACAGCAGGATGGTCAGCGCGAGCGGGTAGCCGACGTGCGCCAACGCGGCGAGCGCCTGCGCGCCGAAGACGCTGTCGATCGCGAACCAACCGACGCCGGCCAGAAACGCGAGCAGCGCCGGCGCGACGTTGCCGTCGCGGCCGAACGCGAGCCGCGAGACGACCATCTGCGGAACGCCGTAGCGCGGGCCGCCGCGCGACAGCGCGCCGACGATCGCGTAGGCCAGCGCGTTGCCGGCGACGATGCCCAGCGCGGCGCCCACGAACGACGTCCCGAACAACGCCGTGGTGAGAATGCCGACCGCGAAGGTCGCCGTCTCGGCGTTCGCGGCGAACCACAGCCGGAACAGATCGGGCGGCGAACCGTGCCGCTCGCGCGCGTCGATCGCCTCGAGCCCGTGCGGCTCGACGGCGGCGACCTGCGCGCCGTACGCTACCGTGATACGTTGCCGACGACGTCGCCGCTGCGGGCAACTGCGACGCCGGCCTGGCGCAGCTGCGCCAAGGCGCGCTCCTCGTCGCCGGGTTCCACGTTGACCGCGGCCGCCGCGTCTTCGAGCACGACCGCCTCGAAACCGGCGGCCTGCGCGTCGAGCGCCGTCGCCTTGACGCAGTAGTCCGTCGCCAACCCGCAGACGAAGACGCGCCGCACGTTGTGTTCGCGCAGGTCCGCCGCCAGCGAGGTGGCGGCGAATCCGCTGTAGCCGTCGGTGTCCCGGTCGACGCCTTTGTCGACCACGACGTCGACGTGGGCGAGATCGAGACGCGGGTCGAACGCGGCGCCGTGCGTGTTGGCGACGCAGTGCACCGGCCACGGTCCGCCGTGCTGCGCGAACGACGAGTGATCGGCGGGATGCCAGTCGCGCGTCGCGTAGACGCGCCCGAATCGCGGTGCAAGGTCGTCGATCGGCTCGAAGATCCGCTCGCCCTCGGCGACGCCCAGCGCGCCGCCGGGCAGAAAGTCGTGCTGGACGTCGACCACGACGAGCGCGTCGTCGGGTCGAATCTCGTACGTCATCTAGGCCGCCACGATGTTGAGGAGCTTGTCGGGAACGAAGATGCGCTTGCGCACCTGCTTGCCGTCGATCTGGGCGGTGACGGTCGGCTCGCGCATCGCCAGCGCGAAGGCGTCGTCCTCGGCGATCCCCGGGGCGGCTTGAATCTTCGCGCGCACCTTGCCGTTGACTTGCACGACCAGCGTGATCGTGTCGACCCGCAGCGCGGCCGGATCGGGGTCGGGCCAGCGCTCGAGATGCACGCTGCGTTCGTAGCCCATCCGCGACCAGAGCTCGTCGGCAAGGTGCGGAGCGAACGGGGCCAGCACGATCGGCAGCGCGTGCACGGCGTAGCGCACCGCGGGGTCCGCGGCGCCGCCCGGCTCGCGCATGGCGGCGGTGAGCAGGTTGATGAGCTCGTCGAGCTTGGCGGTGGTGACGTTGTAGTGGAAGCGGTGCGTTTCGGTCTCGTTCTGGCCCGACTCGAGCGCGACGTGCAGCGCGCGCACCAGCTCGCGCTGCGCGTCCCCGCCCAGCTCCGGCAGGCGGTCGAGCGGCACGCTGCGTGCGGTCCGAGCGTGCGGTTCGACCGCGCGCCACACGCGCTGCACGAAGCGGACGCGCCCGACGATCCCCTCATCGGTCCACGGCAGCGTGTCTTCGGGCGGCCCCGCTTTGAGCAAGAACAGCCGCATCGCGTCGACGCCGTACTTCTCGACCGCCTCGTCGATCCCGACGACGTTGCCGTGCGACTTCGACATCTTCTCACCGCGGTAGAGCAGCATCCCCTGGTTGAACAGGCGCGTGAACGGCTCGTCGTCGCCGCGCAGATAGCCGCTGTCGATCATGACCATGTAGAAGAACCGCGCATAGAGCAAGTGCAGCACCGCGTGCTCCGCGCCGCCGATGTACTGATCGACGGGCATCCATGCCGACGCACGGTCGCCGTCGAACGGTGCGCCCGCGTTGTGCGGGTCGAGATACCGGACGTAGTACCACGACGAGTCGACGAACGTGTCCATGGTGTCGGGGTCGCGCGTCGCCGGCCCTCCGCACGTTGGGCAGACCGTGTTCATGAAGGCCGCATCGTTGGCCAGCGGCGAGCCTTGGCCGGTGAACGCGACGTTTTTGGGCAGGAGCACGGGGAGCTGGTTGTCGGGCACCGGGACGAGTCCGTCGGTCGGGCAGTCGACCATGGGGATCGGCGTGCCCCAGTAGCGCTGGCGCGAGACCAGCCAGTCGCGGATGCGATAGTTGGTCGTCACCTTGCCGCGGCCCATCGCCTCGAGCCGCGCGGCGATCGCGCGCCGTGCCATCGGCGACTTCATCCCGATGTACTCGCCCGACGCGATCAGCTTGCCGTCGTCGACGAAAGCCTCCGCGAGCGGCGCGCGCAGCGAGCCGTCGGGGGTCGTGATCACCTGGGCGATCGGCAGCGCGTGTTTTTTGGCGAAGGCGAAATCGCGCTCGTCGTGCGCCGGAACGCCCATGACGGCACCGGTGCCGTATTCGGCCAGCACGTAGTTGGTGACCCAGATCGGAATGCGCTCGCGCGAGAGCGGGTTGATCGCGTAGGCGCCGGTGGGAACCCCCGTCTTTTCCATGAGCTGCGTGCGCTCGAGCTCGCTCTTGCTCGTGAGCGTCGCGGCGAACTCCTCGACGCGCCGGCGCCCCTTGGGCAGCTTCTCGAAGATCTTCGCGACGACCGGATGTTCGGGTGCGACCGCGACGAAGGTCGCGCCGAAGACGGTGTCGATCCGCGTGGTGAACACGTCGATCTGCGCGTCGACCGTGTCCACATCGAACGAGAACGTCACGCCTTCACTCTTGCCGATCCAGTTGCGTTGCATCGTGCGGATGCGATCCGGCCAGCCGTCGAGACGGTCCAGTCCGGCCAGTAGCCGTTCGACGTAGTCGGTGATCTTGAAGAACCACTGCGCGAGGTTGCGGCGTTCGACCGCGGCGCCGCAGCGCCAGCAGCGGCCGTCTTCGACTTGCTCGTTGGCCAGCACCGTGCGGTCGACGGGACACCAGTTGACCGGCGCTTCGCGCTTGTACGCGAGCCCACGTTCGAACAGCCGGATGAAGAACCACTGGTTCCAGCGGTAGTACTCGGGATCGCACGTCGCGATCTCGCGGGTCCAGTCGTAGCCCGTCCCCATCAGCCGGATCTGACGGCGCATGTTGTCGATGTTCGCCCGCGTCCACGTCTCGGGGTCGATGCCGCGCTGGATCGCCGCGTTTTCGGCCGGCAGGCCGAAGCCGTCCCAACCCATCGGGTGCATGACGTTGTGGCCGCGCATGCGGTGGATGCGCGCGATCGCATCCCCGAGGGTGTAGTTTTTGGCGTGTCCGACGTGCAGATCGCCCGAGGGATACGGCAACATCTCGAGCGCGTAGTACTTGGGGCGCGGGTCGTCGTCGCGGGCGGCATAGATGCCGTCGCGTTCCCAGCGCTCCTGCCAAGCGCGCTCGACGGCGCGAAAGTCGTACGTGGTTTCCTCGAACATGGACCCCTGAGTCTACACCATGACCGCGCCGGGCCCTAGGGAGCCCTAGTCGCCGCGGTGCGCGGCGTGACCGGGGGGCATGAAGCGTCTGCTCGGGATCGCCGCGGCACTAGCCGCCGCCGCGGTCGTCTTCCTGCGACCGGCCCCGCCGCCGACAGCCGGGGTAGCCTGGTCCGCCCGCAGCTCGGAGGCCCCCGCGCTCGGCCGCGCCCGCGCGACCCCGGCGCCGCGCGCGCTGGTCTACGTCGCAGGCGACGTCGTGCACCCCGGGGTCTACACGGTCGGCGCCGGGGCGCGCGTGCGCGACGCGTTGGTGCTGGCCGGCGGCAATCGGCCCGACGCCGACCTCGTCGCGGTGAACTTGGCGGCGCACGTCAGCGACGGCGACGAGATCGTCGTTCCGGTCCGCGGCGCGGCACCGTCAACGGGTCCCGGCACGCGCGGCCGAGGCCGGCACGCCGGCGGCTCGCACCCGCCCCGATCGCGCGGCCGCCATCCGCGCGCGCACCGCGACGCGCCGCCGCCCGCCGGGCTGGTCGACATCAACGCCGCGGATTCCGACCGCCTGGCGTCGATCCCGGGGATCGGTCCGGGGCTCGCCGCGCGCATCGTCGCCTTCCGCGCGGTGAACGGTCCCTTTGCCTCGGTCGATCAGCTGCTCGAGGTCTCGGGGATCACCGACCGCCGCCTCGAGGCGATGCTGCCCTACCTCGTCGCGCGCTAGCCGCCTCTTAAGCTCAGCATTCGCCGCCCGCTACGTCGTTCGGATCCGAGGGATCGCCGTCGTGATCGCAGTCGATCGTCTTGTACCAGTCGTTCACCGCGTGCGCCGCATCGATGCCCGATTGGATCGCATCCGAAAAGAGTTGTACCGAGGCGAAGAACAACGCTTCGCCAGCCTCCGCGGCGAACATTTCTGCGGCTGCAACCAGGAACAACTCCAGGCCGAAGACCAAGACTGCCACCGCAAAAAGCAATGCCAACTCCGCCTGGACAGAAATCGGCAGCACGGGATCGTGATCGACCGGGAGGACGAGAGCCAGGACCACGGACGGCGGAATAAAAGTCGCGGTGATCTCAGGCGGCCACCGTCGCGCCAAGTCGATGAATCCCGGATCGTTCACGATCGGAGCGAGCGCCGCCGCGGTCGTGGCGAACGCAGACGAGTTCGCTATCGCATAGACGTCCTTCGCGATCGCATCGAGCATAGGATTACCCAGCGTGGCGAAAGGGCCGCCGAGGCTGAGGCTCCCATTGAAGCTGCCGACGACGTACTGCCGCAAGAGACCGGCATTCTTCTCACTACTAAGTCCGGCTGCGGTGCGTATCACCGTCCGCATAGCCGGATTTCGCGAAACCGTGTCGCCTATCGACTCCAGGGATGCTCGCTGAGCCCGGGTCAGCTTCGTTCCGGTCACGAGCGCATTCAACGCAGCCGGATCGCGGGTGAGGATGCCGATCGCGCCGAGCATGCTGGCTTGAAAGCCCGTCAGGCTGCCCGCGTACGTTTGCAGTATGCTCTTCGCCAACGCCGGAACGGCCGGATCGACTAACAGTTGTCCGACGAGACGCCGGCTCGCAAGCGCCGCAGGGGTGGCGTACACGGCACGAAGCTGGTCCGTGAGCCGGTCCTCCGGATCGTGATCGGACCTGCGCGATTGCAGCACCGTACCCGAAGTGCGCGACGGATCAGAAAAAACCGGCGCGACCGTGTTCGCTCCGGAACTGCATGACGTCAACGCTGCGACAGCTCCCAAACCGAACACGAACTCGTTCCGATTGATCGTCATCTTGTGCACGAGAAGTACCCCTCTTCACCGTACGGCGGGATCGCCAAATGCCATCGCCGTCAGTCCGGACCGAAACGCGGCGCCTGGCTGGAAATGGCTATGGAGAGAACTTCGGCAACGTCACATGCATGGGCCTCCCCGGCGGGCAAGAGATGGCTTGGTCGGATCACGTTCGCGGGGTCTCTAGCCTCGAAACCGGCGCACGACCGCGCGGGCGACGCCGGCGATCGCTGCGTCGCGCGCGGCCTTCGATCCGTGCACCTCGGCGAAGTAGATTGCCAGCACGATCGGCGCGCCGGCTCGTGGCCACAGGATCGCGACGTCGTTGCCGCCGGTATCGGTGGTCCCGGTCTTGTCGCCGACCGTCCAGCCCGGCGGAACGCCGGCGCGGATGCGTGCGAGGCCGGTGTCCGCGCTGCGCATCCAGGCGAAGAGCCGCGCCTTCGAGGTTGCCGACAGGAGCGGTTCGCGCACCAGACGGGCGAGCAGGTTCGCCATCGCATCGGGCGTCGTGGTGTCGCGCGGGTCGTGCGGCACGGCCTCGTTGAGCGCGGGCTCGCTGCGGTCCAGGCGCGTCTGCGCGTCGCCCAACGCGCGCAGGTATGCCGTCACGCCGGCCGGTCCGCCGACTGTTCGCAGGAGCAGGTTGGCGGCGGTGTTGTCGCTGTGCGCGATCGCCGCCTCGCACAGTTGCGCGACGGTCTTCGTGCCGTCGTGCGGTTTGGGGTCAAAAGCCGGGCTGTAGCCGACGATATCGCTCGCGGTGAAACGCACCGGGCGATCGATTCGCTCGGCGCCGCGGTCGATGCGTGCGAGCACGTCCATGACGAGCGGCAGCTTGAACGTGCTAGCCAGCGGAAATCGCTCCGACCCGCGTTGTGTCATCCGCCGCCCGTTGCGCAAGTCGATCGCTGCGACGCCGAGCCGTCCGCCGCCGCGCCGTTCCTGCGCGGTAAACGGCGGTGCCGGCCCGTCGACGAGCGCCGCCGGCGGGGTCGCGCTCGCCGTGAGACCTAAGACGAAACTGAGGCGATTCATCGGCGGTCGGGTTCGCCGAGCGCAGGACCGAAACTTTTTCGGGTACGAGTTAGCGATGATACGGACGGCGGTACTCGCTCTCGCGCTCGCAACGGCCGCGAACGCCCCGGTACTTTCGAAGAGCACGGACGCGCCGGCCGACGAGTATTTCGGTCGCTTCAAGTTCAGCGCGATCTCGATGCGTACGAAGATCGACGCCCTGGCCCAGAACTATCGCCGGCGCTGGCAGGACGACGCATCGATCGTCCACGATGCGCTGCTCGTCGAGAACGCGTACCATGTATGGGCACAGAAGTACCCGCAGGATCGTTGGCTGGCGCCGACGGCGTATCACCTCGCGCAACTCTACGGGGTCCTGCAGACGGCAGACGCGCGCAACCACGCGCGCGCGATGTATCAAGAGGTCGCCAAAACGTTCCCGACGAGCAAGGAGGCGCATTCGGCGCGCCTGCGGCTGCATCAGGGATTCCCCGCGCTGCGCGCGGAGTCGCCGGTTTCTCCGACTCCCAATCCGTACGCGCGGGCATCCCCGTCGCCGTCGCCGGCAGCGTCCGCGCCGCCGAGTGCCGCGCCGGCCGCGGTGAGCCCGGCCCCGGCCGCGAGCGCGCAGCCGAGTCCAACCGAGCCGGCTTCGCCCAAGCCCAAGGGGTAATGTCACGAGCGCCCGGGTTGCCCCGAGCGCTCGCTACGTTCTACCAACCGCCGCCGGAGTCTCCACCGCCGCCGCCGGAGTCTCCACCGCCGCCGCCGGAGTCTCCACCGCCGCCGCCGCTGTCGCCGCCGCCCCAGCCGCCGCCGGAGTCTCCGCCGCCGCCGCTGTCAAAGCCGCCCGAGCTCGCATTGCCCATGTCGGCCTGCCCGGCATCGCTCTGAAAGCCGCTCGAATCGGCGGCACCGCCGGCGTTGCCGCCGGTCCCTGCGAAGCTGTCGCCGCCGCCGCCATAATCGCGGCGTCCGCCGAAGATCTCATTGCCCAGCCAGGCGCCGCCGAGGCCGCCGAGCAGGCCGCTCCAGAATCCGCCGCCACCCATGCCGCCGCCGTATCCCGGTCCACCGTAGCCCGGGCCGCCGTAGCCTGGACCGCCGCCCATCATGCGCGGACCCGACATCGCGCGGAAGATCCCGCGGATGATGAAAAAGGCCAAGGCCAAGATGACGATCCACCAGATCCAACCCATTCCCGAACCTCCTGTGGCGTTGCGTTGGGCGCTGCTCGTCGACACGGCGCCGACGGGTTGCCGGCTGCGATTGAGCGCGGACGCGTGGCTGCGGTAGGTGTTGATGACGAGACCCACGCCGGTCTCGACGCCTTCGTCGAAGTTGCCCTGCCGGAACGACGGTCGCATCGCGTTGCGAATCGTGTCGGTGCTGCCGGGCGGGAAGAACTGTCGTCCGGCGCGGTCGGGGACCACACCGTCTTGCTTCTCGGCCTTGGCCAAGAAGATCATTACGCCGTTGACCTGCTGCTGCGCGAAGGCGCGCTCCTCGGCCGCGGGTAGCGCCTCGCCGTTGAGCGAGGGTGTCGTGACGACCACGACTTCCTTGCCGGTTTGCGCGTTGAACGTCGAGACTTGTCCGTTGATCTGCGCGATCGCGGCATCCGAGAGCAGGTGCGCGTCGTCGAACACGTAGCTGCTGCGCGAGGCGTTCGCGGGCGCCAGGGTCGCCGCGGTGATCGTCAAGGCTGCGAGGGCAGCGAGCGCTGCCGGCGTTTTCATCGGTGGCTGATCCTCCGGTGTCCGAGTACCCGGGCCCGACCGGGAAGTTGCGAGGGGTGCCGCGGCGTCAGTGGATGATCAGAATGACGCCGACCGACGTCAGAACGAAGATCGCGAGGGTGATCCAAGCGACGGCCCGGGTGAAGATCTTGCCGGGCTTGCGCCGGCGTCCGGGGGCTTTCACCGGGCCTCAGCCCGTGCTTCTGCGACGCGGCCCCAAAGCCGCTCGAGGTTGTAGAACTGGCGTTGCTCGGGGGTGAAGACGTGCGCGACCACGTGGCCCAGGTCGATGAGGATCCAGCCCCCGTCCGAGTGCCCTTCCAAGCGTGGGCGCAGCCCGGCCGCCTGCGCGCTTTCGACGATCGCGTCGGCGATCGAGCGCGTCTGAATCGCCGAGCGGCCGGTGACGATGACGAACGAGTCGGCCACGATCGTCCGGCCGGTGAGGTCGAGGATTTGGATGTCTTCGCCTTTCTTGTCCTCGGCGGCATCGCGCACGAGCGCGACCAGATCGAGCTCAGGCAGGGCGTCTCTCCTCCAGGGGTGTGATGATTCCGTAGTGCCGGGCCGCGGCCAGGGTCTGCGGGGCGAGGGCGCGGCCCGGGGTCAGGTGTGCGATCGAGGACCGCAGGGTCGCGCGCATCGCCGCGTCGAGATCGCGGAACGCAAGCGCGGCCAGCTCGGCGCGAGCGTCGAAGTCGCGGCCGGGCTCCAGGCCGTCGGCGAGGTACACAACGGCGTCCAACGGGCTCATGACCGCATCCGCGAGCGTGTGTTTGCGGATCGCCGACAAGACCGCGGCGTCGGCGATGCCGAAACGCTCGCGGGCCAGCTCGGCGCCGAGCCGCGCGTGCAGCACGATCGGATTGGCGCGCTCGAACGCGTCGATCGGTAGCCCGCGCTCGGCGCATTCGCGCAGCAACCGCTCGGCCGGGTACAGCCGCGCCAGATCGTGCAGCATCCCGGCGACCCGCGCGCGCAACGCGTCGGCGCCGTGCGTGCGCGCGAGCCGGCCGGCCAGCCGTGCGACGCGTACGACGTGCGCGAAGCGATGGGGCTGCGCGAGCTCCGCACTCACCCGGCGGCAGATGCGCGCGAACTGCAATCCCGTTAGCGCGAAAGCGGTATCCGGCGTCAGTGCCGTACCTCGCGCAGCACGCTCGCGCCGATCGAACGCCCGCCGAGCTTGGCCGGCGCGAATGCGTCTTGCGCCAAGCGCGTGACGAGCTGTTGGTCGAACGCGGCGTCGTCGCTGGCGACGATGACCATGACCTTGCGCACGCTGCCGGTGCGGTCGAGGTCGAGTCGCAGCACGGTCGCACGATTGCCGTTGCCGTCGGGTACGCTGCTGTGCTTGAGCACGGGTGCGGTGAAGGGGAACGCGTTTTGCGTCGGGTGCGGGTCGGCGAGATACCCGAGCCGCAGCAGCGTCGCGCGGTCGCCCACGACGACATGGGTCAACTTCGACGAGGTGGGGTCGAACACGAGCACGATCCCGGAGTCGGCGTTGCGCCGAAAGACGCGGAAGCTGGGGCCTTCGGTCTCCGCGTCCGTCGCCAACTCGTCGCGCGCGCCCAGCGACGTCGTGGTGCCGAAGGTGAAGGTGTGCGTCTTGCCGTCGACGTCGACGGCGTACGTCGTCCCGAGTGGGAACGCGAGGTCGACGGCGTGGATCACGGCGTCGTCGTCGACGATCGCGGCGACGCTTGCGAGCGCGTCTCCGAAGACGACGTGCTGGCCGTCGTCACGCGAGGCGACCCAGGCCGGCGCGCCGTACGCGCGCACGAGCGTAGCGAGCGGACGATGCAGCAGGTCGACGGCGGGCGGGGCGATCACCCGGGAGGCGTCGCAGGACGCTGGGCGATCTCGGCGTCGAGCGCGGTGCGCAACGCGCGCAGGCGCGCGGCGTACAGCTCGCCCTTGAGGTTGCCGGCCCACATGACCAGCGCGTTCTCGCCGTTGTCGCTGTAGTATCCACGGCGCGTCGAGACGGTGGTGAATCCGTATTTTCGATACAGCCGTTGCGCGTAGTCGTTGGACTCGCGCACCTCGAGCGTGATCCACGACGCGCCCTGCGTGATGGCCTCGTCGAGCAGCTTGAGCAGCATCTCCTCGCCCAGCTTGCGCCCGCGTTGATCGGGATGCACGGCGATAGTGGTGATGTGCGAGTCCTCGAGAATGACCCAGATGCCGCCGTAGGCCACGATGGCGTCACCGAGCCGACCGGTGAAGTAGTGCGCCAGCTTGTTGTCGCGAATCTCGTTCGAAAACGCGTTCGCCGGCCACGTCGTCGTGAACGACAGCGCCTCGATCTGCAGCACCGCCGTCAAATCCGCCTGTATCATCGGTTCGATGACCAGCGGCTGCGGCGCGCCTGCATCTGCGGGATATAGCTCTGCCTTCATTTTGAACGGCGCTCCGCCCCTGGCTCCGCGCCCCCCACGTGCTTTGCACGTGGGGCCCCCAGCTTGCGCGAGCCCTGCACCATGTCTGTACGATCGGGATTCCCCGAGGGGGCTCGCAACAACGTGCGCGGTTCTGTCACGAACGGCGCTCGCTCACAGCAGGGCTTTCGCCGTAATCCGGGGCTAGGGCGTGCGGGGTTGGGCTCGGCGCGCGGGTGCGGGCGAGCTGGGCGATCGCGGCGGCGGGGACATCGGCCCGGGGCTGGAGCGCTCGCACGGTCCAGCCGCGTTCGGCGATCTCCGAGAACACGTCCTCCGTATTCCCGCCCACCTGCACGACGCCCGGTGCCCCGGTCAGCAATCGGTCGAGGACTTCGGCGGTTCTCCCGCACGCTGTCGCCGCCCCGTCCGGGCGGCGCAGGCGCGCGCAGATGACCCCGCGGCGGCCGCGCACGGCGATCAGCACGGGGAGCGGGGGTTGGGCGGGCTCGAGGGCGTCGTACGACGAGATGCCCACCAGCGGCACGCCGCCGGCGTAGGCCAGCGCCTTGGCGTACGAAACCGCGATCCGCACGCCGGTGAACGAGCCCGGCCCGACGCCGACGGCGATCCGGTCGAGGTCGCGCAACCGCAGCCCGGCCTCGGCGAGCAACGCGGCGATGCGGTCGAGGCCGCGTTCGAGCGCGTCCTGGCGCTCCGAGGCGGCAACCCGGCACCGCACGCCGTCGTCGACGGCCGCCGTGAAGCCGCCCAGGGCGGCATCGAGGGCCAGGATCTTCACCGCGCGCCGAGCGGTCCCGGCCGGCGCGTGATGCTCACGCGGCGCGGCCCGTCGCCGGCCCCCTCGATCGCCACCTCGATCCGGCCGTCCGGAAGCCGGCCGCCGGCGCGCTCGGGCCACTCCACGAACGCGACGGCGGTGCCGGCGAAGGCGTCGTCGAGTCCCAGCTCGGGCCACTCCGCGGCCGGGTCCTCGAGGCGGTACAGGTCGATGTGCTCGACGGGGGGAGTCCCGTCGTAGCGCTGGCGGAACACGAAGGTTGGGCTGCTGACCGCTTCGTCGGAGCCGTGCAACGCGCGCACGGCGGCGCGAACGAAGGTGGTCTTGCCGCTGCCCAGGGCGCCGCACAGTGCGACGATGTCGCCGGGGACCAGCGTCTGGGCGAAATCGGCCGCAAAAGCCTCGAAATCGGCGCGGTCGTCGAGGACGTCATCCTTTGAAGTCAGAATGGTGTTTGGTGCTTCTGCGAACGAGTGACGTCCTCGTCGGGGTCATCGCCGGCGCCGTTTGCTCGGTGATCGCGGCGATCTTCGAAACCGTCGTCCTGACGGCGCGATTTTTCTCTTTGGGACGCATCGGCGGCGGGCTGGGAAGCAAGCTGCTGATCATCGCCGTCGTAGGAGCGATCGTCGGCGGAATCGTGGGGTTCCTGGTCGGCGCCATCTTCAAACAGCGCGAACCAAAACCGCGGTGAGGGCCGCCCGAATGCGGCCGCCGCGGCTCGACGCCGCCGGGCCTGCGCGCGTCCCGCGCTCGATTCTCGAAACGTCTTGAACCCTAGAAAGAACCTGTGAACAACGACTCTCGGATGTCCGCGATCGCCGTCGAAGACGAGATGCGGGAGAGCTACCTCTCCTATGCCATGTCGGTCATCGCGTCGCGCGCGCTCCCGGACGTGCGCGACGGCCTCAAGCCGGTGCAGCGCCGCATCCTCTACGCGATGCGCGAGATGGGTCTGGATCCGTCCAAACAGCACCGCAAGTGCGCCGGTGTCATCGGCGAGGTGCTCAAGAGCTTCCACCCTCACGGCGACCAGTCGGTCTACGATGCGCTGGTGCGCATGGCGCAGGATTTCACGCTGCGTTACCCGCTCGTCGACGGTCACGGCAACTTCGGCTCCCCGGCCCCCGACCGGCCCGCGGCGTACCGGTACACCGAGGCGCGGCTGGCCCGTCCGGCGCTCGACATGCTCGCGGACATCGACAAAGAGACCGTCGACTTCGTCCCCAACTTCGACAATCAAACCGAAGAGCCGGTGGTGCTGCCGGGACGTCTGCCGCAACTGCTCGTCAACGGCAGCTCGGGGATCGCGGTCGGGATGGCGACGAACATCCCGCCGCACAACGTCAGCGAGATCTGCGACGCGATCGCCTACCTGATCGACAACGAGACCAACAGCGCCAACTTGAGCGCCGACGAGCTCGACGACGCGCTGTGCGACATCGTGCAGGGCCCCGACTTCCCGACCGGCGGCATTCTCATGGGCCGCGAGGCGATTCGCCAGGCCTACAAGACCGGGCGCGGGTCGGTCGCGCTGCGCGGTAAGGCCGAGATCGTCGAGGAGAAAAACCGCTTCAAGATCGTCATCAGCGAGATCCCGTTCCAGGTCTCGACCACTCGCGTCGTCGAGGCGATCGTCGAGGCGTATCAAGAGAAACGCATCACCGGGATCGTCCGGCTCGACGACGAGTCGAACCGCAAGGGGATGCGCATCGTCGTCGAGCTGGCGCGCAATGCGACGCCGCAAGTCGTGCTCAACCAGCTCTACAAGCAGACGCCGCTGCAGTCCAGCTTCGCGTTCAACATGCTGGCGCTCGTGCCGGTGCGACGCGGCGACAAGATGGAGCACACGACCGGGGCGACGTCGCCGCTCGAGCCGCGCGTGCTCAGCCTGCGCGAAATCCTGGTGCACTTCATCGACCACCGCCGCGAGGTCGTCCGCCGCGGTAAAGTGTACGATCTGCGCAAGGCCCAAGAGCGCGCGCACCTGCTGCTGGGCTTCCTCGTCGCGCTCGACAACATCGATCGCGTCATCACGATCATCCGCCAAAGCGATACCGTCGAGGTCGCGCGCGAGCACCTCATCGCTGAACCCTTCGTGCTGTCCGACGCGTTCCGGCGCTTGGGCGGCGACGCGATCGGCGACGACTTTCGGCTCGACGCACGCCAAGCCGCGGCGATCGTCGACATGCGCCTGCGGACGCTCGTCGGCCTCGAACGCCAGAAGATCCAAGACGAGTACAGCGAGCTGCGCGCCACGATCACCGACTTGCTCGACCTGCTCGCGAAGCCGGCGCGCATCCTGGGCGTGGTCCGCGACGAGACCGCCGATGTCAAGAAGCGGCTGGGCGACGCGCGCCGCACGCCGGTCGAGCACCTCGAGGGCGAGCTGTCGATCGAGGACATCATCGCCGACACCGACGTGGTCGTGACCGCTACGGTCGGCGGCTACATCAAACGCGTCTCGGTCGACACGTTCCGCGCTCAGAACCGCGGCGGACGCGGCGTGATCGGAATCTCGAACCTCAAGAAAGAAGACGTCGTCCGCAACTTCTTCACCGCGACGACGCACCAGTACGTCTTGTTCTTCACCAACAAGGGCCGCGCGTTCCGGCTGCGCACCTACGAGATCCCGGACTCGACGCGCCAGGCACGCGGGACCGCGCTCGTCAACCTGCTCACGCTGCCGCCGGGCGAGATCGTGACCGCGCTGTTCCCGGTGAGCGCCTTCGATACCGAAGAGTATCTGGTGATGGTGACGCGCCGCGGTGTCATCAAGAAGACCAAGCTGGGCGACTTCGAGAACGTGCGCCGCAACGGTTTGATCGCGATCGGGCTCGACGACGACGACGAGCTGCTCGCGGTCGACCTGAGCCGCGGCGACCGCGACATCATCTTGGCCACGCACGACGGGATGGCGATCCACTTCAACGAGAAGGACGTGCGGCCGATGGGCCGCCCGGCGCGCGGCGTCAAAGCCATGACGCTGGCCAAGGGCGACGAGGTGGTCGCGATGGACGTCGTCGAGGACGACCGCAACGAGGTGCTGATCGTGACCTCGAAGGCGTTCGGAAAACGGACGCCGATCGACCAGTACCGCCACATCTCCCGCGGCGGTAAGGGCGTCAAGGCTTTCGCGAAGGAGAAAGAGATCGGCTACGTGGTCGACCAGATCCTGGTGTCACGCGAAGACGAGCTCTTGATGATCACCAGCGGCAATCAGGTCATCCGCATCCCCGTCGCCCAGATCCGGCGCGCCGGCCGCTCCACCAAGGGCGTGCGGCTGCAACGGCTCGCCGAGGGCGACGAGGTCATCGCCATCGCGAACCTGGGCCAGCAATCCAAACGCGTCGCCGACATCACCGGCGAGGAGCCGCCCAAAGCGTAAGCCGAGACTAGGGTGGAGCGGCCTCGACGTAGTCGCCGACGTGCGGCGCGCGCGTCCCGACCACGGTCGCCTGAACGTACTTGCCTTCGGTCTCGAGGACGATGAGCTCGACGGGGTCGGCGTACCGCTTGGCGTCCGCGTCGGCGAAGACGCGCAGGACTTGGTTGATCGAGAATCGGCCGCCGTTTTCGAGCATCACGACGTCGTGGTCGACGCGGACGATGCGTGCCACGGATCCCAGAGCGAGCGGATCGCGCGCGAGCGCCGCCCGCGCGGCGCGCTCCCAGGTTCGCTCGGCGTTGAATTCACGATCGCGCTCGGCCTCGGTTATCGGGTCACTCTCGATGCGGACCGTCTTGGTCGGCGACACGGCCCCCGTGAGGCAGTTGCGCACCGTGAAGCGCGCGATGCCGTACGCGCGGGACGTATCTTGCGCGAACCCCGGCAGCCGCATGGCGCGGTCGAAGGTCGCGAAGACAGCGTACATCGCATGATCGGCGCGGCAGCGCGCGTCGTCGGGCAGCGCGGTGCCGTCTTCGGCCGTTACGCTGCGCGCGCCGACGTACTCGAGGGCAAGTTTGCGCCACAGGCTCGCCGGCATGGTCGGCTGCGCGCTCTCGCTGACGTCGGTGACGATCAAGATGTGGTCCGATACCGGTGCGCGGGCCGGGGCGGTGCCAGGCGCGGTTGCACCGAGGATCAGGGCGGCAGCAAGCGTCAGCGGCAGCAAGCCCGGACCGTTCGACGCGGCCGGCGCCGAAACCGTCGCTCGGGCGCCGGGGTCGGAGTAGTCGGAGGTACGAAACCCACAGCTATGAGCGCACTGCCCGACGTCAGCGAGAGCACCTTTCCGACCCTGGTGCTCGGATCCGACAAGCCCGTCCTGGTCGACTTCTGGGCCCCCTGGTGCGGCCCGTGCCGGATGCTCTCACCGGTCGTGGAGAAGGTCGCCGGCCAAATGGGCGACCGGGTCAGCTTCGTCAAGCTGAACACCGACGAGAACCCCAGCGTCTCGGGGACCTACGGCATCTCGGGGATCCCGTGCTTGATCCTGTTCAAGGGCGGGCAAGCCGTCGACCGCATCGTCGGCTTCGTCCCCGAGCAGCACATCCGTCAGATGCTCGACAAGCATCTGGCCGCGGCGTGATCGCTGCCTGATCTGCGCGGCCTGCCGGCCGTCCACCGCATCCTCGACGAACCGCGCGTTGTGCGGTTCGTCGCGCTTTTGGGCGCATCGACCGTGAAGCGCCACGTCGACGCAGCGCTCGACGCCGCCCGAGCCGAGGAGCCGACGCCGCCGGCCGGCGCCGTCGTCGAGGACGTCCTGGCGCGCGCCTCCGCGGAGGCCCGGCGCGGGCTCGGGGAGGTCCTCAACGGCACGGGCATCCTGCTCCACACCAACCTCGGCCGCGCGCCGCTGGCCCGCGAGGCGCTCGACGCGATCGGGGACGCGACCGCCGGTGCCTCCAATCTGGAGTACGATCTCGACGCCGGTTCGCGGGGCTCGCGCTACGATCGGTTGGGGGCGCTGCTGCGCGCCGCAACCGGCGCCGAGGACGGCCTCGTCGTCAACAACTGCGCGGCTGCGGTCCTGCTGGTGCTCGATACGTTCGCGCGCGCCCCCGACGGCTCGGCGCGTGAGGTGATCGTCGCACGCAATCAGCTCGTCGAGATCGGCGGCGGGTTCCGCTTGCCGGAGGTCTTGGCACGCAGCGGGTCGCGCCTGGTCGAGGTCGGCGCAACCAACAAGGTTCGAATCGGCGACTACGAGCGCGCGCTGGGCCCGAGCACCGCGCTGCTGTTGCGCGCGCACCCGTCCAATTATCGCATCGAGGGCTTCGTCTCGGAGGTGTCGGGCGCGGAGCTCGTCGCGCTCGGCCGCCGCGCCGGGCTCCCGGTGGTCGAAGATCTTGGGAGCGGCGCGCTCGTCGATCTGCGCGCCTACGGTTTGCCGCGCGAGCGCACCGTGCAGGACGCCGTGGCGGACGGCATCGACCTGATCGCTTTCTCGGGCGACAAGCTGCTGGGCGGTCCTCAGGCCGGCATCATCGTCGGCCGCACCGCGCTCGTCAAGCGCCTGCGCGCCAACCCGCTGTTGCGCGCGTTACGGATCGGCGCTCCGACAATCGCCGCGCTCGCCGCGACACTGCGCCTGCACCTCGATCCCGCCGGCCGCGAGCGCATCCCGTTCTACCGAATGCTCGCGACGCCGCTCGACGAGCTGCGCCTGCGCGCCGCGGCGCTGTGTGCGCAGTTGGAGGGTCTCGACCTGCGCATCGACGACGTGGCAGGCTACGTGGGCGGTGGTGCGCTGCCGCTTGCGCCGCTGAAATCGGTTGCCGTGGCTTGGCGCCCGGCGCGCGCCGACGCAAACGCGGCCGCGGCGCGACTGCGTGGCGGCGCGCCGCCCGTGGTGGCGCGCGTCGCAGGCGACCGCGTGCTGATCGACTTGCGCGCGATCCCGTCGCAACGCGACGGGGACGTGGCGGCGGCGCTCCGGGCCGCGGCGCCCTAACTCCGACGTGCACGTCGTCGGCACGGCGGGTCACGTCGATCATGGGAAATCGTCGCTGGTGCGCGCGCTGACCGGAACCGATCCCGACCGCTGGATTGAAGAGCAGCTGCGCGGGATGACGCTCGACCTCGGGTTCGCGCATTTGCGCTTCGACGACGGGGTCGAAGCCGGGATCGTCGACGTCCCCGGACACGAGCGCTTCCTGCACAACATGCTCGCCGGCGCGGCGGGGATGGACGTGCTGCTCCTGGTCGTCGCCGCCAACGAAGGCGTCCGTCCCCAAACGCTCGAGCACCTCGCGATCGTGGACTTTCTCAACGTGCGGCGGGCGATCGTGGTCTTGACCAAGCGCGATCTCGTCGACGATGCCGCCCTGGCCGAGGTCGAGCGCGAGGTGCGTGCGGCGATCGACGGAACCGTCGCGCAGGGCGCGCCGGCGATCGCGGTCTCCACCCTGAGCGGCGACGGGATCGACGCGTTGCGCGCCACGATCCACGCGACGCTCGCCGCGTTGCCGCCACGCCCGGCCGGCGCTCCGGTGTTTCTGCCGGTCGACCGCGTCTTCGCCTTGCCCGGCCACGGCACGATCGTTACCGGAACGCTGATGCAGGGGACGCTGCGCGTCGGTGAGACGCTGCGGCTCGAGCCGCCCGGCCGCGCCGTACGGGTGCGCGCCCTGCACGTCTTCGGATCCCCGCGCGACGCCGTCGGCGCCGGTGCCCGCGTCGCGGTGAACCTGCCCGGCGTCGAGGTCGGTGAGCTGCGGCGCGGCGCGGTGCTCGGCGACGACACGTTCGCCCCGAATGCGGCGCTGTCGGTGCGCTTTCGCGCGCTACCCGGTGCGGAGCGAATCCTGCACCGGCGCACGCCGGTGCGGGCGTATCTCGGCGCGGCCGAGATTCTGGGCACGCTGGTGTTCGACGATGCCGCACCACCGCCGGCGGCGACACCGGCCGGGGCGACGCTGCATCTGCGCCGCGCGACGACGACCTATCCCGGCGAGGCCTTCGTGGTGCGCTCGGTCTCACCCAAGACGCTGCTCGGCGGCGGGACCGTCGGCGCCGGTGCGGTGGCGTCGTTCGATGCGGTCGCGCCCGACGTCGAGGCGGTCGCGAGCGTGCTCGCCGCGGCTGGGCTGAGCCCGCGTACCGCCGCCGAGCTCGGCGCACGCGCGAACGTGCGCGAAGAGCGGGCCGTCGAGATTCTGGCCGAGCTCGTCGCGAGCGGCTCGGCGCGGCGGCTGCAAAAGCCGGCCGGTTACCTCGACGGCGCGGCGGCCGACGCGCTGGCCGAGCGCATCGGCGCGTCGCTGCTGCGGCGTGAATCGGAATCGGCGTGGATGCTCGGAACCACCTCTCTCGCGCTGGCGCGCGAGCTCAGCCTCGACGAAGGTTTTCTGGTGCGCTTTCTGGCCGCTGAGGCCGAGGACGGGCGGCTGGCGGCGCGGGCGGGCTATTTCGCGACCGTGAGCCATCGGCCGCGCCTCAGCGAAGAACAGCGTGCGTTCTTCGAGCGCGTGGTCGTCGCCGACGCCGCGCAACCGCTCGTCCCCGTGCCGCTCGACGACGTCGTCGGCGAGCTGCGCCGAGCCCGGATCCCGGGGATCGCGCAGGCATTCGATACGCTCCTAGCGACCGGTGCGCTGGTCAAGGTCGGGGGCGACGTGTATCGGGGCGTCCAGATCGCCGAGATTCGCAAGCGCCTCGAGGCCGCCGTGCGCAGCACCGGGCCCATCACGATGTCCCGATTCCGCGACGCGGTCGGAACCACGCGTAAGTACGCCGTGCCGCTCATGGAGTGGTTCGACGCCACCGGTGTGACGGTCCGCGACGGGGACGTGCGCGCGTTGCGGCAAAGCGGCCTGCGTTGAGCGGTCTTCCCCCGCCCCAGTCCGCCGCCGCTGCGCAGGCGAGCGGCGCCTCGATTCTCGACGCCGACCTGCGCGCGTTTCTCGAAACGTTGCCGCAGATCGTCTGGCGCACGACGGCGGACGGCTTGCACGACTACTTCAACGGGTTCTGGCACGACTACAGCGGGCTCACCCCCGAAGCGTCGCTGGGCGACCGATGGACCGGCGCGATCCACGCCGACGATGCCGTGGCCGCGACCGCAGCGTGGCGAGCGACCGTGCGCGAAGAGGCGCCCTACGACATCGAGTTTCGCCTGCGCGGCCGCGGCGGCGCGTATCGCTGGTTTCTCGCCCGCGCGACGCCGCTGCGCGACGGGAGCGGTCGCATCGTGCACTGGTACGGCACGTGCACCGACATCGATGCGCAGAAGCGCGTCGAGGTGCAGTTCCGCGCCATCGCCGAGGCGATCCCGCAGATGGTGTTCACTGCGCTCCCCGACGGCAGCATGGAGTATCTCAACGCGCACGTGTACGACTACACGGGGATCGAACGCGATCCGGCCGCGTGGTCGTTGCGCGCGCTCGTCCACTCCGACGACTTGGCAGCGATGTTCGGCGCATGGCGGAGTTCGATCGCGAGCGGCGATCCGTACGAAGCCGAAACGCGGCTGTTGCGCGCCGACGGCGCCTATCGCTGGTTCATCGTACGCGCGAGCGCGCTGCGCGATCCTGAGACCGGCGCGCTGACGCGCTGGTTCGGCACCTGTACCGACGTCGACGACCTGCACGGCGCCGCCACGCGCGACGCGTTCTTGGCCCGCGCCGACGAGCTCTTCGGCGTCGAGCTCGACCCAGAGGCGATCGTGCGCGCCGTCGCGCGGGCCGCGGTCGAGTCGTTCGCCGACTACGTATTCTTCGATCTCGCCGCCGAGGACGGGCAGCTGCGGCGTGCCGCGGTCGACCACCGCGACCCCAGCGGCCGAGAGCGGCTCCAACGTTCGCTGGGGGAAGCAGCGCCGGCGGAGCACCCGATCCGCCCGGTCTCGACCGCGTGGCGCAGCGGCGAGAGCGTGTTGGTGCCGCGCATCGACGCGTCATGGTGGCGGCGTGCGGCGATGGACGATGCCCACTTCGAGCGGATGCGCGGCGAAGGGCTGTCATCGCTGATCACAGTGCTCATCACATCACGCGGACGGCGCTACGGCGTGCTCTCGTTCTGCCGCGCGCACGCCTCGCAGAGCTACGGTGATTTCGAGCTGGTGACCGCCGAGGAACTGGCGCGGCGCGTCGGTGCGGCGCTCGAAAATGCGCAGCTGTACCAGGAAGCACGCGCGGCGGCCGAAGCGCACCGCACCATCGCGGAGCGCGAGGCGTTCTACGCGCGGCTCGGCGAGGAGTTGGCCGAAACGCTCTACCTGCGCGAAACGCTCGACATCGCGACGCGCCTGCTCGTGCCGTCATTCGCGGACTGGGCGGTGGTGAACTTGATCGACCAGGACGACGCGCTTTTCCTCGCGGCGTCCCATCATCGCGATCCCACTCTGGACGCGCGGACGCGCCGCCTGCTCGACCTGCGCTACCTCGCCGCCGAAGCGCACGGCGGCTCGCCCGCGGTCGTGCGCACGAAGCAGCCCGTGATCTACGAGCACGTCCCGCAGGGCGGTATCGGTGCAGTGACGGGACCGTACCGCGAAGCGATCGGCGCGCTCGGCGTGACGTCGGCGGCGATCGTTCCAATCGCCTTTGGCGGTGCAGTGCGTGGCACGATCGCGATCATGTACGACCGCACCTCGGAGCGCCACTACTCTCAGGCCGATCTGCCGTTCTTCGTCGAGGTCGCGCGCCGCTTGTCGCCGGCGATCGGAAACGCCGAAGCGTACGAACGCGAGCGGCGGGTCGCATGGACGTTCCAAGCCGCCGCGCTCACGATGGACCTGCCGCGCGTCGCCGGGATCTCGTTCGACGCGCTCTACGAGCCCAGCCGCAGCGAGGCGCTCATCGGCGGCGACTGGTACGATGCGTTTCGCGTCGCCGACGGCCGAATCGTGCTGACCATCGGCGACGTGGCGGGCAGCGGGCTCGACGCGGCCGCGACGATGGCGGGGATTCGCCAGAGCCTGCGCGGCGCCGCCGCGATCAACCCCGATCCCTCGGTGATGCTCGACGCCGCCGATCGCGTGCTGCGCTGGCAGGCACCCGAACGATTCGTGACCGCCTGGGTCGGGGTGCTCGATCCGGTGTGGGCGACGCTGATGACCGCGGGGGCCGGCCATCCGCCGCCCTTGGAGCGACGCGCGGATGGAAGCGTGCGCCAACTCCCGGCCGGCGGTCTGCCGCTCGGCCTGCGCGAGCGCGGCGGCGACGTGACGCGCCAGCTCGTGCTGACCCCGGGCAGCGTACTGCTGCTCTACACCGACGGTTTGATCGAGGCCGGTCGCGACGTGATCGCCGGCGAGGCGGCGGTCGCGCTGGCGCTGCGTGGGGCCGACGTCGAAACGGCACCGGCACGCGCGATCCATCAGGCCGTCCTGGGCGACATCGTGGCCAGCGACGACGTGGCGCTGCTCGTCGTCGCCTTTCGCGATTCACTGTTTGCGCTTGGTGGCGAGCGCGGTGCGCAGCGCTGGACGTTCGATGTCAACGACCGCGCTGCGGCGACGCAGGCGCGCACCGCGATGGTCGAGGTACTGGAACGGCGCGGCGTCGCCGAGCTCGAGCGCACGATCGCCGAGCTCATCTTCGCCGAGCTGATCGGCAACGTGAAACGGTACGCCCCCGGCCCCGTGGACGTCGCGCTCGATCTCAGCGGCGAGTTCGGCGTCCTCCACGTGGTCGATTCCGGCGAAGGCTTTCAGCACAACGCGCGCTTGCCCGCCGACGCGCTCTCCGAGAACGGGCGCGGCTTGTTCATCGTCGCGACGATCGCCGAAGAGTTCGCGGTGACACGCGTTCCGGGCGGCGGAGCGCACGCGCGCGCCGTGCTGCCGGGCCGCCTCGGGGGAGTCCCCGAACCCGCCTACACCAGCGCGAATTAGACGATGGCGATGCTCTTGCGGTAGTCCGGCGTGAAGATCGACTTGGGGATCATCGCGTGGACGCCGTTTTGCACGTCGACCATCTGGGTGATGCGGAAGTCGACGCCGATCGAGGCCAGCCCGTAGGCGTCGTCCCGGCTGAGCCCGGCCTTGTCGTGCAGGAAGTCGATAGTGTTGCGCAACGCCACGCGTAACGCGTCGTTCACCGACGGATCGAGTCCCAGCGCGATCCAGTGCGTCGCGGTTTCGGCGAACGGCCACTTCGGGGCCACGTTCTTGTGCAGGATCACCTGCATCCGGACTTCTTTCATCGCCGTCTCGATCGCGGTGAGGTTCACCTCGCCGTCGCCTTGCAGCGCGTGCGAGTCGCCGGTGAAGATCAACGCACCGGGATGGATCACCGGCACGAACAGCGACGAGCCCGCGGTCAAGTCTTTGAGGTCGATGTTGCCGGCGTGCTTGCCGGGCGCGACCGAGCTGACCGCCTTGTCGCCCTCCGCGGCGATGCCGATCGTTCCCTGAAACGGCTTGAGCTCGAGGCGAATGCGATCGTTGAAGGCGACGTACTGCTGCGCGGGATCGAGCTTGAAATAGTGGACGTGACCGTCGGGAAACTCGTCCGGCAATGTCCCCGTCTTGATCGTCGCGCCCGGGTTGTGGAAGTTCGCGCCGAAACCGACGGTCTCGAGGCGCAGGAACCGGATCTGCACCGTGTCGCCGGGCATAGCGCCTTTGACCGCGATCGGTCCGATGATGCTGTGCACGCCGCGCCCCGGACTGTTCCGGCGCATGTTCGCGAGCTCGTCGGCGGGCACGCCGGGTTGAAGCTTGTTGAGGAAATGGGTCCAGGTGTTCTCGTACACGACGACGTCGCCGGAATCGACGCTGAGGATCGGCGCCTTGGCGGGATCGAAGAGGCCTTGAACGACCGTGTCGTTGTTCGACGGCACGACGTGCGTGCGCCCGAGCGCGACCGGCTTTACCGTCGACGTCCAGTCGTACGAGGAGTTACCGGCGGTCGGGGCCGCCGACGTCGTGTCGGGCAGCACCGTGTCGGCCAGTGCGAACGCAGCGGCGGCGCCGCCGATTCTCAGGGCGCCGGCGCGCGACACGCGCCAGCCTTCGTAGCGCTCCTCGACCTCGGCGCCGTCGACCGCGTCGTGCGCGCGCAGCTCGCGCCGGCGCTTCTCGTCGCTCAAGAATCCGGTCAACGCGTGGGAGAAACGCTTCCCGATCCAGTGCTCGCTGCAGCCGAACATAGCTTCACCTCCGAGAGTCTGCCGTGCCGCTGCTGCTCCGACCCGGCGTTCGGCCGCTCCTTCGGCCGACCGGTACATCCCTAGCGCGCGGCGCTCTCGCGCAGCGTCGCCAAGATGCGATCGCGGCTTCCGGTGAGGTGCGCGCTCATGCGCTCGACGGCCAGCTCGGCCTCGCCGTGGGCGACCGCGTCGGCGATCGCCTCGTGATCGTCCCAGGTGTCGACCGGATAGTCCCCGGCTTGGAAGTACGCGTGCATCACGCGCATGATCTGCGACCACTGCGCTCCCAGGGCGGCGACGAGGTGCGCGTTGTCCGACGCCGCGGCGATGTCGGCGTGAAAGTCGCGGTCGAGCCGGAACAGCGCCGTCAGATTCCGCGCCGCGATCGCTTGGCGCGCCTGCGCATGGCGCTGCTTCGTCGCGGCTCGCAGGTCCGCAAAGCGCTCCGCCGCGCGCCGGAGCGCAAGCGATTCGAGTGCGAGCCTGAGCTCGTAGAGGTCGACGATGTCCTTGGGCGCCAGCGGCCGCACGATCGCGCCCCGGTTGGGGGTGATCACGACCAGGCCCTCACCTTCGAGCCGGCGCAGCGCCTCGCGCAGCGGGATGCGGCTCATCCCGAAGGCCTCGGCCAGCTCTTCCTGGACCAAGCGGGTACCAGGGGCGTAGCGTCCCGTCAGGATCGCCTCGCGGAGCGCGTCGACGAGGCCTTCCGAGCGCGGCTCCAACCCCCGGGCGAGGTTCAATGCCATACGATTGTATACACCCGACAGGAGGGGTTGACCTTCCCCACCGTAAAATTGTATACAATCTAGACCGGAGGTAGCCCGAGCCGTGCAGACGACCGAGAAGACCATCGCCGACGAGCAGCGCGAGTGGGAGCAACTGACGCTGCTGCCCTTTACCGCACGCCGACCCGAATCGCGTGAGGCGTTCCGCACCCAAGGCGGGGCAGTGCTCGAACGGGTCTACACGCCCGCCCACGTCGCGGACATCGACTTCAGCCGCGACATCGGCTTCCCGGGCCAGTTCCCGTACACGCGTGGGCCCTACCCCACGATGTACCGGGCGCAGCCGTGGACGATGCGCCAGATCGCCGGCTTCGGCACCGCCGACGACACGAACGCGCGCTTCCGGTTCCTCATCGCGCAGGGTCAGACCGGAATCTCGACCGACTTCGACATGCCGACGCTCATGGGCTACGACTCCGACGACGTGCGCAGCGAGGGCGAGGTCGGGCGCGAGGGCGTCGCGATCGACAGCGTCGACGACATGCTCGATCTCTACGCTGGGATCGACCTCGAGCAGATCAGCGTCTCGATGACGATCAACCCGTCGGCCTGGATCCTACTCGCCATGTACCTCGTGGTCGCCGAAGAGCGCGGCTTCGACCGCACCAAGCTCTCGGGGACGATCCAGAACGACATCATCAAAGAGTACGTCGCGCAGAAGGAGTGGGTCTATCCGCCGCGACCGGCGATGCGCATCGTGCGCGACACCATCACCTATTCGGCGCAGCACCTGCCGCGCTACAACCCCGTCAACGTCAGCGGCTACCACACGCGCGAAGCGGGGAGCACGGCGATCCAGGAGGTCGCCTTCACCCTGGCGGCCGGGATCGCATACGTCGAAGAGGTCGTGAAGGCCGGGATCGACGTCGACGACTTCGCGCCGCGCCTGTCGTTCTTTTTCGTCTCACAGATCGACTTCTTGGAAGAGGTTGCCAAGTTCCGGGCCGCGCGCCGCGTCTGGGCGCGCGCCATGAAGGAGCGCTTCGGCGCGCGCAAGCCCGAATCGATGCGGCTGCGTTTCCACTGTCAGACCGCCGGCGTGTCGTGCACCGCACGCGAGCCGCTCAACAACATCGCCCGCACTGCGATCGAAGCGCTGGCCGCCGTTTGCGGGGGCGCGCAGTCGCTGCACACCAACGGCTACGACGAGGCCCTCTCGATTCCCAGCGAGCCGGCGATGAAGATCGCGCTGCGCACCCAACAGATCATCGCCGAAGAAGTCGGGATCGGCGGCACGATCGATCCGCTGGCCGGCTCCTACGCGCTCGAACGGCTCACCGCCGACATCGAGAAGGGCTGCTTCGACTACTTCGCTGAGGTCGACAAGCGCGGCGGCGTCGTGAAATGCCTCGAGGACAACTACTTCCAGATGGAGTTGGCCGACGCGGCGTACGACCTGCACCGCCGCAAGGAGGCCAGCGAACGGCACATCGTCAGCGTGACGAAGTACCGCGATGACAGCGCCAACCCGGTGGTCGAGCTGCACCACGCCGACGAGGGCGCGGCGGACCGGCAGCTGGCGCGGCTGCGCAAGACCAAGGCGGCGCGCGACGCGAACGCCGTGAGCAGGGCCCTCGACGAGATCGTGCGGGTCGCGAAGACCGACGAGAACCTCATGCCGGCGACGATCGCCGCCGTGAAGGCGCGCGCGACCGGCGGCGAGATCGTCAACGCGCTGCGTCCCGTATTCGGGACGTACGTCGAGACGCCGGTCTTTTGATCGCCCGCCGCGCGCACCGCGATCTGGCGCGGGCGATCACGAGCGTCGAGAACGGCATCGCGGACTACCAGGTCACGGCGGCGCGGCTCGCCGCTCAAGGGCACCGCCGCGAGGGCGCGGGCCACGCCGCCATCATCGGCGTGACCGGTCCGCCCGGCGCCGGCAAGTCGACGCTGGTCGACCGGCTGATCGAGGGCTTCCGTGCGAACGGTGAAACCGTCGCGGTGATCGCCGTCGATCCGTCGTCGCCGTTCACGCACGGTGCGGTACTGGGCGATCGGGTGCGCATGCAGCGGCACGCCGGCGACGCCGGCGTCTTCATCCGCAGCATGGCCTCGCGCAGCGCCGGCGGCGGGCTCGCGCCCGCGACTCGCGACGCGGTGCGGCTGGCCGATGCGGCGGGCTTCGACGTCGTGGTCGTCGAGACGGTCGGCGTCGGCCAAGTCGAGCTCGAGATCGTCGCCGTCGCCGACGTGATCGTGGTCGTCACCGTCCCCGCGCTGGGCGACAGCGTTCAGACGATCAAGGCCGGTTTGACCGAGATTGCCGACATCTTCGTGGTCAACATGGCCGATCGGCCCGGCGCGAACGCGACCGCGGTCGACCTCAAGCACATGGTCCGCGAAGGCAAGCGCGAGATTCCCGTGCTGCAGACCATCGCGCGCGACGGCACCGGCGTATCCGAATTGTTCGCGGCGCTCGGGGCGCGGCGGGGCGCCGAAGACTCGAACGCGGTTCGCGCGGTCCGCTTCGAGCTGGTGCGCCGCGCGCGCGACGAGGCGGTGCGCCACGCGCTGGCCGCGCTCGATTCACCCGATGCCGCGGCGATCCTCGAGCGGCTGCGAGCCCACGAACTCACGCGCAACGACGCGATCGATCTCTTGCTCCCCATGCTCGGAGGACCCGTTCATGCCCATTAAGGTACTCGTCGCCAAGCCCGGACTCGACGGCCACGACCGCGGTGCGAAGATCGTCGCGCGGGCCTTGCGCGACGCGGGGATGGAAGTGGTCTACACCGGCCTGCACCAGACGCCCGAGATGATCGTCACCGCAGCGGTGCAAGAAGACGTCGACGTGGTCGGCGTGAGCATTCTCTCCGGCGCGCACATGACGATCTTTCCAAAGATCATGGCGCTGCTCAAGGAGCACGACGTCGACGACATCGCGGTCGTCGGCGGCGGCGTGATCCAAGAGGCCGACATCCCCAAGCTCAAGGCGCTGGGCGTACGCGAGATCTTCAACGCGGAGGCGACGACGCAAGAGCTGATCGACGGCATCGAGCGGATCGTCGGCGAGACCGGCCGGGATCGCTCGCGGCGCGAAGCCGGCGCGGCGCGGTGATCGACGCCGCGCCCGTCGCGTGGCCGCTCGCCTACGACCGGGCGTACCGGCCGCCGAGCGACGCGCCGTACTGGGACGCCGCGCTCGAGACGATCTCGGAGGACGAGCGCGCGAGCGTCATCCTCGGCAAGATCGGGCGCCTGATGGCCTGGGCGTACGAGCGCGCGCCATTCTACCGCACGCGCTGGCAGGCAGCCGGCCTCGAACCGGGTGACGTGAAATCGCTCGAGGACTTCGCGCGCGTTCCGACGATCGCCAAAGCCGACCTGCGCGCCGATCAGGCCGCGCATCCGCCGTTCGGGTCGTATCTGTGCATCGAGCCGGCTGAGATCGTCCGCATCCACGGAACCTCGGGGACGAGCGGCCGGCCGACGGCGTTCGCCTGGAGCCGCGACGACTACGACCGCATCGCGGAGTCGCACGCGCGCATCATGTGGAGCTTCGGCCTGCGGCCCAGCGACACGGTGTTCGTCGGCTCGATCTTCTCACTCTACGTCGGCTCGTGGGGCGCGCTGGCCGGGATCGAACGGCTCGGCGCCGCGGCGTTCCCGTTCGGCGCCGGCGTCCCGGGGATGACGCTGCAAGCGGTCTCGTGGATGGCGCAGATGAAGCCGACCGCGTTTTACGGGACGCCCTCGTACGCGTTGCGGATCGCCGAGACGGCGCGCGCCGAAGGGATCGACCCGCGCGACTTCGGCCTGCGCATCATGTTCTTCTCCGGCGAGCCCGGTGCGGGGATCCCGGCGACGAAGCGTCTGATCGAAACGACGTTCGGCGCGCGTTGCATCGACAGCGGCAGCATGGGCGAGGTCACCCCCTGGATGAACCTGTGCGAGTGCGAGCACCGTACCGGGATGCACCTCTGGCAAGACATCGTCTACACGGAGCTGCTCGATCCCGCGACGATGCGTCCGCTGCCGTACGGCGCGACCGGGACGCCGGTCTACACGCAGCTCGTCCGGCGCGGGCAGCCGATGATCCGGCTCGTCTCGGGCGATCGGGCGGAGTGGACGAACGATCCGTGTCCGTGCGGGCGCACCTATCCGCGCTTCGGGCGCGGGATCATCGGGCGCATCGACGACATGCTCGTCGTGCGCGGCGAGAACATCTACCCCAGCGCCATCGAAGACGTCCTGCGCGAATTCGCCGAGCTGGGGACGGAGTTCGAGATCGTCGTCTCACGTCCCAAAGCGCTCGACGTCCTCACGATTTGCGCCGAGCTCGCCGGGCCGTGCAACGAAAACGAGTTGCGCTACCGCCTGGGCGCACAGCTCAAGCGTCAGCTCGGCATCCGCGCTGAGATCGCGTTCGCCCCCAGCGGCGCGCTCGCACGCACCGATCTGAAATCCCGGCGGGTGCGCGACGAACGGTCTACGAGCTAGCCGCCGGCGCTCAGTGGTGCAGGGTCCCCCAGGCCAGCGACGTGATCTTCCACGCACCACCGGACTTCGCCAACACGAAGGTCCACGTGCCGACGTCCGGGACCCGCTTGCCGGCCATCATCGCGGTGAACGTGACTTGGGCGACCATGTACGCATGATCGCCGCTGACGTCGATGAAAGGCTTTGGCGCGATCGTGGTCTGAAAGCCGCTCAGCTTCGCCTGCGCGATGAACGCCTTGAACGCGGTGGCCCAGCGCACGCACGCGTCGTCGCCTTTCCACGAGTACGGGGGAAACTCGTCGACGACGGTCGCCTTCGCGGCGCAGTTCGCGCGCAGCGTGGCGGTGTCGACGGCGAACATCGCGGTCGAGAGCTTCTCGGGCAGGGCCAGCAATGCGGGGTCCGCGGGCGGTGGTGACTGGGCTCCTGCGGCAAGGGGCAGACAGAGGGCGGCAACCAGTCCGGCGGCCGCTAGAGCGAAGCGATGCGGGGCCATCCGATACCTCCGGGAAAGAGCGTGGGGCAGGCCTTGGCGCTGCTCGCTTGCTCTCCTGCTAGCCGAAACCGTCGGTTTAGCACTCTCGGTTATAGAGTGCGAATGAACGTAGAACGCATGACCCAGCGCGTCCAGGAAGCGCTGAATGCGGCGTATACTCGGGCGCTCGCGGAGCACAACACCCAGACCAGCCCGGAGCACCTTCTCGCCGCGATTCTCGCGCAGACCGACGGCGTCGCGGGTCCCATCCTCAAGAAAGCCGGGCTCGACCCCCGCACGGTCGAGGAGCGCGCCGACCGTGCCGTCGCCGCGCTGCCGCGCTTGCAAGGCGCCGGCGCGGATCAGAGCCAGGTCACGATCGCACCGGCGCTCAGCCGCCTGCTCGCCAAGGCCGACGACGAGGCGAAGTCGCTCAACGACGACTACGTCTCGGTCGAGCACCTGCTCTTGGCGCTGTCCGCCGACGGCGGCGCCGCCGGCAAGCTGCTGCGCGACCTCGGGCTCTCGCGCGAAAAGATGCTCGCCGCGCTCAAAGACGTGCGCGGCAACCAGCGCGTCACGACCCAGAACCCCGAGGGCACGTATCAGTCGCTCGAGCGCTACGGCCGCGACCTCACCAAGGCAGCGGAGAAGGGCGAGCTCGACCCCGTCATCGGCCGTGACGAAGAGATCCGGCGCGTCATCCAAGTGCTGTCGCGCCGCACCAAGAACAACCCGGTCCTCATCGGCGAGCCCGGCGTCGGCAAGACGGCCATCGTCGAAGGGCTGGCGCAGCGCATCGTGCGCGGCGACGTCCCCGAAGGGCTCAAGGACAAGCGACTCATCGCGCTCGACATGGGCGCGCTCATCGCCGGCGCGAAGTATCGCGGCGAGTTCGAAGAACGCCTCAAAGCCGTGCTCAAGGAGGTCCAGAGCGCGGAGGGGCGCGTGTTGTTGTTCGTCGACGAGCTGCACACCGTCGTGGGCGCCGGCAAGACCGAAGGGTCGATGGATGCCGGAAACTTGATGAAGCCGCTGCTCGCGCGCGGCGAGCTGCACATGATCGGCGCGACGACGCTCGACGAGTACCGCAAGTACATCGAGAAGGACGCCGCGCTCGAACGCCGCTTCCAGCCGGTCTTCGTCGACCAGCCCTCGGTCGAGGACACGATCTCGATCCTGCGCGGGCTGCGCGATCGCTACGAGTTGCACCACGGCGTGCGCATCAAAGACGCCGCGCTGGTCGCGGCGGCCGTGCTGTCGAACCGCTACATCGCGGACCGCTTCCTACCCGACAAGGCGATCGACCTCATCGATGAAGCCGCGGCCAAGCTGCGCACCGAGATCGACTCGATGCCGACCGAGCTCGACGAAGCGTCGCGCCGGATGATGCAGCTCGAGATCGAGCGGGAGGCGCTGCGCAAGGAAAAAGACGACGCGTCCAAGCAGCGGCTCGAAAAGCTCGAAGCAGAGCTGGCCGAGCTCAACGAAGAGACACGCGCCTTGCGGGCGCGCTGGCAGTCGGAGAAAGACGCCGTCGCGCAAACGCGCGAGTTGCGCGAGCAGATCGAAGCGACCAAGGTCGAGATCGATCGCGCGACGCAGGCGGCCGACTACGCGAAGGCATCCGAGCTCAAGTACGGCAAGCTGGCTGGGCTCGAGCGGACCTTGCGCGAGAAGGAGGCCGCGATCGGCGCCGGCCAGTCGCGCCTGCTCAAGGAAGAGGTCGACGAAGAAGACATCGCCGGCATCGTCAGCCGCTGGACCGGGATCCCGGTCAGCAAGCTGCTCGAGGGCGAGATCCAGAAGCTGCTGCACCTCGAGGAGGAACTGCACCGGCGCGTGATCGGTCAGGAGGAAGCGGTCAAGGCTGTCTCCGAGGCCATCTTGCGCGCGCGTTCCGGGCTGGGCGATCCGCATCGTCCGCTCGGCTCGTTCATCTTCCTCGGCCCGACCGGCGTCGGCAAGACCGAGCTGGCGCGCGCGCTGGCGGCGTACTTGTTCGACGACGATCGCGCGCTGATTCGCATCGACATGTCGGAATACGGCGAGAAGCACAGCGTCGCGCGCCTGTTGGGGGCCCCGCCGGGCTACGTCGGGTACGATGAGGGCGGCCAGCTCACCGAAGCCGTTCGGCGGCGTCCGTTCTCGGTGCTGCTCTTCGATGAGATCGAGAAGGCGCACCCCGACGTATTCAACGTCTTCTTGCAGATCCTCGACGACGGTCGCCTCACCGACGGTCGGGGCCGCGCGGTCGACTTTAAGAACACGATCGTCATCATGACCTCGAACATCGGGTCGCACCGGATCCTCGACGCATCGAGCGAGACGGACGGCGCCGGTTACGCGATCATGCGCGCCACGGTGCTCGACGAGCTGCGCCAGCACTTCCGTCCCGAGTTTCTGAACCGCGTCGACGAGATCGTGGTCTTTCACAAGCTCTCCGAAGAGCAGCTCAAGGCGATCGTCGAGATCCAGCTCAACCGGGTGCGCGAGCGTTTGCGCGAGCGCCGCATCGGGCTCGAACTCAGTGACGATGCCAAGACCCACCTGGTGCGCACCGGGAACGATCCGGCCTATGGCGCCCGTCCCCTCAAACGCGCGATTCAACGCGAGGTCGAGACGCCGCTGGGCCGCAAGATCCTCGCCGGCGAGGTGCACGATGGCGAGGTGGTACGGGTCGGCTTCGACGCCGACCGGGCCGAGCTGACCTTCAACGTGGTCGAGCCGCTGCCCGAGATGCCGGCCTTCCGGTAGATGAGAAAAGCCCCGCCGTCGGCGGGGCTTTTTTCGCCGGTGCCGCAACCCTCCGCCATCATGCATTCGTGACGGAGGATTCTCTGTATGCGTAGACTCGTAACCGCTCTGGCCCTGACCGCGTTCGCTGCGACGCTGTCGCTCGCGCCGCCGCCGGCGTCGGCCAAACACGACCCCGGCATGAACCATCGGAGATGCCCGCGAGGATCGCACTGGGTCCCGGCCCATCGTGACCGGCAGGGGCGCTGGATTCCGGCGCACTGCAAACAGGGCTGACTTGAGCCTGACCGCCGACACGGACGTTCTCAAGCGCGCGGTGGGCTTCTCCGCGGTCGACCGGTACGTGCGTTCCGGCACGTGCCTCGGCCTCGGTACGGGGACCACCGCACGCTGGGCGGTCGCGCGCGTCGCCGAGCGCGTCGCGCGGGGCGAAGAGATCGTCGCGGTCGCAACATCCACCGCGACCGAGCGGCAGTGCCGCGAGCTTGGAATCCCGCTGGTCGCGCTCGGCGAGCGCGAGATCGACGTGGCGATCGACGGGGCCGACGAGGTCGCCGCCGATTGGTCGTTGACCAAAGGCGCCGGCGGCGCGCTGTTTCGAGAGAAAGCCGTCGCCCTGGCGGCGCGCGCCTTCGTGGTGATCGTCACGCCGGAGAAGCTCGTCGAGCGGCTCGGTGCGTTCCCCACGCCGGTCGAGGTCGTTCCGTTCGCCGCCGTCACCGTCGCCTGTGCGGTCGAAGCGGCGCATCCCGGCGTTCGCGTGCGGCGACGCGGCGGCGTCGCACCGTTTCTGACCGACAACGGCAACGCGATCCTGGACTGCGCCTTCGGCCCGATCGACGACCCGGCCGCGCTCGACGCCGCGCTGCGCGCGATTCACGGCGTGGTCGCAACCGGGCTGTTCCCCTCCGGCCTCACCAGCGTCGTGCTCGTCGCCGACGCGAACGGAACCCGCGAGCTACCCGAACCGCACTAGCAGGCTGCTAGATCGAATACTCCCAGGTGTTCCAGAACGGCGTGACGGCGTGCGCGGGATTGTAGCCGCGCAGATCGTCGCTGACGACGTCGAGGCGGCGCTGGAACCACATGGTGATCCACGGTAGCCGGTCGACGAGGATCGCCTGCACGCGGGCATAGGCGCGTTGGCGCGTCTGGAGATCGTAGTAGGTCAGCGCCGTTCGTTCCTGATCGTCGAGCTCGTGATTGCAGAACCGGAAGATGTTTTGCCCGTGCGGCGGGATTTGGTCGCACATCACCACGGTCGAGTCGTCGGGGTCGACGCCGTTCACCCATGACGAGAACTCGACATCGAACTTCCCGGCTTGGAGGATCCCGCCGGCGCTGTAGTTCGCGAACATGAGCGCGGGGGCGTACGGCTTGATGACCAAGTCGACCCCGACGTCGTGCCAATTGGCTTGCAGGAACACCGCGGCACGGTTGCCGAGCGCGCTGCCGCTGGTCGTCGCGAATTCGAGCCGCAGCGGTTGGCCGTCCTTGACGCGGATACCGTTGCTCCCCGCGCGCCAGCCCGCGTCATCGAGGATCTTGCGGGCGTGATCCGGATCGAAGGGTATCGGCTCCAACTGGGGGTCGTGAGCCCACAGGAACGCGGGTTGATCGCCCTCGCCCAGGACGTGCACGTTGAAAGCGACCTTTTCGATGAGCGACTTGCGGTCCGTCGCGTACGCGAGCGCGCGGCGGACGTTGGGATCCCGCAAGACCGGGCGTGACACGTTGAACCCCAGCTGCGAGTACTGCGTGAACGGCGTGAGCAGGGCGTGCGCGCCGGCGATCTTCGACGCCGTGGGATAGTTGGGGGCGGAGGCGTTGTACCAGAGGTCGATCTCGTGCGCGCGCATGCTGGTGGTCAAGGTGTTCTCGTCAGGGATGATGTGATACTCGACTACTTTGAGCTTCGGTGCGCCGCGCCAGTAGTGCGGGTTGGCGACCATGCGCAGCGTCTGGCCGCGGTGCCACTCCTGCACGACGAATGGCCCCGTGCCGACCGGTTTGCTGTTGTAGGCGATGCGGTTGAGGTCGTGATACTGCGCGAGCAGGTGCTTGGGGTAAATTGGATACGGCGTCGAGCCCATGGTGAAGAACGAGTTGACGAACGGCGCAAAGGGCCTTCTGAGGTGGACGACGGCGGTGTACGGATCGGGCGTATCGATCGTCACGATGTCGTCGTAGCCGGTGCGGGTCTGCACGTTGTTGTTCGGGTTCATCACGGCGTGCCAGGTGAAGACCACGTCGGCGGCATCGAACGGCGCACCGTCGTGCCAGCGAACACCCTTGCGCAGGTGATAGGTGATCGTCAGGCCGTCCTTGGAGATGCCGTGGTTGGTCAGGCTCGGCACGAGCGTCGCCAGCTCCGGAACGAGCCGGTTCTCGTCGCTGTAGTTGAACAGATAACCGGCCCAGAACATCGACAAGTCGACGTCGATTTGGAATGTCCCGAGCAGCGGGCTGAGCGTATCGGGGTCGAGGATGCTCCCGATGCGCAGCAGGCCGGGCCGGGTCCACGAATGCCGCGGCGCCGCGACGCCCGAGGACGAGCTGCTCGCGACTGTATCGACGCGCGAGCAGCCGCCCAGGATGACCGCGACCGCGACCGGGATCCAGACCAAGCGTTTCACCCCGCGCCCGTTCTCGCCGCGGCGCGCCCGCACCGCCCAACCTTGGGCGTTCGGCACGGCTAGACCAGGGGGCGTACCGCTAGGATCGCCAGATCATCGGTGATGCGACCGTGGCTGTAGCGCGTCACCAGCGCGACGAGCGCGTCGGCGAGGCCCTGCGGGGTCGTGGCATCGAGGTCCCGGATCCAGGCCGTGACGCGTTCGATCGGGATCATCGCGCCGGCGGGGTCGCGCGCCTCGGTCAGCCCGTCGGTCGCCAGCACGAGCAGATCGCCGGCGCCGAGCGACGTTTGCGCCGCGTCGAACCGGCTGTTGCCGAGCCCGATGACCGGACCCGTCGGCGCGAGCAGCGTCACCGCGCCGCCGCGGCGCACCCAGCACGGCTCGTGTCCCGCGTTCGCGTACGCGAAGCTGCCGGCGCGGCGGTCGTGGATGCCGGCGCACAGCGTCACGAACGCCTCCGGCGCGGGGTTCGCCGCGCGGTACAGCGCGTCGAAGCGGAGCACGATTTGGTCGGGGGTCAGCCCTTCGCTCGCGAGCGTGCGCACGGAGTAACGCACGAAGGTGGTATCGACCGCCGCCGCCAGCCCTTTTCCGCTGACGTCGCCGACGACCACCAGCGTGCGGTCGGCATCGAGGCGATACACGTCGTAGACGTCGCCGCCGATGCGCGCGCCGCGCGTCGCCGAGCGGTACACGGTTCCGACGCTGAAGTGCGGCGGGGTCAACAGCCGTACCGACGCCGCAGACTGGAGCGTTTCGACGAAGCCGCGCTCGCGGTCGAGCTCGCGCCGCATGCGCACGACCACCGCCCCGAACACCAAAATCTCGATCCCGATCAGCGCGATCGACAGTAGCGCCACCGTGGTCGTGGTGGCGATGAGACGGTCGCGCCGCTGCAGCGCGGCGCGATACTGCGCGACGAAGTGTCCGTCGAGCGGGCGCAGGTCGGCGCGAAAGCGATCGATGAGCGACTTGCCGTGCAGCGACAACGCATCCTGATTCGGCGCGCCCGCCAGGATCGGTGTCGCGACCGAGCTTTGCCACTCGGCGTTGAGTCGTCGCAGATCGGCGACCCGGCGCGCGTCGTCGGAGCCGGCGCCTCCGGCGCCCGCGACGAGCCGCTCGATCGTGGCGAGGTTGCCCGGCATCGCGGTGCGCGCGCGCTCGTACGGCTCCAAGAAAACCGCGTTCCGGATCGCGGCATAGCCGCGCACCGCCGTCTCCTCGTCGAGCTGGTTCTCGAGCAGCGCGGCAGACGCAAGCTGTCCCGCGCGGGTATCCGCGATGTTCTCATTGATGCCGTTGAGCGTCCGGACGATTCCCAGCTGCGCGACGAGCGCGACCGGAAGCCCGACCGCGACCAGCCCGAAAACGAGGATCAGACCCCGGAACGAAAAGAGCGTTCGGAGCACGCCTAGTTGTCCTGACGCGAGGCGGGGTTCACCTCCCGGGCGGGGCTCCGCAATAGGACGGTCTGATCAGGCCCCGGCGAAGGCTTTCTCGCGCTTGCGCGACCTGATCCGGTCGGTTTCGTCGAGAAGCCGCTTGCGCAGCCGGATCGACTTGGGCGTCACCTCGACAAGCTCGTCGTCCTCGATGAACTCGATCGCGCGCTCGAGCGACATCTCTTCGGCCGGCGGCATCCTGAAGTTCTCGTCGGTCCCGGCCGCGCGCATGTTGGTGAGCTTCTTCGCGCGCACGGCGTTGACCGCGACGTCTTTGTCGTCGTTGGCCCGCCCCACGATCATCCCCTCGTATACTTCGACGCCGGGATCGACGAAGAAGCGCCCGCGTTGCTCGAGGCCCATGAGCGCATAGGCCGTTATCGTGCCGGTGTCGCTGGTGACCAGCACGCCGGTGCCGCGGCCCGGAATGTCGCCGGCCAGAGGCTGATGGGTGTAGTAGACGTGCGACATGACCGCCGTCCCGCGCGAAAGGGTCATGAGCTCACCGCGCAGCCCGAAGATCGCGCGCGTCGGCATCGTGTATTCGAGCCGGCGCGTCTCGCCGACGGTCACCATGTTGGACATCTGCGCGCGGCGGCGGCCGACCGACTCGATCACCGCGCCGGCGTACTCCTCGCGCACGTCGATGACCACGTACTCGACCGGCTCCATCTTCACGCCGTCGCGCTCGATGATGATGACGCGCGGCTTGCTGACGGCCATCTCGTAGCCCTCGCGGCGCATCGTTTCGATCAGGATCGAGAGATGGAGCTCGCCGCGCCCGCGCACCTCGAAGGTGTCGGCCGATTCGGTGTCCTCGACGCGCAGCGCGACGTTCGACTCCAGCTCGCGCATCAGGCGTTCGCGAATCTGGCGCGAGGTGAGATACTTGCCCTCGCGCCCGGCGAACGGCGACGCGTTGACCATGAAGTACATCGAGACGGTCGGTTCGTCGACCGCCGTGGCCGCGATCCCCTCAGGCAGCGCCGCGTCGGCGATCGTGTCTCCGATGTTGAGCCCCTCGATCCCCGACACGCAGATGATGTCGCCGGCCGACGCCTCGTCGACCTCGATCCGTTCGAGCCCGTGAAAGGCCAGCATCTTGGTGAGCCGCAGCCCCGTCGTCACCGTTCCGTCGCGCGTGATCTTGGCGATCGGGGCGTTCACCTTCGACGTGCCGCGAAAGATGCGGCCGATCCCGATGCGCCCGACGTACCGGTTGTGGTCGATCGCGGAGACGAGCATTTGGAAGCCGCCGTCTTCGGCGGGAGCCTCCGGTACGCGCGTAACGATCGTGTCGAACAGGGGCTCGAGATCGTTGGACTCGTCGGCGAGCTCGTGCTTCGCGATCCCGGCCTTGCCGTTCGCGTACACCACGGCAAAGTCGGCCTGTTCGTCCGACGCGCCCAGCTCGATGAAGAGATCGAAGACCTCGTCGACGACCTCGACCGGCCGCGCATCCTTTCGATCGATCTTGTTGATGACGACGATCGCGCGCAGGTCGAGCTCGAGCGCCTTGCGCAAGACGAAGCGCGTCTGCGGCATGACGCCCTCGGCCGCGTCGACGAGCAACACCACGCCCTGCACCATCTGCAGCACGCGCTCGACCTCGCCGCCGAAGTCGGCGTGGCCCGGCGTGTCGACGATATTGAACTTCACGCCGTTGTGATCGATCGCGGTGTTCTTGGCGAGGATCGTGATCCCGCGCTCGCGCTCGAGCGGATTGGAGTCCATCGCTCGGGTCTCGGTGTGCTGCCCCTCGCGATAGATCCCGCTCTGGCGGAACATGGCATCGACCAGCGTCGTCTTCCCGTGATCGACGTGGGCGATGATCGCGACGTTGCGGATATCGGACCGCGTCCGGACTAGGCCCATAAGGGTCTATGGTACCACGAAGCGTCCAGACGACCGTCCCCTTTACGTCGGACGGGCTGCGTCAGGGCCCGGCCGTGGTCACCAGGAAGCAGGCTACCGGCCGTAACGCCGTTCGCGCGTCGCAAACGCGTCGACCGCGCGATCGAGCGTCGCGGCGTTGAAATCGGGCCAGGGGTCGCTCGTCGCCCACAGCTCGGCATAGGCGCATTGATAGAGCAGAAAGTTGGACAAGCGCAGCTCGCCCCCGGTGCGGACCACCAGATCGGGATCGGGCAGCCCCGCCGTCGACAGCTGCGCCGCGATCGCCGCTTCGTCGATGTCGTCGGGTGCCAGCCGGCCGGCGGCGACGTCGCGCGCTAGCGCGCGGCAGGCGTCGCGCAGCTCGGTGCGCGCGCCGTAGTCGACCGCAATCGTCAGCAGCATCGCGCGGCCCGCCGCCGTGCGCTCCTCGAGGATCCGAAAGGCTTCGACCACGCCGCCCGGCAGCCGGTCGCGGCGTCCGATCAGGCGTACGCGCACGCCGCGTGCCGCCAGCGCCGCGGCTTTTTCGCGCGCGAACGCTTCGGCGAGTCCGAACAGCCCGAAGACTTCGCGCCGCTCGCGGCCCCAGTTCTCCTCGCTGAACGCGTACACGGTGAGCATCCCGATCCCCGTGCTCAGCGCTGCATCCACCGCGCGCTCGAGGGCGTCCATCCCGTGGCGGTGACCTTCGAGCGCGGACAGCCCGCGCGCGTGGGCCCAGCGGCGATTGCCGTCCATGATGATCGCGACGTGGCGCGGAACGCCGGTCGCGACGGGTGCGCGTTCGATCACGATTGGACCGCCAGGCGCGAGGACGATGATGCAGCCTGCGCGTGCACGCCGCGCACGACGGCTTCGAGCTCGTCGACGTAGGTGAGAAAGCGCGTGCGCCCCTCGGCGGTGATGCGGACGATCGTCGACGGGCGTCCGTGGCCTCGGACGCGTTCGCTGGTGACGACGCCGACCTCGGCGAGCGCGTGCAGGTGGCGGTTCAAGTTCCCGTCGGTCAGCCCGCACGCTTCCTGCAGATCGGTGAAGCGCATCCCTTCCGCGTTGGTGATCAAGCACGCGCACAGCGCGAGCCGGCCGCGCTCGTGGAAGATGCGCTCGAGTCCCGGAAACGCGAACGGCGCGTCGCTGTTCATCACGAGCCGGACCCCAGTGCGGACGGGGTGTTTTCGCGCACCAGCAGTATGCCGATCGCCGTCTGGCCGACGCCGAACGTGAACGGCATCACCCACCATGCCAGCGCGTTGGTGTCCGAGGCGAACAAGAGCGCCGCACCGATCGCTGCAAAGGCGACGGCGACGGGGAGCACCGAGCGCGGCAGCATCGAGCGCGTCGCGAGCAGTCCCAGACCGTAGCACAGCGCCCAGGTACCCGGCAGCAATCCGATCTCGCCGCGCGAGAGCAGCGCGGCGGTGAAGGCACCGCCGGCGACGATCGACGGTACGATCGCGATCGCGGCCGTCTGAAACTCGGTCCGCGTGCGCGACGACCAATTGCGCACCAGCCACACCGCGACGGCACCGTAGTTGACCGCCAGCGCGAACGCCAGGCAGGCCGTCCAGATCGCGACGTACCGCGCCGTGTCGGCGGCGCTGTGCGGGGCGGGTGCGACGGCGAGCTGCACCAGCCCGCTGCCCAAAGCCCCGAGCCCGCTGGCTAGCGCCGCCGGACCGGAAAGGCCGCGGAAGCGTTGGATCGAGGCGAGGCGGGAACGGACTTCGTCGAGATCGGCGATGGCGCGAGTGACGTCCACGGGTTCTCCGATGGGAAGCGTTTCCGGCGAATACTCTGTACCGCAAAGATACTCCTCCACGGCGAATACCCCCAATCGCGGCGGAGCTGCCGGACTACCAAGCGACCGCTCGCTGCGGCGATGTGTTTGGGGGCTCGCGTCGAAGCCGCGGATCGTGAACCACGACGATACGCAGACGCAAGCCGATCCGCTCGACCATCCCGACCTCGCCAAGCACCTCTCCGAGGAGCTGCGCGCGCTGTTGCGCCGGGTCGACGACGGCGACGAGGCGTCCCGCGCCGCCGCGCTCGGTCCGGCGGCCGCGATCGTCGATGCCCTCGCCGCCGTGGGACTGATCGAGTTCGCTTACCTGGCGGCGGGCGCCGACGGCGCCGAGGACGGCCCGATCGCGTGGCTCGAGGCCAGCGAGGCGATCGTCGACAAAGAGCGCGACGCGGTCGTGCTCGCGGGCAGCGAGATTCTCGAAGTGTTCGACGGCCCGATCACCCTGGAGGACCCGCCCGAACACGAAGGCGACGACTAGTCTAGGGGGCAGGCGCCGCTGGCGCGAGCGTCCAGGCGCCGGCGTTCCACCAAGCCGTGGAGAGCGACGTGGTCTGATGCGCTAGGCGCGCGGTGAACGCGTCGAGCTCCGGGCGCTGGTAGAGCAGCGCGACCGGCATCGCGCCGGCGAGCAGCCGCTGGAGCTGCACGTAAATCGCCTTGCGCTGCGCGAGGTCGTAGGTGCGCTGACCCCGCGCGAGCAGCGCATCGATGCGCGGATCGCAGATGCGCGATTTGTTGTAGCCGTGCGGCGGAACGTTCGCGCACAAGAACTGGTCGGTCGTATCGGGGTCGTCGCCGTTGACGAACGGGTAGAGTGCCATTTGAAACTTGCCGCCGTACACGGGCCCGCCCTCACCTGACGGCGCGACGAACTGCGTGATGTTGAACGCTTTGAGCGTGACGTTGACTCCCACCGCGCGTTCGTATTGGGTCACCTCGTTTCCGATCATCGCGTCGCCGGGCGTCGCGGCTTGGATGATGAACAGCACGTCGAGCGGGCGGCCGTCCTTGCGGCGCATCCCGTCGGGCCCCGGCTTCCAGCCGGCCGCGTCGAGCAGCCGGCGAGCTTGCGCGGGGTCGAAAGCGATGTCCGGGTAGGCCGTGCGGTCGTAGGCCCAGATGAAGAGGCCGCGTCCCGCGTTGGCGGTGTCGACCGCCCCGCGATAGGTCTTGTGCATGGTCGAAGGGATGTCGATCGCCAGCGCCAGCGCGCGCCGCACGCGCGCATCGCGTGTGATGGGGTCGCGCGTGTTGAACACGATCGCGCCGACCGCGTTGGTCGGCGTCTTGGTCACGCGCAAGCCCGCGATCCGCCGCAACAACGGGTAGTTGCCGTAGTCCTGCTCCGAGAAGTAGCCGTCGACTTCATGCGTGCGCAGCAGGTTCAGCCCGGTGTTCGGATCCGGCACGAAACGGATCTGTAGCCGTTCGATCTTCGGCTTCCCGCGATAGTAGTACGGGTTGGCGCGCATCTCGACGCGGTCGCCGTGGAGCCAGCGCGTGACCACGTAGGGCCCCGAACCCAGTGGCGCCGAGTTGAAGGGGATGCGGTTGAAGTCGTGCAGCTTCGCCAGCAGGTGCGCGGGCAGGATCGGGAAGCCTTGCGGTGCGAGCACGATGACGAGCAGCGGCGCGAACGGGCGCTTGAGATGCAGCACCAGCGTGCCGGCGCCGCGCGCCTCGGCGCGCGCGACCACGTCGTATCCGAAACGCGACTGCGGGTTGTTGGCGGGGTCGTTGATCGCGGCGATCGACCAGGCACAATCCGCCGCCGTAAGCGCGGAGCCGTCGGCAAACTTCAGTCCGCGGCGAATGTGATAGGTGATCGTCATCCCGTCGCGGCTGATCCCGCCGTTGGCCAGCGTCGGCACTTGCGTCGCGGCGTCGGGGATCAGCTGTCCGCGATCGTCATATTTCACCAGATATTGGAAGAGCAGCAGACCCCACTGGGTCGACGACGTGCCGTTTTCCAGTGCGGGGTTGAGCGACGCCGGCTCGCGCTGCTGCGCTACCACCAGCAGGTCCGCACGGGCAGGGGCCCCACCGGAACGCGCCGCGGGGCTGCACGCGGTAAGGATCGCGGCGAACGCGAGCGCCGCAGCGGTGCGCCCGAGACTCGCCATCGCGCTGACGTTTGCGGCCCCCCGCCGCCGGGCCCTGCCGACCTGGGGCTACGACTGCAAACGCTGCTGTAGGCGCCGAACGACCGCGGCGCGCGGTTCGAGCTGGGCTGCGCGTTCGGCGAGTCGTTGCGCCTCGGCGCGGTCGCCGCGCTCGAGCGCCGCGAGGCCCAGGCCCGCGACCGCGTCGGCGCTCGCCGCATCGATCTCGTTGGCACGTGCGAACGCGCTGCGCGCGGCGTCGGCGCGGTGCTCTTGGAGCGCCAGCATCCCTGCGTCGATGAGATACTTGGTGTTGAACGGCGCGAGCTCGGTCGCGCGCGCGTAGTCGCGCTCCGCCGCGCGCGGATCGTTCAGGCGCACCGCCAAACGTCCGAGTCGCCACCAGCTGTCGGCGACCGCGTTGGGCCGGGTCTTCGCGGCGGCGAGCCGCTGCCCGATGCGTTCCTCCAAATCGTATGCGGCTCGCAGCCGGCCGGCCGCGACGAGCTCGGAGGCCGCGGCCTGCAGCGCACGGTCGTCACCCGCGTCCAAGAACGATGCGAGCGCTTCGTCGCGGTGGCTGCGTGCCAGCGCGATGCGCGCCTCGTCTTCGCTGCGCAGCGTCCCCGCCGGCAGGCGCGCCGCGTGCTCGGCCGCCGCAGCCAGGTCGCCGCGCCGGAGCGCGTCGTCGGCGAGCATCGCTTCGACGAAGGGTAGCGGAGCGACGCGCTCGAGGGCGCCGTACATGCGCGAGCCGAGCTCGGGCGGCAAGTGTGCGACGAGCGAGTACGGCGCGGCGGCGCGCGCGAAGCTCGCCGCCGAGGCCAGCTGGACGAACCCGGCGGCGCCGGCGACGATCAGCGCTGCAAGGATGGTCACGACTGCGACGCGCCGGTCCAGGCGTGGTGTCGTGCGCGGCGTGACCGCGGCGTCAGGCACCATCGGTGATTCGTCTTCGAGCGCGGCGAGCGCGAGCGCCGTGAACGGGAACCACAACGCGAAGATCACCACGCTCAGCGTGTCGACCAACCCTTGGACGGACGTGCCGACGAGTCCGGCGGCGATCCCGATCGCCACCGCGGAGCGCACGCGCGCCACGCGCAGCCGCGCGCGAAAGACGGCGACGACGCGCCAGCAGCCGAGCAGCACGGCGGCAATACCGATCAGCCCCATCTCCGCTGCGACCGTGAGCGGGAAGCTGTGTGCGTGCAAGGCGGTCGGCTCGCCGTCGGGGAGGCGCAGCAGCTCGTACATCGGACCGAACTCGAATGGGCCGACCCCGATGAGCGGAAAGCGTTCGATGATTCCCCACGCAGCTTGCCAGATCGAGAGCCGGGTGAAGTTCTCGGACGGATCGTGGTGCGCGTTGAAGACGACGCCCAGCGTGACGATCGTGGCGGCGACCAGCGCTACCACGAACCCGGCGCCACGACGGCCGTGATACATGAAGACGAAGAACGCGATCGCCGCCGCCATCCCGGCATAGCCGGCACGCGAGAACGTCAGCACGAAGGCGATCGCGGCGACGATCAGACCGGCGCGAGCGAGCAGACGCAGATCGCGTTGCGGGGCGACGGCTAGCGCGAACGCTACCGGGATGTACACGATCAGGTAGCCGGCCAGCTCACCGGGCAGGATGAAGGTCCCGATGGCGCGCCCATGACCGATGGTGTAGATCCCCGCCGGGCTCTTGGCCACCACCATCACGACGGCGAGTGCGGCGGCCAGCGCGCCGGAGGCCAGGAAGCAGCGGTAGATCGTCGCGGCGACGTGCGGCAGCCTGAAGAAGCGCAGCACCGTCGCGTGCCAGATCACGCCCCCCGCGAGGATCGCGATGAAGAGCGCGCTGCGCAGCGCGTCGAAACCGAGCAGCGCGGCGACGGCGGCAGCGATGGGGAAGAGCGCCAGCGGCAGCACCGTCGGCAGCGGCTCGCGGCGTGACGTCGCCAGCGTCACCCCGCAGTAGAGCGCGATCGCAAACGCAACGAGCAAGAGCGCCAACGTCGCCGTTCGCGGCAGCAGGGAGATGCCCGGAACCGCAGTGGGAGCCAGCGTGATGAACGCCGGGAACAGCGGGATCGAAAGGAACGCGATGCCGAGCACCGCCGGAATCCCGCGTGTCAGGCCGTCCGTTCCGACCGCTCGCGTCCGCACCTCGCGCGTGCCGCGTGCCCGGTCCTGCGCCTCCACTGCGCACGGTATTCCGGCCGTGGTTCAGCCGCCCTTCGGCTACGGGCGTGACGTGACCGGGACGAGGGCGCGAGCACGATGCGGAGAAGTCGCGTTTCCGGCCTGTCGTGAACGCCGGCCGTATTGGAGGGTTTCGATGTCCGTCCATCCCTCTTCGCCGACGCGGCACCGTTGCCGCGGTGCATCGACCATGAGTCCTCTGCGCGCTTCGATCGTTTTGCTCGCGGCGGCCACCGTTCTTCTTGCGGGGTTGACGCCCCGCGCGTCTGCGGCGAGCCCCGTACCGATCGAGAAGCTGTCGACCAGCCAGCGCGCTTCGACGGCTCCTGATTCCACTGTCGTCAAAGTCAACGCGACGCTTACGACGACGCTCGGAGTGCTGCGAACGGCCCATAAGGCGCGCGAGCAAGCTCACGTCGACGCGAAGTCGAAGGGCGCCGCGGCCGGCACGTCGCTCAAGGCCAAGCCGTTGCGCATCGAACGTCTGTCGAAGACCGCCGCTAAGGTCGTTCCTATCGTCGGCCACGTCGGTCCAGGTTTCGGCCCGACCTCCACACCGGCTCCGTATCCAATCGTGCGCGTGGGCGGCTACATCGATCCGGGCCTGCTTTTGAACTCGTCGACGACGGTCGTCGAGCCGTCATCGTCCTATGCATCGGCGCCCGCCGACATGCGCGCTTTTTGCTCCGCCGCCCAGGCCTCGGCGTGCGCCTATCTCCCGCCGAATGTGTACCTCGTGCCGAGCGGCTCGAACCTCGTCGACGAAGACCCGTTCATCCCCGGCGCCCAATGCACACAAGAGGGCGGGACGTACGACGGGAACCTCTGCTACTTCGCCTATCCGTATCAGGTCGTCGTCAACTTCAACCCCGGCAACTATCAGATCGCGTCCTCGGCGAGTTGCAATCCACCGTGGCAGTACCAGATCGACGTTCACGGAGCGATCATCATCTCGCTCGCGGGTAATACCATCCCACACTCGACCGGGGCCAACGCGACCTGCATCGTGCGCGTCACCATCGGGCCTTAAGAGGCGCCCGGTAGACTGTGCTGCGCAACGCTTCTCGAAACGGGGGAATCGTCGTGCGTCTCATTCGGGTCGTGTTCACACTGGCGGCCGTCGTAGCGTGTTCGCTTCCGGTTGCCAGGCCGGCGGCGGCAGCGCTCAACTGTGGTTCATTCATGCCAACGCCGGTCGGGCCGGTGCAAACCTGCGACGCGGGGATTCCGTCCGGGGCCCTCGACGTTACCGCACGCATCGAGCCCAACGTGCAGCTCCAGTCGCAGTGGTGTTGGGCCGCGTCCATCTCCGGAGTGTTCGCGTACTACGGCCACCCCGTGAGCCAAGCGCGCATCGTTCGGGAAGCGTACGGTTCGGTCGTCAACATGCCGGGATCACCGCAGGCGATCATGGGTTCACTGAATCGACCGTGGGTCGACGATGCCGGCCATCCGTTTCGCGTGAGGTCCGACCTGTACTCGTCGAATTGGGTCACGGCGGCGCAAGACCTCGCGCAGGGGATGCCGCTGATCGTCGGATCGCTCGGACACGCGATGGTTGTGACCGCAACGGAGTATCGCCGCCTGCCGAATGGGGTGGGGGAGACCCAGCTCGTCATCGTACGCGATCCGTGGCCGGCGAATGCGCGCCGACGCTCGCTGACGCCTCAGGAAGCATTCGGCGTCCAAATGCTCATTCGCATCCGCGTCTTCTGACCCGGATCAAGGACCCCGGGGGTCGGCGAAAAACCTAGCCCGGACGCGCGCATGGGAGCGTACGGGTCTGGTGGCTCGCCCAGTCTTCAAAACTGGTGAGGCCGTCGCAAGGCGGCTGGTCGGTTCGATTCCGACACGTTCCCGCCACGCGGCTTAGATGCGGCGCAGGCGCCAGATCTGTTCGGCCGGCCACGTACGTGCCCACTCGTACGTGACGTAGCCCGCGAAGGTCGTGCGTGCGCCCGGCGGCGGACGCAGCTCGATCAGGTCCTCGACCACGAAGCCGTGCCGCCGGAACAGCCGGATCCATTCGCCGTACGGGAGCGAGAAGCAGATCGACTCGCCGTCATCGGCGTGGACGCGCTCGAAATAGTTCGCGCGGAGCTGTTCGCCGACGCGCTCTTGCGGGTCGTCCCAACAGACGAAATGCAGCGGCGTCTCCGCGTTGAACGCCAACAGACCGCCGGCGCGCAGCAGCCGCGCCGCCTCCGTGACCGTCCGCTGCGGATCGCAGAACGACATGGCGCCGTGGTCGCAAAACACGATGTCGAACGATGCGTCCGCCAGCGGCACGGCCTCCGCGCTCGCGTGCACGAGTGGAAACGCGACGCCGGCGTCCGCCATCAGCCGCCGCGCGTGCGCCAGCTGGCGCTCCGAGTTGTCCAGTCCGACGCAGCGTGCGCCGAGCTTCGACAGCGCGATCGACCATTGCGCGGCGCCGCAGCCCAGCTCGAGCACGTCCAGGCCGCGCACGTCGCCCAGCACGCGCAGTTCAGATTCCGGAATCGACCACACACCCCAGGCGAGCGGGTTGCGCCCGAGCTGCTCGCCGTGGTTCGCCTGGTAATCGTCTGCTTCGGCGTCCCAGTGCGCGCGGTTCTTGCGCGCGTGCTCGGTCAGGTCCAGGGCGCTATGCGCGTTCGCGCTGGACCCGCGGCGGGTGGAGCGAGAGGCGCTGCACCATCTGTGGCGTCGGCACCTTGATGTCGCGGGCGAGCTTCAGCCAAGCCAGCACCTTGATCGTCCACCAGGTGACGTCGAACTCGAACCAGCGCAACCCGTGGCGCGCGCTGAACGGGAATGCGTGGTGGTTGTTGTGCCAGCCCTCGCCCCAGGCGAGAAACGCCACCCACCAGTTGTTGGTCGACTTGTCGCCGGTGCGGAAACTCTGATAGCCGCTGTAGTGCGCGGCGCTGTTCACCAGCCACGTGATGTGATAGGTCACGACGATGCGCACGAACAGGCCCCAGACCAGCCACGACCAGCCGCCGATCAGGAACAGCGCCACGCCCAGCGCGATCGTCCACCACACGTTGGTCGCTTCCATGAAGCGGTAGAACTTATCGTTCGCGAGGTCGGGCGCGAGCCGCGCCTGCTCCTCGGGCGAGAGCATCGACTCGTTCCGCTTGTAGAGCCACTCCATGTGGCTCCACAGCACGCCCTTGTGGATGTCGTGCGGATCGCCTTCCTTGTCGGTGTGCGCGTGGTGCGCGCGATGCGTCGAAATCCAGTCGATCGGACCGCCTTGCAGCGCCAGGACGCCGAGGATCGTCGTCGCCCACTCGAGCGGCTTGGCCAGCTTGAGGCTGCGATGCGTCAGCACGCGATGGTAGCCCAGACAAATCCCCCACGCGCCCGTGGCGTAGTACAGGACGGCGAGCACGATCAGCGCGCTCCAGTGGAACGTGCCGGGGATGAACACCGCCAGGGCACCGAGATGGATGACGGAGAGTCCGGCGAGATTGGCCCAAGCGGGCGTTCGCCGTGCCTTGGCGGCTACGGTTTGCATGACCAAAGGAGGTGCGCCCTTTGTGGGCCGAGTCCTGGCAGCCACAGCGCCGCCCAGGTTAAGGATTGAGTCGGGCATCGAGCCTGATCTCGACCGCCTTGAGGGCGCGGCTTATCGGGCAGTTTTCCTTCGCCGCACCGGCGAGCTTCTGAAACTCGTCTGCGTCGAGCCCCGGCGCCGTCGCGGTCGTGGCGAGCTCGATGAGCGGGACGTCGAAGCCCTGAGCGTCGCGCTTGAGGTGGACACGCGCCGTCGTGTCGACGGCGGTCGGGGCATGGCCGGCGCGGCTCAACGCAAGCGTGAGCGCCATCGTGAAGCACGCGGCGTGCGCGGCGGCCAGCAGCTCTTCGGGATTCGTGCCGGGCTCGTTGCTAAAGCGCGTCCCGAACGAGTATCCGGCCGTGACGAGGCCGCTCTCGGCGGTGATCGTGCCCTTGCCGCGGGCGATGTCACCCTCCCAGTGGACCGAGGCGCTGCGTGCGATGTCGTCGGGCGTTTGCATGCGCTTCAGAAAAGCCCGCCGCGGTCCGCCGGTTGCGCTGCAACCGGGCGCCTCCCGCAGGGCTCATGCTCAGCGGTGATCGACGTCCACACGCACCTCCACCCGCCGCGGCTGTTCGCAGCGATACGCCGCTGGTTCGCCGAGCGCAGCCCTTGGGTGCTCGAACATCCGACCGAGCCGCGCGAGGTTGCGCGCATCCTGCGCGAGCACGGCGTGGAGAAGTTCGCGTTTTGTTCCTACGCGCACAAACCCGGCATGGCGCGCGATCTCAACGACTGGCTCAACGCGACGGCGCGCGACCTCGGAGCCGGGGCGGTGCCGCTCGCGACGGTTCACCTGAACGACCCCGATCCGGCCGGCGACGTGCGCGACGCCCTGCGCGGCGGCTGCGCCGGGCTCAAGGTGCACGAGAACGTGCAGCACTTCGGGCTCGACGATCCGCGCTTGGGCGGCGTGCTCGACGCGGTCGCCGAGCACGACGGCTTCGTCCTGGTGCACGTCGGTGCGATCCCGTGGTCACCCGAGACCAACGACGGCCCGGCGCGCATCGCGCGCGTCCTCGAACGCCATCCGACGCTGCGCGTGGTCGTCGCGCATTTCGGCTTGCCCGATCACCTGCGCTACATCGAGCACCTGCAGCGCGAGCCGCGGCTGTTTCTCGATACGACGATGGCGTTCGCGCTGGATTCGCCGATGCGCGTGACGGTCACCCGCGCCGACGTCGAGCGCGGCGCGCACCAGATCGTGCACGGTACCGACTTTCCGAACGTCCCACATGCCTACGACGGCGAGATCAACGGCCTGCGCGCGCTCGGCCTCGACGCCGCGACGCTGCGCGCGATCACCACGGAGAATGCGCGCCGGTTGACGCCGGCGTTCAGCTAGCCGAGGCGCCGGGTCTGAGCAGCGGCAAGCCTTGGGCGTCCAGCGGCGTTCCCACCAGCAGCTTGAGAAAGAAACCGTACGACGCGACTCCGCCCTTGACGCCGCTGCTGCGCAGGTAGCGGTCGTAGAAGTTCCACTGCATGGCGAAGATCTGCGGTTTGTAGTGCCGCAAGAAGCGCTCGCGGCTGGCCTGGAAATCGGCGACCACGCGCGGATCGAGCCGCAGCCGCCGGCGCTGCGCTTCGGGCAGGTCGCCGTAGGTCCAAAACGCGCCGGAGTAACGGATCAGCGGATCGCCCGAACGCAGACACGTGAGCGTGCCGATGTAGTTCGCATCGCCCTCGTCGGTGAAGCCGCCGACGTGCGCCCATTCGTGCGCGAGCGCGCGCGGCACCTCGACCGGCAGAAACGACGCGTTGAGCATCGTCTCGAACGAGAACGGCGAGTACTGGCCGCCGATCCCCGCCGCCTCGTAGTACGGATCGATCAGCGTCGTTTTGGGGGCCGTCACCGCAACCTCCCAATCGTCGCCGAGCCGGCGCACGATCGGCTCGAAGGCGGCGCGCAGCTTCGCGCGGTCGAGCGTCTCGGCGTGGGCGGCGCCGACGTCGGCGTTGAGCGTTGAGACGATGCGCTCGCTGAACGCCGCGACGGCGGTATCGGTCACGCGCGCGTCGCTGTAGTCGATGCGCGTGACGACCGTCGCGCGCCGATAGTTCAAACCCCAAGCCAGCTCGAACACGACCACGCCCAAGGCGGCGAAACCGATCGTATGGGCGAGCAGCGCCGCCGCCGTTGCGCGCTTGCGGCCGCGCGGCGCGCGGCGCAGCGCGCGCACCCACCATGCGACGAGCGCGACGAGGATCACGATCGTCTCGGCGTCGCCGACCGCGAAGGGGATGCGATCGGTCAGCGGGACCAGCGCCCGGTTCAACGCGGCGAAAAACCCGTTGGCGTAGCCGGACTCGATCCAGCCGCGCGACAGCGGTGCGGACGTCGCGCTCCACGCCAGCACGAGCGCGAGGGCGTCGAGCGCGAAGGCGCGGCTCACGCGAACAGGTAGGTGGCGAACGTTGCGACGCGCCGGAAGCCGATCCGCTCGTAGAGCGCGATCGCCGGAGCGTTGAAAGCGTTGACGTAGAGCGAGAGCGTCGTCTCCGTAGCGAACAGGCGGCGCGCGACGGCGGCCAGGGCCAACGCCGCGTATCCGTTCCCGCGTTGTTCGGGCGGCGTCCACACGCCTTGCAGCTGCGCGGTCGCCGCGGTGCGTGGGCCGACGTTGAGCTGAAAGCGCAGCGTTTCGTCGGCGACCCAGACCCACCACGCGCCGTGCGCGATAGCCCGCCGGACCGTCGCCGTGAACCCGCTGCGGTTGGCGCGCGGATCGTAGCCCAGCTCGCCCAAGATCATCTGCGCGCTATTCTCGGCGACCGCTTCGGATTCGTCGTCGTGCGCCGGGCGGACCGCGACATCCGGACCGACGTCGCGCAGCTCCGGCCGCGCCAGAGCGTAGACCGGCTGGTCGTCGCGGACCACCGTCGGCGGCGGGTGCCAGGTGCGAATCCGCGCCCACAGCCCATCGACTGCGTCCTTGGGCCCGACGACGCTGCGCACCCCGTGGTGGCGGCGCATCTCGAGCGCAAACGTGCCGACCGCCGCCTCGTCGTCGGCGGCGAAGACGAGCTGGGCGCCGTAGTAGGCCAGACCGTTGACGAGCCCGTGCATCCCGCGGCTGAGCAGCAGCGCGTCGGGCACGCCGGGGCCGTGGCCGCCCTCGAGCACCCATTGGAGGAAGACGTTCTCGTACGGGCGGCGCGCCGCGAAGGCGATCGCCTCGCGGCGAGTTGCGGGGGTGACGGGTTCGAGCAGCGGCGTCCGTTCTGGGCGATTACGTGAGCGGCGCGACCACCGTCGGGGTCGTGGTGGGCGCTTTGCTTCCGCCTTCCGGTTCGACGCTGACCGCCACGACCCCGACCCGGGTCGCATCGACGGGCAGGGCGACGACCGCGACGCCGTCGCTGTTGGGCGTGAAGGTGACGCTGGGTTGCATCGCCGTCGCGCCTTTGGGCGCCGTCCAGGCCTGGTAGACCCGCCCTCGGGGCAGCAGCGGAAGCTTCGAGAACGCGAAGTAGATGCGGTCGCGGCGGACCACGATCGTGCCGGCGGGGACGGTGTAGCGCTTGGCATCCGAGGCCAGCAGGTCGGTCAGCGTGCGGCGGTCGCTCGCGGCGACGCGCTGGGCGGCCCCCACCTCGCTACGCAGCCCGTCGTTGCTGCGCCGCAACGCGGACAGCTCGCCGCGCACGTTGACGTCGCCGACGACCGTCACCAGCGAGAACACGATGGCGACCGCCGCTGCCAGACCGGTGCCCCACATCCAGGGCGGGTACGCGGCGGCGATGCGGCGCGGCGCGATGCGGCCGGCCGCGGCGTCGGAGCGCACACGCGCCATCAGGCGCTCCTTCATGCGGTTCGAAGTTGCCGAGTCGACCGGCTCCTCGGCGGTGTAGGCCAGCGCGTCGGCGGCGGCGCGCAAGTCGAGGTATTCGCGGCGCGCGTCATCGTCGTTGGCGATGAACGCGGCGATCAGCGCGGCTTCTTCGCGCGGGAGCACGCCCAGGGCGTAGAGCGCGACCGACTCGAGCAGCTGCTCGCGGTCCGGTTGGCCGATCATCGCGTCACCTGCTGGCCGAGCACGTCGCGCATCCGCCGCAAGCCGCTTCGAATGCGCGTCTTGACGGTCCCCAGCGGCGTCGCCGTCCGCTCGGCCAGCTCTTGGTGCGTAACCCCGCCGAAGAATCCGAGCTCGATGAGGCCGCGCTGCTCGGGCGGCAGCTTCGAGAGCGCGTCGCGCACCTGCTGGGCGTCGAGCCGCGCGAACACCGCGTCGTCGAGCGCGCCCTCCAGCGGTAAGTCGGCCGGGATCTCGGCCTCCGGCCGGACCGCCTTCGACCGCAAGACGTCGAGGGCGCGATTGCGCGTGACCCGCGAGACCCACGCGACGAACGAGCCGCCGCGAAACGCCTCCGGCGAGGTCCAGATCTTCAGGAACACCGTTTGCGTCAAGTCTTCAGCCATGCTTGGATCGCCCAACATGCGCAGGCCGATGCCGAAGACCAGCCGATGGTAACCGTCATAGAGCGCTTCGAACGCACTGGCGTCGCGCGCGCTGACTCGTTCCATCAGGCGGACCCCGGAATCCATCGGGCGGGCCTTCGCGTCGTTGTGGCGGTCACCTCGCCCCGGTAACGTGGCGCGACGCCGGACGGATGGCCGGGCCGGGCGAAGGTGGGACGCAATGACTGACCTCGCCGGCCTGCGCGAGCGGCTCACCGCGGCGCGCTCGATTTGCGTGCTCACCGGCTCGGGCATCTCGGCCGAGAGCGGGCTGCCGACCTTTCGGGGCGTGGGCGGGTTGTGGCGCACGCATCGCGTCGAGGAGTTGGCGTCGCCCCAGGGTTTCGCGCGCGATCCGCGGCTGGTCTGGACGTGGTACAGCGAACGGCGCCGGGCCCATCGCGGCGTCGAGCCTTCCCCGGCCCACGTCGCGCTGGCGCGCATCGAAGCCCGCGCCGCCGACTTTACGCTGGTGACGCAAAACGTCGACTCGTTGCACCTGCGTGCTGGGTCGCGTAACGTGCTCGAGCTGCACGGTACCCTGCGCGAGGCGAAGTGCACGCACTGCGATGCGCGGCGGCCGCTCGACGACGTCGTCGGCAGCATCGCGCGCGATGATCCCGGCGCGCTCGAACACGACTGCGGCGGGATGTGGCGGCCCGACATCGTGTGGTTCGGGGAAGCGTTGCCGCAGGCCGTCCTGGCGGCGGCCTTCGACGCGGCGCGCCGCGCCGACCTGATGCTCGTCGTGGGTACCTCCGGCGTCGTGCACCCGGCGGCGTCGCTCGCGACCAAACGCGCCACGCCCGCGTACGTCGTCGAGATCAATCCGGAGCAGACCGCGCTCACGCCGCTGGTCGATCAGTCCGTGCGTGCTCGCGCATCGGACGTGCTGCCCGAGCTGGCAGCATGAACGACGTCGCCCACGGCGTCGCAGCGTTCGTCGTTCTGCTCGGTGCGGCCGCCCTCGTTGCGATCCTCGCCGAGCGCATCCGCGTTCCGGCCGCCGTCGCGCTCGTGGCGATCGGGGCGCTCGTGCCGATCGCTCCGCCGTTCGCATTCGGCGATACGCTCTTGTTCGTGTTTCTGCCGCCGCTGATTTTCGAAGCGGCGTGGAATCTCGATCTCGCCGCCCTGCGGCGTACGGCGTGGCGGATCGCGCTGCTCGCGGTCCCGGGAACCCTGGCGACGGCGGCGATCGTCGCCGGTAGCCTGGTCGCGGTGCAGGCCCTGCCGTTTGCGCCGGCGTTGTTGTTCGGTGCGATCGTCGCCGCAACCGATCCGGTCGCAGTCGTCGCCGTGTTCCGGCGGGTCGTCGTCCCGGTCGATTTGCGGACGCTCGTCGAGGGCGAGTCGCTGGCCAACGACGGCGTCGCGCTGATCCTGTTCGCGTTCGCGCTGGCGCTGGCAGCGGGGCAGCCGACGCCGGTCGGCGCCGATACGCTGCTCGGCCTGGCCGAAATCGCCGGCGGCGCGGCGATCGGCGCGATCGCCGGCGTGGTGTGCGCGGGCGTCCTGCGCGCGACCTCGGCGTCGGAGTACGAGATCACCGTGACGATCGTGCTCGCCTACGTCGCGTACCTCGCGGCGACGGCGCTGCATTGCTCGGGCATCTTCGCAACCGCGGCCGGCGCGATCGCGTTGCGCGCCGTCGCTGCGCGGATGCCGCGTGCGATCAGCAATGCGGATGACGTCGACCGCGCCTGGAGCGCGTTGGCCTTCGTCGCCAACGCCGTCGTCTTCATCGCGACCGGTTTGCTGATCCGCCCCGAGCGCATCGCGCACGAGCCGGGGCTGGTCGTCACGGCGGTCGCCGCCGTGGCACTGGCGCGCGTGGTGCTCGCGCTGCTGGCCACGCGCGACCGCGCCGGACGAATCACCGTGTTCTTGGCCGGGATGCGCGGAGCGTTGCCGCTCGCGCTGGCGCTCTCGCTACCGGATGCGCAACCCTATCGCGCGCAGATCATCGATGCCACCTTCGCCGTCGTGCTGGCGACGATCGTCGTGCAGGGCGCCTCGCTCGAGCCCGTCCTGCGGCGCCTGTTCGCTGCGCCGAAGGCAGCGGAGGGGCCGGCGTCCTAGAAGGGGCGATGCACCGCGAGCACATCGACCTCCCCGGCAAGACGCTGCGACCGAACATGAAGCGCTGGCCGTTCAGCGACGCCGTGCGCGCCGGCGACACGCTCTACCTGGCCGGACGCATCGGGATCGATCCCGCCACCGGCAAGCCGCCGCCCGCGCTGGCCGACGAAGCGCGGCTGGTGCTTGACGATCTGCGCCGGGTGCTGACGGCCGCCGGGATGACGACGGCGGATCTGGTGATGGTGACGATCTTCGCGCCCGACGTCGCCGACTTTGCGGCGTTCAACGCGGTTTATCTCGACTATTTCGACGGCCCGCTGCCGGCCCGCGCATTCCTGGGGTCGGGACCACTCTTGTTCGGTGCGCGCTTCGAGCTGACCGCGACCGCGGTCACCGGCGGTGCAGACGCGGTCGCACCGTTCCAAACGGTCGACTTGGTCGATGCGCACCAGGACCGCGTGCAGAGCTGCTCGGTCGCGTTCCGCCAATTCGGCGGGCGGCGCTGCTTTGCCGGCCGGATTCGGACGGTGCGCACGCTCGAGGACAACGCGTTGCTGCGCGAGGTGCTCGGCACGCCCGGCGACGGCGCCGTGCTCGTCGTCGACGGCGGCGGCTCGTCACGGGTCGCGCTCGTCGGCGACGTCATCGCGGCGCTGGCGATTGCGTCCGGTTGGAGCGGTTTGCTCATCAACGGCGCGATCCGTGACGTCGCGCGATTGGCGACGCTCGACATCGGGGTCAAAGCGTTGGCGTCGAACCCGATGAAGAGCGCGAAGAACCGCATCGGCGAGGTCGACGTCCCGGTGACCTTCGGAGGCGTGCGGTTCGCCCCGGGGGCGATGCTCTACAGCGACGAGGACGGGGTCCTGGTGAGCGACGCGCCGCTGTTCTGAGACTAGGGAGCCTCGCTAGAGGTCGAAGAAGTTGCCGCGGTCCTCGTACGTCGAACGCGGCTGCGGCGGGTCGGGCACGATCGGATGGACCTCGTCGAGGTCGAACATCCAGCCCGGCCGCACGTCCGGCCGCCCGAAATCGGATTCCACGGTCGCGGCGGCCGCGGCGCCGGCGTTGCGGCGCGCCATCGGTGCGGTTGCGAACGGTAGGATCGGTCCGTCCGGGATCGGACCGCTGGCGAGCTGCTCGTCGGGGATCGCCGCCGGCGGCGCGCCGGCCGGGTGCGGCGCCGGCTCGATCGCCGTTTCGACCAGGGCGCCGACCGGCACGGTGAACCGTTCGGTGGCCTGGATGCGGCCGCGGACGACGTAGGCATCGAGGAGCCGGCGGATCCCGGGGAGCGGCACGCCCTTGAGCGGTACGAGCTTGTACTCGGCGGCGAGCGATTCGCACGTGACGTGTGACGCCACGATGAACGCGTTGAGCGCGAACGCCGCCTCTTGCAGCCGGTGCCCGAAGGTCGCCTCGCTGCCGACGACGGTGAACTCGCGTCGGTCGCGGAATCCGGCGTCGCCGGCGATGACCTCGCCGGTATTGACGCCGATCCCGACGGTGAAGGCCTTGCGGTTCTGTTTGGCCCAGCGCTCGCGCATCGCGACGACGTGGCGCACGATGTCGAGGGCGGCCTGCAGCGCATCGTCTTCCTGCGTCGGGTTGTCGAGCGGAACGCCGAACACCGCGACGATGCCGTCACCGAGGAAGCTGTCGATGATGCCGCGATGGCGCTGGATGGCCGTTCCGGCCAGACCGTAGAACTCGTTGAGATAGCGCAGCGTCTGTTCGGGGGTGAGCGGCTCGATGAAGTGCGCGAAGTCGCGGATCCGGCAGACCAAGATCGTCGCGCGGACCGCGCGGCCGGTGAAGAGCCGTTCGTCCTTGCGGGAGAGCAGGAGGTCGACGACCGAGGGCGCGACGTAGCGCGCGAACGTGGCGCGGACGCGCGTCGCCTCGCGGTGCTCCACCCGCCACCGGCGCAATGCCACAGTAAGCCCTGCGAGCGCGACGAGGGCGAGGAAGGCCACGATCAGCCCGGTCGCGGCGGACATACCCGGGTTTTCGGCCGAAACGTGCCGTAACCCGAGGGATGACCGATCTGGAGTTCCTCCGCAGCCGGGTCCCCGGCTACGCGGACTACGCCAACGCCGACGCCCGCCACGCAGTCGACAAACAGATCCGAGCCTGGCTGGGGGAGGCGCTGTCCGAAGTCCGCGAGCGCCTGCGGCCCTCCGGAGCCCTGGCCGAGCGCCTCGACGGGCTGATCTTGCGCTGCGAGTTCTCCGATCAGCGCGTGATCCGCGCCACCGATCACGCTCGATTCGACGCCGGGTTGGTCGATCACGTCCACGAGCTCGACCGCGGCCTCGTCAGCGCCGCGGATCAGATCCGCGAAGTGACCTCGGAAGACGCGCTAAGCACGGTCCTCGACGATGCTGCGCGTCTGCTCGACGAACGCTTCGGGGCGATCGCGGACGCGCCGTCGCCGTAGACGATCGGGGCGCGGTCCCGGCACATGAGTCCGGGGTGAGACTGGGCTGAGGATTTGCTGAGATGCGTTGCGGTGCCCCCGGGCGGCGGCGTTACGATGTCGTCACGTCACGCGTGACGAACATCGCTCATTGCCATCATCCACCGAGGTACTCATGAACGTTCGTCTCATCGTCTTAGCCGCCGGACTCGCAGCGACCGCGCTCGGAACCGTCGCGTCGGCTCAACAGCAGCTCCCGAACACCAACGCCGCTGCGATTCGCAACGGTCGCGGTAGCGACCAAAACCTACGCCGCGAGATTCGGCGCCTCGAAGGCGTGATCGACACGCTCCAGCGCGACCGCCACGACTACGGCGGCCACCGCGTCACGGCGATCGCCGACCTTCAGCAAGCCCGCGAGCAACTCGAACAAGGCCTCCAGTACGACCAGGGTCACTAGGGTCGGCTTGCTGCGCTCGCCGACCCGTCGGCATGACGCGCGTACACGCGCGTCAGCCTTCCCGACATCGTGCCGGAGGGCGAGCCGAACCTTAATGCGGGAAGCCGGGGATACCCGGTAGCCGTTTGCGGGCCTCGTCGATCGCGCGGCCTTTGAAATCGGCGATGCTCGTCGGCACGCCGAGTTCGGAGAACTGGGCCATCGCGGCTTGGGTGACCTTGTCGACCTGGCTTTGGATCACGCCGTTGACGAGCCGCGCGACCAGCGATTGGCCGGCGAAGAGTTTGATCACCTTCCCCGGCTGATCGCCCGCGGTGAACGTCACTTCGACCGGGACGTCGGGTGTCAGGGAGTTGTAGACGTTCACCGCGAGCTGGTCGCCGTCGACGGCGATGTCGCCCTCGGTGCCGCGCACCGCGATGTTGGCGGTCGTCGTCTTGAAGGTGTAGTCGGCCTTTGCCCCCTGCGGATGCTCCACTTGGAAGCGCACGCGGCCGTGTTCGACGATGAACTGCGCGTGCGCGATGTCGGACTGTTCGAAGCGCACCATCTGCACGCGCGTCGTGCTCGCGATGAGAACGCGCGACGAGTCGGGGAGCGTGACCCGCGCCTGCGAGGCGTCGCCCGTCGCGGCCCAGTCCTGCGTCGCCAGCGCGACCGATCCGGTCGAGACCAGCGGCTTCTGCTTGCCGCTGCGTTCGTAGCTCACGCTGCCCTTGACGTTGGTCAGCGTCTTGTCGGCGTCGGCGCTGAAGCCGCGCTGCGGTGTGAACACGACTCCGGCCACGACGAGCGCGGCGACGGCGACTTTGACGCCGGGTGCCCGCAACGTGCGCGCGATGACGGCGGCGCAAACGGCCGCGAGCGCGCACCACGCCAAGCCTTGCCCCAGCTCGCCCAGCACCAGCCGCCCGATCCCGAACAGCATCCCGTAGACGAGGCCCAGGCCGGCGACCCAATCGAGCAGTGCGATCCCGAGCCGGTCCGTGGTACCGCCGGGCACCAGCCGCGCGATCGGCGCCCAGCCCCAGCCGCTGGGACGAACACGGTCGTAGAAACGCATCAGCGTGGCCTCACTTTCGGGTTTGGTCGCCAGTGTCACCACGGTCCAAACCACGGTCGTGGTGACGACGGTGATGAGCAGCCGTTTCGCGGTAGCGTTGGGATCGTCCCCGGCGACGACGCCGCTGAGGTAGCACCAGCTGCCGACGATTGCCGACGCGGCGAGCGCCGAGATCTCGCTCCAGGCGTTGATGCGCCACCAGTACCAGCGCAGAATCATCACCAAGCCGACGCCGGCCGTCAGCGTGAGCATGTACTTCCAGGCCTCACCGACCGAGGTCATGAACAGCGTGACGACCGCGGCGAGAACCATCGCAAAGACCGTCATCCAGCGCGATACCGCGACGTAGTGCGCATCGCTCGCGGCATTGTTCGCGAACCGCCGGTAGAGATCGTTGGTGAGGTACGACGCGCCCAGGTTGAGCTGCGTCCCGATGGTCGACATGTACGCCGCGAGGAAGCCGGCCATCATCAAACCGCGCAGGGCCACGGGGAGATGGTCGACGAGCGTCTGCACGTAGCCCAGCTCGGGATCGACCGTACCGCCGGCGCCGACGACGCCGTGCGGGTAGAGCACCAGTGCCGCGAGCGCGACGAGGATCCACGGCCACGGGCGCAGCGCGTAGTGCGCGACGTTGAAGAACAGCGTCGCTATGACCGCGTCCTTCTCGCTGCGCGAGGCGAAGATGCGCTGCGCGATGTACGACCCGCCGCCCGGCTCCGCGCCCGGGTACGACGACGCCCACCAGCTCACGCCGATGAACACCAGAAACGTCGTGACGGGCATCCAGCTCGCGTCGCCGCCGAGCGGCGTGAAGGCCAAGATCGAGCCGTTCCCGCGGTGCGCATCGAGCGCGGCGAGCGCCGTCTTGAGGGCGCCGATCCCGCCGACTGCGGCGACCGCGAAGACCGCCAAGACGATCGCCATCGTCATCTTCACGATGAACTGCAGAAAGTCGGTGACGAGAATCGACCAGAAGCCGCCGATCGTGACGTACAGCGCAGTCAGCCCCAAGCAGAGATACAGCGCCGGAAGCGTGGGAACGTGGAGCGTCAGCGAGAGAATCTTCACCATCGCCAGGTTCACCCAGCCCATGATGATCGTGTTGACGATGACGCCTTGGTACACCGCACGCACGCCGCGCAGCGCCGACGCCGGCTTGCCGCCGTAGCGCAGCTCGATGAACTCGACGTCGGTGAGGACGCCCGAGCGCCGCCACAGTGCGGCGAAGAAGAAGACGGTCAGGATCCCGCTGGCCGCCATGTTCCACCACAGCCAGTTCCCCGCGATCCCGTTTTGCGCGACGAAACCGGTCACCGCAAGCGGCGTGTCGACCGCGAAGGTCGTCGCGACCATCGAGGTCCCGGTCAGCCACCACGGCGCGCTGCGTCCCGAGAGGAAATACTCGCCGATGTTCTTGCCGCTGCCGCGCGCGAACCACAACCCGATCCCGAGGTTGATCGCGAAGAACGCGACGATGACCGCGATGTCTAGCGGGCTGAGCGCCATGGCGATCCGTTCGGCCGGGCCGGTGCGCAGCCTGCTCGCCGGCCCGGGTCGTGCTCAGGACGCATCCGGTCCGCGACAGGGCAGCACGGTGTCGCTTCCGGCCAGCTCGCCCGGCGCCGCGTGCTGGCGGCGTCCGTGATCGGTGAGGTCGTCGTAGTCGCGCTCCTCTTGTTTGAAGCGCGCGAAGCCGGCGCGTCCCACCGCGTCGGCGGCGCTCCCGAACGCGAAGGCGTCCGGGGCGAACAGCGTTTCGTGCGCGTTGAGCGCATCGCGGACGTCTTCGGCGATGCGCACGTGGCCGATCTCGTGATGGTAGATCGCGCGCCGCAGCTCGTCGGCGTTCGAGCGGTCGGATTGCGTCATGAGGGGCCACACGATCGCCTTGGGCATGCGTATGACGACCTCGCTCAGCGTGAACGCGACCCGGCCGGCATAGCGGCCGTCGGGGAGCCGATGCCCGTCGACGACCTCATAGCGAAAGCGGATGTTGGCCAAGCCCAGCTCCGGCCCGGCGCCGGCAACGTCGCGGCAGGACGGGACGGCCAGCTTCTCGGTGCTGAAGCGCACGTGATTCCGCCGGACCACGTCGTCGTCGCTGCCGGGTACCAGCGCGAGCGCGACGAGCGAGGCGAACAGCGGCGTCACGGTGGCAGCGAGGAGACGGCGCACGTGCTGGTGTAGCGCGGGACGTGCGATCGTTCCTCGTCGCGGTCATCGCCCTCGCCGCATCGCTGGCTGCGGGCAATGCCGTGCCGGCGTCGGGTGAGATGCTGGCGATCCCGGCGCTGGTTCCGCAGCCGCTGACCGTGAGGCCGGCCGACTGCAATGCGCCGCTGGCGCTCGACCGCCCGCTGCGCTTCGGCGCTGGGGTCGACCGCGGAGGATTCGAGCTGCTGCGCGAGCGGTGGACAGCGATGGGGATTCCGGCGCCCACGATCGCCGGGCGCCGCGACGCCCAACGCGACGACGTCATGCTCCAACCCGCTCCTCGTTTGGGCGCCCAGCCCTTTGACGGATATGGGTTGCGGGTCTTCCCCTACGGCGTGCTCCTGGTCTACGGGACCGCCGAGTTGGAATTCGACGCACTCACCACGCTCGCGCAACTGCCGCAGCGGCGAAAAGCACGCTGGATCATCCCTTGCGTCTCGATTGCAGATCGGCCGGAAATGCGCTGGCGAATCGTCTCGGACGATGTCTCGCGTGGACCGTTTCCGACGCTGGCGTACGCGAAGGAGCGCATCCGAACGCTCGCGTCGTTCAAGATCAACGGCTGGTCGCCGTACATGGAGCAGGTCGTCGACGATCCGCGTCACCCGTTCGTCGCGTGGCCGAACGGTTGGACCGAAGCGCAGCTGCGCGAGCTCGCGGAGTACGCGCGCCGGTACTATGTCACATTGATCCCGGAGCAACAGACCTTCGCGCACATGCACGAGTCGCTCAAGTGGGAGCAGCTTGCGCCGCTGGCCGAGCTCCCGCACGGGTACCTGCTCGCCGAAAGCGATCCGCGCACGTATGCGTATCTCGAGCCGCAGATCCGGAGCGTCTTGGCCGCGACCAAGCCGGTGCCGTTCGTGCACCTGGGGGCCGACGAGCCGATCGATCTGGGCCGCGGGCGCACGGCCCGCACCGCGCAAGCGTTCGCCGATCACGTGAAGCACGTCGCGGCGTTCCTCAAAGGGAGCGGCGCGCGGCCGATGATCTGGGACGACGCGATTCAACAGGACAAGAGCATCCTCGAGCTGCTCCCGAAGGACACCGTCGTCGTCACCTTCCATTACGCTACGGAGCCGACGTACAAGCGCTACATCGATGCCGTCGCCGGGGCCGGGTTCGCGCAAATGGTCGCCCCGGGTGCGGCGAATTGGAACGAGCTCTATCCCGATCTGGCGACGTCGTACGCGAACGTCGGGCGCTTCGTCGGCGAGGCGAAGGGGGCGCCCGGAATGCTGGGCATGTTCATGACGGTCTGGCACGACGACGGCGAGACGCTGTTCGAGGCGACTTGGGCGCCCGTCGCGTACGCCGCCGCGACGGCCTGGCAGCAGCGCCCGGTCGACGACGCGACGTGGCACCGCACGTTTGCGCGATTCTTCTTCGGCAGCGACGACCCGCGCTTCGCCGCCGACCTCGACGAGTTGCGTGCGTTGCGCCCCATGATTCGCACCACCCCCTCGGACCCGCCCAATTATCTGTTCTGGCGCGACCCGTTCGACGCGCGCATCCAAGCGCGCGCGCAACTGCTCGATCTGGCCGGCGTGCGCCGGCGGGCGGAGACCGTGATGGCCGACTTGTGGCACGCGCGCCCGCCGCTGCACCCGCAAGCCGTCGCGGTGATGCGGCTCGGCGCGTTGCGCTACGACCAGCTCGCCCGCCGCCTCCAGATCGGTAAAGAGGCGCGCGACTACTACGACGACGCGCGGGCCCACGCCGTCAAGCCCGACGTCGCGCAGGTCTATCGCAGCCTGGGCGTCGCCAAGTACCTGTGTTGGGAGCTGCGCGACGCGGTGGAGAATCTCGAGCCGCTCTACGTCGCGGCGTGGCGCTATGAGAGCACCGAGTCCGGGCTGTTCCACATGCGATCGCATTATCGCGGCGCGTCGGTTGACGCGCAACGCTGCGCCGACCGCATCGACGGCGTCATGCGCGAGGACTACCTGCGCCACGCGACCGTGCCGCCGTGGGACGAGGTGATGGCATCGGGCCGTTAGCCGGAATCGCGATCGTCCTCGTCTTCTTAGCGCTGGCGGGCTTGATGATCGCGCGCAAGTTGCCGGCGCTGCTCGCGGTCCCGCTGATGGCGCTGGCGACCGCCGCGCTCGCGGGCGTCCACGACCTGACCTCGATCCTGACCTTGGGCGCGGTGAAGCTGTCGCCCGTGTACGCCACGCTGTTCTTCGGCGCGCTGCTCAGTCGGGTCGTCCTCTCGACCGGGATCGCGGAGACGCTGGTCACCTATGCCGCCGAGTTCGGCGGCGACAAACCGCTGGTGCTTTCGCTGCTCATGTGCGCCGTCGTCGCGGTGCTATTTACGACGGTTACGGGCCTCGGCGCGATCATCATGATCGGAACGATCGTGCTGCCGGTGATGATGACGGTGGGCGTGCCTAGGACGCTGTCCGCGACGATGTTTCTGATGGCCTTCGGGCTGGGCTACATCCTCAATATCACGCAGTGGAAATTTTATACGACACTATTTGGTATCGACCGCGCTACATTCCAGTACTATGCCTTCGTGCTCTTTGCCGTTCAGGCAGCCGTGTTGCTTTCATATGCAATCGTGCAGTCGCGAGCGACGCGTGACTACGCGGCCAAGGTCGAAGCAGGTGAACCGCCGCGCAAGCGCGTCGGGCCGCTCGCCCTCATCGCGCCAATCGTGCCGCTCGTGCTCTTTGCCAGGTTTGGTGTCGATCCCATCGTCGGATTCGCTGCCGCTGCGGTCTACGCCGTGCTGGTAACCCGTCCGCGAGACGCAGTAAGAACGCTGGTCTCGTCGTGGATCCGCGGAATTGAAGATGTCGCCCCGGCGACGATCTTGATGATCGGGATCGGGATGCTCTTCGTCGCCACGCAGACTCCGGAGGTGAGGGCCGCCGTAACCCCTCTCGTGAACGCTGCGGCGCCACGGTCGCCGCTAGCATACGTCGTGGTTTTCGGGCTGCTTTCGCCGCTTGCACTGTACCGCGGGCCGCTCAATCCCTACGGCATCGGGATCGGTGTTTTTACTGTGCTGGCGTCGCTGCACGTGATACCGCCGGTCGCGCTCGTGGCGGCGGTGATGGCGGTCGTGCAAGTGCAGAACGTGTGCGACCCGACCAATACGCAGAACGTGTGGGTGGCAAACTTCACCGGGATCGGCGTCGAGCGCATCACGCGCCTGACGCTGCCGTGGCAGGTCGGCGTCGCCACGCTGGGAACGCTCGCGGTCGTGTTGGCCGGAACGGCGCTGTTCGGCGCGCCGCCGTTCCCGCCGCGTGCCGCCGCAGCCGCGACGCTCGAAACCGGCTTGTACGCGCCGCCGGCGGCCGCCCGTGCGCTGGCCGTTTTCGACGACGGCACGCCCGATGGGGCGCTCGCGGCGCACGCGGTGAGCGCGTCGATCGCGCGCGGTTGGCCGAGCTATCGCGTTGTCGCCGCGAACGGTGATCCGGCCGGCGCGGACTGTCGGGCCAAGCCGTACGCCGCCGCGCTGAAGCTCACCGTCACGGCGCTGGGCCGCGGCGGGCGCGACGTCGGCCTGGAGCTGGTGGACTGCGCCGGGTGGAGCGTCGATCAGTGGCACGCCCAAGGCCCCGTCCGTGCAGCGGCGCTCGACGCGCTGTTCCGTGTGCGCGTGTGGCAACGCGAGCACCCCGCATTGGCGAGCGACGTGTTCGAACGCGGGCTGGCGTTCGACCCGGCCGCGCCGCGCCCGACCTACTTCTACGTGTTGTTCAAGCCGGCCGACGGCTACATGCGCGCGCTCGTGCGCCCCGGCGGTCCGGCGTACGTCGCGGGTTTGCGGACCGGCGACGTGATCGACAAGCTCGACGGCCGCTACTGGTGGGAGTACGGAACGTACCAGACGCAGTTGCGCGCCTATGACGGCAAGCCGCACGACTTCGACGTCGAGCGCGGCACGGTTGGCGGCCCGCCCGCCCACGTCCAACTGGGCGACCCGTTCTCGGGCTGACGTTACGGCGTGCGGTGCGGCGCGATCAGGTCGCGATAGAGTGCGATGTCCGCAGCAACGAGCGCGGCGTCGACGAAGAGCCACTCCAGGCCCGGAGCCCAACCCGCTCGTGCGCCCAGCACCGCCGCCGCGATGATTGCGACGGTATATGCCAGGAGCAACAGCACCACGAGGGCCCACGGCTCTTCGCGCCGCGACCGCGCCGAGATCGGCAGCGCCAGCGAAGCCAGCAGCGGGAGCTGCAACGCCGCCAGCACGTAACCGGCATACAGCGTGCGCACGACCGGCGGGCGCAACGCGCAGGCTGCGACCGCTTCGATGGCGGCGAGCGCACACGCTATCGCGACGACGGCCGCGACGATTCGGCGCGGCGAGATGCCGGCTTGCAGCAGCGCGCCGTATTCGCCGCTGCGAACGAGCCGCCCGAATACGACTGCGAGCCCGACCGCCAGCGCGTAAGCGCCGCCGGTCGAGGCGGCGATCGGCCCTTCCAGCCACAGCACCCCCACCGCGAGCATCGCCGCGGCCAATGCCGGCGCCGCGGCGCGCAGCATGTACCGGTCCAGAATACGAAGCGGGCGGCCCACGCCCGGTCTCATGGTGGGTCCGAAAAACTTTCTCCCGGTCCCTTGACATGTGTTAGTTCAACTAGTACATTACGTATTAGTTCAACTAGTACGACTGAGACCGCCGCCCTTGGAGGCCCCGCATGGACAAGAACCGCCCCGTCTACCGCCCGCAGCCCAGCCGGCCGACCCCGGCCCCGACCCTCGTCCGCGTCGCCCAAGACTCCCGCCTGTTCCGTGGCTGGGGCGTCACGCTCTAACCGCTGGTGCCGCCGGCCTTTTTCTCGGTCGACCCCCACGGTGGGGCCCCGCTCTACGCGCAGCTGACCGAACAGATCAAACGAGCCGTGGCCATCGGCGCGCTCAGCGCCGGCGAGCGGCTCCCGACGGTGAAGGGGCTCGCGCACGAGCTCAAGCTCAACCCCAACACGGTCGCACGCGTCTACCGCGAGCTCGAGCGGGACGGCATCATCGCCACCGCGCCGGGTCGCGGATCGTTTGTCCGCGAGAACGGGGCCGTCGGCGAGACTCGCCGCGCCGCCACCGACGTCGCAACGAGCGCGGTCGGCGACGCCGTGCGCGAAGCCCGCTCGCTAGGAGTCACCTTGAACGAAGTTCGCGCGATCGTCGCAGAGTCGATCGCCCGCTGGTATCCGGAGGAACAGAAGTGATCGCGATCAGCGGTCTGACCAAGCGCTACCGCGACGTGCTCGCGGTCGACGACGTCAGCCTCGAAATCCCGGCCGGCTCGATATGCGGGCTGCTCGGGCGCAACGGCGCCGGCAAGACGACGACTTTCAAATGTTTGCTCGGTTTCGCGCGCGCTGATTCCGGCGAGGTGCGTTTCGACGGTGAGCCGCTCACGCCGCAGACGTTCGCAACGCTGGGCTACGTGCCGGAGCGGCCCGCCCTTTACGGCTGGATGACGGTCGACCAGCATCTCGAGATCGCGCGCCGTTCGCAGCCCGGGCACGACGCGGCGCGCGCCAAAGAGCTGCTGGCGACCTTTCGGCTCGACGGCCGCAAGAAGGCGGCCCGGCTCTCCAAGGGCCAGCAAACGGCGCTCGCGCTGATCCTTGCGCTTACGCACCACCCGTCGATCCTGATCCTCGACGAGCCCGCCAGCGGACTCGACCCGGTGATGCAGCGTGTCGTTTTGGACATCCTCATCGATGCCGCGACGAGCGGCGCTACGATTTTGATCTCCTCGCACCAGATCAGCCAGATCGATCGCGCCGCCGACCGCGTCGCGATCATGCGCGACGGCAAGATCGTCGTCTCGGGCGTGCTCGATGACTTGCGCGAAGCCTCGCGCGTCGTCGAGGCGACGTTCGACAAGATCATCCCCGATTTGGGTGCGATGGAGGCCGAGATGCGCGTCGAACGTGCCGGCACCAGCGTGCGCGCCCATGCCAACGGCCGAGCCGACGCGGTCGCGGCGCGCTTCGGCGCGCTCGGCGCGACCGGCGTGCGCGTGCTGGACCGCTCGCTCGAAGACCTTTTCTTGGACGCCGTCGACGACGGGGAGAACCGCTGATGGAATACGTCGAAATCTTGCGTGCCCGGCGCGTCCTGTTTTGGTTCGGTCTGTCCAGCCTAGGATGCTTGGCGTTTACGCTGATGGGGATTTATTGGAGTCATGCGCATGTCAACGCCGGCGGCTCGTCATTCGGATCCGAGAACCTCAGCTCGCTGGTCGGAATAGCGGTGTTCGGCGGGATCATCGTCGCCACGGCCCTGGCCGGGAACCTGAATGCCGAGCACACCACCACGGCGATCATCTGGACGCGGCCGCGCAGCCGCGAGGCAATCGCCTGGCGGTACGTCGCGGTCGATCTTGCGGCGATCCTCGCCGGCTACGCGATCGTGCTGGCAGCGATCGTGGTGGGCGTGATCGCCTCGGGCTTGATGCCGCACTTCCACGTCGATGCCGCTCGATCGCTGACCCTCTTCGCGCTTGGGATGGGCGGAGCCGCGATGTGGTACGGGCTCGTCTCGGTGGCCGCCGCCCGACTCGAGGGGCACGGCGCACGCGTCGCCGCGCTGAGCTGGGCCGTGTTCTTGATCGGCGGCGGTGTGATCGCGGCGCCGGTCCCCGATTTGCTGCACTACGTCATCGTGGCGTTGAACTACCTCAACCCGCTGGCCTGGCTCGGTGATCTTTCGTCATCGGGCGTCCATGCCGGCGGCGGAATCCATTCCGTGCTTCATTTGGACCCCTGGGCCCGCGCGCTCGGCGCGTGGGCGATCGCGCTGGTCGCGATCGTGGCCAGCACCAAACTGTGGTCGACGCGGGAGGCCTGACGATGACGATCATCGCGACCCAGTTCGCGCTCGTGCTCGGCGCCTGGCGCCTGCGCATCCGCATCGACATCGACGAGCCGCGCGACGTCAGCGTCGCCCCGCCCGCACGGATCCATCGCTATGTTCGCCGCCGCACCAGGGCCGGGGGCTTCTGAAACGTCGATCGACGCCGACTGCGATCCGGGTCCGGGAGTGACTCCGCCGGCGCGTCCGGAGTAAACGGAGCAAACCGGCGAGGTGTCGGCGAAGGGAGCGGCATGATCGCTCCCCACGCCGACGCTCTCATCGGTCACGTTCGCGCCAATCGCGAGCGCTACGTCGAGGAGCTCAAGGCCTGGATGGCCGTGCCGTCGATCTCGGCGCAGCCCGATCACGCCGCCGACGTGCGGCGTTCGGCCGAACATGCCGTGGCGCGGCTGCGCGCCGCGGGGTTCACCCAGGCGGAGGTGCTCGAAACCGACGGAAACCCCGTCGCCTACGCCGCCTGGCTGGGCGCGCCGGGCGCGCCGACGATCCTGATCTACGGCCACCACGACGTGCAGCCGGCCGACCCGCTGGAGCTGTGGACCTCGCCGCCGTTCGAAGGCACCGTCCGCAACGGTAAGCTCTACGGACGCGGCGCGGTCGACGACAAGGGCCAGTGTTTGATGCACATCGCCGCGCTCGAAGCGCACCTGCGCGTGAACGGCAAGCTCCCGCTCAACGTCAAGGTCGTTTTCGAAGGCGAAGAAGAGATCGGATCGCCCAGCTTCGAGGCCTTCTTGGCGCGCGAGAAGGAGAAGCTCGCCTGCGACGTGGTCGTGGTCTCCGACACCGCCGTATTCGCCGAAGACGTGCCGTCGCTCACGACCTCGCTGCGCGGCCTGGTGCACTGGGAGATCACCGTGCACGGACCGGCGGCCGACCTGCACTCGGGCTACTACGGCGGCATCGTCAAGAACCCGCTGGAGGCGTTGGCGCAGATCCTCGCCGCGCTCAAGGACGCGCACGGCCGCGTCGTCGTTCCGGGTTTCTACGAGGGCGTGCGCGAGCTGTCGCCGCAGGAGCGCGCCGACATCGCCGCGCTGCCGTTCGACCCGGCCAAGATCGCGCACGAGCTCGGCGTCACGGAGTTGGGCGGTGAACCCTCCCGCATGCCGCTGGAACGGGCGTGGTTCCGCCCGACGCTCGAGGTCAACGGGATGTACGGCGGTTATCAAGGGGCGGGGCAGAAGACCATCATCCCGTCGTTCGCCCGGGCGAAGATCTCGGCGCGGCTGGTCCCGCATCAGGACCCGCACCACGTGAAGCACGCGGTGACGACCTTCGTGCAGCGCGTCGCGCCCAGAGGCGTGCGCCTGGAAGTCGAAGCGCATGGCGACACGCGCGCGGTAGAGACGTCGCGCGATCATCCCGCGGTCGCCGCGGCCGCGCGCGCGATGGAGCTCGGCTTCGGCAAGCCGCCGGTATTCATCGGAACCGGCGGTACGATCGGCCCCGTCTCGTCGTTTGACCGCATCCTGCACCTGCCGCAAGTGCTCATCGGCGTCGGTCTCCCCGACGACGCGATTCACGCACCCAACGAGAAGTTTGACCTGAGCCAGTTCTTCGGCGGGATCGAAACGATGACGTATCTCTACGACGAGCTGGCGAACGCGCTGCGGTGAGCTTCACCGAACGCTTCACCGGGTGTGCCGACGCGTACGTCGCAGGCCGGCCCGGATATCCGGCCGCGGCGATCGACGTGCTCTTCGAGGGGCTAGGCGACGCGCACGACGTCGTCGCCGCCGACCTGGGCGCCGGGACGGGGATCTCATCGCGGTTGCTGGCCGACCGGGGCGCGACCGTCTTGGCGCTCGAGCCGAACCAAGCGATGCGCGACGCCGCGGAACCGCACCCGCGCGTCAGCTGGCTCGCCGGCACCGCCGAGGCCACCGGGCTCGAGGAGGCGTCGATCGATCTGGTCACCGCCTTTCAGGCGTTCCACTGGTTCGACCACGCCGCGGCGTTGCGCGAGATGGTTCGCATCCTGCGGCCGGGCGGGCGCGCTGCGGTGGTGTACAACGAGCGCGACGAGCGCGACCCGTTCACCGCCGCATACGGCGGCATCGTGCGGCGCTATCGGACCGACGAGACCGAGCGCCGTCGTGCCGACGGGCTCGCGGCGTTCGCCGCCTTCGAAGGGTGGCATGCACGGCGCCGCGTCGAGGTGCGCAACGAGCACGTGCTCGACCTCGAGGGCGTGCTGGCGCGCGCGCAGAGCACGTCGTATCTCCCCAAAGCCGGGGCGCCGGCCGCGGCGCTCCACGACGAGATCCGGGCGCTGGTCGCGCAACACGCGCGAGACGGCCGCATCGCGATGATCATGCGCACGATCGTCGTGGCGGGCGACGCCGGCGCCGACGGCGCTTGAAACTTCGCATCGGGATCGACGTCGGCGGAACGTTCACCGACGTCGTCGCGGTGGATGCGGCGACGCGCGAGCTCGTGGCGTCGGTCAAGGTGCCGACGACGCACGCGCATGCCGACGGCGTCGCTGCGGGGATCGTGACCGGGCTCGAACGCATCCTGGGTGAGCCCGGCATCGACCCGGCGGCGATCGCGTTCATCGCGCACTCGACCACCCAGGCGACCAACGCGCTGCTCGAAGGCGACGTCGCCAAGGTCGGCGTGGTCACGCTGGGCGGACCGGTGGCGCGGCTCTTCGCGCGGTTCGCGCCCTTCCCGCTCGCCGAAGGGATTCGCTTCGCGCCGGACTGGTTCGACGGCCGCGACCCGGACGTACTCGACGCGTTGCGCGCGGCGGGCGTCGAGGCGGTCGCCGTGAGCGCACCGTTCGGCGTCGACGCGCCCGTGCGCGAGGGCGCGCTCGTCGCTGCGGCTCGCGGCGGCGGCTTCGCGGCGACCAGCGGCGCCGAGGTGTCGTCGCAGTACGGGCTGCGCGCGCGCACGCGCACCGCCGCGCTCAACGCCGCGATCTTGCCGCGCATGCTGCGCACGGCGCGCGTCACCGCCCAGGCCGTCACGGCGGCGCGCATCCCGGCACCGCTCATGATCATGCGCAGCGACGGCGGCGTGATGGACGTGGCCGAGGTCGAGCGGCGTCCGATCCTCACCATGCTGTCGGGGCCGGCGGCAGGCATCGCCGGCGCGCTGTTCCACGAGAACGTCACCGACGGGATCTTCGTCGAGGTCGGCGGGACCAGTGCGGACTGCTCGGTGATCCGGCGCGGCCAGCCGCAGATGCGGCCGGCGCGCATCGGCGGGCACCGCACGCTGTTGCGCACGCTCGACGTCCGCACCATCGCCGTCGCCGGTGGCTCGCTGGCGCGCATCAGCGGTGGCCGGGTGACCGACGTCGGGCCGCGTTCCGCGCACATCGCGGGCTACCGGTACGCGGCGTTCAGCGACGCGGCGCTGCTGGCGGACGCGCGCGCCGATCTGGCGAGCGGCTACGCGGCAGTCGTCGCGGCCGACGGGACCCGCATTGCGATCACGCCGACCTGTGCCGCCAACGTGCTGGGCGTCGTTCCGGCCGGTGCGTTCGCGCAGGGGGACGCACACGCCGCACGGTTGGCGTGCGGCGTTGTCGGGACGGCGTTGGGGATCTCCGCCGACGAGCTGGCCCGGGCGATCCTGGACCGCGCGACGGACCGTCTGCGCGCCACGCTCGACGAGCTGATCGCGGACTACGCGCTCGAGCGCACCAACGTCGTGCTGGTCGGCGGCGGTGGCGGTGCCGCGGCACTGATCCCGTACGCCGCCGGCAAACTGGGCTTCACCTACCGCATCGCGCGAGATGCGCAGGTCATCTCGCCGCTCGGCGTCGCCTTGGCGCTCGTGCGCGACGTCGTCGAACGCACGATCGTCGATCCCGCGCCGCGGGATCTGGCGCGCATCCGCCGCGAGGCCATCGACGCCGCCGTCGCTTCGGGCGCGGCACCGGACCGCATCGAGGTCGTGGTCGAAGTCGACACGGCGCGCAACCGCGTCCGTGCGACCGCCTCGGGCGCGACGGCGCTGGTCGAGGGCGCGCAGTCCCGCGGGACTGCCGACGAATCGGCGCAGCTCGCGGCCGCGGCGATCCATCTGCGCAGCGGCGCTGCGGCGCTGCGCGTGATCGCGCGTACCAGCGGGCTGGCGGCGATCGCCTCGGCGACCGACACGGCGGTGGTGGACGAGCGCGGCGTCGTGCGGTTGCTGCTCGCCGGCGCCGTGACGTACGCGACGTGCGCGGCCGACGTCGAGCGCGTGCTGGCGCGCGCGATCGACGAGCAGACGACGTTCGGTGACGTCGGCCGCGCGCTGCCCGACGTGTTCGTGTTGCGTGCCGGGCGCATCGGCGAGTTTGCCGGCATGGCCGAGAGCGCGCAGATCACGGGGCTCGTGCGCGACGAGCTGGCCGGTGTCGACGCCGCCGAGGCGATCGTCCTGGTCGTGGTGCCGAAGCGCGCCTAGCCGCGGCGGGGAGCGGCCCGCCGGGTGCGCGAAGGCAACCGTGATGCGCGACTACGACGTCCTCGTCGTCGGTGGAGGGAACGCGGGCTGCGCCGCCGCGCTCGCGGCTGCGCGCTGCGGCACGCGGGTGCTCTTGGTCGAGCGCTACGGATTTCTGGGCGGAACGGCGACCGCGTCGATGGTCGGGCCATGGATGACGTTCCATTCCGGCGACGACCGCATCGTGGGCGGGATCGCGCAAGAGATGGTCGAGCGGCTCGTCGCTCGCGGCGGCTCGCCGGGCCACCTGCACGACGCGTCGGACTACGTGCCGACGATCACGCCGTTCGATCCCGAGATCCACAAGGCGCTGTTGTTCGAGATGATGGGCGAAAGCGGCGTCGCCCTCTTGCTCCACGCCTGGTTTCTCGACGCGATCGTGGAGGACGGACGCGTCGCCGGAGCGCGCTTCGCGACCGTCGCCGGGACGCGCGAGGTGCGCGCGCGGCGCACGATCGATGCCACCGCCGACGCCTACGTCGCTGCGAGCGCCGGCGTACCGACGCAGCAGGGCGACGCCCGCGGCCGCGTGCAGCCCGCGTCGCTGATGTTCCGGCTCTCGCACGTCGACCTTGCCGCGCTGTCGGCCTACGTGCGCCAACGGCCCGAGCAGATGCGCAGCGCGCTCAAGACGCACGAGCGCACGCCCGAGGCACTGACGGCGGTGGCCGGACTCTACGAACTCTGGAACGCGGCGCGCGAACGCGGCTCCGTGACCGTGCCGCGCGAGCTGGTGTCGTTCTTCGCCACGCCGTACGCCGACGAAGTCACCGTGAACATGACCCGCGTGGTCGGCATCGATCCGCTCGATCCCGACGACCTGACCCGGGCCGAGGTCGAAGCGCGCGCGCAGGTGATGCAACTGCTCGAGTTCTTTCGCCGCGACGTGCCCGGTTTCGCGAACGCCCGCATCGCCGCCACCGCGACGCAGATCGGCGTGCGCGAATCGCGCCGCATCGTCGGCGAGTACACGCTGACCGCGCAAGACGTGTTGCAGGCGCGCAGCTTCGAGGATGCCGTCGCGCGCAGCGCCTATCCGATCGACATCCACAACCCGGCCGGGAGCGGCACGGCGACCCAGCGCCTGGCGCCCGGAACATCGTACGAGATCCCGTATCGCTGCCTCGTCCCGCTCGGCGTCGACGATCTGCTCGTCGCCGGGCGTTGCATCTCGACCACGCACGAGGCGCTCGCCTCGACGCGTCTGACGCCGACGGTCATGACGTTGGGCCAGGCCGCCGGCACCGCCGCGGCGCTCTCGGTCCAGGCCGGCGTCTCGCCGCGGCGTCTCGACACGTGGCTGCTGCGCGAACGGTTACTGCGCGACGGCGTCGACCTGCGCCGCGCCGCAGCCAGCCTGTCCTGAGCCCTGAGCTTGTCGAAGGGTCGAAGGATGCCTGACGTCCGCGCACTCGCCGCCGCGTACGGGCTGCGCATCGAACGCGCCGATCTCGGCGACTGGGGTACGGCGCGGCTCGTCGCCGAGTACGATCCGGCCGGACCGACGATTCGCGTTGACGAGCGCGTCGCGGGCGACGTCGAGCGGGCGATCGCGCATGAGCTCTACCATCACCGCGAAGCGATCGGCGAGGTGCCGCGGATCGCGAATCACGCCGCGCGCGAGCGCGCCGCCGACGCGTATGCCGACATGCTCCTGAGTGCGCCTTGAAAATGCGCTACGTGGCGGGGATCGATGCGGGGCAATCGTCGACGACCGCGGTGGTGGTCGATGCGGACGGCGTCGTGCTCGGGCGCGGTACGGCGGGTCCGGCGGATCACGTCGACGAGCCGCCCGGTTCGCGCAAGTGCGCCGATGCGTGCGCCGCGGCGCTGAGCGCTGCGCTCGAGGCCGCCGGCTTGGTGCGCGATACGCCGCTCGAGGCGGTGCACGTCGGGCTGTCGGGCTACGACGACGATTTCGACGGCGCGCCGCCGGTCTTCGCGAGCGCGCACGTACGCTTGGCGCATGATGCGCCGATCGCGCTGGCCGGCGCGGTGCATGCGCGTCCAGCGATCGCGGTCATCGCCGGAACCGGTTCGGTTGCGTACGGTGAGGACGGCGCGGGGGCGTCGGTGCGCGTCGGCGGCTGGGGCTTTTTGTTCGGCGACGAGGGGAGCGGGTTCGCGGTCGCGCGGGACGCGCTCGCACGCGCGATGGCGGCCGACGATCGCGGGGCGCGCAGCCCGCTCGGCGACGCCGCCCTGGCGTACTTCGACCGCCGCGATCTGCGCGATCTTGCGACCGCGGCGCAGCTCGGCCGTGTCACGCGCGGCGAGCTGGCAGCGTTCGCGCGGGTGGTTCACGACGCGGCCCGGTTGGGCGATCCCGACGCCTCCGCGATCGTCGCCGGGGCCGCGGGCGCGCTCGCCGAGCTGGCCGGCGTCGCGATCGCCCGGCTGAAACTGGCGGGGCGCTCCGTCCCCGTCGCGCTGTGCGGCGGCGCGTTTCGCAACGATGCCTTTTTCGCGCGCACGCGCGAGCAGCTCGGCGTCGTGGCGCCCCAGGCGCCGGCGGTGCGCCCGCGCTACGACGCCGCGGTCGGCGCGGCGCTCCTGGCCTTCGCCGACGCCGATCTCCCCGTACCGGACCGCGTCGTCGAAGCATGACGCCCGTGCTCGAAGCGCTGCGTGGCGGCTTGATCGTGTCGGTGCAAGCCGACGCCGGGTCGGTGCTCGAGGCGCCTGAAGCGATCGCGCTGCTGTGCCGGGCGGCGGTCGCCAACGGCGCCGCCGGCGTGCGGGTGGAAGGCTCGGCCCGCCTGGGTGCGGCGCGCCGCGCCGTCGCAACGCCGATCGTCGGGATCGTCAAGCGCGCCTACGCGGGCTTCGAGCCGTACATCACGCCGACCGAGCGCGAGATCGCCGAGGTCGTCGCCGCCCAAGCCGAGATCGTCGCCTTCGATGCGACCGGTCGCGCGCGCCCCGACGGCCGCGATGTCGGGGCCGTCGTGGCGGCGATTCACGCGCACCGGCGCCTGGCGATGGCCGACTGCTCGACCGCCGAGGACGTGCGCCGTGCAGTGGCCGCCGGCGCCGACATCGTGGCGACGACGTTGTGCGGGTACACCGCGGCCACGCGCGACGAGTCGTTGCCGGCGCTGGAGCTCGTGCGAGCGTGCGCCGCGAGCGGTACCTTCGCCGTGTGCGAAGGCGGCGTCAGCTCGCCCGACGACGTGCGTGCCGCCTTCGCCGCCGGCGCCGACGCCGTGGTCGTCGGCACCGCGATCACCAACGTCGACGCGCTCGTGCGCCGCTTCGTCGCCGCGACGCCGAAGGTACGGTAGGGCGCGAAGCGCACAGGCCCGCCGCCCGGCGGCACGAACCCTGGCGGGATGGGTGCACGGTCGTTTGCGGCGGCGCTCGTCGCCGCGCTCCTCTCCTTCGCCGTGCCCTCGATCGCGCGCGCGCAGACCGCGCCCGCCGAGATCGAAGTGCGCGTCGTCGACGCCGCCGGCAAGGCGCTGTCCAACGTGCGCGTCTACATCAGCGGCCCGCTCAACGCGACGGCGCTGACCCCCAGCGACGGTAAACTGCGGTTCACCGACGTCGAGCCGGGACTCTACCGGCTGCGACTCGCGCTCAACGGCTACCTCGGCGTCGATGTCGACGAGGTGGAGGCGCTCGCCGGGCGGCGCAAGATCGTCGGCATCGTCTTGCAGCGGGCCGGGGCCAAGACGCCGGCCGCGCCGGGCCCCAGCGCGGCTCCGAGTACGCTCGTCGAGATCGGGCGCGTGCAGGCGCGGCCGCCGGTCTCGGTGAGCAGCGTCGACGTCGACGAAGGCAACCCGATCCGCCGCATCTCCGAAAACCTCGCCGATGCGCTCGACAAGATCGCCGGCATCTCGGTCAGCCAAGATCAGCAGATGGGGACGCTGTCGATCTCGTTGCGCAACGCTTCGAACACGATCGCCAGCGCGGGCGGCGTGCCGCTCTTGGGCGGCGCGGCCGGCGCCCTGCAGTCCGTCGCCGCCGATCTGTCCACCGGCGTCAGCACCGACAGCGGCTTCGGATTCGGCGGCGTGGGCGGGGCGGTGAACTTCCGCACGCTCGAGCCGACCAAGACCTGGCAGTCGCAGCTCTCGGCCTCCTACGGCGGATACGAGCGCAGCAGCGCGCAGGTCTCGCTGAGCGGCGGCTACCACAAGCTCGGCATCGCGCTGCAGCATGCGGTGCGCGGCGGCGACAGCATCCTGACCGGGCTGCGCTTCGAGGACACGAGCGGTCAAACGTACGTCCACGACGGCGCCTACGACCGCACCGGCGACTTCATGAAATTGCGCTACAACCTCGGGCGCATCACCCTCAACGCTGGGTATCTCGCGGGGACGAGCCGGTCCTCACCGTTGTGCGATCAGTTCACCACGGCGCTGCCCTGCGGCTACGGCCCCGATGCGTCGATTCGCGTCGCGTCGCATCAGGGAACCTTCGGGATGCAAGGCCAGATCGGCAACGTCATCGTGTCGGCGAACGGCTTCGCGAACACGTTCAACAGCGTCGACAACGAGCTGGCCCGGGTGGTGGCGGGGATTCCGTCGCCGTACCGCGCCGACTCCTCGGGCGGCGGCGCGGGGATCTTCACGTATGCGACGCTGGGATTGCACCGGCACACGCTCATCGCCAACGTCGGGACGTTCAACGGGCACGGGCACTCGATCGTGACGGGGCGGTTCGGCGGCGTCTCGCCCAGCACCAGCCGCTACGGCTACACGGTCATCGCCGACACGCTGAAGTTTTCCGACCGCTGGAGCGCGACCGTCGGCTACGGCAGCAACGTCAGCTTGTCGCAGAACCGCAGCGCCGCCGACCTCAACGTCACGCTCACCCCGTCGCGTCAAGAGACGCTGTCGTTCGACATCGGCAACTACGGCAACGGCTCGAACAACGTCTTCTTCGGCCTCTTCGGCGACCCGGCGCGCGGGACGTACGACTGTTCGGCGCAGGAAGTGCGCGTCGACGGTCCGGCCGATCCGCCGGCCACCGGGTCGCAGAGCTCGGCGGCGATCAGCTACAGCCGCCGCGGCCGGCGCGGTACGGTGCGCATACGGGCCTACGACTACACTGACCGGGGCGGGTCGATCGGGGCGCAGTTCCCGTTGTCGGCGCTGGCGCCGGGTGCCCTGCCGCCCGGATACCTGGCCCAAATCGCGACCTTCTGGCAGCAGCCGGCGATCTGCGGCGCGCAAGCCTTCGACCCGGGCCGGGTGTACGTCACCGAGCAAATCTCCGGCGTCACGGTCCGCTACCGCGGCGTCGACGCCTCGGGTCAGATCGTGCTCGGCCGATCCGTGATCGCTTTGCCGAGCTACTCGATCAGCGGTGCGACCCTGGCCTCGAGCGACCCGCGGCTGCTCTTCCCCGGGAGCATCTTCGGGCTCGGCGCGCAGCTGCCGTACCGGCCGCTGCACAAGGCCGCCCTGCTGCTGGACGCACAGCAGCCCAAAGCCGCGCTGGAGTGGGTCGTCAACGGCACCTGGACCTCGGCCAACAACCAAAACGCGCTGAGCTCGTACGTCGCGGTCGCGGCAGGGGTGACCTGGACCGCGCCGCGCGGCAGGCTCTCGCTGTTCGCCAACAACCTGTTCAACGCCGACACCGGGCTGTTCGCGACACGGGAGTTCGCGCAGCCGCTCGCGCTGCGGGGCGGCGGGACGTACGTCCCGGTACCGAGTCTGCTCCCGCCGCGCACGTACACGCTGCTCTACAGCGTGCGGTCGGGCCGGCTCAAGTGACCGGGGTCAAGCGACCGAGCGCGCGTTCCGAGAGAAGTCTTGGGCGGAGGCCGACGTGATCGCGATACTAGGAAGTTGTCGCGACCCTTCCAGGAGAAGGCGGCGCTTCGATAGCCGCACCCGCTCCGGGTAGAGAGGATCAGTTGGCACAGCGCCTCGTCAAGCCCAAGACGAACCTCGGTCCAGGATTCTGGCCGGTCACCGCGTTCATCGTGGTCCTCTCGCTCGTCATGGCCTACTTCATCGAGACCAGCGCGGAGCCGATCGGTCTCAAGGCCGCCGGCGACCCGGCGGGATCGATCGATGCGCTGTTCCGGTTCCTGGGCGTGGTCGCCGCCGCCATCTTCAATGCGGTGGTGATCTACACGGTCTACTTCGGCATCGTGTTCCGCATGCCGAAGAACGCGCCGCCCAACACGATCGGGGTCCAGATCCACGACGCGCCGGTGCTCGAGTTCTGGTGGACGGCGATCCCCACCATCCTGGTGGTCATCCTGGCCATCTATTCCACCAAGATCTGGGTCGACTTGCAGAACACCCAGGGCGACGTGCTCACCGTCGAGGCGATCGGCTACCAATTCGGTTTTGCGTTCCGCTATCCGAAGCTCAAAGAGCCGGTCGTGAACGAGTTGCACTTGCAGCTCAACGAGCCCACGACGATCCACATCACCTCGCGCGACGTGCTGCACGGCTTCTGGCTGCCGGAGTTTCGGCAGAAGGCCGACATGGTGCCCGGCCTGGTGAACACGATCCGCATCACGCCCAACGCGGTCGGCGAGTTCCGGATCATCTGCAGCGAGTTCTGCGGCGCCGCGCACGGGCGGATGATCGGCAAAGTCGTCGTGCAGAACCAGCAAGACTTCGCCCGGTGGTTTTCCAAACAGGGCGGCACGCAGGGCCGTACCGGCGGCGGGATCGCGATCTCGGCGGGCAAAGCCGACGCCGGGCAGAAGCTGTTCGGCGAGAAGTGTTCAGCCTGCCATTCCGTCGGCGCCTTCGAGCAGAAGCAAGTCGGTCCGGGGCTGGGCAAGCTCTTCAACGATCCCGCGCATCCCAAGTTGGTCAACGGAACGGACGTGACGCCGCAAGACGTCGCAAGGCTCATCCACGACGGCTTCCAGGGTGACATGGGGGTCATGCCCAGCGCTCAGGTCAATGCGCTGTCCAACGCCGACATCGCGAACCTCGTCGCTTACCTCGCCGGCCTTTCGAAGAAATAACGGAGACGATCGGACCTATGGCAACGCTCGCCCCAGGTGTGCAGACCGGACCGTACCATGCGGTTCTCGATCACATCCATCCCGAGCCGACGAGCTTCATCCGCAAGTACATCTTCTCGATCGATCACAAGATCATCGGGATCCAGTACATGATCACGGGTGCGGTGTTCTTCATCATCTCGGGGCTGCTGGCGGAGATCATCCGCACGCAGCTGCTCACGCCGAACGGCCTGCTCGTCCGCCCCGATACGTACAACTCGATCTACTCGATGCACGGCTCGTCGATGGTCTGGTTCGTCGTCATCCCGCTGCTGACCGGGGCGTTCGGAAACTTCGTCATGCCGTTGCAGATCGGGGCGCGCGACGTCGCGTTTCCCTGGCTCAACCTCGTCGCGTTCTGGATCTTTCCCGTCGCCGGGGTGATCCTCTTCAGCTCGTTCCTCGTCGGAGCCCCGGACGCCGGTTGGACCGAGTACCCGCCGATCTCGCTCATGGGCCCGCCCGGGACGAACCTGTGGTGCATCGCGGTCTTCATGATCGGGATCAGCTCGACGATGACGGGGATCAACTTCCTCGTCACGATCCTCAAGATGCGCGCGCCGGGGATGACCTTGACCCGCATGCCGCTCTTTGTGTGGGCGCAATTCGCGACCACGCCGCTGTCGTTCATCGCAACCACGGCACTGGGCGGCGCGCTGGCCGCACTGTTCATCGAGCGCGTGTTCGGCGTCCCGTTCTACGACCCCAAACGCGGCGGCTCGCCGCTGCTGTGGCAGCACATGTTCTGGTTCTACTCGCACCCCGCCGTCTACATCATGATCATCCCCGGGTTCGGGATCATCTCCGAAGTGCTGCCGACCTTCGCCCGCAAGCCGATCTTCGGCTACAAGATGATCGCCTTCAGCTCGGTCGCGATCGCGCTGCTGAGCTTCTCGGTCTGGGCGCACCACATGTTCACCTCGGGGATGGTACCGTGGCTGCAACTGCCGTTCATGATCATCACGATGCTGATCGCGATTCCGACCGGGGTGAAGATATTCTCGTGGATGGCGACGCTGTGGGGAGGGGCGATCCGCTGGAAGACCCCGGCGCTCTACGCCGCCGGCTTCATCATCACGTTCACTTACGGCGGCCTGACCGGCTTCTTCCTTGCCGCGGTCCCGCTCGACTACCACGAGCACGGGACCTACTTCGTGGTGGCGCACCTCCACTACGTGCTCTACGGCGGCTCGATCATGTCGTTGTTCGCCGGCGCGTACTACTGGTGGCCGAAGATGAGCGGGAGGATGTACAACGAGACGCTGGGACGCATCCAGTTCTGGATGGTCTTCATCGGCTTCAACTGCACGTTCACGCCGTTGCACTGGCTGGGGCTGCTGGGGATGCCGCGGCGCGTTCCGAACTACGATCCGTCCTACCAGTTCTGGAACGTCTTTGCGTCGGTCAGCTCCTACGTGATGGCGCTCGGGACGCTGCTGTTCTTCTACATCCTGGTCGACAGCTTCCGCAACGGGAAGAAGGCGGGACCCAACCCCTGGGGCGCGCGCACGCTGGAGTGGATGATCGCTTCGCCGCCGCCGTACTACAACTTCAAGAAGATCCCGGCCGTGCTGGCGGCACCGTACGATTTCGGCAACCCGCTGCCGTACATCGGGCTCGACGCAGCCGACGGAGCCGTGGAAGCCACGCCGACGCACAGCTCGCACCCCGTGCCGACACATTAGGAGCGACGACACCACCATGGCGGTCTCAGTCGCCAAACAAGGCTACCACCTCGGGCATCACGACGAGCACGATGCGAACCACGACGAGGTGATCTACCGGGAGACGCGCGACATGCGTCTCACCGGGTTCGTGCTGTTCCTGGGTACCGACGTCGTCCTGTTCTCGGCGTTCATCTTCGCGTACGTCTATCTGCGCACCAGCATCGCTCCGGTCTGGCCGCCGATGGTCGACGGCCACCAGCTCCCGCGGCTCGACACCGCGTTCGCGGCGGTCAACTCGGTCGTGCTGTTCGGCTCCGGCGTGACGATGCACTACGCGCTGGAAGCGTGGAAGCACGCGCTCAAGCGCCGGTTCAACCTCTTCATGGCGCTCACGATCCTGTTGGGCGCGGGCTTCCTCGGCGGCCAGGCGTACGAGTACGCGCACGCGCGGATCGGCGGCTGGAGCGGCAACACGTTCGGCGCGTCGTTCTTCACCCTGACCGGGATGCACGGGCTGCACGTCTTCATCGGGGTGTGGTTCCTGATCGCGCTATGGATCCAGACGAGCCGCGGCGTGTACGACGATCATCGCTTCTTCGGCCTCACCGCCGGCACGCTGTACTGGCACTTCGTCGACGTCATCTGGGTCGTACTCTTCTTCCTGTTCTACTTATGGTGAGCCGTTAACATGGAATCATTAGCTGGGATCGAGAAGATAGTAGCGCTGGTCGGGGCGGTGGTCGTCGGCGTGTTCGCCGTCATCTCGCTCAAGGGCGAGTGGAACAAGACCGGCCTCGACGATCACGTCACCAAGCTGCTGCTCGGCCTGATGGCATTCGGCTGCATCCTCGTCCTGCTGGCGGCATTCGGCATCCTACCCCGCGGAGGAGGAGCATAGTGTACGACCCACTCGATGATCGTGGCGTGCCGATCAGTTCGGGGATTCCTTCGATCGTGAAGTGGTCCGGCGTCGCGGGCGTGATCCTGATCTTCGTCATCGCGGCGCTGGTGCTGTCGCAGGCCGGATTCGGTCACGTGTGGCCCGCGGAGAACTCCCTCAACCTCAAGCTCTGACCTAGACGATCTCTTCCCTGCGGCCGCGGATCCCGACACCGAGCAGCGGGATGCGCGCCGGCAGCACGCCCGTGGGCCGGCCGTCGATGCTGTGGACGCCGCCGTACTCGCTGAACTCGCACAGCGCCGGGCGCGTCAGGTCGGACAGCTCGATCTCGCCGATGGTCGGCCACTCGCACGCCACGCTGCGGTCCTCGGTGAGCACCGCGACGTAACCGTTCGTTTCCTCGCCCGAGGTAGCGTCGCGCCGCCGGTAGCGAATGTAACCGTCGACCACGTAGATCGGTCGCAGCGTGTGCGCGAGCGCGCGGGCCGGTGCCAGCATGAGCCCCAAGGCCCACACGGCGCAGATGAGAACGCCCAACCCGAAGACCGGGGCGATGATGACGATGTCGGGATGGACCCAGCGCGGAGAGAGCCGCGGAGCCGCGAAGATGCCGAACGTGATGGCCGCGAACACCAGACCGCAGAGCAGCGGCTCGATCCCGATGCTTAGGCGGCCGAAGAACCCCATCAGCACGACCCCGCGCTCCGCGCGCGTCCAGGGGCGGCGAATCAGCGTCGCCGCGCGCTCGTGCGCGGGCACCCGGCTGGGCCGGACGCCGTGGATGATCTTCGTCGCCGTGTCGTCGATCATGCTGCTGTTTCCCGGATACGCGGACGCCGCGCTACGGTTGCACGGCGTGGTCCTCGCCGTGACGCCGAAGACCGGGCAGGTCATCGTGCGCCACGACCCTTACGGTTCGATGCCGGCGATGACGATGGTGTTCGCCATCGTTCCCCGCGCGCGGGCCGCCCAACTGCAACCCGGGGCCACGATCGACGCCGACGTGAGCCGCACGACCGAGCCTTGGACGCTCTCCAACGTCACCAGCTCGAGCGCCCAGCCGCTGACGAGCAGCCTGAGTCCGCTGCGTCAGGTGACCCGGCTACGGCTCGGTGACGTGGTCCCCGATACTCCCTTCGTCGACCAAACCGGCAAGGCGTTTCGGTTCTCGCAGCTGCGCGGCGACGACGTGGTGTTGTCGTTCATTTACACGCGCTGCCAGGACGCGCGCATGTGCCCGCTCATCAGCGCGAAGTTCCGCCAGCTGCAACAGAAGGCCGCCGGCCGCCGGCTGCACCTCGTCGAGGTCACGCTCGATCCCGCCTACGACCGGCCGCCCGTGCTGGCGCGCTACGCCACGACGTTCGGCGCCGATCCCAAGCGCTGGAGCATCGTCGTCGGCGACGCCGAGCCGACGCTCGACTTCGCGGCGCAGTTCGGCGTCACGGCGTTCCCCGATCCGGCCATCGGGATCATCCACGCCGAGAACACCGTCATCGTGGACCGTGACGGGCGCATCCGCATGATGCGCAGCGAAGCGGACTGGCTCCCCGACGAGCTGCTGGCCCAGGTCGACTCCCAGAACGGAGCCGCGAGCAACCCGCTTGCGCGCCTGGATCTCTGGCTGTCCTCGGGATTCGTCGCGCTGTGCGGTAACAGCGTCGCCGGCTTCAGCGGTCTGCAGGACCTCGCGGTGGTGCTCGTGATCTTCGGCGCGCTGGCGTACCTGGTTTACCGGCTGGCGCGCAAAATCTTCATCGAGAGCGCGTAGCGCGAGGTTTCGCGATCAGCGCACGGCGGACGCGCGTTCGACGTGCCGCGGCGCGAGCGCGGCGGTGAGCAATGTCGCGGCGAGCGCGATGCCGGCAAACACGAAGTACGCGATTCGATACCCCTCGATCAGGCTGCCGTGCGAGCCGGCGACGCCGCCGCCGAGCGAGCCGCCGATGATCTGGCCCACGATCAAGAACACCGAGAGTAGCCCAACCGCGCCGGCGCGCTGCTCGGGGCCGACGTGGTTGGTGACGATGTAGCGCGTCGGCGCGCCCAGCAGCGCCCCGAACCCCGCGCCGGCGACGATCATGGCGAGGAGCGTGAACGCCAAGGTACCGAAGCCCAGGGCGAAGACGAGCAACCCCGCGGCGGTCAGGAGCGTTCCGGCGGTCAGCACGACGCGGCTGCCGACCCGGTCGAGCGCGCGCCCCGAGAGCGGGATCACCGCCACGAAGCAGGTCGCGCCCAGCGCCGCCACCGCGCCGGCGGCGGCGTACGAGAGGTGCTGCGCGGCGACGAGCGCGGCGGGGATGAAGAACAGGGCGCCTTCGAGCGCGCCGATCACGATCTCGAGCGCGTAGGTCACGACGAGCTGGCGGTCGCGGAAAAATGCCGGTGGAATCACCGGCTGTGCCGCACGCCGCTCGACCAGCGCGAACAGCGCGAAGGCGACCGCACCGACGGCGACCATCGCCCACGCCAGCGGCGCGTTGACCGCGCCGGAGTACGCATAGAGCCGTGTGAGCAGCCCCATCGTCGCGAGCAAACCGACCGCGAGCGTCGCGATGCCGCCGACGTCGAGCGGTCCGCGCGCGTTCGTTGCCGTCGCCGGGACGGTCGTGCGCGCCATGACGATCACCGCAGACGCCAGCGGCACGTTGAGCGCGAACACCCAATGCCAGGAGATGAAGTGCGTGACCAAACCACCGAAGGCCGGGCCGACGATCGCAGCCAGACCCCACGTCGCGGCGACGAGTCCCAGCGCGCTCCCACGGCGTTCGGGCGCGACCCGGTCGCCGATCGCCGCGGTCGCGACGGGGAAGATCCCGCCCGCACCGGCGGCTTGGATCGCGCGCGCGACGAGGAAGACCGCGAAGCTGGGCGCGGTGATCGCGAGAACGCTGCCGAGCGCAAATACCGTGACGCACGCGATGTAGACCGGACGGCGCCCGTAGCGGTCGGCGAGTTTCGTCGCGATCGGGATCGAGACGACGTTGGACAGCAGGTACAGCGTGAATACCCAGGCGAGGTCGCGCGGTCCGACCCCGAACGCCGCGCCCAGCGCGGGCAGCGCCGGTGAAAGGACACCCAGGTCGAGCGCGCCCGCGAACACCCCGAGCCCCAACGTAACCAGCAGCGGAACGGTACTGCGGTCGACGGAATGCCCCGCTACGACCTTAGACGATGACGCGATCGGCCACCATAGCGGCGCACATCAGCGCCAAGTACAAGAGCGAGTACTTGAACAGGATGCGCGCGTAGCGTTTGGTCGGGTCGCCGCCGATCTTCCAAGCGTCCCACAGGAACACGGCGCCCAGGATCAGCGCGCAGCCGCCGTAACACGGGCCCAGCACGTGCAGCGGGAAGAACGCCAGCGAGACGCCGACGAGTACCAGCGAATAGATCATGATCTCGCGCTTGGTGTGCGCGATGCCCCGGACGTTGGGGAGCATCGGGATCCCGGCCTTGTCGTAGTCGACGTTGGTCATCAGCGAGAGCGCCCAGAAGTGCGGCGGCGTCCACAAGAAGATGACCGCGAACAGCGCGAAGGCGGGGGAACCGAGGTGCCCGGTTACCGCCGCCCAGCCGACGAGCGGCGGGACCGCGCCGGCCGCGCCGCCGATGACGATGTTGAGCGGCGTGATGCGCTTGAGCCACATCGTGTAGATCACGACGTAGTACACGTTGCCGGCCAACGAGAGCCACGCGGCAAGCGGATTCACCAACCCGAAGAGCAGCGCGTACCCGATCGCCTGGGCGAGCGCGGCGAAGATGAGGGCATCGCGCGCCGAGATCGAGCCGCGCGCGACGGGCCGGAACTTCGTGCGCGTCATCAAGCGATCGATGTCGCGGTCCCACACGCAATTTATCGCGCCGGCCGAGGCCGCCGAGAGCGCCCCGCCGGCCAGGGTCCACAGCGTCAGCAGCAGCGGCGGTACGCCGCGCGCGGCCATCACCATCGCCGCGAGCGTCGTGATGAGGAGCAGGTAGATGATGCGGGGCTTGGTCAGCTCGTAGTAGTCCAGCAGCGTGCCGCCCAGACCGCTCCGAGCCGCCGGCGTCGCGCCGTCGACGCGCGCGAGCGTCGAGCTCATCCGGCCGACCCTTCGACCGGGATGCGTGCTTCGGCCGGGATGCGGACGCGATCAAATCGCGCTTGTGCCAGCGGAACCGTCCCGTCGATCGCGGCAAACGTGAGCGCGGCGACGAAGGCGAGGAAGGTTGCGCAGGCATTCGCCGCGTGCGCCTCGCGCAGCCCGACGGGCAGCGACCACGCGACCGCTCCAAGGCCCAGCACGACCTGTACGATGACGAGCGCGTAGCCGGCGAGCGCCGCCGCGCGCACGCGCGGTGTGGCGCGCCGGGCCCCGTACGCGGCCAGCGTCGCGACGACGAAGAACGCGCCCGCGATGAAACGATGCGCCATCTGCGCGAGCTGTCCGGGCAGGGTCCCGGTCCACGAACCGCCGTCACAGGCGGGGAGCGTCGTGCAGGCGAGGCCGGCTCCGCTCGAGCTCACGTACGATCCGGCCAGCATGGTCACGAACGCGAGCCCGGCGCAGGCGCCCAGCAGTGCGTCCAACGACGAGGGCCGCCGGCGCAGCTCCCGCGGCTGCACGAACGCCAGGAACGCGAGGGCGGTGAGCCCGCCCAGCAAGAGCATCGCGGTGCCCCAGTGCACCACGACGGACCACGGGCTGTTCGCAAGCGCGACCGTGAGACCGCCCAGCCCGACTTGGAGCGCGAAGACCACCGTGACGAACGCCAAGATGGGAGCGGCCCCGGCGACGCGCTCGCGAGCGCGCCAGCCCGTCCAGAGCGCGCCTACGACGAGCACGGCGGCGATGACCGCCAGCAGGCGGTGCGACCACTCCAGCACGACGGCCCCGTCGAGCAGCGGGACGAGCGCGTGGCGGCATAGCGGCCAGTCCGGGCACGCCATCCCCGCGCCGTTGATGCGGACCCAGCTCCCCAGGACCGCCACCAGAAAAGCCGCGACCGCGGCCGCCAGCGTGAACGCGCGGAACATCACCGCAAGCGTACCGCCCAAGGCGGCCCCGTGAAACGACTCAGGTCGTCAGCAGCCCGACGTCGCTGCGATGCTGTGGTCGGCCGCGACCCCTTCGTCGGTCAGGATGCCCTTGGACATGCCGTCGAGCGTGTCGCTCATGTACTGCATCTGGCGATTGTAGGCCGGCGCCGGTGTCGGCGTGGGAGCCGCCGTGATCGGCACTCCGGTCAGGCGCGCGACGTTGGGCGGGATTTGGTTGTTCTGGGCCATCGTGTCCCGGGCTTCCTGAGTCTCCTCGCGCCCGCGCAGGATCGTCACGTCCCGCATGAGCTCGACCGCGGCTTTCTTTTGCCGGTAGAGCGCGCCGCCGAGCGCGTCGGCGAAGGTCTTGAGCTCCGCCTTGCGCTCGGGGTCGGGCGAGTTCACCGCGTATTCGCGCAGCTTCTTCACCTCGACGTCGCCGGCGGACGACGCGACGCGCATCGCCTCGGCCTGTTTCATGATCGCCTCGATCGCGTTGCGGCGCTGCATGAAATTGAGCTTGTCGAAGTCGGTGTTGCGCAGGTTGGTCGTGATGATCGCCAGCGAGCGATCGTTGTCGAGCGCCTGCGTGATCGCACCGTTCGCGTGCGCGACGATCGGGACGCAGGCCGGCAACGCGCGAACGCGGCCGATCTCCGTCAACGGCGTCGGCCGCGCCGAGCTGCTCGGCGCGGGAGCGGGCTCCGCAGCGGCCAGCGCTACGACCAACGGCAAAAGCATCAGCATGGGCGGACTCCGGAGCGAATCCAGATGAGGGTACTCCGACTTCAGCCGCGGCGGCGGGGTATCCTCGGTGCGAACTGTCGAACGACCGACGCCGATGCGGCGTCTCTTCGCCGCCCTCGCGCTCGCCGTCGTCCTGGCCGGCTGCCGCGAGGTGCGGGTCAACCAGCGGCGGACCGGCACGACCCCCGTGGTCGGCCCTCGAGAGGTCGTCGTCATTCGGGACCGGCGGACGCTCGATTCGCTCGGCGTCGCGGTGCCGATCGACTTCCGGCATGAGTTCGCGGTTGTCTTGCTGATGGGACCGCACAAGGAGACCGGCTGGACCCAGATCGTGGAATCGATCCGCGCCAACACCGACCGAGTGCGCATCGTCGCCTTCGAACGTGCCCCGCTCGACGGCGGCGATCCGGCTCCCAGGGAGTACCGGACCTTCACGATCTGGGTCGTGCCGAACGCGGTGTACCGCCAGGGGTCGCACGTCGACGTGGTTGCTCCGTCCGGCGAGTCGATCGCCTCGACAACCCTGCGATAGTGGCGCGGAGCCGCCCGGCCGTCGTGTTACGTTCCGGTTATGGCGACGGATTTCCGAAGAAAATCGCGGACGGCGTCGATATCTTCTCGGTAGGAATGCTGTTCACGGCGCGCGTTTTGCACGGCGGGGTCGACCCGCGGGTGCTCACATGACATCGCTCGACGCGCTTGCGCGCTTCGACGCAACGATCGCCCGGCGCGGCATCGTCCTGAGCCCCAACGGCTCCCCGCAGGAACTCGAGGGCGTCCTCAACCCCGCCAGCGCGGTCACGCGCGACGGTACGCTGCTGCTCTATCCGCGCGCCGTCGCCGAGGGGAACGTCTCGCGCGTCGAGATCTGTCACGGGGTGCGCGACGGAGACGAGCTCCGATTCGAGCGCGAGGGCTTCGCGCTCGAGCCCAGCGCACCGTACGAGATTCGCACCGCACCGGGCGGGATGGGTTGCGAGGACCCGCGGGTCACCTTTGTGCCCGTGCTGGACCGCTATGCGATGGCCTACACCGCCTTTGGCCCCGACGGCCCGCGAATCGCCGTCGCCCTGTCGCAAGACGGCTACCGCTGGGAGCGCCTGGGGCTCGTCCGCTTCGCCCCCGGGCTGCACCAGGGTGATGACAAGGACGGCGTGTTCTTCCCCGAGCCGGTGCTCTCGCCGACGGGCGTGCGCTCGATCGCGCTCTACCATCGGCCGATGTTGCGCCTCTCGACGATGGACGGCCGCGGCGCGATCCCGACGCTGCTCGATCTCCCGCCGGAGGAGCGCGAGTGCACGCGCATCGCGTACATCCCGCTCGAGCCCGTGCTGCGCGACGTCGCGCAGCTGCTCGATGTGCGCGAGAGTGCAAACGTGCTCATCCCCGACGCACCTTGGTGCCGCGTCAAGACCGGCGCCGGGACGCCGCCGGTGCGTATCGCCGAAGGCTGGTTCTCGATCTTTCACGGCGTCAACGCGCGCGAGGTCGGCGACGGCAAGTACGCGATGCAGTATAGCGCCGGATTCGTCGTCCACGACGCGGAGCGCCCGCACATCGTGCGCTTCCGGTCGCCGGAGCCGGTGATGGTCCCCGAGGGGCCCGACGAGACGCACGGCATCGTCAACAACGTGGTCTTCCCGACCGCGATCTGCGAGCTGGGCGAGCGAACGTACGAGTTCTACTACGGGATGGCCGACGCGCGCATCGGACGTGCCGGCTTGCGCCTCGCCGAACCCTACGCCGCCGCGGAAGAGTCGGCCGCCTAGTTTGCTCCGCTACTACGTCGCGGCTACGGTGATCGTCATCGCGATCGGCAGCGCCGTCGTGGCACACCGCTTGATGAGCCGCGTCGAGCACCGCGACGCGGCGAGGGTGCCGCCGCCGCATACGAACGCGAACGCCGGGTTCGTCGCCGCGCCCGAGCCGCATTTCGTCGGACAAGGCGGCTGGGTTCTGAGCGCGTTGCCGGCGTGCTTCACGCAACAGTCCTCGACCCAGGGGCCGTCCGCGCTGCTGGCCCCCGACGTGCCGCAAGACGCCTTGCGCATCGCGCCGGGGACGACGTTACGGCGGGGCAGCTGCACGGTGCTGGTCCGGCCGCACGACATTTGGGTGTACCGTGGTGCGGACCGCTTGCGCGTCCCACCCGAGGCGCGGCTCTACCACGGGCCGCAGGGCCTCACGCTGGTCTACGAGCACGCCGGGCGCACCGAGGTCCGCGTCTACTAGACCCTGCGGAAGTTCGAGCCGAATTGGGAAAGCTAGGCGCGATGGCGATCTCGACCGACGGCCGCATCGACGGCGCCGAACCGCTGTACCGGGTGCAGCTCAGCGACGCCGTGCGCGCGTCGGCGGCGCTCCAGCCGGTGGTGCGCCACTACGGCGACGTCGGGCTGCTGGCGCCGCCCTACGAGCTCGCATTGGGCCGGTACACCGCCGACGACGGCGTGTACCTGTTCTACCTCGACGAGCACGGCGAGGTTCAGACGGATACCCTGCACGACTCGCTCGCCGACGCCTTCGCCTATGCCGCGTGTGAGTTCGGGATCGCGCGCTCGGACTGGTACGCCTGCGGCGAGCGCAGCTGAAACGCTGCTAGGTGCGGCGGCGCGCGGTGCGCATTTCCGCCGGTCATGGTCGCGAACGTACGCCGCGCGGCGAACGGCCCCCATCGTGCCAGGCGGTTCTCCCCGGCGCGCGGCGAACGATGCTCGGGTCATGGAAATCAGCGAGGAAGTCGCCAAGCGCCGCACGTTCGCGATCATCTCGCATCCTGACGCCGGCAAGACGACGCTCACCGAGAAGCTGCTCCTGTACGGCGGGGCGATCGTCACCGCCGGCCAGGTTGCCGCGCGCCGCCGCGCGCGCGCCGCGACCTCGGACTGGATGGAGCTCGAACGCGAGCGCGGGATCTCGATCACCTCGACGGTGCTCCAGTTTCCCTATCGCGACCACACCATGAACCTGCTCGACACGCCGGGCCATCAGGACTTCGGTGAGGATACCTATCGCACGCTGCTCGCCGCCGACTCGGCGGTCATGCTGATCGACGCCGCCAAAGGCGTCGAGCCGCAGACGCGCAAGCTGTTCGCGATCTGTCGTACGCGGCGCATCCCGTTGTTCACCTTCATCAACAAGATGGACCGCCCGTCGCGCGATCCGCTCGAGCTGCTCGACGAGCTCGAGAACGTGCTGGGCATCGGCGCGTACCCGATGAACTGGCCGTTGGGTAACGGCGAAACCTTCCGCGGCGTCTACGACCGCAAGAGCCGCGAAGTGCACACCTTCGAACGCACGCATCATGGCGCCAAACGCGCGCCGGTCAGCGCGGCGGCGCCGACCGATCCCAAGATCGCGGCGCTCGTCGACGAACGGACGTACCGCGAATTCCTCGATCAGCTCGAGCTGCTCGAAGGCGCCGGCGCCGACTTCGACCACGCCGCGATGTTACGCGGCGACGTGACGCCGGTGTTCTTCGGTTCGGCGGTCACGAACTTCGGCGTCGAGCTGTTCCTCGACGCCTTCGTGCGGATGGGACCGCCGCCGGCGCCCCGCATCGATGCCGAGCAGCACCAGGTCGAGCCGACCGACCCACGCTTCAGCGGCTTCGTCTTCAAGATTCAGGCCAACATGGACCCGCGCCACCGCGATCGCATCGCGTTCTTGCGGGTGTGCAGCGGCAAGTTCGAACGCGACATGACGGTTCGCAACGTGCGGACCGGCAAGGACGTGCGCCTTACGCGCGCCATGAAGCTCTTCGCCGCGGACCGCGAATCGGTCGACGTCGCGTTTGCCGGCGACGTCGTCGGCTTGGCGAACCCCGGCGTCTTCGCCATCGGCGACACGCTGGCCGAAGGCGAGGGCGTGCGGTTCGAGCCGATCCCGGCCTTCGAGCCGGAACATTTCGCGCTGGTCCGCAGTACCGACACGGCGACCTACAAATCGTTTCAGAAAGGGATCGCGCAGCTTCGCGAGGAGGGAGCGATCCAGGTCTTCTATCCTTACGGACAGACCCGGATCGAGCCGATCCTCGGGGCGGTCGGCGCGCTCCAGTTCGAGGTCGTCAAGTATCGCTTGGAGGCGGAGTACAACGTGAAGACGGTGTTCCAAACTCTCCCCTATACGACCGCGCGCCGGGTGCGCAGCCGTGCGACGGGCGCAGGACCGGTCGACGGCGTGGCCGCGGCGACCCTCGGCTCCAGCGCCCGCCTGGTCGAAGACTGGGACGGCGACGCGCTCGCGCTCTTCGAGAGCGAGTGGGGCATCGGTCTGGCGCAGCAGTGGAACCCCGGCCTGACCTTCGAGCCCTTCGGAGCGCGCGATCTCGCGCGCGGTGTGCCGGCGTGACGAACGTCACCCCCGGTCCGCCGCAGCCGCGTGCGGTTACGACGCCTAACCCGCGCTCGCGCCAGAACCAGCTCATCATCCTGGCGGTGTTCGTCGTCGTCTTGGTGTTGCTCGTCCGGGCCTGCTCGGGACATGAGAACAAATACGAGCAGATCGCGCACGACTTCACGCAAGCGATCCAGAGCAACGACTACGCCGCGGCTGTGAAGCTACAGAACTCCGAGAGCGCCGCGGAGATGGGCCATGGACGGTTGGGCCACGCCGCCGACGTCCTCGCCCCGCTCGGCAAGATCGTGCACATCAAGGAAAACACGCCGCCGAACGACGGCGAGCGCGTTCACGAGTTCGACGTGGCGTTCCAGAACGGCACGGTCCACGAGAAGATCAAGTTCGATCCCCAGGACAAGATCTTCCGATTCGACTACCACAAGATCCCGAAGTGATCGAAACCGGCCTCGCCGCATCGTTCGCCGACGTTCGGGAGGCGGCGGAGCGGCTGCGCGGCGTCGCCCACCGCACGCCGGTGGTCACCTCAGCGACGCTCGACGGGCAGACCGGCGCGCACGTTTTCCTCAAAGCCGAGAACCTGCAGCGGATCGGTGCGTTCAAGTTCCGCGGCGCCTACAACAAGATCGCGCAACTGACCCTCGAGCAGCGGCGCGGCGGTGTGGTGGCGTTCTCGAGCGGCAACCACGCGCAGGGCGTCGCGCTGGCGGCGAAGCTGCTGGAGGTTGCCGCGACGATCGTCATGCCGTCCGACGCCCCCGCGGCTAAGCTCGCCGCGACGCGCGGCTACGGCGCCGAGATCGTGACCTACGACCGCGAGCGGATGAATCGCTCGGAGTTGGCGGCGTCGATCGCCGCCGAGCGCGGTGCAACGCTCGTCCCTCCCTACGACGATCCGGCGATCATCGCGGGCCAGGGCACCGTCGCGTTGGAGCTGCTCGAAGACGCCGGCGCGCTCGACGTGCTGATGGTGCCGCTCGGGGGCGGCGGACTGCTTTCGGGCTGCTCGCTCGCGGCGAGCGCGCTCTCGCCGGGCGTGCGGATCTACGGCGTCGAGCCGGAAGCCGGCGACGACTGGGTGCGCTCGTGGCGCGAGGACCGCATCGTCGCGATCCCGGTACCGAAAACGATTGCCGACGGCCAGCAGACGCAAGCCCCCGGCGAGCTGACCTGGCCGATCGTGCGCCGGCTCGCCGCGGGAGTGGTGACCGTAACCGACGACGAGATCCGCGCCGCGATGCGCTTCGCGTTCGAACGCCTCAAGCTCGTCGTCGAACCGAGCGGCGCCTCAGCGCTGGCGGCGCTCTTGTTCGAAAAGATCGACGTCCGCAGCGCGCGCGTCGGCGTCGTCATCAGCGGCGGCAACGTCGACCCCGCCACCTTCGCCGCCTGCATCGCCGGCTAAAACGCTCACGACGATCGTCGCCCCCGAACCGGCGCTTTTCGAGGTCGCTTTGCATGAAGCTCGGAAAGCGATTCGTTGAGAATGCAAACGGCCTGCTCGATTCGCGCATCGACCTCGTAGGGGTAGCTCGCTTCTCGAATGCCCTGCGGCCAGCCGTTACCCAACAACATCTCGATGTATCGCGCGATCGACATGCGAGGCGTAGCGTAGATCCCCCAATCTCCGTAGTCGCTGACGAAGTATCTGCTGGCGAGTTTTAGCCCCAGCTTTTCGCACCAGTCCTTGCCTTCTTTCGAAGCTCCCAAAGCGGCAATGGTAAGCACCGTGTTGCACGAGATTGCGCGTCGAATCTGCTCGAGCAAATCCACCAACAGGTACGCGGCAGCCTTTCGGTCCATGCCTTGTCGAGTGGTTTCAAGATCGAGTATGAAAAGAACGATGCCTTCGCGCGAGTCGGTCCGGGAGCCATTGACGTTCATGGCTACCAAGTGCTCGTCCGAGATGCTGTCGTGGTGAAGCCGCGTGTGCTTGAGTGCTTCGTACGCTCCTTCGGTCAGTGGATGTATGGAGTAGAAGCCCTTTAGCATGTGGACGCGGTCCCTGCGATCGACGGTTTCAATGAGCCGATACTGGACCTTCGCGTTGGCGAGCCACGTCGCGAAGACTGCGGTTGGAGTAAGACCCTCCCGATCGCCGCTATCGGAATGAAATGAGTCGCACAGCGTTTCATACAGTCGCTCGGCATCATCGGGCTCGCCGGCGCGAATTCTATAGTGAAGCTTCGGGTTCAGCGAGCTTCCCTGGTTTCGGTGCTCGCGCGCCATCACAAATGCGACCGCCAGGCTCATTGCAGCCGAAAGCCAGAAAAACGTTAGCGCCAATGATCCCGGAACGAAGAACAAGACCGCGCCGGCAATAGTCAGCAACACGATGAGCGCCGGATAGAATCGGCCGAGGGATTCCGGTTCAACGAACTTCCGGGTGTGCCAGAGAAGTCTCTGGCGCGTGTGACTGGTCCTTATTCGGAGACGTCTGAAGCGTTCTTGAATGTCAGCCACCCGCTTTCACGCAACTCGATCTCGGATGTAGCCCGACTAGGGGAGACGCGGCTACCGGCGCGCCGCGCGCAGCCGCTTCACCGTGCGGTCCCCGGCCGTCCCATCGCGTAGAATTGCGGGTTAGGGCGCATGTCCATCAACCCCGCCATGCGGTTGGAGAAGCCGAAGAAGCCGGCAATCGATGCGATGTCCCAAGCGTCGTCGTCGCTCAGGCCGACCGCCTTGAGCTCGGCGAGCTCTTTGTCGCTCGCGACGAATCCCGGTTCGTTCACGCGCGATGCGAAGGTCAGGATCTCACGCAAGCGCGGCGTCAGATCCGCGGTGCGCCAGTTCGTCGCGATCTGGTCGGCGACGAGCGGGTCTTTGCCGAGGATCCGGAGCGCCGCACCGTGTGCGGTCACGCAATACAGGCACTCGTTCTCGGCCGATACCGCGACGACGATCGCCTCGCGTTCGGCGCGCGAGAGCCCGCTGGGTCCCTTCATGAGCAGATCGTGATAGTGCATGAAGGCGCGGAAGTGCTCGGGGCGTTTTGCATACGCCAGAAAGACGTTGGGGACGAAGCCGAGCTTCGCGCGCGAGTCCTCGACGACCGCGCGGATGTCGTCGGGCATCTCGTCGAGCGACGGCGCCCCGAAACGCGAGGGCGCCGCGTTGTGCGCGGCACCCTCGTTGAACGGCGGGTGGCTACTTGGGCGCGGTGATGTTCCCGCAGGAGACATAGATCGCAGCCTCCTTGGCCGACTTGTGGACGTTGATCGCGTACGGCGACTTCTGCAGCATCGCTAGCGTGATCCCCGAGACGGTCGTCTCCGATTGTCCGTCGTGCACGCTCTTGAGCCCGTACGTCGGCTTCGGATCGAGCTTGTCGCACGTCCCCTTGTGAATGTGCGCCGGCTGGTCGACCCCTTCGGCACCGCCCGCGAGGCGCAGCTTCACGATGAGTCCGTTGACGCCGTCATACAGCGTGGCAGTACCCTGCTCGGCTGAATTGTTTTGCGCGGCCAAGCGAAGCTGACTCGGCATCTTGCGTACCGGTGTGGGGGCCTGGGCGGTTACCCCGATGACGAGCGCCGCACCGGCGGCGGCGAACAGAACGGACTTCAGCAAGCGAAAACCTCCCACTAGAAGCGAGTTGGCATCCCTTCGCGGCACGCTGTCCTCAGCCTGCGAAAAAAAGAGGGGACCGCAACGACGGCCCCCTCGCAGGATGGGTCAAGAAACCGTTACATCGACCCGTGCTTCATTGCAGCGATGTCGCCGCATGACACGTAGGTCGGGATCGCCTTGGCAGACTTGTGGACGTTGATCGCGTTGGGGCTGGCCAGCAGCGTCGCGATCGTCACGCCGGGGACGGTGGTCTTCGACACGCCGCCGACCACGCTGGTCAATGGGTACTCGGGCTTGGGGTCGAGCTTCGCGCAGGTGCCTTTGTGGATGTGCGCGGGCTGGGCTACGCCGGCGGGGCCGCCGGTCAGCGTGAGCATCACCGACAGACCGCCCGCCGTGTCCTTGAGAACGGCCTTGCCGGACTCGCCCGAGCCGTTGAGGGCTTTGAGCGCGACCGTGACCTGATGCGGCCCGGCCATCATCATGGCGGGCTTTTTGCTCATGTGGCCGGGCGAACCGCCGGTGCCTTGCGCGCCGACCGGTACGGTCGCGGCGAACACGAGCGCCGCGCCGAGGGCGGCCGTGGAAAGGTGGAATTTCATCGAATGATGCCTCCGAAAAGTGGTCGAGGAAACCGCCTTCCGCTTCGCCGCGACCGCCGCCTCTCTCGCGCCGTTTCGGCGAACGCAGGCGTGCGGCGTCAGCGGCTTTTGAGCATTTCGCGGGCGGCGTTCCAGCCCGATGCGCCCATCACGCCGCCGCCGGGGTGCGCCGCCGATCCGCACAGGAAGAGCCGCTTGATCGGCGTGCGGTAGTTAGCGTAGCCCGGCACGGGACGAAACATGAACAACTTGTTCAGACTCATCGACCCCTGAAAAATGTTGCCGCCGGTGAGCCCGAAAGTCGCCTCGATGTCGACCGGGCTGAGCACCTGGCGATTGAGCACCGTGGCATTGAAGCCCGGTGCGTACTCTTCCACCACGTCGAAGCAGCTGTCGGCGAAGGCGTTCCGTGCGGCGTCGTCCCAGTGCCCGTCGCGCAGCCGATACGGCGCATACTGACAGAACATCGACATGAGGTGGAGCCCCGCGGGCGCGACGGTCGGGTCGACCGCTGACGGGATCGTACACTCGACGACCGGGCGCGACGACGGGACACCGTATTTCGCTTCGTCGTAGCTGCGCTCGATGTAATCTTGATCCGGGCAGAGATGGATCGTTCCGCGGTGCTGCGGTCCGGCCTCGCTCCCCGGACACGCGCTGAAGTTCGGAAGCGCGGAGAGTGCGACGTTGATCTTCACCGAGGCGCTGCTGTAGTCGATACGCCTGATCTCGGCGAGAAACTCCGCGGGCAGCTGATGCGGCTCGAGGAAGGTCTCGAACGTCAACCGGCAGTCGACGCCGCTGGCGACGTGCTGCGCGCGCAGCTCGTCACCGTTGGCCAAGACCACGCCGGTGGCGGCCCCGTTTTCGACCAGGATGCGCGTCACCTCGGCTTCGGTGCGGATCTCGACACCGAGCTCGGTCGCGGCGCGCGCCAGCGCTTGGGTGAGCCCGCCCATCCCGCCCTTGACGTAGCTCCAGACGCCGCGCGCGCCGTTGGTCTCGCCCATGACGTGGTGGAACAGGACGTACGCCGTGCCGGGCATCGACGGTGCGGCGAACGCGCCGATGATCGCGTCGGTCGCCAGCGTTGCCTTGAGCTCTTCGGATTCGAACCAGCGATCGAGGATCGGCCGCGCTGCGCCGGTCAGGATCTCGACCGCCTCGCCCAGCGCTCCGTCGAGCCGCTTCGCGCCCAGGCCGAGCCGCCCCAGCGCCAGCAGGTCGCCGATCCCCGGGCGCACCGGATTGGGCGGGGTTTGGGTCAGGGTCGGCTCGATCACCGCGGCGACGCGCTCGAGCATCGCCAGATACCTCGGGTAACTCTGAGCGTCGGCCGGGCTGAACTTGGCGATCTCGCGTTCGTTGAACGCCGGGTCCGCGCCGAGCATGAGGTAGCGGCCGCCGGCGAAGGGAGAGAACGACGACGGGTTGCGCTCGAGCAGCTGGAAGCCGTAGTCGCGCAGGTGCAAGTCGCGAATGATCTCGGGTCGGAACAGACTGTTGACGTAGGCCGCGGTCGAGACTTTGTATCCCGGGAAGATGTTCTCTTCGGTAACGCACGCCCCGCCGACGATGTAGCGGCGCTCCACGACGAGCACCTTCCACTTCGCGCGCGCCAGGTAGCACGCCGTGACCAGACCGTTGTGACCGCCGCCGATGACGATAGCGTCATACGGCGCGCGGTCGGTCACTTCGACATGCGTCCGTTGCGCGCAGCGCGCTTGCGGTTGGGCTCGAACGGTCGTCCGGGCTTGTACTCGCCGCGGCGCGGAAGCGCCGTGTCCACGTCCTCGCAGCCGATCGGGGTGAACGCGCCGCAGTCGGCCGGGCGCGCCTGGTAGATCCCGCAATAGTAGCGACCCGAGCGCGATCCCATCAGGAACACGCATTTGTCCGTGGTGTCCTCGCTGGATGCGCCCTTCGCGTCGACCTTGCGCAGCCAGCCGACGCTGAAGCCGTCGGCCGAATCGCGCTTGACGACGTATTCGTTCATCACGTCGTCGTAGGACATCTTGAGGTGGTCGGCGATGCGCTGCACGTCGACGCGGCTGACGAACGGCTCGTAGCCGCTGCAGCACTCGGCGCAGCCCGGCGGGCACGCCAGGTTCTCGGGAAGATCGTAGAGATGCTTGCGCGACAGCTCGATCACGCGGCGCAGCGCCTCGACGTACTCGGGGTCGTCGTTGTATTTGTACACCCACTCTTTGTGGGTGACTTCGTTGGCGTTGTAGCGGCGCTTCGTCGTCTTGTTGTAGTGGATCGTGACGTGCTCTTCGTCGATCTCAATTGACTGGAAGCTGGTCATCGGCTCGAGATCGAGGTCGCTCAGCTTTGTCGGCTGACCGGTCTCTCGCGTGTAGCGCTGAAGGTTGCGAAGCTCGCGGTGTCCGATGAGATCGATCGTCTCTTGCATGCGGCATGGTTCGGGGTCGACGCCGCACGAACCCGGCGGCTCGCTCGCCCCGCTCTCCCGGCGAACCCCGAGGACGCCGTGCCGGGCGGACGGCGGATCGGATGCGGTGGGCCGGGAATCGAACGGCATGCACAGGATCTGGTCGGTCGGCGCGCTCGCCATCGTTCTCGTCGCGGGCTCGCGCTCACCGGCGGCGGCCGACGACGCCGCGACGCTTTCCGCCAAGGTCGACGGCGCGATAACCGGCGCCGCCTCCTACCGGATCGCCGTCCTGGGCCCCGGCGTGAGCCTGGACATCCTTGCGGTCGGTCAAGACCGGGTCCGGATCCTCTCCACGCTGGGCGGCGTCGCGTCGGAGTCGGTGGTCGTCGGAACGAGCATGTACTACCGCGGAGCCGACGGTGTTTGGCAGTCCTACGCGATCCCGCCGGTCAAACGCACGCGCAAGAACCGGTTGTATATGGGTGCCGCCGATACGCCCCTGCGGCCGCTGCCCGACCGCACGGAGTCCGACACCACCTGGGGCGCGTTCAGCTCGCAAGCGCAGGGAAACACGCAGCTCAACGGCTCGATGGAGTGCACCTACGACAAGGCGACCTATCGCCCGCGCGCTTGCACGATCGTGGTGCTCGGCGTGTCGGCGCCGTTGCGCGTCACCTACGACCGCTGGAACGATCCGGCCAACACGATCGAGGCCCCGGCGGGCGTCGCTCCGCCGACTCCGGCGCCGGCTGCGACGGCGGCGCCGCACTGATGGCGCGCGCGGCGATCGGCGTCGATCTGGGCGGCTCGCACGTGATGGCGGCCGCGGTCGACGAGGCCGGACTCATCCACGCCCGGTTCGAGCACGAGATCGAGGACCACGATCCTGCCGCGGTGATCGCGGCGCTCGCCGACGTCGTCCGCAGCGCGATCGCGGCGACCAAGCACGACGTCGCCGGCATCGGCATCGGTTCGCCGGGCAACATCGACCCGTCGAGCGGCACGATCCGCTACTCGCCCAACTTCGGTTGGGAGAACGTGCCGCTCGGTCAGCGCGTGCGCGATGCGTTTCCGAAGTACCCCGTCTTCGTCGCCAACGATGCGCGTTGCGCGACGCTGGGCGAGTACGCGCACGGCGTCGGCCAGGGAACGCAGGACTTCGTCCTGTTGACCCTCGGGACGGGGATCGGGGGCGGCATCGTCGCACAGGGGGCGCTTTCGCTGGGCCACCAGATGGGCGCCGGAGAGATCGGTCACCATACCATCCGTCCCGACACCGGTTTCATCTGCGCCTGCGGGAAAGTCGGCTGCTTCGAAGCGCAGGCTTCCGGGACGGGGCTGATTCGGCACGCGTTTCGTCTCGCGCCGTCGTTCCCGCGCAGCGCGCTGCTGGACCCGCCCAAGGACGACGATCCGCGGCCCTGGCGCGACCGGCTGGGGTCGAAGCGAATCCGCAAGGCGGCGCAACGCGGCGACGCGCATGCCGTTGCCGCTTGGAGCGCGTACTGTGAAGACTTGGCGCTGGGCCTCTCCAACGTGATCGCGTTCGTCAATCCCGAGGTCATCGCGCTGGGCGGCGGCGTTTCGAGCGCCGGAGATTTCATGCTCGAACACGTCAAGCCGCTGGTGGAAGCGCGCACCACGATGGTGCCGCGCGGCACGACGCGGATCGTGCGCGCGACGCTGGGCAATGATGCGGGCGCGGTCGGCGCGGCGACCGCAGCGATGCGCGGCGGCTTGATCGCGCGCGCAACGCCGGCCGCGGCCGGTCAGATCGTGGCGTAAGGCGCGTGGCCCGTGGTACGGCGCTGGTCACCGGCGCCTCCGGCGGGATCGGGCTGGAGCTGGCGCGCGTGTCCTGGCCATTCCGGGGCTGGCGAACAAGGCGCTGCCGTGGCTGACGCGGCTGCTGCCGCGGCGCCTAGCCCCGCGCATGGTCGCAAAGCTGCAAGCCCCGCGCGCCGGACCCCCGGCGCCGTAAGCCCGCCGTAAGCGAACCGTAAGCGCCCCGAAAGTCCCGGCCGCCATACTCCGAGCTGTGAGCGAGCCCAACGTAGCGGCCCTGCTGCCGCCTATCTGCGAGGATTGCGGCCATCGCGCCTCGCTGCACTTTCTCGACGGATGCCGGGCCCTGATGCTCGGACGCAGTGCGCCCTCGCGCACCTGCGGCTGCCGAACGACGCTACGCGAGATTATGGGCCGGTGCTATCCGCGCCCGCCCGCCGAGCTGGCCGAACGCCGGCGCGCCCCGTCGTTCAACTGACGCCCGATCGGGCGAACGCCGGCGTGCACGCCGCTTAGGGAGCGTGCAGCGGCGCGTCGAGCGCGAGCGCGATCATCATGCGCACGCCGGTTTGCAGCGCCGCCTCGTCGATATCGAAGCGGGCGTGGTGGTGCGGCCAGGCGCTGTCCGGCCCGCCGTTGCTGCCGATCGTGAAGAAGCACGCCGGCACGCGCTCGGCAAAGAACGAGAAGTCCTCCGCACCCATGAGCTTGGGCACGTCGGCCACACGGCCGAGGCTCACGACGCGCCCGGCGAGCGCCTTCACGTAGCGCGTTTGCTCGACGTCGTTGGTCGTGACCGGATAACGCCACAGGTATTCGAACGTGTAGGTCGCGCCGGAGCTTTCGCAGATGCCGCGCAGCACGCGCTCGATGCGTTCGGCCATCTTCGCGCGCACGCCGGCGTCGAACGCGCGCACGGTGCCGAGCAGGCGCACACGGCTGGGAATCACGTTGTGCGTCGTGCCGCCGTGAAACGAACCGATCGTTACGACCGCGGGCTCGATGGGATCGACGTTGCGCGAGACGATCTGTTGCAGCGCGACGACGAACTGTGAGGCGACGTAGATTGGATCGATCGACAAGTGAGGCGACGCGCCGTGACCGCCCTTGCCTTCGACGGTGATCTCGATCGAGTCGCTCGACGCGTAAAATGCGCCTTCGTGAAAGCCGATCTGCCCGACCGGATGCACGGACGCCAAATGCAATCCGTAGGCGCGCTCGATCCCGAAACGCTCGAGCACGCCGTCCTCGACCATCGCCCGCGCGCCGCCCTTGCCTTCTTCCGCCGGCTGAAACAGAAAACACACCGTCCCCGCGACGTCGTCGCGGCGCGACATGACGATCCGCGCGGCGCCGAGCAGCATCGCGACGTGGCCGTCGTGGCCGCAGGCGTGCATATGTTCCGCCGTGCGCGAGCGGTACGGGACGAGGTTCTCCTCGTCGATAGGCAGTGCGTCCATGTCGGCGCGCAGCATGATCGTCTTGCCTGAGCGCGCACCGCGCAGGACGCCGACCACCCCGGTTTGGCCGATCCCGGTGTGGACCTCGAAACCCAGCTCACGCAGGCGGTCCGCGACCAGTGCGGCGGTGCGGTGCTCCTCGAAGCCCAGCTCGGGGTGCTCGTGCAGATCGCGCCGGGTCGCAACGACCTCGGCCGCGACCTCCGCCGGGACGTCGATCGCCAGGGTCGGCGGGGCCACGGTTTAACCGGCGGCGGGGATGGTCGGTCGGCGGCCGCTGACCGAGATCTGCGCGATGAGCTCGGCGATGCGGCGCGAGCTGCCGCGCGGCGCGATCGCGATCTGCTGGGACCGCATCTTGGCCAAGCGCTCCTGGTTGTGCACGATCCGCGCGACCGACGAAACCACCTCGGCCGTGCTCAAGGCGACCACGCCGATCCCGTTGGTTCGAACGTAGTCCAGGTTGCCGCGCTCCTGGCCCGGGACGTAGTCGTACACCACGACCGGGACCTCGGCGACCGACGCCTCGGCGATCGTTCCGGGGCCGGCCTTGGTGACCAGCAGGTCGGCGGCCCGCATCAGCTCGGGAACGTCGTGGCGGAAGCCCAGCACCGTCATCGGCGTGGCCAGCGACGGTGCCAGCTCCTCGAGCTTTTGCTTGAGCGCGGCGTTGCGGCCCGTCACTACGACGAGGTGGAAGTCGAGCCCGGCCTTGGCCAGACCCAGGGTGGTCGGAAGGAGCTTGCCGCCGCCTTCGCCGCCCGCCATGAGCAGGGCGATCGTACCGTCGACCGGCAGCCCCAGGCTCTTGCGGATCTCGGCCTTGGAGCCCGAGACGTCCTCGAAGCGCGGGTGGATCGGATGGCCCAACAGCCGCAGCCGCTCGGGCGGGACGCCGCGCTCGATCGCGCGCTGATAGACCTCGCGGGCCGGAACCACCGTCAGATCGGCTTCGGGGAGCAGCCAGCCTTCGTGCACGCGCCCCAGGTCGGTGATGACGGTGACGATCGGGACCTGTTGCATCCCGGCGTCGGCCCGGGCTCGCAGGGCTGCATGGTTGAGCAGCGGGTGCACCGAGACGATCACGTCGGGCTGATATTGCGAGAAGACCTCGCGCAGCCGCTCCCGGTAGAGCGGCTCGCAGAACCGCACGATCGTCTTGTAGCGGCGCCGGCCGTTGGTGGCGTGGTAGAGCGCGCCGTAGATCGGCGGAGCATAGCGAAGGGCCGCGCTATACGCCGGCCCGAGCTTGGAGAGCGGAAAGGTGCAGTGGGTGGCGATATCGTCGATGCGCCACTCGAAACGCGTCGCTCCGTCGATCTCGTCGAGGGCGGCGCCGACGGCTTGCGCCCCGGCGCGGTGTCCGCCGCCCGTGTCGGAGATCAGAAAGAGGACGCGTTTGGTCATCCCACCTCAGCTTGGCTGCTTGACCACCGTGCGGCGCTTCATCGCGGCCGCCCGGCGGACGGCGGCGCTGCGCCGCTTGGCCTTCGGCGTCCACACCCGCAGCGTTGCGATCATCGCGCGCGCCGGGGCATCGTAGAAGCGGAAAATATCGCCGAACTCGACCTCAGGGTTCCGGTGGTGACCGTCGTGGTCCTCGGGGAGCACGATCTGGAGGGCTCGGGCGAGGCGCTGCGCCCACTCCGGGGTGCGCCAGCCCAGGTCGGTCGTGTGGCGCCACCAGACGTGAACCTGACCCAGGACCAGGCCGGCGACCGCGCCGTAGACGGAGACGGCAGAGCACAGGAGCGCCAGCGCCAGGTAGGGGAGCGCACCGAGTAGCCCGTCGAGCAGGACCGCGGGATCGCGTGACAGCACCGCATGGTCCCAGAACGACCGGCGACGATCGTGGTGGGTCCGCAGGTGCAGCTTGCCCCACACGTGCTGCGGCACGTGATAAAGGAAAGTCGAGGCGAAATCTCCGACGAGCAGGACGATGAGCATCGCTGCTATCGCAGACGACACCGGCGAGCCCAACGAGATCGTGTTCACGCTGATCCTTGTGAGTGAAGAGGGCTAACGGCGGATTGGTCCCGACTCCTGGAAACCCTCTCGCGACCGTATTCGTGGCGGCGGCTCTGACATTCTCGGCCTCGGGGCCCCGGATCGACGGGCTGCGGGACGCCGCATTGTCATGGCATATACCCCCGCAGGTCGACCTCATTCGAGGCCTGCGGCTGTGCATGGATGCAAGCCGGCGTTCGCCGCTGCGGGTCAAGGTTGCACGCGAGGTGATGCGGACCAATCCGCGCATCGATGCCGTCGACGCGCTGCTGCTCGGCGCCGACGTTTTCGCCGCGGCGCGCGAACGCAAGTTGGCGCCGCAGTTTCTCGCGGCGACGCTGCTGCAAGAATCGGCCTTCGATCCGGCGGCGATGTCGGTCGCGGGCGCGGTCGGCATCGCGCAGTTCACCGTGCCGACCGCGGCGGAGTACGGCGTCGATCCGTGGGATCCGCGCTCCGCCATCGACGGATCCGCGCGCGTGCTCTCCGCGTACTTGTACGACTATCGCAACAGCGCCGATCCGTACGCGTCGGCGCTCGCCGCGTACAACGCCGGACCGGCTGCGGTGGCGGCATACCACGGCGTTCCGCCCTATCGCGAAACGCGCGACTACATCATCGACGTGCGCGACCGCTGGTCGCGCATGGTCGGTCGCTAGGGACCCGCGCCCTAGGCGAACGAACGCCGCAGGAAGGCTTGCACGCGGCCCCAGGCGTCGGCGATCTGCCGGGTGGCGATCGTGCCGAGATCCTCGCGAAAGAACGAGTGGCCGACTTCGTCGTAGATTTCGATCTCGAACGGGACGTGCTTGGCCGCGAGCCGGTCGCGAATCGTGGCGATCTCGGTGGGACCGATCTGCTCGTCGTGGCCGCCGAAAACGAGCAGCAAGGGCATCCGCACCTCGTCGATCTCGTCGAGGGCGGGCTTACCGTCGGTACCGGGGACCGGACGCGCGATGCTCTGCCCGTAGAAGGCGATGGCGCCGGAGAGGCCCGGCAACGTCGAGGCCAAGAACGCCGCGGTGCCGCCGAAACCAAAACCCCACGCGGCAATTTTCCCGTGCTGCACGTAGGCTTGGTGGTTGAGCCAGTCGCGCGTCGCCGCGACGTCCGCGCCGACGTCCTTGGTGTTGAACACCGCGGCTGCCTGGCCGCCGCGCAGGTAGTCGATCGCGATCCCGACGTAGCCCGCCGATCCGACCTGTTCGGTGATGCGCTTGATCTCTTCGTCGAAACCGAAGACGCCTTCGAGCACGATCACGGCCGGACGCGGCTTCTCGTCGAGGCGGGCGACGTACGCCTGCATCGGACCCTTGGGCGCGTCGATCGTAGCGTGCTCTTCGATCATGGGCGCATGCTCCCGCGCGCCGCCGCGGGCGTCCTTCCCGGTCCGGCGCGGGCCGCGGAGCCCGTAGCGATCGAGCGCCTACTCGGCCGCGCCGCGGTGCAAACCGTGCTGCCGAGCCGGGGTTAGGCGTCGCACGATGACTTCGACGAAGCCGCCGGGGTTTTCCGACCGGTTTGCGCTTTACCGGGATCCGCACCCCGTGCGCGTGGCCACGTTCGCCGAAGACGTGCGCAGCGGACTGGGCACGCGCCCGATGAGCCTGTCGCCGAAGTACTTTTACGACGACCTCGGGTCGGCGCTGTTCGAGGCGATCACGCGGCTTCCCGAATACTACCTGACGCGCGTCGAACGCGACCTGCTCGCGACCTACGGGCGCGAAATCGCCGGCGCGTTGCCGGGACCGCTGGATCTCGTCGAGCTGGGCAGCGGCAGCGCGGTCAAGACGCGGCTGCTCATCGACGCCATCCTGGAGCGCCAACCGGCGCTGACCTACCATCCCGTCGACATCTCCGCCGACGCGGTGACCGAGTCGTCGCACGCCCTGGCCGCATCGTACGAAGCGCTACGCATCATCGCGTACGCCAGCGACTACTTTCCGCTGCTGCGCGAGAAGCGGCTGGTGACCCACGCTCGCGTCCTGGCGCTGTTCCTGGGCTCGAATATCGGCAACTTCGAACCCGACGAAGCACGCGAGCTGTTGCGGCTACTCGCCGCCGCACGCCATCCCGGCGACGGGCTGCTGGTGGGCTACGACCTCAAGAAGGATCCGTCGATCCTCGAGCTGGCGTACGACGACCCCACCGGCGTCACCGCAGCCTTCAATAAGAACTTGCTGGCGCGGATGAATCGCGAGCTGGGCGCCGACTTCGATCTCGGGGCATTCCGGTTCCGCGCTCGCTGGAACGAGGAGCGCGGCGCGGTGCAGTCGTTCCTGGTCAGCGAGCGGGAACAGCGCGCGCACGTCCCGGCCTCGGATCTGACGGTCGACTTCGCCCCAGGCGACACGATCCACACCGAGTCGTCGTACAAGTTCACCCGCGAGGAGATCGTCGCGCTGGCCGCGGATTGCGGGTTCGCGGAGAAGAAGACGTACACCGACACCGCGGGCCGCTACGCGCTGAGCTTGTTGCTCGTCGTCTGACGGGTCAGCCCGCGCGCCGGCGGAGTGCGCGCATCATCGGGCCGAACACGCCGATCGCCGCTTCCACGTCGGCGTCGGTGATGAGCGCGAAGCAGTCGTCGTCGACCGGGGTCGCGTTGCGATCGTCGGTGCAGAGGTAGGCCACTGCTTCGACCGGACCAGTCATCGAGTTCACGCGCACGTCGGTGCGGTAGTACTTCGGGACCTCTTCCCACTGGTCGGCGATCTGCCACCCCAACTCGTCGAGCTCCACCAGCACGCCTTCGATCAGCCCGACGTCGATGACCGTCTCGCGCAGGGAAAGGTATCCGGACGCGCACGCGATGCGGCGATACCCGCGCAACGTCGCGGGATGGGCCGGATAAGCCGCGCCGAGAATCGCTTCGCGCCAAGCGGCTTTGCGGAACGTGCCGTAGCCGAAAAGCGGCTTCAGGTGCGCACCGCGCGTTCCGCGGCGCGTAGCGCCAAGTCCGCGGCGATCGCCAGCGCCGCGGCGGCCAGCGCGCCGGCGACGATCTTCTGCGGGTTGTTGGTGCCGATCCCTTCGAAGAGCAGCACGCCCAGGCCGCCGGCGTTGATCCACGCCGCGACCGTCGCCAGCGCGACGAGCGAGACCGTGGCAACGCGCACGCCGCCGAGGACGACCGGCAGCGCGGCGGGGAACTCGACGCGCAGCAAGGTCTGGCGCGCGGTGAGCCCGAGCCCGCGCGCGGCGTCGACGAGCGCGGGGTCGACGCCGCGCAAGCCCGCCACGATCCCGCGGATCAGGATCATCTGCGCGTACGCGACCAGCGCCACAATGGCCGTGATGCGACCCAGCCCGAGTGCGGCGACGAGCAGCGCCAGCAGCGCGAGGCTGGGGATGGTGTAGATCGCTCCGGTGACGGCCAGGATCGCCCCGCCGGCGCGCGCATTGCGCGCCGCGACGATCCCCAGCGGCAGCGCGATGAGCAGCGCCACGACCAGGGACGACACGACGAGCACGACGTGCTCGCCGAGCAGCGCGCCGATGCGATCGAGGTGCGCGGCGACGTAGGTCACCGGTTGTGGTATCCTCGGGCGCAATGGAGGCGGTGTTCTTCGATCTCGACGGGACGCTGACCGACCCCTACGAAGGCGTCGCACGCTCGCTCACCTTCGCGTACGACGGCCTGGGCTTGCCGGCGCCCGACGCAACGGAGATGCGCACGCTGATCGGGCCGCCGCTGCAGCTCGCGATGCGAGCGCGCTTCGACGAAGCTGTCGCCGATGAGATCGTGCGGCGCTTTCGCTTGCGCTACGGCGCCGCCGGCATGTTCGAGAACGTCGTCTATCCGGGCGTCGTCGAGATGCTGGCGATCGCGGGGCGCGCCGCGCGCCTGTTCGTGTGCACCTCGAAGCCGCGCGTCTACGCGCTGCCGATCGTGCGGCGGCTCGGGCTGGCGGGTGCCTTCGAGCGCGTCTACGGCAGCGAGCTCGACGGCACGCGCATCGACAAAGGCGAGCTGCTCGCTCACGCCCTCGCCGCAGAAGGGATCGCGCCGGGTTGCGCGGTCGCGCACATCGGCGACCGCGCGCTCGATATCACCGCCGCGCGCGACAATGCGGTCGTCGCCTGGGGCGCGGCCTGGGGCTACGGCTCCGCCGCCGAACTCGCCGCTGCCGATCACGTCTTCGCAGCCCCGCACGAGGTCGCGCCGCTCATCGTTCGATGAGCGGGCGTTCGGTCGCCAAACGGCGCGTCTCCGCGTCGACGCCGACGAGGTGGCGCACGAAATCGTCGGCGGGGCGTTCGAGGATCTCGCCGGGCGGGCCGGTCTGCACGACGTGACCGGCGTTCATCACCACGACGCGATCGGCGAGGCGCAGCGCCTCGTCGACGTCGTGGGTGACGAACACGACCGTCGTCTTCAACTCGCGGTGTACCCGAGCGATCTCGTCCTGCAGCGAGGCCCGCACGATCGCGTCGACCGCGGCGAAGGGTTCGTCCATGAGCAGCACGCGTGGCTCGGCCGCGAGCGCGCGCGCGACGCCGACGCGCTGCGCCTCACCGCCCGACAGCTGGCGCGGCTTGCGATCGCGGTACTCGGCCGGATCGAGGCGGATCAACGCGAGCAGCTCGTCGACGCGCCGGTCGATGCGCGCTCGATCCCAGCCCAGCAACTGCGGGACGATCGAAACGTTCTCGGCCACGGTGTAGTGCGGGAACAGGCCGACGGCCTGGATCACGTACCCGATCCCGCGCCGCAGCTCGGTCGCGTCACGCTCACGCACGTCGCCGCCGTCGATGAGGACCGTCCCCGACGTCGGCTCGACGAGCCGGTTGAGCGTGCGCAGCAGCGTGCTCTTACCGCAACCCGAGGGCCCCAGCAGCACGGCGAACTCGCCCGCCTCGATCGTGAGGTCGACGTCGTGGACCGCCGCCGCAGCGGCGTTGGGGTAGCGGACGCCGAGCGCGCGCAGCTCGACGCGCGCGCCGCCGTTAGGCGAGACCGTTCTGCTTGAGGAAGTCACGCGCCACGTCGGCCGGCTCGCGCTTTTGCGGCCCGTCGACCTGCAGGTTGAGGTTCTGCATCACGTCGTTGGTGAGCAGCGGGGCGAGCTTGTTGAGCGGCTTCTCGATCCCGCCCCGCGCGGCGAGCACGGCCTTGCGCACGACCGGGGCGACGTTGTACACCGGGAAGACGTGCTTGTCGTCCTCGAGCACGACCAAGCTATCGGCCTTGAGCTGCCCCTCGGTCGAAAACGCGATCACGACGTCGACGTCGCCGCGCTCGAGCGCCTGATACTTGAGGCCGTTGTCGACGCGCTGCGTCTGCTTGAAGTGAAACCCGCCGTAGCGCTTCTGCAGCCCCGGCAGACCGTCGGCGCGGGTCAGAAACTCCGGACCGCAGCCCAGTCGCAGCTCACCGGCCTTGGCCGCGAGATCGCTGAGCCGGCCGAGCGCGTAATTTCCCGCCACCTTCCGGGTCGTCGCGAGCGCCTGCGTGTCGTTCATCGGTGCCGGATCGAGCCAGACCAGATCGAACTGCTTCGCGTAGGCGGCTTTCACCGTGTCGTACGAGCGCCGCGGATCGGTGATGAGCGGCAGCTTCAACACGTTGAGCAGCGCGGTCCCGGTGTACTCCGGGTAGAGGTCGATCTCGCCGCGCTTGAGCGCGGCCATGGCGATGTCGGTCGTGCCGAGGTTGAGCTTGCGCTCGACGTGCAGGCCGGCTTGCTCGAGGCTCTGCGCGTACAGCTCGCCCAGGATCAGCTCTTCGGTGAAGTTCTTCGAGCCGATCTTGACGGCGTCGCCGCCGCCGCACGAGACGGCGAGCGGCGCGGCGGCGAGCAGCGTGAGCGCGCGAGCGCGCGAAAGTGTCTGTTGCATAGATCTCAGTTCAGACCGCGAGACGCTTTTGCGCGTAGCCTAGCGCTGCGTCGGCGACCAGGGCGAGTACGGCGACCGAGACGGCGCCCAGGATGAGCTCGGGGAGATTCGACGTTTGCAAGCCGCCGACGATGTAGTCGCCTAGGCCGCCGCCGCCGATGAACGCGGCCAGCGTCGCCGAGGCGATGACCTCGACCGTCGCGGTCCGAACGCCGACGGCGACCACCGGCAGCGCGAGCGGCCAGCGCACGCGCGCTCCGATCTGGCGTTCGGTCATCCCGGTGCCGCGCGCGGCTTCGAGCGTGGCGCGCGGAACCGCGCGCAAACCGACGTCGGTGTTGACCAGGATCGGCGGCAGCGCGAGGACGACCAGGGCGAGCAGCGCGGGGCGAAAACCCAACCCCAGCAGCGGCAGGGCAAGCGTGAGGACGGCGAGCGATGGGACCACGCGAAACCCGCCCGCGAGGGCCAGCAGGACGCCGCGGGCGAGGGCGCGATCGGCCGCCACGCCGGCCAGCGGGATCCCGATCGCCAGCGCGACGATGAGCGCAGACCCGGCCAGCGCGACGTGCGCGCCGACGTGGGCGATGAAGTCGGCGCTCAAATGCCGAACCTAGAAGGGACCATGCTCACCGGTTCGCAGGTTGGCGCAGAGCTCCGCCCACCCGCCATCGCCCCGATCGCGCTCGACGATCCCTCACTCTACATCAATCGCGAAACCTCGTGGCTGGAGTTCAACGACCGCGTCCTGGAGGAGGCCCTCGACGAGCGGAACCCGCTGCTCGAGCGGGTCAAATTCATCGCGATCTACGGTACCAACCTCGACGAGTTCTTCATGATCCGCATCGCCGGCTTGATGCAGCAGCTCGCCGCCGAGGTCCACAAACGCTCCGACGACGGCCACACGCCCGAAGAGCAGCTCGATCTGGTGAGCCACCACCTGCGACGCTCCGTCGCGCGCATGACAAACTGCCTCGAGAACCAGCTCTTCCCCGCGATGGAGCGGCACGGGATTCGCGTCCTGGCCTACGACCAGCTCGACACGAACACGGCGCGCACGATGCGCCGCTACTTCGAGGAGCGCGTGTTTCCGGTGCTGACCCCGCTGGCGATCGACAAGGGGCACCCCTTCCCGTACATCTCCAACCTCTCGATCTCGCTGGCGGTCGAGCTCGAGGAGACCACGCCTGACGGTCCGATCACCTACGTCGCCCGGGTGAAGGTGCCCGGCTCGCTGCCGCGCTTCGTCCCCGTCGAGTCGGCGCCGCGCGGTCAGCGCTGGTTCGTGATGCTCGAAGACATCATCGCCCACAACATGGAGGCGCTTTTCCCCGGGCTGCGCGTGACGGCATCGTACCTGTTCCGCGTCACCCGCGACGCCGACTTGGACCTTCAGGAAGACGAAGCCGACGATCTGCTGCGCGCCATCGAGTCCGAGCTGCGCAAGCGCCGTTTCGGCGAGCCGGTGCGGCTCGAAGTCGAGCCCGGAATGCCCGACGGCCTACGCGACATGGTGCTCGAAGCGCTCGAACTCGACCGCGGCGATTGCTACGAGGTCGACGGGATGATGGGGACCGCCGACCTGTGGACGCTGGTGAACCTCGACGAGCCGGATCTCCACGACCCGCCGTTCACGCCCGCGATCCCCAAACGGCTCATCGGGCAGACCGACCTGTTCGCGCTCATCCGCGAAGGCGACGTCCTGTTGCACCACCCCTACGAGTCGTTCGACCCCGTCGTGCAGTTCGTGCAACAGGCCGCGAACGACCCCAACGTGCTGGCGATCAAGCAGACCCTGTACCGCACGTCGGGAAACTCGCCGGTCGTCGGCGCGCTCGTCGACGCCGCCGAGAACGGGACCCAGGTCGCCGCGCTCATCGAGCTCAAGGCGCGCTTCGACGAAGAGAACAACATCCACTGGGCGCGGATGCTCGAGCGCGCCGGCGTGCACGTCGTCTACGGTTTGGCCAACCTCAAGACGCATGCCAAGGTGACGCTGGTCGTGCGCAACGAGCCCGACGGCATCCGGCGCTACATGCACTTCGGAACCGGGAACTACAACGACAAGACCGCCCGCACGTATACCGATCTGAGCTTGTTCACGTGCCGCGCCGATCTGGGCGCCGACGCGACGCAGCTCTTCAACGCGCTGACCGGGTTCTCGAAGGCCGACAGCTACGAGCAGCTCATGGTCGCGCCGACCAGCCTGCGCAGCGGTTTCGAGGAGCTGATCGACCGCGAGACCGCACACGCCGAGGCCGGCCGGCCCAGCGGGATCGTCGCCAAGCTCAACGCGATCAGCGACGCCGGGATCGTGCAGCGCCTCTACCGCGCCTCGCGCGCCGGTGTGCCGATCGAACTCATCGTGCGCGGGATGTGCGTGATTCGGCCGGGCGTGCTGGGGGTGAGCGAGACGATTCGCGTGCGCAGCATCGTGGGGCGCTTCTTGGAGCACTCGCGCATGTTCGTCTTCACCAACGGCGGCGACTACGAAGTCTTCGTCGGCAGCGCCGACTGGATGGGCCGCAACCTCGACCGCCGCGTCGAGAGCGTCGTGCCGGTGCTCGATCCGGTGCTGGGCGAGTTCATCCGCACCGAGATCCTCGACGTGCTCTTGGCCGACAACGTCAAAGCGCGCGTCCTGCGCTCGGACGGCGGCTACGAGCGCCGCCGCATCCTACCGGGCGAGGAGCGCGTCGACGCGCAGCAGATCCTCTTGCAACGCTATCAAACCGTTTGACCGACGAGCGCGAGGATCAGGTCCCACTCTTGGGGTGAGACCGGTTGCACCGAGAGCCGCTGGCCGCGCCGCAGCAGCGGCATGAACGCCAGCGCCGGGATCGCGCGCAGCTCGGCGAGCGCCACCATCCGCGGCAGCCGGCGCACGAACCCGACGTCGACACACCACCACTTGGGCGCGTCGCGCTTCGAGGTTCGGTCGTAGTACTCGCTGCGCTTCGCGAACTGCGTCGAGTCGGGGTGCGCCGCGCCGAGGACCTCGCAGACGCCGACGATCCCGGGCGGCTGGGTGCTCGAATGGTAGAAGAAGCCGAGATCGCCGAGTTGCATCTCGCGCATCAGGTTGCGCGCCTGGAAGCTGCGCACGCCCGACCACTCTTCGCGGCCGACGCGCTCCAAATCGTCGATCGAAAAGCTCTCGGGCTCGGTCTTGAAGAGCCAGTGTCGCGGCACGCCGCTCGCTTCGGCGCCGCAAAGAAGAAGCCCGCCGCGCGAACGCGACGGGCCTCTTCGTGCAGGTTCGCTGCGGTCGCGACTACATCGCGAAGTTGAGCGACATGCGGATGGTGCGCGGGGGCAGCGCGTTGATGTTCGTGGTACCGCCGCTGGGCAAGAGCGTTGTGGTCCCGGCCGGCAGGTACAGCGTGGGCTCGATGTTGCCCTGATTTTGCAGGCTGCGCCCGAGCGCCGTGCCGGTGTTGAGGTTGAAGAGGTTCTGGGCCGAGATCTGCAGGTTGAGGTGCTTCGCGACCGGGATGCGTGCAGCCGCATCCCACAGGACGAACGGCGGGCCGAACGTCGAGTTGTCGGGACCCTCGAAGTCGGCTCCCAGCTCGAACACGGTCCCGCGCGGGTCCGCGTACAGCAACTGGGCATACGACTTGAAGAACGGGTTGCCGAAGATCTGAGCACCGTTGACGTTGAAGTTGCCGTTCCCGGCACTGGTGTTGGCAGTGTAGATGCTCAGAGGAAGCTGATCCAGGTACGTCCGTGCCAGGGTCGCGGAGAAGTAGTAGCCCCAGCCATTGATCGGATTTTTCGTGACCGCGAGCTCCGCTCCGTAGGTTCGCTGGATCGGGCCGTTGATGTTGTTCGACTGCAAGCACAGCGAATTGGGGAATGGCCCCGTATTGCCCAGCCCGCAGGTGTTCGGGATCACCCCGAGGTTCGTTTGGTTGCTGATGAACACGTCGTGGATGGTGATGTCGTAGAGATCGAACGACAGAATGCCCGTGTCGTGCAGCCGCTGATCGAACCCGAGGTCGTAGGAGACCGTCGTCTCGGGTGTCAGAGCGAAGTTCGGGATGGTGTTGGTGTAGTTGCCGCCGTTCGCCGCGTTGGGCAGGGTGATCGAGCCGAACCCGGAGACGATACCCGGCCATGGCTGGGTGATCGACGACCCCGCGTTAGCCCGCAGGCTCAGGTCGCGGTTGACGCGATATTCGAGGCCGAGGTGTGGATCGTAGTGCGTGTAGCTTTGATTCCGCTGGACCAGTGCGACCGGCGCCGCATTTGTATTGCCCATGGCCAAGAATGCCGCCAAGACGTTCGGGTCTTCGATCTGCGCGTTGAGCTTGTAGAGTTCGAGGTAGTTTCCGACCGCTAGGGTCAGCTTGTCACTGAGATGGAACGTTCCGGTGAGTGCGAAGTCGGTGTATTGCGAGACGGTCGGCGGCGTGCCGATCGCCGAGCGCGGCAAAATGTTATACCGCGTGAATGGCCCGGTGAACGTTGTTGTCGAACAGGCCTGCTGCCCTGGAAACGGTTGGCCCTTGTTTGGGCCCGCGGTCTGCAACACGCTCGCGCCGGAAACGGATCCGATCACGAACTGGCAGCCGGCCGCAGCTTGGCTCTGGTCGCTGCTTTGCGACTGCGCGAAATCCTTGCGATAGTCGACGCTGAAGTTGAAGATGTTGTTGCCCGCGGGATGAATCAAGCTCAGCGTATAACCGTTGAGCCGATCGACCTCAGGCTGGCTGAACGGCGTCCCGTAGCCGAACGTCCCGTCGTTCTGGATCCCGGTCGTCGTGGTGAAGCACGTGAACGGCGGGGCCGCGCTGCAGACCGGAGCGTTGGGGGTGGTCAGGAACTGGTGACCGGTCGGGTCGGCGCCGATGTACGAAGCCCCGGCGGGCCCCGTCGTCGACGGGAAGCACGGGCCGGCCGCGCCTGTCGCCGGTCCGCCCAAGGTCCCGACCGGGAGGAACTTCACCTGGCAGTTTGCCACGTTGGTGACGGCAAACCAGCCGCCGCCGTTTCCAGGGTAATTGTTCTCGCGAACGCCGCTAATGTAGCGATTGATGAGGTGCGTGTACGGCCGGAACAAGATCGTGTCGTTCTTGATCGCCGTCCGGAACTCGGCCGCGAACTGCGGTTCGTTGTTCTGGATGAACGAGTTCGGAAACCACTGGTACGCGGGCACGGTGTTGCCGATTTGGTTGAACGTGTACGGCGCCGTGAACGTGGACTGCGAGGTGCAGGTCGCGAGCGTGGGCTGGAAGGCGGCGCCGGTTTGGCATGCCTGCATCGTCATGTTGCCCTGGAACGTGCCGTAGGCTCCGCCTTGCGGCTGATACTGGCCTTGCATGCCCAGGTATTCCAGCGTGACCGAGGTGGTCTCGCTGAACCGGTAACGCAGCTTGGCGAGCTCCGCTTGGAGGCCGTAGCGGTTGGAGAAGTCTCCCTGCCACTGATCCAGCCCGATGAAGCTCTGCGGCTGGTTGAGCGCGACTGGCTGCGCCGACAGGTTGTTGGCGCCGGATCGGTTGTTGAACGCCAGGTTCCACGGTCCGTTGAACCCGATGAACGACTTGGCGACGATGAGGCTCGCCTTGCCCTTCAAGAAGTTCACGTCGGCGAACGCGTTGTAGATGCCGCCGGTATAGCTGTCGCCGCCGAGCTGCAGCCCGTAGGAGTTCTTGGTCGTGAAGTCCCGCGTGCGCAAGTTCACGGTGCCGACCGCGGACTCACCGGCGATCGCACCGTTGAGGCCGGTACCCTTGACGACCTCGACGTCGTTGAAGATCCCCGCGCTGGCGTAATTGGTGTTCCACTGGCCGAAGATCCCGGAGCTCACCGGGTGGCCGTCGATGGTGACGCGGGTTTGGGGACCCGCGCCGCGCACGACGAAGTTCGTGTTCGGCGTCGCGGAGAACGTGCGCTGCACAACCACACCCGGCAGCGTCGCGACGGTATCGGTAAGGGTATTGTTCTGCCGTAGCGCGATCTCGAGCGGCGGAAGCGTCGAGACCGACGACTCCGACACGTTGAGCTGCGCGCGCTGCGAGTTCGTGCTGACGCGCCCGATGACGCGTAAGTTCGAGAGATTTGTCTCTTGCAGCGGGACGGCCAACGCGATGCGCGTGCCGGCGACGATCGAGATGTCGTTCTGGGCCGTCTCGAAACCGCCGCGGTTGACCGTGACGGTGTAGAGACCCGGCGGGAGATTGAACGTGAAGCGTCCGTCGTTGTCCGTCGTCCCGCTGGACGTAGGACCGGGTCCGGTGACCGACACGGCTGCGCCGGCGACGGGATTCCCGCGAGGATCGGTGACGCGGCCGTTCAGCGTGCCTTGAGTAGCCGAGGCTTGTGCGACAACCGGCTCCGTCGCCGCGCTTGCGGGTCCGACGAACGATAGGTACGCAAAAGCGAAGGCCGCGCTTGCACGAAGGAGAGTGCGCACGGTGGGTCCTTTCGAGGGTGTGGGCTACGGCCGTATTTGGGCCGTAGCAAGCCTAGCCTCCTGGTCTTAAATCTCAATTAAACGTCAAGTCTGGGCCGGATTTCCCAGCTGACGTGAAGGCGCCCACGACCAGGACATTCCTGCTAGGGGCGGCGGGCCCGCCGCGGGGCTGCGTCAGCTCAGGCGGATCGTGGGCTCGACGTTGGTCCCGGCGAACGCGGTCTCGAGCACTCGGCTCAACTCGCCGCTGCGCGCCATCGGCGCGAGCACGTCGGTGTCGCCGTAGAACTGGCCTTTGATGAACACCTTGGGCAGCGTCGGCCAATCGGTGAGTTGTGCCAGCGCTTCACGCTTGGGCATGTTCTCGAGCACGTCGACGACTTCGAACGGGTACCCGAACGCGTTGAAGAACTGGATCGTCTCCAGCGTGAAGCCGCAGCGCGGCGCGTCCTTTGTCCCTTTGCCATAGACGAGTATCGTGTTGGTGTCGATCTCGCGCTTGATCTCGTCTTGCAGGTCAGCCATCGGTGTCCTCGGGGATAGCGGTGTGGATCTGGAGCGCATGGATGCGTCCGTCGGCGCGAGCGGGGGCCAGGGCTTTCTCGACCATGCGGTGCCGGTCGAGCAGCGAGACGCCCGCGAACGCTCGCGAACGTACGAACACCTCGAGATGGTCCATGGTGCCGGTCATGTCGCGAACCTGCACCACCGCATCGGGCATCGTCTGGCGCAGCAGCCCGGCTATCGCTTCATCGATCACGAGCGCCCCGTCTACGACCCGCGGCCGGCCGGGACCCGCCCTCCCTGGAGATGATCCAAACGGGACCCGATGAACGTACGTAGACGATGCAGACGAAAGGGACGCGGTCCCTCGGGCTCGGGCTGCTGGCCGCGGTCGCCGGAACGGCCGCGCTGGGCGTCGCCGTGCTCGCGGCGGCCGGAGCGCACGTCTGCCACCACCACGTCCTGGGCCACGCCCACGCGGCGCTCGCCGGCGGAATCTCCGGCCTGGCGCTGCCCACGCCCGATCCCGACGACGCGGAAGGGCTGTGCCCGATCCTCGTCTACGCAGCCGGGCTTGCGGCCGGCCTTTGCCTGCTTTCCGTGCTCGGGCTGGTGCGGGTCCGCTCGCGCAATCCGGCGCTGCTGACGGCGATCGCGCGGCTGGTCGCGGCCCAGCGTGTCGCGCCGCTCGCCGCGGCCGTCGGGCTGGCCGGTGCCGCCCCGCTGGCCGCGATCCTCGCGCTCGACGGCGGGCTCACCGGCGTTCCGGCGCTGGCCGCGCTGGCCGCCCTCGTCGCCGGCGCCCTCCTGACCGCGTTGGCGCTCGCCGGGGCAGCCCGCGCGGTGCTTGCCCTCGCCGAGCGGCTCGTGATCGTCCTGGCGGCTGTCCTGCGCCTCTTGGCGCCCGGCGGCGGCGCGGTCTGGGCCGCTGCTGCCGATCCGCTCCTGGTACCGGCCGGCGCCCGGCTCGCGCGCCGCCGCCCCTCACGGGCCCCTCCGGTCGTGCGCTAGCCCCCAAGCGCCCTCGAATCCACCGGAGCTGTTTCATGCATCCCCTACGCGCGGCCGTTGCCGCGCTCGCTTGCGTATCCGTCGCCGTCGTTTCGGCGGCCCCGGCGCGCGCCGACGTCGTCGGCGTCGTCCGCGGGACGCTCGCCCGGGCCGACCATCGTCCCCTCGGCGGCGTCGTCGTCACGCTGACCGGCGACCGAACCGCCTTGACCGCAACCAGCGGCGCCGACGGGCGCTTCGTCTTCGCCCGGGTCCCGTTCGGCCACTACACGCTGCAGGCGACAACGGCCGACGGCGTCGCGCTGGCGAGCATCGATGTCGCGACCGACGCGATCGTCGACGTCACGCTAACCCCGACGAAGGTGATCGGCCGCACCGCCGGCACCGCAACGGGTGTGCGCGGAACGCCGGTCTCCGAAAACGCCTACGGTGCTCGCCGATTGGCCGCGCTGCCGCGCAACGACCGCCTCGACGCGATCGTCGAGCAGGTCCCCGGCGTCGTGCGCTTCTCGTACGACGAGCCGGTCGCGCACGGGTTCCACGGCCTGAGCTACGAGCTCGACGGCGCGCCGCTCCCCCAATCGACCAGCTCGAACTTCGCGCAACTGATCGACCCGCGCAACGCGCAGGCGGTCGAAATATTCACCGGCGCATTTCCGGCCGAGTTCGGCGGCTCGCGCCAGGGCGCGGTCGTCAACGTCATCAGCGGCGGAACCGAGCAGGGCGGCTCGGGTGCCGGCGCGCTGACGCTCGGCGCCGGCGAGCTCGGTTCGTCGGACGCGCGGCTGGTCGAGCACTTCAACGCGGGGCGGGCGCAGTTCTCGCTCGCCCTCAACACGGCGCGCACCGGCCGCGGGCTCGATGCGCCCTCGAAGGACGCGCAGCACGACGCATCGTCGAACGCCGACGGGTTCCTGCGCATCGCGCTGCCGCTGGGCGAGCGCGACTTGCTCGCCGCCGACTTCTCCAGCGGGTACGCGTCGTTCCAGATCCCGATCAATACGACGTTCTCGCCGCAGTCGCCGTTCGTTGCGGTCTCCGCGACCGACGACGTGCAGCGCGAGTACGACCGCTTCGCCAGCCTTTCGTACACGCACACCTCGAAGGACGGCAACGGCTACGTGCGCGTCGTGCCATGGGTGCGCTCGAACCGCGTCGTGTATGCGGGAGATCTGGCCAACGACGTGCTGGCCAACGTCGTCAACCCCGACGGTTCGGCTACGCCGCAGAACGGCGTACGCGAAGACCGCGCGGCGACGTATGCCGGCCTGCGCGCGTCGGTGTTTCACGCCGGCGGCCGGCACGCGCTCAAAGCCGGGCTCGATCTGCAAGTCGAGAACTTTCGCTCGGACTCGCTGATCCGCATCACCGGCTCGCCCGATTTCACCGACTCGACCGCGCAGCGCGGGGCGCAGACCGGCCTCTACCTCGAGGACAAGTGGAGCGCGACGCCGCGGCTCGCGATCAATGCCGGATTGCGCTACGACCACAGCACGGGGTACGTCGGCGGCTCGCAGCTCAGCCCGCGGATCGAGATCAACGACGAGGTCGCGCGCGGGACGGTGCTGCACGCGTACTACGGCCGGCTCTACTCGGCGCCGGGGCTCGAGGACGTGCGCCGTGACGCGGTCGTCACGCAGACCTCGTCGACGGCCGCGCCGGTGTACGACCTCAAGCCCGAGCGCGACACCTACGTCGAGGTTGGGCTCGCGCACACGTTCAAACCCGGGCTCCGCGGCTACCTCAACGCGTTCGATCGCACCGCGGTCAACGTGCTCGACACGACGCAACTCGCCAACACGCCGCTCTTCGCGGTCTTCAACAACGCGGTCGGCCGCGATCGCGGGATCGAGTTGCGCCTGGACGGCACGTCGGCGCGCGCCGACGCCGGGCTCTCGTTGACGTTCCAGCGTGCCGAAGCGGGCGGTGTCTCGGGCAGTACGTTCCTGTTCGCGCCCAACGCCGCGAGCGACATCACGTTGCAGCCCGAGGATCACGACGCCCGCTGGACCGGCAACGCGTTCTACACGCGCCATTTCGGCGGAGATCTGCGCACCTTCGCGACGCTGCAGGCGGAGTACGGCACGGGCTTCCCGGCGCAGTTCGAGAACGGTCAAGGACGGCTGCCCGCACACTGGGTCGTCGACGCGTCGCTGGGGCGTGCCGCCGATCGGGCCTCGCACGGGCTGGGCTACGCGCTCTCGCTCGAGAACCTGTTCGACAACCGCTATCTGATCAAGATCAACAACGGGTTCAACACGACGCAATGGAATGCGCCGCGGCGGATCGTGTTGCGGCTGACCGCGCCCTGGTGAGGCTGCGGCTCAGGCGTTGAGCCGGTGCTGGTCGCCGCGATCGGTGCGGACCGCGTCGACCAGCTTGGTCGCCTCGCGGAAGACGTCGGCCAGCGACGGGGCGGCGGCGCGCAGCGCGCGCGTCGTCCCGGCCACCGCGACGATCGCCGAAACGCCGAGCAGAATCGCCGGGACGCCGCTGATGCGGATCTTGCCGTAGCGGATATGCGAAGCGCGGAGGATGCGGGCGGGATCGAAGCGGGCCATGAGAGCGGGTGCGCCGGTGGGTCCTGCGAATCCTCGGGCATGACCGACGCTTCGTTCACCTGGGACGTTCCGCCCGGCTTCAACTTCGCACGCGACGTCGTCGACCGCTTGGCAGCCGAGGATCGCCTGGGGTTGCTGTTCGTCGATGCGGCGGGGAAGCGCCACGAGTACCGCTTCGCGCAGATCGCCGAGGCGTCCAAGCGCTGGGCGGCCGTTCTCCGCGATGCCGGCGTCGGCAAAGGCGACCGCGTCGTCGTCGTGCTGCCCAAGATCCCCGACTGGCTGTTCTGCATGACGGCGATGCTGCGCATCGGAGCCGTCGCGGTGCCCAGCGCCGAGCAGCTGCGCGCGAAGGATCTGCTCTACCGCGCCAACCACAGCGGCGCCGTCGCGGTGGTGGCGTACGCCGGCAACGCCGCCGAGTTCGAGGCGATGCGCGCAGACGCGACGACCGTGCGCACCTATCTGCTCGTCGGCGCCGAGCGTCCCGGTTGGACGAGCACCGATCCGCTGCTCGAACGCGCGCAGCCCTGGGACGGTGAGCCGACGCAAGCCGCCGACATGGCGTATGTCGTCTACACCAGCGGTACGACCAAGGACCCGAAAGGCGTCGTGCATTCCGTCGCCTTCACGTACGGCAAGCGGGTGCAAGCCGCGATCTGGTTCGACGTCAAGCCGCGCGATCTCGTGTGGTGCACCGCCGGCACCGGCTGGGCCAAGTCGCTGTGGAACGTGTTGCTGGGGCCGTGGTCGTGCGGCGCACCGATCGTGTTGCACGAGGGCGCGTTCGTCCCCGAAGAGCGCATGGACATGATTCGCGACCTCGGCGTGACGGTGCTGTGTCAGGCGCCGACCGAGTACCGTCTGTTGGCGAAGTTGCCGGATTTGGGCGGACGCTGGAAGCTGCCGCATCTGCGCCACTGCGTGAGCGCCGGCGAACCGCTCAACCCCGAGGTGATCGAGCTCTGGAAGGCCGCGTTCGGTTTGACCATCCTCGACGGCTACGGTCAGACCGAGAACACGCTGCTCGTCGCCAACCGTCCCGGTACCGACGTGCGGCCCGGCTCGATGGGCAAGCCGACGCCCGGACACGACGTCGCCGTCGTCGACGAGCAGGGTCGCGTGTGCGAGCCCGGCGAGATCGGTGACATCGCGCTGCGCGGCGACCCGCCCTCGCTGTTCCGCGGCTACTACGGCAACGACGAGGAGACGCGCAGCTCGCGCCGCGGCGAGTGGTATATCACCGGCGACCGCGCGCAGGTGGACGACGACGGGTACTTCTGGTTCGTCGGGCGTGCCGACGACGTCATCTCCTCAGGCGCGTATCGCATCGGCCCGTTCGAGGTCGAGAGCGCGCTGCTCGGGCATCCCGCCGTCATGGAGTCGGCGGTGGTCGGCTCGCCGGACGCCGATCGCGGCAACATCGTCAAAGCGTTCGTCGTGCTGCGGCCGGGCTACGAGCCCAGCGACGCGCTGGCACGCGAGTTGCAGGAGCACTGCAAGCGCGTCACCGCGCCGTACAAGTACCCGCGCGCGATCGAGTTTCTGGCGGAGCTGCCCAAGACGCGCTCGGGGAAGATTCGCCGCGTCGAGCTGCGCCAAGCCGAGCTGCGCAAGAAAGGCGCGACCGCGGCCAGCGGCTTCGTGTAAGCCGTTAGCAAGGCGTGCGGCGGGCCGGTCGGGTACTGTCCGGGATATGCAGCCGCCGCCGCCGCCGCCCGAAGACGGCCTCGAACCCACCGTCGCGATGCAGCGCGTCGAGCCGCCGCCAACCCCGGTGGAGCACGGCACGCTCGAGCCTCCGCCGGCTGCGCCCGCCCCGGTCCCGGTACACCCTCCGACCGCAGTGCCGGTAGCGGCGCCGGTTGGCGGTACCGTCCTGCCGCCGCCCCGGCCGTCGGCCGCACCCGACCGGCCGCGCTACGAGTTCGGCAATCCGTTCGGGTACATGGTCGCGCGCTTCTTCGCGTTCGTGCTGGATGTCGTCATGGTCGCGCTGGTGGTCAGCGCTCTGGCATACTCGCTCATCGCGATCAACCCGCTCAACGGCTTGCCGACGACGAGCGAGTCCGGCTTGGACGCGACGCTCGGGCTGGGGGTCGTCATCGCGCTGGTCTACGTGTGGCTCGCCGAAGCGCTGCTCGGTACCACGATTTGGAAGCTGGCGTTCGGACTGCAAGTCTACGCGCCCGGCGCGCGCTTCGTCGGCCTGGGGCGTGCGTTCGTGCGCAACCTCCTGCGGCCGATCGACCTGCTCGTCATCGGCGCTGTGTTAGCACTGCTTCCCGGCCACCGCCGGCTCGGTGACTTGGCGAGCGGGACGCTGGTGGCGCGGAGTCCGCTGCGCGCGTTCGCGCCGCTGGTCGGATGGATCCTCATCATCCTCCTGTGCGGGCTGCCGTTCTTGATCGGCGGGGTCGAGCGAACCATGGCCTCGCTCGTCGCGCTCATCGTGTTCGTCCCGAATCTTTTCGTCAAACTCTGGCTGCTGATTCAGACGTTGTTCGGCCTCCCGCACTAGCAGACCGCTTGGGTATTGCGTTCGCGCCCGGCGGCGTGATAGCAATGCGTGAGCCGATGTCGCTGCACGAAATCGTTCTGCCGATCACCAAGCCTGAGACCGAATGGATTCTCGGTCGCGCGGTGCGCAAGGTGAGCCCGTTTCGGACCCATGCGTTGTTGCAAGCGATGATTTGCAATGCGCTATCGCATTGGGCCAAGGGCCGTGGTGAAGTTGGTCCGGAGTGGCGCTTTCGCATCGCGCCGCCGGGCGAGGTCCGGCGGCCACTGGTTCCCGACATCGCGTTCGTCTCGCATGCGCGCCTCGACGCGCTCGAAGGGCTCGACCTCGAGCTGCCGCCGTTCGCACCCGACGTCGCGGTCGAGATTCTCTCGCCCGGCTGGCGCCGGCGTCACCTCGATCACAAGATCGGCGTCTATCTCGCCGGCGGCTCGGCGTTGGTGGTCGTGGTCGATCCGCCGCAGCGCACGGTGCAGCTGCACGACGCGGACGGCACGCGCACCCTGCGCGATGACGACGTGCTCGCGCACGCGGCGCTGCCGGAGTTTGCGCTCCCGCTGTACGAGCTGTTCGCGGTGCTCGAGCGCCGGCGCTAGCGGGGGCATCGGCCGCCCGCGGCGTACGGCGCCTGCAGGAGGCCGCTCATGATCGTCGCCGGCGAAGCGCTCAAGACCAAGCACGCGCGCTACGTGCTCACCCCGTGGCTGGCCCAGGGGAACCTGCAGCCGCCGATGATCGTGCGCGGCGAGGGCATCTACCTCTACGACGACGACGGGCAGCGCTACGCCGACCTCACCTCCGGGCTGATCGCGGTGAACTTGGGACACGGCCATCCCGGCGTCCGCGCCGCGATGCACGCCCAGGTCGACCGCCTGTGCTTCAGCCCTCCCAACTGGTTCAACGACACGCGCGCCGAGCTGGCCGAGGCGCTCGTCGGTCTCGCGCCGTGGGGCGCCGAGGGCGGGCGGGCGTTTTTCACGACCTCCGGCGCGGCGGCGAACGAGGACGCGATCAAGTTCGCGCGCGCCGTCACCGGCCGGGCCAAAGTGCTCGCGGCGTACCGCTCGTTCCACGGGTCGGGGGCCGGCTCGGCGACGCTGACCGGCGAGAACCGCCGCTGGTACAACGAGCCCACGAACGTGATGCCGGGCGTGGTGCACTTCTGGACGCCGTTTCCGTACCGCAGCCCGTTCTTCACCGACGATCCGGCCGAGGAGACGCGGCGCGCTCTGCAGCACGTCGCCGAAACCATCGCGGCCGAGAACCCCAATGCGGTCGCGGCGATTCTGATCGAGCCCGTCATCGGTTCCAACGGCGTGATCGTCTTCCCGCCGGGCTATCTGGCCGGGTTGCGCGCGCTGTGCGACGCGCACGGGATCCTGCTCGTCTTCGACGAGGTGATGACCGGATTCGGCCGCGTCGGCGCGGCCTTCGGCGGCGAACGCTTCGGTGTCGTGCCGGACCTGATGACCATCGCCAAGGGCGTCACGTCGGGATACGTTCCGCTGGGCGGCGTGTTGATCCGCGAACGCTACGCGCGCGGCTTCGACGACAAACCGTTGCCGGCGGGGCACACGTACTCGGGACATCCGCTCGCGATGGCCACCGGCGTCGCAACGCTGCAAGCCTACCGCGACGGCGACCTGTTCGCCCGCGCCAAGGCGATCGAGAGTCGGCTGCGGGCCGGGCTCGAACGCGTCCGTGATGCGCACGAGATCGTCGGCGAGGTGCGCGGCGCCGGCGCGTTCTTCGCGCTGGAGTTCGTGAGCGACCGCAAGACGCGGGCGCCGCTCGTGCCGTGGCAAGGGACGTCGATGGGACCGATGCCGTCGTTGTTCGCGGGCTTGAAGAAGCGCGGCGCCTACGGCTTCGGGCGCTACAACGTGATGCACATAGCGCCGCCGCTCATCATCACCGACGACCAGATCGACGAGGTCGTCGCAACGATCGACGGCGCCGTCGGAGACCTGTCCGAGGCGCACGCCGCCGCGCGCGGCTAGGCCCGAACCGTAAGCGGCCTTGCCGTGTTGACCTGGAGCGAGATTCTCGGGCTGGCGGCGGCACTGCCCGAGATCGAGGAGAGCACGTCGTACGGTACGCCCGCGCTCAAGGTGCGCGGCCGGCTGATCGCGCGGCTGCGCGAGGACGGCGAGACGCTGGTATTACGGGTCGGCCCCGAACGCGAGGCGCTCATGCTCGCCGAGCCCCAGAAGTTCTTCACCACGCCGCACTACGAAAACTATCCCTGGGTGCTCGTGCGGCTCGCCCACGTCGGCGCCGACGAGCTGCGCGAGCTGCTCACCGAGGCCTGGCACCTGCGGGCACCGCGGCGGCTCGCCGCGCAGCTCGACAACGTTCCGGAGACGCGTTCCTGATCAGGTGGGGGCAGATAGCGCGAGATCGTCGACTTCGGTGATCGCCGCATATTCGTCGGCGCTGATGCGCGACTTGTCGGCGCGCATGAACCAAGCGTAGGCGAATCCTGCGACGACGATGCTGAAGAGCCAGCCGCCGGACCACAAGAAGTGCAGCGGCGCATACCACAACCCGACCAGCGGCGGGAGCCAGCCGACGACCAGGGCTACGATCGCGCGCACGTTCCAGCCGCGCGCATAGTCGTAGCGCGCGCCGGGTGAGTACAGGCCCACGAGGTCCAAGCGCAGCTTACGCACCAGCCAGTAGTCGGCGATCGCGATGCCGTCGAACGGGCCCAGCAATGTGCCGTACGTGCCGAGCCACAGGAAGACGTAGTTGCCGTAGCGTTCCAGGACGAACCAGGGCTGCATCGCCAACGCGAGCACGCCGGTCACGATCGCCCCGGTCGCGAAGGTGACCTTGTTAGGCCAGAGGTTCTCGAACGCGCGGGCCGGCGCCATGACGTTGGCGCCGACGTTGATCGTGATCGACGACAGGATCACCAGTACGCCGCCGATCAGCACCACGACGGTGGGGAACCGCACCAGCAGCTCCACCGGGTTCCACAGCGCCTTGCCGAACACCACCACGGTTGCCGACGTCACCGCGATGGCGACGAACCCGAACAGCGCCATGACGATGGGCATCACGAGTTGGCCGCGCAGCTGGGCGCGCTGCGAGACGGCGTAGCGCGAGAAGTCGGGGATGTTCAGAGCCAGCGTCGCCCAAAACGCAACCACCCCGATCATCAAGGGGAAGAACGCGATCCAGAACGCGACGCCCTGGAGCTTGGGCGGGGCCGCGAGCATCGGACCGACGCCTCCCGCCGCGCTCAGCCCCCAAGCGAAGAGCGCCAGCGCGGCGATGCCCAGCGTCGGCGCGGCGAACGCGGCGAGCCGCCCGATCGCTTGCGGGCCGCGCATCGCGATGGCGACGTTGAGCAGCCAAAACGCGGCGAACGCGACCGCGATGTGTCCACCGAAAGAGCTCCACGCCGGCGCGATGCGCCCGGCGATCGCGTCGAGCGCGAGCCCGCCGAACCAGGCGTTGATCCCGAACCAGCCGGCGCCGATGACGGCGCGCGCCAGGGCCGGCAGATGCGCGCCGCGCGTCCCGAACCACAGCCGGGCGAAGACCGGATAGGGGATGCCGTAACGCGTTCCGGCGTGCGCGACCAACAGGATCGGGATCAGCACGACGAGGCTTCCGCTGAGCAGCGTCAGCACGGCTTCCCACCAGCTCATCCCCGCATCGATCATGCCGCCGGCGAGCGACCAGGTCGGGATGCACAGGCACATCCCGATCCACAAGCTCGCAAACCGCGAGGCGCGCCAGTCGTGCTCGGCCGTGGTGCACGGCCGCAGGTCGTCGTTCCAGAAGTCGGCATTGCGCGCCGCGACGGCCGCGGCGTCGTCGGTGAGGGTGACGATACCCTCGCGCTCGACCTGCGTTTTCATGGGTTGGTGCGGCCTAGACTTCGACCATCGCGCCGTACGTCTCGGGGCGGCGGTCGCGGTAGAACTGCCAGGTGTTGCGGACCTCTTCGATCACGCGGCGGTCCATGTCGCCGATCACGACCTCGTCCTTGTCACGCGAACCCATGGCCACGAACTGCCCGCGCGGATCGACGAGGTACGATTGCCCGTAGAATTCGCCCATGTTCCAGGGCGTTTCGAAGCCCACGCGGTTGATGGCGCCGACGTAGTATCCGTTGGCGACGGCATGCGCCGGCTGTTCGAGCTTCCAGAGATATTCCGACAGGCCCGCGACGGTCGCCGACGGGTTGAAGACGATCTCCGCGCCCGCCAGGCCGAGCAGCCGCGCGCCTTCGGGGAAATGGCGGTCGTAACAGATGTACGCGCCGATGCGCGCGAACTTCGTCTGAAAGGTCGGGTATCCGGCGTTGCCGGGTTTGAAGTAGTACTTCTCCCAGAAGCCGCATCCCGGCGGGCCCGCCGCGACCTGCGGAAGATGGTGCTTGCGGTAGATCCCCAGCACGGCGCCGTCGGCGTCGATGATGACTGCGGTGTTGTAGTACACGCCGCTGAAGGTGCGCTCGTAGAGCGGAACGACGAGCGCGATCCCCAACTCGCGCGCCAAGTCTTGCATCAGGCGCGTCGTCGGGCCGTCGGGGACCGGTTCGGTCGCCTCGTACCACTTCGGGTCCTGTTCGGTGCAGAAGTACGGCCCGTAGAAGAGCTCCTGCAGGCACACGATCTGCGCGCCGCGCTGCGCCGCCTCGCGGATCATGCGCTCGTGCTTCTTGATCGCCTCGCGCTTGTGCACCTCGACGGGCTCGGGGCCGTCGGTGTCGTGGTGCGCCTGGACCAAGCCGATCCTGATGATGTCGGCATCGCTCATCGTGTCAACTCCTGACCTACAATTGAACGGGGCGGAATGGCGCCGACTTCTGGTGGATGCCGGCGCCGGGCGAGCCGACGAAGGCGCCGTCGTCGGCAACCTTGCGGCCGCGCGAGAAGACGTAGCGCGGGCGACCGTGCACCGACATCCCCTCGAAGATGTTGTTGTCGGCCTTCATGTGGTGCGTCTGCGCCGAGATCGTGCGCTCGACGGCGGGATCCCACACCACGATGTCGGCGTCGCTGCCCACCGCGATCGTGCCCTTGCGCGGGAACAGGCCGAACAGCTTCGCCGGGTTCGTCGAGGCGAGCGCGACGAATTGGTTCAGACCGATCACACCCTTGACCACACCGTGCTCGAACAGGATCGCGACGCGGTCCTCGATCGTCGGCGCGCCGTTGGGGATCTTCGAGAAGTCGTCCTTCCCCAGCTCCTTCTGACCGCAGTTGTTGAACGAGCAGTGGTCGGAGCCGAAGGCGTGCAGCTCGCCGTTCTTGAGCTTCTTGAGCAGCACCGCCTGGTTCCACTTCTCACGCAGCGGCGGCGACATCACGTAGTTTGCGCCGGCGAAGTCCGGCCGATCGTAGTCGGTCGCGTCACAGACGAGATACTGCGGGCAGGTCTCGCCGTAGATGTGCAACCCGCGCTTGCGGCCGTCGCTGATCGCGTCGGCCGCCATCGCGCTCGAGACGTGGACGACGTACAGTGGCGCGCCGGCGACCTCGGCGAGCCGGATCGCGCGCGACGTCGCCTCGGCTTCGAGCTCGACGGGTCGCGTGAGACCGTGGTATTTCGGCGCGGTATGGCCCGCCGCAAGGGCGTCCTTGACCGTGACCTCGATGACGTCGCCGTTCTCGGCGTGTACCTGCACCAGCCCGCCGTAGTTGGCCGCAGCCTTGAGCACCTTGAAGATCGTCTCGTCGTCGACTTGCAGAACGTGCTTGTAGGCCATGAAGACCTTGAACGAGTTGACGCCCTCACGCGCGATCATCTCGGGGATCTCGGCGATCGTCTCGGGCCGGCCGTCGGCGATGGTGAGGTGGAACGCGTAGTCGATCACCGCCTTCCCGGCGGCCTTGGCGTGCCAGGTCTTGAGCGCGTTGGCCAGCGAGTCGCCCTTGGTGTGCAGCGCGAAGTCGACGATCGTCGTCGTGCCGCCGAGCGCGGCCGCGACGGTGCCGCTGGCGAAGTCGTCGACCGTCGTCGTCCCCCCGAACGGCATGTCCAGGTGCGTGTGCGGATCGATGAAACCGGGGAACACGAGCGCGCCCGACGCGTCGACGGTCTCGTGGCCGACGCCGGGGATCGAGCGCGCGATCGCGGTGATCGTGCCGTCCTCGACGAGCACGTCGGCGGGGAAGATGTCGGTCGCGGTAACGACCGTGCCGCCTCTTACAATTGTGCCGATGTCAGCCTCTCTCTCCAGGTGTGGACGGTGTCGCCGGCGTCGACGCGCACCATCTCGATGCAGTCGACGACCGGGCACACCATGGCGCACAGGTTGCAGCCCACGCAGTGCTCTTCGTCGACGACCGGCGCCAGGCGCGGATCGGCGGGCCGGTCGATGCACTGGTGCGCCGCGTCCTCGCAGGCGATGTAGCACTTGTTGCAGCGGATGCAGGTCTCGGGGTCGATGCGCGCCACGATCTTGTAGTCGAGGTTGAGGTCGTTCCAGTCGACGAAGCGCGGCACGGTCTTCCCGACGAGCTCGTTCACCGACGCGATCCCGCGCGCGTCGAGGTAGTTGTTGAGCCCGTCGATCATGTCGGCGACGATGCGAAAGCCGTGGTGCATCACCGCGGTGCAGACCTGTACGCTCGTCGATCCCATCAGCATGAACTCGACGGCGTCGCGCCAGTCGCCCACCCCGCCGATCCCCGAGATCGGTATCCCGACCGCGGAGTCCTTCGCACATGCTCCCACCATGTTGAGCGCGATCGGTTTTACGGCCGCGCCGCAGTAGCCGCCGTGGGACGACTTGCCGTCGACGTGCGGGACGGGCAGCCAGGTGTCGAGATCGACCCCGATGAGCGAGTTGATCGTGTTGATCAGGCTGATCGCGTCGGCGCCGCCTTTGGCCGCGGCGCGCGCGGGGTAGCGCACGTCGGTGACGTTGGGCGTGAGCTTCACGATGACGGGGACGTGCGCGGCTTCCTTCACCCAGCGCGTGACCATCTCGATGAGCTCGGGGTCTTGCCCCACCGCCGCGCCTTGCCCGCGCTCCGACATCCCGTGCGGGCAGCCGAAGTTGAGCTCGAACCCATCGAGCGGGACCGTCTCGCAGCGCCGCACCAGCTCGTGCCAGCTCTCGCGCGTACACTCGGTCATCAACGAGACCACGATGGCGCGGTCGGGGTAGGCCGCTTTGCACTCCGCGATCTCGCGCAGGTTGTCCTCGAGCGGCCGATCGGTGATGAGCTCGATGTTGTTCATCCCGGCCATGCGGTTGGGCCCGATGTTGAACCCCGCGAAGCGCGAGGTGACGTTGACGATCGGCTCGAGCGCCAACGTCTTCCAAACGGCGCCGCCCCAGCCCGCCGCGAAGGCGCGCATGACCTGATAGCCGGAGTTCGTGGGCGGGGCCGACGCCAGCCAGAACGGGTTGGGACTCTTGATCCCCGCCAGATCGATCGAGAGATCGGCCATCAGCGTACCTCCGCACGCAGGAAGAGATCGATGCTTTGCGCCGCGGTCTTGCCGCGCTGCGCCGCCTCGACCACCATCGCGTCGGTGCCGCCGGGTTTGAACATGCAGTCCCCGGCGGCATAGACGCGCGGGTTGTTGGTTCGCATCGCCTCGTCGACGATCGCGATCCCGTTGACGTCGTGGGTGACGTCGAACGCGTCGAGCAGCGCGACGTGCCGCGACTGGCCGATCGCCAAGATCACCGTTTGCGCCGCGATGACACGTTCGGTTCCGGGCAGCGGGCGCGCGCTGTTGTCGGGCGCGGTCGAGACGATCTCGAGCCCGGCGACGCGGCCGTTCTCCACGACGATGCGCTTGGGCAGGGTGAAGGTGCGGAACTCGACGCCTTCGACTTGGGCGAACTCGATCTCGAAATCGTAGGCCGTCATACGCTCGGTGCCGCGGCGATAGTACATCGTCACCGACGGTACGGCTAGCCGCCGCGAGCAGGTCGCGGCGTCGATCGCGGTGTTGCCGCCGCCGATGATCGCTACCGCGTCGCCGAGCGTTCCGACGTCGCCCCCCATCTTGGCGATGCGGATGAAATCGAGCGCGTCCCACACGCCGGCGGCGTCTTCGCCTTCGATCCCCAACCGCGGGACGTTCCCCATCCCCACGGCCAACACGACGGCATCGTAGTCCGCTAGAACGGCGTCGGCACTGAGCGTTTCGCCGACCGCTACCCCGGTACGGAACTCGACGCCCAGCGCGCGCACCTGCTCGGCTTCCCAGATCGCGATCTCCGCGGGCAGCCGGAACGGCACGATCCCGTAGGTGTCCAGCCCGCCGGGCGCGTCGTCGCGCTCGAAGATCGTGACGGCGTGTCCGAGAATCGCCAAGTCGCGCGCCGCGGCCAGTCCGGCCGGACCCGAACCGACGACCGCGACGCGCTTGCCCGTCGGTTCGCCCGCCGAGAAGAGCGTCGCGCCGGTCCGAATCGCCCAATCCGTCGCGTAGCGCTGCAAGTCACCGATCCGGATCGGATTGGCGTCCGCGTTGTAGACGCAGGCGCCCTCGCACAGCTGGGAGGTCGGGCACACCCGCGCGCAGCTGGCCCCGACCGGATTGGCCTCCATGATCGTGTGCGCGCTACCGCGCAGATCTCCCGTCGCGATGCGGCCGATGAAGCGCGGTACGTCGATCGAGGTCGGGCACGCTCGGATGCACGGCGCGTCGTAGCAGTTGAGGCAGCGGTTGGCCTCGATCTCGACTTCCAGGCGGGACAGCGGTTTCGCGATGGGCGGTCCCAAGCTCACTGACGGAAAAGCCAAGTCCTCTCCAAACCGGAGACGCTAGCGGTTGGGAGCGTCATTCACGGTCGCCGGTAGGCGCTCCCGGTGCCGTGCTCGTACCGAGCCGGGATGCGAGCCGTGCGCCTCCACGAGATCGACCGCGAGAACGGTCCCAAGAACTTCCGCGTCGAGCAGGTCGACGATCCGCAGCCGGCGCCCGGCGAGCTGCTCGTCGCCGTCCGCCGCGCCGCGTTCAACCGGCGTGACGTGTTCATCAGCCAGGGCCTCTATCCGGGGATCCAGCTGCCGTGCATCCCCGGCTCGGACGGCGCCGGCACCGTCGCGGCGCACGGCGAGGGGGCGCAGGGCCCGGCCCTCGGAACGCGCGTCGTCATCGACCCGACGCTGGGGTGGGGGCCGAGTCAGCGCATCTGGCTGCGCAGCGCGCAGGTGCTCGGGATGCCGCACCAAGGCACGTTTGCGGAGTACATCGCGGTCCCGGCCGAAAACGTCCACCCTGCGCCCGCATCGCTGAGCGACGACGAAGCGGCCGCGATTCCGCTGGCCGGTGTGACCGCCTATCGCGCGCTCGTTTCGCGCGGCGGCTGCACCAAGGACGACGTGGTGCTGATCCCGGGCGTGGGAAGCGGCGTGCAAACGTTCGTGCTGCTGTTCGCCAAGAAAATCGGCGCCAAAGTGATCGTGACGTCGTCGAGCGACGAGAAGCTCGAACGTGCGAAAGCGCTGGGCGCCGACGTCGCCATCAACTACAACACGGCGGAACGGTGGGAGAAGGATGTTCAGGCGGTCGACGGCGGGCCCAGCCTGGTCGTCGACTCGGTGGGGGGCGACACGCTCGGCAAAGCGGTGAACGTCACGCGCTACGGCGGGCGCGTCGTGATCTACGGCGGGACGACCGGCGACGCGAAGATCCGGCCGTACTCGGTGTTCTGGAAGCAGCTCGACATCATGGGCTCGTCGATGGGCTCGCCGCACGACTTCGCGGCGATGCTCGCGATGTTCGATCCTTCGACAAGCTCAGGACAGGCTATCAAACCGGTGGTCGATAGGGTCTACGCGATGAACGACGTCGCCGCAGCAGCGGAATCGGTCGACAAGGGCGCGCAGTTCGGCAAGGTGCTGCTGGCCGTCGGCGAGGCGTGACCGGCGTGGCGAGGCTTGACGGGCCTGGTCGCGATGGCTAAGATTTGTCCACCATCGTAGACTCCGATTCGTCGTGACGACACGATGGCACGCTGCCGAAAGGCTGCACGAGAGGGTGGCCTCATGGCGGATCGGTCGAATGGGGCTCATAGACGTGATGCGGGCGGATGCTGTTAACGATACAGTATCCGCTCGCGGACGCGCGGGGCTTCGCGGCCGGAGAGACTCCGCGCCTCGATAGTCCGAATTGGCCGTCGCCGCTGCCGGGAAAGCACTTCGTTCGCTTCGTCGGCGTTGTCGACAAACGCCCGCGCGGCGGGCTGATCGGCTGGGGCGAGGACATCTTCTGCTCGGCAAATCGCGGCATTCACTTCGGCGATGCCGCGTTTCGCAACGGCGAGGCGCTGCGCAAGCGCGGCGTGTTCCGCCGGTTCTACTTCGACGGTTTGGCGGTCGCCCGTTTCGAGCTCGGGATCGCGGTCTCGGGCGATCCGTCGATAGAGCTCGACGGCGCCGAGACGCAGGCCCTGATCGAGAGCTTCCTCACGACCGCCCTGTCCGTCAACGACGCGCGCGGCAAGAGAACGACGACGCGACTGGCCGACGCGGGTGAAGCGCTGCGCTTGCTGTACTACCGCGCGACGACGAAGAAGAACCTCGTCGAACAGCATCCCAGCCCGGGCTGGAGCGTTTCATCCGGGCAGCCGATTCTCTTCGTCGAGCATCTGGAAGACGAGATCGTCGAGCTTCCCTATCCGGTGCGTGCCGGTCCGCAACTCCGTGAGAAGTTCGGCATCTCGATCGAGCTGCGTAGGGTGATCTTCCGAAAGCGCACCATTCCGGCCTGGGTGATGACGCTGCGGGAGGGCTTCGATCGCGGCGCGGCGCGGCACCTGCGCTTGAGCCTTCTACGCCTTCACGCGGAATACGAATGTCTCGGCTTCGTCTTCGACAATCTGAGGCCGACGAGGATTCCGGTCGACGGCGACACCAAGAAGCTCGAGCAGTACCTCACCGAAGCGTACTCCCGGGTCAAGCGCAGTGAGTCGACCGCGCGAAAGCTAGCCGGCCAAGACCGTTTGCTCGCCGACATGGCGCTCGGCACGAGCGACGCCATCGTCCCGGGCGAGCGCGATCGCATCTTGAGCCAAATCGACCAGACCACAACGTCCCTGCATGCGCGGACCATCGCGATCATCCAAAAGAAAGAAGCTACGGTCACCATCATGAACGACTTCAGAAACGCGAACATCGGCGGCCTCAACACTGGACCAGGTACAATCAATCAGGGCGTCAACAACTTTCAGCCGACGTACTTGGACGGCGTGGACTTGGCCGCGCTCGGGGCCGAGCTGCGCACGCTGAAAGAGCACGTAGCGACGAAGCCGGACGGACCGGAGAAGGTCGCCGCGATCGCCGCGCTCTCCGAAGCCGAGGCGGGCGCCGCTCAGAACGACAAGCAGAAGATTTGGACGGCGCTCGGGAAAGCCGGAAAGTGGCTGCTCGACGCCGCGCGGGATGTTGCCGTGCCGATCGCCGCGCATGCGATCGGCGTCGCAATCGGCGTCTTGATCTGACCAGCGCGGCTCGACAGGGCCCTCACGCGAGCCTGTACCGCAACAACGGTTCTGCCGACCCGTAGCCCAGCTCGGCGCGAATCACGTCGGCGCCTGCCTCCTCGCCGAGCTTCGAGAGGTCGGGGTCGAGCAGCGCCGCTTCTTGCGCGGTCGGCCCGCGCGTGATGCGCTCGCTGCGAACGCGAGCCTCGGCTTCGAGCGCGATGAGGTATGCGAGCACCTGGCGCGCCGCGGCGGGCCACAGGCGTCGATCGACGTCGGTGTAGATGCGCGCGACCAGCTCGGGGATCGTCGCGCCGCCCGCGAGGGCGTCGACGACCTGCCGCTCGCGCGCTTCACGGTGCAATATGTACTCGTCCAGCTTCGCCCGCACGGCGCGCACCTCGGGGCCGTGGCCGCCGTAGATCGCGTTGGCGTCGCCGTACTCGTCGCGCAGGCGATGCAATGTGCGCTGGTAGGTGCGCATCTCACCGCCAGGCGGCGCGACGACGACCGTGCCGGTGCCCAGAATTACGTCGCCGGTGAACAGCGCGCGCTCGTCGTCGAGCACGAAGATGAGGTGATCGCGCGCGTGACCGGGACCGTGCAGCACGGTGAACGCGGCGTCGTCGAAGGCCAGCCGTTCGGCATCGGCGAGCGCACGGTCGTGCGGGAACCGCGCCTCGGGATGCGCGAACACCGGCGCGCCGGTCGCCGCGGCAAGCGGGGCGGCGCCCGGAAAGTGGTCGGGATGCCCGTGCGTGACCAGGATCGCCGCATACGCCGCATTCGCTTCGCGCGCGGCCGCGAGGAACGCATCGCGCTGCGCGGCGTCGACCGGCCCCGGATCGATCGCGACGAGCGCCCGGGGGCCGACGCGAACGACGTAGCCGTTGGTGCCGTCCAGTGTCATCGGCGAGGGGTTGCGCGCGCGCAGCCGGCCGACGCGCGGACTGAGCGTTACCATGCGTTCTCCAGCTCGGGGATCATCACGAAGCTGGGTCCGGGCTGCACCTCCGGCGTGACCGTGGTGATCGTTTTGGTGCGCGCGAACGCGAGCAGCGCTGCGACGTCGCCGAACGGCGCGATACGCTCGAGGTGTTTGATCGTCGGGAAGATCAGGTTGATCTCACCCCGCGCCTGCGCCGCGAGCGCCTCCGCCGGGCCGAACCAGCGGCCGTCGCTCACCTCGGTCGCGTCCGCTTCGGCGACTTGATCCTGCGGAGCGCGCGCCACGAAGAACCGCGTATCGAAGCGCCGGGCGAGCTCGGCCTGCGGCGTCACCCAGCGCGAGAAATAGCGCAGCTGCGACGCGTCCACCGAAACGTCGAGGCGTTCGAGAACGCCGCCGAAGGACAGCTCGCCGGTGACCATCGCGCGGCGCGCGGCGGCCAACGCTTCCGCGTCGACCCCCCGGTCGGCGAAGAGCAGCCCGACCTCTTCGAACGTTTCGCGTGCCGCGGTCATGACGTAGGCGGCTTCGATGTCGCCCGCCGAGCCGCGCAGCCGCCCAGCCTCGTCGCGGTCGGCGGCGTCGACGCGGCCGCCGGGGAAGACGTAACGGTCGGGCAAGAAGACGGCCCGCGCGCTGCGCCGGACCATGAAGACCTGCAAGCCCTCGCTCGTATCGCGTCCGACGATCACCGTCGAGGCGTCCCGGATCTCAGTCACCGGAACCCTGTGCCTGCGGCGCCACGTTCCTCCCCTACAATGCGTCTCTCTTCGATCGCCACGTCCGCCCTCGTTCTCGCTCTGGGTGCCGGCTCACTCGCGGGGGCGCAGTCGACCCCGGTGCCGGTGCCGACCCCGATCGCGGTCCCGACGCTGCCGCCGAACACCCCCAACTCCGCGATCATTCAGACGATCCTCGGGGTCGGCGCGCAGATTCTGCAGCGTGAAGCGATCAACACGCGCAACAACGCGCGCGGGACGGTGTCGTACTACAAGCGCTTCGACATGCAGGTGCAGTGCGGCACCAACTGCTACCGCACCGTCAAGTTGCACCAGGGCACGGTCATCAGCCCGCGGGGCGGGACGCCCGGCGTCGGCTCGGTGGTGGACGTGAACGGGCACACCGACCCGGACGGGACGCTCCAGGCCGACTACATCACGATCCAGCATTAACCCGGCGATGCGCTGTGCGATCGGATCGGACGACCGGGGGCCGCTGACCGACGCGTTGCTCGACGAGCTGGAGCGCCGCGCCATCGAGGTCGTGCGGTTCGGCGCCTTGGGCGCGGACGGGTCCGAAGAGTGGGCGTCGATCGGGCGTGCGGTCGGCGCAGAAGTGGCACAGGGACGTGCCGGCCTGGGCATCGTGTGCTGCTGGACCGGCACGGGGATTTCGATCGCGGCCAACAAGGTGCGCGGCGTTCGCGCGGCGCTGTGCGCCGACGCCGCGACCGCCGACGGCGCACGGCGCTGGAACGACGCCAACGTACTCGCACTGAGCCTGCGCGCCACCAGCCCGGCGGTCGGCCGCGAGATCCTCGCGGCGTTCCTCGCCGGCACGCCCAGCGACGATCCCGCCGACCGGCGTTCGATCGCGGCCGTCGAGTAAGGCCAATCCGTCCTTGGGGCGGGGCCGTTCATCTGGACGAACCCCTTCCTGGAGAACAAGCACTTGATCAACCGATTCACAGCTGTCGCGGCCGGCGCGGCGCTTGCCGCGCTCTCGCTTGCCCCCGCCTTCGCCCAGTCGGCGATATCGTCGGCGGCGCCGATGTCGATGACCCACGGCTCGATGAGCTCGATGACCGCCGAGCACGGCATGCCGCCCGGCGGCGACGGCTACGCCTACACCGGCAAGCCCGACCTGGCGGCCACGATCTCCCTCGTAAAAGCCGGCGGCGGCCCGACCAACTTCTCGATCGCCACCGCACTGACCGCGCTGGTCGGCCCGGCCTTGACCACGGCCGAAGTCAACAAGCTGACAAAGCAGTACGGCAAGGCGGCGGTCGGCAATTTCATTACCGTGCAGAACTTCGCCGTCACGCAATCCGCGGCGACCGCGATGGCGGCCGGCGTGACGTTTCCCGCCTCGAACATCAGCGGTAAGACGCTGGCCGCACGGCTCGTCGGACTCGGCGTCCCCGGCAACAACGGCGCCTTTGCGACCGGCACGATGCTCGATCATCTCGTGACGCACGGGATCCACGAATCGACGATGGCCGCGATCGATGCGAAATTCGGCGCGAAGCTCGACGCGAACTATCACCAGATCTCGAACCAAGCGTTCTACGATCTCGCGCAAGCGCTGGGAGCGAAGTCGGTCAAGCTGGCCGCGTTTCACTAACGATTCACCGCTGCCCCAATGACGAAAGGGCCACGCCGAATCGGCGTGGCCCTTCGATTGTATTTTCTTGTCGCGCGGTCAATCGGCCGCTACGACGTCGCTTCCTTCGGTGGATCCTCGGTCATCGAGCTGATGCCGCCCTCCTGCCTTCGGATTTTGATTTGCGCTTAGAACTGGTTGTCGTTCCGTCACCGCCGGCGCGCAGTCAGCCGGACGGTGCCGTGGACCCGGGTGGATCTTGCGACGTCAAGCCGCCCTCCCGTACGTCAATGTGTGTACCTCGAGGTAGGTTGATCGTACTCCTCGGGCGCGGACAGGGTCAACCCCGGTTTTGGGGGGCTTTATCCACACCCGGCAAAACACAGCGTCTCGGTGAGCCCTCGCATTGTCCAGCTGCTGCGACGCCTGGAGGCCGTCGGCATCCTGCTTGCGTCGTTCGCGTTGGCGGCGATCGTCGTTTCGCATCGCCCTTGGGTCGAGCATCTGCTCGCTGACCTAGGACCGTTCGCGATGCCGTTGGCCGTGCTGGTCTTCGCGATCGTGGCATCGGCGCCGTTCTCGGTGACCGATGCGCTGGCGATCATGAACGGCGTGCTGTTCGGTCCGGTATGGGGTTCGGTCGTCAATGCCGTCGGTCTGGTCCTTGCCGCGGTGATCGGCTACGTCATCGCGCTGCGCACGTCGGACGCATTCGACGTGAAGAAAAACGTCGAGCGCTTGCCGACCTGGGCGCGGCACTTCCAAATCGGGTCACCGATGTTCCTCATCGTCGTGCGCATCATCCCGGGGCTGGGCGGAACGATCGCGACCCAGACGGCCGCGGCGTTGCGCGTGCCGATCTTTCGGCAGATCTATACGATGTGCGCGATCGCAATCCCGATCTGTACCGTCCTGGCCGTGTTCGGAACCGTGGCGTCGGACTATCTCGAGGCGCACGTCTTCGAACCGGCGCAGTCCTATGCGGAGAGACACCACATTCACATTCCACGCCGCCGCCCGCACCCGCACCCGATTCCTAGCGCCGCTCGCGGCGCCACGACGGTGCGCCAGTGAACCATCCGGACCACACCGTCACCTTGGTCGACACGGCCGAGGCGCTCGCCGCGCTGAGCGAGCGGATCGCCCGCGCCGAGCGCGTCGGGCTCGACACCGAGTTCCACACCGAGAAGTCGTACACGCCGCACCTCATGGTGATCCAGCTGCTGTTCGAGGACGGCGTGGCGCTGGTCGACCCGCTGGCGCTGCGCGACCTGCGACCGCTCGTCGCCGCACTTGCCGGCGCGCGCATCGTCGGGCACGCGCTGTCCTCGGACTTGCGCATCTTCGCCGACGCGTTCGAGACGTTGCCGCGCGCGGTGTTCGATACCCAAGTCGCGGCGGCATTCGCCGGATACGGTCTGTCGATCTCGCTCTTGGACCTGGTCCGTGACCTGTGCGGGGTCACCCTGCGCAAGTCGCAGACCGTGAGCGATTGGAGCACGCGCCCGTTCACGCCCAAACAGGTCGACTACCTCGTCGACGACGTGCGCTATCTCTTCGACCTCGAAGATCGCTTGTGCGAACGGTTGCGTGCGCGCGGTCGCGAGTCGTGGGCCCAGGAGGAGATGCCGTCGCTCGTCGAGCTGCACACCTATCGCGCCGATCCCAAGCGGCTGTACCTGCGCATCTCCGGCAACGCGCGCATGAACCGCCGCGAGCTGGGCATCCTCAACGAGCTCGCGCAACTGCGCGACCGCTACGCGCGGGAGCGCAACATCCCGCTCAAGTACGTGCTGCCCGACGACGTGATGGTCGGACTGGTAGCGTTGCGGCCGAAAACCGTCGACGAGCTCTCGCAGCTGCGCCGCATCGACGCCGGGACCCGCCGCAACATCGGCGAGCGCATCATCGAGGCGGTGCGGCGCGGCGAGGCGCTGCCCGAGGAAGACCTTCCGCCGCGGGCACCCAAGCCGCTCGGGCTGCAACGCGAAGCCCTCGTCTCGACGATGGCCGTCTTGGTCAGCGCGCTGGGCGCCGAGAACGAACTTCCGACGACGCTGTTGCTGCCGCGGGCGGCGCTCGAGCGCATCGCGCGCGAGGCTCCGCAGACGCCCGAGGCGCTCGGCGACGTCGTCAACCTCACCTCGTGGCGGCGTCAGCTCGTCGTCGAACCCTTGTGGGAGATGCTCTGCGGCACGTCGGTGCTACGCGTGCAGGGCTACCGCGACGGGGATCCGCGCACGACCTTCGAGCGCGTCGCCCTCAGCGAGACGCCGGCCGGCTAGAGGGCGCCGGCGGCGTAGGCGGCGCGGGTCCCCGGGGTGCGGGCGCGGGCGTGGGCGACGGAGCCGTGAACGCTTTGGCGATGATTCCATTGTACTGGCGCTGCGTGACGCAGTCTTGCCCCGCCTTGGTGCCCTTGAGCCCCGGCCAGTTCGCGCATTGCAGCAGCAGGTCGTTGGCGCGCGTCAGATCGCGCCGCCAATCGCCGATGTGCAGATCGTGCGCCGCCGGCGCGCGCATCGAGAGCAGATACGCCTCGTTGACGAGATGCATCTGCGCGTCGGGGCAACCCTGGTTTGCCGCCAGACCGGCCACCGCGGCGTCGTACGCCGCCTGACGCGAAACCGCGTCGTTTGCCGCCGTCTTTTCGAGCGCCAGCGCACGCGTGCAGGCTTCGGGCGGGCTCGGAGCCGCCGCGGCCGGCAGTGCGCCGGCGATCGCGAGCACGACGGCAACGGCCAGCGCAAGGTGCGACGGCGCGGTCACAGCCGGACGATCGAAGCGCCGTTCTCGAGGAACGTGACGGAGCCGCTGGCATTGCGCGGCAGCGCCAAGATGTTGGCCACCGCGGCCTCGCCACCGTAGCCCGGCTGGCCCGCGGCGATGCGGCTGGGCTTATCGCAGCGGTAGCGGTAGTAGATGCGCAGCGCCGGCACGACCGTCGCGGTGGCGCCCGGTACCGAGTACGCGTCGACCGAGTCGAACCTGCAGTGCTGGCGCGGCTTGCGCTGGACGGCGACCACGAGCATCTGGGTCTTGAAGAAATCGGCCGTCACCGGCGTTGTTGCCCCGGTCGCCGCGAACATGGCATTGAACTCCGGCCAGGTCCGCACTGCACCGAACAGCACCCACGGCTGCGGCGTGGCGCGGACGACCGCGCTTCCAGGATCTTGCCACAGCGATCCGTCGCGAACCAGCTCGACGGAAAACTTCTCGTTCTCACCGCCCACCGGCTTGGTCCAGTCGAACTGCGACTCCGGCCGGACCGTGTACGCTGCGGGATCGATCGGCGCCGGCGTCAGCAACTGCCAACCGGGCTTGGCCAGACTCGACGGCGGGACCTCGACGTTCAGGTATTCCCGCTCGAGCCGCGCGTTGGTTTCGAGCTGCTTGGCGCAGTGGTCGGCGACCTCGGCCGTCAGGCCGCGGTCGCTGCCGGTGCGATCGTGGCACGCTCGCAGCTCACGGTTCGAGAGCGCAAACGGCGAGGTGTTCCCCGGGTCGCGCGGATCCCGCATGATGTCGGAGTCGTCCTTGACTGGGATGTCCAACTGCAGATCCGCCGCCGCTTTCCAGGACAGCAAGTACGCTTGGTTGACGTCGTGCACGTCTTGGCGCGCGGTGCAGCGTTTGTTCTCGTCCAGGCCGTCGTGCGCTTTGTCGTATGCCGATTCGATATCGGCCGGCAGCGCTTTGCCGGCCTCGTCGGCAAATTTCGTCGCGCGGGCGCAGGCGCCGCGCGGGTCCGTCGCGCCGGTGTGCTGCTCGGTCTGTACGTTGTCCGCGAGCTGCCACTTGCAGATCTCGCGGAAGCGCGCTTCCAGACGGGTGTTGTCGCGGCAGCTCGCCAGTTGCCTGTCGGCCGACGCGAACGACGTCGTGCCGTATGACGGGGCGCCGGCATCGCGTAGGATCACGTTCGCCTGGATGTCCAAGGAGGTCAGCACGAGCGCGTTGGCATCGTGCGTTTGGTAGAGCGATCTGAGGTAGGCCTGATCTACCAGCGCGCGTTCCGTGAGCAACTGCTGTTCGTGCCCGCTGAGCTTGCCGGGACACTGCGCGTTCGCGTCGCGGGCGCGTCGGATGAGCTCCTTGGCGTGATAGGCGCTCGAGGCGGACGCCCCGGCCTCGGCCCGCGGCAGCGCATCGGAGGCCACCCGAACGGACGCGACCGCCCGGTCGCAGGGGGCCTGGAGCGCATGCAACCGGGCTTGGATCTGATCCGACGGCGTGGCCGCGGAGACAACTGTCGAACCGGCTAGCGGCGCTGCAGCTAGCACACACAAGACGACGGCAAGGCGCAGACGATCTCGAAAGGTGTCCATGCGGGGGGCTTACTCTGTTGGCTGGGAGCCTTCCCCTAGCAGCTCGAGCAGTTTATTCGGCCAACCGAGCCGTTTCGAGGCCCGGCTGCGGGCCCGCCGGTTCGGAATCCGTCCGGCGCGGGAGCGGGGGAGGCGTGGCACGCCGAACGCCGTCCGATGTGAACACGCAGGCCCACCCCAACAGCTTCTCCGCCCGCGATACGCTGCGCGCCGGCGACCGTGAGTACACGTTTTTCCGTTTGGCCGCGTTGGGCGACCGCTACGACCTCGCGACGCTCCCGTATTCGCTCAAGATCCTGCTCGAGAATCTGCTGCGCTTCGAGGACGGCCGCTCGGTGACCAAGGACGACGTTGAAGCCGTGGCCGCGTGGCAGCCCGGTGTGCCCTCGACCAAGGAGATCGCCTACCGGCCCGCCCGTGTGCTGCTCCAAGACTTCACCGGCGTGCCCTGCGTCGTCGACCTCGCTGCGATGCGCGACGCGATCGCCGAGTCCGGCGGCGATCCCAAGCGCATCAACCCGCTGCAGCCCGTCGAGCTCGTCATCGATCACTCCGTGCAGGTCGACGCTTGGGCGTCGCCGTCGGCGTTCGAGACCAATGCCGACTTGGAGTTCGCGCGTAACGGCGAGCGCTATGCGTTTCTCAAATGGGGGCAGTCGGCGCTCGACGGTTTTCGCGCCGTGCCGCCCGATACGGGGATCGTCCACCAGGTCAACATCGAATATCTCGCCCGCGTCGTCTTCGGCGCCGGCGGCGCCGGCGAGCCCCACCCCGACGGAGCGACGGTCGCCTATCCGGATACCGTCGTCGGCACCGACTCGCATACCACCATGGTGAACGGGCTGGGCGTGCTGGCCTGGGGCGTCGGCGGCATCGAGGCCGAAGCCGCGATGCTGGGTCAGCCCGTCACGATGCTCATCCCCGACGTCGTCGGTTTCAAGATCACCGGGAAGCTGCGCGAGGGCGTGACCGCGACCGACCTGGCACTGCAGATCACGCAGATGCTGCGGCAGAAAGGCGTCGTCGGGAAGTTCGTCGAGTTCTACGGCGCGGGTCTGTCGTCGCTGGCGGTCGCGGACCGTACCGTGATCGGCAACATGTCGCCCGAGTACGGTTCGACCGTCGCGATCTTCCCGATCGATCGACTGAGCCTGGACTATCTGCGGCTCACCGGACGGTCGCCGCAGCAGATCGCGTTGGTCGAGGCGTACGCGAAAGCGCAAGGGATGTTCCGCACCGACACGTCGCCCGAACCGCGCTTCACCGAAACCTTGTCGCTCGAGCTGAGCGATGTGGTTCCCAATCTCGCCGGGCCGCGGCGCCCGCAGGACCGTGTCGCGCTGAGCGACGTGAAGACGAGCTTCAACGTCGCGCTCGAGGAGTGGCAAACCGCACGCGGCGGCAACGGCAAACAGGTCGACCGCTTCGAAGGCGAAGGCGGCGGAACGGCCGTCGCGGCGCAACCGCGTACGCAGGTCTCCGACGGAGCGGTCGTCATCGCGGCGATCACGTCGTGCACGAACACCTCGAACCCGGCGTTGCTCATCGGTGCTGGGCTGTTGGCGAAAAAGGCGGTCGAGAAGGGCCTCGCGACCGCGCCATGGGTCAAGACCTCGCTCGCGCCGGGATCGAAAGTCGTCACCGACTACTTGCTCAAGGCCGGTTTGACGAAGTACCTCGACGCGCTGGGCTTCAACCTCGTCGGCTACGGCTGCACCACGTGCATCGGCAACAGCGGTCCGTTGGGTGAAGACGTCGCGCACGCGGTGGCCGAGCACGACATGATCGTCGCCGCGGTACTCAGCGGCAACCGCAACTTCGAGGGCCGCATCCATCCCCAGGTGCGCGCGAACTACTTGGCCTCGCCGCCGCTCGTCGTCGCCTACGCGCTGGCCGGGCGCATGGACGTCGACCTCACCACCGAACCGTTGGGCCGCACCGCCGCCGGCGAGGACGTCTACCTCAAGGACCTCTGGCCGAGCAGCGCCGAGATCGAGCAAACGATGGCGGCGGCGCTCAACGAAGGGATGTTCCGCGCGCGGTATGCCGACGTGTTCGCGGGCGATCGGCGCTGGTCGTCGATGCACGTCCCGGCCGGCGAGCGCTACGCCTGGGACCCCAAGAGCGAGTACGTGAAGCGGCCGCCGTACTTCGACGGCATGCCCCAGCAGCCGGCGCCGCTACGAGACCTCACCGGAGCGCGGGTCCTGGTGATGGTCGGCGACTCGGTGACCACCGATCACATCTCGCCTGCCGGCAACATCGCCAAGACCTCGCCCGCGGCGAAGTACCTGGTGTCCAAGGGCGTCGACGTGTCCGACTTCAACTCGTACGGCGCGCGCCGCGGCAACCACGAAGTGATGGTGCGCGGAACGTTCGCCAACATTCGATTGCGCAATCTGCTGGTGCCGGGCGTCGAGGGGGGCGTAACGCGCTACTTGCCGACCGGCGAGCAGATGTCGATCTTCGACGCGTCTGAGAGATACCGCGCAGACGGAACGCCGCTCATCGTGCTCGCCGGCAAGGAGTACGGCAGCGGATCGTCACGCGACTGGGCGGCGAAGGGCCCGTATCTGCTCGGCATCAAGGCGGCGATCGCCGAATCGTTCGAGCGCATCCACCGCTCGAACCTCATCGGGATGGGGATTCTCCCGCTGCAATATGTCGACGGCGCGACGCGCGCCTCGCTCGGCCTAACCGGCGAGGAAACGTTCGCGATCGAGGGCGTCGCCGCGAAGCTGGAGCCCGGCATGACGGTGAAGGTCACCGCCACCGGCGCCGGCGCCACGACCAAGCAGTTCGACGCGTTGCTGCGCATCGACACGCCCGACGAAGCAGAGTACTACCGCCACGGCGGCATCTTGCAATACGTCCTGCGCTCGCTGGCAACCGGATGAGATGATCGCCCGCACGGCGGCGCTCGACCTCACCCTCGCGGAGATCGATGCTGCGGCGGTGCTGATTCGCGACGTCGTGCCGCCGACGCCGGCGTATCGGTGGCCGTTGCTGTGCGAGCGGCTCGGGGTCGAGGTGGTGCTCAAGCACGAGAATCATACGCCGCTGGGGGCGTTCAAGGTGCGCGGCGGGCTGACGTACGTCGATGCGTTGCGCGCGCGCGAACCGCGGGTGACGCGGCTGGTGTGCGCGACGCGCGGCAACCACGGGCAGAGCATCGCCTTCGCCGGCTCCCGTGCCGGGTTGCGCGTGACGGTCGTCGTTCCCGAGGGCAACTCGCCCGAGAAGAACGCGGCGATGCGCGCGCTCGGCGCGGAGCTGGTCGTGCAGGGCGACGATTTCGACGCTGCCTTGGCGCATGCGGCAACGCTCGTCGCGGGGGACGACCGAGCCCACTTGGTGCCGTCATACCACCGCGACCTCGTCGTCGGGGTCGCGACGTGCGCGCGCGAACTGTTCGCAGCCGGAGCCTTCGACGTCGTCTACGTTCCGATCGGCCTGGGCTCGGGGATCAGCGGCGCGATCGCGGTGCGCGATCTGCTGGGGCTCGGCACCGAGGTCGTGGGAGTCGCGGCGGAGCGCTTTCCGGCCTACGCGCTGTCGTTCGCCCGCGGCGCACGCGTCGAGACCGGAGCGGCCCAGTCGATCGCCGACGGGATGGCGGTCCGCGCACCCGACGCCGCCGCCCTGAGCGTCATCCGGGCGGGTGCCGCGCGCATCGTCATGGTCTCCGACGACGCGATCCGCGAGGCGATGCGCTGGATTTTCACCGACGCCCACAACGTCGCCGAAGGAGCCGGCGCCGCGGCGGTCGCCGCCGTCGCCGCGGAGCGCGCGGCTCTGCGGGGCCGGCGGGTCGCGGCGGTGCTGACGGGCGGCAACGTCGACGCGGCGGTATTTGCCGGCGTCCTGGCGTAGTCGAGACGCCTATGCTTGCATTGTCGTCCCTTGGAGCGACGGTCGTCGCGGCTGCCATCGCGGCCGGCCCGGCCGGAACCGCTTTTTATACGCCCCCGAACCCGATGCCCTCGGCACCGCACGGCACCGTGATCTGGGCCCGGCCCTTCTCGACCAGTCAGGCGCTCCCGAACGCGGCCTCGAACACGCTGGTGCTGTACCACACGACCGCGGTCGACGGAAAAGATCGCGCGGTATCCGGGACGGTCGCGATTCCCAACGGGACGCCACCGGCCGGCGGCTGGCCGGTGATCAGCTGGGCGCACGGCACGACCGGCGACGCCCCGGCCTGCACGCCCTCATGGGACACGCCGACCGGGCCCGTCCACGACTACCTCGGGCCGATCGAGGTGGTGTTGGACAAGGCGGTCCAGGCGGGGTACGCGGTCCTGCAAACCGACTACCAAGGGCAAGGGACCCCGGGCGTGCATCCGTATCTGATCGGCGTTGCGGAAGCGCGCGACACGATCGACATGGTGCGCGCGGCGCGGCAGATCGCACCGCAGCTTTCGACGCGCTGGGTCGCGATGGGCCACTCGCAGGGTGGCCACGCGGTGCTCTTCACGACGACGACGGCGTCCGCGTGGGCGCCCGAACTGCAATTGCTGGGCGGCGTCGCGGAGGCCCCGGGCGCATTCATCTCGCCGTTCATCGCCTCGCTGACGAAAGGCGACAAACCGACGCCGGCGTTCGCCTACGGCGCGCTCTTCATGGAGGCCGCGGCATCGGTCGACCCGTCCGTGAAGCTCGACCAAATTCTCGTTCCCCGCGCGCTCGCGATGGTGCCGCAAGTGCTCGACCGATGCTCCGGTGCGCTCTACGGCGCCGATTCCTGGGGCGGTCTGGTTCCCGCGGCGTCGTTTCGCAGTGACGCGGTGATGGCGCCCCTCTTGCGCGTCGCCGCGCAACAGGATGCCGGGCCGCTCCGCCCCGGCGTTCCGCTCTTCATCGCGCAGGGCAGCGCCGACACGACCGTTCCGCAAGCCTCGAGCGACGCGCTCGACAAGGCGCTGTGCGCCGGCGGCGCCACGGTCCGCTACGACGTCTACACGGGCCTCGGACACCGCCCGGTGGTACCGGCATCGCTCAACGACGCGCTGGAGTGGGTAGGTGCGCGATTTGCCGGCCGGCCCGCGCCGTCGAACTGCGGAACGGCGCCCACGCTGCACGGACCCTAGCATCAGGAGCACCCGATGATCCCCCATCAGGTCGCCATCCTCTCGTTCGAGGGGCCGGACCGGTACGCGTCGATCGGCGGTCTCGCCACGCGCGTGACGCAGCTCGCGCGCGCGCTGGGCGCCGCGGGGCACGAGGTCCAGCTGTTCTTCGTCGGCGATCCGCACGGCATGCCGATCGAGCAGAGCGATCCCGGCGTCACGCTGCGACGGTGGTCGCAGTGGATCTCGGCGCAGCACCCCCGCAACGCTTACGACGGCGAGGCGGGCAAGGTGCACGACTGGGAGGTCAGCCTCCCGCCGTTCATCGTCGACGATCTCATCGCATCCGCGCACGAGCGCGGCGAGCGCGTGCTGGTGATCTGCGAGGAGTGGCAGACCGCGAACGTCGCGATCGCCATCGACCGCCGGGCGCGCGAACGCGGCGTTCGCGGTGCCCTCACGCTGATGTGGAATGCGAACAACACGTACGGGTTCGACAAGATCCATTGGCCGACGCTGACGCGCGCCGCCGCGGTGACCGCGGTGAGCAAGTACATGAAATTCGAGCTCGCGCAGTGGGGCGTGGCGGCGCTGGTCATCCCCAACGGGATCGATCCCGCGCTGCTCGACGGCGCCGACCCCGAGCGCACGGCGGCGCTGCGCGAAGCGTTCGGGGACCGTCCGACCTGCGTCAAGGTCGGCCGCTTCGATCCCGACAAGAATTGGCTTCAGGCGATCGATGCGATCGCCGAGCTGCGCGCCGGCGGCGTCGACGCCCGTTTGATCGTGCGGGGCGGCAAGGAGCCTTACGGCGACGTCGTCTTCGGGCGGGCGCGCGAAAAACGGCTGGGCGTCGCACGGCTCGACTACGAAGGGTCGGATTGGCGTGAGTTCGCGACACGGCTCGCGGTTGTCGAGACGCCGGTGGTGCACGTGCGCGCGTTTCTCGACGAGGCGACGTTGTACGCGCTCTACGCCGCAGCGGACGTCGTGCTGGCGAACAGCGGCAAAGAACCGTTCGGCCTGGTCGGCCTCGAGGTGATGGCCGCGGGTGGGATCGTGGTCTGCGGCGCGACCGGTGAAGAGTACGCCGAGCCGTTCGTCAACGCGATCGTGTGCGATACCGCCGACGGCCGCGAGCTGGCAACCTATCTGCGCGCGCTCTTCGAGGACCAGAACGTCGCCGACGAGCTGCGCGAGCACGGCGCGCAGACCGCGGCGCGGTACACCTGGTCGCAAGCGCTCGAGTCGCTGGACCGCAAGATCGCCTACGTCGACGCGGTCGCGAAATGACGCCGGCCCCCGCCGTCCTGGTGACCGGCGCCAGCCGCGGGATCGGCGCGGCGGTCGCGCGCGCCGCCGGCGCGGCGGGCTACGACGTCGCGCTGACGTACGCGACCGACGGCGACGCGTGCGAAGCGGTCGCCGGCGAGGTGCGCGCCGCCGGACGGCGCGCGCTCGTGGTGCGCGCCGACGTCGCGCGCGAGCGGGACGTCCTGACCGCGTTCACGGCGTTCGATGAGGCCTTCGGGCGGCTCGACGGCCTGGTGATCAACGCCGGGATCACCGGGCGCTTCGGTCGCGTCGACGAGCTTGAGGCCGAGACGCTCGAGCGCGTGCTGGCCGTGAACGTGGTGGGGGCGTTTCTGTGCGCGCGCGAGGGCGTGCGGCGCATGTCGTCGGCGCACGGCGCGAGCGGCGGCTCGATCGTGGTCGTCTCGTCGCGCGCCGCCGGCCTGGGCTCGCCGGGCGAGTACGTGCATTACGCCGCCTCGAAGGCCGCGGTCGACACGCTGACCCGCGGCCTTGCCAAGGAGGTCGCGGGCGAGGGTGTGCGCGTCAACGCCGTCGCGCCCGGGCTCATCGATACGGAGATCCACGCGCGCGGCGGCCAACCCGACCGCCTCGAACGGGTCGCGCCGATGGTGCCGATGAAGCGCGCCGGCACCGTGGATGAAGTCGCCGCCGCCGTGCTGTGGCTGCTCTCGCCGGCGTCATCGTACGTCACCGGCGCGATCCTCGACGTGTCGGGCGGGCGGTAGCTCGCGGTTGTGGAGCTGGTGCGGGCGCTGGTTTGCGGGATCGGCGCGCTACGCGCCCCGCCGCCGCCGCTGCCCGAGCGTTGACGCCGCCCGCGTCGACGCGTCAACGCGCGTCGACGTCTGCATGGACGCTCGTGGGCGGTGACAACCTTTACCGGAATGAACGGTCAACAATTTGACAAGACTGTTAGTGTGATCACACGGCTTGCGTCCGCCGTATGGAGCTGACCGGGTGAGGGCGCGCCCCGGTACGTCCGTTCGATCCGCTGGATCGCACGGCGAGCTCGCTGGGCGAGCTCTCGGCAACGTCGTACGTTGTCGCCGTTTAAGGGAGTCTTTCACGGATGAAACGTTTTCTCTCTCTCGCGATCCTTATGACGGTCGCGCTCCCCGCATGCAGCGCTCCGAATAGCGGATCGCATGCGCTTCCTGCCACCTCGACGCAGAGCGTCCAAAAGCACGTCCGCCATCTCCAGAAGGCGACGGCCCAGAAAGGCCGCCGGCCCTTGGACGTGCTCGGGGGCGCCCCGTCGTTCCAGTTCGCGCTCAACCTCTTCGACGCGCCGCTCATCGGGGCCACCGCCGCGAACTCGCAGTTCAACGCCGGTATCCTGGGCGTCGATGTGATCGACGGGAACGGCGACTCCTGGCAGCTCGTCGGCAGCGACAAGGCGCAGGTCGTGAACCTGCTCGCGCTTCAGGAGACGTCCCTCAACCTCGGCTCGGGCGATCTGCCGGCGGGTACCTACCCGTCGATGCAGTTGCTGCTCGACCCGGGCACGACCAGCGTGACCTACAACGGTCAGTCGTACCCGGTGCAGATCGTCGACCCGAACCATCCCTGGTGGGATCCGACGCAGACGATCGAAGCCGTCTCGATTCCGCTCAGCGTGACCGGCAATGCCGGCGACTCGATCACGGCGACGCTGGACTTCAACGTCTTCCAATCGGCCAACCTCAGCAACGGTGTCGTCTACCTGACGCCGACCGTCGCGGGCGGCCTCGGCCAACCCACGATCGGCGGGACCGTCGCCAACAGCAGCGGTGCCGCGGTCGCCAACGCGACCGTCATCGCTACCGATGCCAACGGCAACGTTGCCAACACCGCGCTCACCGCAGCCGACGGATCGTTCCACATCCGCGGGATCAATCCAGGCGGCTATACCGTGAGCATCGCCAACTCGTACACGACTGCCGCCGGCGTGACGGTCACTGCATCCGGAGCGGATGCCGGTGCCGCTGCGTCGCGTTACGTCGTCGTCGGGCCGAACAGTCAGATCAATCTCGGATCGCTGAGCGACTGAAGCAGGTTACGAAGATGTCGAACACGACGGGCTGTGTGTCCGTCGCTGATTCACTTCGCAACGCTCGCGTTGCACTGCGATCAGCACTGTACGACGCAGCCCTAGAATTGCTAGATCACTGTGAGGACTGGCCGAGTGACGTCGTCGAAGACGCGGTCGTCCTCAAGGCTGAGGCGATCGGCCGGCGTGATGCCGTCGCCGCGCTCAGCTACCTAGCGTCGGTCAACGACGTCCCCTCGTCGCCGGCCGGCCGGTTCAACTTCGCGATCCAACTCGGCAAGGCGCACGCCGCAGTGCGCAACTTCACCCGGGCCGAAACCCGCTACGCCGAAGCACGCGCCCTCATGGGGGCGGTGCCCGACGGCGTGCACACGATGGCCTATCACGACCTCCGGATGCGTTGGTTCCGTCGCGAGTGCGACCCCACCGCGCCCGAAGTCGCGCTTGCCATCGCTCATCCCGATCCAAGCATCGCGTCTGCCGCCTACGCCTATCGGGCTTGGCTGCACGCGGGCAAGGAAGACTATCGCGCGCACATCGCGGACCTTCGACGGGCGGTCGAATACGCGACGATGCCGACAGCCGAACCGGTCGATGTCGCCACGCTAGCCGCGTCAACGCATGCGTTGACACAAGTTGCGTTCGAGACCGCCGACGGCGAAGCGATGGCCGCGGCACGCCGCGCGTCCGAGGCGATCGCTTGGACTCCCGACCTCCACGTCTCGCACTTCATGACGGTCCGCGCCTTCGGGTGGGACGCCTTCATGCGAGGACGGGCCGCCGAGGCGCAGTGGACGTTCAAGGATGCGCGCGCGCTCGCTCGGAACGCCACGTCCCGCGTCATGACGCACGCCGATCGGGCGTACGTCGCTCGGATGTCCGGAAACGAGTTCTGGGCGGCCGAGGAACTGGCGCAGGCGGATGCTCTAGCCTACGAGATTCGCTGGGAGTCGACGTTCGGTGAGGAACGTCAGCTGCTCGTGATGCTCGCAGTCCTGCACGCGGCCACGGATGCGCCGCGGGCCCAACGGTATGCAGCGATGTATTCACAGGTCGGGACCGAAAACGTCGATCCCGCGCTGGCGCTGCACTCCGACCGCCGCGCCATAGCGCATGCTCGTTATGCGGAAGGCCGCATCGATCAGACGCTCGGGCGACGTGACGCGGCAATAGCCGCGCTGCAAGAGGCGTATGAGATCTTCGCGGTGTCGTCGTTCCACTTTCGGGCGACGCTGACCGCGGCGGCCTTGGCAGAGCTCACCGGCGAGAGCCGGTGGCGTGACGTGGGTGCGCGCCATGCCAATTCGTATCCGGACTGTCCGCTCGCGACGATGGCACAGGACGCCGTCGCGCGGGAGGACGCCATGCCGGCGCAACTCTCGCCGCTTCAGCGGCAGCTTGCGCGTGCGGTATGGGCGGGGGCCGATGCGCCTGAACTGTCACGGAGGTTCAGTCGCAGCGTGTACACGGTGGAGCGTCAGATCGAACTGATCTGCACCGCGTTCGGCGTCGCCTCGCGGGCGGCGTTGCTCCAGGAAGCGCGGCGGCGGAGCCTGGCATGACAGCCATGCTCGCCGCCGGCTTGGTGGTCGCGGTTTTGGCAAGCATCGTAGCGACGGTGCTTGCCGGAGCCGCCTTGCGCTTCCGGCGGCAAGCGGCGGAGGCGAACGAGAAGAAGTTCAATATCCTCGAGGCAGTCGGCGACGGGATCTACTTCGTCGACCACGACCTGCGCATCACGCACGTCAACGGGGAGGCGGAGCGGCTGCTGCGGCGGACCGCCGACACGCTGGTGGGCCAACGACTCGAGGCGATCGTCGATCCCCTCGCCTCGGAACTCGTCCCCGAGATCCGGGTGGCCCGGCAAGCCGGCGCGGCGGTGCCGCGAACCCAAGCCTTCCCGGCGACGCGAACCTGGGTCGAGATCCGCATCCATGCGGCGGCGGCGGAAAGTTTGATCTCGCTGCGCGACGTCAGCGAACGCACGCGCGCGGAGTTGCGGTTACAGGAGAGCGAGAAGCGCTTGCGACTGGTGACGCAACACGTCGACGCGGTGCTGTGGACGACCGATCGGGAGGGCCGCTTCACGACGGTTTCGGGCGGTGCGCTCGACGAGCTCGGGCTCTCGGCGGATGCCATGATCGCCAGGTCGTCGGAGGTCTTCGTCGATCCCGACGTGCTCGACGGTGTCTTCGCCGGCACCGCGGCACGGGTGGAGAGTTCGCGGTCTGAGCGCTGGCTGCGCCACCACATCGAACCGGTCGCCGACGTCGATCGCAACGTGGTCGGGACGGTCGGCATCTCGATCGACATCTCCGAGCTCAAGCGCGCGCAGCAGTTGCTCTTCGAGGCTGCGCACCGCGACCGGTTGACCGGCCTGCCGAATCGACTCGCGCTCGAGCAGCGCCTGAGCGAGACGGTCGCCGCGGCCGAGCTGGGTGGGCGCCGCTTCGCGGTGCTCTTCGTCGATCTCGATCGCTTCAAGAACGTGAACGACACGCTGGGCCACACTGTTGGAGACGAGGTCCTGCGCGAGGTCGCAACGCGGCTGGGTAACACGGTTCGGGGCATCGACACGGTTGCGCGTCCGGGCGGCGATGAGTTCATCGTCCTGCTTCCCGGTGTCCGCGACGCGGACGAGGTGCGAGCCGTCGCGCAGCGATTGCTGCGCGTCCTCGACGAGCCGATGCTCGTCCGCGGACGCGAGATCGGGGTCACGGCCAGCATCGGCGTCGCGATGTTCCCCGACGACGGCCGCAACGGCGACGACGTCGTGTCGCGCGCCGATGTCGCGATGTACCGCGCCAAGCACATGGGCGGCAACCGCTTGGCGCTGTTCGACGCTTCGATGGAACGTAGCGACATCGACCGTCTGTCGCTGGAGAGCCATCTTCGCCATGCGGCCGAGCGCGGCGAGCTCCTACTGCGATTCCAGCCCATCGTCAAGGCGGCAACGAAGGAACTCGTCGGGTGCGAGGCGCTGGTGCGCTGGCGGCATCCGACGCAGGGTATCATCGCACCCGATGCCTTCATTCCCCTCGCCGAACAGACCGGGGCGATCATCGGCATCGACCGCTGGGTGCTCGGCGAGGCCTGCGCGGCGGCGGCGCGGATGCGCGAGATCCTCCCCGAGTTTCGCATCGCGATCAACCTCTCGACGCGGGATCTGTGCGAGTCGGACCTCCCCGACGCGGTCGCCGAAGCGTTGGACCGCCACGGCATCCCGCCGGGCGCGTTGAGGATCGAGATCACCGAAACCGTCTCGCTCGACGACAGCGTGCTGCCCGTGTTGCGGCGGCTCTTCGCGCTGGGCGTCGAGGTCGCGCTCGACGACTTCGGTATCGGCTACAGCTCGCTGTCCTACTTGAAGCGGCTGCCGATCACCGCGCTCAAGATCGACCGGACCTTCGTGCGAGGCGTCATCGAGGACAGGTACGATCAAGCGATCGTCGGCTCGATCCTCGCCGTCGGGAAGGCGCTCGGTCTGGTGGTGGTCGCCGAGGGCGTCGAAACCGACGCCCAATTCGACCGGATTTCGGCGATGGGCTGCGACGAGGTTCAGGGTTTCGTCATCGGCCGGCCCATGGTGCTCGAGGCCCTGCTGAGCCAGCTGGAACGGGCCCGCGGGAGCCCGTGCGAGTCGTCCTGCGCGGTTCAGCTCACCGCGGTCTGATCGCCCGGGCGACAAACGTCCGTTCGATGCGGGGCCCGAATGTGATATAGTGACGTGTCACCCGTGGGCGCACCGCGTCCGCTTGCTGACAAAGTCACCTTCGGGTGGCCACCACCTTGCGCGATCTTTCGAAACGACGATCGACCTCGCGCCTCGCTTTCGAAAGAATCGATGCAACCGAATTTTGATGCGCTGGGCCTCAGCCCGGCGTCCCTTCGAGCCGTGCGCGAGCTCGGCTTCAGCGTCCCGACCCCCGTTCAAGCCGCCGCGATTCCGCCGGCGCTGCAGGGCAAGGACGTCCTCGCCAGCGCCCAGACGGGCACCGGCAAGACCGCGGCGTTCGCGCTTCCCATCCTCGAGAAGCTCGCCGCGCTCCCTCGCAAGAAGACCCACGCGCTGATCCTCGCGCCCACGCGCGAGCTGGCAGCGCAGATCGCCGCGCACTTCGCGGCGCTGGGGCGGGGCACCAACCTGCGCGTCGCCGCGATCTACGGCGGGGTCGGCTTCGGTGGACAGATCGCCGCGTTCGCGCGCGGTACCGAGATCATCGTTGCGACGCCGGGCCGGCTCATGGACCTCATGGGCCAGGGCGCGGCACGCCTCGACGATGTCTCGCTGTTGGTCCTCGACGAGGCCGATCGTATGCTCGACATGGGCTTCTTGCCCGCGGTCAAACGCATCGTAGCGAAGATCCCGGCGCGGCGCCAAACCCTGTTTTTCTCGGCGACGATCGCCCCCGAAGTGCTCAAGCTGACCCGCGATCTGCTGCGCGACCCCGTGCGGATCGAGATCGTCCCGCACAGCAATTCGACGACCGCGGCCGGGATCACGCATACCGCGTACACCGTGCCGCAGCAGAGCAAGACCGATCTGCTCGTCGAGCTGCTCAAGGACAACAACATCTACAGCGCACTTGCCTTCACCCGGACCAAGGCGCGCGCCAACCGGCTCGCGCTCGCGCTCGAGAAGCACAACGTCCCGGCGGAGCGCATCCACGGCGACCGCTCGCAAGCCCAGCGCACCCGCGCGCTGGCCGACTTCAAGCGCGGCAAGGTCCGCGTGCTGGTCGCGACCGACGTTGCGGCGCGTGGGATCGACATCGTCGACCTCGGCCACGTCGTCAACTACGACGTCCCGATGGTCCCCGAGGACTACGTCCACCGCGTCGGCCGCACGGCGCGGGCCGAGCAGACCGGCGACGCGATCACCTTCGTCTCGCACGAAGAAGAGCGTCTGTTCCGCGACATCGAGAAGGCCGTCGGCCGCCGGATCGACCGCACGCAAGTCCCCACGCTGCCCGAGCCCGCGGTGGCGCGTGCCCTCCCCGCGGATCGGCCGCGCTTCACACCGGCGCGCAACGCGCCCAGTTTCAACGGCGGCGCTCGCTCCGACAAAAGACGGCGGGGACGCTGAGCCGGTTCGCCTAAGCGCGCAGCCGTGACGCTCCTGATGGCCGTCACGGCCGCGCTCGTACTCCACGCCCCTCCCTCACACGCGAGCGCGGTTCCTGAACTATCCCGCGCATCCGTCATTCGGGCGCGTGGCCCCAACGCTGCGCGCTACGTGCGTTTGCGGCTCGACGTCACGGCGTACGGCATCCCCGGGCGCGGGGAGATCGTTGTCGACCGCGCGAGCGGATCGTTCGTGCGGCGCTTCGACGCCGGCCCGGTCTCGGAGCGCGAGGGCTGGGACGGCACGCACGCGTGGCGCGCCGACGCCACCGGGATGCCGCGCCTCCAAGGCAATGTCGACGAACGCGGCACCATCCTGGTCTGGTCGCACCTGCTCGCGCCGCGCGCACAGCCCTGCGGCTGCGGCTCGCGAACGCCGGAGATCGCGGTCGACTCGGCCACCGCAAACGTGACCGCGGTCGTGCAGCACGTCGGCCAGACGACCGAGCGCACGACATTTGCCGGCTATCGTGCGGTGCGCGAGTTCGTCGTCCCCTCGACGATCGCGGATACGTCGGACAGCGGTACGTGGGAAGCGCGCGTGCGCAGCGTCGAGACGCCGGCCGCGGTCGCAGCGAGCACCTTTGCGCCGCCCGCACCGCCGCACGACTTCGCGCTGACGGGCACGCTCGGCGGTCGCCTGATGTCGCCGTTTGCGGTCCCGGTGGTCGCCGTATCGGTCAACGGCGGCGAGCCGATGCGGTTTCTGCTCGATACCGGCGGCCAAAACGTGATCACGCCCGACGCGGCGCGCCGCGCCGGCTTGCAGGTCGTCGGCAACGGTGCCGTCGGCGGCGCCGGAGCGGGCTTGGCCGGCGTTCGGTATGCGACGGCGCGCAGTGTCGCCGTCGGGCCCGCGATCATGCGCGACCAACCGTTCGTCGTGCTCGACCTCGGCAAGGCCGCACCGTTCGACGGCATCGTCGGCTACGAGCTGCTCGCACGCTTCGCGCTGAACTTGGACTTCGAGCACGAACGGTACGAGCTGGCTACGGACGGTCGCGCGTTCGCCGGGGCCGGCGTCGAGGTGCCGTTCGTCTTCGACGATCGACAGCCGCAGATCGACGGTGCCCTCGACGGCGTACCGGGCGTCATGACGATCGACACCGGAAGCGAGAGCGGGGTCGACGTGAACGCACCGTTCGTGCTGGCGCACGACCTGCGCACGCACTACCACGCCGTCACGTCCGACTTTCCCATCGCCGGTGTCGGCGGCCCGGTCCGCGCCTACTTCGCGCGCGGTGAGGAGCTGCGGCTGGGGGCGCTCCGCATCGCGGACGTCCCCTTGCTGCTCACCGACGCGCTCGCCGGCGCCGAAGCGAACCCGACCATCGCCGCGAACATCGGCGTACGCGTGCTGCGCCGCTACACCCTCGTCGTCGACTACCCCCGCGGCGTCATCCGCTTCGAGACGCCCAGCCGCTAAGGTGTTGCGAACTCCGGATCGCCCAGCCGCCACAGCAGAAACGCGAACTCGTCGGTCGTGAGCGCTTGCGCCTGGGCGCGCGAACTGCCCAAATAGCCGTGTCCCGCGTCGAAGTCGACGCGGAGCAGCACGGGCTTCCCGCTCGCGGTCGCAGCTTGGAGCCGGGCGGCGAACTTCGCCACGATCCAGGGCGCGACGCGCGGGTCGTTGGCGCCCGTGACCGCCAACACGGCCGGGTACGCAACGCCGTCGCGGACGTGCACGTACGGATCGGTGGAGTAGAGCGCGTCCCAGCCGATCTTGTTGGCGATCGAACCGAACTCGGGGATGTTCGCGGGGCCGCCTTCGGCGAACTCGTCGCGCACCGGGTTGGTATCGCCGACGACGTCGAGCGCCGCCGCCCACAGCTCCGGGCGCTGTACGATCGCGTTGCCGATGGTGACGCCGCCGGCGCTCGTGCCGCTCCCAGCCAGTTTGGAAGGCTGGGTGTACTTCTGGTCGATCAGGTACTGCGCGCAGGCGATGTAGTCGTCGACCGTGCGCTGCTTGGTCGCGATGTGCGCGCCGAAGTGCCAGTCCTCGCCGTACTCGCCGCCCCCACGCGGATGGCATTCCGCGTAGATGGCGCCACGTTCGAGCCACGCCAGTCGCGTCGCCGAGAAGCTCGGGCGGATGACGATGCCGTAGGCACCGTACCCGTCCAGCCACGTCGGGCGCATCCCGTCGAGCGCGGCGCCCTTGCGCATCACGATCGACAGCGGTACCTTCGTGCCGTCGGCGCTCGTCGCGAGGACCTCGAGCGAGGTTATCGCGGAGAAGTCAACGTCCGATCTGCGGCGCAAGCCCGTGTCGCTGAGCGCGATGTTGAGGCCGGCGCGGTAGTAACGCGGTGACTCGGTCCACGACTGCAGCACGAAGGTCGCGCCGGGAACCATCGGATCGGTCGCGATGCCGCCGCTCGCTCCGGCGAACGGCAGCGCGACCTCGGCGGTCGCGCCGGGCGAGCCGTCGCGGTTGAGCGCGAGCCGCCGTAGCTTCGAGATGCCGCCTTCGAGGTCGCGCAGATAGATGCCGTCGCCGGCGAGCGAGATGTCCTCGATGACGCGCGTGGATTCCGGAACCGCGACGCGCGCCGTTGCCAACGTTCCCGTACGCAGGTTCAGCGCCAGGATGCGATGCCGCGAGGCGTCTTTGTGCGAGCTGAGATAGAGCGTGTCACCCACCGCGATGGCGGCGGTGACGTCATCGGCGTAGCCGGCGAGCTTACGCCAGGGCGCGTGCCCGTCAACGGCTACCGGCGTGGGTGCGGCATAGACCGCAATCTCGTTCTGCACGCCGTGCGCGATCGCCGCGACGGCCCAGCGCGAGCGCGGCGAGACGCTCACGACCGCGTAGTCTTCGGGCGCGAACGGGATGCGCGTGCTCACGCCGTACCCGAAGATCGCCGGATCGCGCTCGGGGTCGTGGCCGAGCACGTGCAGCCGCGCCACACCCTTGGTGTCCTTTTCGCGCTCGGGCTGATCTTTGCGCGGCGCGGGCGTTCGGAAATAGTAGAACGATCGCCCGTCGTCGCGCCACGACGGTGCGATCGCGATCGCGCGCTCGATCACGTCGGGCAACAAGCGGCCGGTGCTCGCGTCGATGACGTGCAGGGTCGTCTTCTCCGACCCGCCTTCGGAGGTGCCGACCGCCACGAACCGGCCGTCGGTCGAAGGCGAGTAGTAGTCGAAGGTGTAGTGCTCCTTCGAGGAGCGTGCGAACCGGTCGGGATCGAAGAGGAGATGTTCTGGTCCGCCGGCGATCGCGCGCGTGTAGAGCCGCGTCGTGTTCGCACCCGCCGGGCGCTTCTGGTAGAAGAACGTGCCGCCGACCGGCTGGACGTCAGTGAGCGACTCCGTCGCGTTGTCGAGCTGCGCGATGCGGGTGGCCAGCGCAGCGCGTCCGGGCAGCGCGTCGAGCACCTGGCGCGTGTACGCGTTCTGCGCTTTGAAGTACGCGGCGAGCCCGGGGTCTTTGGGATTCTCGAAGTAGCGGTACGGGTCGCTCACGCTGATACCGAAGTGGGTCTCGGTCACCGCCCGAACCGGCGGCGGTGCCGGAGGCGCGGGGGCTGCGGCTGCGGCCGGCAGTGCGAACGCGGCCGCCGCGAACACGAGCCGAGCCGGAAGCGATCGTCGCATCGCGTTCAACCGGCCGCGATCGCGCGCACGCGTTCGACGATCTCGTCGGCGTAGCGCGCGGCCTCGTCATCGGAGTTGCCTTCCGCCCAGACGTTGACCGACGCGTCGGTGGCGTCGGGAAGGACGAGCACCCAGCCGTCGGAGCGCGGCAACCGAATTCCGTCGAGCGTCTCGACCTTGCCGTTGCCGCCGTGGGCAGCCTCGTCGTGGAGCGAACGCATCACCGCGCCTTTGCGGTCCCAGGGACACGGCACGACCCGGCCCGCGACGTGCCAGGCTGGGATCATCGCGACCAGCTCGGAGAGCGGACGGTGCTCGGCCGCGAGCAACTCCATGATCTTGGCCGTCGCGTAGATGCCGTCAAAGGCCGGCTGGAACTCCGGGAAGATCAGCTCGTAGTTCATCCCGCCTGCAAACGCCAGCCCGCGGCCTTCCTGTTCGGCCAGCGCCATGAGCGAGCGACGGTCGCTGCGCGTGCGAACGATCGTCGCACCGTTGTCGGCCGCGATGCGTTCTACCACCGTCGGCACCGTGAGCGGCATCGCGATGCGCGCACCGGGGGTCGCGCGTGCGACCAGCAGCGTGAGCAGCGCCATGAGGCGGTTGCGGCCCACGATCTGGCCGGCGTCGTCGACCACCGTCACGGTCTCGCCGTCGGCGTCGATGAGCACGCCCAGATTCGCCTCGAGCGAGGTGACGACCGAGGTGAGCTGCTGCAGATGGCGCTCGCGGTCCTCGTGGAACGTGCGCACCTTGGCGGCGTCGAAGTAGGCGTTGAGCGCGATTTGTTCGACGCCCAGCCCGCCCAGGATCTGCGGCAGCACGATCGACGCGTTGCCGAACGCATAGTCGATCACCACGCGGAAGTTCGCGAACTTGATCGCTTCGGCGTGCAGTGCCTGCGCGAACGACGCGGTGTACCGCTCGAGCGCGCGCGATGGGAAATCCAGCCGGCCGACCTCGTCCATCGGCGTGCGGCGGAAGTCCTCGCGGAAAAACAGGTTTTCGATTTTGCGTTCGGCGCCTTTGTCGATCCCGATCCCCGTACCGTCGAAGAACTCGAAGACGATCGAGTTGGGATCGTCGGGGGCGACGCGCACGTGCATCCCGCCGTCGCTCCCGACGCGCACCGCGTAGCGCGCCAGCGGCAGCGGATAGGACCGCAGGTCGAGCACGTTGACGCCCACCGATAACAAGCCGGAGATCACGCAGCGGTTCATCACGCGCGACGCCGGGTGCGTGTCGCGACTGGTCATCACCGTTTGGCCCGGCTTGAGCCACGTGCCGAACGCCTGCCCGAGCTTGAGTGCGAACTCCGGGGTGATCTCGAGGTTCGCCAGACCGCTGATCCCGACCGACCCGAACAGCGAGCCGGGCCACTTCTGACCGTAGATCAGCGACATCGAGACGATCGAACCCGCGCTGACCCACTTGTCGGGCCACAGCTTGAGGTGCGCGTTCACGGTCGCGCCGGCGCCGATCGTGCAGCCGCGACCGAGCACGGTGTTCTCGTTGACCTTGGCGCGCTTCTCGATGATGTTGCGGTCGGCGACGGTGCAGTCGCTCAGCGACGCCTCCTCGCCGACGTACACGTCCTCCCACAGCACGCTGCGGGAGACGTTCGCTGCGCGTCCCACGATCGTGCGGTCGCCGATGACGGTGGGTCCCACGATCGACGTTCCGGCCGCGATGCGGACATCGCGCCCGATCACCACAGGCCCCTCGATCCGCGCGTCCGGGTCGATCCGCGTGCCCTCGCCGGCATAGACGCCGGGGGCGACTTGCGTGCCCGGGAACTCGATGCCGACGTAGCCCGAGATCGCGTCGTAGTTGGCTTGTTGGTACTGTTCGAGGTTTCCGATGTCGGTCCAGTAGGCGTCGATCACGTAGCCGCCGAGTTTGGCCCCCTCGCGCAGCATGTCGGGAAACAGGTCCTTGGAGAAATCGTAGACCTTGCCGCGCTGCATCCGGTCGAGGATCGACGGTTCGAGCACGTAGATCCCGGTGTTGATCGTGTCGGAGAAGACCTCACCCCAGGACGGTTTCTCGAGAAACCGCACGATGCGGCCCGACTCGTCGGTCACGACGACGCCGAATTCCAGCGGGTTGGTCACGCGCTGCAGCGCGATGGTGACGTCGTTCCCCTGTTCGCGGTGGTGCCGCACCACCGCGAACAGATCGAGGTTGGTCAGCGCGTCCCCGCTGATGACCAGGAACGTTTCGCCGATCAGCAGGTCGTGCGCCATCTTGACCGCGCCCGCGGTTCCCAGCGGAGTGTCCTCGACGACGTAGTGCATCGTCACGCCGTGCGCGCTCCCGTCGCCGAAATAGGTTTCGATCTCGTCGGCGAGGTAGTGCAGCGTCGCCACGACCTCGCGCAACCCATGCTTGTGCAGAAGCTCGACGATCAACTCCATGATCGGTTTGCCGGCAACCGGCGCCAGCGGCTTCGGCCGGCGCGAGGTCAGTGGCCGAAGGCGAGATCCCTCGCCGCCTGCCATCAATACAGCTTTCACGGTGTTGCTCTCGGACGGATCTCGTTCAGGGCGGTGCAGAGGCGGGCGAGGCGGTCGTCGGAGGCGAGGGCCTCGATGGGCGTGCTCAGCTTTCGACGCCAATTCGGGTACTGCGTGGAGGTTCCCGGGACGTTGACGGGGGCTCGTTCGACCAGGATGTCGTCGAGTTGCGCCATCACGATCGCGCAGGGTGTCGCGGCGAGGTAGCGGTTCGCCGCCACGACCACGGCCGTGTCGTCGTCGAGCGCGTCCGGGGCGAGGTCGCGGTGCGCGACGAGCGCGTCGAGCAGCGCCTTGCGGTCGCGCGCGCGCGCGTCTTTGTCGGTATCCAGCGGCGTCTCGAGCAGGCCCAAGCGGTCGCGCAGCTCGACGTCCTCGCCCCGCAGCCAGGCGGAGATCGTCGGCAGGTCGTGCGTCCCTGATGCGGCTAGCGCGAGGGCTGGGTACTCCTCGGGCGGGACGAACGCGCCGTCGGCGCTGCGCTCGAAGAACAAGATGCGGTACGACAGGATCCCGACCGCTTCCATGCGCTCCCGGAACCCCTCCGGCAGCGTGCCGAGATCTTCGCCGATCACGACGCAGCCTTCGCGCACGCTGGCCAGCGCGACGACGCCGCACAGGTCGTCGAGCGGATACGTCACGTAGGTCCCGCTGCGGGGGTCGGCGCCGCGCGGAATCCAATACAGCCGGGCCAATGAGAAGGCGTGATCGATGCGCAGCGCGCCGGCGTTACGGCAGTTGGACTGCATGATCGCGAGCAGTTCGGCGTAGCCTTCCCGCGCCAACCCGCGTGGATCGAGCGGGGGAAGCCCCCAGTCCTGGCCCAGCGAGTTGAGCAGGTCGGGCGGCGCGCCGACCGAGACTTGCGGGAGGTACGCCCCCGCGTCGGCCCAGACGTCGGCGGAGTTGGGGTCGACGCCGACGGCGAGGTCGCGATAGAGCCGTACGCCGCAGCGCGCCGCGTCCGCGCTAACCGCGGCGAGCTGCTCGGCCGCGAGCCATTGCAGGTACATCGAGTAGCGCACCTCGGACTCTTCGGCCGCGCCGAACAGTGCGACGTCGGGTGAGTCCGGTCCGGCGAACGCCTGCGGCCAGGTACTCAACTCGCGGCCGAAGCGCGCGACGAGCGCTTCGAAGACCGCGAAGCGTCGCAACGGTTCGCCGTGCTCGTCGCACCAGGCGGCGAATGCCGCGGCCCGCGCAGCGTCGCCGGCGAGCGCTGCGAAACACGCGCGCAACAGCTCGTCCTTGACGGCCGCGACGCCGGCATAGGCGACGTGATCGCCCGCGCACAACGAATCGAACGCATCGGCGCGAGCGGCGGCGCCGGCGTGCTCGGGCACGTCGTCGACGGCGATGTAGAGCCAGTTCAGCCAGCGCCGCGACGAGGCCGCATACGGGCTCGCCGACTCCGGGTCGCCGCGGAAGGTCGCGTGCAAGGGATTGATCCCGACGTAGCTGGCGCCGCGCTCGCCCAGCAACCGGCACACCGCGCGCAGGTCGGCGAAATCGCCGATGCCGTGGTTGCGAGCGGAGCGCAGCGTGTAGAGCTGCAGCGCGATCCCCCAAACGCGTCCGCGTGGTTGGTGCGCGCGCTCGGGGACCACGAGGACGCGCACCAGGGCGCGAGCATACGCGTCGACCGTGAGCGAAAGCTGGTGGGTGCCGAGCGGCTGCGGTCCGGCGATCGCGATGCGGCGCGTGTCGTAGGTCGACGCCGGCCGGTGGTCGGCGGCGAGCACCGGCGCGTCGCGCAACGCCACGACGCCGTCCGCGGTGCTGCCGTCCTCGCGCACGAGCGCCCACTGCAAGGGCTCGGTCCAGCTCATCGCCGGCAGCGTCACGTCCAGGCTCAGCACTTCGCCGGCACGCAACACCAGCGCCGGCGCGACGAAATGATGCGGCTCTTCCGCGACGAGCTCCTCGAACTGTGCCACGGTTTGCGGCGGCGCGAGCCGCTCGGTGCCGAGTGCGTCGACGTACGAACGCGCGACACTGGCGCTCACCGGACGCTCCCGGCGAAAAGCGCGAGCGAGTGCGAGACCATCGGATAGATGACGACGACGTCCCGCGGGACGTTGCGCGGCGCCCCGCCCTCGATCGCGGTGTCGAGCACGAGCGACCACGAGACGCGCTCGACGTCGGGCAGGGCGAACCCGACGTCGTCGGGCGCGGCGTTCATGGCGACCAAGAGCATCGGCCGAGCGCCCAGGTAGAGGCCGATCGTGCGGCGGTCGGGCGTCCAGTCCTCGGCGCCCATCTCGTAGCCGTCGGGACCCATCCAAGCGATGTCCTTGGGCCCGCCGGGCTCGACCGGCGCGCCGCGGTAGAACGCGTCGCGCTTGAACGCGGGGTGCTCGCGCCGCAGCCGCAGCATCAGCTTGACGAACTCGGCCAGCGCGAGGTCGCGCGGGTTCGCGGAGCTCCAGTCGAGCCACGAGATCTCGTTGTCTTGGCAGTACGCGTTGTTGTTGCCGCGCTGCGTGCGCCCGCGCTCGTCGCCCGCGGCGATCATCGGAACCCCCAACGACAGCATCAGGGTAGCGATGAAGTTGCGCTTCTGGCGCTCGCGCAAGTCGATGATCGCCGAATCGGTCGTCGGCCCTTCGACCCCGCAGTTCCAACTTTCGTTGTCGTTGGCGCCGTCGTGATTGTCCTCGTGGTTGGCTTCGTTGTGCTTGTGGTTGTACGAGACGAGGTCGTTGAGCGTGAAGCCGTCGTGGACGGTAACGAAGTTCACGCCGGCGCGCGGGCGCCGGCCATTGTGCGCGAACAGATCGGACGACCCGGCCAGGCGCGAGGCCAGCTCGGGCAGCGTGCCCAGATCGCCTTTCCAGAAACGCCGCACCGTATCGCGGTACTTGCCGTTCCACTCCGACCAGCCGGGCGGAAAGTTGCCGACTTGATAGCCGCTCGGCCCGACGTCCCAGGGTTCGGCGATCATCTTGAGACGCGACAGCACCGGGTCTTGCTGGATCGCCTTGAAAAGCGCCGCGTCGCGCCGGTAACCGCCGTCCTCGCGCGCCAGCGCCGGCGCGAGATCGAACCGGAACCCGTCGACGTGCATCTCCTCGGCCCAGTAGCGCAGCGAGTCCATCACGAGCTGCAACACGCGCGGATGGCGCAGATCGAGGGTGTTTCCGGTACCGGTGACGTCGTCGTAGTAGCGGCGGTCGTCGCCAAGGCGGTAGTACGAGGCGTTGTCGATCCCCTTGAACGAGAATGTCGGACCGAGTTGATTCCCTTCCGCGGTGTGGTTGTACACGACGTCGAGCACGATCTCGATCCCGGCTTCGTGCAGGTGCTTGACCATCGTCTTGAACTCGCTGGGATCGTTCTGGAGGTAGCGCTGCTCGGGGGCGAAGTAGCCGATCGAGTTGTAGCCCCAGTAGTTGCGCAGCTTGCGTTCGATCAGCCGGCGGTCGTCGACGAACGCCTGCACCGGCAGCAGCTCGAGCGTGGTCACGCCCAGTTCCTTGAGATACCCGACCACGGCCGGCGCGGCCAGTCCGGCGAAGGTGCCGCGCAGCGCCGGCGCGACGCCGGGGTGGCCGACGGTGAAGCCCTTTACGTGCAGTTCGTAGATCACCGTGTCGGTCCAGGGCACCGGCGGGCGATGATCCTCACTCCAGGTGAACGCGCTCTCGAGCACCACGCACTTCGGCATCGCGCCGGCATTGTCGCGCCGGTCGAACGAGAGGTCCTCGCGGTGCGCGCCGATGCGATAGCCGTAGTGCGCGTCGGTCCAGCGCAGCTTCCCGGCGAACGCTTTGGCATACGGGTCGAGCAACAGCTTGTGGTGGTTGAAGCGGTGGCCGCGTTCGGGGTCGTAGGGACCGTAGACGCGGTAGCCGTACAGCATCCCGGGGCGGGCCTCGGGCAGATAACCGTGCCACACCTCGTCGGTGTACTCGGGCAGCACGATGCGCGCGATCTCGCGGCGTCCGCGCGGATCGAACGCGCACAGCTCGACCTTCTCCGCGTTGGCGCTGAAGAGCGCGAAGTTTACGCCGGTTCCATCCCAGGTCGCGCCGAGCGGATACGGCAGCCCCGCCTCGACGCGCGGCCGCACCGCGATCACGCGCACCGTGACTCCGTCATGCGCACCGTGACCCCGTCATGGCGTCAGCCAGAGCGTCGAAAGAGGCGGCAGCGTCACGGATACCGAGTACGGGCGTCCGTGCGCGGCGCGATCGGTTGCCGTCACGGAACCCCGGTTACCCAAGTTCGACCCGCCGTACGCTTGCGCGTCGGTGTTGAGCAGCTCGACGTAGGAGCCGCTGCGCGGAACGCCCAGCTGGTAGCCGTCGTGGCGCGCGCCGCTGAAGTTGCACACGCACACGACGTGCCCGTCGCGCGCCGCGTCCCATCGAATGAACGAAACCACGCCGTTGCGGGCGTCGTCGTAGGCGATCCACTCGAACCCGGCCGGTTCGCAGTCGCGCTCGTGCAGCGCACCGTGCGCGCGCCCCAGCCGGTTGAGATCCTTGACGAGCTGCTGCACGCCGCGATGACGGCCGTGCAGCAGGTGCCAGTCCAACGACGCCTCGGCCCGCCACTCGCCGCGTTGCGCGAACTCTCCGCCGGCAAAGAGCAGCTTCTTTCCGGGATGCGCCCACATCAGCGCGTAGAGCAGACGCAGGCTGGCGAACTGCTGGTATTCGGCGCCCGGCATGCGGCCCAGCAGCGACCGCTTTCCGTGCACGACTTCGTCGTGCGAGAGCGGCAGCACGAAGTTCTCGCTGAAGGCGTAGATCAACCCGAACGAGATCTCGTTGAGATGGTGGCCGCGGAAGAGCGGATCGCGCTCGAGGAACCGCAGCGTGTCGTGCATCCAGCCCATGTTCCACTTGTAGCCGAAGCCCAGCCCGCCGACGTCGGTGGGCGCCGTTACGCCCGGCCACGCGGTCGACTCTTCGGCGAAGGTCGCGATCCCCGGCACCTCGCCGTAGGCCGTCGCGTTGAGGCGCTGCAAGAACGCCACCGCTTCGAGGTTCTCGCGCCCGCCGTACTTGTTGGGGATCCACTCGCCTTCTTTGCGCGAGTAGTCACGGTACAAGATCGAAGCGACCGCATCGACGCGCAAGCCGTCGATATGGAACTCGCGCAGCCAGTACAGCGCCGACGCGACGAGAAAGTTCGCCACTTCGATCCGGCCCAGGTTGAAGACGTACGTCCCCCATTCGCGATGAAAGCCTTCGCGCGCGTCGGCATGCTCGTACAGCGGCGTGCCGTCGAAGTTGCCCAGCGAGTGCGCGTCGGTCGGGAAGTGCCCCGGGATCCAGTCGAGGATGACGCCGATCCCCGCGGCGTGGGCCGCGTCGACGAAAGCGCGAAAATCGTCGGGGCCGCCGAAGCGGCTCGTCGGCGCGAACCAGCCGGTCGTCTGATACCCCCAGCTCAAGTCGAACGGATGCTCGGTGACGGGCAACAACTCGATGTGCGTGAAGCCGAGGTCGGCGACGTAGGGGATCAGCTGCGCGGCCAACTCTCCGTAGGTCAGAAAACGATCGTTTTCTTCGGGGACGCGCTTCCACGAGCCGAGATGCACCTCGTAGATGTGGATCGGCGCGTCGCGCCGCTGCTTCGCCGCGCGGAGGGCCATCCACGCCTCGTCGTTCCAGGCGTGCGCCGGCGGTGCGGTGACCACCGAGGCGTTGCCCGGCCGCCGCTCGCTCGCGAACGCAAACGGATCGGCGCGCAGCGGCAGCAGGTTTCCGTGCGGCCCGAGCAGCTCGTACTTGTAGCGCGCACCGGGGCCGACCGCGGGGATGAACAGCTCCCACACGCCCACCTCGCGGCGTAGGCGCATGGCGTGGACGCGACCGTCCCACGCGTTCCAGTCGCCGACGGCGCTCACGCGCGTCGCGTTGGGCGCCCATACCGCGAAGCGCGTACCGGCCACGCCGTCGATCTCGTCGACGTGCGCGCCGAGCACACGGTAGAGATCGAGGTGATTGCCCTGCGCGAACAGCCAGACGTCGAGCTCGCCGAGAAGTGGGCCGAAGCGGTACGGATCGTCGATGGTGCGCGTCCCGCCCGCGGACTCGACGCGCAGGCGATACCGTCGCGGGAGCTCCGCGACGAGCGCTTCGAAGAATCCGGCGGTTCCCACGCGCTCGCCCTGCGCGAGGACCCCTCCGCGGGCGTCCACCACGGCGACGCGCTGCGCGTCGGGGATGAAGGCGCGCACCACCGTTCCGGTCCCCAACGCGTGCGGACCTAAAATGGCGAACGGGTCGCCTTCGCGGGCCGACTCGATCGCTGCGAGCCGTTCGGCCGGGATCACGCGCAGCGTGACCCCGTCATAACAGCTGCCGTGCGAGCGTAGGCAGCCCCTCGGCGAAGGTGGGGTGGATGTGGACGGAGCGCTCGAGAACGCGCCACGTCGAGCCGGCTTCCATGTGGGCGAGGATCACATGGATCAATTCCCCGGCTTCGTATCCGGCGAACGTCGCGCCCAGGATCGCGTCGCTGCGCGGATCGACGACCAGGCGGAAGAATCCGTCTTCGAGCCCCCATTCGGCCCCGCGCGCGACCTGCGCGAGCGGCAGCGTGACGACGCGGTGCGCGAGGCCCTGCTGGCGCGCTTGATCGGTGCTCAGACCGACGCGTCCGACTTGCGGCTCGGTGTACATGGCATAGGCCAGCACGCGGTCGTCGCGCGTGCGCGACGCGTCGCCGCCGATCACGGTCTTCAAACGCCGGAAGTCTTCCCACGACACGTGCGTGAACTGCGGCTGGCCGGCCACGTCTCCCAGCGCATAGTGGCCGGCGACGGAGGTCTGCAAATGCTCGTCGCAGCGCACGAAGCCGTGCTCGTCGAGCGCGATCCCGGCTCGCTGCGCGGTGCCGTCGGGTACGTTGGGACGGCGGCCGATCGCGACGAGCAGTCCGTCGCCGGTAAGCGCCATGCCGTCGTCGAGGGTGACGGTGAACGTCGTGCCGTCGTAGGCGACCTCTTTGCCCTTGCGCTCGAGCCGAGTCTCGATGCCGTCGCGCGTGAAGGATGCACTCAGCACGCCGCACACGTCGGACTCTTCGCGTGCGATGAGCCGGTCGTCGGGCGTGACGATGGTAACCCGGCTCCCCAAGCGCGCGGCGCCTTGTCCCAGCTCGAGACCGATGTAGCCCGAGCCCAGCACGATCAGACGCTGCGGCAGCGTCTCTTGGAGGAAGAAGTTCTCGTTGGTGAGGTAGGGCGTGCCGGCCAGTCCCGGCAGCGGTGGGACGTTGGCGCGTCCGCCGGTATCGAGGACGACGGTTTCGGCCTCATACGTTTCGCCGCCGGCACGCAGAAGATGCGGCGCATCGAACGACGCCTCGGCGCGTACCAGCTCAACGGCGCTCTTGGCGAGCTTCTTTTCGACGCCGTCACGCCACTCGCCGACGATCCGGCGCACGCGGTCCATGACCGCGGGGACGTCGACACGGACCTCGCAGTGCACGTGCACGTCGCTCGCGCGCCGGGCCCGTCCCGCGGCGTGGGCGGAGGCCAGAAACGCTTTTGACGGCGTGCAGCCGACGTTGACGCAGCAGCCGCCCAGATCGCCGCGCTCGAACAGCACCACGCGCTTCCCGCGCTCCGCGAAATCCAGCGCAAGCGGAACCCCACCCTGCCCGGACCCGATGACCGCGAGATCGTACCGCATCCCAGACGCCTTCGTCCTGCAGGGGCGGTTCTCCGTGGAGGGTCGACTCCGTCGACGGCCGGCTGACTAGACCGCGACGACCTCGCAGCCTCAGTCCGTCGCAGCGCTCAGAAGGCGTTCAATGTCGATGACGTCGGACGTATAGATTCGGTGGGCTCGGCTCCGTTCGGCGAGCGCGACGACAAATGCGTCCATCGCGTTTTTGCTGTCGGCATGCCTTAGGAGTTCACCCGCCCGCTTTGCAAGTGATTCGTCCACCGAAACAACGATCGGCCTGAGCAAACCAAAACGGCTCTCACTCGAGCCGCGCGGGCTTCGCCAAAACTCTCCGATGGTCGCACCTGCGTCGAGGACGACAGTTCCTAACGTTGCCGCTTTCGACGCTGCTTTGCGCGACGTCGTGCATCCTCCAGGCGACGATCAGCTTCGGCTTCCTCTTCGCGCGTTATCGGCCCACTCGACGCCTCGATAGCTCTCCCGACCGCCTCAAGAATACCCGATTCCGACCGCGGGCAGCGTTCCTGTCGGCATCACCACGGGTCCGGACGGGGCCCTCTGGTTCGCGGAGAACAACGGCAACAAGATCGGTCGGGTGACCACTTCCGGAGTGTTCACCGAATACACGATTCCGACCAATTTCAGCCTTCCTTACAACATCACCACGGGTCCGGATGGGGCCCTCTGGTTCACGGAGGGCAACGTCAGCAAGATCGGTCGGGTGACCACTTCCGGGGCGTTCACCGAATACCCGATCCCGACCGTGGGCGGCAATCCTCAGGGCATCACCACGGGTCCGGACGGGGCCCTCTGGTTCGCGGAATATAACACCGGCAAGATCGGTCGGGTGACCACCTCCGGCGCGTTCACCGAATACACGATTCCGACCCCGGGCAGCGATCCTATCGGCATCACCACGGGTCCGGACGGGGCCCTCTGGTTCGCGGAATACAACGGCAACAAGATCGGTCGGGTGAGCACCTCCGGCGCGTTCACCGAATACACGCTCCCGACCGCGAGCAGCTTTCCTGGCTACATCACCATGGGTCCGGATGGCGGCATCTGGTTCACGGAATACAACACCGGCAAGATCGGTCGGATTTCTCCGTAGGAAAGGCGTCCCAGATGGATCATTCGCCGCTCCCGCGCGACTTGGCACCCTTGTCGCCGCGGGAGCGGGAGGTTGCGCTGCAGGTCTTCGCGGTTAAGCTTCTTAAGTCCAGCGGTCGATTCATCGGCGGATACAGTCTAAGACGCCCCCGGGGCCGGCGTACGTTGATATCAACGTCGTAACCGAGCCGTAGCAAAAACTCAATGAGACGGTCGCTCGAAAAACCCAGCGTGTTCCCGTTGAGCAGATTGCTGATCTTCGGCTGCGCGACACCGACGAGCTCGGCGACCGCCTTCTGCGTCAACTTCTTCCGCGCGATCACCGTCGCGATCGCATGGACGAGACCGGCTTTCGCCAAGGCCTCTTCTGGACGGGGCACACCGATGTCCGCAAACACGTTGCCGCTACCGATGGTAACGGAGACATTATCCACGCGCTTCGCGATCGAGTGCTCGCGCTGCTTTGAGACGAGTTTCGATGCTTTCGCGATCACGCTTCGGGAGGTTGTCCCCTTTGGTTGACTTCTTTTTGACGCCATCGCCCTAAGGAATTTATACCAGAATGGGTATAACTCCTCCCGAGCAGCACCGGACGATCGAAGGGGTATACTACGAGCATCGGTATTGTATCGGATGGGCCTGAAGCCGGTTTGCGAGTGCTTGGCGCCGGTCGATGACGGGCGCCGCTGGAGAACCGTCGATGCGCAACGTGGTGTGGTCGGGACCTTCGATCGTGATGCTGGCAATGTTCCTGTTCGGCGGGGTCGCGATTGCGGACGACTCGACGAGCCTGGGCGGCAAGATCGACGCGGCTGCATCCGCGGCGAAGTCCTATCAAGTCGATATCGCGGGCCCCGGCGATAGGACCGCATCGATCGTCGAGGTGCACGGTGTGGGCAGCCTATACCGCACGACATCGAGCCGCGGCGACACGGTCACCTACGCCGTCGGGTCGACCGTGTACCAGAGCATCGCCGGCGGTGCGTGGCTCAAAATGGTCATGGATCCAAATGACATGGCGACCCTCTCGAAATCGTTCACGCGCCATCGTTCCGCCGAGCCGCTCCCGGACCGAACAGAAGACGGAGTCACGGTCGGCGCGATCAAGACCGAAGTCACGATGATGCTGCCCGGCTTGAATCCGTCAACGCGCACGATCGGGCCCGCCGTATGCACGTACGACAAGGGCACGTTCTTGTTGCGGACGTGTACGCTCGACCAAACCACGATGCGGTATTCGCGCTACAACGATCCGTCGCTGACGATCGAGGTCCCGGCCGAAGCAAAAGCCGCGCCTGCGACCGATTTGCCACCGCTCCTGCAGCGGCCCTCGCCACCGCCCGCTTAGAGATGACTCCTGCTGCCACGGTCAACCGGCAAGTGCTGTTGCGATCCCGGCCGGATGGGATTCCGCAGGCGGAGAATTTCGAGGTCGTCGAGGCGGCGATGCCGGAACCGGGTGAGGGCGAGGTGCTGGTGCGAAACCGGTTCCTGGGCGTCGAGCCGGCGATGCGCGGCTGGGTGAGCGCGGTCGCGAACTACGCCGAACCGGTCGCGCTCGGCGCGGTGATGCGCGCGTTCGCGGCCGGTGAGGTCGTGCGTTCGCGCAACGCCGACTACGCGCCCGGCGATCAGGTCACGGGGATGTTTGGCTGGCAGGAGTACGCCGTCGCCGACGCACGCGCGATCTCGCGCACGGTGCCGCGCGACGACATCCCGCTCTCCGCCGCGGTTGGCGTGCTCGGGCTCAACGGCCTCACCGCGTACTTCGCGCTGCTCGAGGTCGGGCAGCCGAAGCCCGGCGATACCGTGCTCGTGTCGACGGCCGCGGGCGCGGTCGGGTCGTGCGTCGGGCAGATCGCGAAGATCGTGGGCTGCCGCACCGTCGGCATCACGGGCGGCGCGCGCAAGGCGCAGTTGTGTCGCGATGAGTTCGGGTACGATGCCGCGATCGATTACAAGTCCGGCGCCGACCTCGGCGCGGCGATCGCCGCCGCCGCTCCCAACGGCGTCGACGTCTACTTCGACAACACCGCCGGCGCGATCAGCGACGCGGTGCATGCGCACCTCGCCGTCGGCGCGCGTGTCGTGGTGTGCGGGACGGCGTCGGTGTCGAGCTGGAAGCCGTGGCCGCTCGGTCCGCGCGTCGAACGGCACCTGCTCGCGAAGCGCGCGCGCATGCAAGGCTTCCTCGCCTTCGACTATGCGGCGCGCTTCCCCGAAGCGCTCACCCAGCTCAGCGCCTGGATTCGCGAGGGGCGCTTGCGCTACCGCGAAGAGTTCCTCGACGGTATCGAGGCCGCGCCCGACGCGATCGCCGGCCTCTACCGCGGCGAAAACCTCGGCCGCCGCCTCATCCGCCTGCCGTGACGATGCGCGTCGTCACGTGCGCGAGATTCGTTTCACATCTTCGTGCAACGCATCCAGTTTGCTGAGGACGTGTTCGTTGGGGCGGTCCCGTTGCACGGAAAGGACGTCGAGCGCGGTGCCGACCCCGTGCGCGAGCGCGAGAAGTGCCTCTGATTCATCAGGCGCGTAGGATTCGCCGTCGGGCTTCGTCCCGCACACGAGGACGCCGACGAGGGTGCCGCGCGAGATCATCGGAAAGGCGAACTCGCCGCGCAGCACCGAACCCTCGAGCGACACGAGATCGACCGGCTTGCGCCAGGCGCGCAGCGCCAGGATACCCGCGTCGTTCTCACTCACAGTCGTGCGCGCACCGTCGGTTTCCGCAGACGTGAAGCCTGCTGCCCCATCGTGAACGAGGATCGCCACATCGGCGGCGCCGGTGTGTTCCTCAACCGTTCGAACGGCGCGCTCCAGGAGAACGGAGCGATCCGTGATGTATGAGGCTTCGTGCGCGAAGCGGCGCAGCGCCGCCTCGTCCTCGTGCCGCTTCCGGAAGAAGACGCGATCGACGAAACGATCGACGTACAAGTGGACGTAGCGCATCGAGAACCCGATCCCCAGTGCCGCCCCCATGCTGATGACGATGCTGGCGGTACGCCCGGTGCGCGCAAGCCACTCGCTCATGGCCCATTCGACCAGCACGAACGCGCCGACCACGATGGTCGAAACGATCGCGAAGATCAAGGCCCGGTTCAAGGCAAAACCGATATCGATCAGCCGGCGGCTGAGGGCAGCGTACGTCAGTGCGATCGGTGCGGCCAGGATCACCACGTTGGCGATGACGGCCCAGACGAGGGCGCCGGCGTACGACGACGACGCCTTGATTGCAAACCCGGCCACGATGTAAAAGCAAATAATGGCCGCAAGAGGTACGAGCGTCCACGCCGCGCGCTGGCGCTCGACGCCGCGGGACGCGGCGATTGCGAGCACGCCGCAGACGACTGCGAGCAGGACAGCCGCCACAAACGCAACGAACGCCCCGATCCAAGCGGGGAACGGCAGCGGATGGAACTGCGGAATGGCAAGTTCGGCAGTTGTAACCAAGAAGAGCACGCTCGAGATCGCGACGAACGTATAGCACAGCTTTTGGACGATACGACGAGGCCGCGAAAGCGGCTGGCCGAAGCAGCCGGCGAACGCCGCCCACAGCGTCAACCACAATGGAAGGGCTATGTCGTTGAAGGTGCTGAGGACGATAGACACCCACGGCCACGGCACCGCGAGACCGGCCGTGGCGCCGATAAGTACAAAAACCGCGAGCCACAGCGAGAGCAGTCGCATCTGCGGCACGTCGGCGCGCCGCCACGCAATCAAAGCGGCAAAGAGCAGAAGCCAGAGACTCCCGAACGCACTGAGCAGCAAGTCCCAATATCGCTCGGCCGGAAGCGGACGCGGAACGACCGTGATCTCCTTTTGGAGAGAACCTCTGCGCACCGAGAAGGTGAGGGGCTGTCCGTTGAACAGTACCGCCCCCCCGAAACCGAAGAGCGAAAAGCGCTCGACAAGCGTGAACGCGCGTGTGTCGATGAGGTCGCCCTGACGCAGGCCGGCACGGGCAGCAGGGCCGCCGGGATCGATCGACGCGATCACGAGATTCTGCTTCGCAGCAGGGGCATACGTGGCATCCCACTCGCCCCACCAGGGCGGAGCGCCGCCTATTCCGGTCACGTCGAGCACGGACGCCACTTCGACGAGCGCCGTCAGCGCGCAAATCGCCAGAAGCACCGGGCGCCACGCCACGTGTCTCATGCTGGGTTCTTGGAGGCCCCCGAGGGAGCACCTCGTGAAGAACGGTGACGATGCTCATCGCCGAAGCGCTCGCGCCGTCAGGTCAGTTGCGTGCTGCCATCAACCTCGGAAATCCCGTCCTCGCGCAGCGAGATCCGGGCACCGGGGAGTTGGGCGGGGTCTCGGTCGCCATTGCGCGCGAGCTCGGTCGCCGGCTGGACGTGCCGGTCGAATTGGTGCCGTTCGACAAAGCCGGCGACGTGTTCGCGGCGTTGCAGCGCGCTGCGTGGGACATCGCCTTCCTTGCCATCGAACCCGTTCGCGCCGACGAGATCGTGTTCACCGCGCCGTACGTCTTGCTCGAAGGCGTGTATCTCGTCCCCGACGCCTCGCCGCTGCGGACGATCGACGCTTAACTTAACCCGGATTCGCCGGATAAATGCTGGAAGTAGATCTTAAGTTATAGTAATTTGCTTCGATCCGAACTGCCATCCAGCCGAGAAACGGTCCTCGGGCGAGGCAGACCGAAGGACTTCCGATGTGGCCAGCTACGTCAAGCTCATGTCTGGCGACATTCGCGCTGGTCCTTGCGGCATCACGGCTCGATTCGTCCTCATACGCTTCAGTCTCGACTAAGGCCGCCTTTGCTAGGGCAATATGGTATTAACTGAATCTCGTGCTGTTGGTCTCTAGTCAGGACTTCAAAGATTTCTCCTACGGCTTCCGGCCGCAGAAAAACGCCCACCAGGCGTTGGGAGAGATCTACAAGTGGCTCAACTACGATCTGCCGACGCGAATTCGACTTCACGGACCGCGACCCGACAAGCCATCGGCAGGCCGCAGAGGAGCTGAGCAGGCCACGGCTCTGGTTCACACCAGGGCAATCCATGGTAGGATTGGGGCACGGGATGAACGAGGAGTCGCTAGCGGCCGATGCAGCGCTTTTCCGGACGTGGCTATGATCATAGGTAATCCCGAATGCAAGTAGAGCTCACGCAATCCATCGACGGACCTTACCGTCACGAAGGAGTGATCGATGCGTCGTGATTCGTTTGTGGGTCTGACGGCGGCTGGCGCGGCGCTATTGGTCGTCGGCCCAGCAGGACGCGGGTTTGCGGCGACTCCGAAAAGTATTCCGACTGTAGATCGTCTCATCGTGACGAATGTCGTCGACAATCAATTTGATGTGTTCGCCGACGATATAAAGCGGTCTGACCTAAGCGTCATACGAACGCGACAACCGGCAGGGAGACCGTCGATACTCTCTGAGCACGGGCTAGCAATGCACATCGACTCTACCCGCGGCGACGAACGCAAACAAGTGTTGCTCGATTTCGCCTACACGGGCCCAACGCTATTCAACGACTATGGCGTCGTCGGTGTCGATCCGACGCAGGCAGACGCGCTCTTCATCAGTCACGGTCACGCTGATCACTTCGGCGGCTTGCTGGCGCTGCAAAGGGCCGATGCCTTGAAGTTTAAGCCGGGCCTTACGCTCTATGCCGGTGGAGACGATACGTTCTGTCACCGCGTGGTCGTCGGCGAGGATAGAGTCATACGGGAAGGCGGCCTTCTCGACCGCAAGACGTTGGAATCGACGGGTGGGATCAAGGTTGCGGTTGTTCCTCAACCTACGATCGTCGCTGGACACGCGATAACGACTGGACAGATTCCGCGCAAGACAGCCTTCGAACACACGCCGGCCTCGTGGAACTTACAGTCGATGCCCGGCGATGACTGCTCGTCGATGCACTTCGCGATGGCACAGGTGAAGACGCCGAACGGGACATTGGTGCACGACGACATGCTCGGCGAACATGTGCTCGTCTACAACGTCAAGAACCGCGGACTCGTCGTACTCTTGTCGTGCGGGCATGCCGGAACGATAAACACTCTGCGTCAGGTCCGTGCCGTCACGGGTATCGACAAAGTCCATGCGGTCGTCGGTGGAATGCATCTTGCTCCTGCTCCTGACGCAGTCATCGAGCAGACAGTCGGCGGACTTGCCGAATTCGATGTTGACTATATCGCCCCGATGCATTGCACCGGCTATCGTGCGGTTACCGCGATGAACGCCAAATACCCGGGTAAGGTAGTCCCCCAGTCAGCGGGTTCGAAATTGTTCTTTGGAATTGTCTAGCTTACGCAATCACAGAACAGGTCAGCAATTGGAGCGGTCTCGCTATATCGTCGTGTCTTAAAGTTAACGACTCCCTGTCATCAACCCGCATTCACCAGGTGAGTTTGCGTTGAATCCCTTCAGGGGCCATTCGTGAATTGCAGGCTGCGATCGAAGTCGGCACGGAGGTCTGCCGGAAGACGACTGCGCAGGTGCGCAATGCGGTTTAAGCCCGCATTCACCGGATGAATGCGGCGAAAAGACATCTTAACCCGCATTCACCGGATGAATGCGGCGAAAAGACATCTTAGACGCGATCCCCCAGCTCCACGATCTCCAGGCCGATCAAGCCCGGCAAGAAACCGGGGCTGCGCGCGTTGAGCTCCTCGACCGTCATCTATGCGGCAACTGCGCCGCGGCTAGGCTCGTCCCTGCAGAGACCCTTCTGACATCATCGCTCTTCTAACGCGAGTGCGATGGCCGCTTCGGGGGTCAGCTTTTCGCCTTCCGCCAGCAGCCGCGCCAGGTCGTCAGGTGCCAGTTGGTCTCGCAACAGCGCGGTGAGGCGGTCATGCGTCATCCTCTCCGTCAGTTCGCGTTCGAAGTATCGTCGGAAGGCCGCGTCGGCGTAGCCTTCGAGCATTGCCGACCGCCGCAGGTCGCCGCCTAATCCAAACGCCAGAGCCAGGTGCTCCATCGGGTAGGCGACCCCCGTGCCGATCCAAGTAGTGTGCTCGCGGATCACTTCGCGAGCTGCCGCTATGGCGCCGGGCAGGTCGTCGATCGCAGCGCGATAGGCCGCGAGATTTGAAAGCGAGATAAGGAGGAGCAGCCGATCGGTGCGCGCGCTGAGGCTGGGCAGGATCTCGCCGACCAAGTCGATGGCACGCTGTGTGGCACCACGTCCATGCTCAATCTCTGCAAGGCTCATCGTCGCATTGCGCTCGCGATCCGCATTCCCGAGCAACTTGTGCTCGGCGCGGAGTTTCGCATACAGGTCTGCCGCTGCAGCAAAATCGCCCTGAGTCATAACGAGCATTGCTTTGGGCCGAAGCAACACGAGGCGGCTTGCAGCCGGTGCACCCGTGACGCCCTCGGCTTCTCGGAGCGCGGTCTCTGCTTCGGAGAACCGGCCCAGCTTCGTGGCACAGAACGCGAAAATCGCAAGAGCCTCGACGAGTGTCGCGGCGTGCCCGCATGCGCGCCCAGGCCCAAGCGCGCTCCTCGCCGCCTCAATCGCACGCGCGCCGTTTGAGTTTCCGATGAGGTACGCGGCCGTCGCCCACAAACGGGCGCGGAGACAATGTTCGTCGTCGGCGAGTCTCGCCAAGAACTGCTCCCCGCGCGCTATGCCCTCGGGATCGAGGCCCACACTTCGCCAGAAGTCGCGAATGTCGGCGAGGAGCTCCGCGCCGAGCCGTACGTCGCCATCGAGCGCCCAATCGAGAGCCGCCCGAACGTCTTCGACCTCCGTCGCTAAGAGTTTCTCGAGTTCCGCACGTCGGCCCGTACCTTCGTAACGCTCGTTCGGGCCGATGAAGCGGTCTCGAAAATGGCGAGCGTGGCGTTCGGCGCATAATTCCCGTTCGCCTACGGCTTCGAGCTTCTCGCGTGCATAGACTCGAGTCGATTCGAGGAACCGGTAGCGCAAGGAGTCACCGGCCGGCTCTGCGATGACGAGGGACTTGTCGACGAGCGACGCCAGCACGTCGAGGACGTCGAACTCATCCAGATCTACGCCGCTGCCGACCGCGGTGGCAGCCTCGAGGGTGAAACCGTCCGCGAAGATCCCCAAGCGCCGAAAGAGCGTGCGCTCGCGCTCGTCGAGCAGGTCGTGGCTCCAGTCGATCATCGCCCGCAAGGTTTGTTGCCGCGGCAGCGCGTCGCGGCTGCCCCCGGTGAGCACCCGGAAGCGCTCTTGAAGCCGATCCCGGAGCTGTCGAGGACTGAGGATCTTCACGCGTGAGGCCGCCAGCTCGATCGCGAGCGGGATGCCGTCGAGCCGGCGACAGACTTCGGTGATCGTCGCTGCGTTCTCGTCGGTGAGCGTGAAACGTTGATCGACCGCGCACGCGCGATCGACGAAGAGCGCAAGCGCCGCGTACCTTGTGGCTTCGAGTGCCGTCGCATCAGACGTGCCGCTTTCCGGCGGAACCGGGAGCGAAGCCAAGCGGTACGTCATTTCTCCCGCGAGTCCGAGACCTTGCCGGCTCGAAGCCAGGACACGCACCTTCGGGCAGCCGCGCAAGACCGCGGCGATGACGCGGCCGACAGGTTCAATGACGTGCTCGCAGTTGTCGAAGACGAGAAGCGCGTTCTTTGCTTTGAGCGCTCGCGCGAGATCGTCGACGGGGTCCGCGGAGGGCGTGAGGCTCACGCCGAGCGATTGAGCGACAGCCGAGGGGATGTAATCGCCGCTTGCGAGCGGAGCCAACTCAATGAACCAGACGCCGTCACCCGAACCGTCGAGCATATTCGCGGCGACCTGCAATGAGGTACGCGTCTTGCCAATACCGCCTGAGCCGACGAGGGTGACGAGTCGATTCCGCTCGATGAGGGACGTGATCTCCGAGATCTCGCTTTCGCGGCCGACGAACGACGTGAGCATGCGCGGCAAATTGTTGGGAAGCGCGTCCAGCGAACGCAGTTGCGGAAACTCGGTCGTGAGGTCCGGCGCCAGCAGCTGGTAGACTTGCTCCGGTCTCGCGAGGTCCTTGAGCCGATGCTCGCCGAGATCACGCAGACTCGCTCGCGGCGGCAGCACACCCTGCACGAGATCGGCCGTTACGCCCGAGACGAGGACCTGACCGCCGTGCCCGATCGCGAGCAGCCGGGCTACGCGATTCACTGCTGGGCCGAAATAGTCGCCGTCCCGCTCCTCGGCGGTCCCGGTGTGGATTGCCGCGCGAACACGAAGGCCGTTGACGCTGGAAAAGTCCTCGGCCGCGGTGGCGCGCTGCGCAGCGAGCATCGCTGCGATGGCGTCCTCGGGGCGGTGAAAGGCCGCACAGAACGCATCGCCGACGGTCTTAAAGACGTAGCCCCGGTTCTCGACAATTGCCGTGCGTATCAGCGCATCGTGGCGACGAACCGCGTCCTGCATCGCCGTCCGATCGAGCTCCCAACGCTGCGTGCTGCCCTCGATGTCGGTGAAGGCAAACGCGACCGTTCCGCTCGGGAGCTGCCCGGACGAAGCGGCCGACGTTGGGTCGGGATTTACGCTCACGGGATGTTTCTTCGCTACCGAGCTCGCCGTCCCCGACGAAATGGTCCTCGATGGCTCTTGCCGCACCGATGTACGGGTCAGTCGGCGAAGGGGTCGGTCGGGGGCGCCTCGGCGTAGTCGATGACCACCGTCTTGGTCTCCAAGTACTCGTTCACCGCGTCGAAGCCGTTCTCACGGCCGATTCCGCTCATCTTGTAGCCGCCGTAGGGGAGCATCCAGTGCACGGGGCGGTACGTGTTCACCGAGACGAGCCCGGACTCGAGTTGCGCGGCGACCCGATGGGCGCGACCGACGTCGCGCGTCCACAGCCCGGCGACCAATTAAACCGGTATTCCCCATATGACCGTCCTTTTCGAGCCGTCGCCAGATAATTCCGGCAGTTTTTCGAGGCTCTCGACGAGCCGCGCCGCTGGTTTGGCCCGAGGTGAAGCCCGGACTGACCCGGCGGACGCCATGAAGCCTTGCTGAATGGTCAAAAGAACGCACCTCTCCCATTGGTTTCCGGCGCACGCGGTCAGCCGGGGTGTTCATGCTGGCATCGCTACGGGCGGCGAGCGCAAAGCGGCGATTCTCTCGACAATCGTAGCGAATAGCTTACGTGGGATCGCGACCTCCGCCATCTGGAAGGCGACGTACCGGCCATGGCTGATCACCTTTGCGCCGATCTTGATCAGCTTCTCGCGAAGCGTTGTCAGCGACCACTCGGAAATCGCCTCCGGAATCGCCAGGGTCCGGAGGAAGTTGCCGAGATTATAGGCGAGGGCGTGAAGCTGGAGACGAACGGCGTTCGCGTTGAACGAGCGGCACGAGAGCCGCGTGCCCTTTAGCGCCCCCTTCCATTCCTTTATCCACTGCTCAGCGGTCCCGCGCTTGTTGTAGAACCCAACGACATTCTTCGACGAGTTGCGCAAGTTCGTGACGATGAAGCCGACGCGCGGGAACAGCTCCCCGAAGTGCCACTCCACCTTGGCGACAACCCGACGCGGACGTAACCAACTCGCCGCCAAGTAGCGAAAGCTCTTGTAGAAGCGCTGCACGAAGTGGGCCGGGCGCCCTACCGGCCGCTTGAGCAGATGACCGATCTCCTCCTGGAGTATCTGATTCGAGGGAAGACGGATCGCGTAGTCGATGCCCTCTGATTCGAGGTACTCGTACATGTTCGGTTGAGCAAAGGCCGCGTCGCCGCGAAAGGCGATGCTAGTCGCTGTCCGTTGGTAGCGAGCGACGACCGGCTTGAGAACCGCTTCCCACTCGTCAGAACTATGCACGTTGCCGGGGCGAAGCTCGCATCTTTCCAGGTCGCCGTACTGATTAAAAACGAACAGCGGATGGTAGCACGTGCAAACGAAATGCCCGTTCCAGACGCTTCCCTCTTGGTGGCCATGCGTCGGGCTGACACTGGAATCCATATCGAGCACGACGCGACCGCGTGGGCGGTGTTTCGCAACCTGGTCGATCCAATGACCCGAGATATCGGCGAGCGTTTCGAGATTCTCGGGCCTTGCCAGCCAGTTTGTTTCGAATCGGCCCATCTGGCTCGGTGACGCACCCGACCGTTTCGTTGCTTTACCGCCGATGATCCAGCGCATGGCGGGGTCGTGCCGTAAACGCAGCGCATCGTTCACGTCTTCGTATCCCGCGAGCCTACCGAAGACTGATTGGCGCAACATGCCGACGAGGGCGTGGCGGCCGTTCTTCCCTGTGCGCGCATCGGCGAGTAGGTCACCGGCCGTAGAAGTCAATCCGAGTGCATCATCGAGTTCGCGATACGCGAGCAAACCCGCATCAGAGGTCACGACCGATCCGCGAAATTGCACCGTGACGCGGCGGTCGAAATCGAGTCGAAGAACGCCGTTCGCGGCTTCACCCGTCGGGTTCGTCACTTCTGCCTCACACGATCAGCGCGAATCACCTGCCAATTATAGCAAATTCGCTTCGCATGCGTGGTGGATTCACAAGGTCATCTGGCGAATGCGGGTTAAGATGTCTTTTCGTCACTTTCATCCGGGGGATCTGGGCTCAATACCCCTCGCTTGAACGTAGAGGACGAACGCCTCATTAGCAATCAGAGAGTATTCACGACCGCCGGCAAGCTCGCGCAGCGCCGCATCCAACTCGGGCCTAACGGTGATCGAACGTTTCACGGCACGCCCGGATCCTGATGCGGCATTGCCGCGCGTAGCGGGAAGCACCGAAGCACGTTTGCTTCGCGGGACTGCCACGCCGTAACCGTGTTTCTTCGCCATTTGACGCTATCGTATCAATGGGAGTGTAGCCCGTCAAGCCATCTTTTCGGCCCGTTCGGCTCCATCTTATGAGCTCGCTGGGGCGCTAATACTCAGTAGCTCATAGTGGAGCGGATAACGGTATTCGTTTACCAAGACCGCTTTTGGCGGTCGTACTTCGTTGCGCGTGTCCTCCTCCGGTTCCGAGTCGACCGAAAATAACCCCACAGACGACGCTTTTCCGTCTCCGTGCCGATGAACTACGCACCTAGCGCGCGGGTGAGGAAGTCGTCGATTTTGGTCCAGGCCGCGTCGTGGGCCGCGACGTTGCCGGCGGGCGTACCGCCGAAACGGACCGTCAGCGTGCCGCGGGCGCCTTCGACCAGCGGTCGCGCCGGGGTCGCGAAGAGAAACGCGTGTCCCGCATTGGGGTAGTGCACGTACTCGTCGGCGTACGGGTGCGCGCGTGCATGCAGGTACGCGATGCCGATCGCGCATTGGGCCGGCGAGTCCCACACGCCGTCATCGTCGCCGGCGAGCAGCAGGATCGGCCCGCGCACATTCTCGAGGTGGAACGTGGCCGCCGGGATCGCGGACCGATGCAACCGCATCGAAGCATCGTAGGCTCTGCGGGACTCCACGGGGGTGCCGTTTCCGAAACCGCGGAACGGGCCGCCGCGCGGGCGGCGTTCCAGCTGCACGTACGGCACCGGCTTTCCACCCACGGTCCACGACGAACCCAAGCTCGCGCCGCTCCACGCAAACGGACTCGGCACGACCGCGACGACCGCGCGGAACTGGGGGTATGTCGACGCCGCGAGCAGCGCCAACTCGCCGCCCTTGGAGTCACCGAACAATCCGATCCGCGACGGGTCGACGTCGGGCCGTTGGGCTACGGCGGCGAGCGCCTTTTCGACCGTCTCGACGGGGATCTCGTCAAGCGCATCGGGCAAGCCGGGCGCGCCGAAGTACGCCACCGACGCCGCGACGTATCCGCGCTGCGCGAAGCGCGTCGCGAACGGGGCCAACCCGTCACCGCCGCCCGAGCCGCCCAAAACGAGCACCGCGGCATGCGTACCCGGCGTACCCGGCGTGCAGATCGTTCCGACGAACGCCGTCGCAGCGGTGCAGATCGCGGCGAGCAAATTCGGCATCGCGTTCACCTGTCTCGGTAGGCGGCGAGTTGGTCGATGAGCTTGGCGACGAGGCCCGTCCAGCCGGTTTGATGCGACGCGCCGAGTCCTTCGCCGGTATCGCCGTTGAAGTACTCGTGGAACAACAGCCGGTCGCGCCAATTCGCATCGGTCTGGAACAGCTCGACCGCGCCGTTGAACGGGCGGCGGCCGTCGGCGCCGCGCCGGAACAATCCGACGAGCCGGTCCGCGAGCTCGAGCGAGATCTGCCACAGCGTCAGCATGCGCCCCGAACGGGTCGGGAACTCGATCGTGTACTCGTCGCCCAGGTAGTGGTGGAACTTCTGCAGCGCCTCGATCAGCAAGAAATTCAGGGGCATCCACACCGGGCCGCGCCAGTTGGAGTTCCCGCCGAAGAGCCCGCTGCTGGACTCGGCCGGTTCGTAGTCGCAGCGGAACTCCTCACCGCCGAGCTTGAGCACATAGGGATGATCGCGGTGATAGCGCGAGAGCATTCGTACCCCGTGCGGCGAGAGGAACTCGTCCTCGTCGAAGACCCGCCGCAGGATGCTGCGCAACCGGTCCGGGTTGCAGATCGCCATCAGGCGCCGGTCGAGCTGGCCGCCGACGTCGATGCGCGCGACGTTCTCGGCGAGCTCGGGGCGGTTGTCGAGAAACCACTCGACGCGCTTCTTGAAGCCCGGCATCGCGTCGAGCGTCAGCGCGCCGAGCGTCTCGACCGCGAAGATCGGCACGATGCCGACGACGCTGCGCACCTTGACCGGGATGCGCTCACCGTTGCGCAGGTACACCTGGTCGTAGTAGAACTCGTCCTCGGGGTCCCACAGCCCCGGCTCGTCGTCGCGTTCGGAGTTCATGGCGTCGGCGATGATGAGAAAGTGCTCGAAGAACTTCGAAGCGACGTCGGCGTAGTCTTCGTCGTGCTTGGCCAGCTCGATCGCGATCGCCAGCATGTTGAGCGCGTACACCGCCATCCACGATGTGCCGTCGCTCTGCGCGAGGTACGCACCGTCGGGGAGCGACTGGCCGCGGTCGAACGGGCCGACGTTGTCGAGCCCCAGGAACCCGCCCTGGAACACGTTGCGGCCGGCGACGTCCTTGCGGTTCACCCACCAGGTGAAGTTCATCAGCAGCTTCTGGAACGCGCGCTCGAGAAAGTGGAAGTCGCCGACGCCGCCGTTGCGCTTGGCCTCGATCTTGTACAGCCGCAGCGCAGCCCAGGCGTGCACCGGCGGGTTGACGTCGTCGAAGGCCCACTCGTACGCCGGGAGCTGTCCGCTGGGATGCATGAACCATTCGCGCGTGAGCAGCGTGAGCTGCCGTTTTGCGAAGTCCGGATCGATCAGGCCGAACGGGATGACGTGAAAAGCGAGGTCCCACGCCGCATACCACGGGTACTCCCAGGTGTCGGGCATCGACAGCACGTCGTCGTTGTAGAGGTGCAGCCAATTCGCGTTGCGGCCGTGCTTGCGCACCGCGGGCGGCGGCGGGGTGAGCTCGTCGCCGAGCAGCCAATCCCGCACGACGTAGTTGTAGAACTGCTTGCACCAGATCATCCCGGCGAACGCGCTGCGCTGGATCGCCGCGGATTCGGCATCGAGCTGCGCCGGCCCGAGCGCCGCATAGAAGCGATCGGCTTCCTCGGCGCGGCGATCGAAGGTCGCGTCGAACTCCGCGTCGAGGCCGGCCTCGGGGATGTCGCTGATGCGCAGACGCACCGTACGCGTCGCGCCGGGTTCGATGGTCCAATGGTAGTGCAGCGCTGCTTTAGAACCGGCGCGCGCCGGATTGATGCCGTCGCGGTCTTCTCCGCGCACGGCGCGGTCGATCCCGCTTTTCACGAACCGCGACGGTGACGGGACGCCGAAGGCGCGCTCGAAGTCGGTGTCGTTCTCGGTGAACAACGTCTCCTGCGCGCCGCCGTCGCTGACGATCCAGCGTTTGCCCAGCGTGGCGTGCTCGGCGATCAGGGCCCGGCCGCCGGCTACGGCGTCGTGGATGCGGGCGCGCGGTGTCCCGCACTTCCAGGACCATTCGTTGCGAAACCACAGCTGCGGCAGCACGTGCAGCGGTGCGCTCTGCCGGCCGCGATTCGTCGCAGTGATGCGCACCAGGATGTCGTCGACGTCGCGCTTGGCGTACTCGACGGTGATGTCGAAGTAGGCGTCGTCCGCGAAGATGCCGGTGTCGACCAGCTCGTACTCGCGCTCGCCGCGCCCGCGTGCCGCGTTTTGCTCGCGCAGCTCGCGGTAGGGAAAGGCCGCCTGCGGATAGCGGTACAGGGCCTTGAGGTACGCGTGCGACGGGACGGCGTCGACGTACCACCAATACTCCTTGACGTCCTCGCCGTGGTTGCCCTGATGGCCGCCCAGTCCGTAGAAGCGTTCTTTGATGATCTCGTCGCGCTCGTTCCAGAACGCGGGCGCGAAGCACAGCCGCTGGTGGTTGTCGCAGATGCCGAGGATCCCGTCCTCGCCCCAGCGATACGCGCGCAGCCGCGCCATCTCGAAGGGAAAGTAGTCCCAGGCGTTCCCGTCGGGGCTGTAGTCTTCGCGAACCGTACCCCATTGGCGGTCGCTCAGGTACGGACCCCAACGCCGCCAATGCGCTTCGTGCCGCGTCGCAGCCTCGATGCGCTCGCGCTCGGGATTGGGATGCATCCCCGCTATCTCGGGGAGCCGCCGCAAGGTTTCCTGTTGTCGCGCGCGCGAAGGGCAGGCCTCGCTTACATTCCGGGGAGGTGTACTGTGGGATATTTCATCACGCCGGGCTGCCTGGGGCCTAACGGCGAGACGCTGGCGCTCGCGGCGACGGAGAGCGGTCAGATCGTCGTCCAGGACGCATCGGCGCAGACGTCGGCGATGTTCTGGTCGCTCATCTACGACAACGCGAGCGGCGGCTTCGCGATGGTCAATCTGCTCAGCAGCGAGCTGGGGCAAACGTCGGTCCTGACCGTGGTCGCAGGCGAGTCGGTCCTCGCGCTGCAGCCCATCGTCGACGGCCTATCTTCAGCATCGACCTGGGACGTCGCGGCGGGCGGCAACGCGCTGGCCGTGCGCCCGACGATGAGCACCTCGATCAACCTCAACGTCGCCGGAAACGGGCCCTACCCGCCGGGCAGCGAGGTGATCGCCTACAACGGCTGGGGCGGCGGGCAGCCCAACGAGGTGTGGACGTTCGTGGACAGCGGCAGCGAGGACTATCCCTGGAACTATTCGCTGGCGCCGGAATGCGCCCCGGCGACGGTGCTCGCGGCGAATCCCGACAATGCGACGGGGCAGCTGACGATTCAGACGCCCAACGGCACCGATAATGGGGCCGGCCCGGCGCAGCTGTGGGACGCCAACTTCCTCATCGACGGGGTGACCGCGCTCGGCGTCGTCTTCACCAACGAAGAGATCAGCATGATCATGCAAAGCGCCCCCGGCGGCGGACCGGTTACCTGTACCGACTCCGGGCAGGCGGGCCAGTGGTCGACGTGGATCGTCGGCAGCGCGCAGGACGAAGGCTATAGCACGATGCGAACGGGCGGCGGTCCCGATCCGCAGACGTACCTCACCGTCTTGGGGTCGCCGCAGGGCCCTTTCCCGCCGGGGACGACGGTGGTCGCGGGCCCATGGCAAGGCGGCTCGGAGATGCAGGCATGGCTGATGACGCCGTACTCCCACGAGGTCACGTAGTCTTAGGCCTCAGCTTGCGGTCGCGGCGAGGATGACGACGGCGCCGGGCGCCGTCGTCGTTACAAGAAGAGCTCGCCGATCTTGTTGGAGCTGCCCTCGGTGAACCAGATCGTGCTGTTGGGCCCGGCGGCGATGAAAACGGGGCCGGACAGCGCGGTCGGAATCGCAAACTCGGTTATCGTGCCGGTCGGCGTGATGCGGCCGATCTTGTTGGTCGTCCGATTGACCCCGGGTTCGGCGAAGTAGAGATTTCCGTCCGTACCGGTCGTGATGCCGTAAGGCTGTGCGTTCGCGCTGGGAATCGCGAACGTGGTCAGCACTCCCGCCGGTGTGATTCGCGCGATGAGGTTACTGTCGGAAGCGCACGCCCACACGTTGCCGTCGGGTCCCTTGGCCATGCCGCGCATGACGTTTTGAATCGTCGGCATGTAGACGAAGGCCGTCGTCGCGCCCGTCCCGGTGATCATCTTCACGACGTTGTCGCCGCTGAAGGTGTCGAACCACATGTTGCCGTCGGGCCCGGCGGTGATCTGTTCGAGCTGCAGGTTGGCCGGGTTGGTGCCGGATGCGTAGGTGTGCAGCAGCGCGCCGGCGGTCGAGTAGACGTCGACCTTCATCCCGTTGAACTCGGCTACCCACAAGTTGCTGTCGGGTCCAACCGCGAGTCCGGAAGGATCGGCCGCCGGGAACAGCGTGATCGTTCCCGCGGTCGTCACTTTGCCGAGATGGTTCGCCTCGTCCACATACCAGAGGTTGCCGTCGGGCCCGGCCACGATGTTGCCCGGAAACGCGTTGGCAGTCGGCAGCGTGAACTCGGTGATGACCCCGGCGGGCGTGACGTTAGCCACTTTGTTGGTGCCGGTGTTGGATTCGGTGAACCACATGTTGCCGTCGGGGCCTTGCGTGATAGCGAACGGACCCGCGTTGGCGGTGGGGATCGCGTACTCGACGATCGTTCCACTGGGCGGCCGGCCCACGCCCGTCGAGAAGGACGGCGGGCTGCTCGAGCCACCATTACATGCCGCAAGCCCCAGGATGAGTGCCGATACTGCCAACTTTTGCATCGTCGATCTCCTTCTCCGATCCGATACTACGCCACAATCGAGGCGGGCGCACCCGCCGCCGCCCACATTTCCTCGAAAAGCGCATAGCTACGACGCGGGCCTACGCTCGGCCCCCATGGTCAGGAGTCCGAAACGGTGGTACCGTGTGGTTGTACCGCGGGTGAATCCTTATGAACTGAGGGAATTCTTGTCATATCCTCGCGTCATCTCCGTCCTTCTCGCGTGCGGCGTCCTCATGGCGGCGGGCACGGCCCCAGCACTCGCCCGGGCCGACTCAGTGTCGACCCCGAGCGCTGCCGCAGTCGCTCACGTCGGCGTCGCGCCGGACCGCGTCTCGCACCCCGTGTCCACTGCCGAATCGGCGCGAGCGGCACAACTGCTCGGCACCTCGCCGACGCAAGTCGCCTGGGTCCCGGTATGCTATTACGTCTACCGATACGTGTACTACTGTAGCGGCGGTCGTTGCGTTTATGTGTATCGCTACGTCTACGTCTGTAACTGACGGCTAAGGAGAGAAGACATCGTGTACTCAAAAGCAGTCGGTTTCATCCTCGCCCTTTCCCTGATCGGCGCAACCCCCGCGATCGGCGCGCCGGCCCCCGGATCCGCCGCCGACCGAGCGGCAAGCTTCAAGTTTCTGCTCGGCACGTGGCATTGCACGCGTACGGTCAACGTCGCCGGAACGGCCAAGACCGCAACGATGTCGGAGACGCAAGTCGTGACCGCGTACGGTCCGCAATGGCTGCACGCGGCGCAGACGACCATGCGCGACGGTCAAACCGGTTCTCAACAAGATCTGTACCTCGCGTACAATCCGCAGCACGCCAACTGGGTGCTCATCTCCATCGACTCCCGCGGAGCAAGCCAGGTCGAGACGAGCACGTCACCGGCGCTCAACGGCTCGAAATGGTCCGTCGCGTACCCGAGCACGAGCAACGGTACGAGCGTCTTCACGAAGACGGCCGACAACGGGTACTCGTCGACCAGCAGCTGGACGTCGTCGAAGACCGGAAAGATGCTGACGTCCAAGGAATCTTGCACGCGGCAATAGGCCCCGCTCGTCGCTTGCGAACCCGCTGATCGATCCGGCGAGCGTGCTTAGTCAGCCGCTCGCCGGACCGTCCGGCGGGCGTTCGCCGCGCACCGCGACCGTGATCGCGCCGAAGATCACGACTGCCCCGAGTGCGGTCGACGTGCCCAAGCGCTCACCGAAGAGCCACGCCGCCAGTATTGCGGCGATCACCGGCTCGAGCAGCGTCGTCGTCGAGACGAACGTCGGGCTGAGCACGCGGACCCCGGCGTTGAGCGCCGTGTGCCCAAACAGCTGCGACAGCAGCGCCATCGCGACGATCCCGCCCCAGGCCCGCGCGTCGGCGAGCGGCGGCAGCGTGTCGTGCGCGACCAGGCTTGCGGCGATCAGCACGAGCGCGGCGTACGCGTAGGTGCGCGAGGTGACCGCGAGGGTGTCGTAGCGCTCGTCCGTCGCGCGCACGACGATCAAGTAGGCGGCGATGCTGATCGCGCCCGCGATCGCGAGCACGATCCCGGCGGGGGTATTCTGACGATCCGGAGCGCCGACGACGATCGCGACGCCGACGAGCGCGCCCAGCACGCTGGCGGCCACCAATGGGTCGACGCGCCGGCGGCGCAGCACCGCGTAGGCTTCGGTCCACACCGCCGAGCTGCACACCAGCAGCGTCGAGATCGCCACCGAGGCGAAGTTCAGCGAGGCGATCCAGGTCGCGAAGTGCAGCGCCAGCAGCACGCCGGCCAGGGCCAGGCGCCGCTCGGTCCCTGGGTCGAGCATCCGCAGGCGCCCGCGCAGCGCCGCCAGCACCAGGAGCGGGGCCGCGGCCATCGTCAAGCGCGCCGCGCTCACCGCGAGCGGGCCTCCCGAAGCGAGCGCGAAGCGTGCGAACACCGCGGCGGCGCCGATGGCGAGCTGGGCGAGCGCGACCAGCAGCAGCGCGCGGTGCGTCCTTGACACGAACGGCCCTTCGGCATAACGTCGTCCATACGCTACGGGAGTCCCCGCGAGGGGCTGAGAGGGCGGCTCGAGGCCGTCGACCGTTACCACCTGATCCGGCTCATACCGGCGAAGAGGAGTGCATCTTTCACATGGCGACCATGCTTCCGCCGAGCAACGACGTTCTCTCGCGCGATCCGTTTCCGGCGTCGCGCAAAGTCTACGCGCTCGGCAGCCATCCCACGATCCGCGTTCCGTTCCGCGCGATCGCGCTGGCCGACGGCACGATTCACACCGTCACCGATACGTCGGGCCCCTTCACCGATCCCGACGTCGGCATCGACGTGCGGGCCGGGATCGCCGCGGTCCGCGAGCCGTGGATCGCACGGCGCGCCGATACCGACGTGCTGGCCAAGGCGTCGTCGGTGTACCGCCTGGGGCGCGAAGCGATGCCAGAGCTCGACGCAATTCGTTTTCCCGCGCCGCGCCCGATCCGGCGCGCGAAGGCCGGAGCGAACGTCTCGCAGATGCACTACGCGCGGCGCGGCGAGATCACGCC
>PLJL01000001.1:0-626500 GCA_003140215.1 Vulcanimicrobiota bacterium | reverse complement strand
GCTCGTCGATCGAGGAAGAGGTCGAGAAGATGGTCTGGGCCGCGCGCTGGGGCGCCGACACGGTGATGGACCTCTCCACCGGCAAGAACATCCACGAGACGCGCGAGTGGATCGTGCGCAACGCGCCCGTCCCGATCGGGACCGTGCCGATCTATCAGGCGCTCGAGAAGGTCGGCGGCAAGGCGGAAGACCTCACCTGGGAGCTCTATCGCGACACGCTGATCGAGCAGGCAGAACAAGGCGTCGACTATTTTACGATCCACGCCGGCGTGCTGCTGCGCTATGTGCCGCTCACGGCCGAGCGCGTCACCGGGATCGTCTCGCGCGGCGGCTCGATCCTGGCTAAGTGGTGCCTCTCACACCATCAGGAAAACTTCCTCTACACGCACTTCGAAGAGATCTGCGAGATCATGAAGGCGTACGACGTGACGTTCTCGCTCGGTGACGGGCTGCGGCCGGGCTGCCAAGCCGACGCCAACGACGCGGCGCAGTTCGGCGAGCTCGAGACGCTCGGCGAGCTGACGAAGATCGCGTGGAAGCACGACGTGCAGGTGATGGTCGAAGGGCCCGGCCACGTCCCGATGCACCTCATCAAAGAGAACATGGACAAACAGCTGGCGATCTGCGACGAGGCGCCGTTCTACACGCTGGGCCCGCTCGTCACCGACATCGCGCCGGGGTACGACCACATCACCAGCGCGATCGGGGCGGCGATGATCGGCTGGATGGGGACGGCGATGCTCTGCTACGTCACGCCGAAAGAGCACCTCGGGCTCCCGGACAAGGACGACGTGAAAGTCGGCGTCATCACCTATAAGCTAGCCGCCCACGCAGCCGACATCGCAAAGGGACATCCCGGGGCGCGGCACCGCGACGACGTCCTGTCGAAGGCGCGCTTCGAGTTTCGCTGGGAAGACCAGTTCAACCTGAGCCTGGACCCCGACACCGCGCGCAAGTTCCACGACGAGACGCTGCCCGCACAGGGTGCGAAGGTGGCGCACTTCTGCTCGATGTGCGGTCCCCATTTTTGCTCGATGAAGATCACCCAAGACGTGCGCGAATACGCCCAGCGCGGGATGGCGCAGAAGTCTGAGGAGTTTCTGGCAAGCGGCGCCGAGGTTTACATCGCCACGGCGGACTCTAGCGCATAGGACGCGAACCGTACGGGCGATGACTCTCGCTCGCGTTCTTACCGCGGCGGCCGGCTGCGTCGTACTGGGCGCAGCCGTCGCAGCGTGCTCCGGCTCGTTCGGCTCGGGCTCTGGGATGCCCAGCACGATGGCGACGCCCAATTTCGGGCAAGGCAGCTCGCCGGCGCCGCCGGCCAACCAGTCGAGCTCGATCCTGACCTACGGCGAGTCGACCGCGTTCCAGGAACTCCCCACTGTCGGCGGCTACGGCGGCGCGATCGCGTTCCCCAAGGCGCCCGAACCAACCGCGGCGCCGGCGGGCAAGAACGACAAGAATAAGAACGCATCGCCGCCCGCGGCCCCGACCCCGGTCGCGGTTTCGATCGGCGTCACGTTGTCGATCGTCAAACCGCAGGACGGACCCGATCTGAACTTCAGCAGCGGCAAAGGCAAGCGCAAGAAGTCGCGCGAGCACCCGGCGCGCGCGCTGGCATATGTCACGTTGTTGCCGACGCACGATGTGACCCTCGAGAGCTATCCGCGCTTCGCGCTCGACGTACCGCGCGAGATCGCCTCGCAGTACCGGGACGGCGAGTTCGGACTGGCGATGTGGAACTCGGGCGAGAAAGACAGCCGCTATCGCCTCGCGGTCGCGGAGCTCGACACCGTCTCGACCCCGCCGCCGATGATCGCGCGCACCATGGCGCCGCTAGCGGGCGCGAGCCCGGGCGGCTCGGCGAAACCGGCGGCATCGGGTTCACCGACCGCGACGCCGTCGCCGTCGAGTGCGACGAGGGTTGCGGGCGGCCTCGCGCCGGGCGGGCCCACCGGCCCCGTGGCGAGCCCGGGCGCCGCCGGATCGATCGGTCCGACGGTCGCACCGACGTTGCCGCCGCAGCGGTTGTTGTTCGCCTCGACCGCGACGACGCTCAAGCTCGTCGCTAATCGCCCCGCGGTGTTCGCGCTGTACGCGTTGCCGCATCCATCGTCGGCCTCGGCCGCGCCGAAGGCCGCGCCTGCGCCGAAGGCCTCGGACGCCGCGGCCGCTTCGAGCGTGACCAGTGCGCCGCCCACCGCAGCGCCGGCGCCTGCGCCGCCGGTCAAACCGACGGCGACGCCGTTCCCCTCCGCGCCCGGCAAGACTCCCTAACGTTCGCAACCGTAAGGTTGCGGCGCGGGCAGCAGGCGAGCGCCCCGCGTACGCGCGTGCTCGCGGTGGGCAAGAGCTTGGCATGAAACAGGACGCCGTCGCCCTTCTCAAAGCCGACCACAAGACCGTCAAAGGCCTCTTCAAAGATGTTGAAGAGTGCTCCGACCGCGCGACCGCGCAATTGCAGAAACTCGGAGACGAGATCTGCCAGGCGCTCAAAGTGCACGCCGAGATCGAAGAAAAGGTTTTCTATCCCGCGATCCAAGCGCGCACCAAGCGCGGCGAAAAGGAAGAGCGAGATCTCGTACTCGAGTCGTACGAGGAGCACTCGGCGGCCAAGAAGGTCATCGCCGACATCGAGGCCGTCGATTCGACCGACGAATCGTTCAAGCCGAAGATCAAAGCGCTCAGCGAGTTGATCGAGCATCACGTCAAGGAGGAAGAGTCCAAGCTGTTCCCCGGCGCGCAAGAGCTGTTCGACGAGAACGAAATGCTCGAAATGGGACGGCGCATGGCGGAGATGAAAGAGCAGCTGGGAGCGCAGCCCGCGCGCGTCTGATCCGCGGCTAGGCGACCTTCTCGATCACGTCTTCGCGGGCATCGACCACGAGTACGATCTTGCCCAGGACGTGCCCGCGTTCGAGGCGGCGATGGGCCTCGGCGGCGTCGTCGAGCGAGTAGGTCGCCGCAATCGGGAAGGCGATCGGCGCTTCGTCGACGAGCGCGCTGAGCCGCGCGAACGCGGCGGGGTTCGGCGCGCTGTCGAACGCCGTCGCGCGAATCCCGGCGGGGGCCGGTGCGTCCACACCGTTGGGGTGGGCGAGCCGCCCACCCGCGCGTAGCGCGGGTAGGCAGCGTTCGAGCGACGCGCCGCCGGTGAGCGCGAGAATCGCGTCCACGCCGGCGGGCAGCACGCGCCGCACCGCGGCGAGCACGTCGTCGTGTTGCGTGTCGATGGCGTCGTCGACGCCGAGCCGGCGCAGCAGTTCGCGACCCTCCCCGCCGTTCGCCGTCGCGACGACGTGCGCTCCGCGCCGCTTCGCGAACTGCACCGCCATCGTGCCGACACCGCCGGTCGCACCGTGGATGAGCACGACGTCGCCCGGACGCAGCTCGAGCGCGTCGTCGATGCCGGCGAGCGCGGTCAGTCCGGTTACCGCGATCCCGCCGGCTTCGCGAAAGTCCAACGAGACCGGGATCGGCGCTACGTGTCCGGCATCGAGCGCCGCATATTCGGCGTAGAAACCGCCCTTCGCGTCGCCGTAGGCGTAGCCGATCACCGCGTCACCCAGGCGCAGGCCCTGCACGTCGTCGCCCAGCGCGGCGATCGTGCCCGAACCGTCGGCACCGAGCACCAGCGGGAAGCGATCGCGGCCGTCGGCCCATTCTCCGCGCCGCGTCGTGGCGTCCCAGACGCCGACGCCGGCGGTATCGACGCGGATGAGGACCTCGTTCGCCGCGACGTCAGGGACGGGCACGTCACGTATCACCAGCCGCTCCGGACCGCCGAACGCGTCGATCACGGCCGCCCGCATCGTGTCGGGGACCGCGCCGTCCGTCCTCATATGAGTCCCGACAGGACGGGGATGCGGGTCGGTTGCGTCAACCCGCGCAGCCGGTTGCTACTTGACCGGGTCGACGCTCTCGCCGGCGGGGGAGGTGGTCGGGGGCGCGTCCGCATGCGGGGCCAGCGCCGGATTCGGTGTCGCTTCGACTGCTTGAGCGGTCGCGGGCAATACCGAGTTCGACTCGCTGACCCATTGGCGGATGTCGGGTAGCGGCGCGGCGGGACGGACCACGATCGCCGCTACCGGCGCCGCAAACGCGCGGCCGATGCGCACGTTGAGCTGCTTCCACACCCGCAGCACGCGCACGACGTATTGTTGCGTCTCGGCGTAGGGCGGGATCCCGCGATAGCGTTCGACAGCCTTGGGCCCGGCGTTGTATCCGGCGATCGCCAACGTGGTTCCGTTGGGCTTCTTGGCGAAATGGTCCATCAGCGACTTGAGGTAGGCGGAGGTCCCGCGTAGATTCTCCGACGGGCTCCAGGCGTTGACGCCCAGACCGGCGGCCGTCGCGGGCATCAGTTGTCCCAGGCCGCGCGCGCCGGAGCGCGAGACGGCGTTCGCGCGCCAGCGCGACTCGACCGTGACGATCGACATGATGAAGCGCGGGTCGAGGTGCGTGCGCCAAGCGTTCGCCATCACCGAGCGGGCGTAGGCGCGCGCCTTTTTCACCGGCAGTTGCGGATTGATCGTGCGCAGCACCGCGGCGTAGCTCGACTCGCTGGCCGGCCGAGGGCCCGGGGCGAGCGGGCTCGCCGTAGCCGGCGTTGCAGTAAGCGGCGCGGCGCATAAGACGAACAGCGCTGCGGTGTGACGCAGCGAGAAAATCCGGAACATCGAATGCACCCTTCGCACCGATCCGGCCCCGGCCTCCTTGCCTGCGCGGTCCTGGCCGAAACGTGACCCGGACCGTACGGAACGCGTCGGAATGTTAAGTTCGGTGTATGTCGTCGATCCAGCGGACGGTCTGGGGATCGTCGGCAGCGGCCACGTCGAGGTTGACCACCACGGGCTCCTGGCCGCTGCGGACGAGCACGCACTCGAGTGCCTCGCCGGGCGAGGCGTTCATCTCCTGGTGCGGGACGTACGGCGGCACGAAGATGAAATCGCCCGGGCCGGCCTCGGCTGTGAACTCCAAGCGCTCGCCCCAGCGCATCCGGGCGTGGCCCTTCACGACGTAGATGACGCTCTCGAGGTCGCCGTGGTGATGGGCGCCGGTCTTAGCGTCGGGCTCGATGACGACCGTCCCGGCCCAGAGCTTGCGGGCGCCGGCGCTGGCGGTCGTGATCGCGGCCGCCCGGTTCATCCCGCTGGTCTGCGGCGTGTTCGGGTCGAGGTCGCAGCCGTGGACGACGCGAACGCCGTCGAACTTCCAGCGCGGGTGTTCCATGCGGCCAGAGTTCGACGGGCGGGACTGCCACCCGCCTGGCACGGACACCGCCTACCATCGTCGTATGAGCCTGGCAATGGTGATGCGTGCGCCTCGTTGACGGCCGGGTCGTCCTCGCGGCCTCCGACCTCAACGACTACCTGGCGTGCCCGCATCGGGTCGCGCTGAACCGGCGCGCGCTCGCCCGCGGCGACGCGCGGCCCGAGGACGATCCCACGCTCGAGATCATCGCGCGCAAGGGGCGCGAGCACGAGCGGCGCGTGCTCGAACGTCTCGAAGCGAGCGGGGTCGCCGTCGTGCGCGTCCCCGAAGGCGACAACACCGCCCGCGACCTGGCGCGCGCGGTCGAGGCGACACGGGTCGCCATGGCGAGCGGTGCGCCGGCGATCTACCAAGCCTCGTTCCTCGACGGCGCCTGGACCGGGCGCGCCGACTTCCTGTTGCGCGTCGAGGAAGCCAGCCGGCTCGGGGCGTGGTCGTACGAGGTCGCCGACACGAAGTTGGCGACCGCCGAGAAGCCCGAGTTCATCGTCCAGCTGTGCGTGTACGCCGACCTGCTCGCCGCCGTCCAGGGCGCGCTGCCCCGGCGCGTGCGCGCGCTCTTCGGCGACGGCCATGAAACGACGTACGATCCCAGCCGTTACGTCGCGTACGTGCGTGCGGCCAAGCGCCGCTTCGAAGCGGCGCTCGCGACGCTCGACCCTGCCGCGGTCCCCGACCGCGTGACCGCGTGCGGACAGTGCGGTTGGGAAGCGCAGTGCGATGCGGTGCGGCGCGGCGTCGATCACCTCTCGCTGGTGGCGGGGATACGGCGCGACCAAACGCAGCGGCTCGCTGCCGGCGGCATCGCCACGCTCGAAGGCTTGGCCACCGCGAGCGCGGCGGCGCGTCCGCCCGGGGTGGTGGAAAAGACCTTCGCGACGTTGCAGCGGCAAGCATCGCTGCAGCTGCATCAGCGCGCGACGGGCCGGCCTTCGTACGAGTTGCTGGCGCCGCGCGAGCTGCACGGATTCGGTGCACTGCCGCCGCCGGCCGGCGGCGACGTGTACTTCGACATGGAAGGCGACCCGCTCTACGAGGCCGGCAAGGGGCTGGAATATCTGTTCGGCGCGTTCGTCCCCGAAGATGCGCGCGAGCCGTATCGTGAGTTCTGGGGCGAGACGCGGACGCAAGAGCGCGCTGCGTTCGAGCGTTTCGTCGGCTGGCTCATGGCGCACCGCAGGCAGCATCCGCGCGCGCACGTCTACCACTACGCGGCGTACGAAAAGACGGCGCTGCGCCGGCTCGCGATGCGGCACGGCACCCGCGAGGAAGAGGTCGACGAACTGCTGCGTGGCGAGGTACTGGTCGATCTGTACGCGGTCGTCAAGGGCGCACTCGCGCAGTCGCAGGAAGGCTACTCGATCAAGAAGCTCGAGTTGTTCTACGGGTTCGTACGCGACGCCGACGTGCGCCAGGGCGATCAGTCGATCGTCGCGTTCGAGGAGTACCTGCTCGACCGCGACCCCGCGCGCCGGCGCGACATCGTGCGGTACAACGAAGAAGACTGCATCTCGACCCGCCGCCTGCACGAGTGGCTGCTGCAGCTGCGCGACGAGGCGCGTTCGAGCTACGCGCTCGAGATCGCGTTCCGCGCCGAGCGCGACCCGAAGCTGCCCACCGAGGAGAAGCTGCGCGAGCTGCGCCGGCTCAACGACGTCCAGCTCGCGCTCCTGGCCGACGCGCCGCCGGGGTCGGAGCGCGAGCTGCTGGCGCACCTCGCCGGCTACCACCGGCGCGAAGAGAAGCCGGTCTGGTGGGCGCTGTTCGACCGCTACGAGCGCGCGCCCGACGATACGTTCGTCGACGATTCCGACGCGCTCGGCGAGCTCGAGCTCGCAACCGAGTTTCCAGCGCTCGAACCGACACGGCGCGGGACGCGCGCGACGTACACGTACCGGTTTCCGGTGCAGCAGCACAAGGTCGGCCCGGGCTCGTTCCTCGACGTCGACCGCCGCGACGCCGCCGCGCTCGAGGTCGTGCAGGTCGACGAAGACGCGCGTCTCGTGCGGGTCAAGAAGTGGCCGCACGATCCGCATCCGCGCGCGCTGGTGCCCGGCGGGCCGATCTACACCGGCGTGCAGCAGGCCGCGCTGCTCCGGCTCGCGCAGGCCGCGCTCGACGGCACGCAGACCGTTGCGTATCCCGCCGCATCGGAGATCCTGCGCCGCGCCCGGCCGCGCATCACCGGGCTCCACGAGGGCGACCGGGTGCAGCCGCAGATTCGTCCCGGCGCCGAAGCGATCGATCCGGCCGACATCGCCAGCCTCGCGTTGCGCCTCGACCGCAGCGCGCTCGCGGTGCAAGGCCCGCCCGGCACCGGCAAGACCTTCGACGGCGCACACGTCATCGCCACGCTGCTCGCCGCCGGCAAGCGCGTCGGCGTCACCTCGAACAGCCACAAGGCGATCAACAACCTGCTGCACGCGGTCGAGGCCGCGGTCGACGAGCGCGGCGAGGTCTTCCGCGGCGTCAAGAAGTGCGACAAGGCCAATCCCGACTCGCCGTTCGAGTCGATTCGCCCGGAGTCGTTCATCGAGAACGCCGAGAAGAACGCAGCGTTCGGCGAGTACGAGCTGGTCGCGGGGACATCGTGGCTGTTCTCGCGCGACGACCTCGCGCGCGTCGACTATCTGGTGATCGACGAAGCCGGCCAGGTCGCGCTCGCCGACGCGCTCGCGATGGCGACGAACGCCGACAACGTCATCCTGCTCGGCGATCCGTTACAGCTCGCGCACGTTTCCGTCGGCACCCATCCCGACGGCGTCGGCGCCTCGGTGCTCGAGCACTTGCTCGCCGAGCCCGGCAGCCTCGCGCCGCGCGGCACGATCCCCGAAGACCGCGGCGTCTTTCTGGATCGCACGTTTCGCATGCACCCGGCTCTGTGCGAGTTCGTTTCGGAGATGGTGTACGAGGGGCGGTTGTGCGCGGCGGCGTCGTGCGCGCGGCAGCGCATCGATGCGCCGTGGTTCGCCGGCGCGGGACTGCGCTACGTTCCGGTCGTGCACGAGTCCAACGCGCAGTCTTCGGACGAGGAGGCGGCGGCCGTCGAAGAGATCCTGGGCGGGCTGATCGGGGGAACGTTCACCGACCGGCTCGGCGCCGAGCACGCGATCACCGCCCACGACGTGCTGGTGGTGTCGCCGTACAACGCGCAGGTGCGGCTGCTGCGGCGGCGCTTGCGCAAACGCTTCGGCGACGGCGTCCGGGTCGGTACGGTCGACAAGTTCCAAGGCCAAGAAGCGCCGGCCGTGATCTACTCGGTCGCGGCGTCGAGCGCCGACGACGCCCCGCGCGGCGCGGATTTCTTGTTCGAGGAGAACCGCTTCAACGTGGCGCTGTCGCGCGGTCGCGCTCTGGCCGTGCTGGTCTGCTCGCCGCGGCTGTTCGAGACCCGAGCTTCGAGCGTCGAGCAACTGCGATCGGTCGCGGCCTTCTGCGGCTTCGAGGCGGTCGCGGGCCGATTCTAACTATTTTCTTAGTTGACTTGCGGCCGAGCCGGTGGCAGCCTGGGCTCCGGGGACGGTACCCGGTTTCAGGTATGGGATCGTCGCCCCCGGAGCCGTAGTCTCGAACCATCGAGCGAACTCTTCGGGGGGACAAAGCCGTGCCGACCTACGCCACCTTGCTGAAGCGCCTGGGACGCCCCATCCGCTTCGTCATCAACCTTCCGCGGCTCAGCGAGGGTAGCGGAGATGTCGGCGTACGCTGGCGTTGCGGCTGCCATGCCGACGGCGAGACGATGCGCGAGCTGAGCCTGCGGGCCTGCCCCGATCACGGCACGCCGGCGTCCGAAGAGCGCGGCCGGTTCGTCCCCGAGTTCGCCGGAGACTGGATGATCGGCTAAACGCGGCGCCGGCTTCTCGCGCGGCGCTGCGCCGCTTTCTCGCGCGGCGCTGCGCCGCTGTGAGGATGGGCACACCTACCGGCGGCGGGCGGTGCAATGTACGGTCGCAGGCAGACCGGGCGCGAACGTGCCGCGTACGATCGATACCCGTGCTCTCCGGAGGTGACGACCTTGCGGACTACGCTTCGCGAATTGACCGCCCTGGTGGGGCGTCCCAACCGGCTCGCTGTCGAGTGCGCGCACGGACCGCGTGCGGCGGTTTCATGGCCGTGCGGGTGCGCCGCGGAAGGTGACGATTTCTACGACCTGCGGCTCGTGTCGTGCGCGCAGCATCGCCCGGTGAGAACCACCGCTGCGCTGCGATTCCGCTTCTCTTGAGCGGGTGAACTGCGCCGCCGGGCCGGAATCAGCGGCTGGGCGTTGGGAGGTTGCCGTCTGGAAGTGTTGTAACGCGTCACTTCGTTGAAGCTGCATGGGCTGGCGCGCGTCAAGAACGAAGGCGATGTCATCGAGGAGTTCGTGCGCCATAACCTCAGCTATCTGGATGCGCTGACCGTCGTCGATAACGCCTCGTTCGATGGAACGTTGCCCGTTCTCGAAGCGCTGCGCGCCGAAGGTCTTGCGGTCACGATCCTGCACGATCCGTTATTGCCGAAGCGGCAATACGAAACCGTGACCCGCGTCGCCCGTCAGTCCGCGGCGGAATCGGACTGGGATTTTCTCTTTCTCCTCGACGCCGACGAGTTCGTAAAGGTCACCGACCGTAACGCCCTCGAGGGATCGCTGGCTGCGCTCTCGCCTGGGCAGAACGGGCGCCTGTCCTGGCTCACGTACGTTCCGACACCGCGCGATCCGGCCGACGTGCCGCGCGTTCTCGAACGCATCCGTCACCGGCGGTTGGTCGAGGCGAGCCCCGCGTACACCAAATGCGTGCTCTCGCGTGGATACGCACAACGCGGAGACTTCGCGATCTCTCAAGGGAACCATTATGCGTTCGACGCACGCGGCACCGCGCCGTCCGAACTGCTGGCGGACGCGGCCCTCGCGCATTTCCCCGTGCGCAGCCTGGCCCAGATCCAAGGAAAGGTGCTGCTGGGGTGGGGCGCCTATCTCGCGATGGGACACGACGGCGTGGGCATGGGCATGGGCTGGCATCAGCGGCGGCTGTTCGATAAGCTCGAATCGGCGCCGGCATGGAGTGATGACGACGTGTACGAGATCGCGCTGAACTACGCCGACGACGCCGGCACGCCGACCGACCCGACGCTGACGTACGACCCGCTCGCGCCCGTTCCGATCTGGCGCTACGGCAACGCTGCGATCCTAAACCCGATGCAGCTGGCGGCGGGGTACGTCCGTCAGCTTGCCGGGTCGGTGGCCCGGCACGAAGCTACCTCAGCGCAGCAGGCGTAGCAGATTCCCAGAGGTCGGTGAGCACCGACTTATGGATGCCGATGTCGCTCTTGCGCGCCTGCACGTACGCCGCTTCGCGCATGTGGTCCGGATACGGTCGCGAGATGATCTCGCGAACCTCGTCGATCGAGTCGTAGAAGAAGCCGCTCGCTCCGACGTAGTCCTTCAAGTCCTCGCGCAAGTTCGGCACGCAGACGCCCACGCCGCTCGCTTGCGCCTCGGCGATGCACAGTGGCCAGCCCACGGTTCCCATCGACTTGTCGGCTGTCACCACCAGCCAGCGGTGCGCCTTGTAGACCGCGGGCATCTCGCTCGGTTCGACCGGGCGCCGAACGTTCACGGGGCTCCCGTGCGCCTCGTTCACGGCACGGATCGAATCGGATAGGTACCCGATCGAGTAGAGGTTGAACTCGACACCCGGGAGCGCAGCGCCGAGCGCGACGAAGTCTTCGAACTTCTTCTTGGGCAGTGATGCTCCGACGTTCATCACCGCGTCGCCGTTGGGGCCGCGGTCGAGGAACTCCGCGTATTGGACGGCCGGATAGACGGCCTTGATCTTACGGGCGTCGATGCCCGCGTTGCGCAGCCGCTGCACTGCAAACGGAAGCGTCAACACTCCTAGGCAGAGGTCGCTGTTGAGCGCCTCGACCGAAGCCGCGAGGTGCTGCGGTACGGCGTCGAAGAGCGTGTCGAAGGAGTGCGAACGCACCGTGAACGGGATGCCGTTCGCGCGCGAAAGATCGATCACGAGCTCCAGTTGCGTGTGTAGCCAATGCGTGTGCACGAGGTGCGGGCGGAAGCGCTCGATCTCGCTCTGGATCTCGGCGCGCGTCGGAAGAAGCTTGAACGGGAAGTAGTTCGCGTAGGGGTAATCGGCGGGTATCAAGGAGATGATCTCAACGTCGAAGTCGGCGCGGATCGCCTCGATCTCCGCACGGATGTACGTCTCGGACAGCTGAGGGTATTGGACCAATACGTAGAGGACTCTCGGCTTGCTCACGTGCTCTCCAGCTGTCCGAAGTATTCGGCGAGTTGTGCATCGCCGGGTCCGTGAGGGCCGAACCACTCCTCGCGAATTCGGTTGTATTCCGCGAAGAACGCGATGTCCTCGGCATACCAGGCGGTGGGTTGGAACGTGCGCCCGCTCGCTCGCGGATGGGAAAACGCAAGCCGCCGTCCAAAGGCTCGGGGACCAGGAGGTAGCCGTGGAATCTGCTGATACTTCCCCGGATGGACGCGTCGACGCAGCCTGGATCGCGGCGCGCATCGACGATCCGTCCGTGCGGATCGTGGAGATCGATGTCAGCGCATCGGCGTACAACGCCGGGCACATTCCCGGGGCCGCGCTCTGGAATGCGTACACCGATTTGCGCCACCCCGACTACCGCCCGGTAAACGCCGCCGAGTTGCAAGACGTCCTGCGCAAATCCGGAGTGACTCCCGATACGACGGTCGTCTGTTACGGCTACGGCGCTCACCTCGGCTTCTGGCTGCTCAAGGCGCACGGACACGATCGGGTGCGCTTGATGGACGGCTCGCGCGACCAGTGGATCGCCGCGGGCCGAACGTGGTCCACGGATGTTCCGGCGTTCGCGCCCTCGCACTACGCGCTCGCCGCGCCGAACGCGTCGTTCTCGTCGAAGGAGAGCGTACGGGAGACGATCGGCCGGCCGACTCCATTGATCCTCGATACGCGATCGCAGGCCGAGTACGACGGCGAACGGTTCTGGCCGTCCGGCGCGACCGAAGGGGCCGGACGCGCGGGGCACATACCGGGCGCCGTGCACGTCCCGATCGAGCTGCTGCGCACCGATGACGGTAGTTTCAGGAACGCCGACGAGATGCGGCAGACCTTGCAAGATCGCGGCGTCACGGCGCAATCCGAGGTCGTCACCTATTGCACGATCGGCAATCGGGCCAGCCAGGCGTGGTTCGCGTTGACGTATCTCCTCGGATACCGCGACGTTCGCGTCTACTACGGCTCGTGGGCGGAGTGGGGAAAGGCCACCGATACGCCGATCGAAACCTGACCGGGTCCGGCAACGGCGTGCAGACCGTGCGTGCGGAGGAGCGGGGGACTGCGCCTGCGTACGCAGGAGGCGTGGAGCAGGCACCGCCGGCGTTTTCATCGGATGGCGCTGCGCTCGTGGTGGGGATCACCGGCCATCGCGAGATCGTACCAGCCGACGAGCCTGCGATGCGCGCTGCCTTGCGCGCGTTGCTCGACGACGTCGCGCGGAGCGTGCCGCACACGCGCCTCGTCGTGCTTTCGTTGCTGCGCCGCGGCGCCGGGCTGCTGTCGGCCGAGGTCGCGCTCGACGCGGGACTCGCCGTCATCGGGTGCATGGCGATGTCGCCCGAGACGTACGAACGCGACCTCACGCCGGCCGATGCGGCGCGTCTGCGCGCAGTCTTGGCTCGCTGCTCGCACGTCTCGGTCGTCGCGCACGCGGAGGCGGATACCGGGGGCGAGGCCGCGACGGGCTGGTACCTCGCATTCCACAGCCACATCCTCATCGCGCTTTGGGACGGCGCGACGTCGCCGGCGCCTGGGGCGACCGCCGGCATCGTGCAGCTCCGCGAGACGGGACTTGCGTCGACGCGGTGGGCCTCAAGCATCGACGAGCGTCATCAGCCCGATCCGACGCCGGTCTTCCAAATCGTCACGTCGCGCCTAGGCAAGCCGCGGCCGGACGCAACGTTCTCGGTCCAGCGCCGCTATCCGCGGCGTTTCTCCGGCGACCGGAAAGCGCGAGCGAGCTTCGACGCGGCGATCGGGCTGCTCGATCGCTTCAATGCGGATCTCGCCGCGACGGCCGAGTCGCCCGCAGCCGCCGGGCTGCCTGGATTGATGGCGCGAACCGACCGAACGGCGAACCGGCTGCAGGGACGTGCTCTCTCACAGCTCCGGGTGCTTTACGCCCTCGCCCTGATCGCGATCGCTGCGCAGCTCGGATTCGGCGACACGTTGGGGCCCGAGCCAGTCAAGATCGCCACGCTGGTCGCGGCGTTCATCGCGTATCGTATCGTGCGCGGCGCCGACCTTGAAAACCGCTATCAAGACTACCGCGCGGTCAGCGAGGGGTTGCGCGTCCAGATCGCTTGGAACGCGGTCGGCGGCGAGGAGTTCGTCGATCCGTACTATATGCGGATGCAGCAGAGCGAGCTGCAATGGATCCGGATGGTGCTTCGCTCGGCGGCGTTCGTGGAATCGCTTACACCGCAGGCGCGCAACGAGCGCCTCGCCTTGGACTGGGTGCGCGAGCAGTGGCGGTACTACCATCGCGCCGCGACGCGCGATCAACGTCGCGCCCAAGTCTACCAGCGGATCGGCAAGGTTTCGCAATGGATCGGCGTGGGATCGATCGTCGTCGTCGCGATCCTGCTGCTGCCGCCGTTCAGCTCGCTCTTCGGCGCGATGGCGGTGAGCGCGCAGCATTGGGCCGCGTCGTTCGCGGCGCTCGTCGGGGCGGCGGCTGCGCTGTTCGCGAGCTACGCCGACAAACGAGGGTATTCGGCGAACGCAAAGCGCTACGACCGCATGTTCAGCGTCTTCGATCGCGCGCTGCATCAGCTGCATCACCGCGCCGGCGGCGAGTCCACGGGTCAGGCCCAGGTCCTGCGCGAGGTCGGACGCGAGGCGCTCGTCGAGCAGGCCGAATGGCTGCTGGCGCGCCGCGACCGCCCGCTGCGCGTGATCGGTCGCGGAACGTGACCAATCAGCCCTGGCTGCGGGCGACGGCGGTCCTGATCGCGGTCTACGTCGCGCTTCTCGGGGTGGCGACGTTCGTGCTGGCGCCGGTGTGGCACGAGTGGGATTGGTCGGTGTTCCAATCCTTGAGCAACCTGCATGCGCCGGCATTCGCCGGCAACGTTTCCGTCGTCGATCTCGCGGACTACGACCAGCGTGCTCCGGCCCGGGATCGTCAAACGATCGCGCAGTTCCTTGACGGCCTGCGTGCCCACGGCCAGCGGCCCGCCGCGGTACTGCTCGACCTGTACTTCGAGTCGGTCTGCGCGACGCCCGATACCCAGGCGTGCCGTCCCGATGCGGCGACCGCGGCGTTGACCAAGAGCCTCGACGCCGCGGCTGCGGCCGCGCCAAAAATCGCCGTGTACGCGACGGAGAATCCGGTCGCGACGCAGGGCGCCGGTCAGATCGACGCGGCGTCGCTGGGCGCGCTCGATCGCGACAACGTCTACGATCATCTGGCGGCCGGTCACACGATTCTGCAGCTCGCCGCGGCGGACGGCGTGTTCTACCAGCGCTGCTATCGGCTTCCGCAAACCGACAGCAAAGGGAACGTTGCCGGGACCCAAGATCTCTGGGCGCTGCCGTACCGCGCGGTCAAGGACGTCGCCGGGGAACCCCGAGCGGCCTGCGATCGCTCCGGGGCGACGCAAACGATGGAGGCGGTGCGGCTGGGAGCGCAGGCGGCATTCGCCCAGAGCGTGCAGCGCGTGACGCGGGCGCAGCCATTCCCCGCCGGCGCCGATTTCAACGGGAAATACGTCATCGTCGCGACGCTGGAGAAGGACTTGGGGCCGCTGCACCGCGGAGCGGCACCGCGCAGCAATCCCGAGCTGCTGGCGTGGGCGCTGAGCGATCTGCTCGAGCGCAAGAACGCCGACTCGGGGTATTTTCAGCCGCTCCCCGCCAACGAGTTGCTCGCACTGCTCGTCGCGGGGTTTGCAGCGCTCACGCTGGTCGCTTTCATCGCGGTTTTCCAAGGGCTGCGCCGGCTCCAGCTACGCGCGCTGCGCAGCTCCCTTCCCTGGATCGCCGCGGGCGCGGCCGGCGCATTCGCCCTGGCGGCATTCGGCGCGTTCGAGGCCTGGATGCTCGTCGCGCGGCAGATTCAACCCCAGGTGAGCCTGGTTGCGATGAGCGTGCTCTTTGCGGCCGGGCTGTGCGGCGAGCGCGGGCGGGAGATCCTGTTCGAGCAGTCGCGGGCGATCGATGCCCCGCCCGAAGAATCAAACGACTACGACGTGTTCATCTCGTACGCGCACGACGAGTTCAGCTGGGTCTACGAAAACGTGTTCGTCCCGCTCAAGGACGCGCGCTCCGCCGACGGGCGCAAGCTCGAAATCTTCTTCGACACCTCGTCGATCCGGGTCGGCTCGGCCTGGCAGGACAAGATCAGCCTGGCGATCGACGGCAGCCGGTTCGTCGTTCCGGTGTACTCGGAAACCTACTTCCAGCGGCCGTACTGCCGGTTCGAAATCAAGCGCGCGCACCGGAAATGGATCACGGCTGGGGAAGGCTCGCGGTGTGTCCTTCCGATCATGCGCGGCAAGCCGGTGATCTTGGCCACCGTCGACGACATTCAAGCCGCGAGCATCGACGACCGGCCCGGCCTCGTCGCGGAGATCCTCGCCGGCCTGGAACCCAAACCGCCTCCTCCACTCGCAGCCCCTACGGGGTCAGCATGACGTGACCAGACGCCTCGCACTCGGGCTCGGCCCGACGCTTCTGCTGCTCGCGCTCGGTCCGGCACCGGCCGGGGCCGCCGTGCGGCAGCACGTCGTGCTGGAGATCCGCACGCAGCCGGGTGCGACCGCGCGGCCGACGGTGACGCCGGCCGGCGGTCACCCCCAACCGTTGACCGTCCATGCGACGCTGCCGGACGGCGCACGCATCGACGTCCCGCTGCGGGTGACCGTTGTGATCGCGTCGACGGACGCGAAGAGCACCACCACGTTGCGGCCCGACACCAGCTTCACGCTCGACGCGACCGGCGCCGGGGAACGATCGAGCGTGGCCCACGGCAGCGCGCTGTTCTCGGTCGTGCACGGGGCGCTGGATTTCTTTCAAGTGCGCTACGGCAACACGTTCACCGCCTCGGCGCGCGGCACGGTGTTCTCGTTCGACACCTCGGGGCGTAAGGTGACCTTCGCGTGCCGCCGCGGCAGCGTCGACGTGGCCTACGCCGCGCGCCTGCAGATCGGCGCGGCGAAACCAGACGCGCCGCGAACGTCGCGCAACGCGCCCGTTGCAAGCACGGCCGGGTCGGCACCGTCGTCCGCCGCGCCGCTGTCGGTCAAGGCGATCGACGTGATCGCGGCGACGGGGACGCCCAGCGTCTCGTTTCCGCTCGGCGTGCCCGAGTTCGTTCAACGATTCGACACGGTCACCGCTGCTCGAGCGTCGTACGACGCGAGGCTGGAGCTCGCGCGCCAGAGCGGCGATCCGGAGCGCATCGCCGGCGAGTACAACAACCTCGGCGCGGTCGATCACGCGCAGGGCAACTACGATCGCGCGATCGGGGAGTTCGGCGAAGCGATTCGGCTTACGCCGCGCGACGCCGTCCCGTTCTACAACCGGGGGAATACCTATTGGAGCAAGGGCGACGTCGCCCGAGCGGTCGCGGACTACGACGAGGCGATCCGGCTCGATCCCAAGCACGCCTCCGCCTATACCAATCGGGGCGTGACCTTCGACGTTGCCGGGAATCACGACCGCGCCATCGCCGACTACGACGAGTCGCTGCGCCTGAACCCGAACAACGCGATCGCCTACTACGACCGCGGTAATAGCTACCAAACCAAAAAGAGCTTTGCGCGGGCGATCGCCGACTACACCGAGGCGATCCGGCTCGATCCAGCCTACGCATCGGCGTACTACAACCGCGGCCTCGCGTACAGCGACAGCGGCGACGAGGACCGCGCGATCGCAGACTACGGCGTAGCGATCCGCCTCGCGCCGACCCACGCCAACGCGTACGTCAACCGGGGCGCATCGTTCGATGCCAAAGGGGACCACGTGCGGGCCCTGGCCGACTACGACCAAGCGATTCGCATCGAGCCGGCGAATCCCGCCGCGCACTTCAACCGCGGCAACCGCCTGCGAGTCGACCGCAGCGACAACGACGGCGCGATCGTCGAATACACGGAAGCGATCCGGCTGCAGCCCGGGTATGCGGAGGCCTACAACAACCGCGGCCTCGCATACGAGACCAAACGCGACTACGACAAGGAAATCGCCGACGAAAACGAGGCGATACGGCTCAATCCGCAGTTGGCCGCCGCCTATAACAATCGCGGCAACGCGTACCGCGCAAAGGGCGATTTCGCTCACGCGATCGCGGACTACGACGAAACGCTGCGCCTCAAGCCCGCCTCCAAGGCGGCGTGGCTGGGCCGCGGCATGGCGTACCAGCGCAAGGGCGATAACGACCGCGCGATCGCGGACTTGAGCGAGGCGATCCGGCTCGACCCGGCCTTCGCCTTCGCGTACGATCAGCGCGGCTTTGCGTACCAGCTCAAGGCCGACTACGATCGTGCGGTTGCGGACTACGGCGAGGCCATTCGCCTGGCGCCGGCCATCGCCAAGTACCGGACGGACCGGGCCATCGCGTACGGTTTCAAGCTCGACTACGACCGGGCGTACGCCGACTACAACGAGGCGCTGCGCCTGGATCCCAACGCCATGCTCGCGCTGTCCGGGCGCGCGTACATCGAGGACGTGCGCGGCGAGCACGACCGCGCGATCGCGGACTACGAGCAGGCAGTGCGCGTCAATCCGAACGTGCCCTACATCCAACTCGCGCTGGGCTCCGACTACTTCGCCGCGGGCGATCGCGAACGCGCCGTCGCCACCCTGGGCACGGCGATCCACGGCGCGCCCGACCAGGAAGCCGCATACGTGATGCGCGGCATCGCGAACCTGTACGGCGGCGGCCCGCTCGATCAGGCCCGCGCCGATTTCGAGAAAGCCGCCACGCTCGCGCCCAAAGATGCGTACGCGGCGCTGCTCGTGGAGGTGACGGGTCGCCGCAGCCACGCGCCAAGCCGGCTCTCGGATGCGGCCAAGCAGCTCGACATGAGCGCGTGGCCGGCGCCGATCGTGCGGCTGTTCCTCGGGCAGAGCGCGCCGGCCGCGACCATTGCCGCGGCGCACGACCCCGACCCGGCCAAAAACCTGGGCCGGCTGTGCGAGGCGAACTTCTACGTCGGCGAATTCTATGCGGTGCAGGGTTCGCCGGACACGGCGCTACCGTTCTACCGTTTGGCGGCGCACGACTGTCCCGGCTACGGGCAGCGCGCCACCGCGAACGCGGCGCTGAAATCGCTCGGGGCGCGGCCCTGAACGGGCATCAGGCCAAACGTTGCTGGAGCGCAGTGAGATAAGCCCTGATAACCGGTTCGGAATGCGGTTGAGGTATCAGCGGCGCTAGCTGCTCGTCGCTTTGCAGCGCGGCCGCAATGGCCGCCGAATACTCGTCGGGACCCGCGTCGAGCGCACGCCGGTAGACGACCAGTTCGAGCACTCGGTCGACTCCGTCGACGGGGTCGGGGTCGAACTGAACCGGATAGATCAGGCCGCGAATGAGGCCCTTGTGCCTATTGGAAAGCATGGGCCGCCGTCACGCGCAGCCGGCGCTCGAAGGCCCGCCTCGGCCCGGACCAGAAAAGGCGCAAGCTCGCGCATCGATCCGGAGGCATGCTCATGTACAAGCTTCCTGCTTCGTTCCTCGCGTCGGCGTTCCTGATGACCGGCGTTGCGGCGGCTGCCGTGCCGGCATGGCGCCCCGCGGTCCCGATCCACGTTCGCTTCGTGGAGCACTTCGTTTCCGGTCTCGCACCGGAGGTCGACCTGCGTCCCACGATCAGGCAGCGCCGGTTGCACGTGCGCGATCAGGGCAATCGCGGCACCTGCACCGTTTTTGCAACGACGTTTTTGATCGAATATCAGAAGGCCGCTACGCCGCTCGCGCGCGGGGGCCGCAACCTGTCGGAAGAGTATCTCAACTGGGCCGGCAACCGCGCGACGGGTGAAGACGCCGACGGTGGGTTCTTCACCAAGTTCATGAGCGGCTATCGCACGTGGGGCATCGCCACCCTGCGCGAGATGCCCTACCGCGCGGCGTACGATCCCAACCATCCCGCGGCGCCGAACAAGGCCACGATCGCGGCAGCTCAGGCGATGTTCCCGGTGAAGTATCCGTTCACGGTCGTCAAAACCTGGGACAACACCACGGGGATGACCGGCGCGGAACTTCAACGCACGCTCACAATCTTGCGCTCGGGGCGTCCGGTGGCCACCGGAATCTGGTGGCTCAATGACACCTTGTGGCACAACAACGTTCCCACGGTGACCGTTGCCGGCGTTCCGCTGCTCAAGGACTATCCGCGCAGCGCCAACACGGGCTCCAACCCGCCGATGTTCGACGGTCATTCAATCGACCTCGTGGGCTTCCGCGAGTCGCGCGCGTTCCCCGGCGGCGGCTACTTTATCTTCCGCAACAGCATGGGGACCGGCTTCGGGAGCGACGGCTACGGGTTTGTCTCGTTTGCGTACATCCGCAGCTACGCCAACGACGCCATCGCCATCGCGCCCCAGCCCTGGGCAGGCGCCCACGGAGACTGACGGGCGCCGGATCGGGGCTACCGCTCACGGTCCGCCGCGGGCACGCTTCGCGATCAAATACGACGTTAGGACAACCATCGAGACAGCAACGACAGATTCTGCCCACATGAAGATGTAAAAGTCAGCCTGAATGCCGAGCGGCGGGCTATCGGGTAGTGAATTGCGCACCGCAGGCAACGCGAAGAGCATCGCGCCGCTCCACAGCATCAAGCTGAAGTCCGGGTCGATGCGCCGCAGAGCCACAAGGATGGTGAGCATGATGGTGAGCATGATGGTGAGTACGCCGTGATCATCGGAAGGGGACGCACGCCTACGAAGGGCGCCATGATTTTCGCTGCGATCGTCGCGGCTATCATCGCGGCGGTCATGATCGGGTCCGGCATCTTTCTCCTCGTGCAGCGCCAGACCGGTCCCCGAGCGGTCGCAACGGTCGACGACTGTAAGACAACCGGTTCCGGCAGGTGGACAAGCACGCACTGCACCGGCAGCTGGATCGTCGGCGGGTCGTCGCTGCTCGACGGCGGCCACGTCGTCGTCGGGACGATCGACGGCGCCGACGCCGGCAACGTCGGCAAGACGATCGACGTTACGCTGCGCGGCGACACCGCCTACACGCGCGGCCTCACGCTGCCCCTCATGCTCATCGGCCTGGGCCTCGTCCCTGCCATCGGATTGATGCTGCGCGCACGCATGCTCCTGCGCGCGCGAGCCTCGAGCTAGCTGCTCCGGCTCGACAACCGTTGGGTGTCATGCACCCGAAGATAGCGACTCGTAGGGCTTAAGCGGAAGTGCGACGAAGCGAGCGCCTTCCAATTGGACGGTCGGGACGATGAGAGATATCTTCATCAGCTACACCCACACGGATAATTTCACGCTCTCGGAATCTCAGCGTGGGTGGGTCGCAAAATTTCACCGGGCCGTAGAGGTCCGCCTCACGCAGTTGCTCGGCCGCGCCAGCAGCGTCTTTTACGACGAGACCGTGATGCGGGGGACATCCGTGCTGACGCCGACGATCAAAAAGGAGGTCGGCGCATCGAAGATTCTCGTGTCCATCCTCTCGCCGGGCTATCTCAAATCCGAGTGGTGCAGCACCGAGCTCGAGCTGTTCGCCGAGGCCGCATCACATCAGGGCGGCCTCTTCGTCGATACGCACTCGCGAATCGTCAAGGCCATCAAGCTGCCCGTGGACCGCGATCTCGAAAAGCAGGCAAAGGTCGATCTTTCGGATGTCCTCGGCTACGAATTCTATCGGCAGGACCCGGGCGGCGGGCCGCTCGAGTTCGACCTCGACGCCGACAGTGCGAGCCGGCTCGAGTTCACCAAACGCGTCAACACGCTCGCCTACCATGCGTGCGAGATCCTCAAGAAACTCGGCGACGAAGGCGCTGCACGCGACGTCGTCGCACCGAATAGCGGCAAGGTCGTCTACCTCGCGGAGACCACTGCCGACCTCACCGACGTTTCGGCCAGACTGCGCCGGACTCTCGCGCAGTACGGACATGAGGTGCTGCCCGTCTCGCCATATCCTTACGGACGCGCTTACGAGGAACTCGCGAAGACCGATCTGGCGAAGGCCGACGTCTGCGTTCACATGATCGGCAGCTCGTACGGACCGGAACGGGAGCAGCGCTCGATCCTCGAGCTTCAATACGATCTGGCGGGCGAGGAGATGCAACGACGGCCGCACCTCGCCCGCCTCGTCTGGTCGGCTCCGAACGTCGTTCCCGACGAGGAACGCCAGGCGGCGTTCGTCAGACGGTTGAGCGACGAGGCGGCCCTCGTCGTGACGCCGTTCGAGAAACTCAAGGACGCCGTTCTGAGCGCCTTGCAACCGGCCGAGGTCGAGGTCGCCCGCGCTCCCGATCAGCCCGCAACGTCGTCACCGACGATTTACTTGGTCTGGGACGCGTCCGATTCCGAAAACGTCAAAGCGCTAGACAACTGGCTCTACGAACAGAACTTCGAGTTGTTGTATCCGATCTTCGCCGGCAAAGAGGCGGATATCCGCCAGCACGACGAGCGCTGCCTCGTCGAGTGCGACGCAGTTTTGCTGTATTGGGGAGCCGCCCCCGCGTACTGGCTACCACAGCGCGTCATGGACTTGCAGAAGGCATTCGCGTACGGTCGTGCAGCCCCGTTTCGGGCCCGCGGCGTCGTCGTCGTTCCCGAGCGGAGCACCGACAAAGACCGCTTCCGCAACAAGTCCGTCATCAAGATGGAGATGTACGACGGCTTCGATCCTTCCGCATTCACGCCGTTTCTGAGCGCGATCGCGCGCGCGCAAGACACCGCCGTATGATCGGCGCCCCGATCGCCGAGAATCCTTTTCCCGGGCTGCGGCCGTTCGAAGCCGACGAGGGCCATCTCTTTTTCGGACGCGAAGAGCAGATCGACGAGCTGTTAGGGCGTCTGCGTCTGCGTCGCTTCGTCGCCGTGGTAGGCACGTCGGGGAGCGGCAAATCGTCGCTCGTGCGTGCCGGACTGTTCCCCGCGCTACGCGTCGGCGCGATGTCGGGGGCGGGATCGCGCTGGCGAATCGTCACGATGATGCCGGGGAACGAGCCGCTGGCCGCGCTCGCGCGCGAGCTCGACCGCGAAGGCGTGCTCGGCCACGAGGGGGATGCTCAGCTTCGCATCGACCTGGCTCACGCAGTGCTCGACCGAGGTGGGCTCGGACTCGTCGAGATCGCACAGCAAGCGGCGTTGCACGCGGACGAGAATCTCCTCGTCGTCGTCGATCAGTTCGAGGAGCTCTTCCGCTATTCGCAGCTCGACGTCGATGCCGCCGCTGCGTTCGTGAAGCTGCTGCTCGCGGCGAGCGAATATCCCGGCGTACCGCTCTACGTCGCACTCACCATGCGTTCCGACTTCCTGGGTGACTGCGCACAGTTCGCAGACCTGCCGGAACGAATCAACGACGGGCTCTTTCTGATCCCACGAATGAACCGGGCTCAGCTCGAACGAGCCATCGTCGGCCCCGTTCGCGTCGCCGAGCAGATGATCGCGCCGAGGCTCGTGAACCAGCTTCTGAACGACGTCGGCGACGACCCCGATCAGCTTCCGGTCTTGCAACACGCCTTGATGCGTACCTGGGACATCTGGAAAGCTGATCATGCCCGCAACGAACCCCTTGACATTCCGCACTACGAGAAGACCGGCGGACTGAAAAGGGCGCTCGACCTTCACGCCGAGAGCATCTACGGCGAGTTGCCGCCGCAGATCCGGGAGGTTGCCCGGCGCCTTTTCTGCGCGATTACCGAGCTCGGCAGCGACAACCGGGGAATACGGCGCCCGGTCGAGCTCGCCACCGCCCGAGCGATCACGCGGGACCCGGACGACGAGTTGAGATGGGTCATCGAGGCGTTCCGCGCCCCCGGCCGATCGCTGCTCAAGCCGCGCTTCGGGGACGAGCTGAGCGATCACAGCGTGGTCGACATCTCACACGAGAGCCTGATGCGCGTGTGGAGTCGCCTCGAAGAATGGCTCAGGGACGAAGGCGCGTCTGCGCTGACGTATCGCCGGCTCGCGCAGGATGCACTGCTCCATGCGGAAGGCCAAGCCGCACTGTGGACCGATCCCGGGCTCGCGATCGCCGAACAGTGGCGAGCGGCGGCGCAGCCGACCGCCGAATGGGCAGAGCGCTACGTGAAGGGCGCCTTTTCGCAGGCGATGGCGTTCCTCGACGACGGGATCGCCAAGCGCGAACACGAGCGCGAACGAGAGCAGCGCCGCAAGAACGCGGAGGAAGCCGCGGAACGCGAGCATCTCGAGAATCTGGCGGTGGTGGAACGGATGCGCGCCGACGCCGCCCGAGCCGTTTCTCGGCGTACGCGGATTGCGGCGCTCGCCATGTTCGCAGTCGCGGTCGTGGCCCTCGTGCTGGGCGGACTTTCGTGGCGGCTGCGGTTGGATGCCGATGCGGCACTACGCCAGAGCCAAAAAGCCCAGGAAGGGACGCTGCTTGCCAACCAGCGGATGCGGGCGGCCAATGCGCGGCGCGTGCTGGCCGAAACGAAGACGCTGGACACCGAAAAGGCGCAGCGCAAGGCCGCTCAGCGCGCGTTGGGCGAGATTAGGAGCGAACACAAGGCGACGATCGCCGCGCTCGACGAAGCGCAGCGCGCGCTGCGCGAGACCGAGCGGCAACGGCGTCTCGCGCAATACCAGCAGGACCGCACGAAGAAAGCCGTCATCGTCGCGACCCGCACGGCGAACGACGTCGTCTCCGACGTCGCGCAACGGTTCCGCGATCGCGGCGTCCCGGTCGATGTGACGCGCCAGATCCTCGGCCGAACCGAGGCGCTGCAGCGTCAGCTCATGAGCGGCGGCTTCGCGACGCCGGAATTGCGCGAAAGCGAGCACGGCGCACTGGTCGAGATCGCGACGACGCTGCTCGAGCAGGGCGATACGAAATCGGCGCTCGACGCAGCGACGCGTTCCCGCGCGATCATGGAGCGCCTGGTCGCGACCAATCCGCGCAATAACACGTGGCAGAGCGAATTGGCGGCATCCGAAAGGAAAGCCGGCGACGTCTTTGCCGCTCGCGGAAGCCTCCCCCAGGCTCGGGCGTCGCACCGCGCGGCGCTGGCGATCGCTGCCCGCATCGCGCGCGCCGAACCCCGTAACGCCGGCTGGCAGCACGACTTGGCGGAGTCGCACGAGAAGCTCGGCGACATCTTGTACCGGGAAGGCAGCTCCCGTGATGCGCTCAGCGAGTACCGCGCGGGACTTGCGATACGGGTACGGCTGGCGACGGCCTCTGTCACAACGCCGGCGTGGGAACACGATCTTGCGGCATCGTACGGAAAGGTCGGCGACGCATTTGCCGATCGCGGCGATGCGCGCGACGCGCTGCACTACTACCTCGAGGACTTCGCGATTGCAAAGCGCCTCGCGGATGCCGACCCGAACAATGCGCGACGGCAAAGCGATCTCGCCGTGTCGTATCGTAACGTCGGCGACGCGCTCTTTGCGAAGAACGATCTCTCCAAGGCATCGGAAAACTACCGCAACGCTCTCTCGATCGCGGAAGGCCTGGGGAGAAAAGACCCGGGCAACGCGGCGTGGCAGAGCGATCTTTCGGTGTCGCAGAGCAAGATCGGGTACGTCCTGTTCTACCAGGGGCACCTTTCCGAATCACTCAGGTATCTCCGGGACAGCCTTGCGATCAGCGTTCGGCTCGCCAAGATCGACGCCAACAACGCGACCTGGCAGCGCGACCTTTCCACGGCGTACTTCAACGTCGGTTACGTCCTGGTCACGCAAAACAACCACGCGGAGGCACTTAAGGTCTATCGCGAGCGCTTCGCCATCACCGGGAGCCTCGTGCACACCGACCCGACGAATCAAAGCTGGCGGGCCGAGCTGGTTCGATCCGGCAACAGCGTCGCCGACGTGCTCGAGTTGCGCGGCGATCCCGCTGCGGCGCAAAAGCTCTACACCAGCGGCTTGGACATTGCGAAGGGCGTCGCACAGACGGACCCCGAGAACGTTCGTTGGCAGCAGCTTCTGTCGACGTCCTATGTCAACGTCGGCTACGAGCTTCTTTCACGGGGCGACGAACGAAATGCGTTGGACCTCTATCGGGCCGGGATCGCGATCCGAAAGCAGCTCGCCGACCGCGATCCCGGGAACGCTACGCTGCAGAGCGACCTCGCAACGTTCTACGGCGAGTTTTCCTACGGGCTCTTCCACCACGGGAAGCTCTCGGATGCTCTGCGCATCTATCGCGACGCCCTGGCGATCAGAGAGAGGGTCGCCATGACCGATACCGGCAATGCGACCTTACAGCGAAACCTCTCCGGCGCGTACAATGGCCTCGGGAACATGCTCACCGCACAGGGCAACCCGCGTGACGGTCTCACGTACGTCCGCAAGGCTCTCGTGATCGACAAGCGGCTCGCCGACAGCGACGTCACCAATGTGAGTTCCCAGCACCAGCTTTCCGAATCGTATTCGAACGTCGCCGCAACGCTCCAAGCTCAGGACGATTACGACCTTGCATCAGAACAGTATCGGGAGGCTGTGACCGTCGGGGAGCGGGCTGTCGCTTCCGATCCGTTGAACGCGACCTGGCAGGACGATCTGGCCTCCGTTTACATCGGTGCGGGTGACGTGATGGCCCTTCAGAAGAAGTGGGCCGACGCTCTAAAACTCTATAGCGACAGCCTCGCCATCAAGAAACGGCTTGCCGAGGCCGATCCCGGGAATGCGCGTTGGCAGCAGGCTCTGGCGGTCGGCTACAACCGCCTCGGGAACCTGCTCTATTCCCAGAGCAAGACGAAGGACGCGCTGAGCTATTACCGCGAGGCTGTAGCGATCAACTTGCGGCTCGCCGAGAGCGACCCGACCAACGCGACATTGCAGCGCGATCTGTTCATTGCTCTCGGCAACATCGGCGATGCCGGAGACGACCCCCGCAACAATTATACGCGCGCACTAACGATCGCACGCGCGCTGAACGCGCAGGGGAAGCTTCTCCCGAAAGACCAGCCCATGGTGAAGGAGCTTGAAAAGAAGCTGGCCGACCTGCCGAGCTGACCCAGTTCGCGGTCCGGCCAGCTTTGCCGGCTTCGTGGTGGGCGCATTCAATGTGGTTGGTATGAGCAGCTGGCACCCGAACCGTCACGCCGGCGAATCGCTTGGGGCCCAATCGTGCACGATAGGTGCGTAAGACCAATGAAGATCGTTCCGGCAGCGCCTTGGGCACTCACTCCGGCCTCCGCCATTGTTGCGAAGAGCTCATTCGCGAGCCGGCCTTTCACCGAGACGGTCGTCGTGCCCAGTGTGAGCGTGCAGGACCGCGCCGATATGTCGACGTTGCTCGCCCGGCAGGTCACGCTGTCAGCGTTAACTGAGATCGGACCGGCTCCCGTAGGAATGCGCGCGACGTAACCATCGAACAACCACGCCATCTGACGTTTTTGCGCAGCGGTCAGTGCCGATGTGTGATCGGCGACAAGGGCGGCGAGGGCCAGAGCGTTCGGACCGGAGGTCGTCGCGGCGTCAGCGCCGACGGCATTACCTAGCAGAAGCAGCGGAACGAAGAGGATCGATAGATTCAGCTTCATCATGCGACTCCTGTTCTTGCGGATCTGTTTTGGAACCTCCGAACTTGGGTGTCGCGTGTTTCAAACGAGGTTTCCCCCAAAGGTGCGGCAGTGGACGGCTGCGAAACGCGGGCAGCCATGATGCTTTGCACGCCGCCCTCAGCGATTGTCGCGATCGCTAGACCGACGGGCCCGAGTCACGTCGCCACGGGGCACGTTACGCTCCAAAGCGGCACAACATTCGAGATCTCCGGCGACGGCTCAATGGCAAGATTCATCGTAAAACTCCACATCGGTGATCGCATTGAGGCCTGCTTCGGTCCCACGCAAGAATGGGCCGACGAACCACCTGACGCGCGTATGGGCATCATCGTAAATCGTGCGACGCGCGACTACATCTACGCAGTTGGTATTCCGAAGGGTGGTCGAGACCCATTTCCCCAATGACCTAAATAGGGCCGCCTAATGGTTTTGCGTCAAAGACGGCGACAATGCTCGCTCCCGAGAAACCACTCGTCAATATAAGGTTTGTTTTGTAGCCCCAACGGGATTCGAACCCGCGGGCGCGCGTGGCGATTCCAGCGTTTCAACAAACTCTGCGGCCAGAATAGGCGGCGTTTTAGGCGGCATACCGGGTTTAGCTAAATTTAGTTCGAACGGGGACGGAGGGCCGGGCCGGGGGCGGCTCCCTGGAGAGCGAATCAACGGGCGTGAATCAACCGCAATCGGTCGCGAGCGTCTTCTCCCGCGCGTGGGAGTTGCTGACGCGCAATTGGATCATCATCGTTCCCGGCATCGTGGTCGGGGCGGTCGTCGGGATCATCTCTGGATTCCTCGGATTCCTCGGCCCCCCCGGCTCCCACTGGTCGGTGGAGTACGACGTCAACCCCGCGCTGGCGATGACGTGGGTGGGCGGGGCCTTCGTGCGCGGCATCGTCCTCGCGGGGATCGCGGTCTTGGCCGCAGGTGCGGGCGGAGGTGCGGGCACCGAAGAGCTCTTCGTGCGCGGCATCATCCTCGCGGGCGTAGGGATTCTGGCCTATATCGCGACCACGGCGTATACCGTCAGCATGGCCGGGGCGGCGTGGGCGCGCGGTACGACCACGCTCGCCGACGGATCGGCAGCCTTTAAAGAAGAGGGCGGGAACGTCGCGATGACCGCGCTCGGCCTGATCGGCCTCGGCATCGTCGCGGCGACCTTGTTGCTCCTGCCGTGGACGTGGTCAGGCGTGAACCCGGTCTTGATCGTGTCGTCGCAGATGATCTCGCTCCTCGCGTTTTGGATCTTTACGCTCTACGCGATGCCGGCGGCGATCATCGGGAAGCGTCCGGGATTTTCGTCGATCGCGGAATCGTTCCGGATCGCCACACAGCGCTTCGTGCCCACGCTGATCATCGGCATTCTGATCGCGGTGATCTCGTTCTGCGCCGGGCTCCTCACGCTGCCGCTGTACTTGATCCCCTTCCTCGGGCCCATCGTAAGCAGCGTCATCACCCAGATCGTGATCCCCTTCGCCATGCTGGTGATCGTCGGCGAGTACTTGAACCTGCGCGCGGCAGCCGCCATCGCTCCGCCCGTATCCACCCGTTCGCTCTGAGCCTTTTATAAGTCCGCCGAAAACGGGCATTTCGGTCTTAGCGCTTCAACAAGCTGTGGTCAAAAATAGGCGGCATTTTAGGCGGCATGCCCGACTTAGAACCCTTGGGACCAAATCAAGCATACAAAGAAAAAGCCCGCCGTAGCGGGCTTAGTCGTGGTGGAGGTGAGGAGACTCGAACTCCTGACCCCTTACATGCGAAGCAAGTGCTCTACCAGCTGAGCTACACCCCCCACGGGACCGTCGAGGATTCTAGCCGACAGCGCCGCCCCCTGTAAAGGGGCATGCCGCCGTCGGCCGGCTCGCGAACGCGCCCAGCTCGAGCCTCTGTGCAGGGCTAGGCCGTTAAGCGTCCCAGGCACGCCGCTATGAGGCCGTGTATCTTGCAGCAGGGCGCGCCTTGCAACCCCGTCGGACGATCGATAGCGCCCCTCATCGCTGGGGAGGAACAACCGTGAAACTCTTCCGTCACTTGCCGCTCCTCGTGGCGCTCGCGTTCGTCGCGCCGGCGCCCTTCATCGCACACGCCGCAAGCAATCCATCCGGAGTCGCGACTCCCTCGCTGGACGAAGTGTACGCGCAAGTCGTCGACCTCAAAGCGAGAGTCCTCAAGCTGGAAGTCGATAATCGCGCGCTCAAAGCGCAGGCGACCGCGATGGCGACGCACACCCATTCCATGGGCTCCACGAGCGCCGGCGACGGCGGGTCGATGACGCTGCGTCAGATGAAGTTCTATCTCGATCACAACACGTGCATGGACTGCTCGTGGCAATACCGGGTCGGCACACCGCACAGCGTCGAGCACTTCACGGGCCCGCCCAAGGTGTAGAACCGGCGCCGGGGGATGACCGGGAAGGGGCGTGCCGCCGCTCCGGCGAGAGAGTTTGCGATGCCCTCTCTCCGCTGGGCGGCGGCGCTTGTGTCGCTGCTGCTGGCCGCGTGCACGCACACGTCGACGCAGCGCCCGCCCGGTCCGCTGCGGATCGTGGCGACGACGTCGACGCTGGCGTCGATCGCGCGCGGAGCGGCCGGAGCGGCGGCCGACGTTCGGTCGCTCGTTCCCGTCGGGGTCTCGCCCGAGGATTTTCAGCCCTCGCCCGACGCCATCGCGGCGCTCCGCAACGCCGACGTCCTCGTCGAGAACGGCGCCGGCCTCGAGGGCTGGCTCGAGGCGACGATTCGCAACGCCGGTAATCCGCATCTGCGCGTGGTGACCTGCACCGCCGGCTTACCGGTGCGCGACGGCAACCCGCACCTGTGGATGGATCCGGTCTATGCGCGCGCGTACGTCGCGAAGATTCGCGACGCGCTCGTCGCGGCGGACGCGGTGCAGGCGCCCGGATACCGCGCCGCAGCGAGCGCCTACGACGCGCAGCTCGCCGCCCTGACCGCCCGCACCGCGCGCAAGATCGCCACGATCCCGGCGGGGCGGCGAACGATGATCGTCTTCCACAACGCCTTCGACTACTACGCGCGCCGGTTCGGGCTGCAGATCGTCGGCGCGATCGAGCCCACGCCCGGCGCCGAGCCGAATCCAGCCCACATCGCGGAGTTGGTCGGTCTGGCGCGCAACCGCCACGTCGGCGCGGTGTTCGCCGAGCACGAATACAGCGACAAGCTGGCGCGCTCGCTCGCCCAGAGCGCCGGCGGCCTCAAAGTGGCCTTTCTCTACGACGACTCGCTGGGGAGCGAGCCGGCGGTGAGCACCTACGTCGGGATGATCGATGTCGACACCGACACGATCGTGAGCGCGCTGCGATGAACGCCGTCGAGGTGCACGGGCTGCACGTGCGCTACGACCGCGTCGAGGCGCTGCAAGGCGTGGATTTCACGCTGCCGCGCGGCACGGCGCTCGGGATCGTGGGACCCAACGGATCGGGCAAGTCGACGCTGCTCAAGGCGGTCGCCGGGTTGGTGCAACCGTCCGAAGGCACGGTCCGCGTCCAAGGCCGCCGGCCGCGTGACTTGCGGCCCGGGACGATCGGGTACGTGCCGCAGGTCGAAGACATCGACTTTCAGTTCCCGGTAACGGTGCGCGACGTCGTCGCGATGGGCCGCTATCCACGCTTAGGACCGTTCCAGCCGTTTGGCGCGCACGATCGCAGCGCGGTCGCGCGCGCGATCGAAGCGCTCGACCTGGGCGCGCTCGCCGGCCGCCACATCAGCGCGCTCTCGGGCGGGCAGCAACAGCGCGTGTTCGTGGCGCGCGCGATCGCCCAGGAGCCGTTGTTGCTGCTGCTCGACGAGCCCACGACCGGCGTCGACGCGGCGACCGAGGATTCGCTCTTGGCGCTGGTGCGTGGGCTCGTCCGCGACGGCTTGCCGGTGCTGATGACCACGCACGATCTCGACCGCGCGCCGGAGTGGTTCGATCGCCTCATCGTGGTCGACCACAAGATCCTCGCCGACGGAACGCCCGACGCCGTGCTCGAGTCCGGCGCGTACGCGGGCATTCGCGAGCACACCCACACCCACGGGCACCACCGCTGACATGCCCGACATCCTCGCGCCGTTTCAGTACGACTTCATGCAGCGTGCGTTCGTGGTGGCGCTGTTCGTGGGTGCGCTGTGCTCCTCCATGGGAACCTACGTCGTGCTGCGCAAGCTGTCGTTCATCGGCGACGGGCTGGCCCACGCGTCGTTCGCCGGGATCGCCATCGCGTATCTGCGCGGCGCCAACTTCTACGCCGGCGCGGCGGTCGCGACGATCGTCACGGCGCTGGGGATCGGCTTCATCCACCGCCGCGGCCGGGTCTCGCTCGACACGGCGATCGGCGTGCTGTTCACCGGTGCGTTCGCGCTGGGCGTATTTCTCATGTCGCGCTCGCCGCGCGCGACCGTCGACCTGCAGAGCTTTCTGTTCGGCAGCATCCTGGGCGTGTCGTCGTACGACGTCGCGATGGTGGTCGGGCTGGGGTTGTTCGTCGCGCTCGTCGTCGGCGCGCTGTGGCGCCCGCTGCTTTACACGTCCTTCGACCCGGTGGTCGCGCAGGCGGCGGGGATTCGCTCCGGCTTCATCGACTACGCGCTGCTGGTGATCCTGGCGCTCACGATCATCGTCTCGCTCCAGGCGGTCGGGATCGTGCTCGTGGCGGCGTTGCTCGTCACGCCGGCCGCCGCCGCGGGCCAGCTCACGCAGCGGTTCGTGCCGATGATGCTGCTGTCGTGCGCGTTCGGCGTGTTTTCGACGGTCGGCGGGTTGTATGCGTCCTACGAGCTGCACGCGTCGTCGGGCGCGACGATCGTCTTGCTCGCCACGCTGCTGTTCTTCGTCGCGCTGGGGGTCAACGCAGCGCGTCGACCGCGGCGCGCTCCTTGATCGAACCGATCCCCGTCACGGCGTCGTAACCGGGCCGCACGGCGCAACCATCGGGTTGCTGCTCGGCGCAGCCGCGCACCAGCGGCGGCGGGGTTGGAAGCAGCCCGGTGAAGTTCTTCGCCAACGGCGGGCGGCGAGGGCGCAGCGTGTTGTCCTTCCAACCCCGGTCGTTCTCGCGCGAGATGTCGCGGAACGCTTGCGGCGCGGTGCGCGCGAGCACGTAGAGATCGCCGGCGGTGAGCAGGCGGCGCCCCGCCACGCTGAGGCTGTTGATCGCCGCGAGCTGGCCGCCCACGAGCGCGGCGCTTTCGCTCGTGCCGCCGACGCCGCCCAGGCCGTAGCCGTGCCAGTACACCCGCAGGTGTCCGGCTGCGTCGCCGGAGACGTCGGGGACGATGCGGTTCTTCACGTAGTCGCGCGAGAACAGGAAGTCGCCCGGCGCGTCTTGCCACGACGGGCGCGGTTCGACCGAGATGCCGCCGCCGCCGGCGTGGTCGAGGTCGTTCCAAGGGCCTTCGTCGACCACGCCGTCGCGGTCGCCCAACTGCGATCCGCCCACGCAGATGACATACGGTGAGACGCACGGCCACGACACGCGCGCGCGCTCGACGCCGGGCTCCTTGAAACCGTAGGCACCGTCGTCGCCGGCCGGGACGACGAGCGGGATCCCGCGCACCAGCGCTTCGAGCTGCGGGAGCGGCGTGAGCCCGTAGCGTGACGCGATCGGGCCGTCGGCCGGACCGACCACGAACGGGAACACGATCACCGTCGGATCGAGATCGAGCGCGCGCGCGAGCGCCAGCGTGCCGTCGTTGCCGGCGGCGCAGACGTCGTCGTAGTCGACGACAGCCTCGGCCAGCGGCGCCATCGTGACGGTCGCGTCGACGTCGAGCGCGGCTTCCTGGCCGCGGTCGTCGCGGCCGCAACCGCCCGACGCGTTCTTGAAGACGTAGCTGCGTTCGGTGACGCGCTGCGGGTCGGCGCCGGGCGGCGGACCCTCGGCCGCCAGGAACCGCCGCACGTCGTTGAGATCGAAGCGATCCGAAGCGTCCTCGACGAGCACCACGCGCTGGCCGTTGCCGCCGTCGGCGACCGCGTCGGTCATCGAGCGGAAGCGCGACGGCTCGTACCAGTCGCCGCGGAAGTACGTGAAGGACGGCCGCGTGTCGGCCAAGCGCGGCGTCGAGGCGACGACCACGCCGCGCACGTCGCGTACGCCGTTGATGGGGAGGTTGAGCGGGCCGCTGGGCGCCACGACGGTGCGCGTGCCGTCGGTCCACTTCTGCCAGGTCACCCCGAAGAGCCGCTCGGCCTGATCGACGCGCAGCAACGCGCCGGCGATCAGTCCGTCGCCGGCGACCTCGACGTCGGTGCCGCCGTTGGCGCGCAGCAGCGCACCGACCGCGCGGGCGTCGGGGACGCGGCCGAAGCGGCTGACGAAGTCGTCCCGCGAGATCAGCTGGCGGTGCGCTGGATTGGCCGGATCGCTCATTCGCGCAGCCAAGCCGTCCAGGTCGCTCTTGGGCTGGAGCTCGACCGCGAGGTGCAGGATCGTCCCGGGATCGGCGCTTCCGGCCGGGTGCAGCCCGGTCAGCGCGCCCAGCGGGACGGCGACGCGCGAGCCCGCGGCGCCCGCAAGCTGGGACCACGCCAAGAGGGACACCGACAGCGCCACGCAACCGATCAGCCAGCGGGAGAGTTTCCTAGGCAACCGCGTCCTTTCCGAGGAATCCCTAGTGCAACGCAACGCGTTCATCAGCAGTCTCATCGCGACCGTCGGCCTGACCGAGCTAGCGCACGCAGCGCCTGCGCTGGCCGGGCTCGACGAAGCGGCGATCGGCCGGGAAGTCTTCTCGCAGCTTCGCGAAGACGGGGAAGTTCTCTTCGACTCGGGCTTTTACGAGCACCTCAACGAGATCGGTTCGGTTATCGCCGACGCCACCCGGTCGCGCTACCCGTATCCGATCCGCTACTACATCGTGCGCGGCGATTCGGCCAACGCGTTCGCCGTGCCGGGCGGAAACATCTACGTCAACGAGCCGCTGCTGCGCTTGGCCAAGAACAAGGACGAGCTCGCCGGCGTGCTGGCGCACGAAACCGGCCACATGGTGCTGCATCACGTCGCGCAGCGGATGGCGGCGCTGCAAAAGAAGAGCGCCGCCGCGTCGGTCGTCTCGGTGCTCGCGCAGATCGTGCTGGGCCCGCTGGTCGGCGCCGCGATCGACTACGGCTCGCAGTATGCGGTCGCCGGCACCGACGCCGCGCAGTCGCGCCACATCGAGGCCCAAGCGGACGAAGAGGGCGCGCGCATCATGGCCGCGACGGGCCAATTCAATCCCTGGGGGATGGTCTGGTTCTTCCAAACGATGACCGAGACGTACGGCGCCGGCCAGAACTACTGGCTGCGCGATCATCCCGTCGACGAAGCGCGCATCGCCGATCTCGAGCACCAGTTTCGGGCCAACCCCGACGTGTTCGGCAAGTTCAAGGACACCAAGCAGAAGGACGTCGCGTACTGGTGAACCGGGCCTAACGCCCGCCGCGCAACTCGGCGTGCGTCACGCCGGTGTGGTCGACCCGCACGCGCAGCGTCGCGGCGCCGGGCCGCCCGGCGTCGTCCCAGGCTGCGATCGTGCTCTGCAAGCGCGCCAGGCCGCCGCGGTCGGAACCGATCCGGTTCACGACGACATCGTGGGTGCCGCGCGGCGCGAAGACGACGAGTTCGTCCCCAACGGCCAGCCCCACCGTCACCGCGCCGCCGTTGTGCGACTCCGCGCCCGGCAGCAGGTTGGGGATGCCGCCTGACTCGGCGCCCGCCGGCGTCGCAAGCCGGCAAAACGCGTCGTCGTGCAGCGCCAGCCACAGCGCGAAGCCGTTCCACACCGCCTCGCGGGTGAGCCGGCGCGCGGGCTGCACGACCTGCGCGTCGCGACGAGCCAGCGCCGCCGCGAGCGCCGCCGGATCGATGGTTTGGGCCGCGGCCGCGAAGACGTGGAGCGTGGCCGCAACACCCAGCCGAACGAGCCGGGTGTCTGCCGTCGCCGAGGGTCCGCGCAGCATCATGAAGCCGGCGTCGACGAAGCGGAGGCTCGACAACCCCGAAGCCGTGCGGTCGAACGCGACGACCTTCTGCATCGAGCGAATGGTCAGCGGCGCGACCAGCCGGCCGCCCTCGCGCAACTGCGCGATCCAGGCCGGCGGGATGCGCTCGACGCCGACGGTGGCGATGACCGCGTCGAAAGGCGCGTGCCCGGGGTCGCCCTGCGCGCCGTCGGCGCGCGTGACGCGCACGCGAGCGTAGCCCGCGTCTGCGAGGTGTGCGCGCGCGGCATCGACGAGATCCGCGTCGAGATCGAGCGAGCTGACCGTTCCCGCGGGTCCCACCAGCTCGGCGAGCAGCGCCGCGTTGTAGCCGCTTCCCGCGCCGATCTCGAGGATGCGCTCGCCGCCGCGCAGGTCGAGCATCTCGAGCATCTCGGCCATGATCGCGGGTTGCGACGACGAGCTGATCGGGACGCCGTCCTCGAGCTTGATCGCCAGCGGCCGGTCGCTGTAGGCTTCCTGCGGCGACATCTCGGGGACGAACAGATGCCGCGGAACGCGCGTGAACGCGGCGGCGACGCGCTCGCTTCGAATGTCGCCGCGCCCGCGCAGGTGCGCTACGAGCTGCGCGCGCAGCTCGTCCATCAGGGGACGCGCACGACGCGATACCGCTCCCCGTCGCGCTGCAGGAACCCGCCCTCGGCCAGCGCTTCGAGCACGTCGATCGTCGCCGCGCGCTCGTTCTTGTTGGGCATCCCGGCCCACTGCAGCGCGACGTCGTTGGGATCGAGCACCGCACCGTGGTGCAGCAGCCCGCGCACGAACTGCTCGCCGAGCCGCACGCGCTCCATGCGGCGCCGGACGGTATCGATCGCCGCATCGAAGCCGGGCGCCGGCTCGACCTGCGGCGGAGGTACCGGAGCTTCGGGCGCGGGAGGTTCGGGCGCCGCCGGCAACTCGGCGACCGGCTCGGCCGCGAGCTCCGCCGTGCCGACGAGCGCGGGATTGCGCTCGAGCACGAAGTCGGTGACCCGCGGGAACAGCTCGGCGAGCGCGACGAACGTCGTCTGCCACGGCACCACGTTGAGCACGCGCGGCCGCGTACCGACCGCGAGCAGCATCTTGCGCGCGACCTCTTCGGGCGCGACGAGCAGCGTCGCAGGTGCGCCGGGCATCCCCGCGCGGGTCATGAACGCGGTGTCGACGACGCCGGGATCGACGTACGTCACCGCGATTCCGTCGGGTTTGAGCTCGCTGCGCAGGATCGACGCGGCGGAGCGCGTCGCCGCCTTCGAGGGCGGATACGCGCCCAGCCCGGGGACGGGGATGCGCGCGACGCCGCTGCCGACCATGAAGACGTGACCGCGCGACGTGCGCAGCAGCGGCAACGCTTCGCGCACCAGCGCGATCGGTCCGATCGCGTGGGTTCCGAACTGCGCCCGCAAGGCGTCGTCGCTTTGCGCCGAGAGCGGCCCGACCGCCACGTGGCCGGCATTATTGACCAGCACGTCGATCCCGCCGAAGGTCGCCTGCGCCAACGCGGCGATGGCGCGCGCGTTGGCCGGATCGCTCACGTCGGTCGCGCTCGTCACGATGCTCCCGCCCTCGGCGCGGACGCGCGCGGCGACTTCTTCGAGCGCCGCAACGTTGCGGCCGATCGCGACGACGTCATACCCGGCTCGGGCCGCCCGCAGTGCGAGCGCGCGCCCGATCCCGCTCGAGGCGCCGGTGATGACGATGACGCTCATCGCCGGGCGTCGTCGCCTCGCGCCAACGCGAGCTCGCGGCGCGCCGCCGCGGTCATGAAGTTGACGTCGCTGCCGATCCCTACGAACCGGTAGCCCAGCTCGATCATGCGTTTCGCCATCGCGGCGTCGCGCGCCAGGATTCCGGCGATCTTGCCGGCGCGTTGTGCGGCCGCGGCCACCGCGGCGATGAGCTGCATGTAGTCGTCGTCGCGCTCCCAAACGTCGGGCCAGCGCTTTGCGCCCGAGACGGCCAGATCGTTGGGCCCGACGAACACGCCGTCGATCCCGGCGGTGGCCAGGATCGCGTCGGCGTTGGCGACCGCGAGTTCGGTCTCGATCTGCACGAGCACCAGGACTTCGTCGTTCGCGCGCGCGCCGTAGGTCGACTGGTCGGTGCCGAACGCAAGCCCAGGGCGCACGCCGCCCAGGCTGCGGTCTCCCAGCGGGGGAAAGCGCGCGTCCCCCACCACGCGGCGTGCATCGTCGGCGGTGTTGATCACCGGAACGAGGATCCCGAAGGTGCCCAGGTCGAGCGCGCGTTGGATCTGCGAGCTCTCGTTCCAGGCCACCCGCACGAACGGCACGACGCCGTGGGCGCGGACCGCGGCGATCATCGCCGGCGCCTCGGCCAGCGAGACCGGGCCGTGCTCCATGTCGACGAGCAGCCAGTCCCAGCCCAGGCTCGCCATCAGCTCGGCGCTGAGCCCGTCGCCGATGGACAACCACGATCCCAGAACGGTCTCGCCGGCCGCCAGCCGGCGCTTCAACGGATTCTCGCGCATCGATCCGCCTTACCGCGCGCCGTTGCGGCGTTCCTCGACCGCGACGAGAAAGGCGTCGTAGAGCGTCGCGGTGCTGCGCGGCAAGGTGCGGTAGTAGTAGGTGTCGGTGATGAGCGGCATGTCGCGCGGCTCGACGACGGTGCGAGCTTGGCGCGCGAACGCGCTCAGCGCCGCGGCCACCGGCTTCGCGCTGCCGTCGCTGCGCACGATGCCGAACGACAGCTCGTGGGGCGCGCGGTCGAACGGCGCTTGCGCGCGCAGGTCGCCGGCATAGTCGGCCCAGCACCACCAATATCCGCCCAGCCGCCCGTCGGCATGCAGGCGCTCGAGGACGGCGGTGCAATGCGCGGCCATCTCGTCCTCGTCCAGACAGGCGTAGGCCGCGACCACCGGATCGTCGGGCGAGACGGTCGGGTTGGGCGCCTCATCGGGCAACGCGACGCGCTCGTAGGGCGAGAGTTTCCCGGGCGGGCACGTGGGGTTGCCGAACTCGGTGAACAGCACCGGTTTGTGCGAGAACGAAGCCGCCAGCAGCGCTAGGAACGGCACCACCTCGGGGTCTAAGCGGCCGCGCGCGAACGCGCTGTAGACGCTGTAGCCGTGCATGCTCGCGAACGCATACGGCGCGCACAGCGACGCCAAGCGAAGGTTGCGGTCGCGGGTGAGGTCTTCGCCATGCGTCCCCGCCGTCACCGGGATCGCCGAGGCCTCCTCGAGCGCCGCGGTGAGGCGCCGGCTCCACTCGGCGGCGTCGTACGCGGTCGCGGGCTCGCGCAAATTGCTGAACTCGTTGCCCAAGTCCCAGGCGACGATCGCGGGATGCGCGTTGAGCCGTTGCCCTACGCCGCGCGCGAAGCGCAGCTGGGCCTCGAGCAGCTCGCCACGGTAGAAGTCGCCGATCCCATACGGCGACTCGGCGTCGCCGCAGATGGTGCGAAAGCGGCCGTGCGGCGCCCGCGGGTCGAGCGACCAGGCCGGCAGCCAGTTGACGCCGCTCATGTGTCCGGTAAAGAGCGTCGGCATCGCGACCAAGCCCGCCTCGGCGCACAGATCGGCGACCGCTTCGAGGCGGCCCAGCATGACCGCATCGAGCGCGTCGGCCGACGGTTGGAAATCATCCCAGCGCAAGAAGAAGCGCACCGCGTCGAGGCCGAGCCCGGCGATGCGCGCGAAGTCCTCGCGGATCTCGCCGGCATCGAAGCGCCGCCACATCGCCATCGCGCTGCGGCGCGGCCAGTAGTTGATCCCCACCGAAAAGCGCATCTTCGGACAGGGTACCCGCCCCAGGGCGCCTTGCCGAGCGGCCCGAACCGCCCGAGCGATGAGTGCTGCGCCTCGGGTCGGGATCATCATGGGATCGAAATCCGATCTGGAAACGATGCGCGCGGCGGCGACGACGCTCGAGGAGCTCGGCATCCCGTTCGAGCTGCGCGTGGTCTCGGCGCACCGCACGCCGGACCTGATGTTTCGGTACGCGAGCGAGGCGGCGGCGCGCGGGATTGAGGTCATCATCGCCGGCGCCGGCGGGGCCGCGCACCTGCCCGGGATGGTCGCGACCAAGACGAACCTGCCGGTGATCGGCGTCCCGGTCGAATCGAAGGCGCTCAAGGGTGTCGACTCGTTGCTGTCGATCGCCCAGATGCCCGCCGGCGTTCCGGTCGCCACGATGGCGATCGGCGGCGCCGTCAACGCCGCCCTGTTCGCGGCCCGGATCCTCGCGCTGCGCGACGCCGCGCTGGCTCAGAAGTTGGCCGACCGCGTCGCCCGCATCGCCGTCGACGTCGAGGCGATCGAGCTGTGATTCGCACGATCGGGATTCTCGGCGGCGGGCAGCTCGGGCGGATGCTCACGCTCGAGGCGAAGCGGATGGGATTCCGCGTCGTCACGCTCGAGCCGCTGCCCGACTCGCCGTGCGGACAGGTCGCCGACGAACAGATCGTCGCGGCGTACGACGACTTGCGCGCCATCGGCGAGCTGGGCGCGCGCAGCGACGTCGTCACCTATGAGTTCGAGAACATCCCGCTGGACTCGGTTCTCGCGCTCGAAGCGGACCGGCGCATCGTGCACCCCGGCGCGCGGGCGCTGCGCATCACCCAGGACCGCATCCTGGAGAAGACGTTCGTGGCCGAGTGCGGCATCCCGATCGCGCCCTTCGTCGCGGTGCGGGCGCGCGACGAGCTGATCGCGGCGGAGCGCACCATCGGCTTCCCGGCGGTCGTCAAGACGACGTTTGGCGGCTACGACGGCAAAGGGCAATGGATCGTGCGCTCGCGCGACGACGCCGAGCGCGCCTGGCGCGAGTCGAAGGGGCGTGTCCTGATCTGGGAGGCGCTCATCGCGTTCGACCGCGAGCTCTCGATCATCGCGGCGCGCAGCACGACCGGCCAGATCGTCGCGTTCCCGACCTCGGAAAACCGGCACGACCACGGCGTTCTCGAGACGACGATCGTTCCGGCGCGCATCACCGCCGACGTCGCCGAACGGGCGCGCCGTCATGCGGTGGCAATCGCCGAGCGGTTGGAGATCGTCGGCACGTTTTGCGTCGAGTTCTTCCAGCGCGGCGACGAGCTGTTGGTCAACGAGGTCGCGCCGCGCGTCCACAACAGCGGCCACTACTCGCTCGACGCGATGCAGATCAGTCAGTACGAGATGCACGTCCGCGCGATCTGCGACCTACCGCTGGTGGAGCCGCGTCAGTTCCGGCCCGCCGTGATGCACAACGTGCTCGGCGCGGGCAGCGGTGACACCCTGGGCGGGATCGAGACGCTCTTGCGCGACCCGGACCTCAAGCTGCACCTCTACGGCAAAGCGCACGCGGCGCTGCGCCGCAAGATGGGTCACTTCACGGTGCTGGCCGACAGCGTCGAGGACGCGTTGCGCAAGGCCGAGCGGGGCCGCGGCGTGCTGCATTGGATCGACGAGCGTGCGGCGGTGCTACGATGAGCCCGCGCAGCGACGATACCGCGGCCGGCCGTGAGGTCAAGGGTTTCCGCATCGACCTCGTCATCGCGATGTGTGCCCTGCTGGCCAGCTCGCTGGCGACCGGCGCGGCGTGGTGGCAGTCGCGCGTCGTGGCGCAGCAGCTTGCGTCTCAGGTCTGGCCGTATCTCTCGGTGCAGAGCACCGTCAGCGGCAACGCGGTCTCGCTGACGATCGCGAACGAGGGGCTCGGGCCGGCGCGGGTGCGGTACGTCGTGGTGTCGCTGGATGGGGTGCCGCGGCGCTATCTGACCGACGTGATTCGCACGCTGCTCCCCGGGACCAAAGCGGTGCACGGCTCGTTCAGCGACCTCACGCCGGGCAACGTCATCCGGGTCGGCGGGACCGTCACGCTGTTTCGAATCACCGACCGCCCGATCATCAAAGCCTTCGTGCGGAACTACGGGCGTTTTGCGATCGACGTCTGCTACTGTCCCATCATCCCGGGCAACTGCTGGCTTGCCCACCGTAACGCGAACTCGGGTTCTGACGCGGATCCCGAGGTGGTACCGGCGTGCCCGGATCGGCGCCGCGACGCCTTGCTGTCCGGCGTCGCCCCCTAGGAACGACGCCGGACGATTCGTCGCGAGGCTAAATCGAGGGTTGGGTGGGCAGGATCGGCACCCAGACGTTGCCCGAGATCGTGACCGTGCCGGTCGCCCGCGCGGGCAGCGTCCCGGCGCCGGGCGTGTCGTAGCGCTTATCGTCACCGAAGATCAGCAGCCCGACCTGGTCGCCCGGGCCCAGGCGCGCACCTTCACCCGCGGTGTCGAAGCTCAGCGCGCCGGTCCCCGGCATCGGCTGCACTTGTCCGTCGATGAGATCCCACTGCGTCAACCCGGCGCGCAGCTGTCCGATCCCGACGAACATGACCGGTAACGTCAGCGCCGAGGCCGCCGTCAACTCGACGTGCGAGATTCCCGCGACGACGTTGCCGCCGGCGGGCACGGTGTAGAGCGGGATGATGGCCGGAGCCGACAGCGCGCCGTGCGACGTCAGATAGGCTTTCCAATTCGACGTTCCGTTTCCAACGGTCACCGTCGTGCTCGGCACCGCGAACGACATCCCGGCGTGTCCGGAGGTGATTGAGGGCACGGAGACGCCGTCGCCCGCGATGAGCGAGATGCAGATCTTCGGAATCGACGCGGCGGCATTGGCCTGACCTTTGAGCTTCTCGTTGAACCAGGCGATCACGGCGTTGTCGTGCGTCAAGCTGCCGCAACCGGTGTTGAGGTCGTTGCCGGCGGGCGTGTACGGCGGGTCGTCGTCGGGCTGCGTCGTGCCGAGTCCCGTGTTGTGACCGAACTGGTAGGTCCAGTAGCGCACGTCGCCGCCCAGACCGGAGGCGCACAGGAAGCCGCTGTAGTTGCTGTACATCGGGAAGAGATGGTCGCGGATGCCCTGCATCATCAAGATGTGCGCCGGCGGCGTCGTCATGATCGGATGCACCGGACCGAGGTCGCCGTCGGAGACGCCCGGCACGCCGCCGCACGCTTCTTCGAAGGAGTGGTAGGCGAACATCTGCTGCACGACGGTCGGAACTTCCGGGTTGGTGTTGGACGACGACATGAATGCGAAGAAGTTCGGGTCCTCGGTCGTTGCGCTGCTCGTCACGATGCCGGCGAGCACGTTGTTCCACCAGACCTTGCTCACCAGGTTGGGCGAGCCGGACTTGTTGTACTCGGTCGTCGCGCCTTCGGGCACGATCGCGTGCAGCCGCTTGCGGTCGTCGTTGGCCAGGATCATGTATTCGAACAGGCCGCCGTAGGAAAATCCGTTGGCACCCATGATCGGCGTCCGCGTCAGCTTGCCGTCGTTGCTGGGCCCGAACGCGAGCCAGGGGACGTTCACTTCCATCCAGTTCAGCATCGAGAGTTCCCACGGGACGGTATGGTTCGGGTCTTGGATGTCGACGACGCCGCTGTTCATGCCGGCGCCGGCGAAGCCGCGCTGGTCGAGCGAGGCCACGCCGTACCCGGCGGCCAGCAATTTTGCGTACACGGTCGTCCCCGCGCGAAACGCCGCCTGCTGCGACGCCGGCACGCGCTTCGAGCCCCAGCCCGGCGCGGTGAGGATGATCGGATAGGTTTGGCCGGCCGTCACCGTGCTCGGTTCGAAGACGGTGAACGACGCCGTATTGCCGTCGGGCGGCGCGATGAGGAACACGTCGTAGGCGCCCCCGGCGCGACTGGTGCCCGCCGGGGGCATCGGAAGCGCGGCGTTCGCGCCGACCACGCCGGCGGGCGGTACCGCGAACGGCGCCACCGTCGGGGGCGAATACGCGAGGCCGGTGTTGAACCCCGGCGGCGTTGCGGAACCGCCGTTGCAGCCGGCGACGAAGAGGGCAGCGGCGAAAACTGCGCCGCCGAGAAGCGCGCGGTGCGCCTGACGAGTTACGTTCACAAGCGTGCCCCTCCCAGAGGCCAGGGAAAAACGTGCCTTCGGAGGTGCCGGTCGGCCCGCGGAAATCCCTCTTGCCCGCACCCCGGAGCGGGCCGGCATCGAGCGCAGGCGCACCTTTTACGCGCTGCGGTCCTCCGCCGCTACGTCACGCTCCGAGCGCCTGCTTGAGCCAGGTCGGGAGCGGCGTGTCGACAGCAATGCGAGCGCCGTTTTCGAACTCTGCAACCTCCCGGAATGGCTGTGTTGCTGAGGAGTTGTCGATGACGAGCGCGTGATCCGACAACATTATCGCGCGCGGGAGTCGCAGGAGGCTCAATGCGTAGCGCTTACGGATCGTGTGTTCCGGAATGTCATGTTGACCCGCCGCGACGCGATCGGCAACACGGGCGACGTGTGCATCGGCATTTTCGAGCGCAATAAATGTTACGTCGATCCGAAACCCTTTTGCTCGGGCTTCGGCCATGAGGTTAAGGTATGTGGACGGACGGTTGACGTCGCGGCCGGCGAGCGTCGTTTCGACCAGGAAGCTTCGTTGCAGCGCGATCGCTGCACGGCACCTGCGGAGCCCTTCTGCCCACGCCGCTGAGCTGCTTATTCCGGAAGTGCGCTGAATTGCGTCGGCATCGATCGGTTCAAGCCCGAATATGTGATGTGCGCGTTCAGTGAAGGTGCTCTTCCCCGCACCATTTGGCCCTGCGACGACGTACATCGTCGGGCGCTCCGAAGGTCTGCTCAGGCGAGACTATGCCGTGCGAGCGGGGTTCGAGTGTTGCGCCTGGTCCGCTGAAGGCTCGATGAGCTCTCGACGGCCATCCGGCCAGACCCGGTACGTCGATCCGGCGTCAGAACCCGTGCCCGCCTCGTGGACGGGGCGACCGGCGGCAAACGCCGCGTCGATCGCCGCATGCGCCGCCTTGCGGGCCTCGGCGGTCAGTCGCACGGCAGCCTCGCTGAACCCGCGTGAGTCATCGGTCATACGTAAAGTATACCACGATTCGGTGAATGGGCGGATCAGTGGATTCGTCCCTCGACGTCGACCACGCTGTGTTGGGGCTTGGCGGGGATGTCGGTGAACGCCATCGGCCGGTCCCACCAGTCGTGGAGGCGCCAGCGGCGCTGCTCCGCGGTTGGCGGGAGCGGCGTTCGCTGCTGCAGCGCCTGCGCGTACGCGCCGGCGTAGCGGTCGATCATCCGATCCACGCTGAACGTCGATTCGACCCGTTCGCGGCACGCGCGTCGTGAGAGCCCCGCGAGGTGCGGCACCTGCGCGACCGCGGCGGCGACATCGTCGCACAGAAAGCCGGTCACGCCGTCGACGACGATCTCCGGCAGCGAGCCCATGCGCGCCCCGAGGACCGGCGTGCCGCAGGCCATCGCTTCGATCAAGGTCAGGCCGAAACGCTCGGGCCGCGTCGTCATGTGCACGAGCGCCAACGCACCGCCGACGAGCTCGTCGCGCGCTGGGCCCGCGACGTGGCCGAGGAACTGCACCGCGTCGCCGTCGATGTGCGGCTTGACGAGCTCCTCGAAGTACGCCGTGTCGTGCGGGATGCCGGCCAGCTTGAGCCGCACGCCGGCGCGCTGGGCGACCTCGATCGCCAGATGCGCGCCTTTCTCCGGATGGAAGCGTGCCAGAAACAAGAGATAGTCGCCGGCGTGGTCGCGGAACGTCCACTCCGCCGGGTCGATGCCGTTGTACGTCGTGGCGAGATACGATAGTCCGGGATCGCGGTCGGCGTCGCTGATCGAGCAGTAAAACGAACGCGCCGCGCCGGCGTAGTACGCGCCTAGGACCGGCGGCGACGAGAAGCCGTGCACCGTCGTGAGCAACGGCGGAACGGGTGCACCGAGCGCGTAGAGCAGCGGCTTCCAGTCGAGGTTGTTGTGGATGAGGTCGAAGTCGCGCGCGCGGGCGAAGAGCGACGCGATGTGCAGCTCGGTGAAGACTTCGCCGTTGAGCGCGGGGTCTTCGTTCAACCCCACCGGCACCACCGCGGCGAGACGTCCGGGGCTGGTCGAGTTCGCGGTCGCGAACAGCGTCACGTCGGCGCCGCGGGCGACCAACCCGCGAGCGATGTTGTAGGCGACTTGCTCCCACGGCCCGTACCCCGGCGGCGGGGTCGGCCACGAGATCGCACCCAGCAGCGCGACTTTGAGTCCCGCGAGCTCGGTCACCGCGGCCGAGCGGCGCCGGGGTTCACGCGCGTTCGTGCGCCACCGCTCCGGCCTTGATCACGACGCGTGGGTCGCGCAACGCACGCACGTCCGCACCCACGTCGCCGCCGAGCAGGAGCAGATCGGCAGGCCGGCCTTTCGCCAGGATGCCGGCTTCGACGCCGAGGAGCTCCGCCGCGGTGGCGGTCGCCGCCGTCAGCGCTTGTTGCGGCGTCATGCCGAGCACGGTCGACATCAGCTCGACCTCGTAGGCGTAGTTCTCGTGCCGATTGTAGGGCGTGCCGGCGTCCGAGCCGCCGGCGATGGTCACCCCGGCGCGCCACGCCTTGCGGATGTTGTCGCCGGCCTGATGATAGATCTCGGTCGCCTTGCGCACGACGTAGTCGGGCTGCGCCCCGCCGGCGATGTTTTCGTAGATACACCACACGGCGGCCAGCGTCGGGACGAGGTAGGCCTTGCGCTCGCGGAACAGCGCGATCGCTTCGTCGTCGAGCAGGTGCCCGTGCTCGATCGACGTGACGCCGGCGCGCAACGCGTTCTTGATCCCGTTCGTCCCGATCGCGTGGGCGGCGACGCGCATCCCGTGCGTGCCGGCCTCGATGATCGCGGCGCGCATCTCCTCTTCGCTGAGCTGATCTTGACCCGGAACCGCGCCTTTGGTCAGCACGCCCCCCGTCGCGATGAGCTTGATGCACGTCGCGCCCGCTTTGCGCTGCTCGCGCACGGCTTTGCGCGCGTCCCACGGTCCGTCGGCCTCGCGGCCCAAGAAAAAGCCGTGTCCGCCCGTCATGCAGATCGCTCGGCCGGCGGGGATGATCGTCGGACCGACGTGCTGCCCGGTGGTCACCGCGTCGCGCAGCGCGATCGCATTGGATTCCGAGCCGCCCAGATCGCGGACGGTCGTCACGCCGGCCTCGAGCGAGAGGCGCGCGTTGCGCGCTGCGTCGAGCGTTCGTTCGGTTGGGGTGCGGATCAAGAAGAACGTTTGGGTGTCAGGTTCGCCGTTGACCTCGAGATGAACGTGGCTGTTGATCAGTCCGGGGGTCACGCACGCTGCTTCGAACGTCTGCTCGGCGCCGGCGCGCTCGTCGTTGCCGGAGATCGCCGCGATCCGTCCGTCCTCGACGAGCACGGTGACGTTGCGCCGTGCGGGGGCGTCGGTACCGTCGTAGAGCACTCCCGTGCGAATCGCGATGCGCATCGTGCGTCCTACGCAGCGGGGAAGCGAGGCGCCTCCCAGCGAACCGCCGTGGCGATCGTGAAAAGACACCTTGTCGCCGTGTTTGCGCTGGCCGCGCTGTCGGGATGCGGCGGCGGGGGCGGCAGCGCCGGGTTCGTCGACCCCTGCCCCGCCGTCACCGCCGTCACCGACCCCCTCGCGACGCTGACCGCGCCGGCGAAAGGTGCGACCGGTGTTTCGACCACGATCGGTTCGGTGTCGTTTACGGTGACCAACGCTGACCTGCAAACCGGGATCTTTCAACTCGTCGCGACGTCACCGCCGAGTTCGACGCCCGTCGTCAACCGGCCGCCGATTACCGCCGGTGCCGGCGGCGTGCTGTCGGTAGCGATTCCGGCGCTGCAGCCGCACACGACCTACGACGCAAGTATCCAGGCCTTTCCGGGGATCCCCGACTCGAACTGCCGCGGTCAGGTGAACGCCGATCTGGGGACCTTCACGACCCAGTAGCGGCGAGTCTCGCGGTGCGCGCGTCGGCCGCCTCGAGCGCGGTGTAGGCGCGCGATACGGGCGAACGGCCGAGCTTCCCGGCGATGAAACGCGACGCCGCGCGCAGCTTGGCGAGATCGACCCCCGTTTCGATGCCCATCCCCTCGAGCATGTAGAGCACGTCCTCGGTCGCGCAGTTTCCGGTCGCGCCGGGTGCGAAGGGGCAGCCGCCCAGTCCGCCCGCCGACGTGTCGTAGATGCGCACGCCGCATTCGAGCGCGGCGAGCGTGTTGGCCAGCGCGGTGCCGCGCGTGTCGTGAAAGTGCAACCCGAGCTTGTCGGCGGGAACGATCGGTGCCAGTGCCGCGACGACGTCGAAGACTTGGTTCGGCGTGCCGACCCCGATCGTGTCGGCGACGCTGAGCTCGTCGACGCCGAGCGCCAACAGCCGCGCGCACACGCGCGCCACGCCGGCGGGGTCGACGGCGCCCTCGAAGGGACACCCGAACGCCGTCGAGACGGCGGCGCGGACCCACATGCCGTCGGCCTTGGCGCGTTTGACCACCTTGCCGAAGGTCGCGACGGACTCGTCGATCGTCATCCCGATGTTGGCTTTGGCGAAGCTTTCGGTGGCCGCGGTGAAGACCGCGATCGCCCGCACGCCGGCGTCGATCGCGCGGTCGAGACCGCGTTCGTTGGGGACCAGCACGAGATAGGTTCGGTCCGGGTCCTTGCGGATGCGCCGGAAGACCTCGTCCGCGTCGGCCATCTGCGGCACCGCCTTGGGGCTCACGAACGACGTCGCTTCGAGGATCGGGACGCCGGCGTCGGAGAGCAGGTCGCAAAAGCGGATCTTGTCCTCGGTCGAGATCGGAACGGACTCGTTCTGCAGCCCGTCGCGTGGACCAACCTCGCAGATCGTCACACGCCGCGGCGCCGCCGCCGACAGGTTCTTCATGCTACGGGCTCCCTTCGCAGAAATTTTGCCGTCAACTCGACGGCGCGAGGCCAGACTGCGTCGTCGTGCTTGAAACCGCGCAGGATCGTTGCGAAGATGTTCGAGACGGCGCCGAGGTTGAGGTGGTTCGCCTCGTCGGCGTCGATCGAGACGACCGGCATCGCGCCGTCGAGCGTCGCCGACTCGATCATCACCACGCCGTCGCTCTGGTAGTGGTACTTGGGCATCCGCCCGATGATGTGCAGGAACGGATGTCCCGGCGGCATCACCCACGGCGAGCCGTCGAGCTTCCAGCGCTGCTTCTTCGCGTTGTCGGGGTCGGGCACCCAGTGGCCGGTCGTGCCGTTGAGCCACTGCATGAACGGCGACTCGACGTCCATGTCGGCCAGCACGTGGGTCGGCATGCGCGCCAGGCGCAGCGTGCCCGTTGCGTAGTTGGTGATCAACCCGCCGTTCGGCGCGGCGAGCTGGACGGTGGCCGCGATCTCGGCGGCGCGTTGCGGATAGGCGCGCAGAAAGCCCCGATTGATCAAACCGCCGGCGCTGTACCCCAACGTCGCGACCGGGAACGCGTCGGGCTCGCGGGCGTGCAGCCGGTCCAGGAACGCGCCGAAACGGTCGATGCGTTGACGCAGCGTCTGGTTGCCGTCGGGGAAGATCGTGCAGTCGAAACCGAAGGCCGACAGCCCATCCTGGCCGTGGCGCCCGTCGATGAACGTGCGCATCAGCTTCGACTGCTCGTTCCACCCGGCGATCAGAATCACTCGCACGTGGGCACCTGTACCCGGAACGAGGGCGGTTAGGGGCCGATGGTGATGAGGCTTGCGCCGCTGGCGACGAGCTGGCCCGGCTCGACGTGGATCGCCTTCACCGTTCCGGCGACGGGCGCTTCGATCCGATGCTCCATCTTCATCGCTTCGAGGATGACGAGCAGCGCACGCGGCTCGACCGTGGCACCCGGCTCGACTGCGATGCGGATGATCTTGCCCGGCATCGGTGCGGTGACGTCGCCGGAGCCGGCCGCATGCGCCGAATGCTCCGCGCCGGCGCCGGGCGGCGCCGGGTCGTCCCAGCGCACCGTGCGGCCGTCGACGACGACGCTGCCGCCGCGAGCGTCGTACACCGCATCGCGCGCATCGGGCTCGACCGTCCCGGTCACGCCGCCGGCGAGCTCCCAGCGCGTGCCGTCGTACGACGCCTGCACGCGCACGCGCTCGCCGGCGACTGCGAAGTCGACCGGGATGCCGACGCTGCCCAGCCGCCAGGCACCGGCGCGCGCCAACAGCGCCGCCGCGATGCGCCGCTTCGTCGCATCGCCGGCGACCGCACCGGCGAGCGCGAACGACGGCATCCGTTCGTCGAGAAAGCTCGTGGTCGTGTCGCCGGCCCGATAGGCCCCGTCGGCGACGATCGCGCGCAGCAGCGCGAGGTTCGTGGCGATGCCGGTGACGACCGTCTCGCGCAGCGTCTGCGTCATCCGCGCGATCGCGGCCTCGCGGTCCGTCCCCCACACGATGATCTTCGCGAGCATGGAGTCGTAGTACAGCGGCACTTCGCTGCCCGCGCGAAACCCCGCGTCGAGGCGCACCCCGGGCGCGTGCGGGACCTCGAAGCGCGCGATCGTGCCGGACTGCGGCAGGAAGTCGCGGGCGGGATCCTCGGCGTTGAGCCGCGCTTCGATCGACCAGCCGCGCGCCACGAGCTGCTCTTGGGTGAAGCGCAGGCGCGCGCCGCCGGCGATGCGCAGCTGCTCGTGAACGAGATCGACGCCGTAGACCAGCTCGGTGACGGGGTGCTCGACTTGCAGCCGCGCGTTCATCTCGAGGAAATAGAACGTGCCGCTCGCGTCGAGCATGAACTCGGCGGTCCCCGCGCCGGTGTAGGCGACGCTGCGCGCGGCGTTGACCGCGGCGGCGCCCATGCGCGCGCGCAGCTGGGCGTCGACCGCGACGCTGGGCGCCTCCTCGATCACCTTCTGATGGCGGCGCTGGATCGAGCATTCGCGCTCGCCGAGGTGCACGATGCCCCCGTGGGCGTCGGCAAGGATCTGAAACTCGACGTGGCGCGGGCGCTGCAGGTAGCGCTCCAGCAGCATGGTGTCGTCGCCGAACGCCGCCAGCGCTTCGCGGCGCGCCGAGGCGAGCGCCTCGTCGAAGCCGGCCAGATCGTCGACGACGCGCATCCCGCGGCCGCCGCCGCCGGCACTGGCCTTGATCAACAGCGGCGTGCCGATCGCGGCCGCTTCGCGGCGCAAGCGCGCGTCGCTCTGGTCGTCGCCGTCGTAGCCGGGAACGACCGGCACGCCGAACTCGCGCACGCGCCGCTTGGCCTCGATCTTCGAGCCCATCGCGGCGATCGCGTCGGGCGATGGCCCGACGAAGACGAGCCCGGCGGCGGCGACGAGTCGAGCGAACGCCGCGCGCTCGCTCAGAAACCCGTATCCGGGGTGCACTGCATCGGCACCGAGCGTTATCGCCGCCGCCACGATCTTTTCGCCGTCGAGGTACGACTCGCTCGCCGGGCCCGGACCGATGCGGATCGACGCATCCATCGCCTCGCGAAACAGCGCGTGCTCGTCGGCGTCGGAGTAGACGCCCAGCGGCACGATCCCCAGCTCGCGCGCGCCGCGCGCGATGCGAATCGCGATCTCGCCGCGGTTGGCGATCAAGAGCCGCCGGATCACCGTGCCGTCCAGCTCGTGCTGCGCCGTTCCAGAAACGCGCGCAGCCCTTCCTGGCCTTCGTCGCTGGTGCGCGCCTTGGCGATGGCGCGCGCGGTGAGCGCACGGGTCTGATCGTACGTCGCGGCGCGCACCGCCGGCAGCAGCGCCTTGGCCGCCGCGACCGCCGCAGGGCCCGCGCTCTCGAGCTCGCGCGCGATCGCATCGACGGCGGCGTCCCGGGCTCCCGCGGGCACGACCTCGTGCACCAGCCCGATCGCGGCGGCGCGGCTCGCGGCAAACCGTTCGCCGGTGAGGAACAAGCGGCGCGCGTGCGAGACGCCGATCTTGGCGAGCACGAACGGCGAGATCACCGCCGGGATGATGCCGAGCTTGGTTTCGGTGAACCCGAAGACCGCCGTCTCCTCGGCGACGACCGCGTCGGCGACCGCGCACAGCCCCGCGCCACCACCCAGCGCGGCGCCGTGGACGCTCGCGATCACCGGTTTGGGGCAACGGTCGATCGTGCGGAACATGTCCGACATCGCCTCGGCGTCGCGCACGTTCTCGGCCTCGCCCAGATCGAGGGAGTCGCGCATCCAATGCACGTCCGCGCCGCCGCAGAACGTCTTGCCGTCGCCCTGCAACACGATGACGCGGACGGCCGGATCGGTGCCCAGCGCCATGAACGCCTCACCCAGGCGCGCGATCAGCTCGGCGTTGAACGCGTTGCGAACCTCGGGCCGGGCCAGGACGACGCGAGCGCGCGCTCCCTCGTGCTCGAGGCGCAAAACGGGTTCGGACACGGGCTCGGTCGTTCCACGGTGCCTTCGAGCCTCCCCGCGACCGCGGAGCGCGGCCCGAGGTGTCGGCGTTCGAGTCGTCGGAAGCAACGAGCGTGATCATTGGTCTTCGCCGCCTCGGTTCCGCCGCGCTTGCTGCCGCGTTCCTGCTCCTCGCGCTCGCGCCGGGCCGGGCGCAGGCACCGTCCTCGCACTCGGTCGACGTCACGCGCGCGACCCTCGCGAACGGCCTGCAAGTCGTCGTCCTGCGCGATACGCTCGCCCCCGTCGTCGCGACCTGGATGAACTATCTGACCGGCTCGGACGAGGAGCCGATCACCGGCGTCGCCCACGCGCAGGAGCACATGCTGTTCCGCGGCAGCAAGGCGCTCACCGCGTCGCAGTTCGCAGACACCACCGCGATCACCGGCGGAAGCTTCAACGCCGATACGCAGAACGAGATCACGCAGTACTTCTTCGAGATGCCCTCGCAGTATCTCGATATCGCGCTCAACCTGGAGCGCTCGCGCGCCGCCGGCGTGCTCGATTCGCAAAAGCTGTGGGACCAAGAGCGCGGTGCGATCACCCAAGAGGTCACGCTGGACTACTCGAGCGCGACGTTCCGGCTGTTCGAGAAAGCCGTCGAGCACGTCTTCGCCGGGACGCCGTACGCGGACTTCGGGTTGGGGACCGTGGCCAGCTTCAAGCAGATCCAGGCCAAGGATCTCCAGGCGTACTACAAGCGCTGGTACCATCCGAACAACGCGATCTACGTGATCGCGGGCAACGTCGACCCGCAGCAGGCCATCGCCAAGGTCAAAGCGCTGTTCGGCGACATCCCGGCCGCGAAGCTGCCGGCGCGGCGCCCGGTCCACCTGCAACCGCTCACGCCGCTGACGCTGCACGACAACAGCTCGGACCCGATCACCTTGGCGTTCGTCGCGTACCGCGTCCCCGGCTACGGCGACAAGGACTACTTCGCTTCGCAGATCCTCAACGACGTTCTCAACAGCCAGCGCGGCGCGCTCTACGAGCTGCAAGCGTCGGGCAAGGCGCTGGGCACCTTCGCGCAGTCGGTGACCTATCCGCGGGCCGGCATGAGCCTGGTCGGCTCGGTGGTCCCGGTGACGACGACCGGCGAGACCGCGGTTACCGACGTCAAGACCGTCGTGGAGAACTACAAGAAGAGCGGCTTGCCGCCCGAGCTGGTCGCGGTCGCGAAGCAGCGTGAGGTCGCGCAGGCGGAGTTCGCGCGCAACTCGATCTCCGGGCTGGCGTCGTCCTGGAGCCAGAGCCTGGCGGTCGAGCACCGCACGCCCGACGAGGATCTCGCGGCGCTCCAAGCGGTCACGGTCGACGACGTCAATCGCGTGCTGCGCAGCTACTACGATCAGAGCACCGCGACCGTGGCGATCTCGACGCCCAAAGAAGCCGCGGGTTCCGCGTTCGGCTCGCGGCAGGGCGAGGACAACACCTTCGTGCCGACCGAGCACACTGCGTTACCACTCTTCGCCCGAGCGGTGCTCAAGCAGCTCAAGGTTCCCGAGCAGACCGTGCATCCAGTGGCGCAGACCTTGCCCAACGGTCTCAAGCTCATCGTCGTGCCCGCGAAGATCTCCCACACCGCGGTGGTGCGGGGCGACATTCTCAACAATCCCGGGCTCCAGGATCCGGCCGGCAAAGACGGCGTCGAGTCGATGGTCGACGGGCTCTTCCAATACGGGACCCAAACCTACGACCGGATCGCCTATCAGACCGAGCTGGACAAGATCGCGGCGAGCGTGACCGCGGGCCGCAGCTTCAGCCTCGACGTGCTGTCGAAGGATTTCGACCGCGGGGTCGACCTGCTCGCCGACGACGAGCTGCACCCGGCGCTGCCGCAACAAGCGTTCGACATCGTCAAAGCGCAAACCGTCGGCACGCTGACCGGAGCCGTCAAGAGCCCGGACTACAAGAAGGGCGTCGCGCTCGCGGCGGCGCTCTATCCCAGCGGCGATCCGGCGCGGCGCAACGCCACGCCCGCGACCGCCGGTAGCGTCACGCTCGACGATGCCAAGGCGTACTACGCGGCGGTGTACCGTCCCGATCTGACGACGATCGCGGTGATCGGCGACGTGACGCCGGAGCACGCTCGGGCCGCGATCGAGAAGGCGTTCGGCGCCTGGAAGGCCCAGGGGCCGACGCCCAACGTCTTCTCGCCGCGGGTCCGCCCGAACGGCGCCGCGAGCGCCGTGATCCCGGCGACCGGCCGGATTCAATCCGAGGTCACGCTGAGCGAGACGCTGCCGCTCACCTACGCCGACCCGGACTACGCGATCTTGCATCTCGCCAACGAAGTGCTCAGCGGCGGCTTCTACGCCTCGCTGCTGTTCCACGACCTGCGCGAGCTGCACGGCTACGTCTACACCGTCGGATCGAGCTTGAATGGCGGCCGCCACCGCAGCACGTTCTCGGTGAGCTACGGTGCCGATCCGCAGAACGTGGCTCGAGCGGCGAAGCTGGTGGTCGACGATCTGTCGTCGCTGCAGCGCAAACCGCTCGCCGTCGACCGGCTGACCCGCGCCAAGGCGCTCTTGCTGGGCGAGCTTCCGATCGCGAAGGAATCGTACGACGGGTTGGCCTCGCAGCTCATCACCTTCGCCTCGACCGGCCGGCCGCTCGACGAGGACCGTATCGAAGCACAGGCCCAGTTGGCGGCGACCCCCGAGCGGGTGCGCGCGGCGATGGCGAAATGGATCCGCCCCAAGGACTTCGTGCGCATCGTCGTGGGACCGGCCGGGAAGTAAGGGCGCTTACCGCAGCGCGATGGCAGCCTCGTGGTAGCATCCCGACATGGACGGACTGGGCACGGCCCTGGAGCGTTTCGCCACGTTGCGCCCGCCTGAATCGCCGCCTAGCGGCGCCGACGACGCGAACAAGGTCTGGTACCTGCGCCAGAACCGCCTCTTCGGCGAGGCGGCCGAGGCGGGCGTGATCTCGAGCGAGCATCTCTTCACGATGTGCGAGATGCCGCGCGGGACACGCGTGTTCGACCTGGGCGACACGACGCGCGTCGTGTACATGGTCAAGCGCGGCGCGGTGCGGATCGCGCGCGAGACCCGTGAAGGCAAGGACGTCACCGTCGCGCTGCTCGGCGCCGGCGACTTCTTCGGCGAGGAGACGCTGTTCGACGACCGCCCCCGCTCGACGGTCGCAGTCGTCGTCGAGGACGCGCTGCTGTGCACGGTGCGCGCCGACGACCTGTTCGCATTGCTCGCCCGCGACCCGGCGCTCGCAATGAACGTCGCCAAGGTGCTCAGCGGCCAGCTCGGCGAGGCGCGCGAGACGATGGAAGATCTGGCCTACGCCCGCGTCGGCGACCGCATCCTGCATCTGTACCGCAAGCTCGCCGCCGAGAACGGCGTCGCGGTCGCGGGCGGAACGCGGGTCGAGCTGCGTCTGACGCATGCCGATGTGGCGTCGCTGGTGGGGAGCACGCGCGAGACGGTGAGCGTCGAGTTGGCCAAGCTCGTCGATGCGGGGCAGTTGCGCCTCGACGGTCGCGCCGTGATCGTGCCTGCGGGAGAGCCGGCGTGATCGCGCCGATCCTGCTGGCTGCGGCCGTGTCGCTGGCGCCGATCGCCGGCGCCGGTCCGTGGGCCAACGCCAAGGGCCCGCCGCCGACCTCCGGCCGCGTGACGATCGTCGACGTCTTTACCTTCGACTGCATCAATTGCAAGCACGTCACGCCCGAGCTGCAGCGGCTGCGCGCCAAGTACGGGCGCGGCGACCTGGCGATCGTCGGCGTGCACGCGCCCGAGCTCCCCGAGGAACACGTCCACGCCAACGTCGTGCGCGCGCTGCGCGAACAGGACATCACCTGGCCGGTGGTTTACGACGACGACTTCAAGCTGTGGAACGCCTACGGCGTGTCGGCTTGGCCCACCCAGTTCGTGTTCGACCGCCGCGGCCGGCTGCGCGCGACCTATGTCGGCGAGGGCAACGACCGCGAGTTGGAAACCACCGTGCGAGCGCTGCTGAGCGAGCACGCGTGAGCGCCGACGCGGTCGCGCCCGCGCTGCCGGTAGCCGCCGCGCGGGCGACCGGAAAACGCGTCTATCGCCACGGCGTCATCGCGCGGACGGCGCACTGGGTGTGGTCGCTGGCGATCTTGGTGCTCGTCATGAGCGGGCTGCAAATCTTCAACGCCGCTCCCTACCTCGACGCGTCCGACAAGAGCAATCCCGCGCGCCGGGTGCTCGCGTTCGACGCGCAGGACCGGGGCGGGACGCCGGCCGGTTACACGATCGTGTTCGGCCACGCGATTCCGACCACGCACCTGTTCGGCTACACCGACGACGGCATGGGCGCCGAGAGCGCTCGCGCGTTTCCGGGTTGGCTGACGCTGCCGGGGCCGCAGGATCTCGCCGACGGGCGCCGCTGGCATCTCTTCTTCGCGTGGGCACTTTTCCTGGCATGGTTCGCGTATCTGGTCTCGGCCGCGGTGCGCGGGACGCTGCGCGACTTGGTGATGCGGCCCCAGGACTTTCGCAAACTGTGGCCGATGCAGCTGTACTATTTGCGCGTGCGCAAAGAGCCGCCGCCGCACGGGACGTACAACCCGCTGCAGAAGCTGACCTACAACGTCGTGCTGTTCGGCATGTTCCCGCTGCTCATCATCACCGGCCTGACGCTCTCGCCGGCGATCGATGCGGCGCTGCCGTGGCTGACCGCGGTTTTCGGCGGCCGGCAGTTCGCGCGCACCTGGCACTTCGTGCTCATGGTCTTGCTGGTCGGGTATTTCGGCACGCACATGATCCTCGTCCTGACGACGGGATTCTGGAACAACATGCGCTCGATGATCACCGGATGGTTCGTTCTGGGCCAGCACGACGGGGCCGGCCCGTGAGGCGGCGCCTGTTCTTGGCGTCGTCGTTGTCGGCGCTGGGTTTGGCCGGCTGCGGGCCGGTCAAGGAATCCCTCACCAACGGCCCGTTCCGCCGGGCGCTGCTTTCGACTGAGAAGCTCAACGGGGCGCTCATCGGCACGCACGGCATGGCCCGCGAGTATCGCGAGCGCGACATCGACCGAAACTTTCGCGTGAACGGCCTCGACACGCCCAACGAAGCGGCGTATGCGAGCTTGGCGCGGGGCGGCTTCCACGACTACCGGCTGATCGTCGACGGCCTGGTCGAGCACCCGCAGAAGCTCAGCCTAGCCGAGCTGCGCGCCGCCGGCGAGAGCTCGCAGATCACGCGCCACGACTGCGTGGAAGGCTGGAGCGCGATCGGCAAGTGGCGCGGCGTTCCGCTGGCGACCGTCGTGGCGATGGCGAAACCCAAACCCAACGCGCGCTACTGCGTGTTCCGTTGTTTCGACACCGACCAAAGCGGCCAGCACTACTACGAGTCGCTCGACCTGCACCAAGCCGCGCACCCGCAGACGGTGCTCGCGCTCGATCTCAACGACAAGCCGCTCGACCTCGATCACGGTGCGCCGGTACGCTTGAAGATCCCGACGCAGCTCGGCTACAAGAGCGCGAAGTGGGTGAGCCGCATCGAACTCGTGGCCGACCTACACCCCATCGACGGCGGAGCAGGCGGCTATTGGGAAGACCAAGGCTACGAGTGGTACGCGGGGATCTGACGTAGGGCGAGCGTCGCCTACATCCGGAAGACGCCGAAGGTCGTCGGCTTGGGCGGTTTGTAGCGTGCTGCACGCAGGCCGATCGACAGCACGCGGCGCGTGTCGACCGGGTCGATGATGCCGTCGTCCCAGATGCGCGCGGTCGAGTAGTACGGGTTGCCTTCGGTCTCGTACTTGTCGAGGATCGGTTTCTTGAAGGCGGCCTGCTCGTCGGCGGAGAGCGCGGGCTTGTGCTTCTCGGCGTCGGCGTTCATGCGCACGGTGAGCAGCGTGGACGCGGCTTGGATGCCGCCCATCACGCTGATGCGCGCGTTGGGCCACATCCAGAGCTGACGCGGCCCGTAGGCCCGGCCGCACATCCCGTAGTTGCCGGCGCCGAAGCTCCCCCCGATCACGACGGTGAACTTCGGAACCTCCGCACAGGCGACCGCGGTGACGAGCTTCGCGCCGTCCTTGGCGATGCCGCGGTTCTCGTACTCCTTACCGATCATGAAGCCGGTGATGTTCTGCAAGAAGATCAGCGGGATGCCGCGCTGGCAGCATAGCTCGATGAAGTGCGCGCCCTTGAGCGCCGACTCGCTGAAGAGGATGCCGTTGTTCGCGAGAATCCCGACCGGGTGTCCGTCGACGTGCGCGAAGCCGCACACCAGCGTCGCCCCGTAGCGGGCTTTGAACTCCGCGAAATCCGAGCCGTCGACGAGGCGCGCGATCACCTCGTGCACGTCGTACGATTGGCGCGGATCGGCGGGGATCACGCCGTAGAGCTCGCGCGGCTCGTGAGCCGGCGGTCGGGGCTCGTGCAGCGGCCAGGGATCGTAGCGGCGGCGGTCGAGGTGCTCGACGACTTGGCGCACGATCCCCAGCGCGTGCTCGTCGTCGACCGCGTAGTGATCGGCCACGCCGCTGATGCGCGTGTGCACGTCGGCGCCGCCGAGCTCCTCGGCGCTGACGATCTCGCCGGTCGCGGCCTGCACCAACGGCGGTCCGCCCAAAAAGATCGTGCCTTGGTCCTTGACGATGATCGACTCGTCCGCCATCGCCGGGACGTAGGCGCCGCCCGCGGTGCACGAGCCCATCACGGCCGCGATCTGCGGGATGCCCTGCGCCGACATGCGGGCCTGATTGAAGAAGATGCGCCCGAAGTGCTCGCGGTCGGGGAAGACCTCGGCCTGGAGCGGGAGAAACGCTCCGCCCGAGTCGACCAAGTAGACGCACGCTAGCCCGTTCTGTTCGGCGATCTCCTGGCCGCGCAGATGCTTCTTGACCGTGATCGGGTAGTAGGTGCCGCCCTTGACCGTGGCGTCGTTGGCGATCACGACGCAGTCCGTCCCGGCGATGCTGCCGATCCCGCTGATCATCCCGGCGGCCGGCGCGTCGTCGTGGTACATGCCGCTGGCGGCGAGCGCCGAGAGCTCCAAGAACGGCGTCCCCGGATCGACGAGCCGGTCGATGCGGTCGCGGGCGGTGAGCTTGCCGCGCTTGCGATGCCGGTCGACCGACGCGGTTCCACCGCCGAGGCGCACGCGCTCCAGATGTGCTCGCAGCTCGTCGACCAGGGCTGCCATCGACGCGGCGTTACGCTCGAAGTCCGCCGAGCGTGTATCGGTCCTGGAGACGAGGAGGCTCACGACTCCCTGTTTTTAAGCTCGTGTGAGAATATTCTTCCCTGGCACCTGTCTGGGACCGATCCGCGTTATCATCGCATCGTGGCAACTCAGACGACCGCTCCTGTCTCGTATCGCCCCGCCGGAACGCTCGACGCGTCGACCGCGCTGTCGCCTTATGCGGGACCGTGGAGCCGCCGTCAGGCGGCGCACCTGTTGCGCCGCGCCGGCTTCGGCGGGTCGCCCGCCGACATCGACCGCTACACCGCGATGTCCGCGCGGGACGCCGTCGACTCGCTGCTTCGCTTCGCCGACGCATCGGCGCTGCCGGCTCGGCCGCCGCTCCAAGACCCGCCGCTGCCGCCGCGCGGGCTCTATCGCGGATTCGCCCAGGGCATGGCTGCCGACCAGATGACCGTCGACGCGCGCAAAGCGTTTCAGATGACCAACAATCAGACGCGGCGCCAAAACCTCATCGCGATGCAGCAGTGGTGGATCGGCCGCATGATCGCGACGCCGGCGCCACTCCAAGAGAAGATGACGCTGTTCTGGCACGGGCACTTCACCAGCTCGCCGGAGAAGCAGACCACCGGCCAAGAGCTGCTCATGCAGAACCAGCTCTTCCGCGAGTACGCGCTGGGCAACGTGCACGACCTGACGCTCCACGTGTCGCAGGATCCGGCGATGCTGCGCTACCTCGACAACAACGTCAACGTCAAGTCGCATCCCAACGAGAACTACGCCCGCGAGCTCATGGAGCTCTTCACGCTGGGCATCGGCAACTACACCGAGCAGGACATCCGCGAGTCGGCGCGCGCGTTCACCGGCTGGACGTTCCGCCGCAACCCCGACGGGACGGGGAGCTTTCTCGACAACCGCGCCCAGCACGACGACGGCACCAAGACGTTCTTGGGGCAGTCCGGCAATTTCGCGGGCAACGACATCGTCGACATCATCTTCCGCCAGCCGGCCGCTTCGAAGCTCTTCGCGCGCAAGCTGCTCTCGTTCTTCGTCTACATGGACCCCGAGCCGCAGCTGGTCGATCAAGTCGCCGCGTTGATCACCCGCAACAACTACGAGTTGCAGCCCGTGCTGTCGACGCTGCTGCGCAGCAACCTGTTCTTCAGCGATCGCGCGTACCGTGCGCTGGTAAAGAGCCCGGTCGAGTTCCTGGTCGGAACGCACCAGCTCTTCGGCATCACCGAGGTGGCGCCGGTCGAGCTCGCGACGCTGCGCTCGATGGGACAAGTACTGTTCTATCCGCCCAACGTCAAGGGTTGGGACGGCGGCGCCGCGTGGCTCAGCAGCCAGACCATCCTCACGCGCGAGAACTTCGCCAACGGCGTCGCCAAGAATCCCAAGATGATGGACAGCGCTGCGTGGATCGCGACCGCGATGCGCTCGATGGACCCGCGCACCGTCGCCAAGACCTTGACCGACACGATGTTACAAGGCGACGTCTCACCCGCCGCGATCGCGCAGCTCGTCGCCTATCTCGGCGGCAGCGGGCAGTCGGCGCTGCCGCAACTCTCGCCCGAAAACGTCGACGAGCGCGTGCGCAGCGCAGCCTATCTCACCATGGCAATGCCGGCCTACCAGTTAGCATGAGGCGCTCCACAACAATGAAGCCATTATCACGATCTAACTTTCTCCTCGGGGCTGTCTCGGGTCTTGCCGTCGTCGCGAATACCGACACGATCTTCTCGCAGGCGCTGGCGCAGACGGCGCTCCCCGGATTGCCGGGCGGCAGCGACCGCGTGCTGGTGGTGATCAACTTCCAAGGCGGCAACGACGGCCTCAACACGGTGGTGCCCTACGGCCTGCCGGACTACTACCGCTATCGTCCGTCGCTGGGCGTGCCGCAAAACGACGTGCTGCGGATCGACGACACCGTTGGCCTCAACCCGGTGCTGGCGCCGTTCAAGAAGATGTACGACGCCGGCAACGTCGCGATCGTCCAAGGCGTCGGCTACCCCGATCCGGACCACTCACACTTCCGGTCGACCGAGATCTGGCAGACCGCGCAGCCCAAGGGTTACGAGTCGACCGGCTGGCTGGGGCGCTATCTCGACGAAGCCGCGCTGCCCAAGACGAACTTGTTCAACGCGGTCGCGATCAGCAACGTCGTGCCCGAGATGCTGCTCTCACGCACGACCGACGTCCCGGCGATCGACGCGCTGCGGAGCTACGGCCTGGCTAGCGACAAGTCGGCGGCCAACAAAGAAGCCTTCCACGAGTTCGTGCGCGACACGACGGTCCCGTTCCGCTCGCCCTTCCTCGCGCAAGTCGCCGAGATCGAGGACCACGCGCAGCGCGGGGCCCAAGAGCTGCCCAAACTCGTCGCCGGGTACCAAACGCAGGCGACCTATCCCGCCACCGCGTTGGGGCGCAGCCTCGCGCTGGCGGCGCAGATCGTGGGCTCGAAGCTCGGAACGCGCGTGCTCTACGTGGCGCACGGCTCGTTCGACACGCACGTGACGCAGAAGCAGACCCAAGAGCGGCTCCTGACCGACTTCGCCAACTCGATCGCGGCCTTCTACGCCGATCTCGCGGCGCACGGCAACGACAAGCGCGTGCTGACGATGACCTTCAGTGAGTTCGGACGACGCGTGCCGGAGAACGCCAGCCGCGGCACCGATCACGGCGAGGCGGCGCCGGTGTTTCTCATCGGCGGCGGCGTCAAGGGCGGGATGTACGGAACGCATCCCGATCTGGGCCGGCTCAACATGGGCAATCTGGCCTTCACGACCGACTTCCGCAACGTCTACGCGACCGTGCTCGAACGCTGGCTGGGGCGGCCCTCGACGCCGATCGTCGGCGCCGGCTACCCGATGCTGCCGTCGCTTATCGCCTAGCCGCTACGGTCGCACGCGCACGACGCCTTTGCCGACGAGGCGGCGTTCGTGCAGGTCGGCGATCGCTTGCGGCGCGTCGGCGAACGCGTACGTCGCCTCGACGTGCGGGTGGAGCTTGCCGTCCGCCATCAACGCGAAGAGGGCGGCGAAGTTGGTGCGGTTGCGCTCCGGGTTACGCGCCGCCCAATCGCCCCAGTAGACGCCGCGCACGTCGAGCTCTTTGAGCAAGATGCGGTTGGCGGGGATCTGCGGGATCGTGCCGCCGGCGAACCCCACGACGAGCAGGCGCGCGTCGCGGCGCGCCGCGCGCAGCGCCGCGTCGAACTGCTCGCCGCCGACGTTGTCGAGCGCGACCGCGACGCCGCCCTCGCTGGCGCTCTTGATCGCGTCCACGAGATCGGCGGCGCCCGCGTCGAGCACGACGTCTGCACCGGCGCGTGCCGCCGCGGCACGCTTCTCCGCCGAGCTTGCCGCTGCGACGCTGCGCGCTCCCAACGCGTGCGCGAGATCGACCGCGGCGGTGCCGACGCCGCCGCCCGCACCGCTCACGTAGAGCCATTCGCCGGCACGCAACGCGGCCCGGTCGACGAGCGCATGATACGCGGTGCCGTAGGTGAGCACCATCCCCGCAGCGGTCACGAAGTCGACGCCGTCGGGCAGCACGATCGTCGTCGCGGCTTGCGCCACCGCGCGCTGCGCGAAGCCGCCCATCACCCCCGCGGCGACGCGGTCTCCGACGCGCAGCTCGCGCACGCCATCGCCGAGCGCACTGACCACCCCCGCCACCTCGACGCCCGGGCTGAACGGCAGCGGCGGCTTCACCTGGTAGAGGCCTTGCACCAGCAAGACGTCGGGGAAGTTGACCCCGGCAGCATGCACGTCGATGACGATCTGTCCTGCGCCCGGCTGCGGCTCCGGGACGTCGCTCAGTACGAGATCCTTCGGCGGCCCGTAGGCGCGGCACACAATCGCTTGCATCCGGGCGTCGTTGCGAAGCGGGGCCGAGCGTTCCTGGTGCGAACGGCGTGCCGATGGAGCGTGCGGTCTTTTCCAGCCTCGCGGACGTCGAGCGCGCGCGCGGTACGCGCATCGCCAGTGCCTGGCTCACCGTAACGCAGCAACTGATCGACGACTTCGCCGCGGTGACCGGCGACCGGCAGTGGATCCACGTCGATCCGGAACGCGCGCGCCGCGAGTCGCCGCTGGGGACGACGATCGCGCACGGCTTCCTCACCTTGAGCCTGCTGCCCAGCCTGATCGCGCAGTGCGTCAGCTTTCCGACGGCGCGGATGAGCTTGAACTACGGCTTCGAGCGCATCCGGTTCGTCGCACCGGTACCGGCCGGGGCGCAGGTTCGGGGCGCGTTCTCGATCGAGGAGGTGCGGGCGATCGAGGGCGGCGCGCAGCTGACGTGGCGCGCCGAGGTCGAGCTGCGGGATGCCCCAAAGCCGGCGTTGTCGGCGCTGTGGCTCACGCGCGTCTTGTTCGCGGTACCCGGTGGCGGCTGACGCGCCGCGCGACAGCGCGCTCGTGGTCCTGGGCTTGGGCGTCGTCGCGTACGTCGCGGCGACGATGCTGCACGAGGCGCTCGGCCACGGCCTGGTGTGCCTCGCGACTGGCGGCCGCGTGACGCTGCTCTACCCGCTGGGGATGCGCTGCAGCGTCGTCGGACCCTTGATGGTCGCCGCCGGTCCGGCGACAAACCTCGTCGCCGGCGCGCTGTGCTGGTTCGTCCTAGCGAAAACGAACGCGTTCGGCGGCAACGCGCGCTACCTGCTCTGGCTGGGGATGGTGTTCAACCTGCTCGTCGCAGCCGGCTACATCGCCGTCGGCGGGCTGCTCAATTTCGGCGACTGGGCGTACCTGATCGGCGGACTCCAACCGCCCGTAGCCTGGCGCATCGCGACGGTGGTCGTTGCCGCCGCGCTCTACTATGGTTCGCTGCGCATCATAGCGGCGGAGTACTACCGTTTCACCGGGCCGTCGGGGATTTCGCCGCCGCGGCTGTATCGGCTGACGCTGTGGCCGGCGGCCGCAGCCGCCGTCGTCTCATGCGCTGCGGCGGCGCTGAGCCCGACGGCGAAACCGATCGCGCTCGAGCTGGCCGTCGCGACGACGCTGGTGCCCGGACTGAGCCTGCTCGCCGTTGCGGATCTGCTCGTGTCGATGCGGCGCAAGCCGGTGCCGGAGCAGGCGCGCGTGACCTGGAGCATTGCCTGGCTCGCCGTCGCGCTCGTCGTGGGCGTCGTGTTCGTCGCCGTCGTCGGCCCCGGCATCGGTTCGCGCGGCTAGCGCGTCGCGTGGGTCGGTACGCGAACAAAGGGGGAGGACAAAGCAGGAGTCTCCTTGCTATTGTCTCCGCATGATTCGTCGATGGCTGTGGGCCGTGGCGCTGGTCGGGCTCACCCAGGCTCTCGGAGCCGCCCCGCGCGCCGGGACGAGTGCGGCGGTACGACCGTTCTCGGCGCTCAGCGTCGACGAGCGTGCCCGCTTGCCCGACAGCACGCAGGTCGTCGTCGGGAAGCGCACGGCGACGCTCGGGGTCTTGCGCGCGGAGCACGTTCGGCGCCAGAGCCGCATCACGGCCGCGAGCGCGGCCGCCACGATTGCCGTGAGCGCCTTGGCATCGAAGGCGATTCGGAACTCCGCCGCCGGCTCGATCATCCTCGGCAGCCCCACCGGCACGCTGGTCGTCGAGCCGGCCGCCGCGTACTCCGGCGACGGGTACGGGCCGTTTGCCAACGACGTGCGCACGTTCTGTAAGGCGGCGCATGCGACGCTGTGCCTCTACTACCCCTCGCAAACGTCGTTTTGGCTCAATCAGGGCACGCACGACTCGGAAGACAACGATCCATTCATCACCGATGCCGGCATCTGCACGTCCGGAGGCGGGCTGATGATCGGCGGCAACTGCGACTACATCTATCCGGCGGAGCACATCTCGCAGTTCAATCCGGGGACCGGGGCGCCGTTTACCTACAAAGCAGATTGCGACCCGAACTACTGGAAGCTGACCGTCGATCCTCACGGAGCGATCGTCGCGAAGGCCGGACCGAAACCGCTCTCGAGCTGGAACTGGTCGACCGGCGCGAGCCCGGTCTCGTGCGTGGTGAGCGCCTACCTTCAGCCGTAGTCCTGGTCAACTCGTCCGCCGGCCTGAACCGCGATCTCGAAGCCGGCTTTTTTGGGCAGACACTCGATTTTATCGGCAAATCGCGTTTTTTAGGCAAAGCCCGAGCCGCCTAACTCCCTCCCGGCGGCGCCGGTGTCGGCGCCAGCCGCGGATCGGGCGCGACGTCGCTGAAGACGAAGTGGTCGTAGACCCCTTCGATGGCGACGGTCATTCGGCCGAACCACATCGGCGTGTGGTACACGGCGCTCGCGCTGATCGTGCGCATCATCCAATGCCCCGCGACCGTTTGGTACCGGGCGTCGAGTGTGAAATCGTTCGGGCCGCCCCATACGACGCGCGACGGGATCAGGGTCGCGGGATCGTACCACACGTCGCGCATCCAGTGCGCGTCTTTCATGAGCGCGTTGCGCTCGAGGTGGAGATGCCCGAGCTCGGTCGTCGCGTCGGGCGCGTAGGTTACGACGTACCCTTTGATGCTGCGCGCAACCGCGTCGGCTTGGGATGGCCCGGTTACGTAGTGCAGCGGGTGGATGTTGACGATGCGCATGTCGCCGTCGCGGTGCTTGCCCTTCCCGCCGCCCACCGTGAGCGTGACTTCGCCGGAAAGCTTGAAACTAGCCAACGCGTCAAAGGTCGGCGGCGCGGGGAAAGCCGGCCGTAGCTCGTCCTTCCCGCTCTCATCGTCGTGGACGACGGCGACGCCGTCGTCGCTGCGCGTCACGACGGTGCGGTCGACCGTGCTCTCGCCGGCGGCGCGGAAGAGTCCGTGCACGTGGTACGTCACGAACGGCGGCGCCTTTTCAACGATCGCCGCCGTCGCATTGGCGACGGCCATGAAGGCTTCGGGAGCGCTGAGCATGTCCGGCGAACGCTGCGCGCCAGGCGGAGGTTCCGCGCATGCCTGCGAACCGGCGAGCGTGGTCAGGTTGCGCTTCCTCGGCACCGGCGGCGCGCGCTGGGTGGTCGCCAAGCAGATCCGCTCCTCGGGCGGATTTTGGCTCCAGGCCGACGGCACCAACATCCACGTCGACCCGGGCCCCGGTGCGCTCGTGCGCGCGTGGGCGCAAGTGCCGCCGTGCGATCCGGCGTCGCTCGACGCGATCGTGCTGTCGCACAAGCACCTCGATCACTCCGGCGACGTCAACGCCATGATCGAGGCGATGTGCCAAGGCGGCTGGCGGCCACGCGGCGCGCTGTGCGCGCCGCTCGACGCGCTCGACGAGACGATGCAGCCGGTCGTGCTGCCGTACGCGCGGCGGTTCGTGCCGCGCGAGTGGATCGTTGCCGCCAACGGCGGGCCGTTCGCGGTCGGCGCGGTGGAGCTGCGCGCATCGTTGCGCCTCGAGCACCCGGTCGAAGCGTACGGGCTGCACTTCCGCAGCGCTTCCGCGGCGGTCTCCTACCTGCCGTGCACGCGGTACTTCGACGGGATCGTCGCCGACTATCGCGCACACGCACCGGACGTCCTGGTGATGAACGTGCTGCGCTACCGCGACTCGATGGACGTCGATCACCTCACCTACGACGATGCGCGCACGCTCATCGAGGGGATTCGGCCCGGCGTGGCGATCATGTCGCATTTCGGGACGCGCATGCTCGAGCGCGATCCCAAGCGGCTCGCCTACGAGCTCGAGGACGCGACCGGGATCAAGACGCTGGCCGCGTACGACGGTTGGGCCTACGATGTCGCTTGAGATCGAGCGCGCGCGGCCGGGCGAAACCGACGCGTTCTGGACGCTGCACGACCGCGACTGGCGAACCGAGCTGTGGGATTTTCGGGTGGTCTGGCACGAGCAGACCCACGATCTGGTCGCGCGCGAGGAGGGTGAGATCGCCGGCGCGCTGCGGTTGCGGATCGCCGCGTCGCTGGGCCACGTCGAAGCGCTCTACGTGTTGCCGGCGCAGCGCCGGCGCGGTCTGGGACGGCTGCTCGTGTCGCGCGCGGAGGACGTCTCGAACTACTACAACTGCCACAAGATGACCGTTCCGGTCTTCCATGGGCGGGCCGCACAGAAGTTCTTCGTCGCCTGCGGCTACGCCGTCGAAGCGGTGATCGCGCAGCACACCTTCAAGCTCGACGTCGCGCTGCTGCGCAAGTTCCTGCTCTAGCCGGCGGCCCTGCTAGAGCGGGCGCCCGCGCGGGCGCACACGAGCCGGTAGATTTTGCTGCGGACGGCGGTGCGCGTTGAAGAGCTGGTGCACGGGGCGCCATTCGGGCGCGATCCCGCGCCGGCCGGCCAGCGTGCCTTCGTAGAAAAAGACGTTGCCGCGCGAACTGATCGCGTTGACGAGCGGCCCGCCGCCGCCCACCGTCGCGGTGGCTTCGCCCTCGGCGCGCTGGTCGACGCTGGTGCTGCGGCTGAATTGCGTGTACACGTGACCATCTTGCGAGCGTCCGACCAACTGGGCCGGGGAGTTGACACCCAGCGCGATGTTCCCGCTCTGCGATTCGAACCGCGCCAGTCCGGGGTCGAAGCTGCCGCCGTCGTAGAGGATCGAGCCCGTGATGCTCGTCGCCTCGATCTGCTTGGTGCGGCAGTGCTCGAAGACGTCGTGCGCGGCGATGCCGCGGATCCGAATGCGGTCGAAGTTGCCGTCCGCGGCGTAGAACGCGCCGTAGTTCATCTGCACGAACGCGGTGGTCGTCACGCCGGTGAGCTGGATTCGTCCTTGGTTCTGCACCATGAACAAGTTCGCGCCGCGGTAGCCTTCGAGCACGGTCTGGCCGCCGCCGACGCGCAGCGCGAGCATCCCCGTGGAGACCGGCAGCGTCACGACGAGGCGCGAGCCTTCGGGCGCGACGACGTTCACCGCGTCGTGCGGTCCGGGCCGGAACGAGGCGTACGGAAAGACCTCCGGCGCCAGCGGCGCTCCCGGCGCGAATTGGCCGCCGTTAGGCGGGTAGAGCTGCAACGGGATTTGCTGGCTCAGCGGAAAGCGCGGCGTTCCGAAGGGGATGCTCTGCTTGTCGACCGTCGGCACGCTCTCGTCGGCGTAGTCGACCTGGACGCTGGGCCGGTCCCACACGCGCACGGTGACTTGGTTGCCGCGGCCGCGGACCAGGACGTTGACGACCGCTTGGTCGCCCACGTCGAAGCTCGAGGTCCCCGCCAGCGCGGGGGCCGCGGCACCGATCGAACACGACACAAACAACCCGAGCCCCGCGGCGATCCACCGCAGGGCTCGAAACCGGGGAACGTCCACGGGTCTATCGTACGCGGGCGGCGGGGTCAGGTCATGAACCCCCGGTGAAGGATTCGGGCTCGGCCGGCAAGCTGACGCTAAACAGCGAGCCGCCGTCGGGCCGTGCCCGCGCCGTCACGCTGCCCCCGTGGACCCGCGCGATGCTGCGGACGATGGCTAGCCCCAGCCCCGTCCCCTCGGTCGCCCGCGCGTGGGCGGGATCCCCGCGGAAGAAGCGGTCGAAGAGGCGATCGGCGGCTTCGTCCTCGACGCCCGGCCCGGTGTCGGCGACCTCGATCGTGGCGCAGCCGTTCTCGTGCCGTACGGCGACGTCGACGCGGCCCCGCGGCGTGAACTTGATCGCGTTGTCGACGAGGTTGCCGACGAGCTGACGCAAGAGGCCGGCGTCGCCGACCACGATGGTGCTCGCCCCCGGATCGTGATGTGCCGCCAGCTCGAGCCCCTTGCTCGCGGCCCGCTCGTGCGCGTGGGCGACGACGTCGTCGACGAGCCGTTCCATCACCAACGGCTCCTTGGGGATGGCGTCGCCGGCCTCGGCCTTCGCCAGCGTTAGCATCCCCGAGACCATCCCCGCGAGCCGTCCGCTCTCGTCGGCGATCGCCTGGAGCGAGCTCTCCAGGATGTGCGGATCGCGGTCGCCCCAGCGCTGCAGCAGTTGCGCGTTCGCGTTGATCACCGTCAGCGGCGTGCGCAGCTCGTGCGAGGCATCGCTGATGAACTGGCGCTCGCGCGCGAACGCGGATTGCAGGCGGTCGAGCATCGCATCGAACGCGCTGGCCAATCGCCCCACCTCGTCACCGCGCTGCCAGCGCAGACGGCGATCGAGCCGCTCGGAACCGATCTCGGCCACCGCGGTGGTCAATCGCTCGATCGGCACGATCGCGGAACCGGCGATGAAGTACGATGCGACGAGGATCGCGATCATCGCCGCGGCGGTGATCGCCAGCAAGATCGTGCGGGCGCGCGCGATGAGCTCGTCGGCGATGTCCAAGCGCTGTCCGACGTGAATGACGACGAGCGGATGGCCGGCGTCGTCGAGCAAGACGCGGTTGAGCACCAGCATCGTCCCGGGCCGGTCGCCGCCGACCTGCAGCGAACCGTACTCGTGATCGACGCCGTGCGGGCGCCAGGCGGGGAACGTGAACCCCCCCAGATTCGTGCTCTTGCCCAGGATCTGCCCCGACACGGTATCGATCTGGACGAACTCGTTGGCCGACGCCCAGTGGTCGAGCGTGGCGCGATCGGACAACACCAGCACGAGCCGCCCCGCGCCCCCGAAGCCGTCGGTCGCCGCTTCTTGGGCGTCATGTGCGATCTGATTCGCGGTCTCGGCGAGGTTGAGCTTGGCCTGATCGATGAGCAGCGAGCGAAACGCGAAGTCGATCGAAACCGCACCGACCGCGATGACGAGGACGATCAGCACCGCATAGAGCGCCGCGATCCTGGTGCGGAGGGAGCTCACAAGGCGGCTCCGGTCGTTATTCTTTGAGCGCGTATCCCACGCCGCGCACCGTCTGGATGAGCTTCTCCTCGAACGGGTCGTCGATCTTGCCGCGCAGGTAGCGGATGTAGACGTCGATCAAGTTCGAGTCGCCCAGAAAATCGCTGCCCCAAACGCCGTTGAACAACTCGTCGCGCGAGTGCACTTTGTTGCGGTGGAGTAAGAGGTACTCCAGCAGCGCGTACTCTTTGGCGGTGAGGTGGATCTGCTGTCCGGCCCGCGAGACCTCGTGCCGGTCGCGATCCATCAGCAAGTCCTTGGCGCCCAACACATTTTCGTGCGGGTCGCGTTCGCGCAGGCGCGCGCGGATGCGCGCCACGAGCTCTTCGATCGAGAACGGCTTGACCACGTAATCGTCGGCCCCGCGATCCAGCCCCGCGACGCGGTCCGGGATGCGGTCCTTCGCGGTGAGCATGATGATCGGCACGCGCGACTTGGCGCGCACGCGCGCACACACTTCCATTCCGTCGAGCTTGGGAAGCATCAGGTCGAGCACGACCAGGTCGGGTTCCTTGAGCGCCTTCTCGAGACCGGAAAGGCCGTCGGCGGCCGTTTCGACGTCGAACCCCTCGTGCTCGAGCTCGAGCTTGAGGACGCGCGTGATCTGCGCGTCGTCCTCGATCAGCAAGACTTTGTATTTGCGCCGCTCGTCCGAGAGGGTCGGGGTCGGCGTCGCGCTCACCGCGCCTCGATCCGCGAGGGTCGCGTCGGGAAGGTGAGCTGCGAGAGCCACCAGGCCGCCGAGACGCCGACAGCCAGCCACAGCATCGTGTACTCCGAGGTAAAACCGGTGCTCTCGACCACCCACACGGAGGCGTCGGTCAGGCGCTCTGCGGTGTGCGGGGCGCTGGCAACGAGCCAAGCCAGCCAGGCCGCCAGCGCGATCAGCGTTCCCATCAGCCAGATCTCCCAGCCGCGGACCGCCGGCTCAGGACGGTACAGGGTCGCGGCCATGATCCGTGCGTGCAGATGCGCGGGCGGCTCTTCCAGCGGGAGCGCCGCCAGGGCGCGGTCGAGGTCGTCGTCGTCGTAGGTCATGTGCTCAGTGCCTTCCGTAGTTGTTCTTTCGCCCGGAAGAGGTGCGTTTTCACGGTTCCCAGCGGAAGGTTTAACACGGTTGCAATCTCCTCGTACTGCTTCCCTTGTAGATGGTACAGCGTGATGACCGTGCGGTACTTCTCGGGAAGGGCGTCGATGGCGGCTCGCAGCCGCCGGGCCTCGTCTTCGCGCACGGCCGAGGCTTCGGGGCCGGCCGACGGGTCGGCACGGTCGGGAAGCTCGTCGCCGGAGAGTCGCTTTCGCTTCGCCAGGCGGTCGCAGCACCCGCGATAGCAGATGGTGAAGATCCAGGTCGAGAATTTGGCGCCCGGCCGAAAGCTGCTCAGGGCCCGGTAGGCCTTGAAAAACGCTTCCTGAGCCGCGTCCTCGGCTTCGCCGGCATCGTGGAGCGTGCGCACCGCGAGGTGGTAGACCGCGCGCTCGTAGCGCGATACGAGCTCGCTGAATGCCTCCGTGCGGCCGCCGAGGGTCGCGGTAATGAGCGCCTGGTCGTCGACGACCGGCGCCGCTAAGGGCGGTTCCACCGCGAGGGCGACTCCCATCGTGCCCCCATGTACGGGCGAGCGACCCGGGGGTTTCGCTCGGGGCCGGCGGCGCCGGACCGGGCGGCCATTCGAAACTCCCCGGCCGTCCGGTCGTACATGGGGCATGATTTCCCGCATGACCCTCGTCGGCGCCTTGGTGGTCGTCGAGCTCGGGATCGTCGGCATGGCCGCCAAGGCGGTCGGGGACCCCGGCCCAAGTGGGCCGTTCGGGTTCCAGCCCCCGACCGCGCTCGGACCCTGGACGAAGGGGCAAACGACGTCCAGCGACGTCGACAAGAGCTTTTTTACCGGACCCGTCGCGCACGTCCACGTCGACGTCGCCGGCGTGCACGTCATCGTGCAGGCCGCGTCGACCAACAGCGTCCACGTGGTCGGGAGGACGCACCGGGGCGGGTGGGTCACGGGTGACTTTCCGCCGATCAGCGCGGTGCAGACGCCGGACGGCGTGCGCATCACCGCGCGTGCCGACGACGGCCCGCACGTGACGTTCGGCATGCTCACGCGCGAAGTGCAGATCACCGTGCCGGCGGCGGCGCTCGTCGAGGTCGTCGGCGCCGAGCGAATCGACGCGAGCGGGTTGCGCGCAAAGTTCGTCGCGCACATCGTCGAGGGCCCCATCTACGTGAAAGACCATCGCGGCGACCTCGACCTTAGCTGCTCCGGCGGCCGCATCGTGCTCGTCGACGTGCAGGGGGCGGATATCGCTGCGAACACGCGCGACGGGCGCTTGTTATTCACCCGCGTCGGCGCCGACCGTATCGACGCCACGACCGGCAGCGGGCGCATCGCTGCCGTCGATCTGCGCGCCGTCGACGGAGCGCTGATCACGCATGACGGCCGCGTGAGCGTCTCGTTCACCAGCAATACCGATGCGACGGTCAACGTTCACACCGGCGACGGCCACGTCAACGTTGCCGGCCTTCCCGCCACCGAAAGCGAGGACCGCCGCAGCGTCGTGCACGTCGGTACCGGCCGCGGGCATTTCGAGGTGTCGAGCGGCGACGGCTCGATCACCATCACCCAGGGAGCGAGTGTTTAGCTCATGACCATGACCGAAGCGTTGGTCCCCCTCTTCGGGATCGTCTTCTTGTTCGGTATCCCGGCCGTCGCGTTCATGGTTTCGCGCGTGCTGCGCCATCAGGAACGCATGGAGATGCTGCGCCGCGGAATCGTGCCACCACCCGACAACCGGCGGGCCTACCGGGAGTGGCGCCAGGCCGGAGGCGTGTGGCCGCCGCCGGGCTCGGCGCAGCCGCAGGCTCCCTACGTGCAACCGGCGGCTTGGGTCGCGCCCGAAGACGATCCGCAGCGCGCGCTCATGAAGGGCATTCGGCTGTCGCTCATCGGCCTCGGCCTAACCATCGCCTTCGGCACCGCGTTCGGCGGCTATCGGGGCAACCCGGTGCTCCTGGGCGGCCTGATCCCGATGTTCGTGGGGATCGCGCAGGTCATCATCGCGGTGCTCTCCGGCGCCCAGCTGCCGGGCGGCCAGCCGCGGGTGACGTTCATCCCGCCGCCTCAGTCCCCGCCGGGGCCGGCGGCCCCGCCGCCGCCACCCAACTTCGGCGACGCCGTGCCCCCGCCGTGGGCGCAGCAGCCTGGCCGGCCGCGCTTCGAGGAGCTCTCCAAGCCGGTCCCGCCGCCCGACCTGCGCTAGCCGAGGCCGGGACAAAATCGAAGGGACGGGTCGCCTCGGCGGCCCGTCCCTTCGTGTTTGCGACTACTTCCGTTCGCGACGGCGAGGCGTCAGCGGCAGGTCACGATGGCCATGGCCCAGCCGGCGGCGGTTCGCGTGCGAACGAGATAGCCGTGGTCGGTACGGTCGTAGACGTGGTAGCCCGCTCGAAGCGCGTCGGCTAGCGTCTTGAAGACCTGGATCCCAGGCATCTCGTTCTCCTTTCCGGCGTCGTTTCCGACGCCGTATATCCCTAACGTTCGGCAAGCCCGCGAAGTTCTCTAGACGTCTTGAGCGAAGCGTTACGTTAATGTCCTCTCCCAAGCTGGTGGTAGCGCTCGACGTCCCCGATCCTGCTCGTTGCGTAATGATCGTGAAAAAGCTTGCCCCTCTCGGCGTGCTCTTCAAGGTCGGCTACGAGGCATTTTACGGCTACGGCGACACGATCCGTGAGGCGCTTTCACGCGACGGCGCCGAATATGTCCTCGATTTGAAGCTCCACGACATCCCGCGCACGGTGGAAGCGGCGGTGCGCGCAGTGGTGGCGCCGAGAGTCAAATTGCTCACCGTCCACGCGCTGGGCGGCGCGCAAATGCTCGAAGCCGCGGTACTTGCCGCGGAGGAACGCGCCGCCGAGCTGGGGATCCCGGCGCCGGAGATCTATGCGGTGACGATCCTCACCAGCATCGGGGCCGAAGATCTGGGCGAGCTCGGCCTCATCGGCGGACCGGGCGAGAACGCGACGCGGCTGGCCGCGCTGGCCCGCGATGCGCGCTGCGCGGGGGTCGTGTGCAGCGTGCGCGAGGTCGCCGATCTGCGCGCATACTTCGGCGCCGAATTCGGAACGCTGTGCCCCGGGATTCGGCCCGGCGGCAGCGCGCACGGCGATCAGAAACGCGCGGCGACCCCGCGCGAAGCGCGCGAGGCCGGGGCACGCTACGCGGTGGTCGGGCGGCCGATCGTCGAGGACGCCGATCCCGTCGGCGCGGCGCGCGCGATCCTCGCGGAGCTGCAAGGGTGACCGCGGCGACCGCGGCCGATCTGCTGCGCGAGCTCGAAGCGCGCGGCGCGATTCTCAACGGCCATTTCCGGTTGTCCTCGGGGCGTCACTCGAACGTCTTCGTGCAGAAGTTTCGGCTGCTCGAGGACCCGGTGCTGGTCGAGCGCGTCGCGCGGGCGCTGGCGGACCGCGCGCGCGAGCTCACGCCGGAGGTCGTCGTGAGCGCGGCGGTCGGTGGGATCATCCTGGGGTACGAGACCGCGCGCCAACTGGGGACGCTGAGCATCTTCGTCGAGAAAGAGCAGGGCGTGCCGACGCTGCGCCGCGGCTTCGCGCTGCGTGCGGGCCAGCGCGCATTGGTCGTCGAGGACGTCGTGACCACGGGCGGTTCGGTGAACGAGGTGCTCGACGTGGTTCGCGCGCACGGCGCGCACGTCGCCGGAGTCGGGGTCATCGTGCGCCGCGCCATGGTCGACTTCGGCGTGCCGACGATCACCCTGCTCGATCTTCCGGTCGACTCGTTCGATCCCGAACAGTGCCCCCAATGCGCCGCCGGCGAACCCATCACCGAACCCGGCTCCCGGTTCTTGAGATAGTGGCGATGGACCGAGCGCAGCAGAATCGTCCGCGTCCTGTACTCGTATTGCGAGGTCGGACCCGGGGGCCCCACGCAACGCGTGGGGGGCGCGCAGCGAGAGCGGAGCGCCGTTAGAACGATGACCGATACGTCCAAGATCGTGCGGCCCGAGATTGCGGCGTTGAAGCCGTACGTGCCCGGCACGACGGTGGCGCAGGCGCGGGCGAAGTACGGTTTGGACCGCGTTGTGAAGCTCTCGTCGAACGAAAACCCGCTGGGCACGTCGCCCTTGGCCGCCGCGGCGCTGCGTGCGATGGACGACCTGCAGCTGTACGTCGACGACGATCATGCCGAACTGCGTCGGCGGCTCGCGGAGCCGTACGGATTCGGGATCGAGCACGTGCTGGTCGGACACGGTTCCAACGACGTCGCGCGGACCTTGTTCAGCGCGTTTCTGTCGCCGGGCGAAGAGGTCGTGCTCGCCGATCCGACCTTCTCGTTGTTCGCCAAGGACACGGCGCTGTTCGGCGGGGTCGCGGTGAAGGTGCCGCTGCGCGACGGCGTGCACGATCTCGACGCGATGCAAGCGGCGGTCGGTTCCAAGACGAAGATCGTCGTGGTCGTCGACCCCAACAACCCGACCGCGACGCGGGTCGAGCCCGACGCCTTTGACCGCTTCGCGCGCGCGTTGCCCGAGAACGTGGTACTGATCGTCGACCAGGCCTACCGCGAGTACATGCCGCCGGGCTCGCTCGAAGGAACGAGCTATCTCGCGCGTCGCCCCGCGACGTTCGTCTTGCGGACGCACTCCAAGCTGTTCGGGCTGGCGTCGCTGCGCTTCGGCTATGCGCTGGGCGACCCCGAGCTGCTGGCCTTCGCGCAGCGCGTGCGCCTACCGTTCAACGTTTCGCGCCCGGCCGCGGTCGCGGCCGCGGCGGGGCTCGACGATCACGACTTCGTGCGCCGCTCGCTGGAGACCAATGCCGCGGGCAGGGACGCCGTGTTCGCCGCGTTCGCGACGTTGGGACTGCATGCGTACCCGTCGGCCGCGAACTTCGTCGCGGTCAGCGTCCCGGGCACCGCGACGCAGGCCTACGAGGCGTTGCTGCAGCGCGGGATCGTGACGCGCAACGGCGACGCGCTGGGGATGCCGGGCCGTCTTCGGATCACCATCGGCACGGCGGAGCAGAACGCGTTGGTCATCGCAGCGCTGCGCGAGCTGGTACCGGCGCACCGGTGAGCGTGCCGGTCACGGTGCGCCGCGGCGACCACGCCGACCGCGGGTTCGTGCACGATTTGGGCGCGCGCAGCGCGGCGAGCAGCGTCTCGCCGGTGCGCGAGGCCCGCTACGACGACGTGCTCGAGGCCTTCGCACGGTTGGTCGAGTTCGTCTTCGAGCGCCGGCACGAGGTGCTCGTCGCCGAGGAGCAGGGAGCCCGCATCGGTTTCTTGCTGCTGCTCTTCGACGTCCCCGACGAGGTGACGCTCACGCAACAGGCCTTCGTCGCCTATACCGCCGTGGAGCCGCACGCCCGGGGCCGCGGCGTCGGCCGAGCCTTGTTGCAGGCCGCCGAGTTGCAGGCGCGGGCGGCCGGCTTGCGCTACATGAGCCTCATGGTCACCGAGGAGAACGCGCCGGCGCGCACGCTGTACGAGCGGGCCGGGTTCGTCGCCGAGCGCCGGATGATGACCAAGCCGCTATGAGCCCGGCGACGCTGCGGCGCATGCTCATCGTCGCCATCACGCTGGTCGTTATCGGCGTCGCGGTCTGGTTCGCCGCGCACATCCCCCGCACGGTCTCCCTCTTCCTCATCGCGGCGTTCGTCGCGTTCGGAGCGCATCCGCTGGTGCAGCGGCTCGAGAAGCGGATGCCGCGCGGGCCCGCGATCGCCGTCGTGTACCTCGGCCTGCTCGGAGCGGGGCTGCTCCTCGCGCTCGTGGTGGTCCCGATCAGTTACGCCCAGATCCTGCAGCTCGTCGTCCATGCGCCGCAGTACCTCGCCGGCTCGCAGGACAGCGTGGCGCATGCCGAAGCGCGGCTGCGCGAACTGCTCGGAAATCGCGTGCCGCTGCCGTCGTACACCGAGATGCAGACCGAGGCCGGCAACCGCATCTCGATATTCCTGGCGACCGCGGTCGCCAAGCTGGGGACGATCGTCGTCAGTGCCTTCACCGGGATGCTCATCGCGATGTCGGCGCTGATCCTGTCGGTGTTCTTCCTGCTGCAGGGCGGCGAGGTGCGCGACGGCATACTGTCGCTGGTGCCGCCCCGCCGGCGCGACGACGTGGCGCGCCTGCTGCACGAGCTCGTCGAAGTCTTCGGCCACTTCGTCGCGGGCCAAGCAGTGCTGTGCGCGATCGTCGGCGCGGCGGTGTGGCTGCTGCTGTTCCCGACCCACTTCGCGTTCGCGCTGTTGGTCGCCGTGATCTGCGGCATCGGCTACGCCGTGCCGTTCGTCGGGATGCTGGTGGCCCAAGTCGTCGCCGCGATGCTGGCGATCCCGCAGGGGACCGGAATGGTCATCTGGGTCTCGATCGTCGTATTCGTCGTAGCGCGCGTCGCCGACAATCTGCTCGTCCCCAAGATCATGGCGCAGTCGGTCGGCGTCTCGCCGATCACCGTCATGTTCGCGGTCTTCGCGGGCGGCGAGCTGTTCGGTTTCGCGGGGCTCATCCTGGGCATCCCCGCAGCTGCGCTCATCAAAGTGCTCTTCGGTTACTTCGTGCAGCCCTACATCGTACGCATGCAGTCACAGGACGGCGGCGGCGCGACGGCCGAAGGCGTGCACGTCGACGTCAGCGTCGATGCCGGCGGCACGACGAAGCCACCCGAATCCGTCGTCGTATCGGTCACGCCCTAGTACCGCACTAGTCAGCGCGCCGACGCGCATCCTCGATCGCTTCGAGCTCCGCGATGCCGGGCTCGTCTTTGGGGCGTCCGGCGGCCCGCTTCGAGCGAAGAAGTCCGTCCACCGTGAGCACGCGGATCGAGAATTCCTCGAAATTCATTGTTTCCGCGGCGCGATCGACCTCATTGAAGTTGCCAATCCCCTTGATCACGCCGAGCAAGTCGACGTCCCCGGCCGTCGTCTCCAAGGTGAGGATCTCGGACGACATCAGCATCTGATCGTCAAATATGAACGGGACGCCAGGCGGAAAGCCGCGCGGCCGGGGCGAAAAGCCGCGCAAGGCGACGACAATTCGTCGCGCGTTATCGCGTGTGCGTTCATACGCGAAGTCAATGTCTTCGGTAATATACGACGAGCCCTGGAGCTGAAGTGCTACGCCGCCGACAACGACGACGCGTGCTTGCGCTTTCGCGAGAGCGCGAAGGACGTCGCGAAGTTGATTCAACGATGAGCTTCGGCGCGCATCTCCCGCAGTGACACTGCCATGCGGCGCGAGCGCTCGGCCTTTTCCAGGCGTTGGTCGGGCGTCAGGGAGAGGTTACGGGCCAGCTGAGTGAGGTCAATGCCGTAGTCCCGCGCCCGGGCTATCGCAGAACCCGGCGGAGGATCGAGGATGAATCGTCTGGTGTCGTCGTTCATTCGCTTCCCCATCGTACCACATCCCGAAGTCAGCGGAGCGCGGCGAGGCCGAGCACTTCGGCTTCGCGTTCGGGCTGCAGGCCGGCTTTGAGCGGGCCGGAGGGGCGTTCGTGCTGCGCCCAGCGCAGCGTGTCCGCGACCGTCTGCGCCAGCGAACGGTAGCGCATCCCCATCGCGATCGCGCGCGCCGGGTCCATGTTGCGCATCCCGTCGTGACCCGATCCCGGAGCGACCCACGCGGGTAGGTCGCTCCACTCCGCGACGTTCTGCTCGCGCAGCGTGGCGAGGTCGAGCGGCACGATGCGCGCCGGCAAGCCGGCAGCCGCAGCACAGGCATCGAAGAGGTCGCGCAGCGTGCGCTCGCGCGGCCCGACGGCGTTTACCACGCTGCCCTGCCCGCGCTCGATCGCCCCGACGACGAACGCCGCGAGGTCGCGCACGTCGATTGCCTGCATCGGCGCGTCGAGATCGTCGGGAACGAGCACGTCGCCGCCGCGCGCGAAGCGCAGCGGCCAATAGGTGAAGCGATCGGTGGGATCCCACGGTCCGACGATCAGCCCCGGGCGCACGACGAGCGTGCGCTCCGGACCGAACGCCGCCGCGGCTTCGCGCTCGCACAGCGCCTTGAGCGGCCCGTACGTTTCGGGGACCATCTCGTCGCGCGCGGCGCCCGGCTCCAACTCCGGCGTCGGACTGGACTCGTCGAGCAGCGGCAGGGAGACGTCGTACACCGAGACGCTCGAAACGAACACGTAGCGCCCGGCGCGCTCGCGCAGCGCGCCGGCGCTCGTCGCAACCACGGCCGGGACGTAGGCCGACGTGTCGACGACGGCGTCCCAGCTTGCGTCTGCCGGCAGCCGGTCGAGATCGAAGGTGCGATCGCCCAGCACGCGCTCGACCTCGGGGAAGAGCTCAAGCCCGCGCTGACCGCGGTGGAACAGCGTGACGTCGTGCCCGCGGGCCAGGAGTTCCGTCACGATGTGCCGGCCTAGGAAGACCGTGCCGCCCAGGACGAGGACGCGCACTACATCGCGTCCGGTGCGCTCACGCCGCACATCGCGAGCGTCGCCGCGAGAACGGTCTTGGTTGCGATGCAGAGTCCCAGCCGGGCCGTCGTCGTCGCTTCGTCCTCGGTCAGCACGCGGCAGGCGTCGTAGAATTGGTGGAAGTCGCCGGCGACCTCGCGCGCGTACTTGGTGAGCCGGTGCGGCGCGCGCGCGCGCGCCACGCCCTCGACCGTCGGCCCGAATTCGGCCAGCCGCCGCGCGAGCGCCAGCTCCATGGGATCGGTGAGCGCGCCGAGCCCCGAGCCGCGTTCGGCCGCGGCGAGCGCAGCGGGGTGCGACTCGCGCGCCTTGCGCAGCACCGACGCGATGCGCGCGTGACCGTACTGCACGTAAAAGACGGGGTTCTCGTTGGACTGCTTCTTGGCCAACTCGAGATCGAAGGTGAGCGGCTGGTCCGTCGAGAGCATGACGAAGAAAAAGCGCGCCGCGTCGACGCCGACTTCGTCGATCACCTCTTGCAGCGTGACGAGCATCCCGGCGCGCTTGGACATCGAGAGCGTCTCGTCGCCGCGCTTGAGCGTCATCTGCTGCACCAGGATGACCTCGAACGCGCCCGGGCGTGCGTACGCGTTCGCCAATGCGTCGAGCCGCTTGATGTACCCGTGATGGTCGGGGCCCAGGAAGTCGATGACGTGATCGGCGCGCTGCAGCTTCTCGAAGTGGTAAGCGATGTCGTTGGCGAAATACGTCGGCCGGCCGTCGCTGCGAATCACGACGCGGTCCTCGTCGTCGCCGGCATCGGTCGTGCGCACCCACGTCGCGCCGTCCTTCTCATAGAGGACGCCGAGCTTGCGCAGCCGTTCGATCCCCTGCTCGATCGCGCCGGCGTCGTGGAGAGCTTTCTCCGACTGCCACAGATCGTACTCGACCCGGAACCGGCGCGCGACGGCCTGCTGCTCGGCGACGATCTCGTCGCGTGCGAACGCTGCCAGGTATGGAACGGCCTCGGCCTGAGCGACTCGCAACCACTTGTCGCCGTCGCGCGCGCGCAGCTTCTCGGCGACCGGGATCAGGTAGTCGCCGGGATAGCCGTCTTCGGGAAACGCGAACGCGGGATCGACGAGCTGGTGGTAGCGCGCGTACAGCGATCGTCCGAGCGCTTCGAGCTGCGTCCCGGCATCGTTGATGATCCACTCGGTGAAGACGTCGTAGCCCGCGTGCCGCATCGCCTTGGCGAGCGTGTCGCCGATCGACAGCGTGCGGCCTTGCACGACCACCAGCGGCCCGGTCGGGTTCGCGCTACCGAACTCCAGCGAGATGCGCTCACCCGTCGGCCGGCCGCGCCCGTACTGCGGGCCTTCGCGCAGCGCGTCGCCGACGACGCGCTGCCAGAACGCGGGTACCAGCGTGACGTTGATGAACCCGGCCACCGGGGTCGCTGCGGCGACCGTCGCGCGCACGCCGCCGTCCGCGAGCGCGCGGGCGATGATCTCGGCGCCGATCTCCTGCGGCTTCTTGCGCGCGGCTTTGGCCAGCCCGAATGCGACGTTGGTCGAGACGTCGCCGAACTCCGCGCGCCGCGCCGGCTCGAACTGCACCACCGGCTCGGCCTGCGGCCACAGCGCGCGCGCCGCCGCGCCGAAGCGGGCGGCCAGCTCGTCGAGGGACAGCAACCCTGCGTGGTCGGCCACGTCAGTGGTGGTACGGTTCATCGCGGGCGATCTTCGCCGCGCGGTACAATTGCTCCACCACCAGCGCGCGAGCCCACTCGTGGAGGAACGTGAGCGGTGACAGGGACCAGCGGAAATCGGCTCGCGCGAGCAGCGTTGCGGACGCGCCGTAGGTTCCCGCGATCACGACGGTCAGCCGCGCGATCCCCTGGTGCGGCAGCCGTTCGATCCGGCGCGACAATTCCTCGCTCGTGAGCAGCTCGCCGCTGCGCTCGAGCAGCCAGACGTGGTCGGCCGGGTCGAGCAGCTTGAGGATTGCCTCGCCCTCGAGGCGGATAGCGCGGGTTGGGTCGGCGCCGTCGGCGGCGTGCAGCTCGACTTCATCGACCCGGTGGTAGGGCCGCAAGCGGGTGCGAAAGTCCGCCAGCGCATCGGCGATATACCGTTCGCGAACCTTGCCGACCGCGACGATCCGGATGTGCACGTTGCACCATTACGGCCGCGCGAGCGCGTACCCGTCGGCGCCGGCGGTGATGCGACCGCAGAGTTCGAGCTCCGTGAGCAGCGGGAACAGTTCGGCCGGTGCGAGCTGCAGGCGATCGGCCAGCATACCGGGATCGCAGGCGCCGTCGCGCAACGCGGTGATGACGCGCCGAATCGGCTCGGAATCACGCGCGCCGAACGCGCCGTGCGCGGGCTTCGCCGGCGGCGCGAGTGGATGGGGTAGCGCCGCGAGCACGTCGGCGGCGTCGCGAACCAGCGTCGCGCCGTCGCGGATGAGCGCGTTGCAGCCGGCGGCCTTTGGCCGGTCGACCTCGCCCGGAAACGCCAAGACCGGGATGCCGCGGTCGCCCGCGTGACCCGCCGTGTTGAGCGCGCCGCTGCGGGCCGCCGCTTCCACCACGACCACCGCGTCGGCGAGCGCCGCGATGACCGCGTTGCGCGCCAAGAACTGCCACGGCTGCGGGACGATCTCGGGGGCGTACGGCGACACGACGGCGCCGCCGTGCGTCACGATGCGTCCGCCCAGCTCGCGATGACGAGGCGGAAAGAAGTGCGCGTGCCCGCCGCCGAGCACACCGATCGTCGGCGCGCCGGCCGCCAGGGCCCCCTCGTGCGCCGCGCCGTCGATGCCCAGCGCGAGCCCGGAAACCACGCAGATCCCGCTGCCCGCGAGCTCGTGCGCGAGCGCGCGGGCGCGCCGGCGGCCGGCGTCCGAAGGCGCCCGCGACCCGACGATCGCCACGGCCGGCGCGGCGAGGCCGTCCAGGCTCCCGGCCACCCAGAGTCCCTCCAGGGCGGCGTCGCGCAGGCGGCCGCCGCACAGCGCGTCGAGCTCGGGGCGCGGGACCCAGTGCCGGAGGGCGTTCACACCGCTCGGATCACGCTGGCGGGCCCGGCGGCAAGTCCAGGGGGACCCGCCCGCGGCGCCCTCGTCGGCCAAGGGGCGGGGACCTTCAAGGATTCCCCGTGCGCCCCCCGTAACGGGCCTCGCGACCACCGGCCGCACAAGCGGGCCGGGCCGACACCCAGAGAGAGCGAGCGACATGGCAGCCGAAGCCTACTGCGTCAAGTGCAAGACCAAGCGTGAGATCAAAGACGCAAAGCAGATCCAGATGAAAAACGGGCGCCCGGCGACCGAGGGCAAGTGCCCGGTCTGCGGGACCAAGATGTTCAAAATCGGGGCGTCTGCATAGCCGCTTCGTTTTCGGGCTGAATCGGGCTATACTGGACCGGCACCACAACATGTAGGGGTGCCACTCCTGGAGAGGACCTACCCGACCTGCTCTGCCCGCACTGTCGCAAGAACGAGACCCGCGTCGTCGACTCGCGCGATGACGACAACTCCGTCCGACGGCGGCGCGAGTGTCTCGGCTGCAAGCATCGCTTTACGACGTACGAGCGGATGGAAGCCCCGCGCTTGTTCGTCGTCAAGAAAGACGGACGCCGCGAGCAATACAATCGCGACAAGGTCCTGTCGGGGCTGCGGCGCGCCTGCGAGAAGCGCCCGGTCTCCGAAGCGCAGATGGAAGAGATCGTGGCGGGGATCGAGCGCGAGCTGTTCGCGCGCGGCGAGAGCGAGGTCGCCGGAACGCTGGTCGGCGAGAAGCTGATGGAGGCGCTCAAGAAAGTCGACGAGGTGGCGTACGTGCGATTCGCCAGCGTCTACCGCGACTTCCGCGACGTGGCCAGCTTTCGCGCCGAGCTCGAGGGGCTGCTGGCGAAGTGACGCCCGCCGTCGGCGTGGTGCGCCTGCCCGGGGGCGAGGGTCTGCCCGTGCCCGCCTACATGAGCCCGGGCGCGGCCGGCGCCGACGTCGTCGCTGCGGTCGCCGGCGAGCTGGTGCTCCTCCCCGGCGAACGCGCGCTCGTTCCGACCGGGTTCTCGCTCGAGATTCCGCCCGGCTACGAAGTTCAGGTCCGGCCGCGCAGCGGGCTGGCGCTCAAGCACGGCGTGACCTGTCTCAACAGCCCCGGCACGATCGATAGCGACTACCGCGGAGAGGTCGGCGTGATCCTGGTGAACCTGGGCCGCGAGCCCTTCGTGGTGCATCGCGGCGACCGCATCGCGCAGCTCGTCATGGCCCCGGTGGTGCAAGCGGCATTCGGCGCCGTCGCGGAGTTGGCGGTGAGCGCGCGCGGCGAGGGCGGCTTCGGCAGCACCGGCCGCTAGGAGAGGCTCCCTAGGCGCCGGTGCCCGCCTTCGGGCGTCGAATGATCGCGCCATGAAGGTCTACGTCGTCGGGCAGGGCGCCGTCGGGACGTATCTCGGCGAGCTGCTGCGCGGGATCGGCAACGACGTGAGCTACGCTCCGCGCGACCTCGCGGCCGTCGAACCGATAGCAGCCGATCTGGTGCTGGTGACGGTGAAAGCCTACGACACGCTCGCGGCGATCGAGACGCTGCAGCGCGCCCTTCCCGCCGGTTCGGCCGCGACGATCGTCACGCCGCAAAACGGCGTCGGCAACGAGGAGTTGCTCGCGGCGGCATTCGGCGCCGACAACGTCGTGGCCGCCGCGCTGACCGTCCCGGTAGGCGTCGACGACGGCGGCAAGGGTGTGGCCGCGAATCGCGGCGGGATCGCGTTCGCCCCGGTCGGTTCGGGGCGCGCGCACAACTGGCTGCTGGCCGCGTTCGGCGCGACCGGTTTGCCGACGACAGCGGTCGCCGACTACCGGTCGCTCAAGTGGTCGAAGCTCGCGCTCAACGTGGTCGCCAACGCCGCCTGCGCGATCCTCGACGTCATGCCGGAGCGGCTGGTGCGCGAAGATGCCGCTTTCATGCTCGAGATTCGGGCGATTCGCGAAGTGCGCGCGACGATGCAGGCCCTCAAGATCGCGCCGATCGACCTGCCGCGCTATCCCGTGCGCGCGCTGCTGCGGGTGGCCGCGCTCCCCAGCGCGCTGGCGCGTGCGGTCCTCGCCAGGCGCATCGCCGGCGCGCGTGGGCAGAAGGCGCCGTCCTTGCTGCTCGACCTGCGCAGCGCGAAGCATCGTACCGAGGTCGAGGTGCTCAATGGCGCGGTCGCTCGGGCGGCGCGCGAGGCCGGCGTCCCGGCGCCGGTGAACGCGACGTATGCGCGCATCCTCAGCGACGTCGCGCACATGCCCCAGCTGTGGGCGAAGTACCGCGAGCGCCCCGAGGCGCTCCTCGCCGAGGTGAGCTCGAACTGATGCGCCATCCCAACGTCCCCGAGTCGCTCGACGGCTGGGCGATCCTGCACCGGATGTTCCGGTTCGACCGGCGGCGCTGGGACGCGCTCGACGCGCCACGCCGAGCGCCGGTCGAACGCGAGGCGATCGAGCTGTTTGCCCAGCTGGCCGCCGACGCGGATGCCGACTTGGCGCTCGCGCAACTGCTGGGCCACAAGGGCGATCTCATGCTCACCCACTATGCACAGTCGTTCGACGCGCTCGGCGAGGTGCAGGTGCGGGTCGACAAGCTCGCGCTGCGCGACTACCTCGAGCCGCACGAGTCGTACGTTTCGATCCTCGAGCTGGGCCTCTACGAGCACACCGCCAAGATCCATGCCGAGCTGCGGGAGGGCGGGCTCAAGCCGCATTCCGAGGCGTGGAACGACGCGTTCGACGCGCTGCTGCGCGAAGCGCGCGAGGAGCCGCGCAACGCGGCGCGGCTGTGGGCGCGCATCCCGCGCCGCCGTTACGCGTGTTTCTATCCCATGAACAAGAAACGCGAGGGCAGCGACAACTGGTACGCGACCGCGTACGCCGAGCGTGCCAAGATGATGCTCGAGCACGGCAAGATCGGGCGCTCGTACCACGGCCACGTGACGCAGGTGATCTCGGGCTCGATCGGATTCGACGACTGGGAGTGGGGCGTCGATCTGTACGCCGACGATCCGCTGGTCTTCAAAAAGCTCGTCTACGCGATGCGTTTTGACGAAGCGTCGGCGCGCTTCGGCGAGTTCGGGAGGTTTTGGACGGGGATGCAGTTCTCGGTCGCGCAGCTCGGCGTGTTTCTCGCCGGCGAAGCCTCGCCGGCGCTCCTTGCCGGCGACCTCGCCGCGGCGGGGCGCTGAGCGATGCCGTCGATCGGCTTCGACCACATCGACATGCGCGTCCCGTCGCTGGCAGCGGTTGAACGTTTCTACGACGCGCTTGCGGAGCGGCTCGGCCTGCCGACGAAGCGGTATGCAGTCGTGCAGTTCGGCGGCGCGTCGTGGGCCGAGGGGACTCCCGAGAACTACAACGCCGTCGAATACTGCTCCGAGAAGGTGCCGGGGCAAGTGCGCTGGTTCTTCGGCGTGATCGAAGAGCAGAGTGCGCAGGCCGCGCGCAGCCGGGTGGCGTTCGCGGTCGCCGAAGACGAGCTCGACGCCTGGGAGGCGTTCGTGCGGCGGATCGGCGCGCGCGACGTCGAGCGCGGTGATCCGGAATATCCCGCCGTATTCTTCAACGACCCGGTCGGAACACGGCTCGAAGTCTGCGCACGCCGCGTCTCGCCGTGAGCCTGGGCGGACGGCCCGCGGTGACCAAACGCGAGACGCTGCTGGCGGCGTGCTCGTTGGCGCCGCCGCTGTCGGAGGGCGCGTGCGCATGGTGTGGCGCCGAGCGGCCGGATCGGCGCAAGACGTGGTGCAGCGATCGCTGCGGCGACGCTTTCTGGGCCAACCATTGGTGGTCGGTGGCACGGCAGTCGGCCAAGCGCCGCGATCGCTACCGCTGCAGGCGCTGCGGAACGCGCGCGCCCAAGCGGCCGGTAGAGTCGGCGCACAAGACGCGCAAAGCGTACGTCGCCGCAATGCGCAGCTGGCGCAAGGAGAAGCGCACCGGGCGGATGGAGGTCAACCACATCGTGCCTTGCGCCGGAGCGCACGGCGAGCTCTCGTGCGCGCACCATCTCGAGAATCTCGAGACGCTCTGCCCGGCCTGCCACAAAGCGCACACCGCGACGCTGCGGCCGCGCAAGCACGCGCCTCAGCCGGGAGCGGAAGAGCTCTCGGGAGCTGCGCTCTCGACCGGTCTGCCGTAAGCGTGCGCGCCGCCGAGCTCGGCCATCCGCGGGGTGTTGCGGGGATAGCAGCCGTTGGGGTGCGCGCGCTGAAAGAGTACGCCGCGGGCGGCCATGTATTCGAAGTTTTCCCAGAGCGCATCGCCGCGCGTCCTGCGCATCCGCCCGACCACGGGCGCCAACGCCTGCCACATCGTGTTGGACGACGATGACGCGACGTCCATCATGATGCGCTCGTCCAGCAGTCCGTGCTTCATGTACGAACCGATCTGCTCGAACCACTCGCCGACCGCCAGCTCCGGATGCTTCGCGTGATCGAGCACGTGGTCGAGATCCTCGAGAAACGCCGGATCTTGAACCTTTTGGGGTAGCTCGTTTCGCACGTACGACACGATCCGCTGAAACTCAGGATCGCGCCAGTCGTCGAGCACTTTCAGCAGCCCCGCGAGCGTCGTCTGCGCTCGCAAATGGCGGATCTGCCGCAGCGCGGCGAACGCCGCGCCGGCGACGACCAGCAGCGTCGCGGTCGAAACAACTGCGTTCCATAGGCTGTAGTCCAACGTCAACTCGGCCCTCCGTCGGCTTCACACGGTTTGTTCTGTGGCGGCCCGACTGCATCCCGCGGTAGGGTCCGCACCGAATGGGAACGCTGACCCCATGAGCATGACAGCCGAGCACGCCGCGTCGATCGAGACGCTGAATCCCGCCACGGGCGAGGTCCTGCGGCGCTACGAGCCGCACGACCGGGCCGCGATCGATGCGCGGCTCGAGGCGGCGGTCGCCGCGCAGCGGCGCTGGCGCGAGACCTCGTTCGCCGAGCGAGGCGCGCGGCTCCGCGCGGCGGCCGCGCATCTGCGCGAGCACAAACCCGAGCTGGCCATGCTGGCGACGCGCGAGATGGGCAAGCCGATCGCTGAGGCCGAGGCCGAGCTCGAAAAGTGCGCGGTGAGCTGCGAGTGGTTCGCGGCGAACGCGGAACGGCTGCTGGCGAGCGAGGAGATCGCGTCGAGCGCGACGCGCAGCTACGTCGCCTTTCGTCCGCTCGGCGTGCTGCTCGCGATCATGCCCTGGAACTTCCCCTACTGGCAGGTGTTCCGCGCCGCGGCGCCCGCGCTCATGGCCGGCAACGTCGTCGTGCTCAAGCACGCCGCCAACGTCACCGGCTGCGGGCTGGCCATCGAAGACATTTTTTCGCGGTGCGGAATCCCCGAGGGCACGTTCGCGACGCTGCTGGTGAGCAGCAAGGAGATGGAGCCGGTCGTGCTTGACGAGCGCATCGCCGCCGTCACGCTCACCGGCAGCGAGGGCGCCGGATCGGCGGTCGGCGCGGCGGCCGGTAAAGCGATCAAGAAGACGGTGATGGAGCTGGGTGGCTCGGACTACTTCATCGTGCTCGCCGACGCGGACGTGGAGAAAGCCGCGGAGATCGGCGTCAAGGCTCGCTTTCAGAACACCGGTCAGAGCTGCATCGCGGCGAAGCGTTTCATCGTCGATGAAGCCGTGTACGACCGCTTCGTCGAGCTGTTCGTCGCGAAGGCCGCTGCGCTGCGCGTCGGCGATCCGATGCAACGCGATACCCAGATCGGTCCGTTGGCCCGCGCCGATCTCCGCGACGCGCTCGTCGAGCAGGTGCGCGACACGGTCGCGGCCGGCGCGACGCTGCTGCTCGGCGGCGCGGCACTCGACCGCCCCGGCGCGTACTTCGCCCCGACCGTCGTCGGCGACGTACGGCCGGGGATGCGCATGGCGGCCGAGGAGACCTTCGGCCCGGCCGCTGCGATGCTGCGCGCGCGCGACGCTGCTCACGCCGTCGAGCTCGCCAACGACTCGCGTTACGGCTTGGGCGGCAACCTGTGGACCCGCGACCTCGCACGCGCCGAAGGGCTCGCCGCGCAGCTGCAGTCGGGTAACTGCTTCATCAACGGGATGACCGCGTCGGATCCGCGGCTGCCCTTCGGCGGCGTGAAGAAGAGCGGGATCGGGCGCGAGCTCTCGGAGTTCGGGATTCGCGAGTTCGTCAACGTGCAAACGGTCTGGATCGGGCCCGACACGGGCGCCCCCGCGCAGGGCCGAACCGCCGAGTAGCCAAAGGGGCGTGCCTGCTCGAACGTAGCAGCGAAGGGCGTCTCACGATGAGCGAAACGATCCGCAAACTGTCCGTCGTGGACTCGGCCTTTCTCTTCGCCGAGACCCCGGAGTGCCCGATGCACGTCGGCAGCTTGACGATCGTCAAACTGCCCGACGGCTACAGCGGCGACTTCTACGAAGATTTCAAAGCGCGCATCGATTCGCGCCTGCACCTCGCCAAGAGCCTGCGCTGGAAGCTCGCGCAAGCGCCCTTCGACATCGATCGTCCTAGCTGGGTCGAGGACGACCAGTTCGACCTCGACCGCCACGTCCTGCGCGGCGCGCTGCCGGCACCGCACGACCGGGTGACGGCGGAACGGCTTGCGGGATGGCTGCACGCCAAGACGCTCAATCGCGCGCGTCCGCTGTGGGAGCTCTACGTCTTCGACGGGATGCCCGACAACGAAGCGGCGATCTACTCCAAGATGCACCACGCGCTCATCGACGGCGGCGCCGGCGCGGCGCTCACCGAGATCCTCTACGAGACCTCGGCGTCGCCCGAGCCCGCTGCCGCACCGGCGCCGGCTCCCGCGCGCACGACGCCGAAGCGTCAAGATACCCGCGACCTTGCATCGTCAATGTTCGCCGCGTACGCCGAGTTGTGGCGTGCCCCGCTCCAGTCGTCGCAGCTCGGTAGCCTCGAATTGCCGCGTAGCGGTGGGAGCGATCTGGCCTCGGTCCTGCTCGATGCGGCGATCCATCAGGTCGAATGGCCGCTGCGGGTCGGGGCGAACCTGGGCGAGATCGCGCAGGCTTACTCGACGGCCGTCAGCAACGCGTTCAAGCCGGATTCGCTCAAGGCCCTCGAGCTGCTCGCGGCGCCGTCGACGCCGCTCAACGTCGCGATCTCGTCGGAGCGCAGCTTTGCCGGGATCACCGTCTCGATGGCGCGCGTGAAAGCAATCGCGGCGAAGGCGGGCGGGAAGGTCAACGACGTCGTCCTCGCGCTGTCCAGCGGCGTGCTGCGCCGCTACCTCGACGAAGAGGATGCGCTGCCCAAGAAATCCCTTACCGCGTTCGTTCCGATCTCGGCCCGCGAAGCGGGTGACGCGGAGCTCAAGAACCAGGTCTTCGGGATGGTGGTGCCGCTCGCGACCAACGTGGACGATCCCAAGACGCGCCTGGAGACGATCGTGACCTCCGCGGCAGCGTCCAAACAGCTGGCCAACCCGTTCCGCTCGCTGGTCCCGCACTTCGCCGACATCCCGACCTTCGGTTCACCGATGCTGTTGCAGCTGTTGGCCGTCTTCTACGAACGCTCGCGGCTCGCCGACAGCCTGCCGCCGCCGATGAACGTCGTGGTGTCGAACGTCTTCTTCTCGCGCACCCCGATCTACATCGCCGGTGCGCGCATCGAGCACGTCTACCCGATGTCGATCCCGGTCCACGGCCAAGCGCTCAACTTCACGGTCCACGGCTACGTCGACGGCCTCGATTTCGGGCTCATGGCGGCGGCGAACGTGATTCCCAACGTGCAGCGGCTCGCGACGATGTTGACCGACGAGCTCGACGAGCTCGAACGAGCGTACGGCCCGGCGGCCTAGAGGAGCGCGCGACATGCTCTCCGGGGAAGCGCTCGAACCGATCCCGAGCCCGCCCAAGAAACCCGTCGTCGGCAACATCTTCGACATCAGCACCGTCACGCCGATCCAAGGCCTGATCGCACTGGCGCGCGAGTTGGGTCCGATCTTCCGGCTCGACATGATGGGCAAGCCGATCACCGTCGTCTCGGGCTTCTCGCTCGTCGACGAGCTGTGCGATGAGTCGCGTTTCGACAAGTCGGTGCGCGGAGCGCTGCACCGCGTGCGCTCGATCTCGGGCGATGGGCTCTTCACCGCCTACACGACCGAACCCAACTGGTCCAGAGCACATAACATCCTGCTGCCTAACTTCGGCGACCGCGCGATGCAGGGCTATCACCCGATGATGCTCGACGTCGCGGAGCAGCTGATGCTCAAGTGGGAGCGGCTCAACGCCGACGACGAGGTCGACGTCGTCCACGACATGACGGCGTTGACCCTCGATACGATCGGCCTGTGCGGTTTCGGGTACCGCTTCAACTCGTTCTATCGCGAGGACAATCACCCGTTCGTCGACGCGATGGTCGATGCGCTGGAGATTTCGATGAGCCAGCGCGGCCTGCCGTTCGAAGAGGTCTTCACCCGGCCGCGGCAAGCGCGGCTGGCCGCCGATGCAAAGTACCTCAACCACGTCGTCGATCAGATCATCGCGGACCGCAAACAAGCGCGGGCCGCCGACGGCGGTGAGCCGCAGAAGACGGACATGCTCGACTACATGCTCGCGGGCGTCGATCGTAAGACCGGCGAGCGGCTCGACGACACGAACATCCGCTACCAGATCATCACCTTCTTGATCGCCGGGCACGAGACGACCAGCGGCCTGCTCTCGTTCGCGACGTACTTCTTGCTGAGCCACCCCGACGTGCTGGCCCGCGCAACGGAAGAAGTCGATCGCGTTCTCGGCACCGATCCCTCGGTCAAGCCGACGATGAAGCAGGTCAAAGCGCTGGTCTACGTCGGGCAAATCCTCAAGGAGTCGTTGCGCCTGTGGCCGACCGCGCCGGCGTTCGCGTTGCTGCCGTACAAGGACGAGGTGCTCGGCGGAAAGTACGCGGTCAAGGCGCGCGCGCAGGTCGTAGTGCTGCTGCCTTCGCTTCACCGCGACCCCGCCGTTTGGGGTGAACGCGCCGAGATCTTCGATCCCGACAACTTCACGCCCGAACGCGAGCGCGCGCTGCCGGATAACGCGTACAAACCGTTCGGGAACGGTCAACGCGCGTGCATCGGTCGCCAGTTCGCGATGCAGGAAGCGACGCTGGTGATCGGGATGATGTTGCAGCGCTTCCGCCTGATCGATCATCAACGCTACGTTCTGCGGCTCAAAGAGACGCTGACGATCAAGCCGGACGGGCTCAAGATCAAGGTCCGACCGCGTACGCGGGTCCCCGCGCTCGCCGCAGGCGCTTCGCCCGCGCCCGCCCTCGAGCCGGTGCAGGCGCAGCGCAACGGGGCCGCGCCGGCCGCCGTTCCGCCGGCGCAGCTCCCGGTGCACGGCATGCCGCTGCTGGTTCTGTTCGGGTCGAATCTGGGCACCTCGGAAGACGCCGCGCGCCGGGTCGCCGATCTGGCGACCGGGCAAGGTTTTAGCGTGCGCGTCGCATGGCTCGACGACTTCGCCGGCAAGTTGCCGACCGACGGCGGCGTGCTCATCGTGTGCGCCTCCTACAACGGCGCACCGCCCGACAACGCTGCGGGGTTCTACCGCTGGCTCGGGGACGGACTCGCGCCCGGCGCGCTCGCGGGCGTGCGCTACGCCGTCTTCGGATGCGGCAACCGGAACTGGGCGTCGACCTACCAAGCCGTGCCGCGCTTCATCGACGAACGGCTCGCGGCGTACGGCGCGGAGCGGCTGTTCGAACGCGGCGAGGGCGACGCGCAGGAAGACCTCGACGGGCAGTTCCGTGCTTGGCGCATCGCGCTGTGGGAATCGGTGGCCAAGGAGCTCGGCGTCGCGTTCGACACGCAGGCCGAGACCAGCGCACGGCCGCGCTACGAGGTCGAGGTGGTAGCGGGCCCGCAAGCCAATCCGCTCGCCACCGCGCACGGCGCCGCCGCGATGCGCGTGCTGGTCAACCGCGAGCTGCAGAGCTCGGGCGAACGCTCGACGCGCCATCTCGAGATCGCGATTCCCGACGGATCGGCGTACGGCGTCGGCGATCATCTCGGGGTCGTCGCCGAGAATCCGCCGGCGCTGGTCGCGCGGGCGCTGCGCCGCTTCGGGTTCGCCGACGACACCTACGTGCGGCTGCGCGCGGTGCAAGCCCGGCCCGCGGCGCTTCCCGTCGACACCCCGGTCGCCCTCGAGCAGATCCTCGCACACCACGTCGAGCTGCAGCACACGGCGACGCGCAAGCAGATCGCCACGCTGGCCGAGCACACGCAGTGCCCCAACACCAAGCCGCGCCTGGCGGCGCTCGCGGCCGACGACGCGGACGCCGGCGTGTATATGACCGAGGTCAAACGCAAGCGGCGCTCGGTGCTCGATCTGCTCGAGGAGCATCCCGCCTGCGAGCTGCCCTTCGAATCGTTCCTCGACATGCTTCCGGCGATGACGCCGCGCTACTACTCGATCTCCTCGTCGCCGCTGGCCGCGCCGCATCGTTGCAGCATCACCGTCGGCGTCGTCAACGAGCCGGCCTGGTCGGGACTAGGCACCTTCGAAGGCGTGTGCTCGACGTACTTGGCCCGCCACGAGGCCGGTCAGACGATCGACGCCTTCGTGAAGGACTCCAAGAGCGCGTTCTGCCTGCCCGACAACCCGCAGCGGCCGATCGTCATGATCGGACCCGGCACGGGGCTGGCGCCGTTCCGCGGTTTCCTCCAGCAGCGCGAGTCGCTGCGCGCCGGCGGTGCACCATTGGGTCGAGCCATGCTGTTCTTCGGCTGCCGCCACCCCGATCAAGATTATCTCTACCGCGACGAGCTCGAGCGCTACGCTGCCGGCGGGATCGTCGAGCTGCACGTCGCGTTCTCGCGGCTCGACGCGACCAAGACGTACGTGCAGCACCGCATCGCGGAAGTGGCGGATGACGTCTGGGCACTCCTGGAAGCGGACGCCGTCGTCTACGTGTGCGGCGACGGGAGCCGGATGGAACCCGACGTGCGCGCGACGCTTGCCGACCTGTACCGCCGCAAGACCGGCGCCGATGAGGCCGCCGCGGCGCGCTGGGTCGGCGAGCTCACCGCCGCCAAGCGCTACAACCTCGACGTGTGGGGCTCGACCTGACGCCCGCGCCGCCTTAGACCGCGTTGATCGATTGGCCGCCGTCGACGACGAGCGCTTCCCCGGTCATGAACGCTCCGGCGTCGGATGCCAGCAATAACAACGGACCGTCCAGATCACGCAGGTCGCCGATGCGGCGCTGCGGCACGCGTTTTAGCGCCGCCTGCGCGTACTCGGACTTGAGGAAATCGCTGTTGATCTCGGTTTCGAAATAGCCCGGGCACAGCGCGTTGACGCGGATGCCGTAGCGTGCGAACTCGAATGCCATGCTGCGGGTGAGATGGATCAGTCCCGCCTTGCTGGCCATGTACGGCGCGAGCGCCGGGGAGACGCGTAGCCCGAGGATCGATGCGATGTTGACAATGCTGCCCGGCTTGTTTGCGGCGACGAGACGGCGCGCGGCTTCGCGCGCGACCAAAAACGGGGCGCGCAAGTTCACTCTGATGACGTCATCCCACTCCGTGGTCTCCATCTGCAGCAACAAGCTCGAACCGCTGATGCCGGCGTTGTTGACGATGATGTCGCACAGGACACCTGACGCGGCCAGCGTCTCGAAGGTGAACAAGATCGAGGCTTCGTGGGAGACGTCGATTGCGATCGCGCGCGCGCGTTCGCCGAGGCGCTTTGCTTCCGCCTCGACGCGATCGAGGCGGCGGGCGGCAAGGACGACGGTTGCACCCGCGGCGTGCAGCACGTGCGCGAAATGTTGCCCCAGGCCGCTGGAGGCGCCCGTCACCAGCGCGACTCGGCCTTGAAGCGAAAAAAGCTGGTCCATCGAGGCACCTTCGGCCCAGTTGTACCGTCTCCGGTTGGCCGCTAAGCAAGGCGAGCGTGTGATGCGACTTTGGGTGCTTGACAGGCATAGCAAAGTGCTTGATATACTTAGCACACACGTTGCAGCACCCGCGCCGCAGGGCGCAAGGGAGACCTCCCGTGACAGTGACCGACACCTACATCGACACCATCGAGAAGCTCCAAGCGCAGGGCATCGAGGCGCTCAAGCAGGCCCAGGCCGCGCAGACGGCCGCCGTGAGCTCGTTCCGCGAGCTCGTCACCAACGCCACCAGCAAGCTCCCGGGCGCGGAGAGCCTGCGCAACATCCCGACCGTGGTCGCGCAAGTCAGCGAGCTCAACTCGGCGTTCGCCGTGAAGCTGATCGAACAGCAGAACGAGTACGTGAACCAGCTCGTCAACGTCCTCAAGTCGGTGCAGACCGCAACGCCGGCCGCGGAAGGCGCCGCGGAAAAGGTCTAACCCCATGACGTTCGCGGGTGCCGACGACAAGCGCGCTCGCCTACGGCAGATGAAGACGATCGCCACGGCCCTGTTGGGCGTCATGGCGATCGCTTTCGTAATCGCCGCACGCCTGCGGCCGGCGTATCCGATCCTGGGCTGGGTCGAGGCCTTCAGCGAAGCGGCGTTGATCGGCGGCCTCGCCGATTGGTTCGCGGTGGTCGCGCTGTTCCGCCATCCCGGCGGACTGCGCCTACCGCATACCGCGATCGTTCCACACAACAAAGACCGCATCGGCGTGCAGCTCGGGATCTTCGTCGAGCAGAACTTCTTGACCCCGACCATCATCGCGTCGAAGCTGCGCGAGCTCGACCTTGCCGGCTACCTGCTGCGCTGGTTTGCGGTCCCCGCAAACTGCGCCGCACTGTTCGCGAACGCGCGCGCGATCGTGCCGCGGCTGGTCGACGCCGTCGACGATGCCGAGATCCGGGCCGTCGTCGGCAAGGCCCTCGCCGAGGAGGTCGAGCGTCTCGATCTCTCGCGCGCGGCCGGCGCGGTGCTCGAGATCGCGACCGCGGACGGTGCGCACCAGCGCGTCCTCGCGCGCATCCTGCCCGTGGTCGCCGCGTGGTTGAACGCGCAACGCCCCGAGATCAAACGCCGCTTCGCGAAGCGTTCGTTGCTGACACCGGGGTTCGTCGATGCCTACATCGTGAACCGCTTCGTCGACGGGATGATCGATCTGGTCGACGAGATCGCGCGCACGCCGGAGCATCCGATGCGCTTGCAGTTCGACGCCTACGTCCGCGAGCTCGTCGTGCGTTTGCACGACGACCCGGAGATGCACGAGCAGGCCGAGCGGATCAAGGCCGCGATCCTGCACGGCTCCGAGCTCGACGGGCTCGTTGCGGCGGCGTGGAGCGCGCTCAAAGCGCGCCTGGAGCACCCATCGGCCCAGTCATCAGAGGCCGGCCCGCGCTTCGCCGATGTGGCTGCGAGAATCGCTCGCAACATGCTCGACGAGCCGGTGATCGTCGAGCGGCTCAACGTGCGGCTGTGCGACGTCGCAGAGTCGGTCCTGGCGCGTTTTCAGCAGCAGTTCTCGTTACTCATCACCGAGGTCGTGCAGCGTTGGGACGCCGACGTCGTCACCGAAAAGATCGAGACCGAGCTCGGGCCGGACTTGCAGTTCATCCGCCTCAACGGCAGCCTGGTCGGCGGCGCCGCCGGCGTCGTACTGCACGCCGCGCTGGTCGTCACCGGCGCAGCTTGATCGGCGCCCGCACCGCGCTAGGGGCTCGCTGTTGCGCTCGCCTTCGGTGTTGCTTTGGGAATAGCGTTCGGAGTCGCGGCGACCGGTGATATCGCGGAGAACGAGCCGACCTCGCCGCCGCGGACCGTTAGCGGAGCCGACGGAGCGAAGATCTCGCTGCCCTTCGGATCGCTGACGCGCACGTAGATCGAACCGCCGACGACCGACGGCGGTAGCTCGCCCAGCCGCAGGTGCAGAGTAAAGAACCCGTCCGCGTCGCTGACGACGGGTGCGACGCGCGAGAGATCGCCGTTCGCGTCGCTCAACGTGAGCTTGTAACCTTTGAGGCCGGCGCCCGTGGCGTCGACGACCCGCCCGAGCACCACGAACGTCTGCGGGTCGGTCGCCACGCGCTGCTTCGCCGCGAGCGTCATCTCGGAAAGGCGGTTCTTGTACGCCGAGAGCGCGGTGCTCGGCGCGCTCGTCTTCGCGGTCACCGCAGCGATGAGATCCGCGCCGAGGAATCCGATCCCGGCGAAGCGCGCGGTGACCGCGTCGCCCAGCGCCGAGTTGGTGCTGAGCGCTTGGGCGACTAGCTGATCGGTGCTCTGCTTAGCGATCGCTGGCGGCGTGACTTTCTTGCTGGTGGGCATGACCTACCTCATTCCCCGGGCGACGCTAACGCTGTCGCAGAAGCTGCGCCCGGCGGGGTCGACCAGATTCGCGATCTGGTACTCCGTCGACCACGGCGTGAACGAGAAGCAATGCGATCCCGAGTTTCCGACGGCGACGGTGGCGGTGCTCGCGCCCCAGCAGGAGAACAGCGCCGAGTTTTCGTCGAAGCGGTTCCCCGAGCAGCGCAGTGTCGTCGCGTAGAGGAGACCGTTCGTCAGCATGCTTCCCAGAATGACGACGCGCGAGACGTTGTGCTGCACCGACGCGTCGCCGAGCACCAGCGCGACGATCGCGGCACGTTCCTCGGTTTGCGCTTGCGCGAGGTCGAGCAGACAGCGGTTTCCGTCGAACACCAGCTCGCCCGCGACGAGCTGCGTCGACTCGTCGAATCCTTGCGTCGGCGCGGTGAGGTGCTGCGAGCTGAAGGCGGCGAGCCCGCCTTGCGACGCGGACGAACCGGCAACGATGCATTCCACCACCGGAGCGTCGATGTTCACCTGACCGGCGGCGAGCGCGAGCTCGCCCGGGAAGGGCGGCCCCCGCCGCGCGAGGTCGTTGTCGGTGATCGAGACGGTGCCGATCCCGAGGAGCGCGATCGCGGGCGCGCCCTCGATCTGCACGGTGTTCCCAGCGACGCGCAACGCCGCCGCACCCGCCGCGAGCAGCGGGTCCGTAACTCCGTTCGGGTCGGCGCCGAACGCGCCTGGTACCGGGATCGACGGATGGAGCGCGACCATCGAGATACCTGCACGCGGCACGGGAAGGGCGGCGGCGGGGACGACGTTCTGCCCGAACTGCGTCACGTGGTTGTCGCAGATCGCGACGCCGAGGCCAAGGAAGAACGCGATCCCCGACGTCGCGAGGCCGGCGGCGTCGCAGAAGATCCGGTTGTCCTCGATCTCGACGCGCTGCGCGATCGGGAGAAAAACCGGAGCGACGTTCGTTACCAGGGACGGCGGCGCGGCGGACCCCCCCGCGGACGTGGTTCCGCCACTCGCCGTCCCCGCGGACATCGACGCCGCTTCGAAGACGCGTGTCGTGATCGTGGGATGCCCGTTGCCGTCCACGGTCAGCCCGTGCGACACGAACCCGACGCCCTCGAGCCGGTCGGCGAGGCAGCGCTCGATCAGGTTTCCGTCGATCCGAAGGTCGTCGGCGACGATCAGCGTGACCGGTTCATTTTCCACCCAGAACGGCATGGCGATCGCCTCCGCCGCCATGTCGCGAATCTCGTTGTCGCGAATCCGCACCGTGCGCACGAACTGATCGTTCGCCGGCCCGGTAACCGGCGAGCCGAGACTGATCGCGCGCCCGATCCCGCGTTCGAACACGTTGCGGGCGATCGTCACGCCGGCGCTGCCGGTGCGAATCTCGACGCCGCAAGCGTCGACCACGTGATTGCGCTCGACGAGCAGGTTTAGGCCGGACAGCGAGTACGCGTACGATCGCGTGCTTACTTCGGCGGTCACGCTCGTCCCGACGACCGCGATCCCTTGGACGCCGTCGTCCGACACGATCGCCGGGACGTCGAACATATGGATCGCGAGGTCCTCGATGCGTGTCAGGGAGGCGACCGTCTCGGCGACGAACGCGCCCTGCGGTGCGAAGATCCGCGTGCGTTCACCGCAGCCGCGAATCGTGACGCCCGGCCGGTCGATGATGACCGGCCCCGATAGGAGCGCGTAGAAGCCTGGGTCGATGCAGATCGTCCCGCCTTCGCGAGGCAGCGATGCCACCGCCGCGCGCAGCACCGGGGTCTCGTCGCGCCCCTGTTGGTCTTTGGGCGGTGGCCGCACGACCGCCGTGCAGCAGCAGCCGCACATATCCTGCTGCTGCGGCGGCGGGAGGCAGTCGATGAGAAAGCCTGTGGGGGGCTCAGCGGGTGAGCTCGACCACGCGACGAGCGCCAGGCACGTGACGGCGCGGTCGATCCCGCGCACGTGTTGCGCAACCTGCGTGATGCCGGGCGGCTCGATCTCGCGCGTGAGCGTGCGTGCGCTGAACGTCCAGTAGTCCATCGCGCGGAAGAACGGCGTCCCCGTCGTCGCGCCGCCCGTGTCGAAGAACTGCACGTCGATCTCGGCGGGGACGTCGAGCGCGGCCTGCGTCCCGAGCGCTGGGATCGGCGCGTCCTTGGCGTTCCAGCGCCGCAAGAACGGCGCGCGCGGCACCAGGACGTCGGCGTCCAGCTTCACCTGCCACGTGCCGTCGGGTTGCGCGGTCGTGCCGTCGACGATCTGCGCGAGCGCGTTGCGCCACACGCCGAGCTCAGTGTCCTCACCGCACAGCTCGACGACGTTGCCCGACTGCAGCTGCGTCTGCTGATCGCGTCCGACCGAGCGCAGCGTCAGTGCGGTCCCCGCGGGAACGATGACGTACGGTTTCGCCGCGTTCACGCGCACCGTCATCGCGCCATTCTCGTTCGACCACTTGAACGTTGCCGTGCCGGCATTGCCAGGCGTGTGGATCTCCACGCGGTACAGCGCGTTCTCGCGGCCGTTGTATCCGCCGTCGAGCGGCTGCTGGCACGGGTCGACGACCGGCGGGATCGGCGGCACGGTGACGAGCAGCGTCCCGTCAGTCGTCAGCGTCTTCTTGAGCTCGGCGCACGCGGTGGCGCAGTCGGCGGCGACGCCGTTGGGGAGCGGCCAACGTTTCACTTGGGCGACGGTGCGCAGGCGGGTGCACGTGTCGACGCCGCCCAACGCGCGCTCGCGAATATAGTCGCCGACGCTCGGGATCGCGTTCCAGTCGGGCGCGCCCGCGACGTCGTCGCGCTCGGCCTCGTCGTTGAGCGCGGTCAGGTGACGCTGCCACACCTCGACGTAGAACAGATCGGTGCTGCCGTCGGCGGCGGCTATCCCCGGCCAGTCGCCCTGCGGCGCGCCGCCGGTGATACCTCTCGCCCAGATAGTCTGCGCCGGGAACGGGAAGTCGATCTGTGCGTCGTAGCCGGCCGCTGCGTCGAGCTCGGCGAGCATGCCGTCGACGTACAGCCGCCCGGCGCCGATCGTGACCGTGGTGCCGTTGACGGCGAGCTTGAAGCCCGCCGCGGCGTCGGGACGCCAGGCGGCACCGAACGCGTCGCGGCTCTGCGTGCGAAAACGGTCGAGGACGATCTCGACCCACTCGTTGACGTCGGCGTCCGTCCAGACGCGGCCCTGCTGCTGCAGAACCCCCGCGTAATGCTGGCGTCGGTCGAACGTGAGGCGGCTGAAATCAGCCTTCATGGCGATCGTGCTCCTGACTACGTCGCGAAGACGAAAACCGGGATCAAACCGGCGGGAAGATACTCGGCCAAGCGCAGGCGCAAGTGCGCGATGCGCTGCTGTTCTTGGAGGGAAGACCACACGCCGATCTCGCCGCGGTCGTCGCCGCCCTGGCGGATCGTCGCCGGCGACGAGAGCGCGAGCTGTGCGTATCCGGGCTCGCGGAAGAGCGTGGAGGTGAACTCGGGGCGATCGGCGTCCGGCGCGCACTCGTACCGGCGCGGCGTCGCGGAGGCCGGCGTGAACGAGCAGAAACGAACGCAGCCGTCCTGCCGTTGCACGACCGTCACGACGTCATCGAAGATCGTCTCGCTCGCGTCGAGGACGAGACACGAGACGCCGCCGAACACCGTGCTGCGCTCGACCACGACCTTCGGCCCGTTCGTCAGCGCCGCGCCGAACGGCCGCCCGTCGACGATCGAGTCGCGGATCGAGATGCAGCGCATCTCGACTGGGAGCTTCAGCTCCCCGATGATGGAATGATCGATGCTCAGCGTCGCATCGACCGCGCGCGGTTCGAGCGCGAGCAGCACGCCGGCGGCGCGCGCGGTCACGCCGTCCGCCGACGGCCCACCGCCCGGGTCGACCGTGCAGTGCTCGAGCCGGATCTCCGCGATGCCGTCCGGGAACGAGAGCGTCTCGCCTAGGCCGGTGACTTGCAGCCCGCGCAGGATCAGCAGCGAGCCCTGTACCGGATTGCCGCCGAAAACGGGCTTCGCGCCGGTCCCTGACAGCACGATCGTCGGGCGCTGTGCCGGCGCCGCCTGGATCACCAGCGTCTCGAACTTCGCGGGCAGCGGCAGCGTCTCGTTGCCGTAGGTGCGGCTGTCGGCGATCTGCACGACCCGCACGCGGGCGACCGAACCGGCCAGCGCGGTCAGCGCCGCGCTGATCGGCGCGCCGCCGGTCTGCGTGACGGTCTGCACGTCGGGGACCTCGGCTGGGAGCAGCGCCAAGCTGCGGTCCTGCGCGTAGGCGCCGCCGCCGATCTCGCCGGCGAGCCCGAAGAACGTGTCGCAGATGAGCACGCCTTTCGGCGCCTCGCCCGGCGCGAACAGGAGGCGTCCGAGGCGCACGTCGACCGCCACCGAGCCCTTCGGCACCGGCGGTGCGGGCGCGCGGCGCCAATCGCACAGATCGGCGGGCAGCGGCGTGAGCACGATGCGGTTTCCGGCGGCGTCGAAGACGTCGAAGCCGCGCGAGCGCGCTACCGAGCCGGGCGGGACGACGGCCGTCTGCCAAAAGTCCGCCGGCGACTCCGCGATGAGCCACGGCGAGATCGGCCCGCGCACGCCGAACTCGTCGACGCGCGGCCAGGGCGCATCGGTCGGCCGCTCGAGCGGAGGCGGCGCCGCGAACAGCGGCAGCGGCTGCCCGAGCACGTCGAAGTGGTACGCCCCGGCCGGCGCCGGCGGCGGCGCCGGCGCCATCTCGACGCCCCGCAGCGGGATCGCCTCCAGCCGCCAGAGATAGAAGCCGATCTTCTTGATCGCGTACAGGCCTTGCGTCTGCGCCGCGGGGCGCACGTCGGCGACGTGCTGCGCGCGGTCGAACGCCGTGTCGATCCGCGCCAGGGTGGCGGCATCGCGGACGTCGACGGTCGCGAGCGCGTCGGGACGCAGGTGGATCATGCTCTGCGTCCACTGCATGCGCGTGAAGAACTCGACGACCTTGCAGTCGTACGAGGTGACGTCGCGCGCCATCGTCTCGAGCTGCGAGACGGTCCCTTTGCGGCGCCGGTACGCGATCGTGCGCGCGAGGTCGCGCCGGTTGTCCGCCGGCAGATCGTCGATGAGGTCCAGGCCGATGATGTCGGCGATGTAGGGCAGCACCCACGGGTCGCACGTCTCGACGAAGAAGTTGTCGTACAGCCGCAGGATGTCGGCGTACACCAGGTCGCCCTGCATCTGCGCGGCGTCGAGCAGCAGGCGCAACGGTCCGCTACCGTCGGGGGCGACGGCGCGCTCGACGTCTTGCCGGCGGACGTACTCGGGCAGCAGATCGTACAGCGAGACCAGACCGCTCACGGCACACCGCCTATATCGTCGACGCCGCCATCCCACCTGATCGTGACGCCGGGGGTGTCGTCGGGACGCACCGGCGAGGCGACCTCGTTCGGCGCGACGAGGATCGCGTCGACGACGTCCGGCGGCGCGACGCCGCCGTAGCCGCGGCTCGCGTCCCGCGGCGCGAACGTGTCGACGGCGACCCAGTCGACGCCCGCGACGCCTTGCAGCGCGGCCAGGATCTCGCTCAGGAACAACGTCTCGCCGAGCGGGACGTTCGCGTCGTCGAGCATCCCGGTACCGGCTGCGCTCGGCCCGACCGCCGCCGCGACCCCCTCCGCGACGCCGCTGCGCAGCACGCCGTCGCGCACGTGCACGGTGACCGCGAGCTCGAACCGCAGCGGCGTCGCGGTCGAGATGGCGAGCGCGACGTTGGGATCGCGATGACCGTCGAAGAAGTCGCGCAGCGGCTGCGCCAGCGGGCCCAGCGGTGCTTCGCCGGCCGTCGCGACGGTCAGCGCGACGCCCCGCGCCTCGGCGATCTCGGCCCAGGCGGCGTGCGCCTTCGTGATCCCGGCGTACGCGAGCGCGAACGTTTCGTAGTCGCGCAGCGAGACGATGCGGCCCAGCGTGAGCACGCTGCTCGGCGCTTCGTGCCGGATCGCGGCGAACGATTGCTGATCGGCTCCGCCGAACGCCGGGACGGGGTTCTCTACCGCGCGCAGCCCCGGCACGGTCTGCACCAGCGTCGCGATCGTCTCCGCGTCGACGTTCCCGCCGCTGCCCAGCCCGGCGCGCAGGTGCGCGCGCACGTTGCCCGAGCCCGTCGTCACACGGCGGCCGTGGCGCCCGTCGCCGGTGCGCACGTGGCGCTTTCCGTCGGGATCGACGAACGTCTCGTACACAGACTCGTCGGGCGCGCGTCCGTAGAGCGACGGCACCTCATTCCAGGCGATGCCGTCGACGAAGACCGCAAGCGTGCTCGAAGCGCCGGTCTGCGACGCCGGGTCGGGGACGTATGTGACGGGGTTCTTCGCGAGCGTGAACTCCTGGAACGCCTGCGACGCGTCGCCGTCGCCGAGTATCTGATCCTTCTGCGTCTTTCCGGCGGTTGCAGCGGCGACGTTCGCGAACAACCGCGTCGACGCGGCGTCGTAGTGCGCGTGCGTCAGCGGCGGCGTCACCGTGACCGCGAAGGGCGGACCGGTGCCCGACGGCGCGGCGACCGCCGTCACGACGTCGGACTGCAACGCGTTTCCCGACCCCGAGACGATGACCAGACGCTGGTTCCGTGCGATCGCCGACGCGTCGTCGACATAGATCCGCGTGCCGCCGGACGGATCGTTTGCGCCGAACCACGTTGCGAACGTGTGCGGCGAGAACGCGACGGCGTCGCCGAGCAATTCATAGATCGTGATGAAGCGCAGGTCGTTCGCCTTGGGCAGATCGAAGTCGACCGTCACGTTCGTGCACGCGCCCGAGAGCTGACCGCGCTTGGAGGCACCGGCTCGGACGTCGGTGATCGTGGCCAGCCGCAGGTACTGCCCGTCGCAGTGCACGAGCAGCTTTCCGCCGCGCACCAGCCCGTCGTACGTGCCGTCGAGCGAGATCGTGGCCGGGTTGGACTGCCCGTCGACCATGAAGCTGAGCGTCGCATCGCTGACGTCACCGTCGGTGTCCATCCACACGTCGACGTACGTCACGGTCGAGCCGGACGGCGCGATCGAGAGGTAGTGCAGCGGTGCGTTGGCGCCGTACCAGTGGAAGGTGCGCCCGTAGCGGTAGACGCTCATCGACGAAACGGGCGTCGTCCCGAGCTCACCGCGCCACGACACGAACTTGCCGAGCGTCGTCGAGGTCACGCTCGTCACCGACTCCGTCCCCAGCACCGTCCCCGCCACTGGATCGAAGAACACCAGCTTCGTACCCGGCGTCACACCGGCCGCGTTCGCCGCGCCGATGATGAGCGCGCCCGTGCCGAACGATGCAGCACTGGGCGGGCCGAACAAGACCGGCTGGTTCGCGGCGGCGGCGATCGCGAGCTTCGACGAGAGCTCGAAGAGCTGCGGCTGCAGCCCCGGTGCGGGGATCGACTCGACTTGCAAGCCGGCCGGCAGCGTCGCGACGGCGCCCGGATTCGCGAAGAACGCGAGCAACGCCGTCGCGGCGACACCGGGAAGCGGCTCGTAGCCGAGCAGCGCGGCGAGCTCGACCAGCGACTCGCGCAGCGTCGACGTGCGCAGGAACGCTTCGTTCGCATACGCCTGCTGATAGAACGTCAGCACCGCGCACACGTAGGCCCAAAGCTCGAGCATCGCGATCCCGTAATCGCCGGAATCGAACGTCGTTAGCATCGTCGTCTTGCGCGCCGGGTCGTACGGATCGACGCCGTCGACCGGGACGACGACCAGTCGGTCGAGCATCGCCTGCCGGAACGTCTCGAACGTTCCGACACGATAGCGCAGCGCCGAGAGGCCGGGCCGGTTCACCAGCGAGAGCGGCGTCGCGGGCGCGCGGGGATCGCATGCCGTGCACGCGGGCGGCGCGAACAGCGCGCAACGGTCCTCGCTCATCTGCCGCCGTCCAAATCGATCGCCAGGACGCCGTTGTCCGGCGCGTCGGGATCGCGGTCGAGCCGCGCGATCTCGAACGGCCCGAGCGCGATGAGCCCGTCCGCGAGCGCACCGTGGTCGTCTTCGCCGTAGCGGCGGAAGCGCGTCGCGTGCACCGCGAGCACACCGGGAACCGCTTGCACCGCCGCGTACAGCCGGCTGAGCGCGACGCCGCCGCCGAAACTGAACGTGCCGGGCGCGAAGAAGCCGAGCCCGCCGTCGCGGCGCGGCCCGCTTGCGAGCGCGTCGAGCACCGCTGCGAGCACGTCGGCGCGCAGGTAGTTCGGTTGGACGCACACCGTGAGGGCGATGTCGAGCGCGACGTAGCTCGGCGGGCGGATCTCGAGATCGTAACCGGCCTGGCGGTAGGCGTCGAGCTGCGCGATGACGGCGTCGTGCAGCGTGGCGTCGAGCGTCGTGCGGCCCTGCGGGTCGACGAGGACGAACACGGTCAGCCAGCTCCCCGTCCAGCGAAACGTCGCGATGGCGTCGGCGATCCCCGGCACGAGCTTCGCGGCGGCGGCGTAATCGTCGGCCGTGACGGCGCGATACTGGACCGCGCGAAACGCCTGCGGCGCATCGCGTTGCACGTCGGCGATGGGCTCCGGGTCGGTGCCGCCGGTGGCGGGGAATGGATTGCGCACCGCCGTGACGCCGAGAGCCGCGGCGGACGGCGCGAGCTGCACGAGCGTTTCGCGGCCGACGTTGCCGGCGGCGCCGTTCCCGATCCGATAGCTCAGCGTCGACGTGCCGACCGGCACCGGCACCGGCAGCGGCCGGCCCAAACCGTCGCCGGTCCCGAAGCGCAGCGTTCCGCGGCCGTCGCCGTCGACGTCGACGACGAAGTCCGGATCGTCCGGTCCGGAGTCGAGCAGCGAGGAGACTTCGTGCCACGCTTCGGTGACGATCTCGAGCGCGACCGAGCTCGTCGCGCCGCGCGGATCGCCCGAGGCGCCGGCGAGCCACGTCAGCGGCGCTTCGAGCAGCGGCGCGCCGGGAACGAACGGCTCCTTGAGCACGCTTCGCCCGTGGCTCGCGGGCACGAGATTTCCCGAGACGAGGGTCGCCGGGCCCTTCGCGGTGCGCTCCGCGCAGAACGCGAACGGCAGCGCGTCGGCGGAACCCCACGTCAACCGCGTGACGGTCGCGCCGGTGAGCCCGTCGATGAAGGTACTGGGCTTCGCATCGAGCGTCACGACGCAGCGATGCGTCGGGTCCGGCGGCGAGTCCAGTACGGTGCTACCGCCCTCGTCATACGGCGTGAGCACCTCTTCGATCAGCAGCATCGTCCCGGCGTCCAGGCTCGGCCGCGAGCCCTCGACGTCCAAGCTCGTCGCGCCTTGCTCGATGCAGCACGTCGCGTTGCCCCACGTGTAGGGCGCCATCGCGGCGGCGGGGTTCTGCTCGAAGAAGAGTTTCGCGTCGGCGAGCGTCTCGAACGTCGTGCGGCGAGCGGGATCGGTCTCGTCGGTCGTCACGGCGAACGCGGCCGGAAGCGTCGCCGGCGAGGCGACCGTCGCCGCGACCGAGAACTGGAGCAGCGTCGTCGCGGCGGCGCCCTCGTGCATGCCGTAGTCGACCAGCCGCGCGTGACGCTTCACCGAGACGCGCCGGCGCGCGGTGCGCAGGTACTTCTCGTTGTTGACCGCGTCCTGGAAATAGCTAAGCAGATCGCCCGCATACGCGAACAGCTCCGCGAGCGTCACGCCGAGGTCGGCTTCGTTCGTCTCGTCGAAACCGGGGACGCGCGTGGGGAGAAAGTCGAGCAGCGCGCGGCGGAAGCTGAGGTAGTCTTTGGCGAGGTAGTCCAGCGGCGGATCGGCGGGGAGCGGCGGCGGGAACGGCGCCGGCGGTTTGCAGTCGAACGGGTCGGGGCAGTCGACCGTGAAGCGGAACGTCTTGCACGCGTAGGCGGGATCGAGGGGGTGGAGGCCGGCGTCGATCGCGAGCGCGTAGGTCGAGTGATCGCCGAACCGGTCGAGCGTGATCTCGAGGTGGTCGACGCCCGTAACGGTCACCGTCGCGACGCCCGTCACGTGCAGCGTCGGGCCGGGGACGCGGACGCCGCCGGTGATCGCGACGTGCTTTGCGTCGATGCCCGCCGGCACGCCCGCGAAGAACGTGACAACGAGGACCGTCGTCGGCGCGAGCGGCTTGGGGTTCGCGTCGTAGCGGACCTCGACCGCCTCGATGCCGTTGGCCCCCTTCGTGTCGACCAGCAACCGCCTCGCGTCGTCGTCGCAGTCGAGCGTGATCCCGCCGCAGTGCCTCATGTGCTCACCAGCGTGAGGAGCTGCGGCTCCTGGACGTCACGGCGGCGATACGAGAGCCGCACCAGCAGGGTCGCGTCGTCGGTCTGCACCTCGAGCTTGTCGACGACGATCCAGTCGGCGAGGAAGTGGTTGAGCGCCGCGGCGCAGAGCGCTTCGGTCGCGGTGGCGAGGAGGTCGGAGTTCGGCGCGAAGACGAGCTGGCGCAGCCCGCAGCCGAAATCGGGATGCATCACGCGTTCGCCCGGGCTGGTGAAGAGCACCGCCGCGATCAGATCGCGCACGTGGTCGTCGGCGCCCGTCGTCGCCGAACGCCCCCGCGCGTCGACGGAATACGGCTGGTCGAACCACACGGCGCTCACGTCGCGAGCACCTTGGTCTGCGTGCTGACGATCAGCACGGTGCCTTGCGGGATCCCTTCGGCCGATTTGCACAGCCCGACGCTGGTCTGCAGCAGCGGCGCCTGGTTCGCGATCGTCACTTTCGTCGCCGGCGCGCTCCACTCCACGGTCAGGCACGGCTGCGGCTTCGGCCCGATCGCGAACGCGCAGCCCGCGACGAGCGTCGTGTCGCTCGCGAGCAGCGCCGGCGCGCCGCCCAGCAGCACCTTGGACTGCGACGGAGCGACTTGGACTTGCCCGCCGTGCGGGCACATCATCGAGCAGCCGGATTGCAGGATCGCGGCGCCCATCACATCACCACGAGCGCATCGTCGTTGATCGACACCTGCGCGTCGGCGAGGACGATCTTCATCGAGCCCTTCGTGATCGTGATCCCGCTCTGGTCGATCACGATCGACGAGCCGTTCTTGTCCTCGATCGTGACGCGCTCCGCGCCCTCGCTGTCGTCGAGCCTGATGCGGTTGCCCGCCGCCGTCTCGAAGATCTTCACGTGCGGCGAGTCGATCGTGGGGGCACCGGTCTCGGGCCACCAGCAGCCGCTCCACACCGGATACGACGGGTCGCCGCCCTCGAACTCGATCCACACCGTGTCCGCGGTCTCGGGCAGCGCGAGGAAGCCGTGTCCCTTCGGCGCGTACGCGACGCACGCCAGCGCCCAGCCGGTCTCCACGTCGCCGAACAGCTCGGGGACCTTCGCGCGGATGCGCCCGCGCTTCCCGGGATCGTCGTTGTCGGTGACGATCCCGCGAAACTTGCCGTAGTAGCGCCGCTGCTGCTGCTGCGAGAGCCCGACGACCGCGCGGTGGAGCGCCTCGAGGTCGGTCACGACGTCTGCACCCCGAGCTTGCGCCGCAGCTCGAACGACTGGCAGTACAGCTCGCGGGTGAACGTGTGCTTCACGCTCCACACCAGGTACCGGCCGTTGAACGCCGTCGCCGCGCCGTTCACGACGACCCGGTGGCGCGGAACGAGGACGTCGCCGTACGCCGCCGAGTCGAGCTCGCCTTTCCCGATCACGACCCACGCAAGCTTGTCGAGCTCGGCCTCGCACAGCCGCTCGAGCTCCTTGCGATCTTCGCGGCCGTGGCGTTCGAGCCGCTTGACGGATTGGAAGCCCGGCGGCCCGAGAACCGTCTTGTCGCGCTCTGAGAGCTGATCGCCCAAGCTCTTGGTGACGCTCGTCGTGTGCTTCCCGTTCGCGTCGACGAAGTCGGCCTCGACCACCGTCTCCTGGCTGAGGTCGTAGTAGAACTGCGCGTTGCGCACGTTGGTGCGATCGCCCTGATTGACGTTGATCGTGGCGGTCAGCTCCTGCGCGGCGTCGAGATCGAGCGGCTCGAAGTGGCCCTGATCGGCGCTCGCGGTCGGCTCGACGTAGACCTCGCAGTTCACCGTCGTCGCGAGCATGCGCAAGAACTCGAGATCGTCGTGCGCCTGCATCAACACCTTGCGCTGCGGATCGCTCGCGCCCAGATTGGGGATCTTCGCAGTGTCGGCCGGTGCGATGTCGGCCGCATCGAACACGTAGTTGACGACGGTCGGGATATCTCGGCCCTTGAATTTGCCCGTGGGCTGGCTGCGTTTGAGCTTCTCGAGCGCGTCGAACCCGCTCAGCTCCATCTCCGACTCGCACGGATCGGCCTTGAAGTTCATCTTGAGCTGGGTGAGGATGCCGTTGATGAGGCGGACGGTTCGATCGGTGACCTTCGCCTCGATCTTGATCGACTGCGACGGCTTGAACGTCTTCTCCGCGAACGCCGCCCAGTCGCCGGTCGCGTCCTGGCCGATCGAGAAGCGGAGGTGAAACTGCGCCTGCGTGTGGACGGCTTGCTGCACCTCCAGACCGCGCAGCAGCCGCAGGTACTTCGGTTCGAGCGCCTTGTCGTCGACGAAGATCGTGACCTGCGGTTTGGCGGCCACGCTACGCTCCTCCGGCGGGGATCGGGATGACGGCACCAGCGGTCGCGTACGACTCCATCGGATCGAGCACGAAGCCCGCGTCGGCGATGCGCCAGTAGCGCGTCGGGTCTTTGTAGTAGTGGTGCGCGAGCAGGTCGGGGCGATCTTCGGCGACGACGCGCCGCGTGATCGCCGCCGAAGTCGGCGGGATCAGGCGCAACTTGACGATCGCGACGGAGCGTCCGGCGTCGTCCTGGACCGTGATCGTTGCGACGCTCGCGTAGCGCGAGCCCGGATCGAACATGTCAGAACAGCGAGAGCCCGGCGAGCACGGACTGAACGTTGTTGACGAGCTGCAGTCTCGAGACGATGCGCATCTGCTTCTCCGTGTAGTCGTACACGCCGCGCGCCGGATGATCGGTCGGCAGGCGTTTGAGGATCTCGAGCGAGAGGTCGACCTCGGCGCGAATCGGGTTGAGCAGCAGGTCGAACTCGAGCTCGCGAACGGTGAGCGCCGTCAGCCGAACGGGGAGCACGCGGCCCGGTCCCCACACGAAGATGACGACGGGCAGCTCGTCGGGCGGCAGGTTTTGCGAACCGCCGCCGCCGCCGAGCAGGCCCGCGAGGCTTCCCGCGAGGCCGCCGATCGAGCCGAGTCCCTGCTGGTCCTTGGCGTAGAGCAGCAGCTCCAGCGACGCGAGCGCGGCACGCACGCCGACCAGCGGCGTGACCGGGTTTCCGTCCATCGCCATGTCGTCGCCATCGAACTCGGCTTTGAACGCGATCGTTTCGTTCGGCGGCCCGTCGACCTTGAACGCCTCGGATTGGCTCGCTTCGCCGGTACCGCACCCCGGCGCGCGCTTCTGCGTGAGCGTGCGGGTGAGCTCCGCCGGATTGTACTGGAACACGACGACGTCGGGGATCGGTCCGATGAATCCCCCGGCGAAGCTGATCAGCGCGGCTTTCGCGAGCATCGTCGTCCTCGTATCACTTCGGCAGCAGGTCGTGGACGAGCTTGCGCGCGTCGACCTGCGGTGCGATGAACTCGAGCTGGTTCAGCGACAGAGTGAACGGCTCGCCGAACGTGTAGTGCACCGGGAAGCGCACGCCGATCTTGAAATCGCTCCCCCATTCGAACGCCGCGAGCTTCCACTCTTTGGTGTAGACATCGATGGTCGTGACCAACAGATCGGCTTGGACTTTGACGAACGCATCGAGGTGAAAGCGTACTCGCGGTTGGGCGAAGAGTTCCGCTGCGCCGTTTACGGAGAACTTGCCGGCGATATACTTGAGATCGATCGGGACCGCGAGCGCACCCATCAGTCCGACCTCGCCGGTCGCCGAAATGCCACCAATCGCCTTGACGATCAACAAGCTGACGCCGATTCCGCCCGAGAGCACGATGGCGATCTCGGCATGCGCCGGCACGTACAGCTCCGCCGACGCTCGGAACGTTGCCGCGGCGAGGTCTTTCATCGGATCGAACGCGGCGATGATCTTGGAGTGACGGATCTGCCCCGGCCCGACGCCGGCGCTCGCATTGACCGCGGCCGTGAGATTGGCGATGACCCCGACGCTGGTCGAACCGAAGCTGATCCCGAAGATCGGGATGTCGATCGAGACGCCGAAAAGCCGCTTCTTGAATTCTTTGGCGGGGAAGATTTCGAGCGGGTCGGGGAGACGCAACTCACCTTGCACGTGCGTCGAGCCGTCCTCGCGGACTTGCATGCCGACGATCGCCACGAGTCCGGGCGCGATCTCGTACTGCAAGTCGCCGCCGCCGTTCAACTTGTGCGCCGGGCTCAAATTGATCTGCAGGTGACCGCCGAGTTTGCCCTTGCGAAAGTCAACGCTCCCGCTTCCCGAGAACTGGCCGTTTGCGTAGACGAGATCGATTCCGGCGGTGTCAAGGCCGGGAATCGCGAAACCCGCGTGTCCGCGTCCGCTGAACGCGCCGTTCGCGTAGGTGATCGCTATGCGCGCATCCTTCACACCGGGGATCGACGCGGTCGCCGAACCGGCGATTGCGTAGTTGCCCTGAGAGTTGCAGGTGAAGAGCAACGTCGGATGCTGCAAGCCCGGGATCTCCAGGCCGACTGATCCACTGCCGGTCAGGATCGCGTTCTCGTCGATCGCGGCGGTGAGGTTCGCATCGCGGACGCCGGGGAGCTTGAACTTGTCCTTGCGAACGTTGACGGAACCCGTGAAGCGGCCGTTTCGCAGATGGACCTGCCCTTCGGCCTTATCGATGCCGGGGATGTGCAGCTCGACGATCCCGTCCCCGAGCAGCGCACCGTTCTGCCAGCGCGTGTCGATCGAACCGGTCATCAACTTGCCGTATTTGAATCCGAGCAGACCTGCGGCGCTGAACGCCCCGTCGATGACGGAGATCGTCAGCGTGACCGGATCGATCGTCAAACCCGGGATCGGGAGTGCCTGCTTGATTTTGTCGGGAGTGACGCGCAACGTGGCACTCAACGACTGTTTCTTCACCTCGAGATGCATCGTCGTGTAGCGCAACAGGAAGAGCGTCGGCGTAAAGTCGCCTGCCGCCGTGTATTCGCCGTGCTCGAGGCGTGGAATAAGCACCGCGTTGCTCATCCCAGGAAAGTACATCTGCAGCGCCACGATGTCGGCCATTGTCTTGTCGAACTTGACTGCGCGTTTCGCTCCGGACGGCTCGACGAGCAGCTTGAAGTCGGCGAATGTTCCTTTGAGGAATGGAATGTGCCGGATCTTCTCGCTGATGTTCGCTGAAAACCCGCTTTCACTCGGATCGATGACTTTCTTCAGCTCGAAGCCCGCGACGGCAGCCTTCGACTGGTGGACGACCTCCCGTGTTTCGTCGTTGCGATATCGCACATGCGTCGCTTGGCCGCCGAAATCGAACTCCGGGAACTCTTTTTCGTTCGATTTCGGTCCGCCGGTCGCGGCGTTCTTTGCGTCGAACTCGAGGCAAGGGTCCTTGGAGTCCGCGACGCCCGTGAAGCGCTTGTCGGTCGCGGCGGCCGCGGCGGTAAACTGGAGTATCGCGCCTTTCGGACGGCGGGTGCCGAAATAGTCCCTCCGCAAATCGCCGAGCCACAGATCGAGCTGACTCCCGGCCACCCTGTTGCGCTCCCGGTCCAGCAATCGCAAGTTGTCGGCGCTGTCGCCTCCTCCAACCTGTAGCTCGATGACGTGATCGGGGGAACACTTGTCCTCGAGGCCCTGAGTTTTTGCCGCTTGGACGACCGCTGGGGCGCGCCGGCCACGCCATGCCGGCCAAGGATCGCTCCCGGTAGCCGAGCGGCCCTCGTGTACGTTCTGCAGGTGTTTTGCGTCAGCGTATGCTTGATAGCGAGCGACGGTCTCGCTGAGATCCGGCGAAGCACCCACCTTACCCCGACTGACTTGAAACGGCTTCTGGTGCGACAAGACGACGCGCTCATCGCCGTTGGGGAGAACGCATCGAATCGACCCGACGTCGTCGGCAGACTCTTGCTGCGTGCCCTCCGGACACGACGGCATACCCGGTCCCCCCGCGCGGCGGATCGTCGCGCCTGGAAACGCGCCGATCGGCCCCGCGTTGCGCCCCGACACGACGGCCTCGGCGATGCGGTCGGCCTCAGCCTCGGCCGGCGCGTTCGCGGCGCCGATTTCGAGCTTCGGCTGCATCGCACTCGCCGCACTGCCACCCTGCTGCACGACGTGCGTCAGCTCGTGTGCGAGCAGGCGCTGTCCCGCAAGACTCGCCGGGTCGTAGCGATGCGCCGCAAAGAAGATGTCGTTGCCGACGGTGAACGCCTGCGCGTGCATCGATCGCGCCAACGCATCCGCGCTCGGGTCCGAATGCACGCGCACTGCGGAGAAATCGCGCCCGCCGAAGCTGGACTCGAGCGGCGCACGCGCGGCCGGCGGCAGCGGCGCACCGCCGCCGCGCGACGCGCCGATGCGGGCCGCGGTCGCCGGCGCGGCGGGGCCGGCCGCGGCGTATCCGCCGGTCGCGGGCTGACGTCGGATCGTCGCGCCGTGCTCGGGCTCCTTCGCGCAGCCGCACGCGCACGGGCCGTCGCTGCACTTGCGCTGCACCGTCTGCGAGGGCACCGGAACCGCGACGTCGACGGCCGCGCTCATCGCTCGAGCTCAGCGTCGGCGAACGGTGCGGGACGCCCCATCTTCTCGAGCTCGCGCCGCGTCGCGTGCGCGACGTGCCGCGGGCGGACGGGCTCGCCGTCGCTCGCGGCGAGGAACGTCGCGGCGAGCGCGATGCTCTTGATGCCGGCGGGGCTGAGCATCAGGCGTTCCGCCAGTACCTCGACGTTGAGCGCCTCGACGGGGCCCTGCGGAAAGCTGCGCTGCCACAGCGTGCGGCGCAGATCGGTTGCCGGCGCCGGGAACTCAACGACGAAGCGGAAGCGGCGCAGGAACGCTTCGTCGATAGCCTCGCGGCGATTCGTCGCGAGCAGCAGCACGGCGCGCTCCGCCTCTTCCATCAGCTGCAGCAGGTAGCTGACCTCGAGGTTCGCGTAGCGGTCGCGGCTGTCGCGCACTTGCGTGCGTTTGCCGAACAGCGCGTCCGCTTCGTCGAACAGGACGACGCAGCGCGCGCGCTCCGCTTCGCGGAAGACCGTGCGCAGGTTCTTCTCCGTTTCGCCGATGTACTTGCTCACGACGCGCGCGAGGTCGACGCGATACAGCTCGCGGCCGATCGCGCGCGCGATCACCTCGGACGCCATCGTCTTGCCCGTCCCGCTCGGCCCGGCAAAGAGCGCCGTCACCGCGCGGCCGCGTGAGAGCCGCGCGCGAAAACCGTACTCGTCCAGGACGCGCGTCTGCGCGCGCTCTTGATCGACCAGCTCGCGCAGCTTCGCGTGCGTCTCGTCGGGGAGGAGCAGATCGTCCCAGTCGAACGCAGGGACGAGCCGCTGCGCGAGATCGTGCATCTTGTGCTCGAATGTCCGCGCGGCGCCGGTGCACAGGTCACCGAGCGTCGGCGCTTCGCCGCGTAGCGCGGCCGCTTCGACGGCGTCGGCGGCGGCGCGCACGATCTCGCCGGTGCCGAGCTCGAACCGCTCGGCGACGGCCTCGACCGCTTCCGCATCGTGCGGCGGTTCGGTTACGCCGAGCGCGAGCGTCCACAGCGCTGCGCGCTCGGCGCGTTCCGGTGGCTCGACGGCGACCGTGACCCTGCGCATCGCGCGCAGCGCGGCCGGGAGCGCAACCGTCGCCGTCCCGCTGACGAAGACCAGCGGCCCGCCCAGCGCGAGCGCCGACCAGCGTTCGTCGCAGCGCTCGCAGCCGTCGAGATCGGCGACGAGCACGCCGGCCGGGAGCAGCAGCGTCTCGCGGGCGAGCAGCATCGTGAGCTCGTGCGGAAACGACGGCGCGGAAACCGCGAGCAGCGGCAGGCCGAGTTGCGCGAGCACGGCGGCCGCCAGCGCGCGCGCGTCGTCGGCGCTCGCGTCGCGCAGGTCGACTAGCAGCGGCGCGTCGGGCCGCGCGACGGCGTCGCGCAGACGCTGCGCCAGCGCACGCACGACCGTCTGATCGACGCGCGAGATCGCCGGCGCCGGGATCAGGAACGGCACGAGACGGCCGTCGGGCGCGCCGCGACCGGCGATCTCGTCGGCGATCCGGCGATCGACGCGCACGATGCGGTCCGGCAGCGGATCGCCTTCGTTCACCGTCTCGAGCAGCCGGTAGCGCCACAGCGGCGCGTCGGCTCGCAGCGCGTCGCGGCTCGCGATCCGTTGGCCGTCGCCGGCGCAGAACAGCCGCCAGCCCAGCGCGATCGTCGGCCAGAACGTCGATGAGCGCTGCGCCGCCGCTATCGCGTCACCGGCCCCCTCGTCGAGGTCGGCGCACGCCGCAAGCAGGAGCAGGTCGCGTTCGAACGGGTCGAGGCGGAAGATCCGCGCGAGGCGCGGGAGGCGCAAGGCGCCGTCCGCGCACGATGTCTCCATCGCATCGACGATGCGCTCGGTCCGCAGACGGTCGTCCCGCTCAGCGCCGGCGAGCAGCGCGCGTACGCGGTCGAGCTGCGCTTGCAAATACGCCCCGTTGTCGGCCGCGAACACTGCCTGCGCGACCATCAGGGTTGCACCGTGTACTGCACGGCGGCGCGAGGGACGGGGCGACCGTTCACGACCGTCCACGTGCGGCTCTCGGCTCCGTTCACGCGCACGCGAATCGGGACGGTCCGGCCGACCGGCGGCTGCGGCCCGAGCGGGTCGGGCGCATTGAGCGTTACGGTGATCTTCGGCGTAGCGGCGCCCAAGTTCGAGAAGTCGGTGTCGGCGCGCGGGATCGGATAGTCGCCGAAGAGCACGACCGGGATCAGCGGATCGGTCGGCAAGTCGGGCGGCGGAGCGTGGCCGAGTAGACTCCCGGTGATCGTCACCTGCGTCCCGTCGAATTTCGAGGCGTTGATCGAAAGCGCCGTCACGTCGGGCAGCAGCACGAGCTCGAACGCGTCCGAGGTGATCGCGTGCCCCGTCGCCGGATCGACGACGCGCGCCGCGATGCTCTTGCGCCCCGGCATGAAATGCGCGGGATCGTTCGGGATCGCGAACCGCAGCGCACCGGTGGCGAGGTCTGGGACGACGTTGATCGTGCGAGGCTGCAGCGGGAAGCCGGTGCCGAGCGCGTCGCTCACGATCAGCGTCATCGCGCCCAGGCCCGTCCCGGTGATGGTCGCCTGCTCCTGTGCGACGACCGCTGGCGGATCGATGCGCTGGATCACCGGAGCGAAGTGGATGCCGCCGCGCGCGGCGACGTGACGTACGAGCACCGGCTGGGCGCTCGCACGCGGCTTGACGGTCTCGATGCGGACGATCGAGACCTCGTATGCGACCGAGCGCTGGAACTCGTCCTTGAACGCGGTCCACAGCTTCGCCAGATCGTCGATCGTCAGGGTGATCGGCGAGATGCGCAGCGACTCGTACTCGGCGCGCAGCCCGGGATCGAGGATCACCGGATCCGGATGGAGCATCCGTACGCGGGGCGTCGAGCGGGTCACGATCGGGATGTCGTGGAGTACGCGCATCGCGTCGGCGAGGATGTACTGCGCGTCCAGATCCATCATGCTGTCGGCGCTGAGAGCGTTCACGCCGGCCGGCTGTCCGCCGTAGCTCGTCAGCAGGTACGAGAGCTGCAGCGCGAGCGGCGGGTGCCCGGGCACGCCGGGCGTCGCCACACGCGGGTCCTCGTCGTTGCGGAACGCGGGGTTCTCGTGGATGCGGAACAGGAACAGGTTGAGCCGCGGTCCGGCCATCGCCCCCGGGTCGAGCTTCGGAGGCCCGAACGAGATCGGCTCGACGCGATCCATCCGGTCGGTCAGCAGATCGGCGAGGGTGGTTGAAACGCGGGACAAGGCATCGCTGAGCGCCACGGCGATCTCAGAAGCGCGACAGGCTGCGCGCGAGCACGCCGGACGCGGTCGCCGGTGCGCTCGCCGGTGGCGGTGCGGCGGCGGGTGCGGCGGGGAGGTGCACGTCGACCCGCTCGATCCGCACGTCGAGGGTCCGCCGCTCGACGTCGCCGAGCGCGCCGAGCTGCCGCCGCGTGGCCTCGCGCGCCGCGCGCTCGATCGCGCCGGTCACGTCGCCGCCGAGCCCGCGCGCGTCCGCCGGGACGACGACGCGAATCGTCGGCGAGGCGGCGGCGCGCTGCGCGCACCGCGCGGGTTCCTCGACGGCGCTCGCCGCGGCGACCGCTTCGACCTCGCGGTCCACCACGATCGTGCGCTCTTCGACGATGGTGCGCTCGCGGGCCGCGGCGTCGACCGCGCGGCTCGGCGCGCGCGACGGCGCACGCTCGATGCGCCGCGAAACCGGCGCCGGCGCGGGCTCCTGCGCGGCGGCAGCGCTCGCGCGCTCCGCCCGTGATGACGCCGCCTCGGCCGGCCGCGTGCGCGACGCCACCACCTCCGCCGGCGGCGCGGGTGTTGAGCGCGCCGGCGGCGCCGATGCGCGAGCGGCCGGCGGCGTCGAGCGTTCGACGAGGCGCACGACCTCGCGCACGGGATCGGGAGCCGGCGCCGCGTGCAGCCGCAGCGCGGTCCCCGCGCGCTCGCCTCGCGGGGACGGCAACGACAACGCGCGAGCCGGCGCAGGGGCGGCAGGCAGCGCCGCATCGACCTCGGCGACGCGCTCGAACGCGTACTGAACCGCTCGCACACCGAGCGGCGCGGAGTGCGCGCGCGCGACGACGTGCGCGAGGTATCCCTTCACCGCTCCGCCTCGATCAGCTCCAGGTACGCGATGCGTCGCGACGCGGGGAGCGCGAGGATCTCCGACTCGCTCCAGTGATAGCGCGTCGCGAGCACGTGCACGTCGTCGATCAGCGCCGACGCTCGGCGGCGCAGGGTCTCCAGCCACGACCCGGCCAGGTCCGCTTCCGCGCGGACGGAGGCACCGCACTCCGGACAGGCGCTCTCGATGACCAGCGTGCCGAGCGGGTCCGCGCCGGCGATCATATCCTCTGCGCTCTCGCGAGCGCGCTCCGCGCCGTTCCGGCTGCATTGCAACAGCGCGGCGAGCAGGTCGAGATCGTCGCGCGCGCGCTCGACGTCGGCCGCCGTCGGGAGGCGGACGGCGGTCGTGCGGGGATCGACGTTCGGCAGCACGACGGCGCACAGATCGAACGCGAGCTCGAACTGCTTACCGCAGCCGTCGCACGTGGCGACGGCGTCGATCGCCGGGCGGCCGCTCACGACGAGCGCGTCGCGGACGAGCGCGTGACGATCGGCAAGCGTCAGCGCGTGGAGCACCTCCGCGCCGGGGCGCTCGACGCGGCCGACGCGTTCGATGACCAGCGCGAGCGCGTCGCTGAGCAGCGCTTCCCGCGGTCGGGTGAAGTCGAGCGCGAGCAGCGCGGCGTCCGCCGCCGGCGGCGCGAGCGCGAACGAGCGCTCGAGCCGGCGGCCGCGCACGACGCCGACCGGAAGGCGTCCGCCGCGCTCAGGTCTCGGTCGGCTCGGTGACCGTGACATCCCGCTCGAATCCCTCGCACTCGATCTTGATCGTCGCGATCGCGACGGCGTTCGCGTTGGCGTCGAGCTCGGGCACCGCGACGTACTCGCTGACCCATGCGCGGTAGATGTTGTACGCGATCACCTTCGTGCCGGCTTCGTCGTTGATCTCGAGGTACAGATCTTTGCGCATGCTCTTGAGCTGCGCCTCGGCGCCGGGACCGGCGCCGTGCAGGAACACCAGGTTCGCCCACTCTTCGAACGCGGTGTCGAACGTGACGCCGCGCGACAGCGTGATGCTGTCGTACTCGGTTCGGCCCGGCGCCTTGTGGCTCGACGACGGGTCGCCGCCCTCGCGGTGCTTGATGACCTCCGTCGTTCGCTTGAGCGGCGTCATCTTCGAGAGTCCGGCGACGTACTGGCCGTCCCACTTCAGCTTGAACTTGAAATTCTTGTACGGGTCGAACCGGTAGACGGCATTCGCCGTGAACTGCGCCATCGCAATGCTCCTCAGGTCTGGATCTGACCCGCGATTTGAGTGATCTTGATGACGACGAACTCGGCCGGTTTGAGCGGCGCGAACCCGACCACGACGTTGACGATGCCAAGGTCCTGGTCGAGCGCGGTCGTCGTGTCGGAGTTGCAGCGGACGAAGTACGCCTGCGCCGGCGTCGCGCCTTGGAACGCGCCCTGCCGGAACAGCGACCGCATGAACGCGCCGACGTTGAGCCGGATCTGCGACCACAGCGGCTCGTCGTTGGGCTCGAAGACCACCCATCCGAGCGCGCGGTAGAGCGTCTCCTCGATGAAGTAGGCCGTGCGGCGGACCGGCAGATATTTCCACTGCGAGCCTTCGGAGTCGGCGCCGACAAGCGTCCGCGCGCCCCACACGACGCTGCCGATGATCGGGAACGTGCGCAGGCAGTTGATCGCGAGCGGGTTGAGCTCACCGTTCTCGCTGTCGGTCATGCGATAGGCGAGCTGTTGCGCGCCGACGAGCTTGGCCTCTTCGCCGGCCGGCGCTTTCCAGACGCCGCGCGTTCCGTCGATCCGCGCGGCGACGCCCATCGCCGAGGCCGACGGCGGGAACAGCCGCGGCCGCCCTCCGTTGAGCGGATCGGCGTACCATATCCACGGGTAGTACAACGCGGTGTTGTCGAAGCGCACCGGGTCGAGTGCGTTTCCCAGGGCGGAGACCGCCGAGTACACCGCCGGCTCGTCGCCCCAGGTGGGTGGCGCCGGCGGATCGATGTACGCGACCGCGTGCCGGCTCGCCGCGAACGCCGCGATCGCGCCCCACGCCGCCGAGTTCAGCAGGTCGTTGATGCGCGCGGCGTTCTCGTCTGGTGACGGCGGTGGGATCATGATCATCGTGAAGATGTCGGCGTCCGCTAACGCGAACATCCCGGTCTTCGCGGCGGGGTCGCCGGTGATGTCCGTCCACGCCAGCGGGCTGCCGTCGCTGAGCGCCGAGACCGTCGTGTACGGCGTCCCCAGCACGTCCGCGCGCGAGGCTGGGGTAAGGAAGTTCGGATCGGCTGGGTTGCGCGAGTTCGCGGCGAAGACGAACCGCGAGTCGTTGGCGAGCACGTCGCCGACGTACGTCGGCGCGGTGGGGTCGTACGAGAGGTTCTGATACGACTCGACCGTCGTGCTCGTCGCGCCGCTGATCGGATCGATCTCGGTGAGCGTGAGCTTGAGGTTGAAGACGGTCGCGTCCGGGTTCGGGGGCGTTCCGACCCGCCGCGTGTTCCAGTCGACGTCGGCGCGGAAGCTGCTCGGGCCGAACCACAGGCCAGGGCTGCGCGCTTGGAGGGTGAGCGGCGGCCCCGCGCCGTTGGTCGCGACCGCGATCGTCGGCGGCACGCCGGTGAACGTCGCGAGATCGGCGGCCGTGACGGTGCGCACGACGACCGCGTCGTTGCCGCCGTTGTCGAAGTACTGCTTCACGCAGTAGCCCAGCTCCGACTGCTGCCACAGCGCCCCGAACGCGCGCTCGAACTGCGCGAAAGAACCGATCCGAACCGGGACGTTGAGCGGTCCGCGCCGCGCGCGCCCGACGAACGCGGCGACCGCGGTCGGGACGCCGACGATCGTGTGGACGGAGCTCGGCAGTTCCTGGACGTAGACGCCGGGATAGGTCAACGTCAGCGGCATCTCACACGGCCTTCCGCAGCACGAGCACGTCGACCGTCACCGTCTTCGCCGAGCCGTTGTCGATCTCGATCGACGCCGGTGCGAACGTGCTGACGATCTGCGGGCTGCTTAGCACGATCGGAGCGTCGAGCTTCATGGACCCTCCAAAGAGCGTCTTGATCAGGATCAGCGGGTCGTAGGCCGAGGAGACGATCGCGAGCATCTGCACGCTGGCTGCCGAAACGTTGGTGACGTCGTAGGTACCGTTTGTGCCCGCGGCGAGCGTCGCAGAGACACGGTCGTACGCGTCCGCGGCGACCGTCCACGACGCCATGATCGTCGGCCCTCCTGGGACCTGCACCCCGAATGTAGCGGCGGCGCTGATGGCAGGCGGCATAGTTTACCTCGTGTTCGGAGCGACGATGAGGTGGAGCGCACTCGCGAGCGAGTCGAGCAACTCGGTGCCTTGAAGATATGCTAGCTGATGGGTCGAGCCGTGCTCGAGACGGAAACGGAGAACGTCCGGTTCTTCGCGCCAGACCACCGCCGTCAGGCTGGACTCGTCCACCGACAGGCGGCGGCCGTCCAGCGTCTCGATCCTGATGCACAGATCACCGTCGCATCCCCGTAAGCGCAGCAGCAAGCCGATTCGTTCGCTCATCCGTCGCCGGCCCGCGCCGGCGATGCGAGGATCGTACGGCGCCGCGCTCTCCGGGCGCTCACAAAACGCTCAAACACCGCGTTCGCGGCGGCCGCAGACTCCGCATCGGCCAGAGTATGCGCGACCGCGCCAACCCCGCGCTCACAATTCTCTCCTCACGCGCTTGACTCGATCCCCAAGCGATGCTAGCATGGAGCACTCTCTGGCAGAGCGCTTTTCGATTCTTTCGGAATCGGGGTTTTCCGATGCGGGTGAGCGCCAGCAAAGAACGTTGCGGCGGAGTTGAGGTCGCGCTGCGTTTCCGATGTTTCGGGCACTTCGTGTTTCTCGACGAGGGCCCGCGAGACGCGACGCCGGCACACCAGCGCGGGCGCGAATTCCTACAATATCTCGTCACATACCATCACGCGCCCGTCGCGCGCGACGCGTTGGCCTACGCGTTCTGGCCCGACCTCGAAACGGACGCGGTGGGGCACCGGCTTCACGTCGCGGCGAGCGGTGCGCGCGCGACGCTGCGGACCGCGACCGGAGGTCTCGATCCGATCCGGTTCGTCGACGCGTCGTACGCCTGGCATCCGTCCATCCGCCTGGAGGTCGACGCCGACAGGTTCGAAGCGTGTTATGCTGACGGCTCGATCGCCGCGATGCGCGAAGCTGTCGATTTGTATCAGGGAGCCTTTCTCGCCGGCGAGGGCGGCGACTGGGTCGCTCCAATGCGCGTGCGTTACGAGAGCGCGTTCATCACGATGGTCGAGCGGCTCGCCGCCGAGCGTATGGAGCGCCACGACTATCCCGCCGCGATCGACATCGCGCTGCGCGCGATCGCCGTCGACCGCGCCCACGAAGGGATCACGCGCGCCGCGATGACGTGCTTCAGCCGGATGGGCCGGCGGGCGCCGGCGCTCGCGGAGTACGACGCGCTGGCGAGCTATCTGCACCGCGTTCTCGGCGTCGAGCCGATGCGCGCGACGCGCGAGCTTCGCGACGCGATCGCGGACGGCGACGGCCCACTGCACGCGGCGCTCGTGGTTACTGGCGCCGCCTGAGCGGCCTAGTAGCTCTGTAACGGTCGAGCGAACCGGTCATCGGGCCGGTGGCGTACGTCGGTTTGAAGTGTTAATTCGTATGACATACTCGCGAGCGCGCGGCTCGGCATTTATCGCCGCGCTATGGGCGGGGGCTTGCGCTCGTTGGGGCGCCTGCCGGCGCGCAGTCGTCACCGCCTCCATCGCCGTCCCCGGCGCCGTCGACGTAACTCCCTCCTGCGTCGGCGGCGCCACCGTTCTCGGTGCGCGGCTTTTTTCGCGCCTACGACTTCACGCGGCAGAACGCGAGCACAGGGATCGGCGGGGCCGGCCAAGTCAACCAGCAGTCGATCGAACTCGGTCTCGGGCTGCACGCGGACTACCGCTTCGTAAACACGCCGTTTTCCCTGGGCGCATCGTATCTGGTGGCCGTCCCGACCAACGGCTGCTCGAGCCCGGTCTCGCACCTGGCATCTCCGTGCGGAAAGCTGAAGGCGCCGGGCTGAATCCCGACGATTCGCTTCCCGGCTTCGAGCTCAACGCGCTGTACGAAGCCTACGTGCAGTACAAGGATGCACGCCTGTTACGCCAAGCTCGGCGACCAAGTCTTCAACACACCTTGGACGAGCTCGTCCGACACGCGCATCAAGCCGACGGCGTACCAAGGCGCTGACGTCGTCTACTCGGTGTCGCCGCTGTGGTCGATCGAGCTCGCCGACATGATCCGCTTCCAAGGCCGTGTGAACTCGACGTTCGAGTATTCGCAATACCGGCCGTGAGCCCGCGACCATCTCCGATTCCTGACTTCCACCTACAGAGCGGCGATGTTGTGAACTACCGAAGACCGTGAGCAACGCGGCGCCGCCGGCGAGAAAACCGGTCAGCTACGTCGCTTTCGCCTCGATGCGAGCATTGCTTTCGACCCACCCGTCATAGTCGCGGCGAGATTCTTCTAGGAGGAAGAGCGCGGTATCGGGCTCGTCGTCCGGGAAGTCTGGATAGAGAGACCACAGTTCTTTGGCGGCTGCGTCGCGCTCATCTTCAGTCGGGGTCGACGTCGGCAACGCGTCGCGACGCTGCCGATCGAAAATCCACAACACGACACCGAAACCCGTAAAGCCAAGTATCGCCGCCCAGACCGGAGCGGAAATCGAAGCAAGATGCACGTTCTGGCTTCACCTCCGACACTATCAAACCGCCAGGGAGTGCCATATGCTGGCCACTCTCTTTGACGAGCCTCCGATCGTGGAACGCATCAACACGCCGCGCTCGTGGTTACGGACGCCGCCTGAACGGCGATCCGAAGACGGTCTCTGCGGCGTATGCCTTGCAGTGCACCGTTCTTGGAGAACCTTCGTGAAACCAGTCCTGCAAGCCGCCGTGATAGCGACCTTTGTCGCATTCGGCGCACAGTACACGGTCCTTGATGCGCAAGGGAACGTCGTCGGGACACTCGTTACCGACGCGCCTCCCGCAGCACAGATGCGCGTCATCGGCATCACCGATGCCGCGCGCGCAAAGACTCCGGCGCAGCCCGGCCAACTCGACCGAACCTTCCATCCCGACTACTCGAAAGCGCTCAGCGTCGATCAGTTGACGCGCGCGTGGCACGACGAAGTCGACCGAATCAACCCGCCCATCGTCACTGGAGGAGGCTAACTAAGTGCTCCCATTCATCGGTAGCGCCGCGATCGTAATCGCCACGCTGACGTCCACCCCGACCCCGGCAGCCCCCGCTGCGGCTCAGGCCGCGACGGTCGCTGCACCGGTGGCGGCAGCCAACCCATCGCGACGTCGCCGGCATAATCAGCAAGCCGGCGTGGCCCAACCCGGCGCCCCGAGCTCGGACGACCAGGCAATCGAGGAGCAGATGCGGATGCGCGTCCTCATGCCCGCGCTCAGCGGCGACGGCGGCGGCTAACTCGGCCCCCAGCCGCAGCGGCGTTCGCGCTGAGCGCGCGTGTCGATGCCGTCGTCCGCGGCGACGGTCATCGCACTCCGTAAGCGACTGCGCGCACGTTCCGGCTGTGACGTCGAGCAAAAAGCCCGAGGGCCCGCGAGGACGTACCGCCAAGGCGTGAGCGACCGGAGTAGGAGGATGCGCCGTGAAGAAAACCCTGAGTCTCGCGATCGCCTGTGCGCTGCTGACCGGTTTCCCCGCTGCATCGGCGGCGAATTTGGACGCATCGCCGTCGCCTGCGCCCCCCGACTGGCGACCCGACGCGATGCGCGAGTTCTTCAGCTGGGGATTGGCGGAGGCGTACACAATGGCCGGGCCGGTCTATCCCGGCCCGAAACATATGCCCGCCGCCGCGCGCAACCTGATCGGCGGCTGCGACCCGCAGGCGCGCGATAAGCCCCTCAGCGTCGATCTGTTGTGCGGATTTTCACCTGTCGGCGTCTTCGCGGATCAGGCCGATTTTCTGGCAATTGGGCGCGGCTCGTTGCCGGCCGGCTTCGCGAAAGCGGATTGTCCGGCGGCTTCCAGCCTGCCGGATTTTCTCACCGGAACCGTCTTGGTCGAATGCTGGCGCAATTCACGCGGCGCCGAGATCGACTTCGAGCACAATACTGATTCGAGGATAAAAGGCGAGTTCGGGATTTCCGTCGTTATGCTCCCGCACCGTTAGGTGCCGTAAGCGATCGCGAACGGTCCGTTGCGGACGAAGGGCTTGAACGCGCCTTCAGGCAGCGCGAGACGGTCGGCGACGGCCCAGAGCACGGCCGCGTTTGCGCCCAGCCCGATGTGGCTCGCGCCGAGCACTTCGATGTTCTCGGCGTGCGCATTGGTCTTGAGCACCGACGACTGCCAGCTCACCACGCCGTCGATCTTGGACCAGATCGAGGTCGACGGCATCGGCAAATCGTCGGCGATCGCGTCGAACTCGTGCGCGCCTTCGTCCCAGGGCCCTTCGCCGCTGACGAACTCGTAGATGTCGCTGATGTTGCTGGCGTGCGGGCTGCGCGTGAACGGGCTACCCAGCGTGATGACGGAGCGCACCGCAGCGGGCATCGCGAGCGCGAGGTCGCGGGCGTACACGCCGCCCAAGCTCCAGCCGACCAGGGTCACCTTGCGTCCCGACGTCGCGTGGATCTGCGCCAAGCGGTCGCGCAGCTTGGAGCGCATCCGCGACACGCCGCCGAGGTTGCGCCCCAGCTCCCAGCCGTGGGTGTCGTAGCCCAACAGCGTGAGATAGCGGCGCAACAGGGCCGTCGACACGTCGCTGACGAGAAAGCCCGGCAAGACGAGCACGGGGTGCCCGTCGCCGCGCGGCGCGCCGAGCAGCAACGGCGCGGCGGCGAGCGAGAAGCCGACCTCCCACAGCGCGCGGTATTCCGCCAGCCAGAGCAGCTTCGACGGCGGGCGCAGTCCCCGGTGATTACCGGCCGAACCGGCCCAATTCCAACTGGCAGTGGTCATGTCGTCGTAACCGTCCTCCTCGTGTGGTCGTTCCCCACACGCCGGGGTGCGAACCGCAGTTCGCGCTACGCGGCCTTCGCCAAGCGAGCGGGCCCGTACTCTTTTCGCCCGGCTTACGGGGCTTGGGACTCCGCCAGCCCGTATGCTGCGGCGCGCGTGCGAAAGCGGTCGACGTCGAGGCTCAAGATCACCAAGTCGTGCTTGACGCCGTCGGAATCGCGGACGTGGTCGCGCAAGAGCGCCTCCGCCCGGTAGCCCATCGTCTCGAAGACGGTTACTGCGCCGACCTGATCGGGTGTCATGTGCGCAACGAGCTTCTCGACGCCGCTCGCGACGGCGAGCTCGCCCGCGTCCGTGCTCAGCACGCGCCCGAGCCCCTTGCCGCGCGCGGTGCGCGCCACGACGACGCGCAACTCGGCGACGTGCGGCGACCACGACAGCGGGTCGCGCGCGATCGTCGCGCAGCCGACGACCTCCGCGCCTTCGAACGCCAGCAGGCTCGTCATCGCGCCGCGCTCGATCTCGCTGCGCCATGCCTCGAGCACTTTGGGGTGGGTGATGTCACGTGGTAAGAAGAGCAGGTCGTGCGGCGGCAGCGCGCGCGCGAACGCGAGCACCGCCGCCTCGTCGCCGCCGCGCATGTAGCGCAACTCGACCTCGGTCACGCCGAGCGCGACCGTGCGAGGATAGGTACGAACGCTTGCGCCGCTCATACCGAGCGCACCCCGAGCCAGGCGTCCAGGCGCGGCCACAAGCGCTTCACGGCGTTGGGCCCGGCGACGAGGCTGACGTGGCCGCCCTTCAAGATGATCTCCTCCTTGTCGGTCGAGCCGACGTGATCGAGCAGCGGCTTCGCGGCGGCGTATGGGACGATGTGATCGTGCTCGGCCATCGCGTGCAACAGCGGGGCGGTGATCGATCGCAGGTCGGCTCGCTTCCCGCCGATCGTCAGCTCGTTACGGTGCAAGCGGTTTTCCCAGATCAGCTCTTTGATGGTCTCGCGGAAATACTCGCCGGCGAGCGGCAGCGTGTCGCTCGACCAGCGTTCGAAGGCGCGGTACGAGCGCACGAACTTTTCGTCAGCGATGTTTTCCCAGAGCGTGATCTGGCCGGCCAGCCGCGTCGCCGGCCGCAGCATCTCGAACGACGTGAAGATCAGCTCCGAGGGCACGTTGCCGGTCGCGTCGACGAGCTTGTCGACGTCGAAGTAGCGCCGGTCCGACCACTTCGCGAACAGCTCCATGCGGCTGAAGTCGATCGGCGTCGTGAAGCACACGAAGTTTTTCGGCTGATCGTCGGGATGCAGGGCGACGTACATCACCGACAAGACGCCGCCCATGCAGTAGCCGATGATCGTGAGGTCGTGTTCACCGGTGTCGTCGCGCACGCGCTGGACGCAGTCGGGGATGAAGCGCAGCGTGTAGTCCTCAAAGCGCAAGCCGCTGTCGGCCGCCGTGGGCGGGCTCCAATCGATGAGGTAGACGTCGAAGCCGCGTCCGATGAGGTATTCGACGAAACTTTGCCCAGGCGCGAGATCGAGGATGTAACCGCGGTTACTCGTCGCCATCACGATGAGGATCGGGACGCGGTAGATCTCGTCGGTCACCGGGCGGTAGTGGTACAGATGCAGCGTCCCGCGCTCGAAGATGACGTCCTTGGGCGTGTGGCCGACGACGGGCGCCGGCGAGCCGAAATACTCCAGGCCTTTGAGGCTGCGCGCAATCGCGCGCTCGACCTCGTTCCCGATGCGCTCGGCGGTGGGGTTCACGCTCCTTCGGCCCCGCTCAGGACTCGGTCTTCGGCGGGCTCTTGGTGCGCGGCGGGCGCGGACGCGGCGGCGATGCCGGCGTAGTCGCCGCGCCGGGACGCGCCTCGGCGAGGCGCTCCAGCAGCGCGGTGATCCGGTCGAGCCGCGACTCGACGCCGCCCAATCGTTCGGCGATGCCGAGGACCTCCGCGCGGCTGGGCAAATTCGCGCTGGCGAGATAGGTCGCCATGAACTGGCGAATCGTCTCCTGCATCTTGAGCGTCGCGCCCATCGCGCTGTTCATCGAACTGCTGTACTCGTCGGAACCCATCGTGCGATTGGCCAGCGAGTTGACGTTCTGCTCCCATTGCGAGAGCAGGTCGCGCCACGGCGCCAGCGGGTCCTTGTCCTTGGAATCCGCCACGATCAGACCTTCGCCGGCGCCGCGGCGCGGCGTTGGGCTTCCTCTTCGTAGAGCGCCGTCTTGAGGATCTTGCCGACTGCGGTCTTGGGCAACGAGTCGCGAAACTCGATGACGCCGATCATCTCGTGTTTGCCGAGCTTGTCTTTGAGGAAACCCTTGAGCTCGTCGAGGCTGAACGGCGTCGCGCCCGGCTTGAGCGCGATGAACGCCTTGGGCGACTGGCCGCGGTACTCGTCGGGGATCCCGATCACCGAGACCTCGGCGACGGCGGGGTGGGTGTAGATCGCTTCTTCGATGTTGCGCGGGTAGACGTTGTAGCCGCCGCACAAGAGCATGTCCTTGATGCGGTCGACGATGAAGACGAAACCGTCGGCGTCCATGTAGCCCACGTCGCCGGTGCGCAAGAAACCGTCCGCGGTCATGACGTCGGCGGTCGCCTGGGCGTTCTTCCAATAGCCCTTCATGACGTTGGGACCTTTGATGCAGATCTCGCCGCGCTCGCCCAGCGGCACGTACGTCGTGGGATCCGTGACGCTCGCGAACTTGATCGTGGCACCCGGAACGGGGATCCCGCACGAGCCCGCCTTGCGCATCCCGCGCATCGGCGTAAACGTCCCCGAGGGCGACGTCTCGGTCATCCCCCAGCCTTCGTTGAGCTCGCTGCCGGTGACGGTGCGGAAGCGCTCCTGCACTTCGAGCGGCAGCGGCGCGCCACCTGAGCCGGTGAACTTGATCGAGGTGAGGTCGAGCTCCGCGAGCCCGGGATAGGCCAAGAGCGCCGTGAACATCGTCGGGACGCCCATGAAGAGCGTGATCTTTTTCGCGGCGAGGTCCTTGGCCACGGCTTCGACGTCGAAGCGCGTGTGCAAGATGATCTCCGCGCCGAGCCGGACGCACAGCAGCATGACCGCGGAGAGCGAGTAGATGTGGAAGAGCGGCAGCACCAACAAGGTGCGCTCCTCGCCCGGCGTGAGTACCGGCGGCTCGAGCCGCGTGGTCTCGAGATACTGACTCATCGCCGCCGTCAAGTTGGCATGCGTCAGGACTGCGCCTTTGGGCAGTCCGGTCGTGCCGCCGGTATACTGCAGCACGGCGATCGACTCGCTCGGATTATCGATCGGATACGCCTGATACGCGCCTTCGTTCGCCAGCAGGCTGCGGAACGGCACATGTCCATCCTTGGCGACGGCCCCCGCGCCGTTGGAGGCGGCCGCATCGGCGTACTCCGGGAAGCCCGCCAGATCGTCCAAGCCGCCGACGACGAGCGTCCGCAAACCGCTTGTCCCGAGCAGCGCTTCCATCTGCGGGAGCAGCGTCGGAACGTCGAGCGTGACGAGGATCGAGGTCTCGCTGTCCTCGACCTTGTGCGCGAGGACTTGCGCGGCATCGAGCGGCGAGTAGTTGACGACGGTTCCGCCGGCCTTGAGCACGCCGAAGAACGCGACGAGATAGTGCGGCGTGTTGGGCAGGTAGAGTCCGACATGTACGCCGGGCCGCACGCCCAGCTGTTGGAAGCCCTTGGCGGCGCGGTTCGCCAGCGCGTGCAGTTGGCGGTACGTTGCGCGGCGGCCCATGAACTCGACCGCGGGACGATCGCCAAAGCGCTGCGCGGCGGTGTCGAGGATCTCGTAAACCGGGCCCACCGCGAGCGGGGCGTCCCAGCGTGCCGGCGACGGATAGGACGAAATCCAGGGCGTTTCAGACATGGTAGAGCTCCGTTCGCGCGGTGAGCCGGCTCAGGCGGGTTTGGTCCCGGACGCATGCTGGGCGATCGCGTCGACGATCCGTGGCCACACTTCGCGCGGCATCCAGTGTCCCATGCCGTCGATGAGCATCAGCCGCGCGCCCGGGATCGCGCGCGCGGTCTCCGAGCCCGCGTCGACCGGGATCAGCGGATCGCGGGTGCCGTGGAGGACCAGCGTGGGCACCGCCAGTCCGCGCAGCGCCTTGGTGCGATTTCCCGACGCGATGATCGCGAGCATCTGGCGCGCGACCCCGGGCGGGTTGATGCCGCGGTCGTAGGCGAGCGCGCCCTGCCGGGCCATGCGGTCGGGATCGTACGGAAAGCCGTCGCCGGCGAGAACTGCCCATGTCTCCACATAGCGCCGCACGAAGCCGGCACGGTCGCGCGGCGTGGGCTTCGCCAGCGCCCGCAGCGCCTTGGCCTGCGCCCGCGGCAGCTTGGGGTCGCCGGTCGTCGACATGAGCGACGTCAGCGTGGTCACCCGCCCGGAGAACGCGATTGCCATCTCTTGGGCGATCATGCCGCCCATCGAGGCGCCGACGACGTGCGCGCTCGCGACGCCGAGCGCGTCCAAGAGCCCCGCGGAGTCCGCCGCCATATCGCGCAACGTGTACGGCACGCGGAAGCGCAACCCGGTCGCCTGCGAGAAGAGCAGTTCCACGAAACTCGGTGCGCGCGCTTGCGGAAACGTCGTCGACTTGCCGATGTCGCGGTTGTCGAAGCGGATCACCCGGAAGCCTCGCGCAGCGAGCATTTCGCAGAAGTCGTCGTCCCACACGATCATTTGCACCGCGAGTCCCATGATGAGCAGCAGCGGCGGGTGCGACGGGTCGCCGAAGGTCTGGTAGCACAAGCGGATGCCGTTGGCCGGTGCGAAGGCGGGCTCGCTCACGGCGGTCACGACGCCGGCTCCGGCTCGGCGGTGAGTGCCAACACCCAACGCAGCGCGGCGCCGTCGGATGTTTCCACGTGGAAGCCTGCATGTTGCGCCAAGTGCTCGAAGGGGCTGTTCTCGCGCAGCGCGCAGGCGATCAAGCGCCGGAATCCGCGTTCCTTGAGTCGCGCGATGAGCGCATCGAGACACGCAGTTCCGACCCCGAGATGGCGTGCGCCGCTCGCGACGACGATAGCGAGTTCGGCGGTCTTGTCGTCCAGCAGCGCGGCGTGCGCGGCACCCATCGGCACCGCACCATCGAAAGCGATCATGCCGATCATGTCTGCTCGCGTCTCGACGAAACGGTGCACCTCCTCGGGGTCGAAGTGGTCGACGAAGTGGAAGAACCGGCAATAGCGATCGTCGGCACTGGTCGCTTCCAAGATCGCACGGTACGCGTCCTCGTCGGACGGTTCGATGGGCCGCACCAGCATCGCGACTTCTCTGCGCGTCAACGGGTGTAGCGCGCGATGAGCGGACCGAGGTGCGGATAGGCCGCGGTCAGCATCGAGCGCGTGGTGAGCTGGAAGTCGGCGAATTCAAAGCCCGGCGCCACGTCGCAGCCGACGAACGCATAGCCGCCGGCCGCATCGACGTGGGCGGCAAAGTACGCGCCGCCCCCGATCGTGGTTTGCAGCGCGTCGCCGGCGCCCACGACGCGTGTTTCGTGCGCCCCGCTGGCGTCGATCACCTCGATGTTCACCGGATCCCCGCGATAGAAGTGCCACGTCTCGTCCGACGACAGGTGGTGGAATGCGGAAAATGTCTCGGGCGTGAGCAGAAAGTAGATTGAGGTCGTCGCGCTGCGCATGCTGCCGCGCGACGTGGTGACGCGCTCGGCGCTGCGGTACGTCTCGCGATACCAGCCGCCTTCGGGATGCCGCGCCAGCCGGTGCGCGGCGATCAAGCGTTCCGCTTCGGGGTGCACTCCTGGTCCGTTCGCCGCGCGCCCCGGGGTACCGTCAGCGCGACGCTCTTGGACCTCGCTCCTCGCCGTCCGGGCTGCTACACTCCGAGCATGATGCTGCGGACGGTGCGGCTGTCGGCGCTCGCCTTGGTGCTTGCGATGCAGGGCACGGTCGTGCGGCCGGTCGCGGTCGCTGCGGCGGTGCTCGGGCCGGGCACGATCGGCGAAGCGTTGGAGCGCTATGCGGCCGCGCGCGCTCGCATCGACGTCGAGCTGGGCACCGAGGGCGCCGCGAACTTCCACCGCCGCCTGTTCGACGATCTCGAGCGCCAGCAAACGCCTCCGCCCGACGGGTACCCGACCGAAGATTGGGCCGAGACCGTCGCCGCCATCGCCCGGCTCGACCTCGACGCCGTCGACCAGCTCGTCACCGGTGCTGCGGCGCCGTTGCGCGCAACGCCCGGCTTGCACGAAATGCTCGTGCCGTCGCGCGTCGACCGCGTCTGGCAACTCGTCGCGGTGTACGTCCCCGCGAGCTTGAAAGCGAGCGCACCGCTGGCGATGGTGCTGCACGGAAACCCGCAAACGGAATCCGAGCTGCTCGGACAGCCCTGGCTGCGCCGGCTCGCCGACCGCACCGGCACCATCCTCGTCGCGCCCTACGGCCGCGGTATCTACGACTATGCCGAGCCCGCGGCGACCGACGTCTACGATCTGCTCTCGGCGGTGCAGGCGGCGCTGCCGGTCGATCGCGGCCGCACGTTTCTGGCCGGCTATTCGATGGGCGGCTTCAGCGTCTTCAAGATCGGGCCGCGCGGCGGCTACCGCTGGTCGGCGGTGCTGTGCGTCTCCGGTGCGATCCTCAACAGCGGCGTGCGTCCCGTCTCGATCGCCTGGAGCGATATGCGCGTGTACGTCGTGACCGGCGCCGACGACACCAGCATTCCGACCAAGTACGGCGAGCAGACGGCGGGCTTTCTCGCGGGGATGGGACTGCCGGTCAGCTTCTACGAGGAGCCGCGCGGATCGCACGCGCTGCGGACGCTCGTCCCATCGCTGCAGCGCGCTTGGGACGACATGCACGCCGGCCTGGTGCGTCCCGACAGCGTCCCCGTCTCGCGGTCGGGCTTCGCGGTGCCGCGCAGCGCACCGGTGGTCCGAACACCGTCCTAGCGCTTGCGGTGCCCGAGGTGCCAGCCGTGCTTGGCGCAGGCGTAGGGCGCGAGGCGAACGCTCGTGCCGGGGATCGCGCGCTCGGCGAGCTTCTTGGTCGTGAACGCGGCCTTCGGCGAGCCGTTCTTATTGCGGCACGAACGCGAGCCGCCGCGCTTGCGCGGCTTTTTCGCACCGGACTTCGGTTCAGGCATCGACACGGGCGTTCACCCCTTTGGCCGACGAAGCCCGCGCTTTCCGTCAACGGAAAGCATGAACCGAAGCTTCCGTGATGAACGACCCCGTGTGCCGAAGAACATATTCACATTTCTCGCTGCCCTTGCGCTCTGCGCCGTGCCGCTCGCGAGCGCCGCGCAGGATCCGTTCGCCGGGTCGTGGCGCGCCGCATACCCCATCAACGGGATGAGCTGCCAGTTCGATCTCGTCATGACAACGACCGGAACCTACAACGAAATCGACCGCTGCGGTACGTACGTGACGGGTCAGTCCGGGACGTACCGCGTGTTCCCGAACCACATCGTCGGTCGCAGCGTCACCGATTGGATGCCGAAGAGCCACTACGTCGTCGGCGCTGCGGTCGGCACGGGTCACTACGAGCCCAGCGCCAAACCACCCGGTGGGATGTACCGCTATACCTTCACCACGGCGAACACGATGGTATGGCGCGACGTGAACGCCGGCGGCACCGTCACGTTCCACCGCGTGCGCTAGTACCCCAGACCTGCTGCGCTGTGTCGACCACGAGTTGGAGCTTGGCCCATTGGTCGGCTTCGGTGAGGAGATTGCCCTCCGCCATCGAGGCGAAGCCGCACTGCGGGCTGAGTGCGAGGTTTTGGAGCGGAACGTACTTGCTCGCGGCATCGATGCGGCGCAGCAGCGTCGTCTGCTCTTCGAGCTGCGGCGATTTCGAGCTCACGAGCCCCAACACGACCGTCTTGCCCTTGGGCACCAGGCGCAGCGGTTCGAACGAGCCCGAGCGTTCGTCGTCGTATTCCAACAGGAACCGATCGACTTCGAGCTCGTTGAACAGTTTTTCGGCGATCGCGTCGTAGCCGCCGCTGGCATACCATTGGCTGCGGTTGTTGCCGCGGCACAGGTGGATCGCGAGCGTGACGCCGGGCTTGCGCGCGGCGCGAAAGCAGGCGTTGTCCGCAGCGATCGCCTCGTCCAGGAGCGCGTCGGGCTCGCCGAATTCCGCGCGCAGAAAATCGCGCCACTTCGGATCGAGGTAGTAGCTGTAGCGGGGCGCGTCGATCTGAATGTAGGCGACACCGTCCGCGGCGAGCGCCTTCGTCTCGGCCGCCACGATCTCGACCACGTCGGCCAAGAACGCCGAGTGGTTCGGATAGGCGCGCTCGCTGATCCCCTTCTTGTAGGCGATCGCCGGAAACTGCGTCGCGCTGGGCAGCGTCATCTTGATCGGGCCGGGGCTGTGCTGCTGCAAGAACGGCAGCTCGTGTGCGGTGAGGCGCCGCGCTTGTCGTAGCTTCTCGGTTACGATGCCGCGCACCGCGCTGGGCGCGACCCCCTTGGCGACGTCGGCCGCGTTCCAGGTTCGGGCGACGCCGGCATCGGAGTCGAAGCCCTCGACGGCATCGGTCAGATCGGTCATGAAACCGCCGCGGCGAAACTCGCCGTCGGTGAAGATCTCGAAACCGAGCTCCCGCTGTTTGGCGAGGATGCGCAGGATCTCGCGATCTTCGATCGCGCTCAGCCGCTGCGGGTCGGCGCCCGAGTGCCGCGCGTCGAGCAGTTCCTGGGGGCGCAGAAAGCTGCCGACGTTGTCGGCGCGATAACTCGGCATGCGGGGGGACTTCGTTTGCGGATGCGGCGGCCCTTGAGCGAAAGGGCTGCTCGATCCAGCCGAGAAGCGCCCGCCATGTTGCATGGCTCGACGCCGACTCGTGCTCGCGTCCTGGGCGCCGCTGCGGCTGCGGCCGGGGTCGCGGCGCTGCCGCGGTTCGCGCGCGGCGCCGGCAAGCCGGTCGTGCGGATCGGTTTTCTGGACTCGTTCAGCGGCGTCTTCGCCGACGTGGCCGCGCTGCACAAGACCGGCGCGCAGCTTGCGCTCGAGGACATCAACCGCACCAGCCGCGTGACGTTCGAGCTCGTGTTCGGCGACGACGCATCGAACCCGGCCACGGCCGGCACCGAGGCGCGGCGGCTGATCGGCCAGGAGAAGGTGGACGTGCTCTTCGGCGGGACATCCTCCGCCAACGGGCTCGCGCTGGGCCCGCTCGTCGACGAGCTGGGCATTTTCAACTTGGCGCTGGGCCCGTTCGACTCGACGCTGACCGGCGAAAAAGCGCGGCGCTTGACGTACCGTTTCGGCTGCAACGCGCGCATGGTGATGCGGCCGCTCGCAAACCGCTTGCTGGCGCTGGGCAAGAAGTGGTACTTTCTGCAGTCCGACTACGGGATGGGCCGCGACTCGTACGCGCAGCTCTCCCAGGCGCTCCAGCGCGCCGGCGGCACCGAGGTGGGACACGACGTGGTCCCGCTCGGCACGAGCGAGTTTTCGCCGTCGCTCACCAAGATTCGCAACAGCGGCGCCGACGTCCTGATCCTCGCCAACAGTGGGCAAGACGCGGCGAACTCGATCAAACAGTTCGTCGCGTTCGGGATGCAGAAGCAGATGCACCTCGCCGGGATCAACCTCGAGGATTTCTACTTTAAGGTCGTCCCGCTCGACGCGATCGCCGGCGCAACGTTCTCAGTTCTGTGGTCGCCGTACGCGTCGGATTCGTCGCGCAAGCTGGCGGCACGCATTCATCGCGCCATCAACGCGCCCGTCTCGGCGCGGCACTTTTACGGCTACGGCGGCCTGGTCGCGCTGACCGATCGCATCCTGGCCGCCCACACCACGGACGCTGAGAAGCTCGCCGCCGCGTTTGACGATCATGCCTTCGACGGCTACAAAGGCACGCGCTCGGTGTGGCACGGTTGCGACCATCAGCTCGCGCAAGATGTCTACGCCGGTGCGGTTGTCAACGCCAAGACCTTCGCCCGCACGCAATTCCTGTTCGACGTCCAGTCCGAAGTGCCGGCGGCAGAGTCGGACGGAACCTGCGACTCACCCTGGGCGCGCGCCGCCAAAGCTGCAATGGCCTCGCAAACGATCGGCCACCGCGAGGGCTACGCACCCAAAACCGTTTGAGCATCGAGCCGGTTCTGCGACCCATCCGCGATCGACCTGGCCCTGCTATGTAGAGAGGTCTACTGGCTTGGCCCGGTCACCCCGCATCGACGATCAGGAAACGATTTCCCTCGGTGTCGCGAAAGAAGAACTGCGGCGGCACAGGGTCCGCAATGGAGACCTCAACCGAGACAAGCCCTGACCTACGTTTCCCCTTGCGCGCGATCTCGGCGTCGACGACCACGCCTCGATCTCGGAGGGCGGCGTGTTCAGCATCGATGTTTTTCGTTGTGAATGCACAATGGGTCTGGCCGCCGCCGGCAGGCTTGCCCTCACTTGGCGGGACGAGCGCCAGTGCGACAACTGAGCCCGGCGGGGCCACTTCTATCCAGCGGCTGCCTCCACCGTATTGGAAGTCAACACGCTTCTCGAATCCAAGCTTTTCAGTGTAGAACTTGAGCGCTCGGTCCTGGTTCTCAACCGGGACGAACACGGTCGCAACTCGGCTAATGCCGGTAATGGTTGGTTTTTCGGGCATTCATCGCTCCTTCATCGTGATTCCGATAATCTGCCCAAAGCTCACCAATGCGAAGCAGACTTCGAGGTTGGCGCCGCGAGCGTGTCGGCGTCGAGCGGACGCAGCCGGCGGATGTCCGCCGCCGCGATCGCCGCGTTTGTCACTACGCCGGCGCCGCGCAGCCGGCTTGCCCCAAGGCCACGGCAAGGATCATCGGCGCGATTCGATAAGACATCGGCGCGCGCAGAGCGCGGAAGGGTGAAAACGTGGAAGCACACGGTGTCGCATCCCATCCAGTCGAACGTCGGAGGCCGTTGTGAGCATCGACGACCAGGGCTCGGACCCCAGGCTCGACTATACCGGCCAGACCAAAGAGCAGGTCAATGCCGACTACGCCGACATGCCGGGCGGCGCTCAGATCCTCATGATCGACGATACCAGCGGCGCGACGCTCGGCGGCGGTACGCTGTTGTTCTCGGGCGGCAGCGGCAGCGTGTCCGTAGCCGTCGATGCCTCGACACCCGCCGGCACATACCGCCTGACCGCGCAGGACGCCACCGGCAACGAGCTCGCCCAAACCGTGCAGTTCTACATCAGCCACGATTAACGTCGAATATGTCTCAGCCACGACTCGCGGCGCCGCGATACACGAGCGCTTCTGCGACGTGTTCGCGGGCGACGCGGTCGGCTCCGGCGAGATCCGCGATCGTGCGCGCGACGCGAACGACGCGGTCGAAGGCTCGTGCGCTGAGCGCGCCGCGCGTGACGGCGCCTTCAAGGAGCGCGAACGGCTCGGTGCTGAGCGGGCAGAGCTTCCGGACGTCGGCGGCGGGGATCGCCGCGTTCGTCACTGCCTCCGTGTCGCGTAGCCGTGCGGCCTGACGTTTGCGGGCCGCTTCGACGCGCCCGCGTACCGCTGCGGATGACTCTGCGGGACCGCGCCCGACCAGCTCGTCGAACGACACCCGCGACACGGTGACGTGGAGATCGATCCGGTCCAGCAGCGGCCCCGACAGCTTGGCGAGGTACTTCTGCACGGCGGCGTCGTCGCAGCGACAATCCGAGGTGCGATCGCCGCGAAAGCCGCACGGGCAGGGATTCATCGAAGCGACCAGTGTGAAGCGCGCGGGGAACGTCAACGTGGCGGCAGCGCGTGCGATCGTCACCGTCCCCTCTTCGAGCGGTTGGCGCAGCACTTCGAGCGTTGCGCGCGAGAACTCCGCGAGCTCGTCTAGGTACAGCACGCCATGTTGGGCCAGCGAGATCTCGCCCGGTCGCGGCTGCGATCCGCCGCCGACGAGCGAGACGCGGCTGGCGGTGTGGTGCGGTGCGCGAAACGGCCGCGTCCCGACCACCCGCGGTCGCGCGCCGAGTAAGCCCGCGACGCTGTAGACCTGCGTGACGTCGAGCGCCTCGGACGTCGTCATCGACGGCAAGATCGACGGCAGCCGCCGCGCCAGCATCGTCTTGCCGCAGCCGGGTGGACCGACCAGGACGACGTTGTGTCCGCCCGCGGCGGCGATCTCCAGCGCCCGCTTCGCCAGCGTCTGTCCTTTGACATCGGCGAAATCGCCGGAGGCGGCGCGGTCGGCGTCGTCGAGCAGCGTCGCGCCGCGACGCCGGAACTTGTCGCCGTGGCCGAGCACGACGGCGACCGCATCGGCCAGCGCCGGCACCGCGTAGACCTCGATCCCCTCAATGAGGGCGGCTTCGTCGCGGTTCGCTTCAGGGACGATGATGCGGGCGAACCCGGCCCGCTTGGCGGCCAGCGTCATGGCGAGCACGCCCTGCACCGCGCGCAATTCGCCGCCCAGTGCGAGCTCGCCGCAGGCCACGTACGCGCGCAGCGACGCGTCAGGGAGCTGCTCGTCGGTTGCCAGGAGCGCCAAGGCGATGGCGAGCTCGAAGCCCGCACCGGTCTTGCGCAGGTCGGCCGGCGCGAGGTTGGCCAGCAGCTTGCCGGGCGGAAAGCCGAAACCCGAGTTGACGATTGCCGCCCGGATGCGGTCGCGCGATTCGTTGAGCGCACGATCCGGCAGGCCGACGATCGCGAACCAAGGCGTGCCGGCCGAGGAATCGGTTTCGACGCGCACGATGTAGGCATCGATCCCGGCGATCGCGGCCGAAAAAGCGAGCGCGAGCATGCACGCGTCGTTCACGCCGCCCCGGGCGGTGGCTAGGGTCGCCGCGCGGTTAGGCTACGGGCGCTGCGGCGAGCGGGTGTATTCCAAGGCCTGCCGTACCGTAGCGGCTAAGCCGTCGGCCTGGTGTGGTGGCGGGTGAATCGATGGCCGCCGCGCTGATCATTCTCGCGACGCCGTCCGCCCGCGGTTCGTCGCTGTCGTCGAGTGGGAGTGACGTCGTGGCGAAAAGACCAGCCGCCGTAGGCAAAGCCGTTTCGGGTGCAGCTCCGAAGAAACGAGCCACCAAACACTACGGGTGGCATCCCGATCTGCCGGATGCACGCGACCTTCTCTATGCTGCGCCGTTCGCGCAGATCACCAACTTGCCGGCGAAGGCCGATCTCCGTGCGAAGTGCCCGCCCGTGTACGACCAAGGGCAGCTCGGCAGTTGCACGGGAAACGCCATCGCCGCGGCCGTTGAGTTCATCCACCAACCGAAGTTCACGCCGTCGCGCCTGTTCATCTACTACAACGAACGCGTCATGGAAGGCACCACCGTAACCGACAGCGGCGCGCAGATCCGCGACGGCATCAAGTCGGTCGCCACGCTGGGCGTGTGTCCGGAGACCGACTGGGGCTACGATATCAAGAAGTTTGCCGTCAAGCCTCCGGCCAAAGCGTTTACCGACGCGCTCAAGACTCGGGCCACGCGCTATTACCGTGTCGTGCAGGACATCGCGCAGATGCGGGGCTGCCTCGCCGAAGGGTTCCCCTTCGTCTTCGGATTCACGGTCTACGAGAGCTTCGAGAGCACTGCGATGGCCAAGAGCGGCGTCATGACGATGCCCTCGGGAAAAGACAAAGTCGTCGGCGGCCACGCCGTGATGGCGGTGGGGTACATCGATGCCGAGCAGATGATCATCGTGCGTAACTCTTGGTCGGCAAAGTGGGGGCTGAAAGGCTACTTCAAGATGCCCTACGCCTACATCACGTCGCACCGCCTCGCGAGCGACTTTTGGACGATTCGTCAAGAGACGTAGGCCCGGCGGGGGGCTGCCGGTGACTCGGCACGTCGATCCGGCCGACGGCGCCTCGATCGAAGCGGCTGCGGGTGAGCCGTTCGAGATCGTTTTGCCCGAGAACCCGACCACCGGCTACCTCTGGCACGTGGCGGAGCGGGGTGCGCTCGAGGACGCCGCCGCGCCCGTTTTCGAGCTCGGCGGCTCCGCGGTCGGCGCGGGCGGCGCGCGAACGTTTCGCCTGACGTCCCCGCAGCCGGGACGCTCGACCTTAGTGCTGACGCTGCAACGCCCGGGCGGCGGCTCTCCGGTGCAGGCGCGGCGAATCACCGTGACCGCGCACGCGCCGGAGTCCTGACAAACGTCCTAGCCCGGTTGGTCTCCACACGGTGCACAGGAGTGACCTGCGATACTGTGGATAAGGCCAGGACGCGGCGGCACGGTCTATTGTGCACACGGCCTCACGCTTGAAACGACGGACCGGCGCCCGCGCCCGCGGTGAGCCGCTGCTCGCGGCCACGAGGCCGCGTCCAGCGCGCGCGCCGCGCGAGCCGCCGCCGACCCGTAGAGGTGCCGAAAACCCTCGGTATTGAGCGCTTGGCGCACCAAACGGGGCCGCGATGCGTCCTCCGGCAGGGCGCCGCTTCGCCGCGTAGTGCGCCCCTCATGGTCGCGGGCCGGTGCCTGGCCGGGCACGCGGGACACCCGGCGGCGGCTCGTAAGAATCCCTACCGACGCGCCGGCGAGGGCCCTCCTCCGCACATGAGAAGAACTCTCAAGTGGGTGTCAATTTGCGCTTCCCCGGGCGCTCGCAGGGGTTCCGGCGCCGACTCCCGCATCCGCTCCGACGGTATGAAGACGCTCTGCACTCTCGCATGCGCGCTTGCGCTGGTCCTCGGCGGCTGCACGAAGTCGACCGACACCTCCAGCTCCAGCTCGACCACCACGACGACGGGGGCGAGCGCAGCGCCCGATGCGGCGGCGAGCGGCGGCCCGAAGTCGATCGGGGTCTCGATTCAGAACCGCGAGGCGCAGTTCTATCAGGACATGGAGCGCGGGATGCGGGACGAAGCCGCCAAGTACGGCTACACCGTCACCGTCGTCGACGCGGCACGCGACAACGCCAAACAGCAGAGTCAGGTCGAGGACTTCATCTCGCAAAAGGTCGCGGCGATCGTCCTGACCCCGTACGACTCGCAGGCGATCGGTAGCGCCATCGTCGAGGCCAACAAGGCGAAGATCCCCGTCTTCACCGCCGACATCGCCAGCGCGTCCAAGGACGGCACCGTCGTCGCCCATATCGCCAGCGACAACGTCCAAGGCGGTGCCCAGGCCGGGAAGCTCATGTGCGCCGCGCTGCCGGGCCATACCGGCCAGATCGCGATCATCGACGAGCCCGAAGTCACCTCGGTTCAGGATCGCGTCAAGGGCTTCAAGCAGGCGTTGGCCACGGGTTGCCCAGGCGTCACCGTCGTCTCCGACATCGACGGCGGTGGGGAACGCGCCAAAGCCTCGTCGTCCATGGAAGACATCCTCCAGTCGCACAAGGACCTCAGAGGCGTCTTCGGGATCAACGACGACTCGGCGCTCGGCGCCGCCAAGGCGGTCCAGGCGGCGGGCTTGGGCGCCAAAATCGTGGTGATCGGCTACGATGCCGCGCCCGAGGCACGCACCGCGATCGCGGCCGGGCAGATGTACGGCGACGCGATCCAGCATCCCGACCAAATCGGCAGCCGGACGATCGACGCCATTCACGACTACTTCAGCGGCAAGACGCCCGCGGCGAAGATATCGGTGCCGGTCGGCACGTTCACCAAGGCCGACGCAAAGTAGAGTCGCCGGCGTGACGCCGTCTGCGCCGCTGCTGCAGATGCGCGACATCGTCAAGACGTTTCCTGGCGTGCGCGCGCTCGACGGGGTCACCTTCGACGTAGACTGCGGCGAAGTGCATGCGCTCGTCGGCGAGAACGGCGCCGGCAAGTCGACGCTGATGAAGATCCTTTCCGGCGCGCAGCCCGCCGACTCGGGCGAGATCGACGTCGACGGCAAACGCGTGCTCATCGACGGTCCCCGGGCGGCCGAGCAGCTGGGGATCGGGATGATCTACCAGGAGTTCAACCTGGTCCCCGATCTGGGGGTGATCGAGAACATCGTGCTCGGCGTGGAGCCCCGGCGCGGGGCGTTCCTCGACCGCGGCGCCGCGGCGAGCGAAGCCGCCAAGGTGTTGGGCGAGCTCGGGATCGCGCTGCCGCTCGACCGCCCTGCGCGGCGGCTCTCCGTCGCCGAGCAGCAGCTGACCGAGATCGCGAAGTGCTTGGTGCGCAAAGCACGCCTGATCGTCATGGACGAGCCCACGGCGGCACTGACGGAGCGCGAGATCGATGCCCTCTTCGCGCTCATCGCCACGCTCAAGGCGCAAAACGTCGCTTTCGTCTACATCTCGCACCGCCTCGAAGAGCTGCCGCGGATCGCCGATCGGGTCACGGTCTTGCGCGACGGGAAGGCGATCGACACGCGGCCCATCGCGCAGATGCCGCAGGCGGACGTGATCAGGCTCATGGTCGGGCGCGAGCTGGAGAATCATTTCCCCGACCTGCCGGAAGTCGGCGCCGACGCGCCGGTCGTGCTCGACGTCCGCGGCATCAGCGCAGCGAGCGGGGTGCGCGTGAGCGACGTCTCCTTCCAAGTGCACGCCGGCGAGATCGTCGGCCTAGCCGGGCTCGTGGGTGCGGGGCGGACCGAGATCGTGCGTGCCATCGCCGGCGCCGACGTGCCGACCGAGGGTGAGATTCGCGTCGGCGGCGCGCGGGTGGTCGTGCGCTCGCCGCGCAGCGCGATTCGGGCGGGGATCGCGCTCATCACCGAGGACCGCAAGGCCCAAGGACTGGTGCTGGGCATGACCGTGCGCGAGAACACGACGCTGGCGCATCTGGGCGCGTTCGTGCGCGGGGCCTTCGTGGACCGGGCCGCCGAGACCGAGGCGACCAACGCGAAGATCGCCGAGTTGCGCATTCGCACGCCGTCCGCCGAGCAGACGGTCCGCAACCTCTCGGGCGGGAACCAGCAAAAAGTCGTGCTCGGCAAGTGGCTCATCGGCCGCGCACGCGTGTTTCTCTTCGACGAGCCGACGCGCGGGATCGACGTGGGCGCGAAGGCCGAGGTCTATGCGCTCATGGTCGAGTTGCTGCGGCAGGGTGCCGCGATCGTGATGGTGTCGAGCGATCTGCCCGAGGTGCTCGGCATGTCGCACCGCGTCCTGGTCGTGCGCGGCGGCGAGATCCGCGCCGAGTTCGCGCGCGCCCAAGCCACCCCCGCCAAGGTGATCGCGGTCGCGCTGGGGAGCGCGGCGGCGTGAAGCCCGACGTGGACGTCAAGGCCGTCATGGACGCCCGTGCCGGCGACGTCGCGGCCAAGAAGCGCCGCAACGCGGCGGTGCGCACCGGCGGGATCGCGATCGGATTCGTGGTGCTCGTGCTGGCGGTCAACGCGCTCGCCCACGGCTATTTTCTCGAGCCCGCAAACATCACCAACGTCCTGCGCCAGATCACCGTGAACGCGATCATGGCGGCCGGCCAGACGTTTGTGATCATCACCGCGGGGATCGATCTGTCGGTCGGCTCGTTGGTGGCGCTGAGCGGCGTGGCGCTGGCCCAGGTTTCGAATGCGTTGCCGTTCGGCGGTCCGGCGAACTTCGTCGTCACGCTGCTCGCGGGCGTGGCGATCGGATGCGCGGCGGGATGGATCAACGCGTGGCCGGTCGTGCGGCTCAACCTGCCGCCGTTCATCACCACGCTGGCGATGATGCAGGTCGCACGCGGTCTGGCTTTCACCATCGCGCACGGCCAGCCGATCGTGCTGCACTCGAGCGTCCCCTTCGACTGGTTGGGGAGCGGCTATCTCCTGCCTGGGCTTTTCGGCCTGCCCGGGATTCCGTACGCGGTGTTGGTCATGGGCGTGGTCGCAATCGCCTTGGCGCTGCTGTTGGGACGAACCGCGTTTGGGCGCTACGTCCTCGCGGTCGGCGGCAACGAGGAGGCGGCGCGCTTGGCGGGCATCGACACCGGTCGCGTCAAGACGCTGGTCTACATGATCTCGGGCAGCTGCGCCGCGCTCGCAGGGCTCTTGCTGTTGGCGCGCTTCGGCTCGGGCGCGCCCCAGAACGGGAACGGTTACGAGTTGCAGGCGATCGCCGCCGTGGTCGTCGGCGGAACGTCGCTCATGGGCGGCCGCGGGACGATCGTGGGGACGTTCTTGGGCGCGTTGCTGATCGGCGTGCTCTACAACGTGATGAACCTGACCCATGTCGACCCGTACACGCAGCTGATCGTCCTAGGTGCGGTGATCCTGTTGGCCCTGGTCCTGGACGCATTGCGCAAGCGTTATTTGGCCGAGCGCTGAAGAGAGCCCGATGCAACCGCTCGACCTCACCATGCGGCCCCCGCGGGGCCCGCGGGAGACCCTCGCCGGGCTGGCCTTCATGCCGCGCACGATCGACAAGCTGCGCGCCGAGATGCCGGGCGGGAAGATGGCCAAATACCTCAACCGCCCCGACGGCTTGAGCGCGTTCATGTGCAAGCGCATCGGCGTCGACATGGAGGAGCTGCGCGGCGTCGTCGCCGGCGCGGAAGACGAAGACGAGGTCGCGGCGTGGTTGCAAGCGCGCGTCGACGCTGCGCTGGCCGCGGAGACGAGCGCGAAGCTCGCGCTCATGACCGTCGACCGGCTGCCGCCCGAGTTCCAGGAACGCGTGCGGCAAAACCACCCCGTCATGGAACGGCGTCCTGAGTTGACCACCTTTTTCGAGATCTTCGAGGCCGACGACGCCGAGGCGTACGCCGACCCCTAGCGCCGCGTACCCGGGTTAGCGCACCGCGTGGTGGCGCGTCGCGAGCGACGGGTCGTCGGTGATGAGGCAGTCGAGCGGCCCCGCCAGGTCGCCCGGCTCGGCGTCGCCGCGCACCGGCACGAGGTACAGCGCCATCGGTTTGCCCGTGGCGTACGGCGCATCGATGGTGATCGTGCCGTAGTGGACGCCGCCGAACACGACGGTGATCGAGCGCAGGATGTCCCGGCGGCAGCGGCGCGTCGCAAGGTGGGTCACCGAAGCGCCTGATTTCACGCTCCGGACGTCAGGTGGTTGAAGGGGCGAGTCATCGTCGGTCATCGTGTCTCCCCGCGGACATCTATGACGCTAGAAAGTGCCGAATTGCGCGGTACCGGACGATCCTCGGTGTGACGGACGAGCCGCCGGCGTCAAACGGTGCGCTCGCGGTTCCCCTAAAGAAACCGCAGTTGGAGCACCGAACGTCGGCCGCTCCCTCGGCCGAGCGCGACCCTTTCTCGGCATGCCCCCGAAGACCATTTTCGGCTATGCCGCCAAGGTGCGTCGCCGCCAGTCGCCGCCGTCCAAACGCACGGTGGTGATCGCGCTGCGCACGAGCCAGCCGGCGGTCCAGCCGATGGGGACCGACCAGAGCCCGAGATGCAGCAGCCTGATCCCGGCATAGACGGCGCCGACCGCGACGAGCGTCGTGACGATTCCCATCAGCATCACAAAACGCGTGTCGCCGGCGCCGCGAATCGGCGCGAGCACCGTCATCGCGTAGCCTTTGAGCGGCAGCGTCACGCCGACGTGCAGTGCGAGCGGCGCCGCTGCGAGCGACGCCAGCGCCGGGCTGAAGGTGCACAGCGCGGCGAGCGGCCACGCCAGACATGCAAACGTCACCCCGACCAAGCCGCAGACGAGCACGCTCAACCGGGTCGCGCTGCGTTGGAACGTCAGGGCGCCGTCGTAGTCGCGCGCGCCGATGCGCTGAGCGACAACGATCTCCGATGCATCGCCCAGCGCGCCCGGCAGCGACCACGTCACGTCGCTCACCAGCGACAGCGCGCGAAACGCCGCCACGGATTCCGTGCCGGACGGAGCCAGCAGTGCGATGGTGACCGGCTCGGGCACGATCTGCAATACGAGGAAGACGAACTCCGGCCAGCTGATCGCCGCGGTCAGCCGCACCAGCGCACGGTCGATGGTGCGCGCAGCAAAGATTCCCAACTCGGGCCGCTTCATCGTTGCATAGACCGCGTAAGCGAGCCCGACGAACTCGGCGATCAGCGACGAGATGCCGGCCCCCGTCATGCCGAAGGCATGATGGGTCACGGCGCCCAACGCCAGCACGAAGACGAGCGGAACGTGCACCACGTTGATGACGATGAGCAGCCGCAGGGTGAGCTTGGAGTCGCCCGCGGTCGCGAACGCGACGGCCAGCATCCCGCTGCACACCATCGGAATGAGGCAGCAGCAGCGCAGCACCAGATACCGCGAAGCCGCGTCGAGCGGCGCGCCGGCAGGGAGGATGGCGTGCATCAGCGGCCGCGCCGTGACCACCGACGCCAGCGTCGCGAGCGCGGCGATCGCGAGCGGGACGACGACCGCGGCGCGGACGATCGCACCGAAGCGTTCGCTCTGTCCGGCGCCGATCGCTTGCGCCCCGATGATGCGCACGCCGCTGCCGAAGGCGAACAAACCGATGCCCAGGACCATGAAGACGCCGACCGCGCCGGTGATCCCCGCCAGTGCTGCGGTGCCCAGCACGCCGATTGCGATCGTGTCGACGATCCCGAGCAGCTGATCGCCGACCATGGCGAGCGCGTTGGGGGTGGCGAGACGGCGCAGCGCCGCGCCGGCATCGCGGTGCTCGACGGCATCGATCGCGCGCATCGGCGCGGTCAGCGTATCCGGATCAGCGTCCGCTGCAGCGCGTAGAGGAGGCGTTCGCCTTCCTCGAGCTCTTTGAGCATCGCGCGCCCGCGGAAGCTCGGTAGCGCTTCGGTGAGGATGTCGACCGCGTCGGAAAGTTCGCGGCGGTTGGAGGCCCCGCTCCGGCTTTCGCCCTCGTTGTGCTTCTGCAGCACCATCGTGCCGAACTTCAACGCGGTCTTGGCGTACTCGAGTTCGTTCTTGGCCTCGCTGAACGCCGTCAGCGCGGCGCGATACGCGCGCGACGCCTCGGGATAGTCGCGCTTGCGCGTCGCCAGCATCCCGGCCAGCGTTTCGGAGTAGCCGACGTCGACGGCCTTCGATGATCCGAACGTGCGTGCCAGCATCTCGCGCGCGTCGGCCTCGACGCTGCTCGTTCGCGCCGCCGCCTGACCCGGCGGCGGCGGCGCTCCCTTGCGCGACTGCGCGGCGGTCGCAGGCGAGGGCGGTTGCTCCATACCGGGGTCGCTCACGTCGGCCGGCCCGGTAACGAGCGCGCGCAGATCGGCCGCTGCATCCTGCGCCGTTTGATAGCGCCGCTCGGGTTCTTTTTCGAGCAGCTTGAGGATGATGCGCTCGATCTGCGCGGGCACCGCACGGTTCACGCTGCGCGGCGGCGGCGGCGGCTCGTTGACGTGACCGTAGATGACCGCGACGAGGTCGTCGCTCTCGCTCTTGAAGGGCAACGTCCCGGTAAACGTCTCGAAGAGCATCACACCGACCGAGTAGAGGTCGCTGCGTGCGTCCGCGACTTTGCCCAAGAACCGTTCCGGGGGAAGGTAGGCGATCGTCCCGACGATCTCGCCGGCGCTTGTCGCGCCGGACATGTCGCTGGTGCGCCGCGCTAGGCCAAAATCCATGACCTTCACGGCGCCGCTGGGCAGCACCATCACGTTGGCAGGCTTGACGTCACGGTGGATGACGCCGTTGCCGTGCGCGTACGCCAGCGCCTCGAGGATCTCGACGTAGTGGCGGATCGCGGTGTGTACGGTGAGCTCGTGCGCCGGCACCGATCCCAGCGTGCGCCCTTCCACCAGCTCCATGATGATGAAGGACCACCCCTCGTCGCGGCCCGCGTCGTAGACGGCCACCACGTTGCGGTGATTCAAGCGCGCCATGGAGCGGGCCTCACGCAGGAAGCGATCGCGCTCGCCGTCGTCACGCTCGGTGAGCACTTTGATCGCCACCTCGCGATCGAGCACGACGTCGATGCCGCGGTAGACGTCGGCCATCCCGCCGCGCCCGATCTCCGCGTCGACGCGGTACCGCCCCGCTAGGGTCTTGCCGGTGAGGCTGGTCATACGAAGGCGTCCCGGTGCAGCGTCGGCCGGCCGGCCTCGAAGGTGACGACGTCGAAGCGCGACCGCGCGCGCGGCGCGGCGATCTGCAGCCAGTCGCCTGCGATCGCGCGCAGGGTCGCGCGCTTGCCGGCATCGACGGCGCCCACGGCGCTCCCGAACGTACGTCCCAGGCGCGCCTTCACCTCGATGAAGACGATCGTGTCGCCGTCGCGAGCGATGATGTCGATCTCGCCGCCGGGGCCGCGCACGTTGCGCGCGACGATGCGGTAGCCCTGTTCTTGCAACAGCGCGGCCGCGGCGTCCTCGCCGGCGCGACCGCGCTCGGCCCGCGTCACGTCGGCACGGACTCCGCGTCTACCGGCCCGGCGGCGAGCGCGAGCTCGTCGGCGATGAACTGCTCCATCCCCGGCAGCGCGTCCCAGGCTGCGCGCACGCGCCAAAACGCGCGCCGATGCTCGGCGCAGGGACCGTGAGCCGCCAGGGCCGCGATGTGCTGCGGCGACGCGTACCCTTTGTGCTGCGCGAAGCCGTAGTTCGGATAGCGGTCGTGCAAGGCGACGAGCAAAGCGTCGCGATGCACTTTGGCCACGATCGAAGCGGCGGCCACGGTCGCGCACTTGGCGTCGCCTTTAATGACCGGCTCCTGCGGGCCGCTCCAGGACTTGATGCGGACAGCATCGGTGATGAGGTAGTCCGGCGGCACGTGCAGCGCGGCCAGCGCGCGTTCCATCGCCAGGATGCTGGCCCAGTAGATGTTGTACCGGTCGATCTCGTCGACCGTCGCTTCGCCGACCGCCCAGGCCACGCAGCGGCTCTTGATCTCGAGCGCGAGGGACTCGCGCACCTCCGGCGCGACCTGCTTGGAGTCGTTGAGACCGCGCAGCTTGAGCGGTCCCTCGGTCACGACGCAGGCGGCGACGACCGGGCCGGCGAGCGGCCCGCGGCCGACCTCGTCGATCCCGCCGATGAGCCGGTATCCCGACGCCCACGCGCGATCCTCGAACACGTGCAAGCGAACGAGGCGGCGTCCTTCGCGCTGGGTGGCATTGCGCTGCTTCTTGCGGCGCGTCGCCTCGGCAGCCGTCACGCTGCGGGCTCCGCGGCTTCGAAGGTCACGCGTCCGAACTTTCCCTCACCGAAATCTTTGATGAACGCGCCGGCGGCGTTATGCAAGTCGACCTCGCCGCCGCGGCGCGCAAAACCGCGCGCACGCGCATAGGTCTCGAGATCGGGGACGTTCGCCCGCGGACGGTGGTCGCGTGACCAGCCGACGTAGCGCGCGATGACCTCCTCGGGATCGAAGCGCTCGCGCGGCAGCGCGCCGGTCAAAGCGAGCTGCCACTGCGCTTCCGGGGTGGCGATCTTTGGAACGAGGATTCCGGGAGTGTCCATTACCTCGAGGTTGGGCCCGACGCGGAACCATTGCAGCGACCGGGTGACCCCGGCCTTGTCGGCGGCCTTCGCCGCGATGCGACGGAGAAGGCCGTTGATGAGCGATGATTTGCCGGTGTTCGGGATGCCCACCACCATCGCCCGCGTCGTCCCGCCGCCGAGCTCGAGCGCAGCGAGCGCCGCCGCGACGCGCTTCACCGAGCCCTGATCCTTGCCGTTGACCGCGAGTGCGGTTCGGCCGCGCCGGCGGTACCACGCCAGCCATTCACGCGTCGCGCGCGGATCGGCGAGATCCTCCCGGCCCAAAATGACCAATCGCGGCTTGTGCGGAGCCAACCGGTCGAGCGCCGGATTCGACGAGCTGCGCGGCACCCGCGCGTCGAGCACCTCGATGAGGACGTCGACGATGCGCAAGCGTTCGCCCAGCTTGCGCATGGCCGTCACCATGTGGCCGGGGTACCACTGGATCTGGACGTTGAGGACGTCGGGCGCCATCAGAGGCCACGCGGCGGCCAGATGCCGACGAGCGCTTTGCCGACGACGTCGTCTTCGCGCAGCACGCCCCAGTTGCGCGAGTCGTCGCTCTCGGCGCGATTGTCGCCCAGCACGTAGTACGCGCGCTGCGGGACCAGCACGGCGGCGGCGCTGCGCCGGTCGCGAAAGCGCACGTACGGTTCGGCGAGCTGCCGGCCGTCGATCGTCACGATGCCGTCGCTCACCGCAACGCGCTCCCCCGGCAGCCCGACGATGCGTTTGATGTACGTCTCGGTCGTCGCGGCGTCGTGGCGGAAGGCGACGACGTCGCCGCGACGCAGCGGGCCGAAGCGATACGCCAGCGTGTTGATGAGGACGAGCTCGCCGGCATGGACCCGCGGTTCCATCGACAATCCGTCCACCGGCGACGTGCGCATGAAAAATGCGGTCGCGATGAGCGCGAGCACGACCAGCTGCGCGGAGAGCGACACGACCGTTCGCGCCTTCACCACGGAGAGACTCTTTCGGCCGCTCCTACGCAGCGGCCTGTCGTTACTTGAGGATCCGGATTCGGTTGAGCGGCCAGAACAGCAGGAACGCGTGGCCGGTGAACGAGGCCTTCTCACCCTTGCGCGGGCCGGCCTCGAAGACGCCGCCGGGCTGCGCAAAGCCCCAGGCGTGCGAGTCTTGCGAGTTGGTGCGGTTGTCGCCGAACATCAGGTAGCAGCCGTCGGGGATGCGGTCGGGCGCGCTCCAGCGCGCTCTGGGCGGAACGTTCGACAGCGCGGGATCGAGCGGCGTCCCGTCGACGTAGATGCCGTAGTTCTTGATCTCGAGCTCGTAGTTGGGTTTTTCCGCGATGTACGGCTCGGTGAGGGCGACCCCGTTGCGGTACACCGTCCCCGCGTGCACGCGGATAGTGTCCCCGGGCAGGCCGATCGTACGCTTGATGAAGTCGTTGGGGCTGATGATCGGCGGCGGAAAGACGACGATGTCGCCTTCGTGCGGCTTGGTGAAACGGTACTCGAACTCGTTGACCAGCAGCACGTCGTAGATTTGGAGCGTCGGCTCCATCGAGCCGCTGGGGATGAAGAACGTCCGCACCACGAAGGTGATGAGGAACAGCGCAACCAGCCCGGCGACGATGAAGGCGTCGAGATACTCGCGCACGACCGTGCGCAGTGTCGGCGCTGTGCGCACCTCGCCCTCGGCAAGTACGACGGTCGTCTCGGGACGGATGCTGATCGCCACGCGCACGATCGCGAAGACCGCGATGAGCGCCAGCAGCTCGAGCGGGGTCACGGGTAGACCGCCTTACGTGGCGGTCTTGCGCTCCACTTTGCGGTCGACTTTGCGCTCCTTGATGCGTGCCGCCTTGCCGACCTTCTCGCTGAGGTAGTACAGCCGCGAGCGTCGCACGATCCCGCGCTTGGTGACCTCAACGCGGTCGAGGCGGGGGCTGTGCAGCAAGAACGAGCGTTCGACGCCGACGCCGTGCGCCACGCGCCGGACGGTGATCGACTCGGCCAGGCCGCCGCCTTTGCGGACCGTCACCACGCCTTCGAACATCTGAATGCGCTCTTTGCCGCCTTCGACGACCTTGGAGTAGACCTTGACGGTGTCGCCCGGGCGGAACTCCGGGACGGACGGCTTCTCCTGTTCCTTCTGGATCAGGTCGAGTACGTTCATGACAGCTCTCTGCGAACGGCGAAGACGCCGCGCCTGGGCGCGGCGGCGGGCAACCCCGGTAGTGTACCATGGCCCCCCTACCCCGGCAAGGCGCCCCCGATGCAGCTAGCGAGTCCTCGTTACTTGAGGACCCGGATTCGGTTGAGCGGCCAGAACAGCAGGAACGCGTGGCCGGTGAACGAGGCCTTCTCACCCTTGCGCGGGCCGGCCTCGAAGGCGCCGCCGGGCTGCGCAAAACCCCAGATGTGCGAGTCTTCGGAGTACCGGCGGTTGTCGCCGAACATCAGGTAGCAGCCGTCGGGGATGCGGTCCGGGGCGCTCCAGCGCGCTCTGGGCGGAACGTTCGCCAGGGTGGGATCGAGCGGCGTCCCGTCGACGTAAATGCCGTAGTTCTTGATCTCGAGCTCGTAGTTGGGCGTTTCCGCGATGTACGGTTCGCTCAGCGCGGTGCCGTTACGGTAGACCGTCCCCGCGTGCACGCGGATAGTGTCCCCGGGCAGGCCGATCGTACGCTTGATGAAGTCGTTGGGGCTGATGATCGGCGGCGGGAAGACGACGATGTCGCCTTCGTGCGGCGTGGTAAAACGGTACTCGAACTCGTTGACCAGCAGCACGTCGTGAATCTGCAGCGTCGGTTCCATCGAGCCGCTGGGGATGAAGAACGTGCGCATCACGAAGGTGATGAGGAACAGCGCGACGAGCCCGGCGACGATGAAGGCGTCGAGATACTCGCGAACGACCGTGCGCTTCGACGGCGGCGCGGCCGCCGCGTCGGCGTCGGCGCCGGCAGTGACGGGCGTGGGACGGATGCTGATCGCCACGCGCACGATCGCGAAGACCGCGATGAGCGCCAGCAGTTCGAGCGGGGTCACGGGTAGACCGCCTTACTTGGCGGTCTTGCGCTCCACTTTGCGCTCCTTGATGCGCGCCGCTTTACCGACCTTCTCGCTGAGGTAGTAGAGCCGCGAACGTCGCACGATCCCGCGCTTGGTGACCTCGACGCGGTCGAGGCGCGGACTGTGCAGCAAGAACGAGCGTTCGACGCCGACGCCGTGCGCCACGCGGCGGACGGTGATCGACTCGGCCAGACCGCCGCCTTTGCGGACCGTCACCACGCCTTCGAACATCTGGATGCGCTCTTTGCCGCCCTCGACGACCTTGGAGTAGACCTTGACGGTGTCGCCCGGGCGGAACTCCGGGACCGACGGCTTCTCCTGTTCCTTCTGGATCAGGTCGAGTACGTTCATGACAGCTTTCTGACGAAGGCGAACCCGCGCCCAGGGCGCGGTGGCGGACAACCCGGGTAGTGTACCATCGCCCCCCAGCCACGGCAAGGCGGGCTTACATTTCGAGGTCGAGGATCGCTCGCAGGCCGGCGCCGACCGCGTCCATGAGCGGCGCCGGCAGCGATCCCAGACGTTTGACGATGCGGGCCTGATCGATCGTGCGGACCCCGCAGGGTGCGCGTCAACAGCTTGACAGTCGTCCGTATACCGGATACGATTGTGTCCGAATATGGGACGCGAGACGAAGCGGTTCTCCGAGATGCTGGCGCTCTGGAAGGTTCACCAATCAGGCCAGGCCAGCCCGGCCGACGTGGCCTCGACGCTGGGCGAGATGGGCATCGCGCGCAGTACCGCGTACGCCGCGCTCAATAGCCTCTCGGAACAAGGGCTCGTCGAAGAGACGCGTACGACCACCCCGGGAGGCGCGCCCCGTATCAGCTACGCCCCTACCCCCGCGGCCGAGCCGCGGCTCCGGCCGCTGCGCGAGCTGCTGAAAGGCCCCAAGAAAGCGTGACGAACCCGAAACGACTCTACTGCGCCCTCGTGCTCGACGAATCCGGATCGATGAGCGGACTGCGCCAGTCGACGCTCGACGGCGCGAACGCGTGGCTCGCCGACCAGCGCAAGGACGGACCCGAAGACCTCTTCACGCTAGTGACCTTCGACGCGCCGCAGGACCCGCACAAGCCGCGGGTGCGGGCGTTGTGTGCCGGCGTGCCGCTCAAAGAAGTCGCCGATCTCACGCTCGCCGACTACAACCCCGACGGCGGGACGCCGCTGTTCGATGCAGTCGGTTCGACGATCTCGCGCATCGAAGCCGATCCGCGCGCCGCGGATCGCAGCGTGGTCGTGGTGGTGATGACCGATGGGCTCGAGAACGCGTCGGTGGAGTACACGCACGATTCGATCGCGGCGAAGATCGAGCAGAAGGAACGTGACGGCTGGACGCTCATGTACCTCGGCGCGAACCAGGACGCGAAACGGGTGGCGACGACGCTGCGCTTCGACGCGAACCTGGCGGTGACGTACGCGCCGACCGCTTCCGGAACGAACGTCATGTACGATGCGGCGTCGGCGTCCGTCTCGGCGGTCCGCTCGGGGCTGACGCGCCGCGCGGTGAGCGAGAAGTTGCACGCCGCGAGCGCCACCGGCGAGACGCCGCAATGATCGATTGCAGCTCCGGCAGCGGCGAGCGCTAGGGATCTGAGCGGTTGCGGGCTGCGGCGCGCAGTCGCGACTGCTCGCGCCGCCACTCGGCGATCTTGGCGTGATCGCCACTGAGCAGTACCTCGGGGACGTCGACGCCGCGGAAGCTGGGCGGACGCGTGTACGCGGGATGGTCGAACCCGGTGTCACCCCACGAGTCCGCCGCGGCTGAGCCGGCGTCGATGACTCCGGGAACGAGGCGAACGGTCGCGTCGAGGAACGCCATCGCAGCGACCTCGCCGCCGGTCAGGACGAACTCGCCCAGCGAGACCTCCTCGACCGGATACAGCTCGGCGAGGCGCTCGTCGACGCCTTCGTAGTGGCCGCAGATGAGCACCAGGCGCTCGAGCGCAGCCCACGCGACGGCATCGGCTTGCCGGAATACCGGGCCGCTGGCCGAGGTCAGAACGATGCGCCGGCGCTCGCCGGGTGGCGCACCGGCGACGATCGCATCGAGCGTTCGCGCCAGCGGCTCGAGGCGCAGCACCATCCCGGGCCCCCCGCCATAGGGCCGCTCGTCGGCGCGCTCGCGGCCGTCGAGCGCATCGAGCACGTGATGCATCCGCACCGCGACGAGGCCCCGCTCGACGGCGCGCCCGACGATCGAGAGGCCGATGACCGGGGCGAACATCTCGGGGAAGAGCGAGACGACGTCGACGTGCAAGACCCCCACGTGGCGTTCTTCGACCGTCTGCGTCGGCTGCTCCCGGGCGGCCGCCCGTTAGAGCCCTTTGCGCGCGGGACGCACGAGCTCGAGCGCGGCCGGCTCGACGCCGCGGAAGCCGCCTTCGAAACAGCCTTCGCGCTTGCCGCCACGGCCGCCGAGGTCGCGGCCGTGCGCAACAAGCGCGCCGTCATCGCGATCCGCCGCGGCGACCGCGACCGGGCGATCGAGGAGCTGATCGCGGCGCTCGAAGCAAACCCGCGCTGCGCCGCCGCGCTCACGACGATTGCAAACCTGCTGCTCGAGGACGGCGCGGTCGAGGATGCCGTCGCGCACTACGAGTACGCGATCCTCGTCGACGATGCGTACGGTCCGGCGTATCACAATCTCGGCGTCGCCCTGCATCGCAGCGGCCGGCGCTCCGAGGCGGTGCGGATGCTGCGCAAGGCGGCGCAGCTCGACGCGCGCAGCAAACGCTGACGCGCGTCCGGAGCTACGGCGTCTGGGTGCCGATGACGTCGGTCGACGTGATGTCGTCGAGGTATTCGAAGAGTTGCGGCAGCGTGATCTTCTCGAGCTCGCTGCGTTCCTTGATCGTGTCGCCATCTTCGCCTTCGTCGCGCAAATAGCAACGCGATTCAACGCCGCCCGCGCCTTCGCTCAGGAACGACACGGCAAAGCCCTTGCCCAGCGTATCGTCGTAGATGCGCATCGCCGCCGGATTGAGGATCTCGATCGAGTGCGATGCATTGTGCGCGTCGAAGATCGTGATGGTGAGATAGTCACGGTTGACGATCTCGATCGATCCGACCACAAAGGTATTCTTGGCAGAGAAAAACTCATGCCCGCGCTTGTTGCGCGAGCTGACCTCGTAGAACACGCGGTGCGCGACGAAACGGTTGAGAATCTTCCGGAGCGTCGCGATCGACGCCAGGGTCTCGGTCCGATTGCCGCGGGTGTAGATGATCTTCAGGGCGTCCGGCCGGCCTTTGTTGATCTCCGCGAGTACCATCCTTGCGCTCGGCGGGGCATGACGCGTTGCACGCGACCGGGAAGAAACCCTCCGACCTATGCTCTCCATACCGGACATGGCGCTCCTCGGCGTCGCCGCCCTCATGCTTTTCGGCCCCGAACAGCTTCCCCGCGTCGCGCGGAAGGCCGGGAACGTGATGCGCGAGATCCAGAACACCTCGCAATCCTTCATCCGCGAGATGGAGCGCGCCGCCGACCTGCAGGATGAGGCGGCCGTCACAAAAGCGTCGGAGGTGACCCCGTACGATCCCGTACCGTACGAGGCGCACGCCGCTGCGGTGGACGATCCGATGTTGCCGTTCGACGGCGAGGTGCCGGTCGGGGAGCACGAGCCCCAAGCGGCGCCGACGGTCGCCGAGAAGCTCGCCGAGCCGCGGCCCGCGCTCGGCGCCGAGCCGTCAGGTGCCGCAGAGCCGGCGCCACAGGCCGATCACGCGCCGCACCTCTAGCTGGGTCTCGGCGTAGGGCGGTACCCCGCCGTACCGCTCGACCGCGCCGGCACCGGCGTTGTAGGCCGCGATCGCGCGGGCGTAGCGCTGCTGCGGCGGCAAGGCGGCATAGCGCGCGATCAGCCCCCGCAGGTGGACTACGGTTCCGTGCAGGTTCGCGCCGGGGTCGTCCGGGTCGACGCCCAGCCCGGCCGCCGTCGCCGGCATGAGCTGGCCCAGGCCCCGTGCGCCGGCTTTCGAGACGGCGCGCGGGTTCCAGGCGGATTCGACGGCGACGAGCGCTACGACCAGCCGGGCATCGACCTGCGCGGCATCGGCCTCGGCGATGACCCGCGCCGCGAGCCGGGCCGCGGTCGCGCCGTCCAAGCCGGGATCAAAGGCCCGAAGTGCCGAGGCGTACGCCAGAACGATCGAAGCAGCAACCGGGCCCAGCACGTAGCTGGCGGTGCCCGCCGGGGCTATAGATTAAAGTTGCTGCGGAGCTCGTTGATGCGCTGTTCGAGGACGCCGCGCACTTGGCGGTGGAGGCGCTCTTTCTGCTCGTCGGGCAGGCGCTGGTAGACCAAGTAACCGGCGGCCGAGATGATCCCGCCCAGCACGCCCACGAGGACGGTGCGGCCGGCCTCGGGCGATCCCGCTTCGCTGGGACGGGGCGTCTTGTCGCTGAGGATCTCGCCGTTGATGGGTTTGGTGGTATCCGTCATCGTGGGGTTCCTTTCGTCGCCGGTGTACCCGGATTCTCCCAATTACTCCGGTTCGCGAACGTACCGCACCCAAGTTCCATATTGTTTCGCGATCTGCTCGACCGCGAGCTCCGCGGTGGCGACGATCGCGTGGACGTCGTCGCGGTCGCGCGCCGCTTCGGGCCAGCGCATCTCGAAGTCGCCGCTGCGCCGCCGCCCCGTGACCTCGACGCCTGCGACATCGGTCAGGCCGACCCAGGCCGCTTGGAGCAGCGCCGAAACGGAGCCGCAGACGACGTCTTCCATCTTCGCGGCGTGCCCGGCGTGACCGCTGCACAAAACAGAAGACAGCCGCTCGCGGCTGTCTCGTCGGAATCGAATCTCCAGCACCGCGTCGCCGTTCAGGCGAGCGAGATCTTGTCGATCCGGACCTCGGCGAACCGCTGGCGGTGCCCGTTGAGCGTGCGAATGCGCTTCTTGGACTTGTACCGGAAGACCAGGATCTTCTTGTCCTTGGCCTGACGCAGCACGGTCCCGGTCACGGTCGCGCCGCTCACCACCGGGGTCCCGATGCTCACAGCGTCGCCATTGGCGGCCAGCACGATACGGTCGAACGTCACCGAGGCACCGACCTCGGTCTCGATGAGATCGGTCCGGATGATGTCGCCTTCGGACACGCGGAACTGCTTGCCGCCGGTCTCAACGATCGCGTACATAACCTGGGAACCTTATCACGCCCTCGGGCGGACCGTCAACGCGGGATGTCGCCTCTTTGAGGCCGTAGGACCCTCGTCCAACGCGCCCGAGGGTGAACCACCGTGCCGACCACCGAACGACCGGCTGCACCGGCGCAGCCCGCCGTGCAGCTGACCCTGCGCCTGAACGGCCGCGAAGCGACCTTCGCCGTCGAACCCGACGTGACGCTGCTCGACTTGCTTCGCGAGCGCGCCGGGTTGACGGGGAGCAAGAAGGGCTGCGATCGCGGACAGTGCGGCGCGTGCACGGTGCTCGTGAACGGGCGCCGGACGCTCTCATGCCTTGCCCTCGCCCTGGCGCACGCGGGCGACGCGATCACGACGATCGAGGGGTTGGCAGCCGGCAGCGAGCTCCACCCGGTGCAAGCGGCTTTCGTCGAGCACGACGCCTTTCAGTGCGGCTTCTGCACCCCGGGACAGATCCTGTCGGCGGTCGGCGCGATCGCCGAAGGCCACGCGCGCACGGGCGACGAGATCCGCGAGGCCATGAGCGGCAACCTCTGCCGCTGCGGCGCGTACCCGAACATCGTCGCGGCGATCGCCGCCGTGCAGCGGGCGCGCTGATGCGTGCGTTCGAGTACGTGGTGGCAGCATCGTCCGCGGCGGCGCGGACGCTAGCGCGCGAGGTCGACGGCGCGCGCTTTTACGCCGGCGGAACGACGCTGGTCGATCTGATGAAAGCCGACGTCGAGCGGCCGCGGCGCGTGATCGATATCTCGCGCCTGCCGCTCGCCGCGATCGAACAGCGCGGCGACGTGGTGCGGATCGGCGCGCTCGCGCGCAACAGCGACGTCGCCTACGACGCCCGGATCGTGCTGCACTTTCCGGCCGTGTCCGAAGCGCTGCTCAGCGGTGCGTCGGGGCAGATCCGCAACGCCGCGACGATCGGCGGGAACCTCTTGCAGCGCACGCGTTGCAGCTACTTTCGCGAGACGCGCTGGCGTTGCAACAAACGCGAGCCGGGCAGCGGCTGCGACGCCCTCGACGGTTTCAACCGCGGTCACGCCGTCTTGGGCACGAGCGACTCCTGCATCGCGTCCTACCCCGGTGACCTGGCCGTCGCGCTGTGCGCGCTGTCGGCGCGCGTCGTCGTCGAGGGCAATGACGGCGAGCGAACCATCGCGCTCGACGACCTGTACGTTCTCCCCGGCGAGCACCCCGAACGCGAGACCACGCTCGGCCCGGGTGAGTTGATCACCGCCGTCGAGCTGCGCGCGGAGCGGCTGCACGAGCGGTCGCACTACCTCAAGATTCGTGACCGCGCCTCGTTCGAGTTCGCGTTGGTCTCCGTCGCGTGCGCCGTGGAGCTCGACGGCAAGAACATCGCGCAGGCACGGCTCGCGCTCGGCGGGGTCGGAACCGTCCCGTGGCGTGCGCGCGAGGCCGAAGCTGCGCTCACCGGTGCGCCGCCCGGCGAGGCCGCGTTTCGCCGCGCCGCCGAAACGGCGCTGACGGGCGCGCGCACCCGCGCGCACAACGCCTACAAAGTCGAGCTCGCGCAGCGTGCGATCGTGCGCGCCCTGCGCAGCGTGTGCGGGACCGGCGCATGAGCACGGTTATCGAAGCGGTTGCCGTGTCGCGCGCGGTCGGACAGCCGCTCGACCGCATCGACGGTCACGCCAAGGTCACCGGCGCTGCGCGCTACGCCGCCGACGCGCCGATCGCCGCGCCGCTGCACGCGGCGATCGTCCAGTCGACGATTCCGTGCGGGCGCATCGCCGCCATCGACGAGAGCGCCGCGCGCAACCTGGCGGGCGTCGTCGAAGTGCTCACCTATCGCAACGCGCCGCGCGTGCCCGTGCTGTCGTTTGACTTTACCACACCCGTCACCGAAGAGCTGGCGCCGCTGCAAAGCGATGCGATTGCCTACGACGGGCAGCACGTGGCGGTGGTGATCGCCGAGACCTTCGAGGCGGCGCGCGCCGGCGCGACGCTGTTGCGCATCGGATACGAACGCCGCGAAGCGGAGGTCTCGCTCGATACGGCGCGCACGATCGAACATCCCGAGCAGTGGTTCGGCGACGACGCGCAGCCGCGCCGCGGCGATCCCGAGCGCGCGTACAACGCTGCCGCCGTGCGGGTCGACGCGACCTACACCACGCCCGAGGAGACCCACAACCCGCTCGAGCCGTCGGTGACGGTCGCGGAGTGGCGCGACGGCGAGCTGACCGTGTACGACGCGACGCAGTGGGTGCGTGGGACGCGAGCCGTACTGGCCAAGAGCTTCGAGCTCGACGAAGAGAAGGTGCGCGTCATCTCGCCGTTCCTCGGCGGCGGCTTCGGTTGCAAGGGCTTTTTCTGGCCACATCCGCTGATCGCGGCGATGGCGGCGAAGGTAACGAACCGGCCGGTGAAGCTGGTGCTCACCCGCGAGCAGATGTTCACCTCGTGCGGGTACCGCAGTGAAACGCGGCAGCGCGTGCGCATCGGCGCTTCGCGCGAGGGCCGGTTGCAGGCGATCCTCCATGACGTGCTCGCCGAGTCGTCGCGAGTCGGGATGTTCGTCGAATCCGCCGGCGCCGTGACGACAATGCTGTACGACGTCTCGAACATCGCGGTGACGCACCGCATCGCGCGGCTCGACGTTCCCACGCCGACCGCGATGCGCGCACCCGGCAAAGCGCCGGGGACGTACGCCTTGGGCTCCGCGCTCGACGAGCTCGCCTACGCGTGCGGCCTGGATCCGCTCGACGTGTTGCGCCGCAATGATGCCGCCGTCGACCGATCCAGCGGTTTGCCGTTCTCTTCGAAGCAGCTGCTCGCGTGTTACGAACGCGGCGCAGAGGCGTTCGGTTGGAGCGCGCGGCCAAAAGCGCCGCGCGCGTGGCGCGAGGGCGGCGAGCTCGTCGGTTGGGGCGTCGCGACTGCTACCTATCCGGCGCTGCGGTCGCCTGCGCAAGCGCGCGTAACGCTGAGCACCGACGGACTGGTCGACGTGGCCAGCGCGACGCACGATCTCGGCACGGGAATGTACACGATTCTCGCCCAGATCGCGGCCGATGAACTGGGCGTCGACCCGCGCGCAATTCGGGTACGCATCGGGGACTCCTCATTTCCGGTCGCCCCGGTCGCCGGCGGCTCGATGAGTTCCGCCAGCGTCGGGCCCGCGGTGCAGGATGCCGCGCGTCGGGCGTATCACGAGGCCGTCGCGATCGCCACCTCGAGCGGAGAGTCGGCGCTGCACGGTTTGCCCGAGCGCGATGTCGAAGCGCGCGACGGAGCCCTGCGTTCCAAAGCCGATCCGTCGCGCGCAGTGACGTACGCGGACCTCGTGCGGCTGGGCGGGAGCGGAGCGATCGAAGCGCTGGGCAGCGCGGCGCCGGGCGACGAGGACGAGCGGCTCTCGTTCTACTCCTTCGGAGCGCAGTTCGTCGAAGTGCGATTTGATGAGGAGCTGGCACGCCTGCGCGTGTCGCGCGCGTTGGGCGTGTTCGATTGCGGTCGGATCCTCAATCCGAAGACGGCGCGCTCGCAGATGATCGGCGGGATCGTCTGGGGGATCGGGATGGCGATGCTCGAGGAGACGGTTCGCGATCCGCGCTACGGCGCGGTCGTTACCAACAACCTCGCCGACTACCACGTTCCGGTCAACGCGGACGTTCCCGACATCGACGTGCTCTTCGTCGAAGAGCCCGACCTGGCGTTCAACTCGTTGGGCGCGCGCGGCGTCGGCGAGATCGGGATCACCGGCGTCGCGGCCGCGATCGCCAACGCGGTCTACCATGCGACCGGGGTCCGAGTGCGAGACTTGCCGATCGTCCCCGAGAAGCTGCTGGGCGCGGGGCCGGCGGCCGGCTAACGGGTGGAGATCGGACGCGTGCGAACGGTCGTCCTCGCGGGCGGCCGCTCGGAGCGCATGGGTTTCGACAAGCTGATTGCATTGTTCGACGGCGAGCCGCTCGCGCGGCGGGTTGCACGCGCGCTGGGCGAGCTCGAGCCGCTGTTCGTCGCCACCCCGAGCGTCGCCGGCGTCGTCTCCGATCAGCGCGGCGTGCAGGTCGTCGTGACCGAACCGACCGCCGGACCCAGCGTGACGCTCGCACTCGCCCACGCCGCGATCCCGCCGGCGGCCTACCTCGCGGTGCTGCCGTGCGACTTGCCGTTTTTGGATGCGCGGCTGGTGCGCGCGTTCGTCGCGCGCGTCCCGGACGATGCCGACCTCGCCTGGCCGGTCGTGAACGATACGCCGGGGCACCCGGTCATCTGGTCGCCGAAAGCGCGTGCGCTGATCGCGTCGCTGCGCGCCGGCGAGCCGCCGCTGCGCGTCCGCCGCGATCCGGCGCTGCGCACCGTCGCGCTCGACGCCGACGACGGTGCGTACGTCAGCGACGTCGACACGCCGGAGGCGTGGTCGGCGGCCGAAGCGCGCGCTCGCGGCGCTTAGGCGGTTGCGGCCGCCGGCATCACGGCGACGGGTCCGTCGTCAAGACGCAAGGTCAGGCACTTCGCGCTCGCGCCGGACTTGATGAACTCGGTGAGCTCGGTGCAGAACACGCGGTAGCCGGCGTCGTGGAGGCGATCGCGCAACCGCCGCGAGCAGTCGTGCATCACCACTGCGTCGCCGATCTCGAGCGCGTTGCACGCGAAGCGCAGCGCGTCGTCGACCGAGACTTCGATCAGATAACCGGGCTCGATCGCGCGGCGCAGCAGCGTCTGCGCGTGCGGTGAGAAGGCCTCCATGTAGGCCATGACGTGCCCGCTCGAGAGCGGACACAGCGCGCCGTCGAGATGGGAGAACCGTTCGTCGGCCAGCAACAGCGGTAGGACGCGGCAGCCGACGATCTCTTGGAGCTGCATCGTTGCGCCGCGCTCGGTGCGCCAGCCGTATCCCGCGTACAACAACGGCCGGACGCGGTCGAAGAGCGCGTCGCCGGCGCCTTCGAAGTAGGTTTGGCGCAAGAACGTCGTGGCGTAGCCGGCGCGTGCCAGGGCGGCGCGGAAGACCGGCTGCTCGCGGCGCCGTTCGGCGCGGCGGAAGCTCGCCACGATCGCCAGGTTGCCGACCATCAGCGCGGCGTTGGCGGTAAAAGCGATCTGCTCGCTGCGCGCCGGCGGGTCGACGCGGACGAGCTCGACGTCACCGAGGCAGCCGACGAGCTCGATGAAGCGGTCCCATTGACGCGGCGCGTCCGATACCGGATCGTCGTGTGGGGGCGGGCAGACCAGGAACCTCGTCGGCATGATGGAGCGATCGTACGCTGCCCGCCCCAGCCGTGTCGTTCGACAAACGGTGCGCCGAGGGGACGTGGCGTACGCCCCTCGTGGCTAGCGGGGGCGTCAGGCGGGGTCGACGAGGACCTCGTCGCCGGCGGCCCGCACGGCATAGGTTACCAGCGGCACGACGGCCGGAAGGGTCAGCGCCGCTCCCGTCGTCACGTCGAATATCGCGCCGTGCCGGGGGCACATGATCCGGCAGCCTTCGAGCTCGCCTTGATCGAGCGGGCCGCCGTCGTGGGTGCACACGTCCTCGATTGCGTAGAACGTGCCCTCGACGTTGCAGACCAGGACCGCCAGGCCGTCGAGTTCGACCCGCTTGGTCGTCCCAGGCGGGATCTCGTCTTTTTTCGCGACCGTGTGCTCCACGGCGCGTGGTTCGTGCGAGAACGGCTTCCGCCTTGCGCCGCCGAAGTCGACGCCATGCTTCGTCCTCTCCCGCTCACCCTCGCGCTGCTGTTTGCCGCGCCGCTCCCAGCAGTCGCCGCGACGGACGTGTCGTACAAAACGTCCGCGATGAAGACCGTCGCGCCCAAGACCGTCACCCTGCCCGACGGCTTGAAATACACGGATCTTAGAGTCGGAACGGGAGCCCGCCCCAGAATCGGCCAGACCGCGGTCGTGCACTACACCGGGACGTTTCCCGGCGGCAAGAAGTTCGACAGCTCGCGCGACCGCGGCAAGCCGTTCGAGTTCGTGCTCGGCGGCAAGGTGATCCGCTGTTGGAACGAGGCCGTCGCGACGATGCGCGTCGGCGGCCGCCGCAAGCTGGTCTGTCCGCCGCAACTCGCCTACGGCGCGAAAGGCTACCCGGGCGCAATCCCACCCAACGCGACGCTGAACTTCGACGTCGAGCTGCTCGGGATCAAATAGCGCGCGTCAGTGTGAGCGCACGAACGTAGCGATCGCAGCGCCGGCCGGCGTGCCGGCGTAGAACACGTCGGTATGACGCGCTCCGCGGATCACCACGAACGTTTTGTCGCGTGAAGCGGCGGCGCGTTCGACCGCCCGCCCTTGCGCGATCGGGATCAGCGTGTCGGCATCGCCATGCAGCACGAGCAGGGGCGCGCGAACGTTCACGATTTCGCGCGCTTCGTCGAGCGCGACGCGCACCGAGCGTGACGCAACCGGCCGCAGCCGGTTAAGCGGCCAGGGCACGGAACGATCGCGGATCGCGAGCATCGCCGTGGTTGCGTCCGAAGGCGGCGCCTGCAAGATCAGGCCGCGCACCGGGCGCTGGGCCGCGATGTGCACAGCCAGCGTCGTGCCGTACGAGAGGCCGTACACGAACGGCGCACGGCGGCTGCGCGCACGCACCGCATCGTACAGCACGAGGGCGTCGTCGCGCGCCGCAAGCGCGTCGGTCCGTCCGCCCGAGAAACCGTAACCGCGATAGTCCCAGAGCACGACGTTCGCGCCCAGCCGGTGCGCGAACCAGCGTGCCAGGCCTAGCATGCTCGGCATGCTGCCGGCGTTGCCGTAGTTCATCAGCAGCCAGGGTGCGGCTCGCCCCTCGCACAGAATCCAGCCGCGCAGCGGGGTCCCATCTGCGGCGCGTACTTGGAACGTCTCGACGCCGGACCGCTGCCAGGCCGACAGCGGCGGTCGCATTGGCGGCTGGAGCAGTTGCGCTTCACCGATCGGTACCGGCGCACCGATGGCGAGCGCGAGAAACGCGAGCACCGCGATCGACGCGAGCGCGAGGGCGGCAAACTTCACCACCCGCCGCAGCGTCAGCAGATGGGCCCGTGCGCCAGATTGTCGACCGGCAGCACCGTGAAGGTAAAGCCCGGACCGAGCGTGATGTTGCGGCCCCAACGCACGGTGTTCACACCGGTCATGATGATTCCGGGGACGGGCAGCGGAACGTGCGAGGCCGCTTTGTTGAGCAGCGGTTCGCTGGGTGTCCACGCGACCGGCAGCGTGGGGTTCATGGTGACCGGGACCCGCTCGGCGCCGCCGGCGGCCTTGGTGACCACCAGGTAGCGCGGCTCGAGCGACAGCATTCCGTCGTGGTTGTGGCGCCCCGCTGCGCTCGCGGCGCGAATCACGCCGTAGCCGAGCGTTCCGGCCGGCACCTTGGTCCCGTCGTCGAGCTGCACCGGTGCGACGATCTTGAACCGAAACGGCTGGCCGGCCCGGGCGGTGCCCGAATAGACCTTGTCGAGCATCTCCGAAGGCATGGCGTAGGCGCAGATCTTCGTCGCGCCGGCCGGCGCCGACGCGAGCGCCGTAGCGGCCGCGACGCCGGCCACGACGAGGATCGATCGGGCGGTCACCCCAGAATCATCCCCAAAAATGAAGGCGCCGTCCACCGGGACGGCGCGCTGGGTAGGCGGCTGCGGTCGACCTCTTAGCCGACCGAGCCTTCCATCTCCATCTTGATGAGGCGGTTGAGCTCGACGGCATACTCCATCGGCAGCTCCTTGACGAAGAAGTCGAAGAAGCCGTTGACGATCATCGCGGTCGCGTCAGCCTCGCTCAGCCCGCGGCTCATCGCGTAGAAGAGCTGCTCTTCGCCGATCTTGGACACCGAAGCTTCGTGCTCGACCGTCGAGCGCTGCTCGTCGATCTTCATCGTCGGCTTGGTGTCCGACGCCGACTTGTCGTCCATGATGAGCGCATCGCACTTCACGCGCGTCTTGGCGCCGACGGCGCCGGCGTGGATCTCGACCAGGCCGCGGTACGTCGTCTTGCCGCCGTGCGCGACGACCGACTTGTTGGTGACGACCGAGGTCGTGTTGGGGGCGGCGTGGATGACCTTCGCGCCCGCGTCTTGATGCTGGCCTTCGCCGGCGAACGCTGCCGAGAGGATCTCGCCGCGCGCACCCTCGCCCATCAAGTAGATCGCGGGGTACTTCATCGTCAGCTTGCTGCCGATGTTGCCGTCGACCCACTCGACCGTCGCGTTCTTGTACGCGACGGCGCGCTTGGTGACGAGGTTGTAGATGTTGCGGTACCAGTTCTGGATCGTCGTGTAGCGGATCGACGCGCCGTCCATCGCGATCAGTTCGACCACCGCGGAGTGCAGCGACGACGTCGAGAACTGCGGCGCCGTGCAGCCCTCGATGTAGTGCACTTTCGAACCCTCGTCGGCGATGATCAGCGTGCGCTCGAACTGGCCCATGTTCTCGGTGTTGATCCGGAAGTAGGCCTGGAGCGGCATCTTGACTTCGACCCCCTTGGGGACATATACGAACGACCCACCCGACCACACCGCGGAGTTGAGCGCGGCGAACTTGTTGTCTTGGATCGGGATGACCGTCGAGAGGTACTTCTTGACGATCTCCGGATGCTCGCGCAGCGCCGTGTCCATGTCGCAGAAGATCACGCCGTCTCTTTCGAGCTCCTCGATGACGGAGTGGTAGACGACCTCTGATTCGTACTGGGCCGAGACGCCGCTGAGGAACTTGCGCTCCGCCTCGGGGATCCCGAGCCGGTCGAACGTCCGCTTGATGTCGTCCGGGACGTCGTCCCAGTTCTGCTCGGTCCGCTCTCCGGCTTTGACGAAGTAGCGGATGTTGTCGAAGTCGATCTCGTTGAGCAACGCGGTGTCGCCCCACGTCGGCATCGGCTTGGCGCGGAAGACGTCGTAGGCGCGCAGCCGGAACTCGAGCATCCAGGCCGGCTCGTTCTTCATCGACGAGATGCGCTCGACGATCTCGCGGTTCAGGCCCTTGTCGGACTTGAACGCGTAGTTTTCCTCGGAATCGTGGAAGCCGTGTCGGTATTCCTCGATCAGGGCATCGGTCGTGGCGGCCATGAGTCTCCCAGCGTATCGGTCCGCACCAGTTCGGTCAAGATAGTGCAGGCGTATCTGTACTATCTAACCCGGCCGGAGCCTGCACCGTGGCGCTCCCGACGGGTCCCGGCACCGCCCGGGCGTACGCCAGCCGGATTCCCGGCGCGACCCCCGCCAACAGCGTCTCAGTGACCCCTCGCTGGCTGGCCGCGCCGTCCGACTCCACCAGGACGGCCCGGCGGATCTCGCGGTACGGGACGGCCGTAATGGCCAGGCGCGCGAGCGCCGCCTGCAGCGGCGACAGGCTGGGGCTAAAGGCGGCATTCTCCGCGTAGCGGCCGGCGGCGACCGAGCCGTCCGCGAGCCCCAGGGCGACCCCGGCGTAGGTCAGGCTGTAGGGCGCGTAGGACGCGTTGGCGGCTTCGAGTGCGGCTGCGTAGACGGGATCGGGCTCGTCGCCGGCCGGCGGGTGCTCGAGCGCCAAGCCGTGCGCGCTGCGCTCCATGAGCCCGCCGTGCACGCCCAGGTCGTGCGGACCGAACGCCGCGGGCAGCAGCGCGGCCAGCGGTTCGCTCGCGATCCCCGGGCGGATGATGCTCAACCGGTCGGCCGTAACCAGCTCGTTGAGGAACTGGCGGCAGTAGCCGCACGGGCCGGTGGTCACCGCGATCGTCGTGACCCCCGCTTCGCCGTGGAGCCAAGCGTTGGTGACGGCGGCTTGCTCGGCGTGGACGCTGCAACTCAGGGCCTGGCCGACGAACTCGAGGTTGGCGCCGAAGTACAGCGCCCCCGAGAGGCCGTGGGCGATCGCGCCGACCCGGAACCCCGAGATCGCCGGCCGCGCCAGCGCCTGCGCGGCGGGCAGCAAGTCGACCATGAGCTGCTCGACCGTCGAGCCGGCACGGGCCGCCTGCTCGCGCACGCCGGCGCTGGAGATCACGGAACGGTCGTGCGCGGAGGGCATCGCCGACGGCTTCGCCGAGGCAGCCGCGGACGGCCCGCTCGCTCGTCAAAATCGCGGCTATTTACAAGGCCCCCCGTGGGGGGTACCATTGGCGACGGACTTCACGGACCCCGGAGCGCATTTATGAGCCCTGGGATCACGGCAGTCGGTCAGGGGACGGCGCGCCCAACGCGCCTTCGCAGCGGAACGTCCGTTCGGTCCAAAGGAGGCCGTGCCGGCAAGAGTCTGCTGATAGGTCGACAGCGAGACGGTGTACCGCACACGCTGGACGACGCGCCTGGAGGTGGGATTCTCCCAACCGAAAGCTCCCGAGGAGTCAGGAAAAAGAATTGAAAGCACTCGGTACGCATATCGTCTGTGAGCTCTCCGGCTGCGATGCCGCGAAGCTCACGGACGTCGACGCGGTCCGTGCGATGATGGAGAACGCCGCGAGAGCGGCTAACGCGACCATCGTCACGACGGCCTTCCACCGCTTCCAACCCCAAGGGGTTTCCGGAGTGGTGGTGATCGAGGAGTCGCACCTGTCGATTCATACGTGGCCGGAGACCGGTTATGCCGCGATGGACTTCTACACGTGCGGCGACCACACCGATCCGTGGGCGGCGTGCGAGTACGCCGCGGAGGCGCTCGACGCCAAGACCATGCTGACCACCGAGGTGAAACGCGGGGTCGAATCAGGCCACCACCGCTTCACCCACGTCGTCACCACCGAGAACGACACCCGCGAGCTGATGGCGACGGCCTAGGCCTTGTCACCCTGAGCTCGTCGAAGGGCCCGGGAGCCCGGGGAGAACCAAAGCCCGCTGCTTCGGCAGCGGGCTTTTTCGTTGGCTGCGGTCCGGCAGGGCCTGGCCTGCGACCGTTCAACGCGACGAACGCGATGCCGAAAACCGAGCACTATCAGTGGTACACCGAGCAGTTCGCTCCAACGGAGCTGCACGCGCATGCGATCGACGAAACGTACTTCGCCGGGAGGACGCAGTTCCAGTCGGTCGCGGTGTTGCGTACCGCGGTCTTCGGCAAGATGCTCGTTCTCGACGGCGACACGCAGTCGTCCCAGGCCGATGAGAAGATCTATCACGAGTCGCTGGTTCACCCCGCGCTGGCGTCGGTCGCCAAGCGCGGCGAGGTGCTCATCCTGGGCGGCGGCGAGGGCGCCACGCTGCGTGAGGTCTTGCGCGCGCCGGGCGTGCGCCGCTGCACCATGGTCGACATCGACGGACAGGTGGTCGAGCTGGCGAAGCGGTTTCTGCCCGAATGGTCCGACGGCGCCTTCGACGACGCGCGAGCCCGCGTGATCATCGGCGACGCGCTCACGTTCCTCAAGGAGGACCGCGACCGCTACGACGTGGTGATCAGCGATCTCACCGAGCCGCTGGCCGACTCGCCATCGTTCCCGCTCTTCAACGGCGAGGTCTTCGCCGATGTCAAATTGCGGCTCGCTCCGCGCGGGGTATACGTCCTGCAAGCCTCGACCGCGGGCTTCCACAACATGGCGCTCCACGCCAAGATGGCGCGTTCGCTGCTGCGGTTCTTCGGTCACGTGCGCAGCTTTTACGCGCACGTCCCGGCCTTCGACAACGACTGGGCGTTCATCGCCTGCAGCGACGACGTCGACGTCGCCGCGACCGATCCGGCGCGTATCGATGCGTACGTCGGCGGCCTGCGCGGCGAGAATTTCTTCTACGACGCGGAGACCCACCGGCGTCTGTTCGCGCTCCCGTTGTATCTGCGGCGCGAACTGGCGAAGGACGGGGACGTGTTCGCGTAGCAGGCTCCGAGTATGACGACCGAGATCGGCGGCACGCTGCGCCGCACCGCGCTCTACGACGCACACCGAGCGCTCGGTGCGCGGATCGTCCCCTTCGGCGGCTTCGAGATGCCGGTCCAGTACACGAGCATCCTGGCCGAGCACGAGGCGGTGCGCAAACGCGCCGGCTTGTTCGACCTGTCGCACATGGCGCAGTTCGCGCTGCGCGGCGCCGGCGTCGGTGCCTGGGCCGAGACGCTGACCGTGAACAACGTCGAGAACATGAAGGGCGGTCAAGCGCGCTACAACATCTTCACCAACGAGCGCGGCGGTGCGCACGACGACGTGATCTTCTACCGGCTCGGCGACGAGCGCTGGTTGCTGGTCGTCAACGCCGGGAACGCCGACAAGATGTGGGCCCACGTGAGTGCCGAGCGCGCCGGCGACGTCGAGCTCGAGAACCTGCACGGCGAGCGCGCGCTCGTCGCGATCCAGGGACCGCGCGCGGTCGAGTGGCTGCAGCCGTACGTCGAGGCCGAGCTCGCCGCGATGAAATACTACTCGTGCGCCGAGACGCGCGTCAAAGGTACGCGCGCGCCGATCCTCATCGCGCGCACCGGCTATACCGGTGAAGACGGCTTCGAGCTGTTTCTCCCGTCGGACGAGGCGACCGGCGTGTGGGATCTGCTGCTGGCCGAGAATCGCGAGCGCGGCTTGGCGCCGTGCGGGCTCGGCGCGCGCGACGTCTTGCGGCTCGAAGCCGGAATGCCGCTGTACGGACACGAGATGACCGAGGAGATCACCCCGCTGCAAGCCGGCCTCGCATGGGCGATCAAGTTCGACAAGCCGGCGTTTTGCGGCAAGGAAGCGCTGCTCGCGCAGCGCGACGCCGGCGACTACGCGCGCATCGTCGGGCTCACCATGGAGGGCCGCGTTCCGGCCCGCGCCGGCTACCCCGTATTCGCGGGCGCGACGCAAGCGGGCGAGGTCCGTAGCGGTTCGTTCGGGCCGGCGGTTGGAAAGAACATCGCGACCGCGCTGGTCGAGCCGCTCGCCGCGCCCGACGGGACGGCGCTGGAGGTCGAGGTCCGCGGCGTACGCCACGCCGCGGTCGTGACGCCGCTGCCGTTCTACCGGCGCCCCAAGGCATCGTGACCGGGAGGTTCCGGGCCGCCGCCCAGACTAGGTAAGGGACCGACATGGCACAACCCGCAGGACTGCTCTACAGCAAAGAACACGAATGGGTCAAGCTCGACGGCGACGTCGCGACCGTCGGCATCACCGACTACGCGCAGGCCGCGTTGGGCGACATCGTCTACGTGGAGCTGCCCCGCGTCGGCGCGACGCTGGAACAGTTCGGCGGCATCGGCGTCGTCGAGTCGGTCAAGGCGGTCTCCGACATCTTCACGCCGGTCGGAGGCGAGGTCACGGCGGTCAACGACGCGATCGAAGCCGACCCGGCGCTCGTCAATCGCGACCCCTTCGGCGGCGGCTGGCTCTTCAAGGTGCAGCTCGCGGACGTGAGCCAAACCGACGCGCTCATGTCTCCCGAGGCCTACGACCAGCTCGTCAGCCAAGCGTAGCAGCGGTCGTGTACACGCCGCATACCGCCGGGGATATCGCAGCGATGCTGCGGGTGATCGGCGTCGACGCGCTCGACGACCTCGTCCGCGTCCCCGATGCGGTCGCGCTGCGCGCGCCGGTCGAAGTCACGCCGCAGCTCAGCGAGATCGAGATCGCCCAGCGCTTTGCGCAATTTGCCGCGCGCACGAGTGCCGGCGAGTACACCTCGTTTCTCGGTGCCGGCGCCTACCGCCACTACATCCCGCCCGTCGTCGCGGCGATCGCGATGCGGGGCGAGTTTCTCACGTCGTACACGCCCTATCAAGCCGAGGTCTCGCAGGGGTACCTGCAAGCGATCTACGAGTGGCAGACCTACATCGCGCTGCTGACCGGTCTCGACGTCGCGAACGCGTCGGTGTACGACGGCGCAACCGCGCTGGCCGAGGGCGTTATCATGGCGGTCAACGCGACGGGCCGCAAAGCGGTCCTCGTTTCGAGCGCCGTTCATCCCAACTACCGGGCGGTGCTGCGCACCTACGCCGAGGGGCTCGATCTCGTCGTCGACGAGCTGCCGTACGGCCCCGACGGCCGCACTGCCGGCGCCACGCTCGAGGCCGCGCTGGCCGACCAGCGCTATGCCGCGGTCGTCGTGCAATCGCCCAACGTCTTCGGGGCGATCGACGCGCTGCCGCCGGCGGCGGTCGAGCGAATCCGGGCGACGAAAACCGTCGTGATCGGCGTCGTCGCGGAGGCACTCTCGCTCGCGGTGCTGGCGGCGCCCGCAACGTGGGGCGTCGAGATCTGCGTCGGCGAGGCGCAGTCCTTCGGCAACGCGATCGCCTACGGCGGCCCGCACGTGGGATTCATCGCCGCGACCACCGCGCATCTGCGGCGCATTCCGGGACGGCTGGTCGGCCGTTCGGTCGACACAGCCGGGAAGACCGCCTACGTACTGACACTCCAGGCGCGCGAACAGCACATCCGGCGCGAGAAAGCGACCTCGAACATCTGCACCAACCAGGCGCACTGCGCGTTGTGCGCGACGGTGTACCTCGCTGCGATGGGCCAAGCCGGCCTGCGCAATTGCGCTGCGCTCAACGTCGCGCGCACCAACGAGCTCAAGCGCAAGGTCACGGCGCTCGACGGATTCTCGCTGCGTTTCGAAGCGCCGACGTTCAACGAGGCCGCCATTCGCGTTCCGGGCCGCGCGGCCGGCGTGCTCGCGGCGCTCGAGCGCAAGAAGATCCACGGCGGGCTGGATCTGGGGCGCTTCTACCCCGAGCTCGACGATTGCATCCTCATGACGGCGACGGAGCTCACCTCGAGCGCCGACGTCGATCGCCTCGTCGCCGCCCTCTCGGAGATCCCGGTCCGTGCCGCTGCCCGCGTTTGATACTCCGCTGATCTTCGAGACCGGCCAGGACGGCCGGGCGAACCGCTACTTGCCCGACGCGCCGGCGCTCGACACGCTGCTGCCGCGCGAGACGTTGCGCGACGAGTTGCCGCTGCCCGACAACAGCGAGCTCGACGTGGTGCGCCATTTCACCCGGCTCTCGCAAAAGACGTTCGGGATCGACACCGCGTTCTATCCGCTCGGCTCGTGCACCATGAAGTACAACCCGCGCATCAACGACGCGATGGCGAACATCCCGGCGTTACGCGATCTGCACCCGTTTGCTCCCGACGCGGCGGCGCAGGGTGCGCTCGCGCTGATGTGGGAGCTCGAGCGCAGCCTGGCCTCGCTGTTCGGCATGGCGGCGTTCTCGCTCAACCCCGCGGCCGGCGCGCACGCGGAGCTGACCGCGCTCCTCATCGCGAAAGCGTATTTCAAGGCGCGCGGCGAGACCGGCCGCAACGTCGTCGTCGTCCCCGACACGGCCCACGGCACCAATCCGGCGTCCGCCGCGATGGTCGGGTTCAAGGTGGTGTCGCTCAAATCTGATGCTGCCGGCCGCGTCGACCCCGACGATTTGCGCGCGGTGGTCGGGCCCGACACCGCGGTCTGCATGATGACCAACCCCAACACCCTGGGGCTGTTCGAACCGCGCATCCACGAAGTCTCCGACGTCGTGCACGAAGCCGGCGGCTTGATGTACTACGACGGCGCCAACGCCAACGCGCTGATGGGGAATACCCGGCCCGGTGACATGGGCTTCGATCTCATGCACCTCAACTTGCACAAGACGTTCACTATCCCGCACGGCGGCGGCGGCGCCGGTGCGGGCCCGGTCGGGGTCGCCGCGCACCTGGTGCGGTATCTGCCGGTGCCGGTCGTACGCGCCTACGACGCCGCCGGCAAGGACGTCGAAGCCGCCGGCTGGCGCGACAGCGCGGAGCTGACCTTCGCGCTGGACTTCGCGTGCCCCGACGCGATCGGCACGATGCGTTCTTTCTGGTCGAACTTCGCGCACATGGTGCGCGCGCTGGCCTACACCTATGCCAACGGCGCCGCGGGCTTGACCCGCGTTTCGCAACTCGCGGTGCTCAACGCGAACTACATCCGGGCCTCCATCCGCGACATCATCGACATTCCCTACGACGAGATCAACCGGCACGAGTTCGTCGCCTCGGCGCAGACGCTCAAGCGCGAGACCGGGGTGCGGGCGCTCGATCTCGGCAAAGCATTGCTCGACCGCGGCTACCACGCGCCGACGGTGTACTTCCCGCTCATCGTGCCCGAGTGCCTCATGATCGAGCCGACCGAGACGGAGTCGAAGGAGACGCTCGACGGGTTCATCGCGGTCTTCCGCGAGATCGTCGCGACGGCGAAATCCGATCCGGACAAGGTTCTCGAGACGCCGGTCAACACCGCCGTCGGCCGGATCGACGAGACGCGCGCGGCGCGCCAACCCGACTTGCGCTGGCGCCCCGCCTAGGTCACGCGGCGCGCGCCGGCGCCGCCCATCAGCGGCATTTCTGCGCGATGGGCAGGAACGTCCGGGCGGCCTCGTTCTCGCTGTAGCGGACGGCGGCCGACATGTCGCCGCTCCACTGGTTCATCGACTGCTTGTCGCTGAGGTTGTTCCCCTGGAGCAGCGGCATCCCGGGCGGCGCGGTGAGTACGGGCATCGGCACCGGTGCGATGGTCGGCTGGCCTTGGAAGCGGCCTCCGACGAACGCGCTGGCGCCCGTGTCGATCCCGTTCTTCGCGATCGCGACACGTTGGCGCGTGACGAACTCGGTCATGGTGTTCGCGCGGGCCTGCACCGTTTGATAGAGCTGCTCGAGCGCGCGCTTTTCGGCCACGACGTCGGCGTCGTTCTTGTTGGCGAAGCGCGCGTCGCCCAGCGCCTTGGAGATGAGGAGCGCCTCCTCGAGCAGCTTCGTCGCGTCGCCGTCGAGCCGCGCCAGCGCGGACTCGCGGTAGATGTCGGCGCGGTGCAGCGGGTCGGAGATCAACTCCGCGTAGTTGGGGAGCGCCTTGCGCGTCGCTTCGAAGCGCACGTCGGAGCGCTGCGCGGCGGCGAACGAGGGGATGATCAAGTCACGCATCGCGGAGCACGCCGGCGTCGCCGAACGCACGTGCCCGATGTTCGGCAGCGGCGGCGGGGTCTGGCCGGACGAGCCGAACGGCACCAGCGTCCCGATCGGGAACGGCGTCGGCGTGGGCGCCGCGGCCAGCGCGATGGCGAGAGCGAGGGATGCCCCGAGAACGTGCACGCTACGTTCGTACACCGCGGTCCCCGGTGCGGACCTGCTCGACAGGCGCGACCGCTTGCTCCGGGAACAGAGCGCGGGATGAAGCGGGCCGACTTGCTCAAGAGTGCGTCGCTGTCGTGCGGTGCGCTTGCGTTTTCCCCCGTCGACGCACCCTTCGACGTGGCGTCAGCCGCAGGCGACGCGCAGCTCGACCGGCTCCTCGAAGCGGACCATCGCGACTACTACCGTCGGCACCCGGAGACGGCGTCGATCGAAGGCGACCGCTCGGGCGACGAACGCTGGGACGATCCGTCCGCAGCGGCGGCCGCCGACGAGGCGCAGCACCAGCGCGGCGTGCTGGCGCAACTGGCGCGCATCGACCGCACGCACCTGTCCGAAACCGGCCGCATCAACGTGGACCTGTACGCCGAGCGGCTGCGTGACGCGGTTCGCGGCTACGAGCTGCGCACGCACCTGTTCGCCCTCAACCAGCGCGGCGGCGTGCAGACCGACGTCGCGCTCGTCGACCAGCTCCCGTTCGCCTCGCTGCGCGACTACGCGGCCTGGGCGGTGCGCGTCGACGCGTGGCCGCGCAAAGTGGACGCCGTCATCGCGCTGCTGCACGAGGCCGTCGCCCGCCGTATGCTGTGGCCGCGCGTGGTCATGGAACGCATCCCCGCGCAACTCGACCGTCAGCTCACGGCGCCCGAGACGCATCCGTTCTTCGCTCCGTTCGCGCGCGTTCCGGCCGGCGTTTCGCCAGCCGCTGCGGCCCGGTTGCGCGAGCGCGTGCGCGCGTCGATCGCCGGCGGCGTGTTGCCCGCGCTCCGCCGCCTGCGCGCGTTCTTCACCGACGTCTACTTGCCGGCGGCACCCGCCGATGTGGGTTTGGCGCACGTCCCCGGCGGCGCGGCGATCTATGCGTATCTCGCCCGCGTCAACACGACGACGGCGTTGGCTCCGCGGGCGATTCACGAGCTCGGCCTGCGCGAGGTCGCGCGGATCCGCGCGGCGATGGAGAGCGTCGCACCGCGCACCGGCTACACCGGATCGCTGCAGGACGTGTTCGCCCAGATGCGCGCCGACCCGGCGAACTACTACCGCAGCGCCGACGAGCTGCTCGCGGCATACCGCGCGCTGGCCAAGCGCATCGACCCCGAGCTGGTGCGCTTCTTTCGCGTGCTTCCGCGCCTGCCGTACGGCGTCGTCCCGATTCCGGCGTCGATCGCGCCCGATGCGACGACCGCGTACTATCAGCCCGGCGCGCTCGACGGTACGCGCGCCGGGATGTACAACGTCAACCTCTACCGGCCGGATCAGCGGCCGATCTACGAGATGCCGGTTCTGACGCTGCACGAGTCGGTTCCGGGCCACCATTTGCAGTTCTCGCTCGCCGCGGAGCTGGGCAGGCTGCCGACGTTTCGGCGCGCTGCGTACTACGTCGGGTACTCCGAAGGTTGGGGCCTCTACGCGGAGTCGCTGGGTGACGACATCGGCGTCTACGACGACCCCAAAGCAAAGCTCGGCGCGCTCAGCTATGAGATGTGGCGCGCGGTGCGGCTCGTCGTCGACACCGGTATGCACGCCTTCGGTTGGTCACGCGACCGCGCGATCGCGTATTTTCTCGACAACGCCGCGAAGACGAAGCTCGACGTCACCAACGAGATCGACCGCTACATCACCGACCCGGGTCAAGCGCTGGCGTACAAGATCGGGCAGCTCAAAATCCTCGAGCTGCGCGAGCGCGCGCGGCGCCGGCTCGGAGCGCGCTTCGATCTGCGCGATTTCCATGCGGTCGTGCTGGGCGCGGGATCGCTGCCGCTCGACCTGCTCGAGCGGCGGGTCGACGCGTGGCTGGCGCGCGGCCCGAGCCGCGCTTTGGGCTCCCGACCTCGCGGGGAATACGGAGTGCCCGTCGTATTAGGGGCGCATGGCAAGGCGGCCGACACCGACTCTGACTGAGGCGGAGTATCGTCTCATGGACATCCTGTGGAACCTCGGTAGTGCTACCGTGGCCGATATCCACGCGCGCCTCGAAGACCGTCCGATTGCGTACACCACCGTCCTCTCGACGCTCACCATCCTCGAGCGCAAGGCGTACGTCCGGCACACGACGCGCGGCAAGGCCAACGTGTACAAGCCCAGAGTCGAGCGCGATGCCGCTCGCCTGACCGTGGTCGAGAACGTCCTGGCGACGTTCTTCGGCGGCTCGCCGCGCGCGTTGATGCTCAACCTGCTCGACTCGGAGCGCTTGAACCCCGACGAGGAGCGGCGCCTGCGCACGCTCCTGGAGGGTTCGGGCTGAACGCCTCCACCGCTGCGCTCGCGGCGCTCGCGGCGATGCTCGCGAGCCTCCCGCTCGCCGCGGGGGCTCTAGCCGCCGCACGCCCGTTCGCGCGGGCCGCGGTCCGGTACCGCATCGTCGCCGCCGGCTACCTCATCGCTGCGGCGGTCGGGCCGGTCGCGTTCGTGGCGGCCGTTTTTCGCACCGCCCCGGCCGCAGGCTCGGGCACCGTCGTCCCGGACGGCGCCCTTGCGCCCCTACTGTTCCCCGCCGGCGCGATCGTCGCCGCGCTTGCCACCGCGTTGCTGTTCGAGCTCGCGGTCGACGTCGTCCGGCTGCGCCGCGTCAAACGGGCCGCCGCTCCGCTGGGTTCGGCCGGCGTGCGCGGCGCGCACATCGGGAGCTCGCCGACCGTGCTGACCCCGACCGCGATCGGCTACCTGCACCCCGCCGTCGTGCTCCCCCAGGGCTTTCGCGCGCGGGTTGACGCCAGCGAGTGGGACGCGGTGATCGCCCACGAGTGCGCGCACCTGGCGCGCCGCGACGACTGGGCGAAGGCGCTGCAAAGTGCGATCGGTCGGGCCGCCTGGTGGCTGCCGGGCTTGTGGATCCTGGGCCGCGCGCTGGACCTCGAGCGCGAGCTGGCTAGCGACGAGCATGCTGCCGTCCAGACCGGCGCGCGGCGCTATGCGGCCTGCCTGCTGCGGCTGGCGACGAGCCGCAACGACATCGACGCCGTGGCCCCGGCGCTGTGGGGCCGCCGCTCGCACGTCGCGATCCGCGTCGAGCGTCTCTTGCGGCCGGCCAGCGGCGGCGGTCCGGTCATGCGCGCCGCGGCGCTCGGCGCGTTCACCGCAACGGCGTTCGCGGTCTTCGGGATCGCCGTGTTGGCGGTGCCCGGTGCCGGGGCGCGGAGCGCCGTGCCGGCGCGCCAAGCCCTTGCGGTTGCGCCCACGGTAGGCCGTCCCGCGCCGCACCGGCCGGCTGCGGGCACCCACCCGGCGGCGAAGCCGCCGCGGCACGCGGCCGTCCTGGCCTACCAGCATCCCGTCGAAGTCGCGCCGCCCGTGCGATCCGCCCCGACGGCCGCCGGCTACCCGCGCTCCGAGCGCTCGAGGCTCGGGCCGATTCGGCCGGCGCGCCACCACCTCGTCGTCGCGGTGCCGGCGGCGCGAACCCTGCCGACCCGCCCGATCCCGGGGATTCGGCCGCTGACCGTCGAGAAGCTGGCTTTCGTCGCGACGCAGCGTCGTTGCGCTACCTGTTTCGGCCCGCTGCGCTCGCCCGACGACGGCGGTTCGTCGGTGGGAGCGGCCTTCGTGCCGCCCGCCGGCACCAGCGCGACCACCTCGACGATCGCGGTCCCCGACCCGACGTCGGGCCCGGTCGATTGGGGCGGGGGGATGTCCTGGTTCCGGCTGCCGCGCGCCCCCGCCCAGCTGTAACGGCGGCGTCCCCGGCGGCCGGTCCTTCTTGGGGCCGCGCGCTATACTAAAGAAAACCAGCCCGAATTCTTCGGGCTGGCGCTGTCTCCGGAAGCGACGATGCGGATCAAGTACGAGGTCTCCGCCGGCGGGCTAGTCTTGCGGCGGAACGGAAACTCCTTGGAGGCCCTGCTTATCGGCCGCGGCGAGCCGCGCGTTTGGTCGCTTCCCAAGGGGCACGTCGAGAACCGGGAGACGCACGAGCAGGCGGCGTTGCGCGAAGTTCGCGAGGAGACCGGTTGCTGGGCCGAGATCCTGTCCAAGCTCTCCGATATCTCGTACTGGTTCTATCTCAACCGCACCAAGCACAAGAAATCCGTGTATTTCTACCTGATGCGCTACCTCTCGGGTGACACTGCGAACCACGACCACGAGGTCGACGAAGCCCGGTGGTTCGAGATCAAGGCGGCCAAGAAAGCGCTCAAGTACGTCAACGAGAAGCGCTTGGTCGACCTCGGCCTCGAGTGGCTCGAGCGCGAGAGCGGCATCTTCGAGCCCGAGATCGTTCCAGCGGTGCAAGCGGTGAGGGACACGAGCGCGTAATTGACCCTTCGACCCTTCGACGGGCTCAGGGCAGGCCAAGCTCACGCGCAGCCTGACATGCGTCACGCGCAGCGTGACATGCGTCCGGGTGACAATGGGTCGTTGCCGCCGGCGCTGCGTGTCTCGCTCGATGTATTCGACGGTCCGCTGGACCTGCTGCTCAGCCTCGTCAAGGAGCGCCAGCTCGACATCGCGACGGTCCCGCTCGCGCTGGTAGCCGACCAGTACCTCGCCTACATCCAGGCGATGGAAGCGCTCGACGTCGAGCTCGCGGCGGACTACCTCGTGGTCGCTGCCACGCTGGTCTTCCTGAAGTCCAAGGCCTTGCTGCCGCCGATCCCGATCGAGTTCGCCGGCGATCCCGAAGAGTCGGCCGAAGCCGTCGAGGCGCGGCTGCGCGAACGCCTGTTGACCTACTCGAAGTACCGCGACGCGGGCCACGAGCTCAAGGCGCGTGCCGCCGAGGCCGCCGCGTTCTTTCTGCGCGCCGACGGCGGCGATCCGACCGCGGATTTCGTGCAGCGCTACAAGATCGACGTCGCCAAGCTCGCCGAAGCGTTGGCTGCGGCGTTGCGCGCGGCCAAGCCCGAGAAGCGCACGATCGTGCGCGAGCGGGTCTCGCTGGTCGAGCAGATGGACGCGGTCGTGCGAGCGGTGCGCCGCCAGGGCCGGGCCTCGTTCTTCGCGCTGTGCGCGGGTCTGGACCGGCTCGCGATCATCGTCACCTTCTTGGCGGTTCTCGAATTGGTCCGCCGGGAGCGGGTGCGCGTCGCGCAGGCCGAGGCATTCGGCGACATCGAGCTTGTCGCGGTCCCCGAGGAGCACCGTGCAGCCTGAGCTCGTCGACACCGGCAAGCTGCAGCGCGACCTCGAGGCGCTGCTGTTCGTGGCCTCAGAAGCGCTTTCGATCAAGACCCTGGCCAAGCTCACCGGAGCCGAGGAGGCCGAGGTCACCGTCGCCCTGCAGAAGATCGACGAGGAGTTCTCGCACCGCGGCGTCGTGCTGCGCGAGATCGCGGGCGGCTACCGCTTCGCCAGCTCGCCCGGCGCCCGCGAGGCGGTCGAAGCCTACCTGATGCCGCCCAAGACGAACCTGTCGCCGGCCGCGCTTGAGACGCTCGCCATCGCCGCGTACATGCAGCCGGTGACCAAAGGGGAGATCGAGGGGATCAGAGGGGTGAGCGCCGATTCGGTCATCGCGACGCTCGTCGACCGCCGGTTCCTGACCGAATCGGGCCGCAAGGACGTCCCGGGCCGCCCCATCCTGTACAAGACCACGCCGGAGTTTCTCGAGGTGTTCGGGCTGCGCTCGCTCGAGGAGCTGCCCCCGATCGACGTCGACGGCGCCTCCCCCATCGAGCTGGCGCTCCCGATCCGCACCGTTGCCGCCGGGCAGGAAACCCCTGCCGGGCCGGACGCGGTCCACCGGGGTGAGTCTATTTGGTCCGAGACGGACGAACGAAACAGCAACGAGGCGCCGGTCGAGACGATCGTCGCAGAGCAAGAAACGGAGCCACAACCATCAGCGGTCTAGCGGGTTCGCCCCCGGCGAACCTATCATCGAGTCTCGTCCCTGCCGACGTGTGGGCGACGATCGACCGAAACGCCCAGCGCGTCGCGCTCATCCACGAGTTGATCCAGCCGGGCGAATCCTTCGCCCTCACCGACGGCCAACAGGTCGCCCTCAACCGGCTCACCACCGGCCTCGACGAAGGCCAGTTCGAGTTTTTGCTCAAGGCCCCGACCGGCTCCGGCAAGACCGAGGTGATGCTGCGTGTCGCGGTCGACACCATCATGAAGACCGACGGTTACGTGGTGATCTTGGCGCCGACGCGCGACTTGATTCGCCAGCACGTCACCTACTTCACCGAACGGCTGGAGGGGACGGGGATCGGCGTCGGTCAGATCCATGGCGGCGCCACGCCGGGGGAGCGGCGTGCGGTCGAGGCCGGGATCGCGAACGGTACGATTCACGTCGTCGTCGGCTCGGCGATGATGCTCACGATCGACCGGCATTGGGACATCCTCGATTCGAGCGATCTGCTCGTCGTCGACGACGTCAACGCGTTCGACGAGCGCGAGCACTTGCGGCTGCTCGAAGATCTCGACTGTCCGATGCTCTTCGCGTCGGCGACGCCCGACGAGTTGAGGCGCTTTCTCGAACGGATCGGCGCGATGGACAACGTCGTCGCGATGAAGGGCATGCCCTTCGACGTGTTGCCGACCAAGGTGCACAAGGTCGAGGGCGTTTGGGGTGAGCCGCCGGCCGAGCAGCTCTCGCGTGCCGACGTGCTCATTCGCGACCATCTCGCGCGCGGTTCGCGCATCTTCGTCATCGGGCGGACTCGCGGCGACGTGCCGCGCCTGGCCGAACGGCTCGAGCACACCTATGGGATCGAAGTGCAGCAGCTGCGCGGCGACATGGCCGATACCGAGGAACAAGGCCGCCGCCACCGCCGCAAGGGCGTTCGGGTGAACGAGGTCGGGACGCGTATCGAGATGATGAACGCGTTTCGCGGCAAGGCGCCGGCGGTGCTGGCCGCGACGAACTTGGTCGGCAGCGGGATCGACATCCCGGCCGCGGACCTCATCGTCATCACCGATTCCGACGCGTTCGGCGAGTCGGAGGTCGAGCAGCTCATCGGCCGCGTCGGCCGCCGCGAACGCCCCTCGGACGCGGTGCTGCTGACCGGGACGACGTTCGAGAAGAACCCGTCCCGGGCGATGGCGTCGCCGCGTGCCAAGAGCTTCATGCCGACCGGGATGCGGGCGCGCCAATTCAACTTCGGCCGCCGCCGCTAGCCTGCTAGAGCACCGTTGATGCGGATCGGGGCGCACGTGCGCGTCGGTACGGGGTACGAAGCCGCCGTCGGCTACGCGCGCAAGCTCGGCTACGACGCGCTGCAGTTCTTCGCCGGCAACCCCAAGACGTACCGGGTCGGCGCCATCGACACGCCGGCGCTGCAACGCTTCGCGGCGGCGCGAGTCCAGGCCGGGATCGCCCCGGCCGTGATCCACACGTCGTATCTCATCAACCTCGCGAGCGAGGACGACAAGACCGTTGCCGGCTCGCTGCGGCTGCTCAAGAACGATCTCGCGATCGCCGCCGTCGGTGACGTCGCCTACGTCAACACGCATCTGGGCTCATACGGTACGCGCGCGCGGGCCGACGGTTTCGCAGCGGTCGTGGCTGCACTCGAGGACGCACTCGACGGCATCGCACCCGACGTCTCCCTGGTGATGGAGAACAGCGCGGGAGCGGGCCAGCTGTGCGGTGGCACGATCGAGGAGCTCGGCGCATTCGTGCGTGCGATCGGACATCCGAACCTGCGCGTCTGCCTGGACACCGCCCATACTTGGGCGGCCGGCTACGCGATCGACAGCCGCGACGGCGTCGAGCGGTTTTTCGAGCTGGTCGAGAGCGAGCTGGGTCTCGAGCGCGTGGTGATGTTCCACTTCAACGACACCCAGATCGAGCTGGGCGGTCATCGCGACCGCCACTGGCACATCGGCGAGGGCCGGATCGGCATCGAAGGGTTCCGCGCGATCGTCGCGCATCCGGGGGTCGTGGGAAAGGTCGCGATCCTCGAAACGCCGGGCGAGGAAGATGACGACGCGCGCAACCTGCGCGCCATCCGGACCGTGTTGGACGGGGTTGCGGCGTGACGACGGCACCGGAGGTGAGACCATGAGCGAACAGCCCGAACGCCGCAGCACGAAGCGTATCGCGATCCGGCTCCCCGTCGTGTACCGCGGCCCGGACGGTACGCCCAAGCACGGTACGACCGAGAACGTCTCGCGCGGCGGGATGCTGCTGGTCGCGCAGGGTCCCGCGGCGGAGGGGACGCGCCTGCGCTTCGCGGTCACCGGTCTCGACGGGCGCGAGCGAGAGTTTGCCGGCGAGGTCGTCCGCTCTGATTCCGATGGTCGCGTTGCCGTGTCGATCGACGAAGGCGACGTCGAGGCGATCGTCGATTTGGAGCAGACGAACCCCGACCCGTAGCTGCCGGCGGCACCGCTCATGATCGCGCACTTCGACCTCGATGCGTTCTATGCGTCCGTCGCCCAGCGTGACGATCCGTCGCTGCGCGGGGTTCCGTTGGCAGTCTCGGGATCGTCACGGCGGGCCGTCGTCTTGACCGCGTCGTACGAGGCGCGGCCGTACGGCGTGCGATCGGCGATGCCGCTGTATCGTGCCCTCGAGCTATGTCCGCAACTCACGGTCGTTCCGCCCAACTTCACGGCGTACCGCGAGACGTCGCAGCGCGTGTTCGCGATCTTCGAGGAGGACGGTCGCGCCGTGGAAGGGCTGTCGCTCGACGAAGCGTTCGTTGCCGTCGCGGGGGACGATCTCGACGCGGCGGTCGCCTTCGCGCAGCGGGTGCGGGCGCGCGTCCGCGCCGAGGTCGGCTTGACGGTGAGTGCGGGCGTCGCATCCGGGAAGATGGTCGCCAAGATCGCCAGCGACCTCGACAAGCCCGACGGTCTCACGGTCGTGCGCCCGGGCACCGAAGCGGCGTTCCTGGCGCCGATGCCGATCGCGCGCTTGTGGGGGATCGGTCCCAAGACCCAGCCGCGCCTCGAGGCCGCGGGCGTTCGTACCATCGGCGACGTCGCGGCGCTCGACGAACGCACGCTTTACGACTTGTTCGGGCGCGGCGGCACGTTCTATCGTGACCTGGCGCGCGGCATCGACGAGCGCGACGTCGATCCGTCGCGCGAACGCAAGTCGATTTCGACCGAGGAGACGTTCGAGTACGACGAGCGCGACGAGGCCCGCATCCTGGCGCTCCTGCGGGTGCAGTCCGACGAGCTGGCTCGCGATCTCCAAGCCAAGCAACTGCGCGCCTCGACCGTCGGCGTCAAGATCAAGAAGGCCGACCACACGATCACCGGGCGGCAGACCTCACTCGCCATCGCGACCAACGACGCCGCGACGATCCACGACGCGGCGGTATGGTGCTGGCAACGCGCCGGGATGTACGGCGTTCCGATCCGGCTGCTGGGCACGCGGGTTGCCTCTCTGACCGACGAAGAAGCTCGGCAACTCAAGCTCTTCTGACCGCACGCTGCGACTCGGAGGAGGACGGGATGCGAGCCGCCCCGGCGAACACGACGCCGATGCGGACGTACGATGTTTGATTTCCGCGATCTCGAATGCTTCATGACGGTCATTGAGCACCGCGGCTTCGGGCGCGGTGCGGCCGCACTCGGGATGACCCAGCCCGCGCTCACCCGTCGTATCGCGGCGCTTGAACGAGGTCTGGGCGTTTCGTTGTTTTCGCGCGCGCAACGGCAGATCGAGCCAACGCCGGCTGGTGAAATCTTCGCCCGCGAATCGATGGCCCTGCTGGGCAGGGCCCAAAACATTCGGCGCATGATGGCCGAAGCATCGGCCGGCTCAACGGAACGCCTGAAGATCGGAACGCGCAGCAGCGCGCGCTACGCGGTGATCACGGTGGCGATTCGGCTTTTCCGAGCCGAGCGTCCGGGGGTCCCGATTTCGCTCAGCGATCCGGTGAAGCTGCTCGAGTTGGAGCAACTGCGCAAAGGCGAATTCGATATCGCCGTCGTGCGTGGTCCGGTTGACCTGCGCAATGGGCTGCGCAGTGAACGATTGCGGAGCGATCCCCTTGTGGTAGCCTTGCCGGCGGGGCACCGTCTTGCCGGCAACACCGTCGTCGAACTGGGAAACCTGGCTGGGGAACGGTTCGTCGAGATCGCGGCGCATCGAGGCTACGGGTCCAAGGACCTCGTGCGCGGCGCGCTCTCCGAGGCCGGGTTCCGGGCAAACGTCGTGCAGGTAGTCGAGACCGTCGACATGTTGGTGATGTGCGTTGCGGCTGGTATCGGTGTCGCGCTCATGTACGACGCGAGTCGCGAGCTGCCGATACCGGGCATCGTCTACCGTCCGCTCCGTCCAAAACAGAAGACGATCGCTCTGCACGCGGTCTGGCGTGCCGACGAGGGCAACTCCGCGATCGCGCCGTTCGTGCGCTGCCTAAAGGAAGCTGCGAAGTCGCTTGACGACCCGATGCAGACGGACGTTGTCCTGAACTAGGGAGGCTCTCAAGAAGTCCCGCGCCAGTCGCCGCCGGTCTTTTCCGCCCGGGCTCTTCGTTGCTGCGTCGGTCACAATGCTACGGCATTGCTCCCTCCTCGCGCCTCGATCCGACGAAAAATCCTCGGCGGCTTTGTGGCACCCGACTTCTTCAGAGCCTCCCTAGATATGGTCGGTGCTCCAACAGGGGTCGGCCGGCGCGCGCCGTTCGAGCGGCCGGGCGCGAAACGCCGCGCGAAAAGCCGCGCTGAGCGGGAGCAGCATGGCGATCGCGCTGGTGCGCGCCCGCACAGCGCCGCGCGGCAGCGGGTCGCGTGCGACCGCGGGCGGCAGCCAGCCGCGGATGGTGCGCAAGTCTCCGGCCGCGGCGCGCAGCAGCGGCGCGAGCGTGCCCGCGTCCTCGTCGCGCGCGAACGCGAACTCGTCCAGGACGAACGCATCGGCCAGCGGGACGCGCCGTCCGGTAACGTAGGCGGCCAAGCCGCGGCCGCGCCGGACGCCGAGCCGCAGGACTTGTCCCGGATGTTCGCTCGAGCCGGCGCGCAAGCGCTGCCAGTCCCACTCCAGCGGCGTGCGCGCGAACGCGAACGGGCGCCGTGCATCGAGCGCGTCGAAGACGCGGCGGATCGCGGCCGCGTCGCCGTCGCCCAGGGCGACGACCGTGACACGCTCGCCGGGCAGCAGGTCGGCCCGCAACGCGATCGTGCGCGACGGCAGCGCTACGAAACCGAGCCGCGCATAGAACGCCGGATGGATGTCGCTGAACAAATACGCCAAATCCGTCCCGGCGTCGCGCTCGGCGTCGAGGAACGCGCCGAGCAACGCTGTCGCGTAGCCGCGCCCGCGCAGCTCAGCGGGGGTGTAGACCGCGCCGATCCCAGCCGCGGCAAACGTGCGCTCGCCGCAGCGCAACACGCGCTCGTAGCGCTTGCACGACGCGACGAGCTCGCCGCCGATGCGCAGCCCGAGCGTACGAAAACGGCGTTTGCCCCAGCCGGAAGCCGCCGTCGTGCGGAACTCGCCGGCGTACTCGTCGAAGCTCCGTGCACCAGCCCAGAGTGCGTGCGATCGCGGCAACACCACGCGCACGTACTCGTCGGGGCCGACGACGTCGAGACGAATCGGTCCGGCGATCAGACGAAGGCGAGCGTCGGGTACGCCCCGGTCAGGACCTCGGCCGGATTCCGCCCCAGCCACTTCTCGATCACGGTTGCATAGACGGCGCGGAAATCGGTCGAGAATTTCAGGTCGCCGCCGCGGTCGAGGTCGGTCAGCGACGGGTGCTCGCCGTAGATGCCGCCCTTCACCCCGCCGCCGGCGATGAACAACGGCATCGCGGTACCGTGATCGGTCCCGTTGGACGCGTTCTGCGCGACCCGGCGGCCGAACTCGCTGAACGTCATCGTGAGGACCTTCTTGTCGAGACCGTGCGCTGCGAGATCCGCGTAGAACGCGAGCAGCCCGTCCCCCAGATAGCCGAGCAGGCGATCCTGTTGCGCTCGCTGTCCGGCGTGGGTGTCGAACGAGCCGAGCGAGACGAACACGATCTTCGATCCGGCGGTCGAGCCGATCAGCTTGGCCGCGAGCGCGAGCTGCTGAGCGAAGCCGTTGGGCGCGTAGGTCGCCTTGTTGGTGAACTCGGCGGTTTGCTTGCGCAGCACGTCACCGCCGTGGTACGCGTCGCGGGCGGTCTGCGCGATCATCGCGAGGTACGGGGATTGTCCGGCTTTCGCTCCGTCGTAGAGCACGCCGGCGCTCTGCTTCGAGGCCAGGTCGCGGCCGGTGTTGTACGCAAAGGCGTTGAGTGCGCCGATCGCGGGCACTTCGACGTGCGAGGCGACCAACGCGGCCGGCAGCGAGTCGCCCAGCGAGACGGCTTCGAACGTCGAGGCCGGCTTGGCGGCGCTGAAGCGCCGGTCGAGATAGCGTCCCAGCCAGCCATACTGCTGCGGGCGATCGGGTGACGCCGTCTCCCAGATCTGCGTCGCCTCGAAATGCGAGCGGTTGGGATTCGGGTAGCCGACGCCTTGGACCAGTGCGACCCGACCCTGCTTGTAGAGCTCGTTGAGCCCTTTGAGCGCGGGGTTGAAACCGATCCGGTCGTTGAGCTTGAGGACCGCATTCTCCGCGATGCCGATCGCAGGCCGGACGCGATGGTACGCATCGTCGCTCCACGGCACCACGGTGTTGAGGCCGTCGTTTCCGCCGCCCATCTGCACCACCACGAGCACGTTGTCCGGATCGACGCCGCTCGCGAACCCCGGCAGCAGCGGTGAGCCCGCGGCGACTTGAGCGAGCGCACGCGCACCGTTGCCGCCCAGAAACGCGACGGAGAGCGCTGACGTGACGAAATGCTGTCTCTTCATCGCGATCCTTCAGTCCAGCTGGTTGACGGGGAGGTTGAGGGTCAGCGCGAGCGCGCCGCGGATCTTGTCTTGATAGTTCTCGGGGCCGAACGGCAGCGGGTTCTGCGCCATCGCGCTGGGGGTCTGTGAGTTCAAGTACGCGACCAGCGTCGAGCGCACGTCGGAGGTGACGTCGTCCTGTACGACGCCGCCGACGATGGTCTGCGCGATCTTGTCGGGATCCATGCCGACGCGCCGTACGATCTCGTCGGGCGCGACGTTCGGGGCCGGAATCGCGGCCTGGCCGTTCTTTGCCGGTGCGGTCTGCGCGACCAAAGCGTTGACGAAGTTGAAGCGTGCCAGCAGCGTCGAGGTGTTGATCCACGTGGGTCCACCATCCCACCCCTTCACGCTGGGCGGGTTCAGGGGTTCCTGACCCATCCGCGCCAGCTGGTAGGGCAGGTTGGGCGGTACCGTCTGCGCGCCGATGTAGCGCAACGTCCCGAGCGCGAGCTCGATCGGTGATTTCGGAATCGCGCGGTAGGCCCGCGGCGAGAAGAACACGTCCGAGCGCAGGATCGTCCCGACCGCCTTGGCGACGTCGAATCCGCCCAGCGCGTAGACTTGCGCGAGCGCTTCGATCAACTCCGGCTCGGGGTCGCTGTACACGAAGAACTCGAGCAGCTTGTGCGCAAGAAAGCGCTGGTGCACCGGCTGCGAGACGACGATCGCGACTACGTCGTCGGCGTCGAGCCGCCCTGACTTTCCGAGCACCGTTTTGATCCCGTCGTCGTGCCGGGCCGGCACGAACACGGCCTGCTGGTTCTTGTCGATGGTCCAGCCGGTGAAGGCGCGGGCGGCTTCCTTGACGTCGTCCTCGGTGTACGCCCCCAGGCCCAGCGCGAACAGCTCCATCACTTCGCGCGCGTAGTTCTCATTGGGATGCGCTTTCGCGTTGGCACGGTTGTCGAGCCAGATCAGCATCGCGGGATCGCGCGTCACCGCCGAGAGGAGCGCCGGAAAGCGCCCCAACCCGAACTGGCGGAAGAGGTTGACCTGCGCGACCATCTGCGGTGGCGCAACTTTTTGAATCGACGTGGCGAAATGACCGTGCCAGAACAGCGTCATCTTCTCGTCGAGCGGGCGGTTCGTGCGCAGCATTCGGTCGAGCCACCACAGCTGCGCAGTTTGGCGCGCCTTCTTGGGATCGTACAGCGACGTGACGTCCGGGTACGACGGTAGGTCGGCGTCGGGTGCCGCGGGATGCAGCAGCGCGTCCACGGCGCCTTGCATTCCCAGCGACGCCAGTCGCGCGACGTCGGCCTCGGAGCCGCCGAAGCCGGCCCGCCGCAGCAGATGGGCGGCCTGCCGCCGGCCGAAGCGCCCGGCATAGGGCAGGAGCGCGCCGGGCGCGTCCAGCGTCCCCGGCGGGCGAAAACCGACCTGTGGATCGGTCGACGTGTCGATCTTGGGCGGCAGCACGATATCCTCCGAACGCCTCCTGCCTCGCTATCATTGCGGCGCTGCGGCGCGGCGGCATGAGAGGAGGGTGAAAAGTTGGTTGCGGCGGCCTGCCCGCGGCGCCGCTAGCGCGCGTTCCCCAGCAGCACGCTGACTTCGGCGGCCAGCTCCGGAGCTGCGACTCCCCGGGTGGGACGGCCGCTTGCCGAAACCGTGACCGAGAGGTCGGCCCGGCCCAGCGCCGCAGCAAAGAGGCGCCGCTGCTCGCGCACGTATGCTGCGCGCGGCTTCGCATGGTGTTCGTACCAGGTGAACTTCGCGGTGCGCGCCGCGACGGCGTCCCCGGCGCTGTCCTTGGGGATCATGCCGTAGGTCGGGCTGAACAGGAACGCGTCGGGGACGTAGTACGGCGGGAACGCGCCGGCGCGCGCGTCGACGACGAACACGTGCTCGAAGCGGCGCCCGAGCGCGCGTTCGACCGCCGCGACCACGACCGCGTCGGTGCGCTCGTCGACCAGTTCGGGCCCGTGTTCGGCGACGGCGAGCCGTTCGCAGTACCCCAGCGCACCGGCGAGGTCGTCGAAAGGATGGCGCGCGGCATACGAGCCCACCAGCGCGATAAGGCGCTCCACCAGCGTCGCGCGCAGCCGAGCGCGGGCGGCCGTCTCGCCGTGTCGCGGCAGCAATAACCCGCCGTCCTCGATAATGGCGCGCGCCGCGCTTGCCACGTCGGTCGTGCCCAGCCATTGGGTCCAGCGCGCCCGCCGCACGCGAAATGCGGCGATGCGCTCGCGCGCTTGGGGCGAGAGGTCGGCGTCGCGCTCGCCCCGCAGCAGGTTGGTCCCCAGCCGCAGGTCGCGCTTCCGATCCCAGCGCCGGTCGCCGTCGGCCTCCGCTTCGGGCAGCACGAACAAGGCGGGCTGCGGGCTCGCCGGTTCACCGCACAGAATCGCGATCGACGCATCGGAGAGCCGCAACATCGGCAGCTGCAGCGCGCGCAGCGTCCAGGCGTGCCGGAAGACGTCCGTCGCGGTCCACAGCAGCGCGAGGGCGTCGCGGACGTCGGCGCGCTCGAACAACGCCGGATCGCCGGCCAGCGCGACCGGGATGTCGCGTCCGACCAGCGCGTCTTCGTACGTCGCGAGCGTTCGCAGCGTGCGATGGAGCACGCCGATGCGCGCCGGCGGCGTGCCGCCCAGCAGCAACGCCGCCACACGTTGGGCGATCTCGTCCGCCTCCGCAAGCCGGTCGGAAGAGCGCAGCACGCGCACGGCGTCGCCGCTCGGAACCGGGCGTGCCGGATCGCCGTCGATCACGCCGCGCATGACCGCCGCGATCTGCGGGTGCAGCGTGCGCGCGGGCAGCGCGACCGACGTCGTCGCGATACCGAAGATACGCTCCGGACGCGCACCGGCGAACGTCTGCGTCGCGGCGTCGGGATCACCGGCGACGACCACGCCGTCGAGGGCGCCTCCGAACAGCGCGCGCAGGAAGCGCAGCGCGGCCGGCGAGAGATCGTGAGCGTCATCGACGAACGCGACGCGCAGCCGGCGCCGCAGCGCGCCGGCGATCGTCCTGCGGTGCTCGAGCAGATGCGTCGCCTCGGCGAGCGCGTCGCTCGCGGTGAGGCAGCCGCGCCGTACCAGCTCGTCGACGTAGGCGCGATACAGACGCGCCAAGATCTTGGCCAGGTCCAGCTCGCGCCGGCGCTGGCGCTCGAGCTCGGCCGCGTCGATCGCGAGCGAGGCCCGGTGCTCGTCCTTCGTCGCGGAGAGCAGCGCGGGCGACGCGAGGTTGGGCGGCCGCGCGTAGAACGTCGTCGCACCGCGCAACGCGATCGCGAGGAACGCTTCGTCGCCGATCCCGGCATCGCGCAGCTTGCGGATCAAGCGCAGTGCCGCATCGGCGAAACGCGCGGGCGTGCGCAGGCCGGCGATCTCCGGGTCGACGTCGGCGCCGAGCCAGTCGCTCCACTCGGGCGAGAACAGCGGCGCCGCGGCGCGCGCGAAGATCTCCTCGGCGTCGAGCGGGTCGACCAATTCGAGGTCTAGCGCCAGGCCGGTATCCCACGGGTGCGCGCGCAGCAGCTCGAGCGCGAGTTCGTCGAGCGTCGCACCCCGCACGGCGAACCCGGTCGCCGCGGTCATGCGTGCGGCCAGCGTGCGCGCTCCGTCCTCGCGCGCGGCGGTCACGATCGCGGCGCCGGCCAGCGCCGGTTCGGCACCGACGAGCGCCGCGAAGCGCCGCACCAGCGCCTCCGTCTTGCCGCTCGTCGGGGGTCCCGTGAACGCGATGAGGCCGTGCTCCGCGGGCAGCGCGAGCGCGCGTTCGAGCGCCAACACGGCGACGTCGCCCTCACCCTGCGCCGAGCGCCAGGTCATCGCGCGAACCGCTCCTCGAGCGCGAGCGGACGTTCGCGGCAGGCTTGCGCGTAGGCGCAGTACCGGCACGCGGACGGGTCGTCCGTGGCCGGGAAAACTGCGAGGGTTCCGCCCGCGAGTTCCGTCGCCAGCGCGATCATGCGCGCGCGCGCCCGCTCCAGCTCGCCTAAACCGATCTCGCCGCGCGCACCCTGCGCGTTGGTCGCGCGGGAGGCGTTCACGACCTCGAGCTCGACCGGCGCGATGTCGAGCAGCGCATCCTTGAGCGGGACGAGCGCCAGCCGCGTGACCACGTCGCCGGCCGCGGTCCGGGCCCAATAGTAAAACGGGAGCTGGAACTCGCGAAACGCCCGCACCTCGGCCAGGTACTCCTCGGCGCTCGTCGCGATCGAGCCGGTCTTGTAGTCGACCACGGTGACCGTCCCGGTGCGGTCGTCGCGATCGAGGCGGTCGATGTAGCCGACGAAATGGTGTCCGCCCAGCTCGACGTCGGCTTGCGTCTCGCAGCCGATCACCGCGAAGGGCGCGCGCCGCGCGCGTTCGAGCAGCCAGGCCAGGTACTTCTTGGCGGTGCGCCGAGCGCGGCGTTTCTGGAGCTCGAACTCCACCGGCGCGTCGAACCGGGTACGATGCCGGTCGAACGCCGTGACGACGCGGAAGTCCAGCTCGTTCGCCAGCGACTCCGCGTCGGCGCCGTCAAAGCGCGCGTGAACGCCGTGGAAGTCCTCGAGCGCTGCGTGGAAGGCGATCCCGTAGAACGAGGCCGACGAACCGCGGTCCTCGATCGCCGCGCAGGCATAGCGGAACCACCACTTGCGCGAGCACTCGGCGTACGCGTTGAGCGACGACGCGCTGAAGGAGAGCTTGCGCATCACGACCGGGGCCGGCGGCTCGTCCGCGACCGGCTCCGCGGGCTCGATGCCGCTCACCGCCGTCGACACCCGCGCTGCGCCTGCGACCTCGGCCTCGAACTCGCCGATCAGGTCGGAGGCTTCCCACGGTTCGGCGAACGCGCGCGCCGCGTCGAAGTCGTGCGCGATGCGTTCGAGCGCCGCGCGCGTGCGCCCGTCGGCGATCGGAAACGCAGCGGTGACCGTCGCGAGGACGGTCGTCGCCGAGGCGTCGGGAGCCTTGTACGCTGAGGTCACCGTACCCAGTGCGTGCGCGAAGCGCTGCGCGTCGGCGCTCGCACCTTTCGCGATGACCTCGAGCAGAGCGGAGCGCTCGCCGGCGGTGGCCAGCAGGGTGCGCGCGTCGTCGGCCGGGACGCCGCTTTGCGGCGCGATCAGCATGCGGCGCGCGTGCACGTCGAGCTGCGACGCGGCGTAGCGCAACAAGGCGCAGATGCCGTCGACCGCGGCGAGGTCGAGCGGCGGCGGAGCCGGCGCGCCGAGCTCGACCGATTCGAGCGTCAGCCCGGCCTCGGCGGCCAGCCGCCGCCAGGCGAACGCATCGTCGGGATGCGCCAGCAAGGCGGCGTCGACGGTCAGGGTCTCGCCCTCGAGCGCCGGCTGCGCGCCGACGGCGAACCGCAGGGCGCTGCCCACGTCGAGCGTGTCGGCGAACGCGACGAGGGTGCGCACGTGTTGCGCGAGCGTCTCGAACGCGGACGGAATAGCGCCGCGGTCGACCGCGTCGAGGACGCGCCCGGCGAAGGACGGGCTCGAGCGCACCTGTGCGGGGAGGCTGACGTCCTCGCGCGTCGCGGCGATGCGGCGCACGATCGCCCGGCGTTCGCCGTCGCCGAGCACGCGGCGTCCGACCAGCCGGGTCAGGAACTCCGCGGGCGCGAGCGCGTCGTCGCGGGGCAGCCGGCGTTCGTCGACCAGGAGCACCCCTCGTGATTCGGGCGCAGCGACCGCGCGACCCTCGGGCGCCTCCACAGATCGCATGCGGATTCTGTGGACCGGCGTGGAACGGGGTGCATGGTGAAACGGCTGATCGTCGGGGTCTCGGGAGCGAGCGGGAGCGTCTATGCGATCGCGGCGCTGCGGGCGTTGCAGCGGATCCCCGATATCGAGACGCACCTCGTGCTCTCCGAGCAAGCGCGCCAAACGATCGAATTGGAAACCGACATGACCGCGGCCGAGGTGGAGGCGCTCGCCGGCGTCGTCCATCGGGACGGCGATCTCGCGGCCTCGATCTCCTCGGGCTCGTTCGAGACCGGCGGCATGCTGGTGATCCCGTGCTCGATCAAGACGGCGTCCTCGATCGCCTACGGTTTCAACGCCAACTTGCTGGCGCGCGCCGCCGACGTCTGCCTCAAGGAGAAGCGCCGCGTCGTCCTGGTGGTCCGCGAGACGCCGCTGCACTTAGGGCATCTGCGCACGCTCGCACAACTCGCGGAGCTCGGCGCGGTGATCTTACCGCCGGTCCCCGGGATGTACGCGCGGCCCAAGACCGTCGACGACATCATCGCGCACACGGTCGGCAAGGCGCTCGATCAGTTCGGGATCGACGCCAAGCTCTTCACGCGCTGGAGCGGCGCCGAGGCTCCCTAGCGTTCAGCGCGAGGTGAGCGTGAAGGTGGCGGGCACTGCGCGCTCGCCCTCCTGGGCGAGCGGCGTCGCCGTGATGACGTAGGTCGCGTCGGGCCGAGCGGCCTCGATCGCGATCCCGATAGCCGCTCGGCCGTCGGCGACGTCGGCATCTTTCGCAGCCGGGTCGAGGATGTTCTTCTTGGGTGAGATCGGACTGACGTAACGCCAGACCACATGGATTGCGTCCAGGTTAGGTTGGTCGGCAGGTGCTATTTTGCAACCAGCGGTCACACAGCGGAAACGCACGCGGCGCGCCTTGCCCTCCGCGGCTTCAGGCGCGACCGCGACGACCAGGGGCGCCGGAAATTCGGTGACGTACGTCGCCGCCGCGGGCGACACGTAGGCGCGCGCCGCTTGCCGCGTCCCCGAGACGATTCGCGCCCGGACGATGACGATGACGCTGCGGGCGGCCGACTTCGGCTGGGCGTGCGGTGTCGCATGCGCTACCGCGGTCAGCCCAAGCACGGCAGCGGCGAGGACCAGTCGCATCATCCCCGCCAACGCCGGCCGCCTCGTCAAGGTTGCCGCTACGCGACCGCCGGCGCGCCTTCGTTCGGCTCGGCCGGACGCCATTCGACCCGCGGCGGGATGAGCCGCAGATCGACGCGCGTGGCGCGGGCTTGCGCCAGGGCGATCAACCCGGCGATGGTCGCGTCCGAGAGCCGCGTTGGCTCGAGGCCGAGGGCACGCAGGTTGGTGTTCACCGGGTTGTAGTAGTGCGACTCGCGCTCGGTCCGCGGGTTCGCCAGGTGCATGATTTCGCACGCCAGGCCGCGTCCGCGCGCGACGCCGGCGACCCGTGCGGCGAGCTCGCCGACCGCGAACGTCTCGGTGAACTGGTTGAACACGCGGTACTCGCCGCTGCGAGCGGGGTGCTCCAGCGCGAGCTCGACGCAGCGGACTGTGTCGCGGATGTCGAGGAAGGAGCGCGTCTGTGTGCCGCCGCCGTACACGGTGAGCGGGTGGCCGAGCGCGGCCTGCACGCAAAAGCGGTTGAGCACCGTGCCGAAGATGTGGTCGTAATCGTAGCGGTTGGCCAGCGCCGGCGAGAGCTCCGTCTCGTTCGTGGCGGTGCCGTAGACGACGCCTTGATTGAGGTCGGTCGCAGGCAGCGACCACGTTCTGCAAGCGAACGCGATTTGGTCGCTGTCGCTCACCTTCGTCAAGTGGTAGAACGACCCGGGTTGTTTGGGGAACGGCAACGAGTCGGTGCGCCCCTTGTGCTCGACGGTGAGAAAGCCTTCCTCGATGTCGATGTTCGGCGTTCCGTATTCGCCCATCGTGCCGAGCTTGACCAGATGGGCGTCCGGTGCATGCTCGTGCAGAGCCCACAACACGTTCAAGTTCGCCACGGTGTTGTTGAGGTGGGTTCGCAGGGCGTGCTCGTGGTCGATCATCGAGAACGGCGCGCTGCGTTGTTGCCCGAAGTGCACGATCGCGTCGGGGGCCCCGTCACGAACGACCCGGCACAGCGCCGCGTAGTCCGTGACATCGGTCTCGCAAAAGCGGATCGTGCGCCCGGAGACGCGCGACCACTCGTCGATGCGCCGGCGCATCGACGCGATCGGCACCAGTGACGCGAGCCCGTGTTCGCGGTCCCACTCCCGACGCACCAGACTGTCGACGATCGTGACGTCGAAGCCCCGGTTGGAGAGATGGATCGACGTGGCCCAGCCGCAATAGCCATCGCCGCCGATCACCAGAACCTTCATGTACAGGGAGCTCCTCCGAAGATGCCGAGTAGTCGCTCGACGTGCGCGTCGAGGCGGTACGCTTGAGCGCGCGCCAACGCCGCGGCCGACAACTCGTGCCAGGTGCGCTCCTCGAGGACTGCCCGGATCGCGTCCGCCAAAGCCTGCTCGTCACCACGTTTTACCGCGAACCCGGCGTCGGCAATCCATTCGCCGATCGCCCCGACGCGGTATCCCACGGCCGGACGCCCGCGCGCTTGGGCCTCGATACCGACGAGACCGAACGGTTCGGGCCACAGCGAGGGCAGCGCCACCGCATCCGCCTCATCGATCGCGCCGCGCAAGGCGACCGTCGTCAGCCGGCCGCGCCAGTCGACCTCGATGCCGTCGCGCGCGGCGAGCGCGCGGGCGTCGCGCTCTTCGTGGTCACCCTCGCCGGCCACGATCAAGCGCGGCCGTTCGTCGGGGTCGATCTTTGCCAGCGCGCCGAGCAGCGAGCGCAGGCCTTTGCGCGGCGTGAGCCGGCCGGCGAATACTAGCGTGCGGGTGCGCGGCCGCAGCGCCGGCGCGACCGCGAAGGCGGCGTCCGGCAGGGGCGGCGGCGTTACGGCGATGCGCTCGGCCGGAATACCGTTGGCTGCGCAGGTATCGCGCATGTGCCGGCTCGAGACGAGGACGCCGTCGGCCTGACCGAGGCGGTCCCGCAACGCTTCGCGTGCCCGAATCCGGCGGTACGACGTCGGCCGCGGCCCGTGCACGCAACCGCGCACGACCGCCGCGGTGCGGCACGCGGCTCCCATGGGCGCGCTGCACAGCGCTTCGAATTGCGGATAGACGCGATCCCCGGTGGGACAGAACGCGCGGTGGTCGTGGATGCGCGCCAGCCAGCGCGGCGCGTGCAGGCGGACCGCATCGAGGACAGCGGTGTCGAAAACGCTCGCCGTGATGACCGCGTCGGGCGGATGTTCGACGAGCTCGTCCGCGACGGCGCGCGCCGCGGCGCTCGAGGGCAGGCCGTGTTCGTCGGCCCAGCGGATGGTTTGCGGGCGCAGCGCGTAGCCCGCGTCCGAAGAGACGTCGCGCGCGAGCAACCGTACGTTGACCTGCCGTGCGGTCAGGGCGGGCAGGACGGTCTCCCAATAGCGCTCCGCACCGCCTACGTCGCCGAGGCGGTCGCACAGCACGGTGATCGCCCGCATGAGCGCAGCGCTACCGTAGCGGGCTGGCAAGTCGCTGGGAGAATTGTCGCGGGGGCAACTTTCTCAGCCCCGCTTAATGAGCAGCAAGACGCGCGGCGACGCCACGCTCGCCGCACCGAGGACCCCGTCGTCGCCGCGCACCGACAACGCGGCACCCGGGCCGCTGGCGATCACGACGGCCCGTTCGACGGCGTCGGCGCCGAAGAGGTCCGGCTGGTCCCGCAGGATGCGTGCCAGATCGACGAGCGCCACCGGCGTCGTACCGATCACCAGCACGCGCTGACCGGCGTATGCCAGGAGCACCCGCGGCACCTCGGACGTGTCGCCCCCCAGTGCCGGGAAAACCCCGCCGGGCGCGACGACGTACGGGCCCACGCCGGACACCGTGGCGCCCTCCAGCTGCAACGTCACGTCGCCGCCGCCGGTCAGCGCCGCGGTGACGAGCGCGTCGCTCGCCGGCGCCTCGGCGATCCGGGCGGTGAACAGGTCGATCGCGAGGTTGACGACGGTCGCGCAGACTCGCGCCCCGAACACCGGGCCGGTGAACGCGACGACCCCGGCGCGCCCGATCCCGGCGACGATGGTTTGGTGCGGCGTGCACTCGAGCGCTGCCGGCGCGCTTTGCGCGAGCGCGGCGGCGGGTGCGGCGAGCACGAACGCGAGAACGGCGGCCACCAGACGCATCGTTCGGTCAACGTTCTAGGCGAAGCGTGCGTTCGCGCGGGCGACGTCCTCGACGCGGTCCACGTTGAGCGCGACTTCGGCGTGCGTGCATCGGATCGCGCCGACACGCGCGCGCAGCAACCGCGAAGCCCGGTCTTCGGCCTGAGCGATCGCGAGGCGCCCGAGCGCGAAACGGGCCATGACGTCCCACCCGAACAGCCCGGCCAGGCGCAGCGGCGACTTTCGCGCGTTGCCCAGCGCATCCATAAAGGTGCTCAAGCGCGGCAGCACCCGGGCGCGCAACGCCACCAGCCCGCCGCCGCAATACCGGCCCTCGCGCATCTTGGCCCAGGTGTGGGGAAACTCGGGGTACGCCGCCTCGTGATAGCTGCGTTCCAAGCAGGCGTACGCGATGTCGAGATCGCGTGCCAAGACCGCATCGACGAACTCGTCGACCGCCGGCGCGTCGAGCGCCGGAAGATCCGAGGCGACCACGACGACCAGCGCGTCCTCGGTGAAGCCTTGCATCCCGGAACGCAGGCTCTCGAGCATCCGCGGACCGTCACCACGGACCTCGCTCGCGCCCGCCAGGGCCGGATCTGCCGCCGACGCGGGCGGCGCGACCACGACGATGCGGTCGATCCGCGACGACTCGCGCAACCCCGCGATCGTGCGCGCCACCAGCGGCACGCCGCCGACGCGCACGAAGGCTTTGTTGGGCGCGCCGGGCTCGAGCGCCGACACGGCGTCGGCACCGCCGCCGGCCAGCACGATCGCGTCTACGGCGCTCACGCCGGCGGACCGCAGCGCAGCGAGGGCCGCGAAGGATTCGCCTCGGGCGAATCCACCCATGCGTCGCCGTGCGCCAACGCGACGACGTGCACCGCTGCATCGCCGGGCGCGCGCAGCCGAGCTGCGAACTCGCGGGCTTCGGCCTGGTTGCAAAAAAGCGCGAAGCACGCGCCCCCCGAACCCGAGAGCATCGCGCGCCCCGGCGCGCCCGCGGCGTCGAGCGCCCGCAGCGCGGCGTCGACGGGTGCGTGCGCCGCGCGCACGGCCGGCTCGAAATCGTTGGTCAGCGCCGCCAGCACGCCGGCGTAGTCGCCGCGCTGCAGTGCTTCGCCGCAGCGCAGCGTCGCCGAGTCGCTGCGCGCGCGCGTCGGTGCCGGCGTGTGCTCGCGCCAGGCGTCGAGCGCGGCGTACGCCTCGGCCGTCGCGACGTGCACGTTGGGCACGACCAGTACGACGCACCACGGCGGCGCCGCGCCGAGCGCCGTGACGCGTTCGCCGGTCCCTTCGACGATCGCCGGAGCGTCAGCGAGGAAGAACGGGACGTCGGAGCCAAGCGCGCGCGCGTCGGCGATCCAGTCGCGTGAAAGCGGCTCACGCAATGCGCCGCTCATCGCCGCGCGCAGCACGCTCGCCGCGTCGCTCGAGCCGCCCCCGAGCCCGGCGCCGACGGGGATGCGCTTGCGCAGCGTCACCGCAACCGGCGAATCGGCGAGGCCGATCCGTTCGAACGCGCGGACGACCAGGTTGTCGGGGGCGAGCGAAGCCGGCTCACACGTGAACGTGAACCGCGCGCTGGGCTCGAAGCTGAGCTCGTCGGCAAAGTCGAGCGGAACCATCACGCTGCGCAAGGCGTGGTAGCCATCCTCACGACGCGCGAGGATCTCCAGCGTAAGGTTGATCTTGGCCCGCGCGAGCAGCGGCGTCACGTCGCATCGGGGCGTGGGAACGCCGCGACGTGCCACGTCCCGGCCGCGGCGTTCGCCGACCCGCACGCGAAGAAAACGTGTGCCGCGCTCGAGCCGATGCCGAAGGCGCCGCCCGGCACGGCCGCGTCGAGCACCATTCGACCGTCGCCGGTGTCGACGCCGCGCACGAGCCCATCCTCGAACGCGAAGTACGCGACGCGACCGATGATAGCCGATGCTTTCAGCGCGCTCTTCGACGGCGCGACGAGCCGCGCGTGAACGTCGCGCTCGCCGGCGCGCAGCGCCCATACGCCGTCGTCGCGCTGCACATAGACCGTGCCGCGATACGGTCCGAGAACGAACCACCCGCGTGCACTTAGCAAGAGCGGCCGCTGCGTTTCTCCGTCCGCAAGGCGGTACCGATAGACGTGCTGGAGCACCGTAACGTAGACGTAGTCGCCTTCGGCCGCGACGCGTCCCTTGCCGTTCGCCTGCACCCACAGGTCGTTGCGATGCTGGTAGAGGTCGTAGTTCGCATCGAAGTCGGGCTCGAAGTGGAAGATGTGCGAGACAGCCTCGCCGCGTCGCACGTCGGCGAGCCACACGTCGTAGGTGAGGAAGTAGTCGCTGACGTCCCTCATGCTGGTCACGCCGGCGACGACGGCGAGGGGAGGGCGCAGGTCGGCAATCGTCGACGCGTCACTGATCGTGCCGATCACGCCGCCGCCCCGGCCGAGTCGCAGTGCGCTCACGAAGAAAACCATCCTGGCACCCGACGCCGAGCTCTGGATTAGCGCATAGGGCGGCACGATCGCCGGCTTGTTCAACGATTCGGCGACGGTCGTTTGCCAGACGATGCGTCCCGCGCGGTCGATCTCGCCGAGGTTCGGCGCGTCGTGTCCGCCTGCACCGTCCATGCGGGCCGTTAAAAAATCATCGCCGGCGGCCCACACCACCTGGGAGACCGGCCAGTTCGGCGGTGGCGGGTCGGTGAACGCCGAGCGCGACGCGCCGCGGAAGCGGTGTCGCCAACGGTTCTCGCCCGCGCGCGCACCGACGGCGCGCACGGTGCCGTCGGCTTCGACGAACGCGACCTCACCGCCGGCGTATGCGGGACCGCTCCCCGCTCCGGCGCACCAGCGTCGGACGCCGGTGCTCTCGTCGAATCCGCACATCCGGCCGCCGGCCGCGAATGCCACGATCCGTGAACCGATCGCGAGCACGTCGTGGCCGCTCGGATTCGGATCGGCTGCAAGCGACCACGCCGCGCGAGTGACGAGGCGCGACGGCGGCGGAGCCACTTCACGAATCTCCGTCAACCGGTACGATCGTTCGCCGCGTCCGCTTGCTCCCGGCGCCGGCGCCGCGGCAAGCGCCACGGCTGCCAAAACGGCAAGCAATCCCAAGCGCACGCGGAGCCGTTCGAGGAGGCCGTCGCGGACGCCCCCGGGTAGAGGGGTGACGCCGTGGGACCCACCTTCGATGCGCAGCGCAACGAGTTCAGCGCGTACGTTCTCCGCGAGGACGAGACGCCGTTCGGCCTGACGCTGGGCAACTTCAAGACGTTTGCGACCTCGACGCCCAAGGGCGGCATTCGCGGGCTATGGGACGCCGACACCGATCAGATCATCTTCGGCGCGCATCAGGTCGCGTACCGGGCCGGCGACGACGAGACGTTCTTCCCCCACCAGATCGTTCGCGAGTTCACCTTCTTGCCGTATGCGCAGATCGCGGAGTTCGCGCTCGCCCGCGACCTGCGCGTCACCGAGACCTTCTTCGTGCCGCACGGCGCACGGCACGACCGCGTCGTTTCCTTCGTCGTCGACATCACGGTGCACAACGCGGCCTCGACGCCCGCAACGGTGCGCGTCTTTCCGTGGGCGCTGCTCATCGGCCAGCGCTTCTACGGCGAGCCCGAGAAGCAGGTCCGGGCCAGCGCCGGCGAGCGCTTCATCCGCTCCTTCGGCGAGGAGTCGGGATGGGTGCGCTGGTGGGGCGGCTCACGGACGCCGCATGCGGTCGTCGTCGCGCTGCGCGAACAGACGCTGATGAAGGGGATGATGGACGGCACGCTCGACCGGGGTGAGCACCTCGGGGAGATCACGCCGCACCTCGCGGAGTTCGCCTCGAGCCGCATCTTCGGTGCCTTCGAGTACCGCATCGAGATCGCGGCCGGCGGGCGCGAGTCGCTGCGTCTCGCGGTGGTGTTCCACAAGGACGGCGACGCGCGCTCCAAGCCCGTGCTCGAGCAGCTGCTCGGCGATCCCGACGCGTTGCCCGCGACCGAGCGCTATTACGCGGAGAAGCTTGCCGACGCGCGGCTGCTCACGCCGTCGCCGCTGATCAACCGCGGCGTGGTGTGGGCCAAGACGAACATGCTACGCGTCATCAAAGAGTATCCGCAAGGCTGGGGCTCAACGAATTCGCCGCCGTCGGACATTCTGGTCTCGCGCGATACGTCGTGGTTCGTGCACGGCTACGACTACTTCTTGCCCAAGTTCTCGCGCGACGCGATCGAGCTGTTCAACCGCTTTCTCGAGCCCAGCGGCCAGGTCGTCGAGTACGTGCGCGGCGTCAACGGCTTCTCGACCTTCTACGACCTCAACGTCAACGACGACACCCCGCTGCACATCATCGCGATCTTGCACCACTACAACGCGACGCTCGACGACGCGTGGCTGCGCGGGGTCTTTCCGATGGTGGTGAAGATCGCCGACTACATGCTGTCGCAGCGCGATGCCAACGGGCTGCTGTTCTGCAAGGCGGCGGGCGAGGACATGTTCGGGATCACGTCGTGGCGCAACATCATCCCGCTCTACAAGCTCGACGGGGCAGTGACCGAGATCAACGCGGAAGCCTACTTCGCGCTCGAGGCGACGGCGCGAATGGCGGCCATCCTCGACGACGGCGCGGCGTGGGAACGCTTCTCGGGCGAGGCGAGTGCGCTGCGCGAGGCGATGCTCGCCAAGCTGTTCAACGCCGATACGTCGGCGTTCGTGCTCAACTACGACCGCGACGCCAACTACCAAGACAACTTCACCGCCGACGAGGTCTTTCCGGTGCTGTTCGAAGTCGCCGAGCCGGCGGTGAGCAAAGCGATCCTGCGGCGGCTCATGGAGTCGGACTTCACGACGCCCGTCGGCTTGCGCACGATCTCGACCGCCGACTCGTGGTACTTTCCGTCACACGGTTTCGGGCTGCTGGGCGGCATCTGGCCGGACCTCACGTTGTGGTTCGCGGTAGCGCTGGCCCGCAACGGCGCGTACGACGAGGCAGCGCAGCGGCTCGAATGCGTGTATGCGACGATGGAGGCGGGGGCCAGCCGCAACACCGTGCCCGGGCAGTTCGCCGAGTGGTTCGACGGCGGATCGCTGACGAATCGCGGGATGTACCTCTCGCCGTGGACCGGAGCGAAATATCTGTGGGCGGTCGCCGAGACGGTGTGCGGGCTGGACGGCTATCGCACCAGCGGCCGCCCGCACATCGCGCCGTTGCTCCCGGCCGGCTGGGGCTGGAGCGCCGCGGTCCGCGTGCACTGGGGCGGCCGCCGGCACAGCTACGTGATCGATGCCGAGCGCAAGACCATCGTTGGCGACATGGACTTCGCCTCAGCCGACGAGCCGTACCGGGTCTATTTCGCGGGGCGGGACGTCTCCGACGAGATCCGCACTTCGCCCGTCGAGGTCGCCGCCGTCGGGTTCGAGGATGCGCAGGGGGCGGTGCTCATCTACGTCTGCAACGACCGCGAGCACCCGCGCGAGGTGACGCTCGAGTTCCGCGGCGCAGCGTTCCGCCGGCGCGTCGAGGCCGGGAAATTGCTCGAGATTCGGATCGGCGAGCCGGTCCTCATCGACGCGATGCCGACCCACGAGCCCCGAGAGGCCGCCGCCCCGGTCGGTTAGAACCTCGCGCACCGTGCCGCCGACCCGCCGTCCAGGGCTGTCCGCGCTCCTGGTCGGGGGCGCGCTCGTCCTCGTGATCTCGATCCTGATCGGGCAGAAGCTCGGCGATCGCGTCCTGCTTCAGACGGCGCGTCCCCCCCTTATCGGCGGCGGCGGCGTGACGCCCGTCCCCGGCGCCGACGCGTCGGGGCACGACGTACTCAAGAACTGGAAGCGGCTGCAGGTGATCTCGGTCGCCACCGATCCCGCCTTCCCGGATCCGCGCATTACCCCGCCGCCGATGCCCTCGCCGCAGGCCTATACGCCGCCGCCGCGCCGCAAGACGCCGGCCCCCGCGCCGACCAAGGCGCCGGCGCTCTACACCTCGCCGCCGCTGCCCATCCCGCTGGTCTCGCACGAGCCCACCGACGTCGAGACCGAGCCTCCGACCCTGCCGCCGCCGTAGGCGACTCGCGTGCCGCAACCCTCGCGTCCGGTGTCCCTATTGTCCGCATTGAAGGCGGGCAGTAGGAGCAGGACAATGAGGCGGATATGAACGGTCAGTCGCAGACGGGAACGGACACGGTCAAGCGCGGCCTCGCGCAGATGCTCAAGGGCGGCGTCATCATGGACGTGGTGACCCCCGAGCAGGCCAAGATCGCCGAGGAGGCCGGCGCGGTCGCCGTGATGGCGCTCGAGCGGATCCCCGCCGACATTCGAGCCGACGGCGGCGTCGCGCGCATGAGTCACCCGGCCCTCATCGAGCGGATCATGCAGGCCGTCAGCATCCCGGTGATGGCCAAGGTCCGGATCGGTCACATCGGCGAGGCCCGCCAGCTGCAGGCGCTGGGTGTGGACTACATCGACGAGTCCGAGGTGCTCACCCCGGCCGACGACATGTACCACCTCGAAAAGGCCCCCTTCACCGTGCCGTTCGTGTGCGGCGCGCGCGATCTGGGTGAGGCCCTGCGGCGCATCGCCGAGGGCGCGGCGATGATCCGCAGCAAGGGCGAAGCGGGGTCGGGCAACATCGTCGAGGCGGTGCGCCACATGCGCGCCATTCGCGACGGCATCGCGACGCTGGCGGCGGTGCCGCGCGAAGAGCTCGTCGCCCGGGCACGCGATCTCGGCGCGCCGCTCGAGCTCGTCCGCGACGTCGCGACGAACCACAAGCTGCCGGTCGTCCTGTTCTGCGCTGGCGGGGTTTCGACGCCGGCCGATGCGGCGCTGATGATGGAGCTGGGCGCCGAGGGCATCTTCGTGGGCAGCGGGATCTTCAAGTCGACCGGACCGGCGGCGTTCGCGCGCGCCATCGTCGATGCGACGACGCACTGGCAGGATGCCGACGTCGTCCTGCGCGCGCACACCTCGATCCCCGAAGACGCCAAGGCAATGCCCGGCCTGGACATCCGCCAGCTGCACGAATCGCAGCTGCTCGCCACCCGCGGCAATTAACGGCTGCCGCATGGCGAGATCGGAGGCGCCGGTCGTCGGCGTGCTCGCGCTCCAGGGTGACGTCGTCGAGCACGTGCGCGCCTTCGCGCGCGCCGGCGCGACGGTAGTCGAGGTGCGGACGCCCGCCGATCTCGCGCGGGTCGACGCGCTGGTCGTGCCGGGCGGCGAGTCGACGACGGTGATCCGTTTGCTCGACCGGTTCGGCCTCACGCAGCCGGTCCGCTCGCGCGTCGCCGCCGGGATGCCGTTCTGGGGCACCTGCATGGGGATGATCGTCGCGGCGCACGACGTCGCCGAGCTCGCCCAGCCGACGCTCGACCTGCTCGACGTCACGGTGCGCCGCAACGCGTTCGGCCGCCAGGTCGATTCGGCCGAAGTCCCGCTGGCGATCCCGGTCTTGGGCGCCGAGCCGTTTCCGGCGGTGTTCATTCGTGCTCCGTGGATCGAACGCACCGGTCCCGGGGTCGAGACGCTGGCGCGGCGCGACGGCCGCGGTGTGATGGTCCGGCAGCGCAACGTCCTGGGAACGTCGTTCCATCCCGAGCTCACCGGCGACGACCGCGTCCACGACTATTTCCTGGGCATGGTCCGCGCGGCCCGGCCCGCCGCGGCCTCCGCCTAAGGGAAACGAGGTGAAGCGGCGCCGGGGAAGCGAATCGTCCGGCCATGCCGCCGACCGGCGCCCGCGCCCAAAGGCTCAGGCCCGCCGAGTGGAACGACTCGCGCAGTCCGTTCCGATGCGTCCCCATGTCGTTCTCGAGAAGCGAGACACCCTGATGTCTCGCTTCTCGCGTTTGTGGTCCGCAGCCCAGCCGCATTGGAAACGGGAGCGATCATGAACGACGTTCTCGTCCTGAACTTCACCTACGAAGCGCTCAACATCACCTCGTTCCAGCGCGCGGTGAAGCTGCTGTTCTCCGGCAAGGCCGAGATGGTGCACCGCCGCGACGAAGTGATCAAGTCGACGTCGTACGAGATGCGCCTGCCGTCGATCATCCGCATGCTGTACTACATCAAGCGCCCGATGCAGAAGGTCGCCCTGACCAAGAAGAACGTGCTGCTGCGTGACGACTATACCTGCCAGTACTGCAACCTCAAAGGCGAGCGCATGATGACGGTCGATCACGTGCTGCCCAAGAGCAAAGGCGGACCCTCGACGTGGGAGAATCTCGTCTGCGCGTGCATGCGCTGCAACAACCGCAAGAACAACCGCACGCCCGAGCACGCCAACATGCGCCTCAAGCGTAAGCCCAAGGCGCCCAAGTACATCCCGTGGATCCGCGTCAAGCGCAACACGCTCCCCGGCGAGTGGCACCAGTTCCTGTTCCTCTACAACGTCTCGATCGAAGAGCGCGTAGAAGCTCCCGCCTAGCAGGCTGCCCCGCCCAGGCGCGACAGCGCCCCGGCGCCGTGCTATACTCGCTCGCGTTGTGAACCGCCGGAAGCCCTCGACGACGGCGCTCGACCAAACGCGTGCGCCGTACTTCCAGGTCCTGCTCGACTACGTCGACGCCGGCGTCATTCCGTTTCACACGCCCGGCCACAAACAGGGGATCGGGATGGACCGGGCCTTCCGCGATTTCGTCGGCGACAACGTGCTGGCGATCGACCTCACCCAGATCCGCGGGCTCGACGACCTCTTGCAGCCCGAGGAGGCGCTGGTCGAGGCGCAGGACCTGGCCGCCGCGTGCTTTGGCGCGGAGCAGTCGTTTTTTCTGATCAACGGGTCGACCAGCGGCAACCAGTGCATGATGATGACGGCGCTCAACCCGGGCGACAAGTTGGCTTTGCCGCGCAATTCGCACAAGAGCTCGATGGGCGGCCTGATCATGTCCGGCGCCACGCCCGTGTGGATGCAGCCCGAGGTCGACGAGGCGCTGCACATGGATCACACGATCACGCCGGCGACCGTGCGCGCGACACTCGAGCGCGAGCCCGACGTCAAGGCGATCTACATCGTCTCGCCGACGTACTACGGCGTCGCGGCCGATCTCGAGGCGATCGCGGCGATCGCGCACGAGCACAACATCCCGCTGCTCGTCGACGAGGCCTGGGGGCCGCACTTCCATTTCCACCCCGCGCTGCCGCTCTCGGCGATGCAAGCCGGCGCCGACATGTGCATCAACTCGACGCACAAGATGCTTGGGTCGTTGTCGCAAACCGCGATGCTCCACGTGCAGGGCAAGCGGATCCGCGTCGACCGCCTCAAGGCGGTGTACAAGCTCTTTTTGTCGACCTCGCCCAACCTCGTGCTGGTGGCGTCGCTCGACGTCGCCCGGCGGCAAATGGCGATCGAAGGGCCGGCGCTCCTGTCGCGCACGATCGAAATCGCCAGCGACGCGCGCACGCGGCTCAACGAGATTCCGCGCGTGTACTGCTTCGGCGAAGAGCTCGAAGGGCGGCCCGGCGTCTTCGACATCGATCCGACCAAGATCACGATCACGGTCAAGGACCTGGGCTACACCGGGTACGAGGCCGAAGAGATCTTGCGCCGCCGCTACAACGTTCAGGTCGAGTTGGCCGACCTGTTCAACGTGGTCGCGCTGTACACGATCGGCACGACGACCGAAGCGTCCGACCTGCTCATCCACGGCGTGCGCGAGCTGGCGCGTGAGGACCGGCCGGTCGACATCTTCTCGCCTTCGGGCGTGCTCGAGCGGCGCATGAACACCGGAACGTACAAGCTTCCGTCGATCCCGCCGATACGGTTGGTGCCGCGCGACGCATTTCTCGCCGACACCGAACTCGTACCGTTCAAGACCTCGGCCGGCCGCATCTGCTCCGAGGTCATCACGCCGTATCCGCCCGGGATCCCGGTGATCTCCCCCGGCGAGGAGATCACGCCGGAGATCATCGCCTATCTCTCGCTGGAAAAGCGGGCCGGGGTGAGGATGCAAGGCCCGTACGACGACGATCTCAAGTTCATCCGAGTAGTGCGATGATCGCGATGTTCGCCTCGTTGCTCGTGGCCGCAGCCTCTCCGGCGCCGCTGCCCGGCTCCATCGCGGCGTGTCCACGCGCAGAAGCGCGGATTATCCAGGATTCCAACTTCACGATGCCGGACAACGCGCGTCCGACGCGCAGCCGCGTATGGTTCGCGCTGGACATCGGAAGTGATGGCCGCGTTCGGCGGTCGGCGATGGTTGAATCATCGGGCGATGCGGCGGTGGACGAGCTCGCCGCGAAGGCGGTCGCGGAGTGGCGATTCGCGCCGCAGACGGGGGCCTGCATGAGCACCAGCACCGCGTGGTCGCACGGTTGGGAGATGCCCGCGGAATCGATCGCATCGCCGGCGCCTCCCGGTGCAGTTTCGCTGCCGTGCGCCGCGCCGTTCGTCCGGGTGACTCGCTTTCCGGTGCCGCGCCGTCGCGAACCGCCGGGAACCGCCGCGATCGACATCGTACTCGATGCGACTGCTCGTGTCACCGGCGTGCACCTCGCCCGATCCAGCGGCAACACGAAGGCTGACTATTTCGCCGCGATTTTGGGCCGCAACGCCACCTACGTTTTCGAACGCCAACCCGGTTGCACACCCACCGCGACGACGTATCGGCTCGAGCTCACGTTTCACTGAGGTGGAGCAACCCGTGCGACGCCCGTGTGACGACGATCTCCAGTCTATCGGGGTGGCGCTTTGATCGCGCTGCTCGCCGCAGCGCTCGTTGCGGCTGCCTCGCCCGCGCCGTCGGAACCCACGGCGGCCTGTCCGCGCTCGGCTCTGCGCATTGTCCAGGAAGCGATGCTGACGATCCCGGAGGGCATGCACCCGACGAACCCGCGCGTGCGCGTCTTAGCCGATCTCGGCAGCGACGGACGCGTCCGGCGGGTCGTGACGGTCGAATCTTCGGGTGACGCGGCCGTCGACGCAGCCGCCGCCAAAGCGGTCGAGCACTTTCGCTTTGCACCGCCCGCATACGGCTGCGTGACGACCAGCAGCACCGCAGCGCTCAGTTTCAACGTGCCGCCGGAGGCGACCGCGGCGCGACAGAGCCCCGCGCCAAACGTCTCACTCGCGCCGTGCGCCGGACCGTTCGTGCGGCCGATGGGCTTTTCGCCGCCGCCCCAACGCGAGGTGCCGGGTACGGCGACCGTCGAGGTGTCGCTCGATTCGGCGGCGGCGGTCACCGGCGTGCGGCTCGTGCACTCAAGCGGCAACCCGAAGACCGACAACGCAGCGACCGCCGCCGCACGCAGCGGCGCGTATCGCTTCGAGCCGATCCCCGGCTGCCCTCAATCCCCGACGACCTACCAGCTCGAAATCACATTTCACTAGCCGCGTCCAGCGCGACGGCGAGGTCGAAACCTTCGTGGCGGACCGCGATGTCGACGTCGTACACGACCAAGAACGTCACCGTCAACGCTTCGATCAGGATCGCGGCGACAGAGCCAACTCCGAATGTCATGAACGCCTGCAGGGCCGGTGACGGCATGAGCTGGGCAAGCCCCGAGAAGATAAATGCACCGCCCACTTGGACGAGCAGCAACGTGCCGGCGGCGAGCAACGACCGCCACGGACGCCAGAATACCGTCGCCCGGAGTGCCGCCACGACTGCCGCATAGCCATTCTGCGCCCGGACGGCGAGGCGCACCGTCGCCAGTTCGTATCCGAGGAAGAGCCAAGCGCCGAGCACGGCCGCGGCGGTGCCGGCGATGCTCAGCACGGTGAAGATCGGCAGCACTCCGCTGTCGGGCGTCCAGAAGAGCGGCATCACGAGGACCGGGATCGCGGCGACGATCACGATCGCGCATCCGAAAAGGGCGGCAACGAAAAGCACTACGATCTGCGCGCCGAAGCGACGCGCCGCCAAGAGGTACGCGGCTACGAGCGAGAGGGCGCGGGACATGTAGGCTTCTCCCACGACGGCCGCCACCGCCGTCCGAGAAAGAGCAAAGACGAGCACGCCCAGCACGAGATCGAGACCGAACGACGACCACTCCTCGCGCGTGAGTCGAGCCTTGTAGGGGACGAGCCAACCGAGGAGCGCCCACTGGAGGAATGCAAACGGCACGTACGCGACCGCGATCGCGGTAACGATGGCGCTGAAGCGGCGCACGAAGAGCGTAACCGCTCGGTCGAGCACCTCGCCCAAGCTCAGCGGGCGCAAATCGGTGGTCGCCATCGGGGCGCCGCTTCGCCGGGATCGCCGGGCATTCCCGAGCTGCGTTACCCGAACGGGTGATGCGGGGTGCGCGTAGGGGGCGTAGCATGACCGCATGGCTACCGATACCAGCGCGCTGGTCGCGCTCTCCAACGATGTTGCGTCGACCGTCGAGCGCGTCGCCGCCGCCGTGGTCGCGGTCGAAGCGCGTTCGCGCATAGGCTCGTCCGGGTTCTACGTTCGGCCCGATCTGATCCTGACCGCGGATCATGCGCTCGAGAGCGACGAGGTCGAGATCGTACGCGCCGGCGGCGACACCGCGCGGGCCGTGATCGTCGGTCGCGATCCGTCGACGGACTTGGCGCTCTTGCGCGTCGAGAACGCGGGCGTGCCGCTGGAGTTCGCGCCCGCCGAGGCGTTGCGTGTCGGCGCCATCGTGCTGGCCGTCGCCCGCGACGACGACGGCGACCTCGCGGCGACGATGGGCGTGCTCAGCGTCGTCGGCGAAAAATGGCGCACCTGGCAGGGCGGCGAGATCGACCGCTTCGTGCGCCCCGACCTCTCCCTCTATCCGCGCTTCTCCGGAAGCCCGCTGATCGACGTATCCGGGCGGGTCATCGGCCTCAACACCGGCGGGCTGTCGCGCCGGCAGTCGCTGACCGTTCCGGCGTCGACGATCCAGCGGGTCGTCGAGACGCTGCTGGCGCGCGGCGGCCGAATTCCGCGCGGCTATCTCGGACTCGCGCTCCACGGCGTCGACGGCGGCGCAATCGTGCTCGGCGTGGCGCCCGACAGCCCGGCGGAGCGCGCGGGCTTGCTCGTCGGGGACGTGATCGTCGCGATCGGCGGGCAGACCGTCGAAGACGCCGACGACGTGCACGCGCAGCTCGGCGCGTCGAGCGTCGGCGCGCAGATCGGTATCGACGTGCGGCGCGGCGGGGCGCCGCGGCACCTCGACGCCACCGTCGGCGAACGCCCGGAGCACGACTAGCATGAACCCGTCCATCGAGCGCGATCTCGAACTCCTGGCGGAGAAGCTGCGGGCTAGTACGGTGGCGGTACGGTTGGGCCGTGCCGGCGCGGGCTCAGGGGTGATCTGGGCGAGCGACGGTGCGATCGTGACCAACGCGCACGTCGCGAGCCGGCCCACGGCCGAGGTCGTCCTGAGCGACGGCCGGAGCTTCGCCGCCCGCGTCGAGCGGCGCGACGCTGGGCGCGACCTTGCGCTGCTGCGCATCGACGCGGTAGGGCTGCCGGCGGCGGCGATCCGTGACCCGGCCGAGATTCGCATCGGTGAAGTGCTCGTCGCGGTCGGACATCCGCTGGGGATCCCGAACGCTCTGACCATGGGGATCGCGCATGCCGCCGTGACCGCCGGCTCGCGCCGCTTCGTGCAGGCCGATCTGCGGTTGGCCCCCGGCAACTCCGGTGGCCCGCTCGCCGACGCACAAGGCCGGGTCGTCGGGATCAACAGCATGGTGTACGGCGGGCTCGCGCTCGCCGTCCCCGCCGACGACGTGGAGCGTTTCGTCGACGCCCGCCCGCCGTCGCTGCTCGGCGTTCACCTCGCGCCGGTTCTCCTGCGCGGCGGCCGCGAGGCACTGCTGGTCGTCGCCGTCGAGCCCAACAGCCGCGCGCAGCGTGCCGGCTTGATCGTCGGCGACGTCCTGCCGGGACGCGATGCGGACCGCCTGCGCTATGCGAGCGCGCTCGACGTCCTGCGCGGCGGTGTCGCGACCACGGTGCGCATCCCGCGCGACCCGGAGCGCGCGCGCGCTGCCTGAGCGCACGCGCATCGCCATCGTCGCCGACGCGGCGTCGCGCGAACGGCTCGCGCGAGCCCTCGGCGACGCCGTCGAGGTCGTTCCGGGCGACGCTGCAGCGATCGTCCTGCGCGACCTGCCCGGCACGGCCGTCGCACGAGCCGGGCTGCTCGATGTTTTCACGCTGCCGACGATCGTGCTCGTCGACGATCCGCACGCCGACGTCGCGCTCGCGGCGCTGCGTGCCGGCGCGGCGGCCGTGCTGGCGCGCCAGAGCGATGCGCAAGAGCTGCTGGCGGCCCTCGCCGCCGTGAGCACCGGCCTGGTCGTTTTGGACGCCGCGGTGCGGGACACGCTCGCGCCCGCGGCGACGATGTTACGCGGCACGGCACCGTCCGAACCGCTGACCGAGCGCGAGCGGCAAATCCTCGCGCTGCTCGCCGGCGGACTCTCGAACCGCCGCATCGCCGAACGGCTGGCGCTGAGCGAGAACACGGTCAAGGCGCACGTCGCGTCGATCCTCGCCAAGCTCGGGGCGACGACGCGCACCGAGGCGGTCATGCTCGGCGTGCGGCTGGGGCTGGTGATGCTCTAGCGCGAAGGACGCGGGGATGCTCCCCGACGCGCTCTCGACCGATCGGCTCGCCCTGCCCGTCATCGGGGCGCCGATGTTCATCGTTTCGCAGCCCGAACTCGTGCTCGCGCAGTGCAAGGCGGGCGTGATCGGCGCGTTCCCGTCGCTCAACGCCCGTCCGGAGCACGTCCTCGACGAGTGGCTGACGCGCCTGCGCAGCGAGCTCGCGGACTACGACGCCGCGCATCCGGGGCGCCCGTCGGCGCCGTTCGCGGTGAACCTCATCGTCCACAAGTCCAACCCGCGGCTGATGCACGATCTCGAGCTGTGCGTGAAGCACCGCGTCGAGATCGTGATCACGTCGCTGGGCGCGCGTCCCGATCTCAACGAGGCGATCCACGCCTACGGTGGGATCGTGCTGCACGACGTCATCAACGTCGCCTTCGCGCACAAAGCGATCGAGAAGGGCGCCGACGGTTTGATCGCGGTAGCGGCCGGCGCGGGGGGGCACGCCGGCACGTGGTCGCCGTTCGCGCTGGTGCAAGAGATCCGGGCCTGGTTCGACGGACCGCTCGCGCTCTCCGGAGCGATCGCCAACGGCCGCTCCGTGCTGGCGGCGCGCGCGCTGGGCGCCGACTTCGCCTACGTCGGCTCGGCCTTCATCGCGACCCTCGAGGCGCATGCCGGCGAGGCGTACAAGCAGAGCATCGTCGCGTCGGGTGCGCGGGACGTGATATACACGAACCTGTTCACCGGCGTGCACGGAAACTATCTGCGATCCTCGATCGAGAGCGCCGGGCTCGATCCCGACAACTTGCCCCAAAGCGATCCGTCGAAGATGAACTTCGCCGCGGAGAAGACCAAGGCGTGGCGCGACATTTGGGGCTCGGGCCAAGGGATCGGCGCGGTGGATCGCGTCCCCAGCGCGGGCGAGCTGGTGGCGCGGCTCGCGCGCGAGTACGACGCAGCGCTGCGCGAACTGGGCGCGGTCCCGCTGGCGCGCTAGGCGACGCCGCTTTTCGGACGCGTACGTAGGATCGCCAGCCAGTTCTCGACGACCATCACGACCTCGTCGCGCCCATTGATGACCTCGACCTCGAAGGTGAGCATCCCGCGATCCGGTTTGCTCTGCGATACGCGGCTGTCGAGCACGCGCGCGCGAACGCGCAACACGTCGCCCGGGCGAACCGGAAGCTTCCAGCGGATCGGGCCCAGGCCCGGTGATCCCAGGCTGGCTTCGCCGTCGATGAAGCGATCGACGAGGATGCGCATCATCATCGCGGCGGTGTGCCAGCCGCTCGCAATCAAGCCGCCGTACGGCCACTTCTTGGCCGCTTCCGGGTCGGTGTGAAACGGTTGCGGGTCGTAGCGTGCGGCGAACTCGCGAATCTCGGCTTCGGTGACCTGTGCGTTGCCGAACTCGGCGCTGGTGCCGACCGGATAGTCCTCGAGGTATCGCGTCGCCATCCCGGTCCCTGGGCGGCCCAAGCCGCCGGTTCCTCTCGGCCGCGCGGGCGAAACGAACGGAGTGCCGATAGTATTTGGTGTGACATATGTTCCAGGTAAACGGGCAGACGGGCGGGAAGCCGCTATCCCGTCGCGGCCTTCCGGCGATGGGGGCGGCGGCGATCGACAATCGACAGACGTCGAGTAGGAGCCACGTTGGCCGTTAACGCCGAGTCCTTCGTGCCGAATTGGGAGCTCACGCAGCTCCTGGACATCTTCCCCCTCCCGATCCGCCAACCGCTCGTCCGTCTTCCGAACCTCGACCACGTCATCGAAGTGGTGCTCGACCTCGGCCGTCCGCCCGAGGCGCGTTTCGAAGACGATTTCGTGTTCTTGAGCGACACGCCCGTGACGTCGGAAGACATCGTTCACGTCGCTTCGCGGCTATCGCCGTTCGGCGGCGACAATCGGGCCGGGATCGAGCAGACGCTGCACCGCATCAGCGCGATTCGCAATCGCACCGGCCGCATCGTCGGGCTCACCTGTCGTGTCGGGCGGGCGGTGTACGGGACGATCGACATCGTGCTCGACGTGATCCGTAGCGGCAAATCGATCTGTTTGTTGGGGCGGCCCGGCGTCGGCAAGACCACGATGCTGCGCGAATGCGCGCGCGTGCTCGCCGAGGACCGCAAACGCGTCGTCATCGTCGACACCTCCAACGAGATCGCCGGCGACGGCGACGTTCCGCACCCCGGGATCGGACACTCGCGCCGCATGCCGGTTCCCGATACGCACCTGCAGCACAACGTGATGATCGAGGCGGTGGAGAACCACATGCCGCAGGTCATCGTGATCGACGAGATGGGGACCGAGGCGGAGGCGTTCGCCGCGCGCACCATCGCCGAGCGCGGCGTGCAACTGATCGGAACCGCGCACGGCCAGACGCTCGAGAACTTGCTGATGAATCCGACGCTCTCGGATCTGCTGGGCGGGATCAGCGCCGTGACGCTCTCCGACGAGGAGGCGCGCCGCCGCGGCACCCGCAAGACCGTGCTCGAGCGCAAGCAGCCGCCGACGTTCGATGTGGTGGTCGAGATCCAAGACCGCGATCGGCTGGCGATCCACCAAAACGTCGGTGAGGTCGTCGACGCGCTGCTGCGGGGGTACCAGCCGCAACCCGAGGTGCGTCAACGCACCGCCGGCGGCGCCATCGACATCCTGCAGCATGCCAACCCCGAGGCGATCCCCGACAAGGTGCGCGCGCTGCCGCAGCAGTCGCGCGACGACGAGATGGCGCTTTTCGGTGCGACCGGCGAGTCGATCCCCGAAGATGCCAGGCCGCTGATGATCTTCCCCTACGGCGTGTCACGCAACAAGATCGAGCGCGCCGTGCACAACCTGCGCGTGCACGCGTCGATCGCGCGCAAGTGGGACGATGCCGACGTGGTCCTCACGCTCAAGACGCTCGAGCGCAAGGAGTCGGACCGGCTCAAGCAGATCGCCGCCGAGAACGTCCCGATCTATTCGATCAAGACGAACACCACGACGCAGATTCAAAACGCGCTCAAGGACGTCTTCAACCTGCCGTCGCTCGACGTCGAAGAGATCGCGATGCGCGAGGCGGAGGAAGCGGTCTACCAAGTGCTGCTCGACAGCCGCGCGATCGAGTTGACGCCGCAGACCTCGTACATCCGGCGGATGCAGCATCAGCTCGCCGAGCGCTACCGCCTACAGTCGCGCTCGACGGGGCTGGAGCCGAACAGACGGGTGCGAATTTTCAAGGGGCCTGACGTCTAGAACGGCAACGCCTGTCGGACGTGAGGGCCTTCCGAGCGGCCGCTCGACTGGTGTCGGGCGGCCGTCTTGTGTCACCGGCTATTAACCGAGCCGTGAAAAGATCGCTCCAGAGGGAGGCGTAGTCGCTCTTAGTAGCAAGATAAGCGTTAGCTCGCTCGTGCCTATCAGAGAGGATGCCAACCGCGATGTTCGTGCGGCCTCGCATACTATCAATCCTCACGACCCGCCGTTGCCCGGCGGCTTGCGATCACTGCTCGGTCGGCGCTGGGCCGCGAGAAACCGACGCCATCCCCGTCGAGCGAATTCATCGATTAATCGACGAGGCAACCCGCATTCCGTCACTGGAACGGATTGGGTTTAGCGGAGGCGAGTGCTTCCTGCTTGGCCGCGACCTCGACGAGCTAGTTGGTCACGCATCCCGGCTAGGATTTATCACGCGCGTCATTACCAACGGTTACTGGGCGGTCAGCCCACGCGTTGCGCGCGACCGCGTGGCGGCGATCCGCGAGCGCGGTCTCGATGAGATGATGCTGTCGACCGGATCATTTCACCAACGTTTCGTTAGCGTGGATCGTGTGATCGCCGCAGCGCGCGCCGCGGCTGAGAGCGGGATCCTCACGCGCATTTCCATAGAGGCTTGCGATCAATCGACGTTCGACGATGCGGTTCTCTTCGAATCGTTGGCCGATCTCGTCGCGTCAGGGTCGGTGCATCTCTCACGCGATCCCTGGATAGTGGATGCTGGAGGACGCGGGCTGGCGGACCTTTCTCACGACGCGTACCTTGACGACGTTGGTTCGCGTGGGCTCGGCCGTTGTGCCCAAGTTCTGGACGTCATCTCGGTCACGTCCGATCAAAAGCTGATCGCGTGCTGCGGGTTCCCTTCAGAACAGCTGCCACATTTGGGCATCGGTTCGGTCTCGGAACGCACTCTCGATAGCGTCCTGGACTCGAGCCCGAATGAATTGCTGAAGATGTGGCTGCACGTGTCCGGACCCGCCGGGGTCGCAGCGTTCGTCGCACGATATGTCCCAGGATACACCTTGCCCCAATCGGCTTCCATCTGCAGCGCCTGCACCCGCCTGCAACGAGACGATCGCGCAATGGAGATCGTCGGACGATACGGAGCCGAGGTTGCTTCAATCGTCGCTGAGCAATTCGTGCAACTCCAAGCCAAGCACGTGGACGCGCCACGATCACTCAAAGCTGCATCCTACGAGGAGAAGAGCCTTGCCTAGCATTACGTCCACCTCGAACGCGTCGATCGGCTTTGCAAAATTTGTTCCGCTGGGCAACGACGCGGTCGCCTTCGCCCCGGCGATTCCCTATTTTGGCAGACGCCTCTTCTGCTTTGCTGAGGCCACGGCGAACCTGCTAGTCGTGCACGTCGTCGACGAGGATCCCGGCCCGAAAGAGCCGGTCACGGGAGTGTTCGAGCGTGCGTCTGTCGTCGCTGACCTAACGGACGGCGGGGGCACGGTGGACTTTCGCGGACCGTTCACGTTCGAGGCGAACATCGTCATCCTCGAGCCCCGCTTCGACAGCACGTTCTCCATTGTCACGCTCGTCCTGAAGCAAGGCACCCGACCGATTGTCTCTATGAAGGCGCGGCTCGAAAAGAAAACGGGACGAACCGGCTTGCAAGAGGCGGACATGGGCGAGTTCACCTACGTCGCCTTCCGGGACCGCTCCGAGCCCGATGCGCCGTTCCGAATCATGTTCATCGACAACGTAGACCCTGACCGGATTCAGATCGACGATCTCACGCCCATCAGGGCGAACGGCGACGTCACGCTCATCCTACCTCCTCCGCCCGATCCCGAAGATGGCGGCGGCGAGCTTGGTCCGATGGGGCTTGTGATTGACGACGGCTCCGGCAACGGTGGGGAGTAGAACCGGTCACGCGCCATGGACTACCAGTTCCAAGAGCGCCGCAGACGGCACGGCCGCGAACTCGCGTTCAAGCGCCTCCGCATAGCGCTGGAACTCGCGCCGGGCCGCGTCGTCGGCCCCGCGCGTCTTCAGCGCGCGGATGGTGATCCCGCAGGCCTTTTCATTGAGCGGGTCGAGATCACGGACACGCGACGCATACTCGACCGCATCATCGACCGCGTCGCGCTCGAGCGCGTCCGACGCCAAGGACAGGCCGCAGCCGCAAGCCAGGTCGTTCAAGCGCGCAACCAGGGTATGCGACCATCCGAAGCGCTCGTAGCGTTCCAGGACACCGTCCTGAAACGACCGCAAGACGTCGGCCAACGTCGCTCGCGCGGCTTCGTCACGAATGGTCGGGCCGAGATCGCGAAGGAGCGCTTCGCCTCGCCGCAGGTCCACGTCGATGCTTGGAGCCAGTCGGTAGCGAGTTCCCTCCGTGACCGTGACGTCGCGCGTCGTGAGCGCCTTTCGGACGCGATAGAGCGTGACCTTGAGGTTATTCGACCACTCATCGGGATCGAGATGTTCCCACAGCGCCTCGCCGATCTGCTCGCGCGAAAGCGCACCACGTGTCGAAGCCAACAAGGCTACGAGCTCGAACTCCTTTTCCCGCAACCGTGCCGCCGCGCCATCGACCGTGACGCGGCCGGCCAGCAGCTCCACCACGAGGCGCGGGCCCGAACGTGTCCGTTGCCGCCGCACGCGTCGCCGAACGAAAGGCTCCAGCATCCCCGCCGGGCCGCCTTCGATCACTCCCCGGACTGCTTGGCGCAACTCCTCGCTCTCAACGTTGCGCACGATCTCCATCAGTGCCGCAGCCTGCTGGGCGCGCGTGGCCTCATCGAGCACGTACAGCGCGACGTGTGCGAGTGTCTGAGTATAGGGTGCCCCCCGCTGGTCGGCGGCTCGGACGGCGGCGCTCGCGGCCCGAACCGCGACCTCATGGGTCGGCGCGTTTGCCATCCAATACAGATTTGCGAATGCCGCGATCAAGGGCCACACACGCTCGTCATCCGACGGCGCAGCGCGCCCGCGCGCGGCATCGATCAGCGTGGCCAGCGCGTGCTCTATCGCCGGAGTAATCGAGTCCTCGAAGGCCGTCTGATACCGCTCGAACGCCGCGTCGTCGCCATTGGCCCACGAGAAGAACGCCCCATTTTCTGCGACGTACGCCAGATAGAGCGGCGGATCGGCACGAGCCCGCCGGTGCATGAGCTCATCCAGAATGACTACCAGCCTATCTTGGCGGCCGCGAAACGCGGCCTCGTGCGCATCGATGTAGTGCAACGTTTGATTCTGACCGAAGGTGTCGCGAGAGGCGCGGGCGGCCTGCTCCGCAAGGCCACGCGCTTCGGTGAATCGCCCTTCGATGCCACGCAGCGATGCGAAAAAGTTGAGCAGCGACGCACGTGGGGAGCCATCGGCGCTTGCAAATCCTTCGAACGCCTCGGCGAGCAGCACCTCGGCGTCGCGGGACCGACCGACATTCGCATACGCCGAGGCAAGCATCATCAACGCGGCCGCTCGCTGATCGGGATCGGTTCCTGCCGGCAAGCAGAAATAAACCGTTTCCGCTTCGCGGATGTATGTCGCGGGGTCGATCGAGAACGAGCGATATGGGATCGTCGCGATCCAAAGGTTCGGAAAGCGTGTGATGAGGCGCGGTTCCACCCGTTCGATGATTCTTTCATATTCACCGAGCGGAACCGGAAGGGTGGTAAACGGTGGCGCGCTGTCGATGACTTCGGCTGCTCGCAGCCCATCGCCACGGTCGAGCGCCATGCGCGCGGCGACGAGGTGACGACCTGCTCGGCACAAGACGTCCAACGTTCGCTCGTACAGCGGCTCGACGATGGACGCAAAACGGTCGCGCAAGAGTCGCGCGACCTCGCAGTGCACCGCGACGCCGTCCCCTTCCTGGGACACGAACGGCAGCACCGACATTCGAGCGAACACCGCGTCGTCGCACTCGGGACCGAGGATGCGAATAAGATCGAGGTAATGGGCCTCGGCAAAGAACGAGGCCACGGCGAGCGTGTCGCGCAAACGGTCGTCCAACTGCGCGATCAATCGATGCGCCGCGAATGCCAGCATCGTGTCGTGGGGCAGCGTGCGCACGGCATCGAGTACGGGGTCCTGGGAGTCGGCCTGCAGTTGTTGCACGAGCAAGCGGGTTACCAGGGGCCAACCGCGTGTCAGGGAGTAGATCTCGGCAGCCTTCGGGCGCGGGAGTCCGGCGCGTCCCGCGATGTCGCCGACTTCCGGCAGCGTCAGTGCGAGGTCACTGCGCGTGAGCGTCGTCGTGCCGCGGATCGGGAGATTTCCTACCGTACCGGGAGGCAACGGTTTGCGGATCGACAGGACCAGGCGGCGCTTGGCGGGCTTCGTTACGAGAAGTTCGCCCAGCAGGTCTGCGCCGGCGCGCGTCGCGAGCGCTCCGGAGAAGTCGTGAAGCACGAGAACATCTTCGGTCGCGGCGGACACCCACTCCCGACGAAGGGTTTCCCTGGCGTGCGCAGCGGCGCTGCCGCCGCGGCGCGCCAGCCGATCGACGGCGAATCGCGCGCCACGCAATCCCTCGGTCCCGACGAGCGCGTCGAGGATCAGCCTGGACGCCTCATCGCTTTCCGCCGAAAGCCAGCATTCGTAGGCCGGTCCAAGTGCCGACGCATACACGCGGGCGAGCGACGATTTCCCATATCCCGGCGGCGCCTCGAGCACCAGGACATCCACCGCCGCAGCGGCGAGGGACCTCGCGAAGTTTTGAGTACGCGAGTCGACCATGATCTCGATCGCTCCCGCCCGGTGGAGGCTTGTCGCAGGTGGGGCGTTCTACGACGCCGGCCGTTCGATCACCGTTTTTATTGCCCGCTCACATTCGTCGGATTGGGGGAGATATGCCCGTCGTTTACTCCGGTGCGCCGTATCATCAGCAAGACGGTTACGACTTCTGCGGCCAGGCCGTCGCGCAAATGGTGCTTGGGTCTTTGGGACGTGACCTCGGTGACCAGCGCACCATGCGCCGACAGGCGAGTATCAAGCACCCCGACACGACTCCCGAGGAACTTTGCCTGAATTTGAATCCGGCATCCGGCGGAGCCGATTTCGGTGTTTGCAGCGATCTCACTGCGCGAGACGGGGTTCTCCGCATTTCCGGCGGGATTGCTGAGCTCGGACCCGCCGTACCCGCTCTGGTGCTCGATGGCGGACACTGGATCGCGGTCACCGGTGTTTCCTACGACGGTGATCCGAGCAGCGCATCCAGCGGCGTCATGGGGTTTTTCATCCACGATCCTGAGCCGCAGAATCCGCGGTTCCCATGTCCGGAATCCGGACGCGTTATCGCAAGGCCGCACCAAATCGACGATACCTGCGGCATTTTTCCACCCCGGTGCAGCACCGACTACGGAAGCGGAAATACATTCGTCACCATGTATGAGTGGCTGAACTTTTACTGGCGTTCGCCGTCGCGCCGAGGGACGTTCGTATCGATCCGTCGGGGGGCTCAAGCCTCGGGCCCGCTCCGTGGATCCATCAGCGACGTTCCGCCGCAGGTCGTACCGGCTGGCTCCGTGCTCAGCAAGCCTGAAGCGTGCGTGGCAGCGATGGCCGGCATCGAGCGGTACGGTCTTCGCGATCCCGGTTCACCCTTGGCGGCAGCGGTTGCTGGTGTGGAAGCACGCCCCGAGGATGTCTACACGATCGCCGAGCGGCCCGGTAACGGTCAACTCGGAAGCTCGGAGCCTTACTACCTCGTGATGCTGCGGCGAGGTCACGAGCCTGTAGCTAACGTCCGCGTCGGGTGCGCCGATGGGCGGTTCCTGAGCTTGCAGGCCCCGCGGTCCGACGTTCCTGGGCCATCTCAGATGTACGACTTCGCCAAAGCCGCGCTGGCCCGGTATGCAAGCCAGACGCACAATTTGGATGTTTTGGTGATTCCGGACCGGCGCTACACGCTCCATCCTACGCTGGTATGGCGGCCCTGTCGACAATCGATGTCTCCGTTCTACCCGTTCGTCCAAATCAACCTTGCAGGGTCACTCGCTTATGCGTCGCTCGATGGGCGAGTTCATTCTCGGCTCGAGCGGCATCGCTAGCCTGCGGCGCATCACCTAGCGCGGCGCACCTTGTAACCGTCTTGTCACCGCCGTCGATGATGATTCGATCATCGCTCGTTCCTGACGGAGGTGAGCATGAAGTACGTTGGATCGATCATTGCTGCGAGTGCAATGACGATGATCTTTGCGCTGGGCACGTACCAGGCGGGGGCCCGGGCTCCGAGCGCCGCGGCGACGCCCCCCGCAATGGCTGCGACGCCGAATCCGGCTCCGACGCCTAGCCCGACTCCGACCCCTTGCGTCATTCCGGCGCAAGCTCCCGCTGCGAGTGTCTTGATCACATGGAGCGACGGCGTGGGAGTGGGTTGCATATCGAAAGCTCCACCACTGCCGACGCCGTCAATCGTCTACGCATCCCAGCAGACAAAGGCGGTCACGACCAGCGTATCGGTCGTCAAGGACGGCCTCGCGATCGACTTCATGGCGACGCGCGCGGGAGGCGCGTTTACCGGCTACCGCACGACCGACGGCGTGCGCTTTCTTACCCCGGGCCAGGCCGGCACCACGCCGGAGGACCGTTTCGCCTTCGTCGTGCGTCCGAATGGCAGCCCGCGTGATGCCCGTCCGTTCATCGTCTACGTGAATTTCAAAGGCCACTGCTTCGTTGACGGCCCCGAGTTTTTCGATACCGACCGTGCCTTGTGCCACGGTGCCGTGCGACCCAAAGGCGATAAGAACGTCGGCGGCAAGGACGACGAGCTAGCCGGCACGTGCCAAGCCGTCGCCGACGACTCAACCTTCTGCGGCCGGGTGGTTGCTCAGTGGGCGTTGCTTTCCCAGCGCCTGCGCGTCGGTGCGATCTGGCAGCCCTATGCCCAGAGCGTAGACATCTGTACGGCGTACTCGGATCGCGACCTCGCTACTAGCGAGCCGCCTGCATCGAGCTGCACCCAGGGCGTGCAAATTGCTCAGGCCAGCGGCGAGCGGGCGCGCGGGACCTTCCAAGCCGACGACGGAACACAGTCTGGAAACAGCGGTAGCGCTGTCGACGGGGCAGCATCCAGCGCGCGCGCGCGGGCGGTGCGGGCGGCGGGCGCCGCCCCGGCCGCGAGTCCGAAGCCGAAGACGAGCGCCGGCGGCCTCTACGGCGGGACTGCGGTCATCCCGATCGTCCCCAACGCGGTTCGCGCGAGCTTCTCCGTCGACAAGCTCGACGTCGGATCGATTCTTGCCCGGTTGCAGCAGAATGCAAGCGCATCGGGCGCCGCGAGCGCGCTGCTGCAGACTGCGTCGCAAAGCGCGTTGTCGTTGGCGTCCAAGCCGTTAAGCGTCGGCTGTGAAGGCAAATGCCCGGACGACTCGTTCAAGACCTTGGATGCCGGTATCTTCGACGTGTTGCCGACGCCGTTCCGTAAGGGCGTCGGCGCGAAGTTCGCCGACGCCCAAGTCGATCTCAAACCGGTCGATTTCAGCACGATCACGAGCGTGAACTACGGTGCGAAGCTGGTGATGGCGCCGCTGGATACGCGTGTCGGCCTGGCCTGGTACCGCGACATCGATGCCGGCGCGTCCGGTTCGGCCATCCACGCCGACCACGACTTCGGCCCCTTCGCGCTCGGAGTCACCCACGTCGTTGCCAACACGGATCCGGCACAGGTCACCAATCCGTATCAAATCGACACCGCTCACACTGCGAACACGGTCGTGGGTGCGATCGCGCGCTTGTCCCCGGACCGGTCGGTCCAGCTCTACGGCCGGTACGGTTTCCTCGGCAACAATACCGGTGCGCGCGATATGCTCAGCGTACTGACCTACGCTCCGACCGACGTCAATTATACGGTGAACAAAGCCGGTTCTTATTGGCGTCCGTTCGCAGGCGTGGGTTACCGGGCGGTCGACGCCGGCTACGATCCGCTCGGCACCCAATACGACTCGTTCACGGGGACAAAATCGATCTTCGCGACAGCGGGGTACCAGCGCGTCGCGGCCGGAGTCTCGAACAAGGATCCCCAGGTCGAGCTTTCGTTGACGGGCGTCCGTTCCTGGGACGACGTGCAGGCGCGTTACAACGCTCTGGCCGCGAGTTTTTCGATGAAGCTCGGAGCAGGCACGGCGTCCCCGATCGTGTCGCTCGTGCACACGCGCTCGAACATCGCGACGTCGGTGTTCGCGCGGCAGTCAGGCGTGCTCGTAACCGACGCGGACGAGGGGCGCACGCTGCTGCGGAACGACTCCGATAGTGCGACGGTGAAGCTGAACTCCGGCGTCTTCACCTTCTCAGCTGGCCCAGCCTGGACGAACGCCCCCAAGAAATGCGATGCGACGGCCACGCCGAAGTGCGCGGCATCGCCCAATCGCCAGCTCAGTTACGAGCTGCTCGCGGATCAGAAGGCGTTCTACCTCGACGTCAAGGCCGGTCTAGCGCCCGCGACCCAAACGGCGTTCGATCAGAAAGCGGTGGCGTCCAACCAACTCGACGTCAAGGCCATCGGTACCTATTCGAATTGGTGCTTTCCGTCCGTGCGAGTTCAGCCCTCGGCGACATTCGACACGAACGTGGCTGAGAATCGGAGCTCGTACGTCCCAGGAAAATTGTTCGAGGCTCGACTCGACTTCGGGGGACGCCCCACCTTTGAGCCGGTGTTGCGCTTCTCGTACAAAGTCGTCAACGATCAGTCGAATCCGGTTCCGGCGGCGTCACTCTCTACCCACGCGTTCTTCGTTGGGGTGACGATCGACGGCGCAAGCCGAAAGTTCGCAGTCCAATGTAAGGCCGATCCGAAGACCAAACTCGCGCCGCGCACGGTCGCGGCGCACGACGCACCGTAGTCGCGGGCGGCCGTCGCCGGGGCTTCGCGGATGTTCGCGTCGCGGGCTCCGGCTCCGGCCAGTCAGGTCTCGAGATGGACGTGGCCGGCGTCGTCGACGGTCACCGACGAATCGAACTGCAAGACGTCGCCGTCGTGCGCGCGCCGGCTGTGCACGGCGAAGCGATGCGTGCCCGGGCGGGGATTGCCGGTGTAGGAGATGCGCAACAGCGGGTTTCTTGCATCGCTTCCCGGGGCAAGCCGTCCTGCGGCCACCAGCGCCGCGACGATGCGCTGCTGGATCCGCAGCGGCAGCAGGCGATACGCGTCGTCGTCGGCGCTCGCTAGCGCGGAGAGCTCCGCGGCGGCCTTGTTCGCGGGCTCGGGCACGTTCTTGCAAAACCGCACGATCGCGTCCCAATCGTCCGCCGCGATGCCGGCAAACACGCCCGCGACCACGACCCAGTCCACGCCGTCGCGCGCCATAGGGCCCTGCCGCGCGATCCTCAGCCGCGCCCGCACGCGGCGCCCGCCCAGCTCGAGCGCCACGTCGACTTCGGGTCCGGGGGGTGCGTCCTTGCTCGCGAACAGCACGCCTTTCTCGCTGATCTCCAGGCCTATGCCCCGCACGAGCTCGCCGTCGCGGAGCCACGCGACCGGAAAGCGCTTGCGCACCCGATCGGCGGTCCGGCGGTTGGCCTTGCGTGTGCCGAGTCGTCTCACGAACTCGTTGAGCATCGAACCTCCGCGATGGCCAAGACGCCGCGAGCGCGAAGAGATCCGGGTGCTCGTCACCTTCGAAGGGATCGAAGCCGCCGGAAAGTCGACGCTCATCGCAGCGTTGGCGCAAGACCTTAGGACCCGCGGCGATGTCGTCCTGGTCACCAGGGAGCCCGGGGGGACTCCCCTCGGTGATTCTTTACGTGCGATTTTCCTCGACCCGGCGTTTGCGGTCGACCCGGTCGCCGAGGTGATGCTGCTCAACGCCTCGCGCGCTCAACTCGTCGCCGAGGTCATCGCCCCGGCGCTCAAGGCCAAGACGGTCGTCCTGTGCGACCGATTCTTCGACGCGACCGTCGCGTATCAGGGCTACGGACGCGGCCAAAACGTGGACGCATTGCTGGAGACCTGCCTAGTCGCGACGCACCGCATCGCCCCGGACCTGACGTTCTTGATCGATCTTCCGGTCGAGGTGTCGCGAGCTCGCGTCCGCGCTCGCGGCGGCGCCGACCGCCTCGAACGCGAGGACGCCGCATTCCATACGCGGGTCCGCGACGGCTATCTCGCGCTGGCCCAGCGGTTCGCCAACCGGTTCGTGGTCCTGGACGGAACGCAGCTGCCCGAGCGCATCGCCACCGCGGCCCGCGACGTGCTCGCCGAGCGCAGAGCCGGGCCGCTGCTATGACGGAGTCACGCTTCGCATGACGGAGTCACACTTCGTGTGATCGAGGGAACCTTCGATGTGGTCGGCGCGGCTGCCCCGCGCTCGTTCTTCGAGCGCCTCACCGCGGCGACGCTCTCGCACGGCTATCTCTTCACCGGGCCGCAGGGGATCGGGAAGAAGACCTTCGCGCGCGCTCTGGCCCGGTCGCTGCTGTGCACGACGCCCAAGCGCACCCTGTTGGGCTGGTGCGGCACCTGTACCGGCTGCACGAGCGTCCAAGCCGGGACGCATCCGGATCTCTACCTCTCCGACGGTCAGGTCAAGATCGGCGACCGCGACGGCGGCGGCGGCGGCTTTCACGACAACGAGGAAGCGACGGCGCGCGATCTGGTCCGGCAGCTCTCGCTGCACTCGTATGCCGGCGGGCAGCGCGTCTTCATCCTCGGTGACGCCGACTTCACGCGCGAAGCGGCCAACGCGCTGCTGAAGTTCTTCGAGGAGCCGCCCGCGCACGTGGTGCTGATCGTCACCACGAGCGCGCCCGGCCGCGTGCTGGAGACGATTCGCTCGCGTTTGGTGGAGGTGACGTTTCCGCTGCTGAGCGAGCGCGAGGTCGCCGAGGTCCTCGAGCGGCGCGGACTCGCTTCGGGCGATGCGCAGGCTGCGGCAACGATCGCCGGCGGCAGCGTCGCACGCGCGCTGGCCGTCCTCGACGAGGGTGAGTTATCGACCCGTAGCGCCGCGGTCGAGTGGTTCTTCGCCGCCGCGCAAGGTGCCGAGGCCGACGCCGCCGGCTGGGCGACGCGGCCGACGCTCGAAGCCGGGCTCGAGACGGTCAAGACGCTGGCACGCGACTGGATCGCGCTCGGGCTGGGCGCGAGCGTTCCGCTGCTGGCGCGCGATCAACGCTCGCGGCTCGAGACGCTGCCCGCACGGGAGCCGGCTGCGTTCGCGAAGCTCCTGGCCGCGATTGGTGATGCCGAGCGCATCGCCCGCACGAACGTCAGCCCGCCGCTCGTCGCCGACCTGGTGCGCATGGCGCTAGCGCCTTCGACGCGGTAAGATCGTATGCTACCAGCGGCGTGCGCCGGAGTCGGTGTAGGTCTTGGTGATCACCAGCGCGATGTACGCGATCGCGATCGCTTGCAGCAGCGCGCCGACGAGGCTATAGAGTAACGTGCTGCCCCAGCCCAATGACACCAGCCATCCACCCAGACCGGCCTGAGCGTACGGAACGACGAACCCCCGCAGCGCGACGGCGACGATCGTCGCGATCACGGCGGGAATCGGTGTCGCGCGTACGCGGTCGATCGAGACTTGGATCGCCGCGCCGCCGGGGACCCCCCCGACCGCAGCGGCCGGGATCGTCCAAACCAGGAACACGATGATGACCAGCGTCAGCAGCAGGCCGATCACGCCGAACCATGCGGCCACGTACGTCCCGACGGTCACGAGCAAACCGAACCCGATCGAGGCCATGAGGATCTCGCCGCCGCGCCGGCGCGCTTCGGTCCAGCCGCGATCGAACGATGCCTGGCCGTGCCGCCAGGCGTCGTCGGCGATGATGCACGCCGTGCCCAGCCCGAACAGCGTCAGCAGAAAACCGATCAGCTGCGCGAGGTTCTGCGTCACGGCCTCGATCCCGCCGCCGCCGGGCGTCATGACGACCCCGAGAAACACCCCGATCACCGCCATGAGCAACGGGATGACCACGATCGACGGATTGCGCAGCAACAGCGGGACCGCAGCGGCGTAGAGCATGAGGTCGACTCCCGGCAGCGGTGCGCGTTTCACGGCCGACTCCGCTCAGCCGCGCGCGCCGGCCAGCGCGTTGCCGCACCCGCAGGTGCGCTCGGCCGGGGTCTTCTCGATGATGGTGAAGATCGCGTTCTTCACGCGCTCGTTGTTGCTGGCGAATACCTGCATCACTTCGTGGTGCGAAACCGGCTCGACGCCGGTCTGACCTTCCAGGCCGACGTCGTAGTCGGTGATCAGCGAGATGTTGACGTAGCACATCTCGAGCTCGCGAGCGAGGTACGACTCGGGATAGTTGGTCATGTTGATGACCTCCCAGCCCAACGAGCTGAACCACTTCGATTCCGCCCGCGTCGAGAAGCGCGGTCCTTGAATCACGACGATGGTGCCCTTGTCGTGCGTCTCGATCCCCAGGCCTTGCAGCGCGGCGATCGCGATCGGGCGCAACTGCGCGCAGTACGGGTCGGCGAACGAAACATGCGTCGTCACCGGTCCGTCGTAGAACGTGTCGCGGCGCCCGGTGGTGCGGTCGACGATCTGGTCGGCGACGACCATCGAGCCGGGCTTGACGTGATGCTGCAGCGAGCCGCAGGCCGTCGGCCCGATGATTCGCGTCACGCCCAGCGCCTTCATGGCGAACGCGTTGGCGCGGTAGTTGATCGATTGCGGCGGGTAGCGATGGTCCTTGCCGTGGCGCGGGAGAAAGGCGACCCGCTTGCCGGCGATCTCGCCCAGCGCGATCTTGTCCGACGGCATCCCGTACGGCGTCTCGACCCAGACCTCGCGCGGGTTCTCGATGAGCGAGTAAAACCCCGACCCCCCATAAACCCCGATCTCAGCCTTGTCATCTGTCATATACATCGCGCGCCTAGATAGGACGGCGAGACGAAAATCCCCGCTCGCGCGCGGCAAGAGAACATCCACGTTCGCGCGCGGCCCCGGGGCATGTCGCCCTGCGACCATTGTCGCCGCGCGCGGCTGCATGGGGGCCCCACGCGAAGCGGTGGGGGGCGCGGAGCCAGGGGCGGAGCGCCGTTAGACTCAGACTAGTCCATGAAGTCGGCGGGCTTGAGTTCGTCGATGAACTTTTTGAACTTCGTTCCGTCCTCGGGTTCGGCGTTCTTGTCGCCCACGGTCTCTTCGAGCGCGATCTTGTCGCTGACGAAGATCGGCGCTTCCATGCGCAGCGCGAGCGCGATCCCGTCGGAGGGCCGGGCGTCGATCTCTTGGACCTCGCCGTTGGTGCGCACAATGAGCTTGGCGAAGAACGTGGAGTCCTTGATATCGTGGATGACGATCTGCTCGAGCTTGGCGGAGAGTGCTTCGAGCAGCGTGCGCATCAGATCGTGCGACAGCGGGCGCGGCACCGCGGTCCCCTCGAGCGCCAGGGCGATGGCGGTCGCCTCGAACGGTCCGATCAGAATCGGAAGATAGCGCTTGCCTTCGAGATCCTTGAGGATGACGACGGGGTCGTGCGTGAGGAGATCGATCCCCAGCTTGTCGACCTTCATCTGCCGCATAGCATGGTACTCCGGGGGCCTCGGGGGCAACTCCTCCGGGGTAAGCCATGGCGAGGTCGATTCGTACGGTGTCGCGTACGAACGCGCTCCGTGGCATTGTCGTGCGGTATCGTCGGACTTCCCAACGTCGGCAAGTCGACCATCTTCAACGCGCTGACGCGGTCCGCGCAGGCGCTTGCGGCCAACTACCCGTTCGCCACGATCGAACCCAACATCGGCGAGGTCCCCGTCCCCGACCCTCGGCTCGGTGCCCTGGCCGAGCTGAGCCGTTCCGAACAGATCGTCCCGACGACGATGCGCTTCGTCGACATCGCGGGGCTGGTGCGGGGCGCGTCGAGCGGCCAAGGCCTGGGCAACGCATTCCTCTCGCACATCCGGGAAACCGATGCCGTGGCGATGGTGGTGCGCTGCTTCGAAGATTCCAACGTTTCGCACGTCGAGGGCTCGCCGGATCCGTTGCGCGACATCGAGATCGTCGGGATCGAGATGGCACTGGCCGATCTCGCGACGCTCCAGCGCCGCCGCGACAAGCTGGGCCGTGAGGTTCGCGTCAACCCGAAAGAGGCGCCCAAGCTCGGGGCGCTCGATCGGCTGATCGCCGCGCTCGAGGCGAGCAAGCCGGCACGCGCGTTCCCGCACGACTCGCCCGAGGCGGAGCTGGCGCGCGACGCGTTCCTGTTGACGGCGAAGCCGATGCTGTACGTCGCCAACGTCGACGAAGCGCAGATCAACGACCCCGGCCCGATGGCGCGCGCGGTGTTCGACTACGCGAAGGCCGAGAACAGTCGCGCGATCGCGTTCAACGGCAAGATCGAGTCGGAGTTCGCGGGGATGAGCGATGAGGACGTGCAGATGTTCCGCGCCGACTACGGGATCACGTCGGGCGGGCTGGACCGGCTCATCGTCGAGGCCTACGACCTGCTCGGCTTGATGACGTTTCTCACCACCGGCCCCAAAGAGACGCGCGCCTGGACGATCGAAAAGGGCACCCGGGCGCCCCAGGCGGCCGGCAAGATCCACACCGACATCGAGCGCGGTTTCATCCGCGCCGAGATCGTGTCGTACGTCGACTACGTGGCGTATCGCACGATGGACGCGATCCGCGCCGCGGGCAAGCTGCGATCCGAGGGCAAGGACTACGGAATGCAGGAAGGCGACGTGGTCGAGTTCCGCTTCAACGTCTGAAGGCTCCGGGGGCCGCGCGAACGGCGCCCTTCGGTACCAAGCGAGCGGCCTTGCTCCCGGCGCGGGGGAACACTACGTCCACCGTTCGCTCGGCATGATTCGCCTAATGGCGAATCGGAAGCCAGGGGTTTGCTCCCAATGTCCTAAAGGAGCGGGACGGCTCAGGAGGCCATTGCTCGATGTCCACAGCCGTTCCGGGCACGACCGCGGTACGCGAGGTCAGCGTCTTCGGGGATGCGATCGCCTACTTCAACGAGGCGGCGGCCCTGCTCAACCTCGATCCCGGGATCAAGGCGATCCTGACGCACCCGTCGCGGCAGATCATCTTTTCCATCCCGTTCCAGCGTGACAACGGCGGCATCGAGGTCTACACCGGGTACCGCGTTCAGTACAACTTCGCGCGCGGGCCGGCCAAGGGCGGGATCCGCTTCCATCCCGGCGTCACCCTGGACGAGGTCACCGCTTTGGCGTTCTGGATGACCTGGAAGTGCGCCGTCGTCGACTTGCCGTTCGGCGGCGGTAAGGGCGGCGTCACCTGCGATCCCAACACCTTGTCGATGGCCGAGATCGAGCGCATCACGCGCCGCTACGCCGCGGAGCTCGTCGAAGTCATCGGGCCTGACAAAGATGTTCCGGCGCCCGACGTCAACACGACGCCGCAGCACATGGCGTGGATCATGGACACTTACTCGATGCACGTTCGGCAGAATACGCCGGGCGTCGTGACCGGCAAACCGCTCGAGATCGGCGGATCGCGCGGACGCGTCGAGGCCACCGGGCGGGGCGTCTCCATCGTGGCCCTCGATGAGATGGCACGACTGGGGATCGATCCCAAGGGCGCCCGCGTGGTCGTGCAAGGTTTCGGCAACGTGGGCGGCATCGCCGGCCGAATGTTCTCCGATGCGGGCTGCAAGGTGATCGGAATCTCCGACGTCACCGGCGCCTACGTCAACGAGCAGGGGCTCGACGTCGAGGGCGCCATGGCCTACGCGCAAGAGCACCACTCGCTCGACGGGTATCGCGGCGGCGAAAAGATGTCAAATCAGGCGATGCTCGAGATCGATTGCGACGTGCTCGTCCCGGCGGCGCTGGAGAAGGTGCTCAACGTCGACAACGCGTCGCGCATCAAGGCCAAGCTCATCGTCGAGGGCGCAAACGGGCCGACGACGCCCGAAGCCGACCACATCTTCGCCAAGAACGGGATCGTGGTGATCCCCGACATCATGGCCAACGCCGGGGGCGTGACGGTCTCGTACTTCGAGTGGGTGCAGGACCGGCAAGGCTACTTCTGGCGCGAATCCGAGGTCAACGAACGCCTCAAAGAAGTGCTGCTCGACAATTTCACCGTGTTGCGCGAGATCGCCGAGTCGCGCGGAATCAGCTATCGCACCGCCGCGTACATGGTGGCAATCGATCGCGTCGTCAAATCGCTAAAACTCCGCGGAGTCTACGCTTAGATCGATCCGTCTAGTCGCGGGCGCGACCGCATCACAGCGACGGGCTCGCGACATGGTCTGACTTTTGTCACCCTGACGTAGTCAACGTGCGCGTGAGCTTGTCGAAGGGTGCGCCACCATCGCTATTCGCGGAACTTCATGAGGAGAAGCGTACCGTCGCGTTCGTCTTCAATGGATTTGATGGGGCGAGAAGCCGGCTTTTTCGAAGGCTCTTATCGCACGGTGGTTGTCGATCGCCGGGTCGATCGTGACTTCGGTCCACTGTAGCGCAGTTCGGCAGTAGTGGGCTAGGGTCCGAACGGCATCCGGTCCGAGCCCTCGGTTTTGCGCCGCGGGAATCAAAACGATGTCGATCCCGCCGACGTTTGGTTCGTCGCTCCAAGCGTGAATGTAGCCGATCGGCTGCGATTGGTGCAGGACGATGAACGCGAAGACGATCTCGTTGCCGGAATTGCGCCCGAGGTAGTCCGCGGCGACATCGTCGCGCGTTTTCGGCTCGCCGCCCCACCAGCGCACGAACTCGGGATCGCCGAACCAGGCGGTCAGCAGATCGAGATCGGACGCGCTCGCCGGGCGTAGCGTGACCCGTGCGCCCGCGATCCGCGAACCCGAGGCGGCGGGTTCTACTCGACCCAGCGTTCGGACCAGGTGGCGATCGAGCAAATGATCGCGCTCAGGCTGCGAGCGCAGTCCGTCAGCTCGTAGGTGACACGGACGGGGCGCTCTTGGGCGACCGTGCGGGTCACCAGGCCCTCGCGTTCAAGCTCGCGCAGGCGCTCGGTCAGCAGCCGGTCGGAGAGACCGGGGATGGCGGTCAGGATCTCGTTGAAACGCGCCGGCCCAGCCCCGAGGACGCGCAGAATCGCCCCGATCCAGCGCCGGCCGATCAGCTCGATGGCGTACTGGAAGCGGGGGCAGAACGGGCTGATCTCGCCGGCATGGTCGTCGGCGGCAGGGGTCTGGACCGGGGCGGGGGCGCTGCGAAGGCTCATACGAAATCTCTGGAGGCTACTTGACGTAAGTATAGCATGGTGATAGGATGTTGGCTACCTACTCTCCGTAAGTACAACGAAAGACCGCTCATGGAAATCGCGCTCCCACTCCTCATCGTTCGCCTCGTCGTCGGGCTCGGCTTTGCCGCGCACGGGGCCCAGAAACTCTTCGGCTGGTTCGGGGGCTATGGCCTTGCCGGTACCGGCGGATTCTTCGAAACCGTTGGGTTCAAGCCCGGTAAGCTCTTTGCCGGCGCCGCCGGTACGGGCGAACTGCTGGGCGGCGTGCTGCTCGCGCTGGGCCTCGGCGGACCGATCGGCTCGATGCTGATCATCTCCGTGATGGTCGTGGCGATCCTAGCGATTCACATCGGCAACGGCTTCTTCGCGCCGAAGGGCGTCGAACTGGCGCTCCTGTACCTGGCTGTCGGCTTCACCTTCGCGTTCGTCGGCTACGGGGCGTACAGCCTCGACGCCGCGCTGGGCTGGAGCGCCGTCTGGACGCCTGCGCTCGCCTGGCTGTTCGTCGGTCTCGGGATCGTAGGCGGGCTGCTCAACATGGCGGCGCGGCGCAAGCCGGCCGCTGCCGCGCCTGCAGCCGAAGCGCTTCCCTAGATCCGGCGGTCCAGCGCTTGGACCTCGGATGAGCTCATCGGCGGCACGACCTGCTCGATCGAGGACTCCTGGGTCACGCCGCCGGCGCGTTCCCAGGCGGCGAAGCCGCCCCCCAGGACGCGCACGTCGGCAAAGCCTTCGGCGCGTAGCTTGTCGGCGATCCGCGAGGTCAGGTCGCCGGCACCGTCTTCGTCGTAGAGGACGACCGGCTTGTCCGACGCGAGCGGTATCGCCAGGCGCTCGGGGGTGAGCAGATCGTGGGGGCGATACCGGACGGCGCCGCGGATCTCGCGGCGGCCGCCGCGCGCTCCGACGTTGAGGATCGTCGCCCCGGCATCGGCCAGCGCGCGCAGTTCGTCGACCGTCGTCTCCATCGGCGGTAGTGTACCCGGCCGAGGCTCCAACCGAACGATGGCGGTCGCTCCGCGGGCGGCGGCGCGAGGTTCGGCGCTCGCCGATCGCGCACAACGCAAGAATGCATAGGTTTGCTCGCGGGCTCGCGCTCGCCGCCCTGTCTACGGGCTTGGTCGCGCCGTGCTCCGCGCGCGCGCAGCAAGCACCGATCGCGGTGGCGCCGATCGTCTTCACGCAGCGCGTTCTGCCCAACGGGCTCCACGTGGTCGTGGTCGAGGATCATCGCACGCCCACCGTAGCCATCGACATCGGCTACAACGTCGGCGGAAAGAGCGATCCACCCGGAAAATCCGGGTTTGCGCACCTCTTCGAGCACTTGATGTTCAAGGGCACCGTCAACGTGAAGCCCGAGTCGATGGACCGCTTCACCGAAGACGTCGGCGGCTACAACAATGCCTACACCGCCGAAGACATCACGAACTACTATGAGATCGTTCCGTCGAACCATCTCGAGCGGCTGCTGTGGGCCGAGGCCGACCGCATGGCAAACCTGACCGTCGACGAGCCGAACTTCGTGACCGAGCGCAAGGTCGTCATCGGCGAGTACGACCAGTCCGTGCTCGCCCAGCCGTACGGGATGCTGTTCCAGCTCGTTAACGCCGCGTACACGCGGCATCCGTACCAATTCGGCGTCATCGGGAACCCCGAGCAGCTCAACGCCGCGAAGTTGTCCGACGTCATCGCGTTCCACACGAGCTTCTATCGCCCCGACAACGCAACGCTGGTGCTCGTCGGCGATCTCGATCCCAAGCAGGCGTTCGCGTGGGTCCAGAAGTATTTCGGCCCGCTCAAGAGGCCGGCGGCGCCGATTCCGCGCGTCAGGATCGTCGAGCCGGCGCAGACCACGCAACGGCGAGTCACGTACACCAGCAAGAACGCGCCGCTCCCGGCGACGGTGATCGCATACCACATCCCGGCCCAGCGCTCCGCCGACACGCCCGCGCTCAACATCGTCGAGGCGCTCCTGGGCCGCGGGACCAGCTCGCGGCTGCGCGTCGCGCTGATCGACGGTGGGGTCGCATCGCAGGTGGTCGCCAACGCCGACACGCGCCAGCAGCCCGGGCTCTTCTACGTGTTTGCCATCGCGAACGCCGGCAAGACGACGGGCGATCTCGAAGCGGCGCTCGACAAGGAGGTCGCGAGGATGCGCGACGAGCGCGTTTCGGCCGCCGAGCTCGACAAGGCCAGGACCCAAGCGATCGCGACGCTCGCGCGCGCGCTGCAGACGCATGACAACGTCGCGCAGGCGCTGGTGCGCGCCGCGGTCATCGACGGCGATCCGGGGATCGTGAACCGCGCCACGTCGGAGTACGAGCGCGTGACCGCCGCCGACGTGCAGCGCGTCGCGCGCAAGTACCTCATCGCGAGCAACAGCACCGTCGTGGCGTACGAAACCGCCACGCCCAACGGACCGGGAGCCTCGAAGTGAAGCGTACGCATCTGTCGGCGGTCCTGCTCGTGACCGCCGCGCTCGTGGGCGCGGGTGCCGCGCGCGCGCAGGAAAGCCCGATCGTCCCCGGCGCGAAGTCGACGCCGCCGCCGCCGCGGCCGCAGCGGGCGGTGCGGTATCCGACGCCGGTCCAAACGACGCTGCCGAACGGGCTGCGCGTCCTCGCGGTACGGGTGCCCGGCAGCGCGCTCGTCGCGGCGGACTTGGCGCTGCCGGGCGGGGCGGCCGCCGATCCCGACGGCGCGCCGGGTCTCGCCGCGCTGACCGCGTCGCTGATTTCGCGCGGGATGGGGCACCGTTCCGCCAAGGAGGTCGCGGTCGCGCTCGACGCGCTGGGCGCGACGTTGAACGCGAGCGCGACGACCGAGCGCACCGACATCACCACCGATGCGCTGACGGCGAGGTTTCCCGCCGCGCTGGCGATCATGGCCGAGGCGGTGGCCGAGCCCGCGTTCGCGCCGGACGAGCTCACGCTCGCGAAGCAGCGGGCATCCAGCGGCATCTTGCTGGCCAACGGCTCGCCTTCCAACCTCGCCAACCTCGTCGTGCAACGCGCGCTCTTCGCGAACCCGTTCGGCCGGCCCATCTCCGGAACCGTGCGATCCGTCGCCGCGACGCAGCGCGACGCCGTCGTCGCGTACCATCGCGCGTACTACCGGCCGTCGGGCTCGGTGCTGACCATCGGGGGCGATCTTACGCCCGCCCAAGCGTTCGCGCTGGCGCAGCACCTGTTCGGAGCGTGGACCGCGTCGGGTCCGGCACCCGCGCCGCTCCCGACCGCCGCGCCGGCGACGGCGCGCGTGATTGTCGTCGATCAACCGGCGGCGGGTCGCACGGCGATCGCCGTCGCGCGCCCGGCGCCGCTGCGTACCGCGTCCGATTGGGCAGCGGCCTCGATCGCCAACTCCGTGCTGTCGGGCTACTCCGGACGGCTCAACGAGGAGATTCGCGTCAAGCGCGGGCTGTCGTACGGCGCGAGCTCGACCTACCTCAGCGGACGCTACGCCGCGGGAACGTCGGCGAACACGCTGGTCGAGCACGCCAAGGCCGCCGAGGCCCTCGACGTGATGCTCACGACGCTGGCGTCACTCGGTACCGCACCGGTCGCGGCCGACGAGCTGGGCACGCGGCGGACGTCGTTGCTGGGCGGCATCGCGTCCTCGATCGAGACCACCGGCGGGCTGGTTCGCGCGGTCACTGCGAACGCGTTCAACGGCCTGCCGCTCGGCGCGCTGGGTGTGAGCAACGCGGCCTTGACCGCGGTCGATCCGGCCGCGGTCACCCGCTTCGCGAGCGCTTCGTACGCACGGCCGCCCACGATCGTGCTCGTCGGCGACGCGTCGAAGTTCCTCGACGCGGTGCGCAAGTCGCATCCCGACGTGCTGGTCGTGAAGGCGACCGACCTCGACCTCGCGGGTGAACAGCTGACGCGCTAGGCCGGTTGCGCTCGGCCAGGTGCTTCGAGCGCCACGATCCGGCGCTCGTGATCGTCCAACCGCACGTCGCGCTCGTCGAAGCGTCGCATCATCCGCGCTTCGAATTCCGCGAAACGGCGATCGACCGCCGCAAAACGCTCGTTCATCTCGCCACGCAGCGTGCGGATCTCATACTCGATCTTGCGATCGAGCCGATCGAAGCCTTCGGCCATCGCCTCGTGCAGGCTCTTGAACCCGGCCAGGATCGTCTCGTCCGTCACGCTCCCATTGGACATGCCTGATGTTACCGTGCCGTGTCCGCTAGACGAAGGCTTGCTCGGCGTGATAGGAGCTACGCGAGAGCGGGCTCGAGACGACCTGTACGAAGCCCTTCGCGTCGCCGAGGGCTTTGAGCCGCGCGAACTTCGCGGGCGTGACGAACTCTTCGACGCGCAAGTGCCGCTTCGTCGGCTGCAGGTACTGGCCCAGGGTGAAGATGTCGACACCGATCGCGCGCGCGTCGTCCATCACCTGCTCGATCTCGGCCTCGTGCTCGCCCAGCCCCAGCATCATCGACGTCTTGGTGTAGGTGACGTTGCCCGACCGCTTGGCGTGCTCGAGGACGCTCAGCGATTGGCGGTAGTTCGCGCGCCGGTCGCGCACCGAGGCCTGCAGCCGGTCGACGGTCTCGATGTTGTGGGCGAACACCTCGGGGCGTGAGGCGAGCAGCACATCGAGCGCGGCGAGATCACCGGCGAAGTCGCCCGTGAGGCATTCGACCTTGGCATCGGGCACCTGCTTGTGAATCATCCGCACGGTGTTGGCGAAGATCGCCGCGCCGCCGTCGGCGAGGTCGTCGCGGTCGACCGCGGTAAGCACGAGATACTTCCAGCCCAGCTGCGCGACGGCTTCGGCGACGCGCTTGGGCTCCATCCAATCGACTTCGCCTTTGGGTGAACCCGTTTTGACGTTGCAAAAATGACAGCCGCGCGTGCATACGTCACCCAGGATCATGATCGTCGCGGTCCCCGCACCCCAGCACTCGCCGATGTTCGGGCACATCGCTTCCTGGCACACGGTGTGCAGGTCGAGGCGGCGCACCTCACCCAGCACGTTCTCGTAGGCTTCGCCCGACGGAAGTCGGACCTTGAGCCATTCGGGCTTACGCGGCGGCGGTTGCGGGTTGATGAGATCGATGGTACTCATGCGGATTCCGCGACAGTGTTCGCCGGAAACGGCAACGGCGCCCCCGCGGGGACGACCTCGCGCGCGAACTCGATGCCGAAGCCGCCCTCGAGCGCGTCGAGCAGCGTGTCGCGCGCCTCGGGCCACGAGACGTGGCGCGCCGCCTCGGCGGAGATCGACGTGATCCCAAACTGCGGCGTCCCGCACGGCGTGATCAAACGGTCGTAGTCCAACGCCGTGCAGGCGTTGAGCGCCAGTCCGTGCATCGAAGTCATGCGCTTGACGGCGATCCCGATCGCGCAAATCGCCGCGTCGCGAACGTAGACGCCGCGGTGTTCCTTGCGGGGCTGCGACGCGATCCCGAAGCGGTGCAACGCGCCGGTGACGGCGGTCTCGAGCGTCGCGACCAACGGGACGATCTCGCGGAAGCGTTCGAGCCGGCGGATCGGATACACCACCACCTGTCCGGGGCCGTGATAGGTAACGTCGCCGCCGCGCTCGACTTCGACCACGTCGACGCCGCGCGCCGCCAGCGCGCCGCGTGAGAGAAGAATATGCGCCGGCTTGGCGTTGCGGCCCAGCGTAATGACCGGCTCGTGTTCGACCACGATCCAGGTGTCGGGTTCGCGCCCCTCGGCGACGGCGGCGTGAAGCGCGCGCTGAAACTCGAGCACCGGCGCATACCGCCGGCGACCAAGATCGAGCAGCCGTGTCCGCTGCGCCGCCATATGCACCACATGACCGCTCGGCGGCGCGAGTCGGTTGCCGAAACGCGCTCCTATAGCAGGCGGTACGCGGCGTAGGCGAGCACGGCGAGGATGATCGCGCGGAGCGGCCGGTCGTCGAGCCAGAGGCAGAGGCGGCTGCCCAGGTAGACGCCGGGGAGCGAGCCCGCCAAGAGGCTCGCCGTGATCCGCCAGTCGACGTTCCCGAAGCCGGCGTGCCCGGCGGCGGCGATCGGCAGGATGATCGCCGCGAACGCGATCTCCGAGCCGATCAGCGAGCGCGCACCCAGGGCCGGGACGGCGAGCATCAACAGCGGCAGCGTGACCGAGCCCGCGCCGATCGAGGTCATCGCGACGAGTGCGCCGACGACGAAACCGATCGTGACGGCGCGCCACCGCGCTCCGTCGAGCGCTGCGCCCGCGTCGCGCACCGCGGCGCGCCGTTTGAGCACGACCATCGTGACCATCGCGACGCATGCGCACAGGATCGCGATTCCGATCGCATGGCGCATGACCGGCTGCAGCGCAGCGGTGGGAATGCGCGACCGGAGCATAGCGAATACGCCTAGGCCGGCGAGCGAACCCGGGATGCCCCCAATCGCCAGATCGCCGGTGAGCCGGCGATCGACCGTTTTTTGGCGGGCGTGAACGAACGCGGCGAGCAGCTTCGTCGGGACGCCGTACACCAAATCGGTCCCGACCGCGACGGTGGGCGACACGCCCAAGACGAGGATGAGGAGCGGCGCGAGCAACGAGCTCCCACCGATCCCGGTCGCTCCGGTGATCGTTCCCACGATGAACCCCGCGAGCGCGATGCGGGGATCCATCGCGCGTCAGACGGCGGCGGGCTGCTTGGCGGGCTTGGCGTTGATGATGTGGATCGCTTTGCCGTGCATGTACTCGGCCGCGTCCATGATCGACTCGGTGAGCGTGGGGTGCGGGTGGATCGAGAGACCGATGTCCTCGATCGTCGCGCCCATCTCGAGCGCGATGACGCCTTCGCCGATCAACGACTCCGCCTGCGGGGCGACGATGTGCATGCCCAGCAGCAGGTCGGTCTTGCCGTCGCCGACGAGCTTGATGAGGCCGTCGGTCTCGTTCATCGTGCGCGCGCGACCCGACGCCATGAGGCTCATCTTGCCGACGCGCACGTCGTAACCGGCGGCCTTCGCCTCTTCCTCGGAGAGCCCGATCGTCGCGACCTCGGGGTCGGTATACACGCAGTTCGGGATCGCGACCGGGTCGAACGCGCTGGCGCGGTCGCCGGCGATCACCTCGGCGGCCACGACGCCCTCCTTCATCGCCTTGTGCGCGAGCATCGGCGCGCCGGTCACGTCGCCGATTGCATAGATGCCTTCGACGCCGGTGCGGCGCTGCGCGTCGACGTCGAGGAAGCCTTTGTCGTTGGTCTGTAGTCCGGCCGCGGCGAGGTTGAGGGTATCGGTGATCGGCTTGCGACCGACTGCGACGAGGACTTGATCGAACGCGCGCGTTTCGGGCTTCTTGTTGGTGAGCTCGCCGTTGATCGTGGCGTTGACCGATTGCGGACCCGTCTTTTCGATCGCCTCGACCTTGGTGTTGAGGGCGATTTCGACGCCCTGCTTCTTCAAGATGCGCCCGAGCGTCTTGGAGATCTCCAGGTCGGTTCCGGTGAGCAGTTGCGGCAGCGCCTCGACGACGAGCACCTTGGAGCCGAGGCGGGTGTACACCGTGGCGAACTCCAGGCCGATCACGCCGCCGCCGACGATGAGCAGGTTTGCGGGTATGCGTTTGAGCCGCACCGCGTCGTCGGAGTTGATGATCGCGTCGCCGTCGTGCGGCCACGCGCCGACGTCGATCGGTGCGGAACCGGTCGCGATCACCACCGCCGGCGCGGTGTACTCGTCGGTCGTGCCGTCGTTCTTTTTGAGCGTGACGATGTTCTTGCTCTTGAACGACGCGTCGCCGTAGGCGAACTCCACGTTGTTGGCCTTGAAGAGCTGCGTCACGCCGCCGACGTTGGCTTTGACGACCTTGTCGGCGAACGCCGCGACGCCTTCGCGGTCGACCTCGGCTTTGGGCACCTTGAGCCCGAGCGCCCCGGCGTGCTCGATCTGGCGGCTGATCTCAGCGACGTGCAGCAGCGCCTTGGTGGGGATGCAGCCCCAGTTCAGACACACGCCGCCGACCTCGTCACGGTCGAAGCAGACGACCTTCTTCCCGAGCTGGCCGAGCCGGATCGCGGCGTGATAGCCGCCCGGACCGGCACCGATGACGAGCGCGTCGGCGGTGTACGAAGCCATTGCTGTTGATTGAACTCCTGGGCGTGGGCGTTGGGCGAGGGCCGTGCTCCACGACCCTGGTCCCGGTGAAACCGTTTCGCCGACCGTTCGCGTCCGTGCCGGGGGAGCCCCGGGGGCTTTGTCGGAAAGGGCGCCGCGATGCGTTCCGCAACCGTCCCGAGCTGGACGTTCGTGATGCTGATCGTAATGGGGGTCGGCTTCACGGCCGGCGCGCTCGCGTTCTTCCTGTATGCCCCGCCGCCGACCGGCGCGATCGTCGGCGGAATCTGGCTGCTGATGGGCACCGCGATGGAGTTTTTCTCGCTGCGCGCGCTGCGCGGCCGGCGCGGCGAGGAGCGCATTCGGCGCGAGGGCACCCCGGCGACCGCGACGCTGCTGGACGCGAAAACGACCGGTTGGACCATCAACGGCGTACCGCAATGGGCGTTGCGGTTGCGCATCGACGGCGCCGGCGCGACCTACGAAACGAGGCTCAAGCTGCTGACCTACAGTCCGCCCCCGAGCGGCACCGTGTTCAGCGTGCGGATCGACCCGCTCCGGCGCGATCACGTCGTGCTGGCCGACGACGCGCCCGCCGCCGGCGGCGCCTCGTCCGACGGGGTCGAAGCGGCGGTCGCCGCCGCGCTGCGGCAAGCCGGTTTGACCCAAGGCGAGAGCGCGGTGGTCAATCCCGACGGCAGCCGCACGATCACCAGCGTCAGCACGACGTTCGTCGGCGGCGGCGCGGCGCCCGGCGGATCCGCAGCGCCGCGCGACGCCGCCGAGACGGTGCGGCTGCTCGCCGAGCTCGACCGGATGCACGCCGGCGGCGCGCTCGGCGATGCCGAGTTCGACGCGGTCAAACGCAAACTGCTCGGCGAAGATTAGCGCCGGCGCGTCACGACCCGGCCGTAGCCGGTTCGAGCACCGCGACGGGGAGCACCGCGAAGACTTCGGCGAGCGGGACGCGCGTCACGCCGTCGCGCTCGACGGGCGATACCGTGCGGCCGGTGAGAATGTCGCGGTAGCGCGTGACGTCCGGCGCCACGATCAGGCCGGTGTCGCCCCACACCGCGCCCAGCGGAAGCTCCTCGCCGCACAACCCGCGCACGAGTCGCGGCACCGCGACCACCGCCGTTCCGCGGGTGAACGCGACAACGTGCTCCGCCCGCTCCCCGCGCGCCTCGAGCGCCGCGTAGCTGGCGGGCTCCCAGGCTGCTGCGGCGCGATGTCGCAGCAGCGTCGCGAGCACGTAGAGCTTGATCCGGCCGTCCGGCCACGCGGCGAGCAAATCGCGCGCGAGCGCTTCGCGCGGCGTCCCCGCCTCGAGCGCTCGATCGAGCTCGCGCAGGATCGACTCGCGCAAGGCGAAGTCCACCGGCCGCCGGTTGTCGGGGTCGACCAGGCTCAAGTCCCAGAGCTCGGCGCCTTGATACGTGTCGGGGACGCCGGGTGAGGTCGCCTTGAGCACGGCTTGGGCGAGCGAGTTGGCCGCGCCGGTCGCGGCTAAGCTACGCGCGCCCGTGCGGACGCTTTCGGCGAACTCCGGCGCACGTTGCGGGGCCAGGATCGCACGGGTGAAGTCTTCGAGCGCGCCCTCGTATTCGGCGTCCGGATTGGTCCAGCTGGTGCGCAGCTTCGCCTCGCGCGCCGCTTTGAGCGTGTACGCGGCGATCCGGTCGGTGAAGGCTGCGAGCGCTCCGGGCTCGAGCGGTGCGTCGAACAACTCCACCGGCCAGGCGCCCAAGATCGTCTGATAGAGCAAGTACTCGGTCAGCGGCGTCACGATTCCGCGCAGCTTACGATTCAGACGCGACCAGCGCGCCAGCGCACGCCGCCACTGATCGGGAACTTCCGAGATCGCCGCCAGGCGCGCGCGCACGTCTTCGCCGCGTTTCATATCGTGCGTCGCCGTCGCGAGCAGCGCGTGCGGGTGATGCGCCGCACGCCGCTCGTTCTGGCGGTGAAACTCCGCGACCGAGGTTCCGAAGCGGGCGGGGTCGCCGCCGACCTCGTTGAGCGCGACCAGACGCACCGAGCGGTAGAAGGCGGTATCCTCGACGCCTTTGGCGGTCACCGGGGAGGTGAGCTGTTGAAAACGCATCGCGAACTCCACGTAGCGCTCGCGAACGTCGTCGTCGTCGTGCTCGGTCAGCAGCACGCGGCGCAGGAACCGATACGGGGACCCCTCGTTCGACGGGTCGTGTGCGCGTGCGGCCGCAACCGCGCGCTCGATGAACAGCCGGTCGGCGGGCTCGACGGCGGCGCCGGTCACGTACGTGCGATAGATCGGGAACGACGCGATCGTCTCGACCAGCGCGTGGCGGAGCGCGCCCAACGTGAAGTCGCGGGTGCGCGGATCGTGCTGGGCGAGCCGGTCGAGCCGCAGCGCGAGGACGTTGAGCTCGGCCGAGAGGGCCGTCTCCAAGACGAATTTCTTCGAGGCGTACGCGACGTCGGCAAAAGGCGTGGCGTCATGGGTGAACCGCTGGTAGAGAAGGTCGACGGCGCGGGCGTTGTTGCGGTCGATCGCAACTCCGGTCACCGCGTTCATGAACTCATAGCCGGTCGTCCCGTCGACGCGCCAGCGCGCGAGGAGCTCCTGGTTGGGGGCCAAGATCTTCTCGATCACCAAGTACATTGGCTGGGCGAGCAGTTCGGCGCGCGAGCGCAGCAAGTCGCAATAGCCGATCGGGTCGTATAGGCCGTCGACGTGGTCGATGCGCAATCCGTCGATGTCGGCCCGCGCGATGAGCTCGAACACCAAGCGGTGCACTTCGCCGAAACAGTTGGCATTCTCCATGCGCATCGCGGCGAGCGCGTTGATGTCGAAGAACCGGCGGTAGTTGATCTCCTCGGCGGCGACCTGCCACGACGCCGGACGCCAGTGCTGCACCTCGACCACCCGCTCGATGAGCGCCTTGCCCGCCGCGGACGTGCGTTGCGCGTCGAGGTGCTCGGCGCGCGCGCGCGCGTCGGGGGCTTCGGTCGCCTCGAGCAGGCGTCGCAACGACGCGGCTGCCCCGCGGCGCTCGGTGTGCTCGGCGATCGTATCGAGGGCGGCGAAGAGCGGCGCGAACGATGCCAAGGACGGCGGCTTTGCGTCGTTCAGCACGAGCGCGTACGAGGGCGGTGCGAGCGGCAGGCGATGTTCGCGGTAGCGCAGGGCGAAACCGCCGTCAGCGTACTCCCAGCGCAGCTCTCCACAGTCGAGGACGTCGCCGTACTGCTTGCCCAGGAACGGCAGCAGGATCTTGCCGCGCAACTCCGTGCGCAGCGGGTTCCAATCGACGTCGAAGTAGTCGGCGTAGTGGGAGTCCTCGCCCCACGTCAACAGATCGAGCCACCACGCGTTGTCGTCCCCGCCCACGCCCATGTGATTGGGCACGAAGTCGAGGATGTGCCCCATGCCGTGCGCCCGTAGCGCGTCGACGAACTCGCGGTACTGGGCGGCCGTTCCGATCTCGGGGTTGAGTTGCGCGTGATCGACGATGTCGTACCCGTGCGTCGAACCGGTCCGCGCTTTGAGATACGGCGATGCGTAGACGTGCGAGATCCCCAGCGCGGCGAGGTAGGGAACCAGCGCGGTCGCGTCCGTGAAGCGGAAACCGGCGTGAAACTGCAGCCGGTACGTTGCGCGCGGCGTCACGAGTCCAAAAACCAACCGACGCTCCACGGCGCCAGCGCGGCCTGGTCCGCGTGCGCGGGGACGTCGCCCAGACTGAAGATGCGCGTGCCCGCGATCGCGTACGATACCGTCGCTGGCTCGGGACCCAGGTTCGCGATCAGCCCCAAACGCGACTCGTCGCCGAAACGCCACTTCACCCGCAGCGCCGCCGGCCCGATGAGTTGGTAGCCGTCGCCACGCGCGCCGCCGGCGAGCCGCGGGATGATGACCCCGTGACGCAGCGCGAGCAGCTCGGCGTGGAGTGCGAGCGCCGCCGCGTGCACGGGATCCGACCGCTCGTCCCAGCGCAGCACCGACGCGCGCATGCTGGCCGGATCCTGCGGGTCGGGCGGCCCGGCCGGCGCCGTCAAGGTGCGAAAGCCCGGCCAGTCCGCGAACTCGCGGCGGCGGCCCTCGGTCACCGACCGCGCCAGCTCCGGGCCGAAGTCCGAGAAGAAGATGAACGGCGTCGAGGCGGCCCACTCCTGACCCATGAACAAGAGCGGGATCGCCGGCACCAGCAGCAAGATCGCCGTCGCCGCGCACACGGCGGCGACCGGCGCGAGCGCGCCGATGCGTTCGCCCAGCGCGCGATTGCCGATCATGTCGTGATTCTGCAAGAAGTCGACGACCGCGGTGCTGGGCAGCGCCGCGCTGGGCTCCCCGCGGGGTACGTTTCCGCGATGCGGCGACGGTTCGCCCTGATAGGCAAACCCCTCGGCCAGCGAGCGCCCCAGCAGGCGCGCCGGCTCGCGCGCGTAGTCGCGGTAGTACCCGAACGTCTCGCCGGTGAGCAGCACGTGGAAAGCGTGATGGGCATCGTCGTTCCACTGCGCGTCGTAGCGTTCGAGCAGCCGTGACCCATTGGCGTCGTTCTCGAGCACCAGGTGGACGTGGCGTCCGGGTTCGACCCCCGCGCGCACGCGCGCCGCAAGCTCTTCGAGGAACGGGCGCGGCGAGTCGTCGCGAATCTCGTGCACGGCGTCGAGCCGCAGCCCGTCGAAGCGATACTCGCGCAACCAGTACAAGGCGTTCTGCACGAACATCTCGCGCACGACCGGCGCGCCCTCGCCATCGACGTTGATCGCGGCGCCCCACGGCGTTTGGTGGCGTTCGGTGAAGAACTGTTCGGCGAACGCGTGCAGATAGTTGCCTTCGGGGCCGAAGTGGTTGTACACCACGTCGAGCAGCACGCACATCTCCAGCGCGTGGGCCGCGTCGATGAACGCCTTGAGCTCGTCGGGCGTGCCGTAGGCGCTTTGCGGCGCGAACGGCAGGACGCCGTCATAGCCCCAGTTGCGCGCGCCCGCCGGCTGCGCGAGGGGCATCAGCTCGACCGATGTCACGCCCAACCGGGCCAACCCGTCGAGCCGCGTAGCGGCGGCGGCGTAGTTGCCTTCGCTGGTGAACGTGCCGACGTGGAGCTCGTACGTCACCGTTTCGTGCCAGGGCCGGCCGCGCCAAGCCGGGTGGCGCCAGCCGTATGTGCGCGGGTCCACGACCTCGCTCGCGGCGTGCACGCCGTCGGGTTGAAAGCGCGATGCCGGGTCGGGAACGTGACGCTCCAGCCCGGGGAATGCGAAGGCATAGCGGGAGCCCGCGCGCGCGCCGCGGACGCTGCGCTCGAACCAGCCGTCGGCGCGCGGTTCCAGCGCATAGGTGGCGCCGTCGACGATGGCGGCCGCCGCCTCGCGCGACGGTGCCCACAGGCGGAACGCGACGCCGTCGTCGCGCACCTCGGCGCCGAACGGCATCGCGTGCGCGTAGCGAACGTGCTTCATCGAAACTCGGCGTGGAGTGCTTCGACCGCGACGGCCAAGGCGCCGGGCTGACCGTACAGAACGTCGCGTACGTCGTGCAGCGCCGCCTGCAGGCGAAAGAAGCGGATCAGCGCGTCCCGCTCCACGGGGTCGCGCGGCATCGTCGCAAGATCGCTCGCGCCGGCGGCGTAGCGCGCGAGAAAGGCTTCGCGGGCGCGCGCCGTCAGCTCCAGCATGGTCGCGCGGGTCATGCCGCGGTCGGCGGTCGGATCGTGCGCGCTGGTCTGAATCGTCTCGCGCGTCACGGCGTCGAAGGAGCGCGCCAGGGACGCGACGTCCTTGAGCGGCGACGAACGGCGCGTGACGGCCTCGCCGAAGCCGACGAAGACCGGGACCGCGTCGACGAGCAGGACGCGGCTGAGCGTCAGCCGGCCGTGCGCGCGCGACGACGCGGCATCGATCGACGCCGGTAGAGCGTCGAGCCCGCCGGCGATCTGCTCGCGCACCGCGGCGACGCTCGCGACGCCCGCTTCGACGATCGCGGTGAGGTCCGCATGCGCCGCGGAGCGCCAGCCGGCGACGTCGTCCGGCGCGATCGGGCGCGTCCCGAAGGTCGCGTCGCTGCCGGGTGCGGCCAGCGCGCGGTGCAGCATCGCCAGCGCGTCGGCGACGTTCTCGGCGCTGCGGACCAGCCGTTCGTCGGCAGTACCGGTGCGCAGGATCTCACGCAGTGCCGCTTCGACGTCGGTGGGGTTCTGGACGAAGGTCTGCGAGGTGATGGCGACCCGGGTCTCACCGCTTCGATCGGTGATCAGCGCGGTTCCGAACAGCTGCGGCGCCTGCGTGAAACCGCGCTCGCGCAGATGCCGCAGGAACGCGACTGCGCTGTTCTGCAGACGCGGCATCCGCCGGTGCAACGTCACCAGCCGGGAGTCGTCGAGGATCCAGCGCTGCGCGCCGGACTCGTAGCCGAACCGCTGCGACGAGCTCGCCTCGGGCCGGGCCTCACCCTCCCAAGCGAAGGTAATGTGCCCGTCGTCGTGCAGCTCCGTTCCGGCGCGCATCGCGCGTTCCACCAGCGGCGCCGTCGTTGCGTCGGAGGCGGCGTCCACGATCCAGCCCTCGCGCGGTCCGCTGCGGGCGCGTGCCAGCGCGTCCTCGCGGACGGGCGTATCCCAGACGAAGCGCAGCACCAGCGAGGTGCGATTCGTCCGTTCGCCGATCACGACGAACGCCAACGACGGATCGAGCCCTTCCGCCACGAAGGCATCGAGCATGTGTCCGGTCTCAGCGGCGCCCAACGCGACCGGCACGACATCGCGGTCGACCACCGCTCGTGCCCATGCGTCGAACGCGACGGCGTCGCGCGGCACAACGACGGTCGGAAGCTCGGGCAACGCGCTCGAACGAATCGGCGCCGCAGCGCCGTGCGGGTCGCGCACCAACGAGAACCAAAAGAATCCATAGGGCGCCAGGGTCACGGTGTAGGGTGCGGTCGCGACGGGCGGAAACGCCGTCGAGCCGAGCATCTCGAAGGGCGTCCGCCCGGCGAATTGGGCGAGGTCGAGCTGCACGGCCTGCGCGGTATGCGACAGGTTGGCGACGACGAGTATCGTTTCATCCTCGTGCTCGCGCAGGTATGCGAGGATGCGCCGATTGGCGGGGTAGAGCAGCGTGAGCGTGCCGCGGCCGAACACCTTGGTGGCCTTGCGCACCGCGATGATGCGGCGCATCCAGTGCAGCAGCGAGCTGGTGTTTCGCAGCTGTGACTCGACGTTCACCGCCTCGTAGCCGTAGGTCGGGTCGGTCACCGGGGGCGCATACAACCGCACGTGCTCGGCGGTCGAGAACCCGCCGTTGCGATCGGGCGACCATTGCATCGGCGTGCGCACGCCGTCGCGGTCCTTGAGGAAGAGGTTGTCGCCCATGCCGATCTCGTCGCCGTAGTAGATCACCGGCGTCCCCGGCATCGACATCAGCAGCCCGTTGAGCAGCTCGATGCGGCGGCGGTCGTTCTCCAGCAGCGGCGCCAAGCGGCGCCGGATGCCGACGTTGATGCGCATCCGCGGCTCGACGGCGTACACGGCGTTCATGCGCTCGCGCTCGCGCTCGCTGACCATCTCGAGCGTCAGCTCATCGTGGTTGCGCAGAAAAACCGCCCATTGGCAGCCCTCGGGGATCGGCGGCGTTTGGCGCAGGATGTCGTGGACGGGATAGCGGTCCTCGTCGGCGACGGCCATGAACAGCCGCGGCATCAGCGGGAAGTGAAAGCACATGTGGCACTCGTCGCCCTCGCCGAAGTAGGACGACAAGTCTTCGGGCCACTGATTGGCTTCGGCCAAGAAGATGCGGTCGGTGAACTCTTCTTCGAGTACCGCCCGCAGAACTTTGATTACGCCGTGCGTCTCGGCGAGGTTCTCGTTGTTGGTTCCCTCGCGCTCGCACAGATAGGGCACCGCGTCGAGCCGGAAACCGTCGACCCCGACCTCCGACCAGAAGCGCATCGCGTCGGTCATCGCGCCGACGACGGCGTGGTTGTTGAAGTTCAGATCGGGCTGGTGCGAAAAGAAGCGGTGCCAATAGTACTGCCCGGCGACCGGGTCCCAGGCCCAGTTCGAGGTTTCCGTATCGGTGAAGATGATGCGGGTCCCGGCGTACTTGCGATCGTCGTCGGACCAGACGTAGAAAGCGCGCTCGGGCGAGTCGCGCGGCGCGTTGCGGGCGCGCACGAACCAGGGGTGCTGGTCGGAGGTGTGGTTGACGACGAGCTCGGCGATAATCCGTATCCCGCGCGCATGCGCGGCCACGACCAGCTCGCGGACATCGTCGAGGGTTCCGTAGGAGGGGTGGACGCCGGTGTAGTCCGAGATGTCGTAACCGTCGTCGCGCAGCGGCGAGGGAAAGAACGGCAGCAGCCACAGTGCGGTCACCCCGAGGTCGGCGAGGTAGTCGAGCCGTGACGTCAGGCCCGCGACGTCGCCGATCCCGTCGCCGTTCGAGTCGTGAAACGCCTTGACGTGCGTCTGATAGACGACCGCGTCCCGGTACCAGTGGGGGTCGGAGGTCATCGGCCCGTCGCGGCGAGCGTGAGCGGAGCGGCAACGTCTTCGAGCGACATGCGTTCGGCGTCGACGCCTAGGACGATCTCGACGACCCCTCCGACCATCATCAGCACCGCGCCGAAGAGCCAGCCCCGAGCGAGCATCTGGGGATCTTTGGTCGCGATGAGAAAGCCGTACACCAGCGGCGCCACCGCTCCGCCGATCAGCGTGCCGATCGCATACACCACCGCGATCGCGGCGGCGCGCGTCTCGAGCGGAAAGATCTCGCTCACGGTGAGGTACGCCGCGCTCGCACCGGCGCTGGCGAAGAAGAACATGACCGACCACCACGCGGCGATCGAGGTCGCGGTGAGGTTGTGCCCGAGGAACAAGACCGTAGTGACGACCAGCAGCAGGCCACTGACGAGGTAGCAGCCGGCGATCATCTTGCGCCGTCCGACCACGTCGAAGAAGTGGCCCAGGATCAGCGCGCCGGCGAAGTTGCCGATCGCGAACGGGATGATGTACCAGCCGACGTCGCCGGGCGCGACCCCGAAGAACGTCGTGAGCGTCAAGCCCTGGGTGAAGAACACCGCGTTGTACAGAAACGCCTGCGTGATCATGAGCGTCATCACCAGCGCCGTGCGTTTGGGATAGACCTTGAGCATCGTGCGCGCCGTGTCCAGCAGCCCGTGGCCGCGGCCCGCATCAAAGGTGAGCTGTTTGTGGCCGGTCGGTGCCAGCTCGCGGCCGGACTCGCGCCGCACTTCGTCCTCGATCTGCGTGACGATCGTTTCGGCTTCGGTGTGCCGGCCGTGGGTGAGCAGCCAGCGCGGGCTCTCCGGGATCCCGCGCCGGATGAGCAGGACGGCGATGGCGAGCAGCGCGCCCAAGCCGAAGGCCAAGCGCCAGCCCAGCGCCGGGGCGATAAAGCTGCCGTTGAGCAGCGGCACCGAGGCGATTGACCCGATCAGCGTCCCGATCCACCACGACCCGTTGATCGCGATGTCGACGAAGCCGCGCCGGGCCGACGGGATCAGCTCGTCGATCGCCGAGTTCACCGCGCTGTACTCGCCCCCGATCCCCGCACCGGCAAGCATCCGAAAGAGCGCGAAGCTCCAGAAGTCCCAAGCGAAGGCCGTCAACAGGGTGCAGACGAGATACCACGTGAGCGTGACGAGGAAGAGCTTCTTGCGCCCGAGCTTGTCGGTGAGGTAGCCGAAGACGAGCGCGCCCGTACAGGCACCGATCAGGTAGGCGGTCCCGGCGGCGGTGGCTTGCTGGTCGCTGAGCCCCAGGCCGGTGCGCGAGGTCAGGGTCGGACCGAGCGTCCCGACGATCGTGACCTCGAGCCCGTCGAGGATCCAGGTTACCCCTAGCCCGATCACCACGACCCAATGCCACTTCGCCCACGGCAGCCGGTCCAGGCGAAATGGAATATCCGTCGTGATATTGGCGGTTGAGACGGCCAACGGTCCTCCCAGAGCTGCAGCGGCCGAGCTTGAGGTACCCGGGCCGTTCCGCACGGAAACGGCGCCGACCCCGCTCGGGCAATCCGACGCGCTCGGCCGCGCGTTGCATCGACGCAAAAAGGGGCGCGGCTCGGCGTAAGGCTCCTTACGGCGCGTCCGCACCCCAAGGGCCTATTCTGGTACTGCTACCCCTACTGACCAGTAAGGAAAAACGCGATGAAACCAACGATCCTGCACGTGTCGATGACGCTTGCATTCCTGGCGATGCCCGTCGCAGCGCTGGCCGACACGCCGGCGATGAGCGACCACATGGCCCAACCGGCGGGGCAAATGGCGACGATGGCCTGCCGTCCCGCGACCGCGAAAGACACGGCCGCGTCCGCCGACGCGATGGCGAAGGCTCACGTGATGATTGCGACGATGGGCACCGAGAAGATCGTCTGCATGAAGCTCAACCACGACGCCATGATGGGCGAAGCGTCGAAGGCACAGAAGATGGCGACCGCCGCCGAGGCCAGCAAGGCCTGGGTGGATTTCCTGCAAGGCGTGATGATCGTGCCGTACGGCGGGACGGGCGGAGGCTAGAGCCCTGGCGCGCCGCCGCTCACAAGAGCGTGCGGCGCAGCCCGGCCGGCGCGTTCTCGAACTCGATCACGCTCGGAGCGGCCCGACGCGAACGACCCCACGGTAGAGCACGGTTCGGCCCGACCTCGTGCGCGCGGCGTAGCGAACATGGTACGTTCCGGCCGCAAACGTCGCGCCGCCGCGTCGGGTGAGGTACTGATACCCCGAGCGCATCGTCTCGTTGAGCGCAACCGCCCCGACCGGACCGGACGGACCTCGAACGTGCAGTCCGGTGATCGTCACCGCGTCGGACGCCTGCGTGACGAAGACCAGGTGCTGCGCATCACCCTCGCTGTACAGCCCTGCGCTGGCGATCGAGAAGCGCGGCGCACCGGGATCGTCGGCCTGGAGCGTCAAGGCGCCTCGCCCCGGCGTGAGGGCGGCGGGCGGTGCGATCGGAAACGCGATCGCGACATACTTCTGGCCCGCGAAGAATGCGTCGTAGTCCCACCAAATCCGTCCGTTGCGCCCGGGGTCGGATGCGGGCCCGGCGTTCCAACCTGGTCCGAAGCTATTCTGCACCAGAAAAGCACCGTTGGGGCCTTTGGAATCGTCGAATCCGAAGATCACCTGCCCGTGGCCCGTATGGGGATTGTAGCCGTCCGGGGCGGTGAACACGCCGGCGGTCAGCGGCGGCGACTCGATGCTGTACATTTTGGCCACCAAGCCGGTGAACGCGATCGCGTGACCGTGCCGGATCAGGTCCTTGAACTGCGGCAAATACGTCGCTTTGCCGCCCAGGACGTTCGGATAGATCTTGTAGCTGCCGATCATCACGTGCGACGCGCCGGGCCGGGTCGTCATCACGTCGAGGCTCTTGATGTACGTGCACTCCGCCGGCACCGTGGTGACGTCGTTGGGATCGTACGGGACCTGCGCGGTGCTCGGCGCCCCGTCGGCGACCAACTTGTCGAGATACGGCTTCGCGCCGGTGCCTTGCGGACAGATGCGCTTGTCGTGCTCGGTAACCTGATGCTCCCACTGGTAGAGCCAGGCGGCGCTGGGCTGATTGGCCGGATCGGCGGCGGACCACTTTATCGATCCGTCGGCGTTGCGGGCGGCCGTGTACGTGCCCAGCCCATATCCGAACGACTGTGCCTCGCACGACCCCGGAGCCCCGACGTGGCCCGGGACGCCCTGCGTTGCGACGGTCGGCAGGTTCGTCAGGATGACCGCGCGCGCATCATAAGCTGCGGCGGCGGTCACGCCGAGCACGGTTCCATACAAGGCTCGGGGTGAAAGGGCGGTCAGTACCCCGCTCGAGTCGCGTGCGGTGAGCGCCTCGCCCCACTGACCGTTCTCCGGATCGAGGAAGTGCATCCGGGGACGCGCCGCGGCCGCCAGCTGCGGGGAACCGGCGAGCGCGCAGCCGGCTCCGATCAGAAACGTACGTCGTTGCATGCAAGCCTCCGTCGTCGATCGCTACTCGATGATCACCGGAACGCGAGCGGTCGTCAAGCGCCTGAGGGCGACGCGGCAAGGTATCGTACCGGCTCCCAGAAGACGGTGAGGTTCCGCCCGCCCCTCCAGGAGCTTGATGCGCCGCCTGCTTTGGTTCTTCGTCGCCGCCACGGTCGGCTTTTCGTGTGTCCCCAGCGCCGCGTGGGCGGACGAGGGGATGTGGACGTTCGACAACTTCCCGTCCGCCAAGGTGAAGAAAGCCTACGGCGTCGCCCCGTCGCCGGCGTTTCTCGACCACCTTCGCAAGGCCGCACTGCGCAGCCTGGGCTGCTCGGCCTCCTTCGTGTCGCCCGACGGCCTCGTGATGACGAATCACCACTGCGTGCTGGGCTGCGTCGCGGCGCTTTCGACGGCGCAGAAGAATCTCGTCGAAGCCGGCTTCTACGCGCAGCGGCGCGAGGACGAGCAACGTTGCCCGAACTTCGAGCTCAACGAGCTCGTCGGGATCACCGACGTGACCAAGACGATCCGCGCCGCGACGGCCGGGAAGAGCGGTGCCGCTGCGAACGCGGCGTTGCGTGCTGCCACGCTTAGCGTCCAGCAGTCATGCGGCGACTCCCAATCCGTGCGCTGTCAGGTCGTGGCGCTCTACCACGGCGGACTCTACGATCTGTACCGCTACAAACGCTACGACGACGTCCGGCTGGCGTTCGCGCCCGAGTTCTCGGTCGCACAGTTCGGCGGCGATCCCGACAACTTCAACTTCCCGCGCTTCGACTTCGACGTCGGCATCCTGCGCGCGTACGAAAACGGGAGCCCCGCTGCGAGCCCCGACTATCTGCGCTGGAGCGAGAACGGCTCGAAGGCCGGCGAGCTGGTGTTCGTGCCCGGAAATCCCGGTGGAACCTCGCGCGAGCTCACCGTCGCGGAGCTTGCCTACGAGCGCGACTACGCGCTGCCGGCGGGCTTGGCGCAAGCGGCGGAGATGCGCGGTGTGCTCGAAGAGTTCGAACGGCGCGGCCCGGAGCAGCTGCGCGAAGCCAACGAGCGGCTCTTCGGACTCGAGAACGGGATCAAAGTACAGACCGGACGGCGCCTGGCGCTCGTCGACCCCCAATTCTTCAACGCGAAGGTCGCCGAGGAAAAGCGGCTGCGCGCCGCCGTTGTGGCGCGGCCCGCACTGCGCGAAGACGCGCCGGCATGGAGCGAGATCGAGCGCCTGCAGCCGCTGCGCCTGAGCCTGGGGCGGCGCGACGCCGCGGCCGGCGCGGCGGCGCGCGGCTTGGTCGGCATGGCGCTGACGCTGGTGCGGGTCGCCGACGAGCGCACGAAACCGAACGCGCAGCGGCTGCCCGAGTTCAGCGATGCGAACTTGGCGCGGCTCGCGCGCACGATCGCCGTGCGGACGCCGTTCTATCCGGATCTCGAGGAGATCGGGCTGGCGTTCGGATTCTCGAAGCTGCGCGAGACGCTGGGGACGGACGATCCGCTGGTGAAGGCGTTCCTGGGCACCGAGTCGCCCGACCAGCTCGCGCAGCGGCTCGTCGCGGGCACGAAGCTGGGCGATCCCGCGGTGCGCAAAGCGCTCTACGACGGCGGCAAGGAGGCGGTCGCGGCGTCCACCGACCCGATGATCGTGTTCGCGCGCGCACTCGACCCCCAGCTGCGCGCGTTGCGCAAGGACGACGAGGATCGCATCGGGGCGCCGTCACGCGCCGCGGCGGAGCAGATCGCCAAAGCGCGGTTCGCGGTCTACGGCACGAAGATCGATCCGGACGCCACGTTCACGCTGCGCCTGAGCTACGGCGCCGTGAAAGGCTTCGCGGATCTCGGCGGAACCCAGGTGCCGCCGTACACGACGATCGGCGGCCTTTTCGAGCGCGCCACCGGCGCGCCGCCGTACGTCTTGCCGCGCAGTTGGCTCGACGCGAAGCCGGCGCTCAACCTCGCGCTGCCGATGAACCTCTCGACTACCAACGACATCATCGGAGGAAACTCGGGTAGCCCGCTGGTGAACGCCCGCGGCGAGGTCGTCGGGCTGATCTTCGATGGAAACATCTTCTCGCTCGGCGGTGACTACGGGTACGATGCCAACCGCAACCGCGCGATCGCCGTCGACAGCCGCGTGCTCCTGGATGCGTTCGCGAAGGTCTACCACGCCGACCGAATCGTCTCCGAGATCACCGCCGCCCGTTCCCACTGACGCGGTTCCGGCCTGCGTCGCGTGCGCTTAGAGCAGCACGCGGCGCAGGTCGCTCAGCGCGTTTTTGATCTCGACGGTGAAGCGGGCGGCGTTCGCGCCGTCGATCACCCGGTGATCGTACGACAGGCTCAGCGGCTGGATCAGCCGTGGCACGAACGCGGCACCGTCCCAGACGGGGCGAGTGTCGGCCCGGCATGCGCCTAGGATCGCGACCTCGGGTGCGTTGATGATCGGCGTGAAATAGGTGCCGCCGATCGAGCCCAGCGAGGAGATCGTGAACGTGGCGCCGCTCATCTCGGCCGGCCCGAGCTTGCCGTCGCGAGCCTTCGCGGCGAGCTCCGAGGTCTCAGCCGCGATCTCCACGATCCCTTTCGTGTCGACGTCCTTGATGACCGGTACCAGCAAACCGTTGGGCGTGTCGGCGGCGAAGCCGAGGTGATAGTACTTCTTGAGCACCAGTTCTTCGCCGTCGAGCGAAGCGTTGAACTGCGGGTAACGCTTGAGCGCCGCGACCGCCGCCTTCATCAAAAAGGCGAGCATCGTCACCTTGCCGTCCTTGCGCTCGGCGTTGATCTGCTTGCGGAACGCCTCGAGCTCGGTCACGTCGGCGTCGTCGTTCTGGGTGACGTGCGGGATCATCACCCAATTGCGCGCCAGTACCGGCCCGCTGATCTTCTGAATGCGCGTCAGCGCGACGCGTTCGATCGGACCGAACTTGGCGAAGTCGACTTTGGGCCACGGCGGCAGGCCCAGGCCGATACCGGCGCCCGCCGCGGGGGCGCCGTTCCCGGCACTCCGCGACGTGAGTGCCGACTTCACGAAGGCCGCGACGTCTTCGCGCGTGATGCGGCCGTTGGGGCCGCTGCCCCCGACGTGCGCGAGGTCCGCGCCGAGCTCGCGCGCGTAGCGCCGGATCGCCGGCGATGCATGCACCGGCGCGCTCGACGCGGCACCTGCCGCGGCCGGCGCGGTTGGGACGGTGGTTTCGGCGCGACCGTTGACCGGCGGCGCATCGGCGGGGGCGTCCGCCTTCGCAACCGGAGCATCGGCCGGCGCGGCCGCCGCGGGCGGCGCGGGCGGCGCCTCGGCGGACTCCAACGTCGCCAGGACGCTGCCTTGCGAGACCTTGTCGCCGACCTTCACGCGTACGTCCTTGACGACGCCGGCGGCGGAGGCGGGGACTTCCATCGTCGCCTTGTCGGACTCGAGCGTAACGAGCGGCGCATCCTTGGCCACAGCCTCACCGGGCGTGACGAGGACTTCGATGACGGGGATGTCGCTGAAGCCGCCCAGATCAGGGACGGTGAGCTCGATCTGTGCCATCAAACGGTCGTCGGTTCGGGCTTGGCAGGGTCGAGGCCGTACTTGGCGATCGCCTCGGCGACCTTCGTGCGCGCAACGGCGCCGTCGCCGGCGAGCGCGCCCAACGCCGCGAGCACGACCCAGCGCCGGTCAACCTCGAAGAACGCGCGCAGTTGCTTGCGCGTGTCGCTGCGTCCGAAGCCGTCGGTTCCCAGCGCGTGGAAACGGCGGTCGACGAAGGGACGAATCTGCTCGGCGAAGGTCTTGACGTAGTCCGTTGCCGCGACGACGGGTCCAGCGTGACCGTCGAGTTGCGCCGCGACGTAGGCGCGCCGTGGCGTCTCGTCCGGATGCAGCAGATTCCAACGCGCGGCCGCTTCCCCGTCACGGTGCAGCAGCGTGAAGCTCGTCGCGCTCCAGACGTCGGCGACGACGCCGAAGTCGTCGCGCAACAGCTCCGCCGCAGCGAGCACTTCGCGCAGGATCGAGCCGCTGCCCATCAGTTGCACGCGCGGTTGACCGGCCTGCGCCCGCCCGCCGTCGCGTAACAAGTAGAGTCCGCGCACGATCCCGTCTTCGGCGCCGGCGGGCATCGCAGGATGCCCGTAGTTCTCGTTGAGCAGCGTGATGTAATAGTAGACGTCTTCCTGTTCGGCGAGCATGCGGCGCACGCCATCCTGCACGATCGTCGCGACCTCGTACGCGTAGGTCGGATCGTACGGGACGCAGTTGGGAACCGCCGCCGCGAAAAGATGCGAGTGTCCGTCCTCGTGCTGTAACCCTTCGCCGTTGAGCGTGGTGCGGCCCGAGGTCCCACCCAGCAAGAAGCCGCGCGTGCGCATGTCGCCTGCGGCCCAAGCCAGATCTCCGACGCGCTGGAACCCGAACATCGAGTAGAAGATGTAGAACGGCAACGTCTGGACGCCGTGCGTGGAGTACGACGTACCGGCCGCGATCCACGACGAGATGGCGCCGGCTTCGGTGATCCCTTCCTGCAGAATCTGACCGGCCTTGTCCTCGCGGTACCACATGAGCTGGTCGGCATCTTGCGGGCGGTAGAGCTGACCGACGCTCGAGTAGATGCCGAGCTGGCGGAACATCCCTTCCATCCCGAAGGTGCGCGACTCGTCGGCGACGATCGGGACGACGCGCGGGCCGACGGTCTTGTCGCGCAAGAGCGTCGACAACGCCCGGACGAACGCCATGGTCGTCGAGATCTCGCGCTCGCCGCTGGACTCCAGCAACGCGCCGAACGCGCTGCGTTCGGGGACGGCGAGCGGCTTCTCGACGTTGCGGCGACGGGCCGGCACGCTGCCCAGCTTGGCGACGCGTTCCTTGAGGTAGTCAGACTCGCGGCTCTCAGCCGGCGGCTTGATGAACGGCACGTGCTCGAGCTCGGCGTCGGAGATCGGGATCGAGAAACGGTCGCGGAAGAAGCGCAGCTGCTCGACGAGCAGTTTTTTCTGCTGGTGCGCGATGTTCATCCCCTCGCCGGCGGAGCCCATCCCGTACCCTTTGATCGTCTTGGCCAGGATGACGGTCGGCGAACCGGTGTGGTCGGCGGCGGCCTTGTACGCCGCGTACACTTTATAGGGGTCGTGGCCGCCGCGGTTGAGTTCCCAGATCTCGTCGTCGGTCAAGCGCTCGACGAGCGCGCGCGTCTCGGGGTACTTGCCGAAGAAGTGTTCGCGCACGTAGGCGCCGTCGCGCGACTTGAGCGTTTGGTAGTCGCCGTCGAGCGTCTCGGCCATGAGCTTGACGAGCGTGCCGGTGTGGTCGGCGGCGAGCAGCGGATCCCAGCGCGAACCCCAGATGACTTTGATCACGTTCCAGCCCGCGCCGCGGAAGATCCCCTCGAGCTCCTGGATGATTTTACCGTTGCCGCGTACCGGGCCGTCGAGCCGCTGCAGGTTGCAGTTGACGACGAAGATCAGGTTGTCGAGCTTCTCGCGCGCGGCGATGCCGAGCGCGGCCAGCGACTCCGGCTCGTCGGCTTCGCCGTCGCCGACGAAACACCACACCTTGCGCGCCGACGTGTCGGCGAGACCACGGTCCTGAAGGTAGCGCATGTAGCGCGCTTGGTAGACGGCTTGCAGCGGCCCGAGCCCCATCGATACCGTTGCGAACTGCCAGAAGTCCGGCATGAGCCAGGGGTGCGGATACGACGAGAGTCCGCCGCCGTCGACCTCGCGCCGGAAGTTGACGAGCTGTTCTTCGGTGAACCGGCCTTCGATGAACGCGCGCGCGTACACGCCGGGCGCCGAATGGCCCTGAAAGTAGACCAGATCGCCGCCGCTGGCGTGACCGGGCGCGCGCCAGAAATGGTTGAACCCGACGTCGTACAGCGTCGCCGCGGAGGAGAAGCTGGCGACGTGACCGCCCAGATCGCTGTGGTCTTTCTGCGCCCGCACGACCATCGCCATCGCGTTCCAGCGGACGTAGTGCCGGATCTTGGACTCGATCGAGTCGTCGCCGGGGAAGTGGGCTTGTTCTTCGGCCGAGATCGTGTTGACGTAGGGCGTCGTCTGCGCCGCCGGCGTGCGCACGCCGCGCGTTGCCGCGCGCTCCACGATCGCCCGCACCAGCTCGCTGGCGCGCCCAGCCCCTTCCGCGTCGATCACGCCGTCGAGCGCGTCGAGCCACTCGCGGGTCTCCTGCGGGTCGGGCGCCGCGCCGGCTTTGGCGGCGCTGCCGTTCGTAGCCGGGGTGGCTTGGGTGGACGCGTCGATCATGGGCGTGGGTCCTTCGAACAAGCTCAGGACAAGGCTCGGTCGCGATCATCATAGCGCGTGCCGCGGCCGCTCCCGTCCGCCATTCCAGCGAGTGAACCATCCAATTGCAGGCCGTTCCGGGGATTTTGCCGGGATTGGAGCGGCAATCCGAAGAAATGGATGGTCATGCGGACTGGCTCGTCGGAACTCGCGGTCGAGCTCGACCGGGGGAGTATCGTGCCCATCTACCGCCAGCTCTACGAGCGGCTGCGCGAGCAGATCTTGGCCGGTGCGCTGCCCGAAGGGACGCGCTTGCCGCCCGAGCGGACCCTCGCCGAGCGACTGCGCGTCAACCGTTCGACCGTCGTTCACGCCTACCGCGACCTGGCGGCGGACGGCCTGATCTCGCAGCGGGTCGGGTCCGGTTCCCGGGTTGCCTCACTCGACGGCGGCCGCCCCGATCGCTCGCCGGCGGTGCCGTGGTGGGTCACGCTGCCGCCCTGGCGGGTCGGCCAGTTTCCCGCCGTGCTCGGCGAGCTCGCCGCGAGCGAACACGGTGACCTCATCGCGTTCGTGCAAGGCGTGCCGCCCGCGGAACCATCGCCGCTGGGTGACCTCTCGAGGTCGTTCGGGCGGGCCGGCGGCGACGAGAAGTTCGTGTTGACGTACGGTGACAGCGAGGGCTATGCGCCGCTGCGCGAGACGATTGCGGCACGCATGCGCACGCGCGGCTGCGACGTCGACGCGCGCGACGTTCTGGTGCTGACGGGCTCGACGCAGGGCATCACCCTGGTCGCGCAGTCGCTGGCCGAGCCCGGCGACGAGATCGTCGTCGAAGCGCCGACCTACCCCGGGGCGCTGCAGATCTTTCAGATCGCGGGCCTGCGCGCCATCACCGTCCCCGTCGACGACGGCGGAATGCGCGTCGATCACGTCGAGGCGATCCTGCGCACGCGCCGCCCGCGCTTCATCTACACGATGCCGTCGATCCACAATCCGACCGGCGTAACGATGAACGCGGACCGCCGCGATCGCCTGGTGACGCTGGCGAAGCGGTTCGGCGTTCCGGTCGTCGAGGACGATCCGTACGGCGAGCTGGCGGCGCCGCGCTCGACCCCGCTGCTTGCGCGCGGCGCCGAGTACGTGATCTACCTCTCGTCGTTTTCCAAGACCATCGCGCCGTCGCTGAGACTCGGCTGGCTGGTCGCTCCGCGCACGATCTACGAACGCCTGCTGCTGCGCAAGCAATCGATCGACATGGCAACGTCGATGTACATCCAGGCCGGTGTTCGCGACTATCTCGAGACCCGTTACGACGACCACCTCGCCGCGCTGCGCGCCGAGCTGACGCAGCGGCGCGCCCTCGCGTACGCCGCGATCGAGCGGTACTGGCCGCCGGCGATGCGGGTGACCCGCGGCGGCGACGGATATTACTTGTGGGCGACGGCGGCGCGTGAAACGCGCGCCCGCGCGCTGCTCGCCGGTGCCGAGCGGCGCGGCGCGTCGTTCTTGTTCGGAGAAGCGTTCTTCGCACAATCCGGCGGCGACCACAACTTCCGGCTCGCGCTCACGCCGGTGCCGCGCGGTGCGATCGAGGAAGGGATCCGGCGGATCGGGGAGGCCGCGACCTGATCCTTCGACGAGCTCAGGACAGGCTGTTCCCGACGCGTGCGCTGTTGAAATGGTATGCGCGCCACGGTCGCGCGCATCTGCCGTGGCGCTCGACGCGCGACCCGTACCGAATCCTGGTGAGCGAGCTGATGCTGCAGCAAACGCAGGTCGAACGGGTGGTCCCCCACTACGAAGCGTTCGTCGCGCGCTGGCCGGGATTCGCCGCGCTCGCCGCCGCCGAGGCCGCCGACGTCGTGCGGGCCTGGCGCGGGCTCGGCTACAACAGCCGCGCGGTTCGGTTGCACGCGCTCGCCCGTGCCGTGCAGGCGCGTCACGGCGGGCTGCTTCCGGCCGACCCGGCCGCGCTGCGCGCGCTGCCGGGGATCGGCGCCTACACCGCGTCCGCCCTGCGGGCTTTCGCCTTCGAGCTCGATGACGCCGCGGTCGACGTCAACGTGCGGCGGGTGATCCATCGCGTCGCGTTGGGTCTGGAGCATCCGCGGCTCGCGGACGACCGCACGCTGGATACGCTCGCAATCGCGGCCGTCCCGCACGGCGCTGCGCACGATTGGAACTCCGCGCTGATGGATCTCGGCGCCACGATCTGTACCGCGCGCGCGCCGAAGTGTCTGATCTGTCCGTTGCGCGACGCGTGCGTCGCCGCTCCCGTCGACCCCGTCGAGCTGACTACGCGCGCCCGCGCGCACGCGCCGGCCAAGTCGCCGCAAAGCGGCATACCGTTCGAGCGCTCGACGCGGTACCTGCGCGGGCGCATCGTCGACCGATTGCGCGATCTCGCGCCGCGTGAAGCGCTGCCGCTCGCGACGTTGCTGCGCGATCTGGCCGCAAGCGTTCCGGGCGACCGCCTGCACGAAATACCGAACGTCGTAGACATGCTGGTGCGCGACGGAATCGTGACCTGTGATTCACAGGAAGTACGTCTGGCCTGACACCACATCGGATTCCCGTCACCCTGAGCTTGTCGAAGGGGCGACTGGCGTATGCGCGGATGCGCTGCGTTTCCGTGTGCCCCGACGTTCCCCGCGCAGGCCTCGCTCAACGCGAGCGCGCTGTTCGCCTCGGGATCGACGCAACAGCCCGACACCGCCGGTGCGCTCGACTTCCCCAACACCGCCGGCACCTCGCTGTTCGCGATCGACTGCACCGCGGCCGCGGTGGCGTCGCTGCCGGGTGTCGCGTGCAACGCGAGCGTCGCGCTCGTCGGGACGTTCGACACGCTCTAGCGCGTGTTAGCGTTGGGGCGTCAGCTGAACCAGGCCGGCAGGTCGGCGTACCGTTCCTCTTTCCAGGGGTCCGCGTCGTTGTTGTAGCCGCGCACTTCCCAGAAGCCTTTCTGGTCGGCGTCGCGGAACTCGATGCCGTGCAGCCATTTCGCGCTCTTCCAGAAGTACTTCTTGGGCACGAGCATCCGGACGGGTCCGCCGTGGATCGGTTCGATCGGCCGGCCGTCGAACTCGTACGCGACGAGCACGTCGGCGTCGAGCATCACCGCCAGCGGTACGTTGGTCGTGTACTCGTTGTCGGCGTGCTGCACGACGAACGCCGCCGTTGGAAGCGGCTTCGCGCGGGCGACCAGCGTGGAGAACGTGACGCCGACCCAATAGGTGTTCTTCTTCGACCAGCGGGTGACGCAGTGAATGTCGCCGCGGTACTCGGCCGCCGGCAGCGCGCGCAGCTCGTCGTAGGACAGCTCGAAGGGCTGCTCGACCGCGCCGAAGATGCGCAGCGACCACGTCCGCGGATCGATCTGCGGGACGTCGCCGACGTGCAGCACCGGGAAGCCGTCGGTGACGGTCTGGCCGGGCGGCACGGTCGGGTCCTTCTGCTTGAGGAACGGCATGCAGGATAGGATTCGCGGCCGCTACCCGAAGGTTCCGCCTCGTGACGATCCCGTTCCCTCGCAAGAAGGTCTCGCGCGCGGTCGCGGCCGAGGAGCTCGCGATCCTCGAGCGGACGTACCCGCACGCGGTCACCGCGCTCGACTACGATAGCCCGTTCGAGCTGCTCGTGGCGGTGATCCTGAGCGCGCAATGCACCGACGCTCGCGTGAACCTCACGACGCCGTACTTGTTCGCGAGATATCCCGATGCGGCGTCGCTGGCGCGCGCCGACCAGGCCGACATCGAAACGATCATCAAGTCGTGCGGCTTTTTCCGGACGAAGGCGAAGAACATCATCAACGCCGCACGCGGGCTCGTCGCCGAGCATGGCGGCGCGGTTCCCCCCGACCGGGAGTCGCTCGAAGCGCTGTCCGGCGTGGGGCGCAAGACCGCGAACGTCGTGATGTCGGTCGCGTTCGGAGAGGCGGCCTTCGCGGTCGACACGCACGTGTTCCGGGTCGCGCACCGGCTCGGCCTGACGTTGGCGGCGACGCCGCGGGGCGTCGAGGACGATGTGACCAAGCTCGTGCCGCGCGAGCAGTGGCGCCACGCGCACCACTGGCTGATCCTTCACGGCCGCGAGGTCTGCAAGGCACCGACGCCGGCGTGCGAGCGCTGCCCGGTGACGATGTGCCCGTCGCGCCCGATTGTGGCTCGAGCGCGACGCGCGCCTAAAAGCGCATCGGGCCGGGTTCGTCCAGATGGGCGGGGCGCGGCAGCTGGGCGTCGGCCGCGATCGTCTTGAGCAGCTCGGAGCCGGTCAGGGCGTCGCGGTAGCCGGCGTCGGTCGAGAACTTCGAGAGGTTCATGAGCGCGGGGAGATCGGCGTCGAGAAACTGGTACTCGCCCTCGAGCCCCTCGCCGCTGACGAGGACCAGCTGCCGGGCGGCATCGAGGTCGAGGGCGATGCGCCGCTCGCGGAAGCGCAGCCGCAGCCGCGGCGGATCGTCGAGCCGCACGAAGGTCACCCCGGTGCGCTTGCCCAGGATCGAGTTGAGCCGCTTCACCCCGATCGCGAGCACCTCGGCGAGCGCGGCGAAGCGGCTCGCCGCGTCATCCCCGCGCGGCGACGCGGTGCCGGCGGTCGCGGAGTCGATCGCCGCGCCCAGGTCGCGCCGGGCCCGCAGCTTCTGCGCCATGGCGACGATCGGGTTCTGCGGCTCGTCCATGGAACACCGATTCGCGATGAGCTGGGAACGGACCGCCGCCGCGACCTCGACCGCCGCGCCGGAGCGCGTCTGGGACGTCCTGCTCGACGGCCGGCGCTGGGCGCTGTGGAATCGCGGCGTCGACTGGATGGTGCTCGAGGGGCCGCTCGAGCCCGGGACGCGCCTGACGTTGAAGCCCAAGCGCGGGCCGCAGACGGCGTTTCGGATCGAGGCGGTCGTCCCCCAGCGGCTGCTGTCGCTGGTGGTCCGCTTCGGGCCGGTGGCGGCGCTGCGTTTTCGGTGGGAGCTCGCGGCGGCCGGCACGGGCACCTCGATCGCGGGGACGATCGGGATCGCGGGGCCGCTGGCTGGTCCGTTCTTGCGCCGCGCCGCGGACCGCATGGCCGTCGCGATGCCGGCCAACCTCGAGCGGTTGGCCCTACGAGCGGCGGGCGGCGAGCCCGGCCCGGCATAAGAGGAGCGCGGCCGTTGCCGGCCGCGCTGGAATCGAATGAGATGAAGACAGAGACCGGTACGGGCTACTTCTTGCCCTTCTTGGACGGTTTCTTCTTCGGGGCTTTCTTCTTTGCAGCCATGATGTGTTCACTCACCCCCTCTCTGAGCCGGAGTCGGTGGGCGCGCTTTGGCGCCGGCGCCCCGGCCTCCCTGCGCGGGAGGATAACAAGAGCGCGGTCGTCGCCGGCCGCGCTCAGGACTTGATATGGATGATGACTGAGAAATCGTCTATCTCGATCGGAAAGAGCTTACTTCTTGCCCTTCTTGGACGGTTTCTTCTTCGGGGCTTTCTTCTTGGCTGCCATGATGCTTCACTCACCCCCTCTCTAGGAAAAAGTCGCTGGAGCAGCGTTTTTGCGTCGGCGCGCCGGCCTCCCTGCGCCGGGGCCGGATAAAAAGAGCGCGGTCGTTGCCGGCCGCGCTCATATGGTCTGGATGATGACTGAGAAAAACGGAGTCTATCTAAATCGGGACCGGCTTACTTCTTCTTGCCCTTCTTGCTGGGCTTCTTCTTGCCGCCCTTTTTCTTCGCTGCCATGTATACTCACCCCCTTACTTAGTCAGTTTGAGATCCGGTACCGGAAGGCACCGAATCTATCCCTCCAACGTCGGTTGGTATCGCGCGGTTCCCCCCAGCCGAGTTCCTGACCTGTGCCGTTCGTAAAGGCGGCGTGTGGCTCGCGGGAAAAGGCTGGCCGAGCATGGCGATCATCGAGGCGGCGGGGCTGCGCAAGGTCTTTCGGTCGCTCGAGCGCGACCCCGGGATCGGTGGGGCCATCGCGGCACTCTTCTCGCGGACCTACGAGGAGAAGGTCGCCGTCGACGACGTCAACTTCACGCTCGAGCCGGGTGAACTGGTGGGCTACATCGGCCCCAACGGGGCCGGGAAGTCGACCACCATCAAGATGCTCACCGGCATCCTAGTCCCGACCGCGGGCGTGCTGCGGGTCGCCGGGATCGTCCCGTACACCCACCGCATGGCCAACGCGGCGAATATCGGCGTCGTGTTCGGACAGCGCAGCCAGCTGTACTGGGACCTCCCGCTGCGCGAGTCGTTCGAGCTGCTGCGGTCGATCTACGACGTGCCGCGCGACCGCTATCTGCAGAACATGAAGCACTTCGCGGAGATCCTCGACCTGGACCGCTTTCTTGGGACCCCCGTTCGCCAGCTGTCGCTGGGCGAGCGGATGCGCGGGGACTTCGCCGCGGCGATGTTGCACGACCCGCGGATCGTCTACCTCGACGAGCCCACCATCGGTCTGGACGTGGTGGCCAAGGAGGCAATCCGCGAGTTCATCGGCACGATCAACCGCGAGCGTGGAACGACGGTCATCCTGACCACGCACGACCTCGCGGACGTCGAACGGCTCACGCCCCGCATCATCCTCATCGACGAAGGGACCGTCATCTTCGACGGCCTGCTCGAGCGCCTGCGTGAGGAGTACGGCACGCACCGGATCCTCGTCGTGTCGCTCGCCGAGACGTATGCCGAGATCGCGGTCCCCGGCGCCGAGCTCCAGAGCCGCGAAGGCGCGGTCATCCGACTGCGCTTCAACCGGCGCGAGCTCACCGCCGAGGCGCTGATCCGCCGCGTCACCGAGCGCTATCGCATCACCGACGTCTCGATCATCGAACCGGACATCGAATCGATCGTGCGGCGCATCTACCTCGAAGGCTATCACGACGGCACGGTAGGCGCCCCGTCGTGAGCGCACTCGGCGATCTCGTCACGCCAAAGGTCCGTTTTCGCCTCGAGCCCTACTTCCAATTTGCTCAGAAGGCGATGGCACGCGAGGCCACCTACCGCTTCGACGTCTTCACGACGGTCGCATCGGTCCTCGTGCGAGTCTACCTCTTGCGCATGGTGTGGGTCGCGCTCTACCTGCGCAACGCTGCTCCCACCGACCTGCCGCTGCATGCGATCATCACCTACTCCACCGTGGCGTTGCTGATGGGCCTGGTCATGGACATCGACCAGACGCGCATCCTCCACGACAACTTACACAGCGGAACGATCGCGACCGACTTCATGAAGCCGATCATCGTTCCGCTCTACTTTTTCAGCGACGGAACGGGCGAGGTGCTTTTCCACGCGATCCTGATCGTCCCGTCGCTGCTGTTCTCGCTGCTCATCGTCCAGATAGACGTCCCGGGCCCGCTGGTGTTGGCGGCCTTCGCGCTGAGCTGCTTTTTGGGCTACATGGTCGGGTTCTGCATCAACTTCATCCTGAACTGCATCGCGTTCTGGACGCTCGAGATCCATGCGGCTCGACTGATCGTGACGTGGGTGACCGACCTTTTCGGCGGCGAGATCATCCCGCTGGTGATCTTTCCGGCGTTCCTGCAGAAGGTCGCCTTCGCGCTCCCGTTCGCCGCGATGTTCTCGACGCCGCTGCTGATCTACATCGGCCACATCAAACCTGCGGGCTATGCGGCCGCGCTGGGCCTGCAAGTCTTCTGGCTCGTCGTGCTGGGATTCGCCGCGACGATCATCTGGCGCGCCGGGGCAAAGCGCGTCATCGTGCAGGGCGGCTAGTGTGCTGAACCGCCTGCGCGTCATGTGGAGCGTCTACAAGCAGTACTGGCGCATCAACATCCTCACCACGCTGGAGTACCGCGAGAACTTTCTCATCTGGTTCGCCTTCACGTTCATCTACCACGGTTCGGCGATCACCGCGCTGTGGATCGTGCTCAACCGCTTCCCGGAGATGAACGGCTGGACGTTCCGCGACATGGCGTTCTTGTACGGGCTGTGGATGCTGGCGCACGCGGTGCACAACACGTTTTTCTCGACGGTGGGCGACATTCCGGACCACATCCGCGACGGCGAGTTCGACCGGCTGCTGGTGCGGCCGCTCGACACGCTGTTCCAGGCCATCGCGACGCCCGGGCAGGTCTTTCCCGACGAGCTGATCTTGGCGCTGCTCTACTTCGGCGTGGTCACGTGGTACAGCGGCGCCACCGTCGACGCGACCTTCGTGGTCTTCGTTCCGCTCATCGTGCTCGGCGGCGCGATGATCGACCTGGCCTTCAACCTCTTCATCTCGACGGTCGCCTTTTGGTTCGTGCGCGTCGACGCGCTGCGGTGGATCGTGATCCAGCTCGAACAGGAGTTCACCCGATACCCGATCACGATCTACTCGCGCGGCGTCCGGCTCTTGCTCACCTTCGTCGTCCCGTTCGCGTTCATGAACTACTTTCCGGCGCGCTACTTTCTGCACAAGGCGCACGAAGGAGCGATGCTGCCCGCGGCCGCCGGCCTGTTCACGCCCGCGATCGGAGTGCTCTTTGTCGCGGCGGCCTATCTCTTTTGGCGCTTCGGCCTCAACCGTTACTCAGGTGTCGGCCACTAGCAGCAGGCCCGCCGACCCGCGGCGTCAGGTCGGGGCGGGGAGCGCTGCCGGTGCGGCGCTCGCGCTGCGATAGCGCGACAGCTCGATCGTGTTCAGCGCGATCGACGCATGCGCCACGACGCGCACGAGGAGCTCGCGCTCCTCGGGATCGAGGTCCAGGCCGCTGACGTTGTGCCCGTACACGACGATCCCGCTCACGCTGCGGTCGAACAGGAGCGGCGCGGCGAAGGTGAGCCCCTCGTTCGGAAACGACTGCTGGATCAAGCGCGTGTCTTTGCCCGAGAAGGTCAGCGCGCCGCGCGTGCGCGTGATGGCGCGGGTCAGCTCGTCGTCGGGGCCGAGCTTGATCGTCACGGCTTCGGGCCAGTCGTAGCTTTGGACGAGCTTGTAGCTTCCGTCGGGCTGACGACCGAGGATCCCGCCGAACGTCAGCTTGAGCGCATGGGCGGCGTCCTGGAGCAGCGCGCGATAGACGTCCTCGACCGTTTCGGCGTCGAGGATGTACCCCGCGATGAACTCCAGCGCTTTGCGCTGCTGGAGCCGGTCGCGGAAGATGAAGCGATCGACGCCGTAGTTGAGAAACTCGACGATCTTGCCGAAGAACGCTCCGGCGGCAAGCGCGACCGCGCTGAAGACGAGGTACGCGATGTTCGTGTTGTTGATCAGGAAGTACGTGCCGAGCTCTTCGAATATGGAGACGGTGAGGAAGAACGCGGCGGTGAGCGCGACGTAGACGACGGCCCGGCTCACGACGAAGTCGACGTTGAAGAAGCGGTGCCGTATGACCGCGATCCAGATCGTCGCGATCGGCACGATGCTGCACGAAACCAACAGGCTGTTCTGCCACAAGCTGATCTTGCCGATCGGAAAGAGCGTGTCGGAGAGCAGCCGCGCCAGCCCGGCGAAGATGAATGCCGCGGCGATCCAGCTGATCCGATGCCGGTCGTTGTGGGGTGCGCGCACGAACGCGACGACGAGCGCAATCACCGTCAGCGTGCTGACCGCGTACGAAGCGTCCGTGAGGGCGCGATCGAGCTGCTCTGCCGGGAGTGCCGCATAGTTGAGAGCCCATTGCGCGTAGGCATTCAGCGTCCCGAGGACGAGCGCGAGGAACGCCGCGATCCACGCGAAGATCCGCTCGCGCGGAGCGTCGGCGTCGCCGTCGATCAGGCACAGCGCGAAGAGCAGCAGTGCGGGACGGACCGCACCCCGCATCGTGTCGTGGATCCACGGCAATACCGGGCGCCAGGGCTGCGTAACCAGTATGTCCAGGTAGCTGGCGGGCGCTTCGACGGCGGCGAGCGTGAAGACGAAGAACGCCGCCGTCGCGATGCTCGGCTTTACGAGAAATAGCATCGCGCCGAGCATCACCGCCGCAATGCACAGCACGATGCGCAGCATGTCGGTGAAACGCACCGTGTCCGACTCGACGTGCGAGGTCAAGTGGAGCACGCGCTCGCGGCCGTTCCGGTCGACCGGCAGATATCGGATCGGGTCGTCGAAGCTGTAGGGGAGGCCGGCGAGGCCGGGCTTGCGATCGAACGGCTGGATGCGGTCGATGCGCACCCGGTCGCCGAGTACGATCGGATCGCTCGCCGCTTGCACCGGAACGGGCGCGCTGGCCGCTTTCTTGCCGCCCCGCACGAATGTCGTGACGGCCTCGACCGCCCGCGCCACCGCGTTGGGCGTTCTCGGCGCCGGCGGCGGAGGGACCCGGATGACCACGGCGTCGCCGTCGGTTCGGTAACCGAAGATATGGTGCGGGTAGGCCAGCCGAACGAAGTCCGGTACGACGCGTACGAGCGCCAGGCAGACGAGGAGGCCGACCACAATCAGCCGGATCGTCTGCGACCGGTTGAGATGGACCTGCGGGAGCGACGCGGCTTCGGCGTTCACGCGCCGTGCGTCAGCACAACGCCGCCGCGGTCACGGCTTCGGCGGACTCCACTTCCCGACCATCGACCGCGCGATAACGATCCGCTGGATCTGCTGCGTCCCTTCGTATATCTGCGTGATCTTGGCGTCGCGCATCATCCGCTCGACCGGGTATTCAGTCGAGTAGCCGTAACCGCCCAGGAGCTGCACCGCATCGGTGGTAACGCTCATCGCGGTATCGCCGCATTTGAGCTTCGCCATCGCCGCCCAGGCCGTGACGTCGGGAGCGTCCGCGTCGCATTTGCGCGCGGCTTCATACAGCAGCAACCGCGCCGCTTCGACTTCGGTGCGCATGTCGGCCAGCATGAACTGCAGGCCTTGCTGCTGCGAGATCGGCTTCCCGAACGCGACGCGCTGCTTCGTGTACTCGGTCGCGTAGTCGAGCGCGCCCTGCGCAATGCCGAGCGCTTGCGCGGCGATCCCGGGGCGCGACTTGTCGAGCACCTTCATCGCGATCTTGAAGCCTTGCCCTTCGGCGCCCAGCATGTTCGCGGCGGGGACACGGCAGTTCTCGAAGACGAGCTCGACGGTCGGTGAACCGCGAATCCCCATTTTCTTCTCGAGCTTGCCGATGCCGAAGCCGGGGGTGCCCTTCTCGAGCACGAACGCGCTGATCCCGTTGGCGCCTTTGCCCGGTTCGGTGACGGCGAACACCGTTACGACGTCGGCGACGCTGCCGTTGGTGATCCAGATCTTCGAGCCGTCCAGGACGTAGTCGTCGCCGTCGCGCCGCGCCTTGGTGCGCATCGAACCGGCGGCGTCGGAGCCGGAACCGGGTTCGGTCAGCGCGTAGGCGCCGATCGTCTTGCCGCTGGCGAGATCGGGGATCCAGCGCCGTTTTTGCGCGTCGCTGCCGCCGATGAGGATCGGCAGCGCGCCCAGCTCTTGCACCGCGATGATCAGCGCCGACGAAGCGCACGCCTTCGAGACCTCCTCGACGACCTTGACGTAGGTGACGAACGAGCCGCCCAGTCCGCCGTACTCAGCCGGGAACGGGATCCCCAACAGGTCGTTCTCGGCGAAGAGCTGCTTGATGTCCCACGGGAACTCCGCCGTGGCGTCGATCTCGGCGGCGCGGGGTTCGACGCGCTCCTTGACGAGCTGCCGGACGACGTCGAGGATCATCGCCTCCTCTTCGGAGGTGTCGGGGCGAGCCGGTGCGATCGACATAGCCCGCATCGTTTCGACGGGAGGACGAAACGGCCCCGGCGGGGATACCGCCGGGATGCCGGGTCTGCTGCGCTCCGTCGCAACGCTGCTGCTCGCCGTGCTCCCGCTGGCGGCGCGGGCCGAGGGCGTCGACATTACCGTCCCCGATCACTATCTGGTGGATGCTCCGGGGCCCTCGACGCGGACGCTGCCGGTCTACCGTGTGTGGGGGCGGCATCTGGAGGGTGGTCGCCACAGCATTGTCGCAAGCGCGTCGGCCGTACCGGCAGGCCAGACGCTTGGCCAGTACGTTGACGCGACGGTCGCCGGACTCACCGCCGGCGGGGCGCTCGACGTCGTACGTTCGGAGGCTCCGCCATTGTGCGGAGCACCTTCGTATCAGGTGACGTACGCGCGCAAGGCGCCGTCGTATCAGCTGACCTTCGTCTTCCGCTACACGCTCGCCGGCGGGCGGCTGTTGATCGCGAGCTACGCGCATCCGATCGGAACGCCCGCCGATCCCACCGCGCTCGCCGCCCTCGACACGCTCTGCAGCGGCGTCCACCAGCCGGGCACCCCGCAAGGCTGGAGCATCGAGGCGCCGTATCCGCCCAACCGCAGCGCGTGGCGCGCTTCGCCGGAGAGCCGTTCGCTCGTTGCGCAGGTGGTGGGTCCCACGCAAGCCGGCCGCGACGCCGCGGATCTTTACGACGCTCACGGGGCGACCGTGACGAGCGATCGTCGAGATTCCTGCGGCGCGACGACGATTCGTCGCGTGACTGCGACGCTCGACGACGGGCGCACCCAGGAGTTTGCCTCGGGAACACTCCGCGGCTACGACTACGTCGTTGCATACGTGCGCCCGGCGTCTGCGCCAGCCGACCCTGGCGCGATAGCGACGCTGACCTCGTTCTGCACGGAGACCGCGCTGCGTTGACCCTGCCCGCCTAGACCCCGCCTGGGATCGCCATCGTCCGCGGTTCGCTCGGCACGCTCAGCGCGGCACCCGTCGCGGTCCGGACCTCATCGACGCTGACGCCGGGCGCCAGCTCGCGCAGCACGAGCCCCGCGGGCGTGATGTCGATCGTGGCCAAGTCGGTGATGATCTGATGCACGACCTGCTTCCCGGTGAGTGGCAGCGTGCACGCGTCGAGGATCTTGTGCGCGCCGCCTTTGGCCGTGTGCTCCATCATGACGATCACGCGCTTCGCGCCGTGCACGAGATCCATCGCGCCGCCCATGCCTTTGACCATCTTGCCGGGGATGATCCAGTTTGCGAGATCGCCGTTCTGCGCGACTTGCATCGCGCCCAGGACGGCCACGTCGACGTGCCCGCCGCGGATCATGCCGAACGACGCCGACGAGTCGAAGAACGACGCCCCGGGGAGCACGGTGACGGTCTCCTTACCAGCGTTGATGAGGTCGGGATCTTCCTGGCCCTCGAGCGGATACGGGCCGAAGCCGAGGATCCCGTTCTCGCTTTGCAGTACGACCGTGACGCCCGCCGGGATGTAGTTCGGGATGAGCGTCGGCAAGCCGATCCCCAGGTTTACGTATTGTCCGTCGCGCAGCTCCTGGGCGACGCGCGCGGCAAGCTGGGTTCGCGTTAGCGCCACGGTCAGCGGCCTCCGTTACGGCTGCGCGTGGTGACGCGCTCGATGCGTTTTCCGGCCTCGCCCACCTCGACGACGCGCTGCACGTAGATCCCCGGGAGATGCACCTGCTCGGGATCGATCTGGCCCGGCTCGACCAAGTGCTCGACCTCGGCCAGCGTGATCTTTCCCGCCATCGCGCAGAGCGGGTTGAAGTTGCGCGTCGCCTTGTGGAAGACCAGGTTGCCGTGCCGGTCGCCGACGCTGGCCCGCACCAGCGCGACGTCGCAAACGATCCCTTCTTCGAGCACGTATTCGCGGCCGCCGAACGTCCGCGTCTCCTTGCGGGGTGACGCCAGCGCGACCGATCCGTCGGTGTTGTAGCGCCAGGGCAAGCCGCCGTCGGCGACTTGGGTCCCCACACCCGCCGGGGTGAAGAACGCCGGGATTCCGCAGCCCCCGGCGCGCAGCCGCTCGGCCAGCGTCCCTTGCGGCACGAGCTCGACCTCCAGCTCGCCGCTGAGGTACTGGCGTTCGAATTCCTTGTTCTCGCCGACGTACGAGCCCGTGGTGCGCCGGATTCGCTTCGCATCGAGCAGCACGCCCAGCCCCCAGCCGTCGACGCCGCAGTTGTTGGACACCGTTACGAGCCCGGTGGCGCCTTGCACGAGCAACGCGCTGATGAGGTTGTGCGGAACTCCGTTGAGCCCGAAACCGCCGACCGCCAGCGACGCACCGTCGGGAATGTCTCGTACCGCCTCGGCACACGAGGCGACGACTTTGTCCATAGGAAACCGTAGGTGCGCCAATCGGCGCGCGCGGTCCCGCCCGCCGGCCGGCTGAGAAAACTGCCCGACACGATAGGTCCCCCGGCCGAGTTCGCACGGTAGCCTTAGACCGACCAAGTGCGACAAATGCGACTCCCCGTGATCCGCAGCGATCGCGAGGCACATCCCGCGCGCGAGCTCGCGCGCGTTTGGACGCGCGTGTTCGACCACGTGGTCGAGCCGGAGCTGCGCCTGCGCGCGGTGTTGTCGCTGAGCCGCATGCTCGCGAACGCGCAACGCGGCATCGTATTCGCCGAGGACAACGTGCTGGCCGGTTTTCCGGGCGCCAACGACGCGCCGCCGGTCCGGCGCTTGTTCGAACGCGCCCGCCGGGTGCTCGAGGACGAACTGATCACGCCCGAGCTGTACGTGGCGCGCATCGCGCCGAGCCGGCCCGAACGGCTCGCGCTGCGCTGGAACAGCGCGGACGACGGCGCCGTCGATGTGGCGCGGGCGATCGCCGCGAGCTGCGCGTGGGCGCTCGACCCGCAGTTCGTTCCGGCCCGCGCACCGGCCGAGCTGCCCGACGGCACCGCGACCTTGCAGCGCCTCGAGCAGCTCGTGCACGACGCGCGGCGGATGCGGCGTTCGTTCGCGGTCGTCTACGTCGAGCTCGAGGCGCCCGCCTCGGCCGTCGCGGGCGCGTTCGCCCGCGACGCCGTAGCGCGCAACCTGCGCCGTGAGGTGCGCGCAAACGATCACCTCGGTCACCTCGGCGGCGACGCATACCTCGCGCTACTCTCGCTGGACGGCAACGAGTCCGAGGCGTACCACGCCGCGCAGCGCTTGTTGCGCGTCGCCGCGGCGGCGGCGTCGGACGCGACGGCGAACGTCGGCGTCGCGATCTGCCCCGAGGACGGCGTGCTGGCGGAGGATCTGGTCGAGAAGGCCAGCGCCGCGGCGATGGCGGCGGCCTCGGTGGGCGGAGCCCAACCGTACTGGTATCGCGAGTCGGTGGGGCGCGCGTTGCGCGAACGCGCCCTCACCCGGGCGGTGCTCGCCGACGGCGATCCGGCGACGCTGTTCGAGCTGCGCTATGCCCCGGTCTTCGAAGCGCAGACCGGCACGCTGTGGGGGGCGACGGCGGCGGTGCATTGGCGGGCGCCCGACGCGCCCGCCCTGACGCCGCTAGCGTACCTCGGGGACGAGTCGGAGCGGGCGGCGCGGGACGCGTTGCAGCGCTGGCTGATCGCCAACGCCGCGCGGGCGCAACGAAGTTGGCGCGCGGCGGGGCTGGACGTACGCGTCCACCTGGTGCTGGCGACGACCGGCGACGCCGCGCTCGAGGCGATCTCGGCCGGCTTCGGCAGCGACGACTCGATGCGGCGCGCTTGGATCGAGATCGCCGCGGACCGCCCGGAGTCCGGCGAGCTGGAGTCGTTTGCGCGCAAGCTCCACGCGCTCGGCGCCGCCGTCGGGATCGGGGCCTGGCGTACGCCGTTCGACGTCGCCGGCGGGCTCATCGACTTCGTCAGCGTCGCCGACGGCCCCGACGTACGGACGCTGGCGGCGCTCGCGCTGGGCTCGGTCCTCGCCCCGGTGGTGATCGCGGGCGGCGTTCCCGACCGCGAGCGCGCCCGATGGCTGGCTCGGCACGGGGCCACGGCCCTAACGGGCAAGGGACTTAGCGCTCCCATGGGTTTACCGGAGCTCGTCCGGTGGGCAAGTGACCGAGCAGGCTCGATCGGATTGTGAGCAAGACGATCGGCCCTCTCCGGGCGGGGAGATTTTCCAGGGCCTCACGACGTGATGACGGGCGCGCCTTCGCTGAGGCTGGAATGTGGTACCCGAGGACGTGGAGATGATGACGCCTGAGCGGCGACGAGAACATGCCGAAACCGACGGCCTCGCGGAGCTTTTCCACGCGGCAGTCGAATCGCGCCGGTCGACGCCGGAGCTGATGCGCGTGATCCTCGCCGGAGCGCTGCCCCTGGCGGGCGCCGACGTCGCCCTCGTCTGCAATGCCGACGGGTCCCTGCTCGCCAGCGCCACCTCCGAGGGCGTTCCCGAAGAGGCGGCCCGCGAGCTGGCGCTCGAAGCGTCGCGCGTCTCGGTGCGCGAGAGCGACGACGACGACCGCTTCGTAGCGCGGCTGACGGCCAGCGCGCCGTACATCTTTGCCATCCGGTGGGCGCGCGGCCGCTCGGCCCACCACGGCGTCGCGCAAGCGGTCGCCGGCGCGATCGCGCGGCTGCTGCTGCGAACCGACGAAGAGGTCGAGCCGATCCGCGACGGCGCCATCGATCCGCTCACCGAGCTGCCCTCCCGCACGGCGACGCTGCGCCATCTCGACAACGTCCTGGCCGCGGCGCAACGCGGCGGTGGTCGCGTCGGCGTGCTGTTCATCGACCTCGACGGTTTCAAGGCGATCAACGACACCTTCGGCCATGCGGTCGGCGACCAGACGCTGATCGAAGCCGCGCGGCGGATGCGCGAAAGCGTCCGGCGCAACGACCTGGTCGGGCGCATCGGCGGCGATGAGTTCGTGGCCATCCTCACGGTCGTCGACGACGAGCTGGAAATGGTCGAAGCGGCGCAACGCTTTCTCGAGCGGGTGCTCATCGAGGTGCAGGAGGGCGGCTTCACCAGCCTGGTCCGCGCCAGCATCGGGATCGCGGTATCGCCGGACGACGGCACGACCCCGGATCAGCTGCTGCAGCACGCCGACGAGGCGCTCTACGCCGCCAAGGAGAGCGGCGGGAACAGCGTGCGCTGGTACCGCGACGGGGTCAGCCAGGAGGTACGGGCGCGCCGGGAGTTCCGCGAGCGTTTGCGCGACGCGGACTTCGAGCGCGACTTCATGCTCTGCTATCAGCCCATCGTTTCGGCGTCGACGATGCGCGTCGTCGGTGCCGAAGCGCTGGTGCGATGGCGCCACCCGTCGCGCGGCTGGCTGACGCCGCGCACCTTTCTGGACTTCAAGGGTGGCGCCATGGCGTCGTCCGCGCTCGATGTGAAGGTCGTCCACGCGGTCGCCGAGATGCTGCGGACGGCGAGCGACCGCATCGGCGTACGCATCCACGTCAACATCTCCAATGCCAACGCGGCAGTGTGGACCGAGCTCGAGGAGATGATCCGCGAGATCGATGACGCCGCGAGCAAGCTGGCGCTCGAGGTGCGCGAGACGACGATGATGGCCGACACGGAGAGCGGCGGCACGTTTCTGCGCCATGCGCGCCGCATCGGGATCCCGATCGGGCTCGACGGGTTCGGCGCGACGCCGACCTCGCTCTCGGCGATGGCGTCGCTGCCGCTCGATTTCATCAAAGTCGACCGCCGGGTGACCAATCCCAACCAAGAAGACGGACAGTGGAAACGGGTCGCGCGAGCGGCGATCGGCGTCGCCCACACGTTGCAGATCCGGACCGTCGCCGACGGCGTCGAGGACCGCGAGCAAGCGCGCTGGCTGGTCGCCAACGGCGTCGAGCAGCTGCAGGGCTACCTCATCGCCCAGCCGATGACCGCGCCGGACTTCTCGGATTGGCTGCGCTCGGCCCGAGCGGGGGTCCGCGACCTCTGGTAAGCGCAGAGTCTTTACCCAGCGCGCGGCTTGCTTGCTGGTGAATTCCCGGCCCGGCTGCGAACACTCAGACCCCATAACGTGATGAACGACCTGGAGCGAACACCGACGAGCGGCGCCCTCCCTCATGGCGATCCGCGGTTTTCCGCTCGCGACGGGCGCTCTTCGGGGACGCTGGGGTATGCCGCCGACGTCTTCGCCGCAATCGCGGGCGCCGAGCACAGCGCCGTGCGTTCGTTCTTCGACGGCGCCGCGTCACCTCACGATTGCAACGAAGAGGAGCGCGATTGGTGCGCGCTGCTGCGCGATCTCCAACTGCGCGACGAGCCGCTGCCGGCGCTGGTGGTGCGCAGCCGCAACGCCGGTGCGATGTTCCTGGTCTTCGGGCGCCATGGCGGCCCGCTTGCGGTGATCCGGCTGCACCCCGACGAGGCGCACGGATTTCGACCGGCGCAGATCGCGCAGACGCGACGCTTCCTCGAAGAACATGGCGCCGCGATCACGCACTGGATCGTCGACGGCGCGGCCCCGGAGTGGCGCCGCAGCAGCGCGCCGGTGACCTTCGTGATCGACGAGCAACTGCGCCCGGTGCTGGCCGAGGAACCGTCGCCCGACGACTCACCGCTGCATTCGCTCTATCGGCCGCAAGGCGGTGAGACGCCGCCGCTGCTCGCCGAAACCTTGGCGCAGCTCGTCCGCGAGCTGCAGTCGTCGATCAGCGGCGTGGCCGTGTCGCGCGCGCTCCCGTTCGCGCTCGTCCGCGTCGCGCGGCTGGCCGGCGGGGCGGCGGCATTCTACCTCGTCTCGGTCGAGCCGGCGCGCCGGCGCGCGACGATCTTGCGTGCGATGACGCGCTACCGGCTCAGCCGCCGCGAAGGGCAGGTTCTGGGCGAGGTGCTACGCGGTTCCTCGAGCACCGAGATCGGCGAGTCGCTGTCGATCTCCGGCTCGACGGCGACCTTTCACCTCAAGCAGTTGCTGCGCAAGACCAGCTCGCGCAACCGCACCGAGCTCACCGCGCGCGTCCTGGGTTGGGAAGAGGGTTCGCAGTAGGTCACGACAGTGCGAGGCGGTCGACGCGCCCGGCCAGTTGCCGCGCCGCAAAGGCCAGCAGCAGCGCGGCCTCGCCCAACGCGACGAGCATCCCGCCCAACGATCCGGCGACCAACGGAGACCCCAGCAGGTAGCCGGCTACCGCGCCGCCGGCGACGGCCGGAACGATCAGCGCGAAGCTCAGCACGACGCGGAACATCGTCGCGGGACCGCGCTGGTCGAGCGCGTTGGGGAGCAGCGCGAACACCGCGACTCCGACCGCGCGCGTGAGCGCGAGCAGCCCCAGCGCGGCGACATACAGCGGCAGCGGCGTACGGATATCTCCGCTCACCGCGGAGTAAGCGACGGCGGCGAGCGCGACGAGGATCGCGTCGCGCCAGAGCGAGCCCAACGCCCACGCGGCGAGCCGCGCGGTCAGCGATGCTCCGCCCAGCCAGAACAGCGGGATGCGCAGCGCCGGCGCGAGCCGCACACCGGTGGTCGAAGTCACCACGATATACAGACCCGGGAGCGTCCCGACGAGGATCCCGACCGCGATCTCCGGGGTGCCGCGCCCAAAACCACCCAGCGCGGCGCCGGCGAAGAGTGCGAGCGCCGCGGCCCCCGCGGTGACCAGCGGTGAGACGCGGCGGCTGAAGCCGAGCGCATCGGCCCACAGCAGCGCCGCCGCCCCGCGCAGGCGCGACGCCGTCGCGCTGCGCACCGCGCCGCTGCGCGCCATAGGCGAACCCGTCTCCGCGCCGCGTCCCCCACGGCGCGCTTGCCGCTGCGCGCGCCAGTCCAAATTGGCGAGCGACAGCGTGTAGAGCTCGGGATATGCGTCGCGCGCCGCGAGCACGAACGCGGCGCTCGCGCACGCCGCCACGGCCAGCGGGAGCGCGAGCGCGCGCAGATCGTTCGCCGCCAACGCGTCGAGCAACTGTCCGGGATGCAGCGCGGGTGCGTGCGCGAGCAGGGCCTGCAAACCGGGTAGCTGCACCAGGCGTAGCGCATCGGCGAGCAACGGTATCGTCGCGCAAGCCGCGATCGCGCAGCCGGCCGCGATCAGCGCGAGACGTGTCGCGCCGCGCGCCAACGCGCGCGGCAGCGCGACGCTCGCTATGGCGGCGCCCGCCGCGCCGAAAAATGCGATGTCCGCGACGAGCGCGTGCGCGCTGGTCGCCGAGGGGATGGCGACGACGATGAGGTATGCGAACCGGGTGAAGCCGCGCGCGAGGGCGGTGAGCACCAACCGCAGCTGCAGGTACGTCGCTACCAGCAGCGGCGGCGACGCCGCGCGGGTGATCAGCAGCGCCTCGGCTCGGCTCGTGAAAACGCCGACCGAGCGCGAGGTCCCGGTGGCGAGCAGCACCCCGAACGCGACCGCGATCCCGCAGACCCAGAAGTCCGTGAAAGCGAGCGCGATCGAGGACGGCGCGCGCGCGGCCCGGTATGGCGCGCTCGTTTTGAAGACGGCGAATCCCAGCACGGCGAGCGCGTAGAGCGCCCACATCAGCGCCCGTCCGGGATGCCGTCGCAGTTCGCGCAGCGTGTTGATCGCCACGCGGCCGTCGGCGTAGGCGAGCGAAAGGATCGCGTTCACGCGGTCGGCCCGTCGGCGGTTTGATGCGCGATAGCGTCGAGGAAGACGTCTTCGAGCGAACCGCCTTGGCGGCGCGCGCGCAACTCCTCGATCGTCCCCTCGACGACGAGCCTTCCGCGATCGATCACCAGCATGCGGTCGCACATCGCGGCGGCACTCTCCAAGAGGTGGGAACTGACGAGGATCGAGTGGCCTTCGGCCCGCAGGTCGGCGACGATCGCGCGCAGCTCGCGCTGTCCCAGCGGGTCCAGACCGATCAACGGTTCGTCGAGGAGCAGCACCGGAGCGCCGCCCAAAACCGTCGCGGCGACGAGCGTCTTCTGGCGCATCCCCTTGGAGAGCGCGTTTCCCAGCGTGTCGCGTTCGCCGGTCAGCGCGAGCCGCGCCAGTAGCTCCTCGGCGCGCCGCTCCCAACCCGCGGGCCGCCGCGTGAGCGCGGCGACGAAGGCGAGGTGTTCCCACACGGTGAGCATCGGATACACTTCGGGCGTCTCCGGGATGAGCGCGATCGCGCGTCCACGGTCCGGACCCAGAACCACGCCGTCCAACGCGATCGTGCCGGCATCCGGTCGCACCAGTCCGGCCAGGCACATGAACGTCGTCGACTTTCCGGCTCCGTTCGGCCCGGCGACCGCCACGATCTCGCCGTCGGCCACGTCGAACGACAGATCGTCGACGGCAACCCGCGAACCGAAGCGCCGGGTCAGGCCGCGAACGCGCAGGCTCAGACGACGGCCTCTACGTGCGCGCGGTCGCGGAATTGCTTCCAGTACAGCCGGGCGTACGCGCCGTCCGCGGCGAGCAGCGCGGCGTGGGAGCCGCTCTCGACGATCCGGCCGCTCTCGACGACGAAGATCACGTCGGCGTTGAGGATGGTCGACAGCCGGTGCGCGATCACCAGGCTGGTGCGGCCCTCCATGAGCGGAACCAGCGCCGCTTGGATCGCCGCCTCGTTGGCGGAGTCGAGCGCGCTCGTCGCTTCGTCGAGCACGAGCACGCGCGGGTTCTTGAGCAAGACGCGCGCGATGGCGAGGCGCTGGCGTTCACCGCCGGAGAGCTTGTGTCCACGCTCGCCGACGACGGTGTCGTATCCGGCCGGAAGCGAGGCGACGAACTCGTGGATGTTCGCGGCGCGCGCGGCGGCGACGAGCTCGGCGTCGGTGGCGTCGGGCCGTGCGTAGCGCAGATTCATCCCGATGGTGTCGTGGAACAGATAGGTTTCCTGGGTTACGATCCCGATGTGCTCGCGCAGCGAGGCCAGCGTGAGGTCGCGCACGTCGTGACCGTCGATGCGTACCGCGCCCGACTGCGGGTCGTAAAAGCGCGGCACGAGCTGCGTGATGGTCGTCTTCCCCGCGCCCGATGGGCCGACGAACGCGGCCATCTGGCCGGGCGCGACGCGGAACGACACCCCGCCGAGCGCGACGCGCTCCGGGCTGTACGAGAAATGCACGTCGTCGAAGGCGATCTCGCCGCGCGCGTCCCTGAGCACGCTTTGGCCTGACGTGCTGTCACCTGCGGGTGAGCCCGTCGAGGGCTGGGCGCCTTCGGGCTCCATGTCGAGGTATTCGAAGATGCGCTCGAAGACCGCCAGCGCAGAGACGATCTGCACCTGAACGCCGGCCAGCGCCGACGCCGGCCCGTACAGACGCCCCAAGTAGGCTACGAAGGCCACGATGGTGCCGACCGTCACGCCGCCCGCGATGGCGAGCCAGCCCCCGGTGAGCCACACCAGCGCCGGGCCGATCACCACCATCGCCATGATGGCCGCGATGAACCAGCGCCCGACCATCGCCAGGCGGATCTCCAGCGTCATCAGCTCGGTGCCGGCGCGGTAGAAGCGCGTCCGCTCGAATGTTTCGCGAACGAACGATTTGATGAGCGTGATCCCGCTGATCGAAAGCGTCTCCTGGGTGATCGACTCGATCTCGTCGCGCTTCTCGCGGGTCAGCTTGCGCACGTCGTACATCTTGCGGCCGACGGGCGACAGCGGCAAGATCATCAACGGGATGATCGCCAGGGCGACGAGCGCAAGGCGCCAGTCGAGGATGAACACCGTGACGACGGTAGTCAGCATCGTGAAGACGTTGGTAACGATCGAGACCAGCGTCCCGGTTACGACGTTGTCGATGTTGTCGACGTCGCTCGAGACGCGGTTCATGATCTCGCCGGTCTTGGTCCCGGTGAAAAATGACAGCGGCATGCGGTGCAGGTGCGCGACGAGGCTGGTGCGGATGTCGCGCATGATGCCCTCGCCCACCAGCGAGTTGAGGAAGCCTTGGTAAACGCCGATCACGCCGCCGACCAGGGCGCTGGCGACCATGCCGCCCACGGCCAGCCATACGCCGCGCATGTCGTGCGCCGGGATCGCGCTGTCGATCAGCCAGCGCGTCAGCAGCGGCGGCAGCAGCCCGATCACCGAGACGATGAAGATGCACGCCAGCACCAGGGCTTCTTGGACCCAGTACGGGCGAAAGAACGCCAGGATGCGGCGCAGGTCGACCCGCTTCGTCACCTTGGGACGATCGGGGCTGAACATGCTGGACCACATCAAGTGGACGGGGGGGCCGCCGCCTAACATCGTCCTATGAAACCCGTTCGAAGCGGCAAGGTTCCCGCCGCGTCAGCGCCGGTCAGACGCGGACGACGATCTTGCCGACGTTCGCGTTTGGTTGCAGCAGCTGCATGAGCGCGCGCGGCGCGTTCTCGAGCCCGTCGACGAACGTCGTCGGCGTCTTGAGCTCGCCCGCGGCGATGAGCGGCGTGACTTCGGCCGCGAACTCGCGGAAGCGGGCGAGATGGTCGCTCACGATGAAGCCTTGCAGCCGCAGCCGGCGTCCGATGGCCAGGAACAGGTTGCGCGGCCCGGACGGGGGCGTGGTGTCGTTGTAGCGCGAGATCGCGCCGCACATCACGATCCGCGCGAAGTCGCGGGTCGCCCCGATCGCCGCTTCGAGCTGCTCGCCGCCGACGTTGTCGAAGTAGACGTCGATCCCGTCGGGCGCCAGCGCACGCAGTTGTCGCGCCGGATCGTCGTGGTAGTCGAACGCCGCGTCGGCGCCGAGCTCGGCGCGCACGAAGGCGGCCTTTGCGGGCGTGCTGGCCGAGCCGATCGCCCGCAGGCCCCAGCGCTTTGCGAGCTGCACCGCCATCGAGCCGACGGCGCCCGCGGCCGCGGAGACGAACAGCGTCTCGCCGGACTTCACCTCGGCGATGATGCGCAGACCCACCCACGCCGTGAAGCCCGTCGTTCCGAGCGCGCCCAAATACGTCTCCGCGGGGACGCCGCTCGTGTCGATGACGCGTGCGCTCTTAGCCGGAACGACGGCGAACTCGCGCCAGCCGCGGTCGTGCAGCACCGTCGCGCCGGCCGGAATCTCGGGGACTCTCGACGCGACCACCGTCCCGACGGCGGCGCCGGCGAGCGGCTCGCCCAGCGCGAACGGGGGCACGTACGACTTGCCGTCGTTCATTCGCCCGCGCATGTACGGCTCGACCGAGCTCAGCGCGTTGCGCACCAGCAGCTCGCCGTCGCCGGGCGGTCCGACGTCGGCCGTCGCCAGGGTGAAGTTCGCGTCGGTCGGCTGGCCCTGCGGCCGTGACGCCAGCCGGATCTCGCGGCTACGGACGGAGTCGCTCTGCGTCGTCATGGGCGAGGCTTAGCGGGCGCAGCCGGGCGGCCTGCCGCGATAACGCCGGAGGGCCGACCGACGACCGCCTCGTAGCGGGACCAAGCGCCTGGGCCCGAGCACGGCGTCACGGAAGGGGGTTAGCGTGACCCGTTCTGCCGTTCGCGTCATCGTCGTGACGGTTCTTGCAGTTTGGTCCATGGCGGTGGTCATGCCGAGCCTTGCCCGACTCTGGCATCCACTCGGCTCCGTCGGACTCAGCGCGACGGGCGACGGGCACATCGACTCGGTCGTCGACGGCTCCGCCGCAGCGAAAGCCGGTATACATGCCGGAGACCGCATCGATATGCGTTCGACCGGTCTGGACAGCCGGCGCATCGCGGGTCTGAGCGTGGGGCTCAAGCGACAAGAATATCGGCTGTCGATCGTTCACGACGGCAAGAGCAGGATCGTTACCTTGCAGCCCGCGGATGAACGGCTCGGCTTTGCCTCGCGTGCGGGGTTGATCGCGCGCACGATCACGGTAGTCGTCATCGTCGCCACAAGCGCGGTCTTGCTGTGCTTGCACCCGAGTTTGGTTACCTGGGCGTTCTTTCTGTTCTGCATCGGGACGAATGCCGGCTCACATTCGGGTATCTGGGCCGTTCTGCCATATCCGGCATATGTGGCCGAGCGGTTCGCCGAGAGTGCCGTATCGGAACTCTCGCCGGTCAGCTTCGCGCTCTTCATGATCATCTTCCCGACCGGCGCGCCGATCAGCCGCTGGAGTGCAGTGGTCGTTTCTCTCTTGCCATGGTCATTCGGCCTCTTGGTGGCGAGCGACGTCTACTTGCTCGTCGCCCGCTTCACGGCGTTTCCCGTTGACGCCGTGAACAGGACGGGCAGCTACGTGCCGTTGCTGTTCTATGCCGCGGGCGTCGCCGCGTTCGTCGAAAGGTACGTTCGCACGCAGGGGCCGGACCGCGTGCGCATTCGCTGGGTGGGGATAGCGATGGCGATCGGCATGAGCGGAAACTTCTTGGAAGCCCTCATCGAGATCGGCTTTCCGGGTTCGGTGTCGTATGCGACGCTCAGCTTCCTCACGTCCGGGCTGATCGTCGTCCCGTTCGCAGTCATGTACGCGGTGATCCGGCATCACGTCATCGACGTGCATTTCGTGGTGAGCCACGCAATTGCATATGGTGCCGTCACAGGCGTCCTGATCGCCGGATTCTCGGTGGTCGACTGGTTTTTCACGTCGCGCCTCTCGCTGGCAGGAGTCGGGGCCGGCGTCGAGATCTTGGCCGCAATCGTGCTCGGGTTTTCGATGAACGGCATACACACGCGCCTCGAGCGCCGAGTCGACCAAGCCTTATTCCAGCGGCGGTATACCGCCGAACTGAGGCTTCGGGAGGCCGCCACGGCGCTGCCGCATGCGCGGTCTCGCGACGCAATCAACGTGCTGCTGGTCGACGCGCCGTTCCAAGCCCTCGATCTGACAAGCGCGGCGCTATTCCGCCGCAATGAGGACGGGCAGTTCGTTCGCGAAGCGGCTCAGGGCTGGTCCGAGCGCGCTCTCCGGCGCGTCGCGCGGGACGACTCACTGATCCTGCATCTTGAATCAGGCGGCGACGTAGTGCGGCTCCCGGCGATCGGTTGGGCGGCGAAGAAGCTTCCGTCCGGGGACGCTCAGCCGGTTATGGTGGTGCCCATAAGCGTGCGCAACGAGCTGGCTGCATTCGTCATGTACGGACCGCATCGAAGCGGCGCCGACATCGACCCCGACGAAGAGCGTTCGGTCGTCGAACTTGCGGGCGCGGCCGCTACGGCATACGACCACGTGCGGGCCACCGAGCTCATGAAAGCTCTCGAAGCCAGCGCGAACCGTGAGCGCGCACTGCGCGAGGCGTTAAAGCGCGCCGGCGTGGCGCTTCCGTAAAGGGGCGTTACTTCTTCCCGTTGCGGATGCCGGCGAGCTCGCGGAAGAGCTTTTGCTCCTTGTCGTTGAGCTCGGTCGGGAGCTGTCCGATCAGGCGCACGTACTCGTCGCCCGCACCGGCGCCTTTGAGCTTGGGCATGCCCTTGCCGGAGAGGCGCAGCATCTTGTTGTTCTGGGTTCCGGCGGGGATCGTCATCGTCACGTCGCCGTTCATCGTCGGCACGCGAACCTCGCCGCCCAGGATCAGGTCGTAGATGCTGACCGGCAGATCGAGATACAGGTCGTCGCCCTTGCGCTCGAAGCGTTGGTCGCCGCTGAGGTGCACCACGAGGTACAGATCGCCGCGCGCTCCGTTTCCGGGCCCGCGCGCGCCCTGCCCGGCCAGCCGGATGCGCTGCCCGTCGCGCACGCCGCGCGGAATGGTGACGTCGAAGCGCTTGGTTTCGCGGGTGCGTCCGGTGCCGTGACACTGCGTGCAGATGCGGTTGCGCTCGGTGCCGGTGCCGTGACAGCGCGAACAGGCGTCTTCGACTTGCAGCGTGATCGATTTCTTGCCGCCCTCGAAGGCCTCGTGCAGCGTCAGCTCGATCGTCGACTCGAGGTCCTCACCGCGCTGCTGCGCGGTCGAAAAGCCCGTCGCGCCGCCGGGGCGCTGGCGTCCGATCCCCGAGAAGAACATGTCGAAAAAGTCGGAGAACCCGCTCGCGCCGGCCGCCCCGGACGTTCCGAAACCGCCGAAGTCGGCGTCTTGCGCCTGGCGATACGAGCGCTGTTGCTCGGCCTCGCGGGCGGCGCGCTGCCAATCCGAACCCAGCACGTCATATTTCTTGCGCTTCTCGGCGTCGCCCAGGACCTCGTACGCCTCTTGGATGTCCTTGAACTTCTCTTCGGCGGCCTTCTGGTTGTCGGGATTGGCGTCGGGGTGCCACTTGCGCGCGAGCTTGCGGTACGCGCTCTTTATGTCTTTCTCAGCGGCATTCTTCGGCACGCCAAGAATCGCATAATAGTCTTTATAATTCATTCTGAAGGCGCTCCGCCCCGGGCTGCGCGCCCCCCACGCTGCGCGTGGGGCCCCCATACTTCACGCGCGCTCGCGATGACGACACGGCGCGTTTCCCCGAGGGCGCGCTTAAGACGCAATGCTGCCTTTTGCGACGACGACTTGCGCGGGGCGCAGTACCTCGTCGCCGATCGTGTATGCTTTGCAAGCCTCGTCGAGAACGGTGTCCTCGGCGATCCCCTCGGGCGCCGGCCGGGTGGCGATCGCCTCGGCCAGCTTGGGATCGAACGGCAGCCCCTTGAGCGGCACCGCCTTGACGCCCTCGCCGGCGAGCGCCGACTCGAACATCCGCAGCGTTGCTTGCAGCCCGCCGCGCAACCCTTCGGAGTCTTCGAATGCGACGGCCCGCTCGAGGTTGTCGAGGACCGGCAAAATTCGCGTGAGAACCGATTTCTTTCCGGCCAGCGCGATGTCGCCGAGCTGGCGCTCGATGCGCTTCTTGTAGTTCTCGAAATCCGCCATCGCGTAGAGGTACTTGTTGTAGTTTTCCTCGGCCGTCGCGCGCGCCGCTACCAGCTCGGCGGCGAGGTCGCCCTCGCCGCTTTGCTGTACCTCTGCGCTGCCGTTCGCAGACCCGTTGTCATCCTGACCCTTCGACGGGCTCAGGGGAAGGACGGTCTCGGGCTCAGCTTGGTCTGAGCCGGTCGATTGGTTCACGGCAGCGCTACTTCGCTTCCTTGAACTCGGCATCGATCACGTCGTCGTTCGGTGCGCTCGCACCGCCCGCCGCCGTTTCGTCGTGCGCGGCACCCGCGCCGTTCCCCGATGCGCCGTCGGTCGACGCACCGGTCGACTTGTAGAGCGTCTCCGCCATCTTGTACGACGCCTGCTGGAGCTTCTCGGTCGCCGCCTTGACCTCGACGGCGCTGCCGTTCTCCGAGATCGCCTTGAGTTCCGCGAGCGCGGTCTCGACGTCCCCGCGCACGCCGGCCTCGGCCTTGTCGCCGACTTCCTTGAGCGACTTTTCGGTCGAGTACATCAGCGAGGACGCGGTGTTGCGGATCTCGGCCTCGTCCTTCTTGGCCTTGTCCGCGGCGGCGAAGGCTTCGGCGTCGCGCACCATCCGGTCGACCTCGTCCTTGTTGAGGTTGGTCGAAGCGGTGATCTGGATTTGCTGTTCCTTGCCCGTGCCCAGGTCCTTGGCCGAGACGTTCACGATACCGTTGGCGTCGATGTTGAACGTCACTTCGACTTGCGGGATGCCGCGCGGCGCGGCTGGGATGCCCTCGAGGCGGAAGCGCCCGAGCTCCTTGTTGTCGTTCGCCATCTCGCGCTCTCCTTGGAGCACGCGGATGTCGACCGACGTCTGACCGTCCTCGGCCGTCGTGAAGACCTGGGTCTTGCGCGTCGGGATCGTGGTGTTACGGTCGATGAGCTTGGTGTTCACACCGCCCAGCGTCTCCAGACCCAGCGAGAGCGGCGTTACGTCGAGCAGCACCACGTCGCGAACTTCACCGGCGAGCACGCCGGCTTGGATCGCGGCGCCGACCGCGACGACTTCGTCGGGGTTGACCGATTGGTTGAGCTCCTTGCCGGTGAGCTTCTTGACGAGCTCTTGGATGACGGGCATGCGCGTCGAGCCGCCGACCATCACCACTTCGTCGATCTGCGACACGTCGAGCTTGGCATCGGCGATCGCGTTCTTGAAGGGCTGGACGCAGCGGTCGGTGAGGTCTTGCGTGAGCCGCTCGAACTCCGAACGCGTCAGCGTGATGTCGAGGTGCTTGGGGCCGTTCTGATCGGCGGTGATGAAGGGCAGGTTGATGGTCGTCTGCACCGTTCCGGACAGCTCGATCTTGGCTTTCTCGGCCGCTTCGGTAAGGCGCTGCAAGGCCTGGCGGTCGCCGCTGAGGTCGATGCCTTGATCCTTGCGGAACTCGCCCACGAGCCAGTCGACGATGCGCTTGTCGTAGTCGTCGCCGCCCAGGTGCGTGTCGCCATTGGTGGACTTGACCTCGAACACGCCGTCGCCGACCTCGAGGATCGAGACGTCGAACGTGCCGCCGCCGAGATCCCAGACCAGAATCGTCTCGCTGGCCTTCTTGTCGAGGCCGTACGCGAGCGCGGCCGCGGTCGGCTCGTTGATGATGCGCAGCACTTCGAGTCCGGCGATCTTGCCGGCGTCCTTGGTGGCCTGGCGCTGGGCGTCGTTGAAGTAGGCCGGGACGGTGACGACGGCCTTGGTTACGCGTTCGCCCAGATATGCCGATGCGTCGTTGACCAGCTTCTGCAGGATCATCGAGCTGATCTCTTGCGGCGTGTAGTCCTTGCCGTCGATCTTGACCTTATAATCGGTGCCCATCTGCCGCTTGATGGAACTGATCGTCCGATCGGGGTTGGTGACGGCTTGGCGCTTCGCGAGCTGCCCGACGAGCCGTTCGCCGGTCTTGGTGAAGGCCACCACCGACGGGGTCGTGCGCGACCCTTCTGAATTAGCGATGACGGTAGGGCTCTGGCCCTCCATCACGGCGACGACGGAGTTCGTCGTGCCGAGGTCGATGCCGACCACTTTTGCCATTGGTGAAATCTCGCTTTCCGAACAGCGTGGACCAGCCGTCAAGGGATCGCTCCCCACTCGGGCCTTGCCGCTTACCGCCGCTCAAGGGGTTGTCCGGAGCCGCCTGGTGGGCGGCGCACGCATATGATACGTCTCCCAAAAGGCGTTGTTCCAGTCATTCACAGTGACAGTTTTGCTGACACAATGGTTGCGGCGACAGTGGTTTGGCGGGCGCCGGGGAAAGCCGCCGCCATGCGACCACTCGCTGCGGTGAGCCTGGTTCTGGCCTTGGCCGCTCCCGGGGGCCCCGTGGCGGCCCAAGAGACGGCGCCGGCCCCTGGCTCGGAATCGCCTTCGACACGCCGGCCGCTCGGCTCCGGGACACCCTCGGCGATCCGCTCCGGATCACCCGGCTGCCCGACGAACTCACTGGAGCCGACGCGCAGGCGAATGCTGCCATGCCGCCCCAGCGCAAGGCGCGCTATACGCTGTCGGTTACGCGTCCGCTCTATCTCATCGTGAGCGAACGGCACGGCGCCGTGGTCGGGATCGAAGCCTTCTCCCCGGAGCCGTTGACCGCCGAGGTTGTGGAGATCGCGCCCGACCCGAGCGGGATCGCCCTGGGCGCAACCGAGGCCGCCGTGCGGCAGGCGCATCCGGACGCGCGCCTGGTGCGCAGCGACGGCATCGACAACCTCGTGGTGGCGGTGAGCCGGCGATACGTTGCGACCCATTCGTTCGCGAGCGGGCGGGCCAACGCGATTATCTGGTTTGCGCGCGCCGAGTCTGATCCGCCGGGCGACGGGCCGGCGCTCGCCGAACCGGCCGGCGACGCTCCGGCGAGCGCGGTCCTCGTCGTTGCCAAGAACGAAACCGAGGGGATCCGCTGGGAGCAGATCTGGGCGCTGTTTCACCCCTGCGCAGGCACGACGCGATGGTCGAAGACGCTGGTCGCAACCTCGCGCGCCGACGGCAGGATGTACGATGCCGTCAGCTATTCCTGTCCGGCGACGGGAGCAACGCGCCGGGTGTACTTCGACATCACCTCGTTCTACGGGAAGTTCTAAACGCCGAAGCCCCGCGTACGCGAGGCTTCGGCGTCGCAGAACTCCGCCGCGAGGCTAGGGGTTCTGCTGCTGGTTTTGCAGGTAGGTTTGCACCGGCTGCTCGCCGAGCGTCGCCTGGACGTTCTTCTTGATCCCTTGGGACCAGACGCGCAGGGTGACTTGGGCGCCGGGCTTCATGCCGCTGACGGTCGACACCAGCTCGCTGGCCGAGTTCACCGGCTTGCCGTTGATCGTCTGGATCACGTCGCCCGGTTCGAGGCCGGCCTGCGCCGCCGGGGTGCCGTCGTTGACCTGTTGCACGGCGACGCCGCCTTGGTCGTGATAACCGCCGAGCTGCGTGCGCACGTTGTTGGTGATGTCGACGGGGATGACGCCGAGGAAGCCTTTGCCCGTCCCGGTGCCGTTCGCGTTGACGGTCTGACCGGGGGTCTTTACGAGCTGCGCGGCCGTCTGCGTGACGGTGCCCGACGGAATCGCGAAGCCGATCCCTTGGGCCGCCGCCGGATTCGCGGTCAGCTGGTTCACGCCGATGACGCGCCCGTCGTAGTCGACCAGCGGTCCGCCCGAGTTGCCGGGGTTGATCGGTGCCGACGTCTGCAGCAAACCCCGGAAGAGGTGCAGCTGCTGGTCGTCGCCGGGGACCGGCTCGTCGCGATTGAAGCCCGACACGACACCGACGGTAACCGAGCGCTGCAACCCTTGCGGTTCGCCGATCGCGATGGCCCACTGCCCGGCCTGGACCTTGGAGCTGTCGGCGAACTCGACCGGCGGCGGCAGCTTGGCGTAATTGTCGACTTTGACCAGCGCCAAGTCGATCGCCGGGTTGGCCGAGAACACATGGCCCTTGACGCGGTCGCCGTTCGAAAAGACGACCATGATCTGGCTCGTCCCGCGCGGAACCACGTGCGCGTTGGTGATGATCAGGCCGTCACGCGAGTAGACGAAGCCCGAGCCGGAGGCCCGCTCGATCACGCGCTGGCGCTGCATGGGGCTGTTGCCGCCGAAGAACTGCGACAGCGGGTCGGCCGGCACGTACTGCACGCCGTTGACGGTGACTTGCAGCGCGACGACCGACGGCTCGACGCGCTTGACGGCGTTGATGATGCGGTCCTGGTCGGTGGTGCCGCCGGCGACGATCGGGGCGGCCTGGACGGCGGGCGGCGTGTTGCCGGGGCCGGCGATCCCTGCGAAATGCGTGCTCGCGTAGAGCATCATCGAGAAGCTCCCGATGATCGCACCGATCAGACCGACGACCGCCATACCGAAGACGCTGGTACGAGATTTCACGGTGACTCCAAGCTCCTATGAGGGTGAACGAACCGGCCTACCCCGGTGGACGTGCCCATGGTAGCACTCCAGCTGCTTTTTTCCCGCAACTCTAACTTCTCACGGTCACCTGGTCGGAGACGATTCGCCCGTCGCGCAGCCTGATGATGCGCCGGGCGTGGCCGGCCACGTCCTCGTCGTGGGTGACCATGATGATCGTTCGGCCGCCGTCGTTCAAGTGCCCGAACAGGGCCATGATCTCTTCGCTGGTCTGCGAGTCCAAGTTCCCGGTCGGCTCGTCGGCCAGCACCACCGCGGGGTCGTTGACCAGCGCCCGGGCGATCGCGACGCGCTGCTGCTGTCCCCCCGACAGCTCACTCGGTTTGTGATCCATCCGGTCGCCCAGCCCGACCTCGCGTAGCTGGTCGGCGGCCGTCGCGTTGCGCTTCTTGGAGTTGATCCCGGCATAGAAGAGCGGCAGTGCGACGTTTTTGAGCGCTGTCGTCCGCGGCAGCAGGTTGAAGCCCTGGAACACGAAGCCCAGTTTTTTGAGACGAATCGCAGCGAGTTGATCGTCACCCAGCGTCGAGACGTCGCTGCCGTCGAGAAAATACCGGCCGGTCGTCGGACGGTCGAGACAGCCCAGCAGATTCATCAGAGTCGACTTGCCGGAGCCCGACGGTCCCATGATGGCGACGTACTCGCCGCGCGTGATGGTGAAGGTCACGCCGCGGAGCGCTTCGACCTTGACGTCGCCGAGATCGTAGGTCTTGGTCACGTCGCGCACGTCGATGGCGGCCCGGTCGGCCGGCTCGAGCTGCAGGTAGTCATTCATAGCGGAGAGCCTCGATGGGGTCGAGCGTCGCGGCTCGCCATGCCGGATAGGTGCCGAACGCGAGCGTCACGACCGTGGCGAACCCCGTCGCGATCGCGATGCTGCGCACCCACGGGATCGGGGCGGTGATCCCGGAGAGCTTGACGATGAACTGGCCGTTGACGAATGCGCCGATCGCGATGCCGAGCACCATCCCGACCAAACACCCGAACGCCGACAATGCGAGCGCCTCGATGAAGAACTGGAGCAGCACCTGAAAGCGCGTAGCCCCGATCGCCTTGCGCAGCCCGATCTCGCGCGTGCGTTCGGCGACGCTGACCAGCATGATGTTGAGGATCCCGATCCCGGCGACCAGCAGCGAAACCGCACCGATCAGCGCGACCACGAAGGTGACGGCTCCGAAGATGCCGTCGATCGCCTTCGAGAACGACTTGCGGTCGAAAGTCTGGTATTCGACCCGCCCGCCCTTGATTCGCTTGAGCCAGTTCTGCATGGCGATCTCGGTGTCGGCGACCTTGGACGGGTCGTCCATCAGCACGCGAACGAAGACGATCGCCCGAGAGCGCGCGTATTCGCGCTCGTACGTCGTGTACGGAATCGCGACGTCGGCAGCCACGGGGCCCGGCAGGATGCCCTCGTTCGATTTTCCGAGCACGCCGATGATGCGATAGCGGTGCTCGCCGACGCGCAACGAGCTGCCGGTCGGGTCGCCGGTGATGCCCAGCTTCACGGCCGCCTTCTCGGTGATGACGCAGACGTGCCGCGCCAACGCGATGTCGTCCGGGTCAAGCTTGCGCCCGTAGTGGATCGGCGTCGTGGCGGCAAACCGCTCGTCGGTGCCGGCGCCGACCGTGACGCGCCGGCTGGTGTGGCCGTAGCGACCGCGCAGGCTCTGCGGTGCGGCAGGGATCGCATCGACGACGTTGGGGACCTCGTTCTTCGCGCGCTGCAGGTCGGAGAGCCGGATCGCCGCGCGCGTGAAATCGGCCTGCTGCTGGTTGGGCAGTACGATGAAGGTTCGATCGCTGAGCGCACCGAGAATGCCCTGAATCGCGCCCGACATCCCCGCGCCGAGCACCTGGATCGCGATCACGGCCATCACGCCGATGATCAGCCCAAGCGCGGTGAGCAGCGTGCGGATCTTGTTTCCCGCCAGCACTGCGAAAGCTTCCGCGAAGTATTGCGTCAGCCTCATAGTCGGCTAACCATCGTGTGCAGTCATGACCGGAGCGCCGCGATCGGATCGAGGCGGGCGGCGCGGATCGCCGGATAGGTGCCGAAGACGCAGCCGACCAGGGTCGAGAAGCCGACCGCGACCGAGATGATCAGCAGGTACGGGATCGGCGCGGGTCCGACAAGGTTCTCGACCGACGAGTACGCCAGCACCGTCGCGACGAATCCCAGCAGCGTGCCGACGCCGCCGCCCATGAAGGCGAGCAGGATCGCTTCGAACAGGAACTGCTGCAGCACGTCGCTGCGTTTCGCGCCGATCGCCTTGCGCAGCCCGATCTCGCGGGTGCGCTCGGTGACCGAGACGAGCATGATGTTCATGATCCCGATTCCTGCGACGATCAACGCGACGCCGCCGATCCCGGTCAAGCCGACGGCGATGATTCCCAAGACCGAGTTGAACCCTGCCAGCTGCGCCGTGGAATCCTGCGTGGCGTACTGCGTGCGCGCGCCGTGCAGCCGCTGCAGCACGCCGTCGACGGCGTCCGAGATGCGCGCCACGTCCACGCCGGGCGCAGCGTAGATCGTCAAGCTGTCGACCGGGCCCGGCGCGATGCCGTGGAACGTCGTGTACGGAAGGATCAGGAAATCGCTCGCGCCGATGGAGTTGAAGATGCTGCCCTTCACTTCGTTGAACACGCCGGCGACGGTGCAGCGGGTCGGCCCCATGTCGATCACTTGTCCGGTCGGTGGCGTGTCACGGAACAGCTTGGCGGCCAGCTCGGAGGTGATCCAGCACACGTGCGCACCCGACGTGACGTCGTCCTCGGTGATCGCGCGGCCGTCGCGCAGCGTCAGGCTCACCTGCGAGCGCGGGCTGGCCGAGGTCACGAACGTCGTGGTCGTTTTCCCGTTCCAGCGCAGCTTGTAACTGCGCGTGTACGACGGTTCGATGTACGAGAGCAGCGGACCGATGTCCACGGCGATGGTGCGGGCGTCGCGGTACTGGATCGCGGCCGAGCGCGGATCTTCCTGATTCGGGTCGACGGCGATCGTGATGCCGGGATCGCCGAAGGACGCCAGCGTCCCCGTGATTCCGCCCGAGGCCGCGCGGCTGATCCCCAGCACCGCGATGATCGACGAGGTGCCGATGATCATGCCCAGCATCGTCAGGATCGAGCGGGTCCGATTGCGCCAGATCGCGGTGAACGCTTCGCCGAGGTAATCGCGGGTGCGGGTCAGCACCGGCTCACTGTGCCGCGGGTGACGGGCTCGTCGTCGGTGCGGTCGTCGGCGTTACCCGGATCCCTTCGACGATGCCGATGTTGCGCTCGCCGATGACCACGTCGCCGGGCTTGACGCCGCGCGCCACGATCGCCTGCGCGTCGTTGCTCGGTCCCAGCGTGACGCTGCGCTTGACGGTCTTGCCGGCGACGACAGCAAGCACGTAGGGCTTGTTCTTGTCGTCGCGCCGGATCGCGTCCGACGGCAGCGCCAAGACGTGGCTGCGGTCGATGGTCACGATGTCGACGTCGACCGTCATGCCGTCGCGCAAGAAGGGGACCGTCTTGTCGAGCACGACCGTGGTGATGATTTGCCGCGCGGTGTTCGACGGATCGTCGCTCTTTTGGGCGACGGCGCCGATCGTAGCCACGTGGGCCGCCAGCTTGATCGCGCCGAGATCTTCGCCCGAAACGATCGCGGGTTGACCGGTGCGCACGCTGGCCACGTCCTGCTCGTCGACACGCGTCCGCACCACAAAGCTGCCTTCGGCGGCCAGGGTGATGACGGCTTGTCCGACGATCACCGGATCGCCCGGCTGGAGGGTGCGCAGCGTGTCGGCGGTCTCGCTCGCCACGGTCTGCACGACGCCGCTGTACGGGGCGGCGATGCGCAGCCGCGCGACCTGATCGGCGGCGTAGCGCCAATCGTCGTAGCGCTGCGCGGCGTCGGCGCCGGCAGCCTGCACGTCACCGGACTTGTCCTGACCCGCGCTGGCGCGCGCGGCGGCTAGTGCCGCCTCGGCCTGCGTCACGGCGTCGCGGAAGGCCTGGACGCGTGCCGACAGCACCGGGGTCTGGCGCGCGATCTGCGCGTAGGTTTCGTCGCGGTCGCGCTTGGCTTGATCGTAGGCAACTTGGGCCTGCGCGAGCCGCGCTAGCTGTTGATCGAGCGCGTCTTTGGCGATCGCCTTTTGCGCGTAGAGGTCGCTGTCGGCCGTGGCGAGGCGTTGCGCTTCACGCAGATCGGTTTGCCGCTGCGCGACGACGGCATCGGCGGCGGCACGTTGCTGCGATGCGGAGGTCCCGCCGTAGCCGAGCCCCGACTGCGAGCCGGAACGCTGGTCGGTGATCGCCTGGTTGAGGTTGAACCGGGCCTGCTGCAGCGTCGCCTCGGCTTGCACGATGCTGGAACGATTCTGGGTCGGGAGCGTGGAGTTCGTAGCGTTGGCGGTTCGGGCGTGCCCTTGCGCGGCCAGGTACGCATCGTGCGCCGTCGCCTCGGCGTTGGCGAGCTGCGGATTGGAGATGGTCGCGAGCAGCTGTCCTGCCGACACGTGCTGCCCCGGGCGCACGTAGATCTGCTGGATGTTCCCGGTAACGAGCGCAGCCAGCACCTGCGTCTGGGGCCGTTGGACGACCCCGGTCTCCGGAAGCTTCGTCTGATAGCGCGTGTATGCGACCGTGACGACGCGTGCCGTCACGCCCGCACCTTTGGGACGCGCGGCGATCGCGCCGATGACGATGATCGCCACGAGCGCGATTCCGAGGATGATCAGGTTGCGACGACGGTTCACGGTGCCCCCAAGTCGACGACGGAGATCGGATCAGCGACGCCGACCGACGCGCGCAAACGGACGAGCGCGTTGAGATAGTTGACGCGCGCGACGACGAGGTCGTTCGCAGCCGAGAGCGCGCTCTGCTCCGCGGCGGTGGCGTCGGTCAATGAGATCAAGCCGTTCCGGTATTGGAGTTGTGCGATGCGCGCGGACTCCGCGCCCAGGCGGTTGGCTTCTTTTTGCGTCCCCAGGTTCGCGCCGGCGGTTTGGACGGCGCGCAGCGCCTGTCGGACGTCCACCGCGACCCCGAATTCGGTCGACGCGAGCGTCCCCTCCGCAGCGTCGAGCTGGGCGCGCGCGGCGCGGTGTGCCGCGCGCCGCGCTCCGTACTCGACCAAGGGGAAATTGAACGTTTCGGTCGCGCCGATCTGCCAGAAGCCCGGACGGCGGACCGTCGTTCCCGGAATCACGCCGAAGCCGGGGATGACCTGGCTGGCGGTGGTGACCGTCGTCGGCGTCTCGGTGTTGCCGAACGATCCGGAGAGCTGGATCTGCGGGCGGCGATCGGACTCGATGGCGGCGTCGGTGAGCCGCGCCACTGCGACCTGCGCCCGCGCGCTGGCGACATCCGACCGTGCGGCGAGCGCGGCGGCGACCAGTGCGTCGAGCGGCGTCTGCGGCAGGGGCGGCTCGGGCAGGGCGACGGGAATGGCGAACGCGGTGTCCGGCGGCGCGCCGATGCGTTGCGCCAGCGCTTCGCGCGCGTTGGCCTCGCCGGCGCGCGCCGTGGTGAGCGTCGCTTCGCTGCGCAGCTCGTTGACTTGCGCGCGCAGCACGTCCACGCCGGCGACCCGGCCGACGCGCTCCTGCACCCGCGCCGCGTCGAGGAGTTGCTGTTGGTAGCTGCGGTCGCCTTCGGAGAGTTGGACCGACTCACGCTGTTGTACAACGTTGTACCAGGCGGCCGCGACGTCGCTTGCCAGCTGTTGCTGAGCCCGCCGCAGGTCGTAGCGCGAGCCCTCGACCTGGCGCTTCGCTTCCTGAGCCTGAATTTGCGCCAGCGAGCCGTTGAAGAGGTTCCACGTCGAGCCGATCTGGGCGACGTTCTGCGAGAACACCTGCGCTTGCGAGAGGCCGAACTGCGAGAACGATCCGCCGTTGTTGCCGTTGGTCTTCGCGACCTGGTTCTGCAAGGTCCCGGCCAGCGTCGGAAAGAGCGCCGCGTGATCGCGCGCGTAGGTCGACTCGTTTTGGGCCAGGGTGGCGCGGCGCTGCAAGACCGCCGGGTCGTGCTCGAGCGCGTAACTGACGGCAGCGTGCAGATCGAGCGGCACCGGCTGAGCGTCGCCGCGCACGGGCGCGACGAAGAGGGCGACCGCGGCTAGAGCGGCGCCGGCGGCGATGAGGCGCACCATCATCCGTTGCGGGCTGCGCCGAAGGCCGCGAACGACGCGGCGACCAGGAGCATCACGATCGCCGTACCCCACGCGGCGCCGCCGGGGATCCGAGCCACGCGAGCCATTCCCAACGCCAGCAGCCCGGTCGCCCAGAGGTTGAAGACGTTCATCGCCCCCAGGAAGCCGGCCAGCGCACCGTGAGCACCCGGCGCGAGCAGCGCCAAGCTAGGCAGCGAGGACGTAATAGCCGTCGTCGTTTCGAACGAGTTCGCCCCGCGCACCATGACGATGACGGCCAGGACGATCGAGTTCAACCCGATGCCGACCACCGAAATCGTAACGCTGAGCGCGAACAGCTTCTTGAAGCTTCCGTCGCCACGCGCCGCCGCGTTGGCGATCAGCATGATCAGGCCTTGAACGAGCCCGACGACCAAGATGCCGATCGGTACGAAGATGAAATAGACCTGGCCGATGATCTTGGCGAACTTCAGCTGCATCGCGATCATGCTCGCCTGCTGGTCCGGCGGGAGCTTCGCGATCTGAGCGTTGGCCGCGAGTTGTGCGGGCAGCGACGTTTCCATCGCGTGACCGATCGCCGGCGCCACGATGAGGGAACCTATGACGCCCAGGAGCGTGGCGATCAGGAACGCCCAGCCCCAGGTCGGGACGACTCTGAGGCGGTCGAACGCCGTGGGCGGGGAAACGACGATGTCGACGACGTTGCTGAGGCCCGGGCGGGCGCCGAGGGTATCTGGGGACGTGCTCAAAGGTCTCTCCCGTTTAAGCGAGCGACGGACACCGGATACTACCGGTTGCGCGGTGCGGGTGTTTCGCCGAGCAGCGCTCCGATCCTCAGTTTTCGCTCGATCACCTTGCGCGCACGCTCGAGGTCGGCTTCGCGCATCTCCAGCAGCTTGAGCCGGAGGTAGGATTGGACCAGGCGGCGCGAGCGCCGCGAGTAGAGAGCGCTCGCAGCCGGCGGGGGCAACGCCGGCCGCTGGCTAGGGCTCGCTCGAGGGCGCGGAAGTGGAACCGTCGCCGCCTGGGCCGGGGTCGCGAGCGTCGAACAGAAGAGCACCAGCCAGGCGCCGCACAGGATCGGGCATCTCATGCCCGTCCTTCCCTCCGGCGCCGCCGCCCGCCAAGGACCAGACTTGTCTTCCGACACCTTCGTCATCCCCGCACCCCCGAGCGAGCCCTACCTTCGGATCGTCCCGCTGGGCGGCTGCGGCGAGATCGGCCGCAACATGACGGTCATCGAGACCAACGACGACCTCGTCGTCGTCGACTGCGGCCTGATGTTCCCCGACGAGGAGATGTTCGGGGTCGACATCGTGATCAACGACTTCACCTACCTGCGCGAGCGCGCCGACAAGTTCCGCGCCCTGCTCGTCACGCACGGCCACGAAGACCACATCGGCGGCATCCCGTACCTGTTGCGCGAGTTTCCGACCATGCCGGTGATCGGGACGCCGCTCTCGCTGGCGCTGATCCGCGCCAAGCTCAAGGAGCACAAGCCCGGCGAGTGGGACGCGCGCGAGGTCGAACCCGGCGACCGCGTGCGCTTCGGCGCGATCGAGACGCAGTTCATCCACATCAACCACTCGCTCGCGGGCGCGTGCTCACTGGCGATCCGCACGCCGCTGGGGACCGTGTTCCACACCGGCGACTTCAAGTTCGACCAGACGCCGATCGACGGCGATCCGGCCGACTTCGCTTCGATCGCGAAGGTCGGCGACGAGGGCGTGCTGCTGCTGCTCTCGGACTCGACCAACGCCGAGCGCCCGGGGCACACGCTCTCGGAGCGCATCGTCGGGGAGGCCTTCTCGAACATCTTTTCGCGCACGGCGGGACGGATCATCGTCACCTCGTTCGCGTCGAACGTTCCGCGCATCCAGCAGGTCATCGACCAGTCCAAGCGTTACGGCCGCAAGGTCGCGTTCCTGGGCCGGTCGCTGCAGAACGTCGTGCAGTTCGCGCGCCAACTGGGCTACCTCGACATCCCCGAGGGACTGGTCATCCGGCTCGAGGACGTCGAGCAGCATCCGCCCGAGCAGATCTGCGTGATGACGACCGGTTCGCAAGGCGAGCCGATGTCGGCGCTCACCCGGCTCTCGGTGCGCGACCACAAGCAGTTCAAGATCGTCCCCGGCGACACCGTCGTGATCGCCGCGACGCCGATCCCCGGCAACGAACGCTCGGTCTCCAAGACCATAAACAACCTGTACCGCCTGGGCGCGCACGTGATCCACGGCAGCTCGGGCAACGCGCACGTCTCGGGACACGCGTCCCAAGAAGAGCTGCTGCTCATGCTCAACCTGGTGCGTCCGAAGTACTTCATCCCGATCCACGGCGAGTACCGCATGCTGGTCACGCACGGGAATCTCGCCCGGCAGACGGGCGTCGCCGGCGATAACGTCTTCGTCACCGAGAACGGCGACGTGATGGAGTTCACCGCCGAGAACGCCGAGAAGATCGGGCGCACCTACGGCGGCAACGTCATGGTCGACGGTTCGGGGGTCGGCGACATCGGCGAAGCGGTGCTGCGCGACCGCAAGCATCTCGCCGGCGACGGCATCATGATGGTGGTGGTGACCGTCGACGCCGAAGAGGCGCGCGTCGTCGCGGGACCGGACCTGATCTCGCGCGGCGTGTTCTATCTCCCCGACTCCGGCGACGTGCTCGACGAGCTCAAGGCCAAGCTCAGCGCGATCCTCGCCGACTGCAGCGTCGAAGGCATCCGCGACATCGGCAACGTGAAAGAACATATTCGCTCGGGACTGTCCAAAGCGATTTTCGAACGCTCGCGCCGCCGCCCCATCGTGATCCCGGTGGTGATGGAAGTGTAGCCTTTGTCGGTCAAAGTTCGCGTTGCGACGCGATCTTTGTCCGCCAGAAGGCGCGCCCTTGCGGGCGCTGTCCAAGGTGCGCGCATTGTCTTGGCGATGTGGGTGGGTTAGGTATTGCGGTGTGCGGGGGTGGGCGTGATACGCTGGTGTGCGATGTCCCTGCACGAGATCGTGTTGCCGGAGACGAAGCCGGAGACGGAATGGGTCCGCGGCCGGGCGCTGCAAAAGGTGAGCCCGACCTACGATCATTCGGTCTTGCAGGGCCTGCTCTTCATGGCGTTTCGTTTGTGGTCGGAGACGGATGAGCACGGTCGCGTCGGCACGGAATGGCGCTTTCGCGTGATGCCTCCTGGCGCGGTGGTTCGGCCGCTGGTACCTGACGTCGGCTATCTCTCGTATGCTGCATTGCCGGCCGACGCGCCGCGCGACACCGTGCAGGTGCCGCTCACGGCGCCGACCGTCGCGGTCGAGATCCTGTCACCGGGCGAGCGGCGACGCGATGTCGAGGACAAGATCGCGACCTACCTTTCCGCCGGCACGGCCGCGGTCGTCGTGGTCGACCCGCCGCGCGAAACGATCGCCGTGCACGATCGCAGCGGGATCCGCGAGTTGCGCCAAGGCGATACGCTGTCGCACGCGGCGCTGCCGGGGTTCAGCCTCGACGTCGGCGCGCTGTTCGAGCGTGCCCGACGCTGAGGCTTAGGGGTTGAAGCCGCCGCTGACGTAGCCGCCGAGGTCGAGCGTCACGTAGCGGTAGCCGGCGGCCCGCACGCCTTCGACGATGCGCGCGCGCCGCTCGGGTTCGGCCGCCGCTGCGATCTCGTCGGGCGGGACCTCGATGCGTGCGATCTCGCCGTGATGCCGCACGCGGCAGGCGCGCAGTCCGGCGTCGTGCACGGCCTGCTCGGCACGATCGACCTGGCGCAGCAGCTCCAGCGTGATCGGCGTGCCGTACGGAAAGCGCGAGGACAGGCACGCCAGGGCGGGCTTGTCCCACACCTCGAGCCCGAGTTTGCGCGCAAGCGCTCTGACGTCGGCTTTGCGCAGCCCCGCTTCGTAGAGCGGGCTGCGCACGGCGTGCTCGCGCGCCGCCTGGCGGCCGGGGCGCCAATCGCCCTCGTCGTCGCGGTTGTAGCCGTCGACGATGTGCGGGATACCGCGCTCGCGGGCGATCTCCGCCAGGCGGCCGTACAGCTCGCTCTTGCAGAAGTAGCAGCGGTTCACCGGGTTCGCGGCGTACGACGGATCGTGCAGCTCGCGCGTCTCGACCACTTCGTGGCGCGCCTCGATCGTGCCGGCGAACTGCACCGCGCCGGCGTATTCGCGCTCGGCGAGCGACTCGCTGCGCGCGGTGATCCCCACCGCGCGCTCGCCGAGCTCCTGGGCGGCGACGTGCAGCACGAGCGCCGAGTCGACGCCGCCGGAAAACGCGACGATGCAGCTGCCCAGCTCGCGGAAGATCGCGCGCAGTTGCGCCTCTTTGATCTCGAGCGTCTCAGGTGTCGTGTCGATCACGTCGGGCGCTCTCCTCGGATGGCCGCGTCCACGGTATGCGCAACCTCCGGCAGCGGCAGGTTGCGCTCGCGCGCGATGCGCAGCAGATCGTCGTATTCGGCTCGCGTCCGTTGCTCGCCATTCATCCCGGCACGCTTCACACGGACGGGGCCGTACGGCGTGTCGACCGATCCGCCGGCCCGTGGCAGCACCTGCCGGCGCTCGGTGCGCACGCGCACGCCGATCGTCGTCGTTTCGGTGAGCATCGCTCGTGCGACCGCGTCCTGGTGCTCGGGCGCGGCGATCGCGGAGAGCGTGATTGCAGGCCGTCCTTTCTTCATCGTGATCGGCGTGAGCCAGACGTCGAGCGCGCCCGCTGCGAAGAGGCGTTCCACCGCCAGCTCGTAGTGCTGCGGCGACATGTCGTCGATGTTCGTTTCGATCACGACGACGTCGTCGTCGCTGCCGCCGTTCGCGCCGCTCGGGACGGCGCTGCCGATGATGACGCGCGTCACGTTCGGGATGGTGAAGTCGCTGCGGCCGGCACCGTAGCCGATGCGCTCCAGGACGAGATCGGGCCGGCCCGGCTTAGCCAGCGTGGTCAGAATCGCGGCCGCGGTCGGCGTCACCAGCTCGCCCTCGACGTCGACCGCACGCGTCGGCCAGCCGATCAGCAGCTGCGCGGTCGTCGGGGGTGGATTGGGATAGCGTCCGTGGGCGATGTGCAGCGTGCCGTGGCCGAGCGGGAACGGCGAGCAGCGCAGCTCGTCGATCTCGAGCAGGTCCAGCGCGACACAGGTTGCCGCGACGTCGAGGACGGCGTCGATCTGTCCGACCTCGTGGAATCGCATCGCGTCGGCGGTGATGCCGTGCACGTGCGCTTCGGCCTGCGCCAGGCGATGATACACCGCGCTCGCACGCTCGCGCTGGCGTGGCGTCAAGCCGCTGCGCTCGACGATCTCCAGCACTTCGGCGAGCGTCCGGGATCCGGCGCCCACGTGCACGTGCTCGTGCTCGTGCTCGTGCTCGTCATCCTCATCATGATGATGATGCTCGGCGTCGCCGTCTTCGCCGGGCACGACCAGACCGGCAAACGTCGCGACGATCCCGTGCTTGCGCACGCGCGCCGGCGACAGCGTCCAGCCGTCCGCCACGACGCTGCGCAGCGCGTGCTCGAGCGCCTCGCGATCGAGCCCCGCATCGAGGAACGCAGCGAGCAGCATGTCGCCCGCCGCCCCGCCGATCATGTCCACGTATGCAATCCTCATAGCGACGCACCGGGTTCGTGCGAGGCGATGATCTTATGCGCGAGGGCGGCGGCGCCGAAGCCGTTGTCGATGTTGACGACGCCGATCCCCGGCGCGCACGACGTCAGCATCCCCAGCAGCGCGGCCAGGCCTTCGAACGCCGCGCCGTAGCCGACGCTGGTCGGTACCGCGATCACCGGCGCGCGGACCAAGCCGGCGACGACGCTGGGCAGCGCGCCTTCCATCCCGGCGACGACGATGACCACGCTGCACGTGACGATGTCGTCGAGCGCGTCGAAGAGCCGGTGGATCCCGGCGACCCCGACGTCGGTGGCACGCACCGCGTCGTGCCCGAGCGCGCCGGTCACGAATGCCGCCTCCTCGGCGACCGGAAGATCGGACGTCCCCGCGCACACGACCGCGACGCGTGCGCCGCTGCGCGGGAGCGCGCCGCGCCGCAGCGCTCCGGAGAGCGGCTCGAGCACGGCATCGGGATAGGCGGCCGCGAGCGGCGCGCGTTGCTCGCTCGGGATGCGCGTCGCCAGCGCGAAGCCGGTGCGCGCGTAGAGCGCGTCGATCAGGGCGAGGTTCTGCTCCAGCGTCTTTCCGGCCGCGAAGATCGCCTCCGGGACGCCGGTGCGCTCGCGACGATCCTGATCGAGCCGCGTGCCGGCCGGGGATTCCATGAGGCTGATGGTACCGGAAGGCCGAGCCGAAAGCCAGAATGAGACGCCGCGCTGACAAGGGTCTCGAAGCGAGGAGGGCTTTGCAGCGTGCGGGGCGTCTAATCGTCTCGCATATGGCTGATCGACGATCGTTCCTCGGCGCCGTTTCCGGCGTCGCGGCCTCAGTGCTGCTCGCTGCGAAGGCCGACGCGCAGTCGTCCGCTCCGGTCGCTCCTTCCAGCTCGCCTCCCCCGTCGCCGGCGCCGAGCACGTCTCCCAAGCCGCCCTCGGCGCTCGCCGTGGCGATCGCGGCCTCGATGCGCCGCTTCGATCCCAACCTGAGCGACACGGACCTCGACACCATCGCCCACGGCATCGACGACAACCGCCGTGCGGTCGTGCGGCTCAACGCGCGCAAGGCGACCGCGCTCAAAAACGCGGACGAGCCGGTGACGCGCTTCGCTGCGCCGAGACCGCGATGACGCACGACGATCTCGCGTTCGCCGACGTCGTCGAGCTGCAGCGGCATCTCACGGCCAAGCGCGTCTCGTCGGTCGAGCTCACCGAGCTCTACCTCGGGCGCCTGGAAACCTACGGTCCGGTCTACAACGCGGTGGTGACGATCCTGCACGACCGCGCGCGGCGCGAGGCCAAGCGGGCCGACGCGGAACGTGCCCGCGGTCGCGTCCGCGGCCCGTTGCACGGCATCCCGTACGGCGTCAAAGACCTGCTGGCGACACCCGACGCGCCGACGACCTGGGGCGCGCAGCCGTACCGCACGCAGCGCTTCGCGTTCGACGCGACCGTGGTCAAGAAGCTGACCGCAGCCGGCGCGGTGCTCCTCGCCAAGTTGGCGATGGTGGAGCTGGCCGGCGGATTCGGCTACGGCGATGCCGACGCATCGTTCACCGGTCCCGGCCGCACGCCGTGGAACGCGAAGTATTGGAGCGGCGGCTCGTCGAGCGGTTCGGGGATCGCCGTCGCCGCCGGACTCGTCGGCTTCGCGATCGGCTCGGAGACGTCGGGCTCGATCTTGTTCCCGGCGACCGCCTGCGGCATCACCGGCCTGCGTCCCACCTACGGGCGCGTTTCGCGACACGGCGCGATGGCGCTGTGCTGGACGCTCGACAAGCTCGGACCGATGGCGCGCAGCGCGCGCGACGCCGAGATGGTCCTGGCGGTCATCGCCGGCGCCGATCCGAACGACCCCACCGCGGTCGACGCGCCGCTGGACACACCGCGGCGCAAGCTGCGCATCGCGGTGCTCAAGGACGCGACGAAGAAGTCCATGCCCGAGGTTGCCGCCAACTTCCGCGCATCGCTCAAAGCGCTCGCGGCGTTCGCGGACATCGCGGGTGAGGTCGCACTCCCCAAGGGACCCTGGGGGCCCGCGGTCGGCACGATCGTCGATGCCGAGGGCGCCGCGGCGTTCCGCGATCTCGTCGAGTCCGGCAAGTCGCGCGAGCTGCGCAACGCCGACGACAAGCTCGGAGGCTACGTGGCGTACGCCACGCCTGCGGTCGACTACATCGACGCGCTGCGGCAGCGCGCCAAGCTCAACGCCTTGCTCGAAAAGGCGATCGCCGGCTACGACGCGATCGTCTCGCCGACGCTGCCCACCGTGACCTATCCGGTCGGGATCGGCTTCGACAAAGTCTACACCAAGTTTCCCGGCGGCCCGTCGCTGATCGCGCCGGGCAATCTGGCGGGCCTTCCCGCGCTCGCGTTGCCGAACGGGATGGGGCCCAACGGGTTGCCGACCTCGCTGGCGTTTCTCGGCCGCGCCTGGGGCGAGGCGGCGCTGACCGCGCTGGGCACGCGCTACCAGCGCGAGACCGCGTTCCATCAGCAGCGTCCACCGCTGGTGAAGCACCTGCGGGCTACCTGACCGCGGGCTGGGCGCTGGATCAGAAATTCCCCAGCAGGCTACCAGGAACGAAGAATTCTCAGCAGAATCTAATTTTTAGCCTCGCTTTGGTCGGGGTCCCCCCTCTGTTGGCGGTCGGTCGCGCCCGGTCGATTCGCAGCATCAACACGAAGGTTTAATCGCGTGCTACGACTTCTCGTTCACGCCATTGGGCGTTCCCGGCGCGGCATCATTGGAATGGCGCTGGCGATCGTCCTTTTGGCTTCGGTAGCCTTGCCCGCGCTCGCCGACACGACCACCGGAAACCTCTCCGGCACGGTCATCGGGTCCGACGGGCACCCGATCCCCAACGTCGCCGTCCGGGCGGTCGCGCCGTCGGCCACGTACTCCACCAAGACGGACGAGAAGGGCTTCTTCTCGGTCGTCGGCGTCGTGCCCGACACGTATACCGTGACCATGAAGCCCGCCGGCCGCTTCAACTCGGTCACGATCACCGGTGTCACGGTCAACCCGCTGCTCACGACCACCGTCAATCAAACCTTGGCCGCGCAGTTGCAGACGATCGGCTCGACGACGAGCCGTTCGTCGGGGATCAGCGCGTTCCAACCGCAACAGCCGGTCGATACGTATTCGATCAATGCGAACCAGATCACCACGGCGCTGGGCAAGCCGCACGCGACGAGCGAGGCGAGCCTGTTGCTGTCGCTGCCGGGCGCACAGCTCGACCGGTCCGGGTCGATCGTCATTCGCGGCGGCCGCGAGAACGACATCGGCTTCCAATTCGAAGGCATCGACTACACGGACGCGTTCACGAGCCAGTTCGTCAACTCGCTGCGCATCAACGGCGTCTCGAACTTCCAGCTCACGCCGGGCGCGGGCGACGCGACCGTCGGTAACGCCGGCACGGGACAAGTCAACGCGAACGTCAAGCGCGGCGCTCGTCCGGCCTTCGGCAGCTTCGAGCAAGACGTCGCCGGCCCGCTCTTCAACCACCAGTTCGCGGGCGAGTACGGCTGGGCCACGCCGACGGGCCGGCTCTCGATGTTCACGGCCCTCACCGGTTCGAACGACAACCGCGACCCCGGTCGCCGGGGCGTCGATCTGAACGTGCTCGGCGTGACGCAACCGACGACGCTCGTGACGGGACGCGATCTCGTCGGCAACATCGTCTACAAGTTCGGTCGCGACAGCGCGCAGTCGCTGCAGCTGTTCTACCAGAACCAGCAAATCGACTTCTACGCCCGGAACAACTTCCCGCAGAACACGTTCCGCGTCGGTAACCAAGAATGGATCAACGCGTTCGCTGGGCTGGGCATCCCGTTCAACGCGGCCGCGCAAGCGATCACGCCGCTCGAATACGGGCAGACCGGCATCGGACAACTGCTGAACCGGCCGCCGATCGGCCAGAATCAACCCAACGACACGTTCAAGCTGCAGTACAGCAACTCGCTCAACACGTCGACGTTCGTGACGGCGAAGCTCTACAAGGTGAATTCGGTCGTTCCGTTCGACCAGCCGTATTCCGGTACCAACTTCACCTTGGGCGCGACGGGCGACATCTACGAACTGCAGGGCGGGCGCCGCGTCGGCGGCGCGCTCGACTTCACGCGCCAGCTCGGCACGAAGCACCTGCTGGCCGTCGGCGGCCGCTACGAGTTCCTCCAGCCGGTGTTCACTGCGAACAGTGCCGGGCTCGGCTTGCTCGGCAGCGCGCTCTTCAGCAACATCTTCGACTTCCTCCCGGTCGGCGCGTGCGCGAATTGCAACGGATACCTCGCCGCACGCTTCCCGGGCGGCATCGTACCGCGCATCCCGAACTTCGACGAGGCGCCGATCACGACGCGCCACGACTACGGTGTCTACGTCAACGATCAGTTCCAAGTGACGGACAAGTTCAAGATCAACATGGGCCTGCGCCTGGACGGCACGAAGCTCAACTATCCGTCCACGACGGCCGGCGGGTTCGTCACGGGCAACCCGGCTTGCGCGACGACGTCAGCCGCGACGCTCGCGGCGTGCGGATACACCTCGGGATTCTTCCAGCCGCAAACGGTCTCGGTCGTCGGCGGCCAGCTCGTCGAGACGTTCCAGGATGTCGGCGGTCTGAACCGGATCAGCGCTCCGGAGCCTCGCTTGGCGTTCGCCTACCAGTTCTCGCCGCGCGACAGCTTCACCACGAGCTACGGACGCTCGGTCCAGCTGCCGTCGATCGCACTTATCGACAACCTCACCCCGCGCTCTGCCTTCGCGCCGTTCGTCGGCATCGCCGCCAAGCGTAACGTGTGCGGCGTGACCGGTGACCGTATCTGCCGCGACTATGCCGACGAGCTCTACTGGGAATACCAAGACCAACTTGGCGGCGTGCCGCTGCAGCCCGACAAGCCGTCGACGTTCACCAACGTCGATGCGTCCTATCAGCACGACTTCGGCAAAGGCATTTCGATGAAGGTTGCGCCGTTCTACCGCCGCGGCTACGACGTGTTCGCACGCACGCAGTCGCAGCGGTTCCTCAACGGCGTGCCGCTGCTCAACGCGGCGGGCGCCCCGCAGCTCAACCCGGCGATCGGGTCGAACCTCGGGATCAACCGGACGACCGGCGCCGAGCTCTACATCACGAAGACGGCGAACTACGGGTTTTCCGGAACCTTGTCGCTCACGTACGTCAACGAGTTCTCGAACGTCGTGCCGACGACGTCGCGCGAAGACTTCTTCCCGACGATCCCGCCCGCGTCGCTCGCCCTCGGAAACGTGTACCGCGTCGGGTTCCTGTCGCCGCTCACCGGGACGCTGGCGGTCCAGTACAAGACCCGCAGCGGCTGGCGGATCAACCCGATCGTCGGGTTCGACAACGGGTTCCCGTACGGGTCCGGGCTCCTGACGTCGTTCACGCTCAACGGGGTGAACATCAACGTCCCGAACACCAACGTGACGTCGCCCGCCGGTCTGGGCGGTACGACCGGCGCCGTTCAGTACGTCGACCCGGTCAATCCGGGCACCGTGTTCGCGCCGCACGTCGTGGCGACGCGCGGAACGCCGGAGAAGAACGCGGCGGGCGGCGTGCTCACCGCACCGCGCATCAACGTGGCGAACCTCGATTTCGAGTACAACCGCCCGGGGTCGCGGAACACCTTCGGTCTGCTGATCACCAACCTGTTCAACCAGATCTACGGTGAGCCGGCGCTCAACACGCGGTACCAGCCGCTGGCGACCGGGATCAGCGGCGTCAAGTCCGGCTCGCTCGCGGTGGCGCAGACGCCCAGCCTCGGGCCGAACTTCGGAGACCTCAACTTCGGGCCGGTGCGCTTCGGGCAGTATCCGTATCTGCTCACGCCGTCGGGCACGCCGACGCAGTTCCGGCTCTACTACCAGCTGTCGCTTTAAGGGGGCCACGACTTCGTGTTCAAACGATATCTCGGGGTCGCCGTGCTGGGGGGGCTCATCGCCCTCCCGGCCTGCACCTCCAATCAAGCGGCGGTCGAACCGCCGATTACAGTCGCCGACATCACGCAAGACCGGCTGCAGTTCCAGGTCGGGACCGCGAACTTGAACGGCACGCCGGGCCTCAACGTCGTCACGACGTTCCGGCAGCCAACGGGGGGGTTCTCCGCGGTGCTCGTCAGTACGCCGACGATCACGCTGCCCTTCACCAACACGGCGTCGGCCGCGGTCGCCGGCACCGACTCGGGCACCAACCAAATCAGTGCCACGCCGCAGCAGCTCGCAGGTGCCGTGCTGACGAGTGCGACAACGTTCGGTCAACCGGTCGGCGTCTTCTCGTACGGTTTGCTGGCTTCGAACTCGACGCAAGCGGGCGCGAACAGCTCGACGTTCTACTCTGCTGCGCTTACGCCGGCCACGGGCGCCGGCGGCACCGGCAACGCGTCCGGGTCGAACGCGATGCCGTACTACGGAGCGACGCGGAACGCATTTTATGTCGGCCCGCCGCTCCTGCCGAACTTCAAGGACGGGTCGCTCGGAACCGCGTTCCTCGGGACGTCGTCCGGCTTCACCGCGTTCCAGCTCACCCCGACGACGGGCAGCTATGGATTGTCCGTCGTCCTGCCGGGGGCGAGTCAGGCCGTACCGACCTTCACGTCGACCACGACGATGACGTCGACGGTGTTGTTGCCGGTGATGCCGGCGCCGGTGTTCACGTCTGATCACGCCGGCGGCGGCACCATCACGCTGACGGTTCCGGCCGGCGTCACGGAGACGATGGTGGAGGTCCGCGCGATCACCGGCAACGCGTTCTACACGTTCGTCGTGCACGGAGGCGGTCCGCAGACGCTCGTCCTGGCGGACAACCTCGGGACGATCACGGCCGGGGTTGCAGCGCGCAGCATCGCCGCCGGCGACACGGTGCGTACCATTGCGGTCGGCTTCGACTACCCCGCGATGGAAGCGGTCGAGTTCGGCAACGGCCCGTTCTCGCAGACGCCCGTCATCAACAATGGGGGCGCTGCCTGCTCGTTCTCGGGCGTCACGTCGACGTGCACGGGACAAGCGGACCTGACGATGTCGAACCCGGCGGCGGCGGCGGTTACGGAGTAGATTCGCTCCGTACGCCATTGACCTGACAAGAGAAGAGGACGGCTTTCGGGCCGTCCTCTTTCGGTTTGTCGGGTTGTGCGCGTTACGGCGTGCGCTCCGGTACGGGGCCGACGAACTGCAGCCGGCCGAGCTCGTCGTCCGCGGCGTCCCGGGCCGCGAGGGCGATGTCGTACCAGCGCGAGCGGCGGCGGTCCGTGGTTCGCTCGGCGCTGCCTGGACCTCGCACGGGGCCGCGGATGGTCTGGCCGAACGGAATCCATTCGATGACGTCGAGCGCGTGGTTGCGCGCTTCATGCCACGTGACCCCGCACTCCGACGTCTTGCCTTGCAGCAGCTGCGCGCGGCCGACCAGGACGAGGTACTGCGCCATGCGCGTCTCGTCGTAGTTCATCCACTCTTGTTGCAGCGACGGGTTCAGGCGGCCGTTGAACTTCTGCCCGTTGTAGCAGGCGAAGTACGCGTCGACGACCGCCCGCGCCGCCTTCTCGATCTCTTTGGGCTGGTGCGTGCGATCCGCGTCCTCGAGGGCGCCCAGCCGCGAGGTCGCCGACGGACAGATCCCGTCGGCCGGGGTATCGGCGCCGGGCGCGGGGTCGATGACCCCGGCGATCATCACGCCGCACGCGACGCTGAGCGCTACGAACCGCGACATGACCCGCCGGCTTCTTTACGGCTTGGGCGTCGGCTGTCCGGGTGCGGCGGGCGCGACCTTCGCGAGCTCCTCGCTCGCCGCGTCCCGCACCGCGACGGCCGTTTCGTACCACCGGGAGTGGTTCTTGTCGGAGGTGCGCTCGGAGTTCGCCGATCCGCTGCTCGAGCCGTGGATCGTCTGCGCCATCGGCGCCCACCCGATCACATCGAGCACGTGGCTCTGCGCGTCCTTGTACGACGCAGCCGCTTCGGCGGTCTTCCCCTGCGCGGCTTGCGTGCGGCCGACGATGACAAGGTACTGGCCGATCCGCGTCTGGTCGTAGTTCATCCATTCTTGTTGCAGCGCGGGGTTGGCGCGGCCGTTGAACTTCTGGTTGTTGTAACACGCCGTGTACGCATCCACGACCGCGTGGGCCGCCTTCTCCATGTTCTTCGCGTCGCTGGACCGGCCGGCGTCCTCGAGCGCGACGAGCCTGGGAACCGCCGACGGGCAGATCGGATCGGCGATGGCCTCGGCGGCGCGGGCAGGCGCGCCACCCAGGGCGAACGCCAGCGTGCACGCGAGAGCGAATCGCACGTCTGTCATCATGGAACGTTCGCTGCTCGCGCCCCCGCGCGCCTGCCCGGCCAGGCCGCCGTGGCCGTGGACGCGACCGCGAGCGCCGTCGTCGCGAGCAACAGGCCGCCGACCAGGTCCGTGGCGTAGTGCGCGCCTAGCGCGAGGCGCGACCAGATCACGCCGCAGCCCCAGAGCGCGAGCAACGGCGCGACGACGACGCGCACCGCGTACGGCAGATCGCTCTTCCAGACGAACCACGCCCACAGGCCGTACACCAGCAGCGCGAACATCGCGTGGCCGCTGGAGTAAGCGAACGTCGGCTCGTGGATGAGCTTCCAGTATTCGGGCCGGGGCCGCCCGAAGACGAGCTTGAGAGCGTCGCTGAGCTGCCACGCAATCAGCGTCGTGGAAATGGCGAACACGACGCGCGCGCGCCACGCCGGAAAACGGATCGCCACGAAGATGGCGATGAGCCCGAGCGCGACGAGCACGTACCACAGGCACGAGCGCGTGAACAGCAGCGCCAGATGCGGCGCCTCCCCGGCGAGCGCGCGCCCCGCCACGTCGATGCCGTACGGCAGAACATGCGAGACGGCGCGGCCGAGCGCTACGTACAGCGCCGCTGCGACGAGCGCGACGACGGCGGAGCGGACGATCATCCCGCGAAGAGGTCGGTCTGCGCGGGCCGGCCGATGCGGTCGGCGAGCCGTTCGAGATCGGTGGGCGATTCGATGATGACGTTGCGCGGCTTGGTCCCTTCGTTGGGACCGACGATCCCGAACTCTTCGAGCTGGCGCATCAACCGCACCGCGCGCGGGTGCCCGATCGAGAAGCGGGCTTGCAGTGCCGCGGTCGAGCCGACCCCGGGCTCGCCCTTGGCGACGCGCGAGTCGAGCAAGAACTTCGCCGCGTCGTACCACAGCTCGTCGGTGCGGCGGTCGGCGTTCGCGTTGCGTTCGTCGTCGTCGCGCAGCGGCGTGATCTCCATCGACTTGAGCTCGGCCGGATTGGCCTGGCGCTTCCAGAACGCGACGAGCTTCTCGATCTCGTGGCCGCTGATGAGCGCGCCTTGCGCCCGCACCGGTTTGGGCGCGTCGATCGGCAGATAGAGCATGTCGCCGCGCCCGAGCAGGCGTTCCGCGCCGTTCATGTCCAGGATCACGCGCGAATCGACCTGCGAGCTAACCGCAAAGGCGATGCGCGATGGGATGTTGGCCTTGATGAGCCCGGTGATGACGTCGACCGACGGGCGCTGCGTCGCGACGACGAGGTGGATCCCGGTCGCGCGTGCGAGCTGGGCCAAGCGCATCACCAGCATCTCGACTTTGGCCGGCGCGACGAGCATGAGGTCGGCCAGCTCGTCGATGATCACCACGATGTAGGGCAGCTTCTCGGCCGGAAACTTCGCGTTGTACTCTTCGATCTTGCGCACGCCCGCCTTGGCGAAGCGCTGGTAGCGCGAATCCATCTCGTTGGTGATCTTGTTCAAGGCGCCGGCGGCCATGCTGGGGTCGGTGATGACCTCGTTGCGCAGGTGCGGGATGCCGTTGTAGACGGTGAGCTCGACGCGCTTGGGGTCGATCATGAGCAGCTCGAGCTCGTCGGGCCGCGACGTGACCAGCAGCGATGCGATGATGCAGTTGAGGCACACCGACTTGCCGGCGCCGGTCGCTCCGGCGACGAGCAGGTGCGGCATCTTGCCCAAGTCGCCGAAGACCGGGCCGCCGGTGATGTCTTTGCCCAGCGCGATCGCCAGCGGCGCGGCGCCTTTGGGGAGCCGTTCGAGAATCTCGCGGATCGCGACGATCGAGACGATCGCATTGGGGATCTCGATCCCGACCGCCGATTTGCCCGGGATCGGCGCCTCGATACGCACCGAGGTCGCGGCCAGCGCCAGCGCCAGGTCGTCGGTGAGCGACGCGATGCGCGAGATCTTGACGCCGCGCTCGGGCCGCAGCTCGTAGCGCGTGATCGACGGCCCGCGCTCGATGTGGATGACCTTCGCGCCGACTCCGAACGACGCCAGGGTGTCTTCGAGGATGTGTGCGCGGCTGGCGTCGTCGGGCTTTTGCGCCGGCGGCGCGTCGAAGATCGCCGCGACGTCGGGGAGCACGTACGCCGTCGGGGCGGGGGGCTCGTACTCGCCGCGCACCGCCGGCAGCACCGTTACCCGCCCGTCCTGCACCCCGGAGTCGACGTCGCCCGGCGCATCGTCCTCCGGTTCGCCGGCGATGCCGTCGTCGTCGCCCTCGTCCTCGTCGAGCGCGTCGTCGTCCTCGTCGTATTCGTCGTCGTCCTCGTCGTAGTAGTCGTCCGCGTCGAGCTCGCCGTCGGCGTCTCGATCGTAGAAACGGGCCGGCTCGGTTTCGACTACGGTGTGGGTCGGCGCGGGGATCGCCGGCACGGTGGCGGCGGGCTGCGCTGCGCGCGGCAACAGCGCGGGCAGATGGAATGCTTCGCGCAGCGAGGTCGGGCGCGCCGCCGATGTCGGTGCCGCTTGCGATGCCGGCGGGCGTAGCGCGGCCAAGCGCGTCACGCACCAGCCGATGATCCGCTTGAGGCTCACGCCGGTGATCGCCACGGTCACCACGAGCACCGCGACGATCAGCACGATCCAGACGCCCGCGTCGCCGACGAGCGCGTGCAGCCCACGGACGATCGCCCCGCCGACCGCTCCGCCGTCGCGCCCCGACGCCGCCAAGCCGACGTCGAGCGCGATGAAGTACGCGCACGCCGCACCGCCCAGCGTCGCGATCATCTTGGGGACGTCGATCTCGAGGAAGACGATGGCGCCCACCAGCGCGATGAGGATCACGAACAACGCGGCTCCGCTCCCGAACAGCGCGTGCAGCGCGAACGCGGTCGCGCCGCCGACGACGCCGGTGCGCGCCGGCGGCGCGACGAGCGCAACGCCCAGCAGCACGGCGAAGCCGAGCGCCGCGATGCCGGCGATCTCGAGGTTCCAGCGGGTCTTCGTGCTCGTCTTCCGTCGGACGCGAGCCATTACACCGGACCTTCCCGTTCCGAGGGGCCGCGCACCTTTGCGCGAACCGGGCTGGCCGTGTCCAGACCCTCGATCGTCGTCCTGGAAGGCGACCAGACCGGCCAAGAGCTGCTCGTCGAATCGTTGCGCGTCCTCGCGCCCGACGTCATCGGCTTCGACGTCGACCTCGAGCGCTACGATCTGTCGCTCGAGCGGCGCCGCGCGACGAGCAACGCCGTCGTGCTCGAAGCCGCCGCCGCGATGAAGCGGACCAAGCTCGGTTTGAAGGCTGCGACGATCACGCCCGAGACCAGCGGCGACGTCGGCTCGCCCAACGCGCTCTTGCGCCGAGCGATCGACGGGAAGGTGATCGTGCGGACCGGACGGCGCATCCCCGGCGTCCGGCCCATCGCGGGGATCCATGCGCCGATCTCGGTCGTGCGCATGGCCGTCGGGGACGCCTACGGCGCCAAAGAATGGCGCGAGCAGCAGGGCGACGACGAGATCGCGTTTCGCACCGAGCGGATCGAGCGCTCGACCTGCCGCGTCGTCGCCGAGTACGCGTTCCTGCACGCGCGCCGGATGAGCGCAAAAGTCTTCGGCGGCCCGAAGTTCACCGTCAGCCCGGTGTACGAGGGGATGCTCAAAGAAGAGATGGACGCCGCCGCGGCCCGCTATCCCGACGTGGAGTACGAACCGCAGCTCATCGACGCGACCTACGCGCTGCTGATCTCGAGCGCCGGCGACGCGCTGGTCATCCCGGCGCTCAACCGCGACGGCGACTGCCTCTCCGATCTGGTGATGCAGTTGTTCGGCTCGATCGCCGGCGCCGAGTCGACCGTGATGTCGTTCAGGCCCGACGGCAAGCCCGACGTGGTAATGACCGAGGCGCCGCACGGCACCGCGCCGCGGCTGTTCGGGAAGAACGTCGCGAACCCGATGGCGATGATCCTCGCCGTCGCCGCGCTGCTGGTCTTCGTCGACGACCGGCGCGCCGGCAGCGCCTCGCGCGCCTTGTACGAGTCGGTGCTCGAAACGGTGCGCGCGGGGATCGCGACGAGTGACCTGGGCGGAGACGCGTCGACGACGGAGTTCACCGATGCCGTCATCGTCAAAGTCAAGACCAAGCTCGACGTGTGGTCCAGCTTGTGATGCCCATGGCCGCTACTTTTTCGCGAACCGCTCGGACCAGCGGATGCGCCCGGTTAGCTGCATGGTCACGAACAGCGTGACGATCGCGCCGACGGTGATCGAGAGACCGCTGTAGCCCTCGTCGAAGAGCGCCAGCGAGAACAGGATCAGGTAGAAGAATTGCGCCGCAGCGGCCTCGACCGCGGCGAAGCGCAGCCCGACGACCAGGCGCAGGTACGAGATGGTCAGCGCCATCGAAACGACCGCGCACAGCACGAACGCGTACTCGACGGGGATCCGGTCGACCGTGTACGCGAAGAGCAGGTGGAACGCGAAGAAGGCAGCGGCCAGGAAGAGGTAATTGAGCGGGTGCAGCTCGATGCGCCGCAGCGTCGTGATCACCAGCATGACGAAGACGTAGAACAGCAGCGAGAGCGGTGCCCAGAAGGTGATCCGCTGCGCCAGCGGCCCCGGCTGCAACGGCATCGGAAACGCCATCCCGATCCCGGCGCCGGTCACCAGCTCGCGGTACGCCCAGGTCAGCGCCCAGCCGGTCGTGGTGGGGCGCTCGGCGGTTGGTGCGAGCGTCCGCGCCGGGAAGTCGATCGCCGGGAAGTTCGTGCGCATCGTCAGGATGAGATCGCGCACCGTGGTGACCTCGTTCGCGAAACGATACTGCCACGTACCGAGTCCGCGTGAGCGGTACCGTACCGTGACGGTCGCGTCGCGCCCAGGCACGAGGGGGATCGTGGTGAGCAGCTTCCCGCCGCTGCTCGACGCCGCGACGCGACGGCCGGCGACTAGGACCGCCACGTCGTCGTAGGTCGCTGTCTCCGACGGCAGCGGGAACGCCATCTCCAGCGATCCGCGCGAGGCCCGGTTCGTCACGCGATACGTTCCTGAGAACGCGACACCGTAGGTGTTGTACCACAGCAGCCCCTTGCGTCGCAGGTCGAGCGCGAGGTCGACGGTGATCCGCGAGGAGGCCGGCGCGACATCGTACGTCACCGTCCCGCGGTTGCGCTCGTTCCTGACGAACGTAAAGCTGGGCGGGCGCTGCTCGAGCTCGGTGCCCCACAGCGTGCCCAGCGCGTTACGCTGCGCGCTGTCGGACTGCTCGGTTCGCACCACCAGGGTGCCGCCGAGCACGGACCAGCCCACCGCCGCGGCCAGTACCACGCAGAAGATTCCGAACAGGTACTTGGCGCTCAGCACGAACTCTGCCTCACAAAGCGATGGTGATGTACGCTTTGTAACACAAAGTCTCGCCGGCAACAAGCCGGCGCTGCTAGTTTTGGTTGGGGTCGAGGGCGTCGCGCAGGCCGTCGCCGAGCAAGTTGAAGCCCAGCACCAGCAAGGTGATCGAGAGGCCCGGAAAGACCAGCGCCCACGGGGCCGAGAGCCAGTAGTCGCGGGCGTCGTTGAGCATCGCGCCCCACTCCGGCGCCGGGGGCCGCGCGCCCAGGCCCAGATACGACAGCCCCGCGGCCTCGAGCTCGGCCGTCGCGACCCCGAGGGTCGCTTGGACCAGCAGCGGGGCGAGGATGTTGGGCAGCACGTGGCGAGCCAGAATCGCCGGCACCCCGGCGCCGATTGCACGGGCCGCCTCGACGTAGTCCTGCTCCTTGACCGCCAAGACCGAGGACCGCGCCAGACGCGCGTATTGAGGAACGTAGACGATGCCGACCGCCAGCATGAGGTTGTTGATGCTCGGCCCGAGGACCGTCGTGATCGCGATGGCGAGGATGATCGAAGGGAACGCCAGCATGACGTCCATGGCGCCCATCAAGAGGCCCTCGACCCGTTTCCCGGCGTAGCCGGCGACCAGGCCGATCAGGGTCCCGGCCGTGATCGCCAGACCGACCGCCAGGAACCCGATGCGGATCGAGATCCGCGCCCCGGAGAGGATCCGCGCCAGGACGTCGCGGCCGAGCTTGTCGGTCCCGAAGGGGTGGGCGGCCGACGGCGCGCGCGCGCCCTCGGCGACGTGCTGCGCGAGCGGATCGGACCCCACCACGAACGGCCCGGCGACCGCGAGGAGCACGATGACCAGCACGATGGCCGCGCCCGCCAACGCGCCGGGCCCGGACCGAAAACGGCGCACGACGTCGCGCGCGAACGTGCGCGGAGCAGGACCGTCCTGGGCCGGGAGCGGGGCGCGGATCACTGCAGCGGTCCTCTTTTTGTCATCGCGGAAGCCGGGCTCTTGGGGGGATACTCGAATACGATGTCCGTGAGAATCACCGACCGCGCCCTCCCGGCCGTCGAGGCCAAGCTCGAGGCCGGGCTCTCGCTCGATCTCGATGACGGGCTGACACTGTTCCGAACCGCGGACCTCCACACGCTCGGACGGCTCGCCAAAACGGCGAAGGAACGCAAGAGCGGCAAGAACGTCTATTACGTCCTCAACCGCTACATCAACTCCACGAACGTCTGCTACGCGAACTGCACGTTCTGCTCGTTCGCCCGGGACGAGAAGGACGCCGACATGGTTCGCATGTCGGCCGACGAGGTGGTCGCCAAGACGCTCGAGACCGGCACCAACTTCAATCAGGTCCACATCGTCGGGGGTCACGACCCGCGCCAGCTGTCGCTGGACTACTGGCTGCCGCTGATGCGCCGGTTGAAAGAGCAGCTGCCGCACGTTCAGCTCTCGCTCTTCACGGCCGCCGAGATCGACTACATGGCGCGCCGGCATCGCCTCTCGTACGACGAGATCTGCCGGCGCCTGCGCGACGCCGGCCTCGACAACGTCAACGGCGGCGGGGCCGAAGTGTTCAGCGAGCGCTTCCGCAAAGCGGTCTGCCCGAACAAGGTCGACGCGGCGCACTGGCTCGAGATCCACGAGACGCTGCACCGGCACGGCGTCGCGTCCAACGCGACGATGCTCTACGGCACGATCGAGACGCTCGAAGAGCGCGTCGAGCACCTGATCATGCTGCGCGAGTCGCAGCGGCGCTCGCCGGGCTTCAACGCGTTCATCCCGCTCGCGTTCCATCCCGACGGCAACGCGCTCTCGCATCACGGCTGGACGTCGGGGCTCGACGACATTCGCATGTTCGCCGTCGCGCGCCTGATGCTCGACAACTTCGATCACATCAAAGCGTACTGGATGATCCAGGGGCTGAAAGTCTGTCAGCTCGCGCTCGAGTTCGGCGCCGACGACATGGACGGCACGCACGGCTCGTCCGACGAGGAGCTGATCTATCACAGCGCCGGGACCCTGTCGGGCCAGCACGTCGACGACCGTGAGTTCCGGCGGCTCATCGAAGAGGCCGGCTACGTCCCGGTGCGGCGCAACTCGACGTACGAGACGTTTCCGCACGACTGGAAGCCCGAGGACGGGATCCCCGACCGCGAGCTGGCCGGGGCGGGCGTCTGAGCGCGGTGGCAAAGCTGCGGTACGGCCGCATACCCTACGTCAACGTCGCGCCCGTTGAAACGGCGTTCGACGCCGGCGCCGTCACGCGCGACGTCGAGGTCGTCGGTGCGGTGCCGGCGCTGCTGAACGCCGCGATGTCGGACGGGTCGATCGATGCCGGCGCGATCAGCGCGGCCCACTACCTCGCGCACCGCGACCGGTTCGTGCGCTTGGCGGATCTGTGCATCGCCGCCGACGGGCCGGTGCGGACCGTGCTGTTCGTGTCGCCCACAGCGCCGGCGCTGCTCGGCGACGCGACGATCGCCGTGACCTCGCACTCCGCCTCGGGTCGCGCGCTGCTCGCGATGCTGCTCGCCGGTTTCCCCGGCGTACGCCCGCGCTACGAGACCGTCGACGATGCGCTCGCCGTCGCGCGCGCCGGACGCCCGGCGCTGGTGATCGGCGACGAAGCGCTTGCGGTGCGGGCCGAGCTGCCGCCCGCGCACGTCCACGACCTGGGCGAAGCGTGGCATGCGTCGACGGGTCTGCCGTTCGTATTCGCCGTTTGGGCGGTGCGGCGCGAAACGCTCGACGCGCGTCCGGCCGAGGTGGCGTCGCTGTGCGACGCGCTCGTCGCCGCGCGCGCCTGGGGCGAGACCAACCGCGGCGCCGTGATCGACGCGGCGGTCGCGGCGCGTCCGTACCATCGCGCGCTCTACGAAGACTACTTCATGCGGCTGTCGTACCGGCTCGGGCCGCGCGCCGAACGAGGCCTGGAGCGTTTCGCGGCGCTGCGAGCGCCTCGGGACGACGTGCGGGAGGACGCGCATGTCGCTCGCTGACACACTGGACCGCGCCGCCGCCGGCGGCCGCTTGAGCGCGGACGAAGGTCTGCGGTTGTACCGCGACGCGCCGCTCCACGATCTCGGCGCGGCGGCGCACGCGCGCCGCATGGCGCTCTATCCGGGCGACGACGTGACCTACGTGGTCGACACGACGATCAACTATACCAACGTCTGCAACGTCCACTGCACGTTCTGCGCGTTCTTCCGGCCGGAGCACCATCGTGAAGGCTACACGATGTCGCACGACACGGTACTGGAGCGCGTGCGCTTCGCGGCGGAGCAGGGCGCGACGCAGATCATGATCCAGGGCGGGGTCAACCCCGCGCTCGGTATCGCGTGGTTCGAGCAGCTCTTCCGCCGGGTCGCCGCGGAGTACCCCAACGTCGACATCCACTCGCTGTCGGTCTCCGAGATCGCCGGCCTGGCGGCGATCGAGCAGACGAGCGTCCGCGAGGTCCTATTGCGGCTCAAGGCCGCCGGGCTCAAGTCGCTCCCCGGCGCCGGGGCCGAGATTCTGGTCGAACGCGTCCGCAAGCGGATCAGCGCCCGCAAAATCGTCCCCGAGGGCTGGATCGGCGTGATGCGCGAGGCGCAGCAGCTGGGGATGCCCACGACCGCGACGATGATGTTCGGGTCGATCGAGACCGACGCGGAGCGGATCGAGCACCTGCGGGTGATCCGCGATCTGCAGGATGAGACCGGCGGCTTCACGGCGTTCATCCCCTGGTACTACGTACCGTACAAGACCCCGCTGCGCGGAAGCGAGGCGAGCGGCCTCGAGTACCTAAGGGTCCTGGCGATCGCTCGGCTGTTTCTGGACAACGTCCCGCACCTGCAGGCGTCCTGGCTGACTCCGGGACTCAAGCTGGGGCAACTCGCCCTCTTCTACGGCTGCGACGATATGGGCGGCACGATCATCGAGGAGCAGGTCGTCCACGATGCCGGCAGCACGAACGAGGCGACCCGCGCCCAGGTCGAAGGGATCGTCCGCGGGGCCGGCTTCACGCCCGTGCTGCGCGACACGTACTGGAACCGGCGAACCGACCTAGCGCTCGCGACCGCGTAACCCCGGACCCAGGAAATGGCCCCGTCCTTTCCGGCCGCCGGCAGCCACCTCCGTATTTCCTGAGAAGGAAATGGGAATTCGATGAGAGCAGGAGTAGCCCGGCAGCTTCTCATGCTGCTCATCTCTATTCGCCCTTTATGTAAGGAAGCGCGTGCTACATCGAATCGCACACGCCTTGAAGCGGTCCCGGCGCGGCATCATTGGAATGGCGCTGGCTATCGCTTTTACGGCGTCCCTCGCGGCTCCGGTGCTCGCCGATACGACGACAGGCAACATCTCGGGGACGGTTACGGCCGCCGGCCAGCCGGTCCCCAACGTCAACGTCGTCGCCGTCGCACCCTCGGGCCGCTACACCGCGACCACCGACTCAAAAGGCTTCTACGGCATCGTAGGCGTCGTGCCCGATACCTACAACATCTCGTTCTCGAAGACGGGATTCGCCGACTCCAGCATCAACGGTGTGACGGTCAGCGCGACCATCACCATGACCGTCAACCAAGCGCTGAACCCGCGGCTGACCACGATCGGCTCGACGACGAGCCGCTCTTCGGGCGTCAGCGCCTTCCAGCCCCAACAGCCGGAAGATACGTACAGCGTCAACGCGAACCAGATTCAGACGATTCTGGGCAAATCGCACGCGGTCAGCGAGACGAGCCTGATCATCTCGCTGCCGGGTGCCACGCTCGACAGCAGCGGCTACCCGGTCCTCCGCGGCGGCCGTGAAAACGACGAAGGCTTCCAGTTCGAAGGGATCGACTACACCGACGCGTTCACGCACCAGTTCGTGAACTCGCTGGCGCTCAACGGCGTCGCGAACTTCCAGTTGAGCCCCGGCGCGGGCGACGCGTCGGTCGGCAACGTCGGAACCGGTCAGATCAACGCCAACGTCAAGCGCGGCACGCGGCCGGCCTTCGGGTCGTTCGAAGGCGACATGCGCACTCCGGAGTTCGATCATGACTTCTCCGGCGAGTACGGTTGGGCCACGCCCAACGGGGCGCTGTCCAGCTATTCGTCGCTCCAAGCCGAAAACAGCGCCTTCACCTGTGGTCGCGGCAGAACCGACTGCAACCTGATCGGCGCGCAGATCTTCAACAACTCGCAAGTTGGGCGTGACTTCATCGAGAACGCGGTCTACAAGTTCGGCCGCGACAAGAACCAGTCGTTGCAGCTGTTCTGGCAGAACCAGAACTTCGAGTTCTACGAGAACGCGCAGTTCGCGAACCCGAACTCGCTGCTCTACCGCACGTCGATGCCCGACTACATCGGCTACACGCGCACGCAGCTCGGCCTTCCGGCCAGCTTCGTGCGAGCCGTCCTGCCGCTCCAATACGGTCAGACGACGCTGACGGATCTGATCCGCCGGCCGGCCGCGTCCGTGACGCAGCCCAACGACACCCTCAAGCTGCAGTACAGCAACAGCCTCAACCAGTCGACCTTCATGACCATGAAGTTCTACAAGGTCAACTCGACGGCGGTCTTCGACGAGCCGTACGCCGGCCAGTCGTGCCAGGGCGTCCTATCGGGCGCGAATTGCGACTTTTTCACCCCGCAGGGCGGCCAGCGCACCGGGATCGCGGCCGACTTCACCAAGCAGCTCGGCACCAAGCACCTGCTCGGATTCGGCGCGAAGTACGAGTTCGTCCACCCGATCGACGGCTTCCAGAGCGCGTCGCTCGGCATGATCGCGGCGACCTTCAACGGTCCCACCGATCTGTTCGACTTCTTCCCGGGCCAGTATCTGCCGACGTTCCTCGGCCTGCCCGCGGGAGTCGGAGTACGAGTTCCGGACTACAACCAGGCGCCGGTCGCCGACCGGCACGACGCCGGGTTCTACATCTCGGACCAGTTCCAGGCCACCGACAAGCTGAAGATCAACGTCGGCCTGCGGCTGGACCGCTCGTCGTTCTCCAACTATCCGGGGCTTCGCGACGGTGCCTTCAACGATCCGAACGGCTACTCGTCGGCGTTCTACCTGCCGATCTCGACCGGTCTCTACACGTCCGGTCCGCTCATTGGAACGCCGAATCCGGCCCTGGACGTCTACAACCCGGATACCCGCCAGTCGAACAGCACGCTCCAGCCGCGGTTCGGCATGGCGTACCAATTCAACCCCAAGAACAGCATCACGTTCAGCTACGGCCGCTCGGTGGAGCTCCCGCCGATCGCCGACGTCGACTTCCGCATTCCGCGTGCGCAGTATGCCGGTTTCGCCGGCATCCCGGCGAGCCAAGCCGATTGCGGGCCGACGGCCGACCGCACCTGCCGCAACTACGCGGACCAGATCTACTGGGACAACGCGAACATCATTGGCGGCGTGCCGATCAACCCGACCAAGGTCAGCACGTTCAACAACTACGACGCGTCGCTGCAGCATGACTTCGGCAACGGCCTGTCGGCGAAGGTGACGCCGTTCTATCGGCGCGGCTACGACGTGGTGGCGCTCTTCTCGTCGCCGCTGTTCGTCGGCGGCGTGCAGCAGTTCGACACCAACGGGAACCCGCTCACGGGTCCGTCGCAGACCTCGAACCTCGGAACCTCCTACACCACCGGCGTCGAGTTCTACATGACCAAGACCGCCGCGTACGGGCTCTCCGGGTCGTTCTCGCTCACCTACCTCAACGAGTTCTCGAACGTGATCCCGCTCTCGGGCAACGAGGACTTCTTCCCGTCGATCCCGCTGGTCTCGCTCGCGCAGGGCAACCTGTACCGGGTCGGCTTCGTCTCGCCGTTCAACGGCGTGCTGGCCGTGCAGTACAAGTGGCGCAACGGCATCCGTATCAATCCGATCATCGGCTTCAACGTCGGTTATCCGATCGGGACGGGGCTCCTCACGCCGTACGCGTTCGGGGGCAAGAACTTCAACCTCCCGTCGACCAACGTGACGAACATCAGCGGTTCGACCTCGGCGACGCAATACGTCGACCCGGCGAACCCCGGTACGATCTTCGCGCCGAACATCGCCGCCACGCGCGGAACGGCCGAAAAGAACAGCCCGGGTGGCGTCTTGAGCGCGCCGCGCGTCAACATCGCGAACCTGGACTTCGAGTACACGAAGCCCGGCTCGCGAAACACGTTCGGTTTGCTCATGTCCAACGTGTTCAACCAGGTCTATTCGCAGCCGTCCTTCAACGGCCGGTATCAGCCGGTTGCCACGGGCGTCTCGGGACCGAAGTCGGGCACCCAGTCGGGCAACGCGTTCTTCCCGCAGCTTGGTTACACCAACTACGCGGGTTTCCGCAACAACAACCTGCCGTATCTCCTGACGCCCAGCGGCGCGCCGACGGAATACCGCTTCTACTACCAGCTCTCGCTGTAAGGACGGCTCGTGATCAAACGCATCCTCACTGTTGCAGCGCTGGGAGGGCTTTTCGCCCTCCCGGCCTGCACCTCCAATCAGGCTGGGGTCGAGCCGGCGAGAACGATAGCGCCCACCGCGCAATCGCAGCTCCAGTTCCAAGTCGGGACGGCGAACTACAACGGAACCACGTTCCTCAATACGGTCGTCACCTTCCGGCAGCCGAACGGTCTCTCGGCGCTCCTCGACAACACCCCCAGCATCGCGATCCCATTCACCAACACGGCGACGTCGGTCGTCGGGGCGTGCCCGAACTGCACGATCTTCGCCGGCAACGATACCGGCACGAACCAGATCTCCGGAACGGTTCAAACGGCCAACGGCGTGATAAGCCCCGACCCGCGCACGTTCCCGCAGACCGTGGGGGCGTTCGCGTACGGTTTCTTGGCGTCGAACTCGGCGACGACCGGCGCCAACAACTCGACGTTCTACCCCTCGCAGGGTGGCGTGGTGACGAACCCTGACGGATCGCTCAGCCCCGCGTTCCAAACGTGGCGCATGCCGATCTACGGCACCGTCGCCGGGTTCACGCAACGGGCGTTCTACGTCGGCCCGCCTAACGCGATCGTCGGCAACAGCTTGCCGGTGACGGGGTCAGCAACGTTCGTGGGGTACCCGTCTGGATTCACGCCGTTCGCAATCCATCCGACAGCCGGCGCCTACGTGCTCACGGTCGGCATTCCGAACTCGAGCACGCCGGTCGGGACCTTTACCTCGACGACGAACTTGACGTCACTTGCCACTCTTCCGGCTATGCCAGCTCCGACGTTCGTCTCAACCGGCCTCGCCGGCGGAGGCTCCTTCACCATCACCGTTCCCGCGGGGATCACCGAGGCTGCGATTTTCTTTCGCGAGCTCACCCCGGCGGGCGGGATCGTCGCGTATCATACGCTCATTACGCACGCTACGGGTGCCCAGGTCTTGACGTACCCGTCCGGGACCATCACGCCCGGCGACTCGATCAGTACGGTGCTGATCGGGTTCGACTACCCGGCGATGGAGGCCGTACCTGTCTCCGCGGCGCCGCCGCAGGCTCCGGTCATCAACAACAGCGGTACCGCATGCACGTTCAGCGGGCAGAGTTCGACCTGCGGCGGGCAGGCGGACATCTCGCTCTCCCCGGCGGTAACCTTCACCCAATAGTACCCGCATCCAAGGTCAAGAAAAGCGAGGCGCTACCGAAAGGTAGCGCCTCGTTTGCTTTCCGCGCCCGATGGTTGCCGTGCCTACTTACCGTTGGGCGTCAGTACCAGCTTCGACTCGACATAGTCGAACGTCCAGTTGAAGTGCTTGAGGAAGTCGAACCCGATCAACCCGCCATCGCGGCCGAAAACGTTCGCGGAAGCGAAACACGTCTCGACGTTCTGGTACTTGTACGGACCGACTTCAATCTGGCTCAAGCGCGAGCATCGTGCCGGAGCGTTCGCCGGGCCGTCGACGCCGAAGAAGCCGATCCGATAGTCGATCGTCTGGCCTCCGCCGAGCTTGATCTGATCGGTGAGCGCGACGATGCGGCCGCTGGACTGCAGGTCGTCGCTGAGCACCGCGAGATAATCCGCACCCGTGTCGAAGATCGCGCTCGTCGGAACGCCGGAGGCCTTCAGGTTGACCTCGGGCTGGCCGCTCGCGAGGTTCACGGTGAACGCGTATGCGCCAGGCTTGACGACCGGCTCCATCTTGCTCGGGTCGAGGATACGGATCGTTTGATCCGCCGTGTCGACATCGACGAGGGCGCCGGCGAGGAAGTCGTAGCCGAGGATGCCGTCGATGCCTTCCGCGAACTCGCCGCCGGCAAGGGTCACGATCACGTTCTTGAGCGTGTTCTTGCCGACTTGGATCGCGTCGACGCGCGCCAAGCGTGCGCCCATCATGCCGCCGTTAACGCCGCTGAATGCGGTGCGTCCGAGCTTCGTCACCTTGACCTTGTCGGAGAACGGCCGGTAAAGCAGGATGCTGGATGCGCCGGAGTCGAGCAGGAACGTGCCGACATGGCCGTCGATCGTCGCATGCACGTGCGCGGCGTGACCGGTCGGCAAGAACGAGTACTGCGTCTGATGCGCGACGATCTCGATCGGCGTGGTGTCCATCGATTGGAAATCCCATGTGGCCGTGGGCGTCGGCCCGCGCAGATCCTCGTTCGTCACAGCGCGCACGGCTTTTTCCGTCAGCTTCCAGCCGCCGTACTCGCCGCTGTGGTATCCGCTCGGGACGCGAACGCCGGGAGCGGCCTCGGTGTAGCCGTCCACGTGCACGACCTGCGAGCGGGTCGCGTACTTCTTGTCGGGATCGAATGTCACCTCGACGTAGGCGCCGGTCGCGCGGTCGAACGCCACGTCGACCGGGATTCCCTGCGGTGGCGTGAACCGCACGACTTCAACCGCGACGCCGCCGACTGACTGCGCTCCGCGCGCGGTCGCGGGTACGTCAGCGAGCTGGTCGCTGTCGACGAGGTTCGTCGTGAGACGCCGCCGCGCCGAAAGCTCGTACGCGACCGCCGTGTACCCGTTCTCGTTCGCGGTCCAGAACGCGCGCCCGGTGAACCCTGCCTGCGACGTGACGCCGCTTCCCCGGTAGACGTCGCGGTACAACGCGCCGCGGCGATACGTCGTGAGCTGTGTCGGTTCGATCTTCGGCTCATCGGGAGCGGGCGTCGAACGCGGTGCCGGCGCCTTTTCGGGCGGGAAGTACCGGTACGTCGTCACGACGCCTTCCGGATGACCGACGTAGGCGGCGTGCATCGCGACGACCGATGCGGCGGGTGCGGAGACGGCGGACGTCTCGCTTCGTGCGGCGCCTGGCACAAGTGAAAGCGCGACGGAGGCGGCGACCGCCGCTGACATCACCCGGGTATGCATGCTGGGATATCCTTCAATCGAGAGGTGCGAACGCGAACGCCGAACGCAATCAACGCTTGGATTCCAAAGCGCCGATCGCGTTCGGGTCTGCTATCCGCGATCGTGCACGCTTCTGCGCGGCCACTTCCGACGAACGGAAAGCGGCCTCGAAGGTTCGTGTGACCGCCGGCTCGGCGCGCTCGGAAAAAGAGCGCATCGGCGGAGACTTGGGCACATCGGGCAGGGGTGCCTGCGCGGAGGGCCTATCGCCGAAATGCGGTCGTTCAAACAGTCAGGTGGATGGTACCCGAGGCAAGGATCTCCTCGCCGGCCAAATCAATGACTGCGACGAGCTGTCCCGGAGCAACGGCGCGCTGCGGGTTCTCGAAGGTAACGTGCAGGCGCTCGCCGGCTACCTCGACAATGGCGGCGACCGGGTGCGAACGGTACCGCGTCATCGCAAGCACGTGCGCCGGTCCCCCGGCAAAACGCTCGGGCCGGATCAGGTTGACCTCGTCGGCGACGAGGCTGCCGACCTCGAGCTCGTCGTCGCGCCCGATCACGATCGTATTCGTCGCCGCGTCGATGTGCGTGACGTAGCGCGCGCCGCCGCCCGAGGCCGGGAGTCCGCGACGCTGGCCGACGGTGTACCCGCCGATCCCGGCGTGGGTTCCGACCGGCTCCCCGCCCGTCGACACGACGCTGCCGGGCCGAGCCGTCTCCGGCGCCAAGCGCGCCAAGACGTCGCGGTAGTCGCCGCCTTCGACGAAGCAAATGTCTTGCGACTCGGTCTTGTCGGCGACCGGAAGCCCGAGCCGCGTCGCGTGCCCGCGGGTCTCGGCCTTGGTCATCCCACCCAACGGCAACAGCAGCCGATCGAGCTGCGCCGGCGTCAGCCCGGCGAGCGCGTAGGACTGATCCTTCGGCGAATCGGTCCGGTAGAGGTGCGGGCCGCCGGCGCCATGCTCGAGCCGCGCGTAGTGGCCGGTCGCGACCCAGCGTGCGCCGAGGCGATCGGCATAGCCGCGCAGCGTGCCGAGCTTCACGTGGTTGTTGCAAGAAACGCAGGGATTGGGCGTGCGCCCGTGCCGGTAGTCCGCGACGAAGCGCTCGACGACGCCCCGCCGGAACGCTTCCTCGAAATCCAGCACGTAGTGCGGGATCCTCAGGATCGCCGCGCTGCGGCGAGCGTCGTCGAAATCGTCGGCCCCACAGCACGACCGCGCGTGCGCCGGGCGCGTCGGCGCATACATCTTCATGGTCACGCCGATGACGTCGTAGCCCGCTTCCTTCAACAGTCCGGCCGCAACGGCGGAATCGACGCCGCCGCTCATCGCGGCGACCACGCGCTCGGGTTCGCTCATCGTGTTTCCATCGTACAACCGTAGACCAGGAGAACGGGGTGCACCCGCAAAGGATCGACCACATGGCTGCGCTCGGAGAGGAGTTCCGAAGCGCGCGAGAAGCGCGCGGGCTCACGCTCTCGGACGTTGCCGAGCAGATTCACATCCGTTCGGTCTACCTCAACGCGATCGAGAACGACGATTGGTCGTCGATCGGCGCTCCCGTCTACGTGCGCGGATTCATCCGCACCTACGCGCGGTTCCTCGGTTTGGACGCCGAAGCCGCGGTCGCTCGCTTCAACCAGACCGTTCCGGCGGAGCGACCGTCGGCTTCCGTCGCGTCGTCCGCGCTCGAGGAGGACGGGCCGTCCGGCCCCTCGCTGTGGGCGATCGTCGGGGCGGTGCTCGCCGTGGCGCTGGTGGGATTCGTGGGCTGGGAGTATTGGCAGTACACGCACGGCGGCGGTGCTCCGGTAGCCGTCGCGACGCCGGCCCCTCAAGCTTCGGCTTCCGTTGGCGGGGCGCCGGCCGCTTCGCCCGGCCCGGCCGACTCCGCATCGCCGCCGGCATCCTCGCCCGGCCCGGCCCGGCCGCACCAGCTCGAGATTCGCCTCACCGAGCGCTCCTGGCTGCGCGTGGCGATCGACGGAACGACGCAGCTCGAAGGGTTGTTTCCGGCCGGCACGACGCGCACGTTCACCGGCAAGGTCGCCGACGTGCGGGCCGGAAATGCCGGCGGCGTCTCGGTCGGCGCGAACGGCCGTCCGCCCGCGCCGATGGGCAAAGAAGGCGACGTCGTCGAGCAACACTACCCTCTGTAAGGCAAATCGCATGGCAGCAGATTCTTCCTTCGACGTCGTCTCGCGCGTGGATCCGCAAGAGCTCGACAATGCCCTCAACCAAGCTCGCAAAGAGATCGCCGGGCGCTTCGATTTCAAGCATTCGATCGCAGCGATCGAAAGTGACGGCAAGACGATCACCGTGTTGGCCGACGACGAGCTCAAGCTGCGCAACGTCGTCGACATCATTCAGTCCAAGGCCGTCCGGCGCGGGATCGACCTCAAGTCGTTCGACATGAGCCGGGAACCCGAGGCCGCCTCCGGGAGCACGCTGCGGCAGAAGATCGCGATTCGCGCCGGGATCCCCAAGGACAAATCCAAGCCGTTGATCGACGCGATCAAAGCCTCCAAGCTCAAGGTCCAGTCCCAGTATCAAGACGAGCAGATCCGGGTCTCAGGCAAGTCCAAGGACGATCTGCAAAAGGTTATGCAGTTGCTCAAAGGACTGGACTTCGATTTGCCGCTCCAGTTTACGAATTATCGGTAGGGCCCGGCGGGCGGGGGGACGCGCGGTGGCTGGGGACGCGGTCGGATACGCTTCCTGCGTATCCGGCCGCTCCGCTCGTCCACCCCTCTCGCCAATCCTGGCTTCGGGGCGGCCGAGAGGCCCCCGCCACCGCGCGTCCCCCCGCCCGCCTGCCAGGGTGGTGGGGGCTTTCGCGGCAACCCTCATGGGGATGGTGGGATTATTTCGGACGGCGTGATTTTCTCTTGACTGCTACTGCTGAGCGCTCGCTGACCGTGTCGTTTGTGTCGCTGGGGTGTGCGAAGAATCTCGTGGACAGCGAGGTGATGATCGCTAAGCTCGGGGCGGCGGGATGGGCGCTCGTGCCCGACGCCGCTGATGCGGATGCGGTGGTGATCAATACGTGCGCCTTCATCGATCCGGCTAAGGCCGAGTCGACCGAGACGATCCTCGAGCATGCGCAGCGTAAGCGTGAAGGGCAGCAGCTCATCGTTGCGGGGTGTTTGTCGCAGCGTTTCGGCGAGGAGCTGCAAGCGCTGATACCCGAGATCGACGGGGTTATTGGAACCGGCGCCTATGCGTCGATCGTCGACCTGCTCGAGGATGCGCGCGCCGGGCGCCAGCCGGTGCGGTTGGGTTTCGAGGCTGAGCCCGAGCACGATTTTCTGCCGCGTCTCATTACGACGCCCTCGGCGACCGCGTACCTCAAGATCGCCGAAGGGTGCGACCATCCGTGTACGTTCTGCATCATCCCGCAGCTGCGCGGGCGATTCCGGTCGCGCAGTGAGGAATCGATCCTGGCGGAGGCGCGCGCGCTCGCAGCGGGCGGAACCAAAGAGCTGATCCTCATCGCGCAGGACACCTCGATGTGGGGACGCGATCGCGGCTTCCGGCGCGGCGGGTTGGCGCATCTGCTGCGGCGGCTCCACGAGGTCGACGGGATCGCGTGGATCAGGTTGCTGTATCTCTATCCGGCGACGGTCGATGCCGAGTTGATCGATGCGATGGCAGCGCTGCCCAAGGTGTGCCCGTACATGGACATGCCGCTGCAACACGTGAGCGTGCCGGTCTTGCGCGCGATGCTGCGCCCGTCCAACGGCGAGCGCTACCTCGAGATCGTCGAAGACTTCCGGCGCCGGATCCCGGGGATCACCATGCGCTCGACCTTCATCGTCGGATTCCCGGGCGAGACCGACGAGCACGTCGCCGAATTGGAACGCTGGATCGAACGGGCCGAGCTCGACCGCGTCGGGTTTTTCGTCTACTCGCGCGAGGCCGGAACGCCGGGGGCCGACTTGCCCGACCAAGTTGCGGAGCGGGAGAAACGGAAACGGCTCCTGCGTGTGCGAGACGCGCAACGGCGCGCGTCGGAACGGGCCCGTTCGAGGCGCGTGGGCCAGGTCGTTCGCGTGCTCGTCGAAGAGCGGCGCACGCTGCGCTCGACCGATCCGCTGCTCGTCGCGCTGCGCGCGAACGCCGCCGACCGGTCGCGTGCGGTGCTCGTTGGCCGCTCGGCGGGCGAGGCTCCCGGCGTCGACGGCGGGATCGTTTTTCGCGGCGGGGCCGAGATCGGATCGTTCGTCGACGTCCGGCTCGAGGGCAACACCGCCTTTGATTTCTACGGTTCGCTCGTCGCCGCCGGGACGTGCGTCGCTTGAGCGAGGGCATCGTCGCGGATCCGCCGCTGCCGCCGCCGACAGGCGGCGGTGCTCCGCGGCGTCGCTCGCAGCCGCCGCCCGCGGGCGGCGGACGGCGTTCGGGCTGGAAAACGATCGTCCAGTACGTGCTCGGCCTGATGCTCGTCGCGGTCGGGCTGTTCTTCGGCTTTGTCGCCTACGGCGTGTTCCACGATCACAAGAGCCTCCCGACCAGCTTCACCGACGCGCTGGTGATCTATCCGAAGCCGCCGGCGCAAGTGTTCGGGAAGCAGCGCCTCTACGTGATGATGCTGGGCATCGACTACAACTACGACGACAAAGGGATGCCGTTCTCGAAGGACGCTCGCAGCGATACCATCATGATCGCGGGCCTCGACTTCCCGACCAAGTCGATGAAGCTCGTTTCCGTGCTGCGCGACACCGACGCGATCGTCGGAGGACGCGAGACGAAGATCAACGAGGCGTACAGCCTGGGCGGCGTCAAGCTCGCCGATTCGATCATCGGTGACTTTTTGGGGATGCCGACCAACGCCAAAGGCCGGCACTTCGACCGCTACGTGGTCGTGAACGTCAACGGCGTCAAGGAGGTCGTCAACGCGATCGGCGGGATCGATGTCGACGTCACCGAGAACATGGACTACGACGATCACTGGGCCCATCTATCAATCCATTTCAAGAAGGACCGCCGCTACCACATGAACGGCGAGCAGGCCCAAGGGTACATGCGTTTCCGGTACGACGAGTGCAGCGACCCGTGCCGCACCAAACGGCAGCAGCAGATCATCCACATTGTCATGCAAAAACTCAAGAACGACAAGCTCAACGACCTGCTGCACATCGGGCAGCTCATCGGCGTGATCAACCGCAACGTCGTCACCAACATGAACGATACCGAGAAGAAGTCGCTGGGCTGGGCGTTCCGCGACGCGAACCTCGCCGATCTGGGCCATGCCGACACGGTCGGGTACGTCGACGTCAAGGAGACCTCGTGGGCGGGCGAGCTGCTGGTCCCCGATCAGGCGCAGAAGGCGCGCCTCGTCGCCGACTTGCTCGGGCCCTACGGCAACGTCGTGCCGGCCCCGGCGAGCGCGCTGCAATCCGTCAAACCGGCGACGGTCCATCTCGTGGTGCAGAACGGTAGCGGCGTCCGTGGACTCGCGACGGCGGTTTCTACGAAGCTCGAGCGGCTTGGCTATGTCGTGGACTCGATCGCCAACGCCGACTCGTTCCGGTACGACACGACGCAGATCCGACCCGCGACCCGCGTGCCGTACGTCGGGGAACGCGTGCGCGCCGATCTCGGCGTCGCCGGCGCGGCGATCGCACCGGCGACCGATTCGACTCCCGGTCCGACCAGCGTCGTGACCGTGATCGTCGGGCGCGACTATGCGACGGCGGCGGCGGTGCCCGCCCCGACGTCGTCGGTCGCGCCCACGCACTAGCGGGTGCGACGCCCGGGGCGCAAGGCGGCGCTGCTCGCGCTCGCGGTCATCGTTCTGAGCTGCGCCGCGCTGTGGGTCTGGCTGCGCTTCGACGTGCTGTTGCGGCCGGTGGTGGTGCTGCGCGGCGCGGACGCCGCGGCGCTGCTGCGCCCCTCGCTCGCGGCGCGGGTCGTCGACCGGGTCGGGCGCCCGGTCTCCGCCGACTCCCGGCCCCGGCTCATCGCGTTGAGCTTCGACGACGGCCCATATCCGGTGGAGACGCCGCTGCTCCTGCAGACGCTGCGCGATCTCGGGGTGCCGGCGACGTTTTTCCTCATCGGTCGCGACGCCGAGCAGTTCCCCGACCTGACCCGCGCGATCGCGGCGGGCGGCAACGAGATCGCCGACCATACGCTGACCCACCCGAACCTCGACCAGCTCGGGGACCGCGCGGTGCAAGCCGAGCTGCAGGCCGGCGCCGCCGCCCTGGAGCGCATCGCGCCGGACCCCGCGGAGCGGCGCTTGTTCCGGCCGCCGCACGGGCGCTTCACGCTTGCGACCATCCGAGCGGCCCAAGCGGCCGGCTACGACACGATCCTGTGGAGTGACGATCCGGGCGACTGGCGCTCGATCGGCGCCGCGGAGATCCGCGATCACGTGCTGCGGCGTGCGCGGGCCCCCGAGATCCTGCTGCTGCACAGCGGGCGCCAGGCGACCATCGCGGCGTTGCCCCAGATCGTCGGCCGCTTTCGCCGGGCGGGGTACGCGTTCGTTACGGTGGGCGCGCTGCTGCGCCGGACGTCGGCCGAGCAGCTCAACCGCCCGGCGCGGCTGCCGCTGGAGTAACCGCGCGCCGCGAGCGCGGTAGCAGCCTGCGCCTCGGGAGGAACCGTCCTGCGCGGCGAACGGTTGTAGTCAAGTATGGCCTTTATCAAGACCCTGTTCGATGGGAACGCACGCGAGGTCGCGCGGCTACGCCGCACGGCCGAGCGCGTCAACGCCCTCGAACCGGCGGTGGCGGCGCTCTCCGACGACGAGCTGCGCGCCAAGACCGCCGAGTTCAAGGCGCGCCTCGAGCAGGGCGCCAGCGCCAGCGACGATCCCAAGGAGCGCGAAGCGGCGCTCAAGGCGCAACTCGATGCGCTGCTGCCGGAGGCCTTCGCGGTCGTGCGGGAGGCCGGCAAGCGCGTCCTGGGGATGCGGCATTTCGACGTCCAGATCATGGGCGGTCAGGCGCTGCACGAGGGCAACGTCGCCGAGATGCGCACCGGTGAGGGCAAGACGCTCGTCGCGACGCTGCCGGTGTACCTCAACGCGCTGACCGGTAAGGGCGTCCATCTCGTCACCGTCAACGACTACCTCGCCAAGCGCGACGCCGAATGGATGGGGCCGATCTACGAGGCGCTCGGGATGAGCATCGGTGTCATCCAGCACGACATCGACAACGCGGCGCGCAAGGCCGCGTACGACTGCGACATCACCTACGTCACCAACAACGAGGTCGGGTTCGATTACCTGCGCGACAACATGGCGTGGGCGCTCGATCAGATGGTGCAGCGCCACCTCAACTTCGCTATCGTCGACGAGGTCGACTCGATCCTCATCGACGAGGCGCGCACGCCGCTCATCATCTCGGGTCAAGGTCACGACGCGACCGAGCTCTACGGCCAGTTCGCCAAGATCGTGCCGCGTCTGATCAAGGACGAAGACTTCACCGTCGACCAGAAGTCGCACGCGGCGCCGATCACCGAGAAGGGCGTCGCGAAGGTCGAGAAGATGCTGGGGGTCCAGAACCTCTACGACCAGCGCAACCTCGAGCTGACGCATCAGCTCAACGCGGCGCTCAAGGCTTGGAACTTGTTCCACAAGGACCAGCAGTACATCGTCAAGGACGGCGAGGTGATCATCGTCGACGAGTTCACCGGCCGGCTGATGTACGGCCGCCGTTACTCCGACGGGATCCACCAGGCGATCGAGGCGAAGGAAGGCCTCAACGTCCGCAGCGAGGACCAGACGCTCGCGACGATCACCTTCCAGAACTATTTCCGCCTCTACGACAAGCTCGCCGGGATGACCGGAACGGCGAAGACCGAGGAGCGCGAGTTCCGCGAGATCTACGGCTTGGCAGTGGTCGTGCTGCCGACGAACATGGCGATGTGCCGCAAGGACCTCGCCGACATCGTGTACCGCAGCGAGAACGCAAAGTTCGGCGCGGTCATCGAGGACATCATCGCGGAGCACACCAAAGGGCGGCCGGTCCTGGTCGGCACCCGGTCGATCGAAAAGTCCGAACGGCTGGCGATGATGCTGCGCCGCAAGGGCATCGAGTGCAACGTGCTCAACGCGAAATACCACGAGCAGGAAGCGCAGATCATCAAGGATGCCGGCATCCCCGGGACCGTGACGATCGCCACGAACATGGCCGGCCGCGGCGTGGACATCAAGCTCGGCGAGGGCGTTCCCGAGGCGGGCGGCCTGCACATCATCGGCACCGAGCGCCACGAATCACGGCGCATCGACAACCAGCTGCGCGGGCGCGCCGGCCGGCAGGGCGACCCGGGGACGACGCGCTTCTACATCGCGCTCGAAGACGAGTTGATGCGGTTGTTCGGCCAAGAGCGGCTGCAGAAGATGATGGACTTCGTCAAGTTCACCGACGAGACGCCGATCGAAGCCGGCATCCTGTCGCGCTCGATCGAGAACGCGCAGTCCAAGGTCGAGAACCACAACTACGAGATCCGCAAGCAGGTTCTCGAGTACGACGACGTGATGAACAAGCAGCGCGAGATCATCTACGGCGAGCGCCGCAAGGTTCTCGAAGGTCAACCGCTGCGCGACTACTTCGTCGAGACGCTGCGCAAGAAGGTCGGTTACGCGGTCGACGCGGGCGCCCCGGAAGAGGAGCATCCCTCGGAGTGGGATTTGCCGGCGATCCTCGACGAGCTCGAAGCGCTCTTCCCGATCAAGGACGACGTCAGTGTCGACGAGCTCGAAAAGCTCGACCGCGATGGGATGAAGGAGCTGCTCTTCAACCACGCGGTGGCGGCGTACGAGGAGAAGGAAGCCGAGATCGGCGCCGATCTGATGCGCATGATCGAGTCGCAGTACATCATGCTGCCGATCATCGATCGGCTCTGGGTCGACCATCTCTACATCATGGACGCGCTCAAGAGCGGGATCGGTTTGCGGGGTTACGGTCAGAAAGACCCACGCGTCGAGTACGAAAAGGAAGCCTACGAGATCTTCGAAGATCTCAAGAACAACATCGCCGACGAAGCGATCAAAGCCGCCTTCACCGTGCGCGTCGAGCAGGGCCCGCCCGAAGACGCGCCGTCCGGTGCCGACGGCGTGCTCCCCGCCGGCGCGCCGGGCAACGGCGTGCATCGCAACGGCGCACCGGCGTTCGAAACGATCCCGACCGGACAGATCGCGCCGCAGCCGGCGCACCAAGCGGCGCCGCGAATGGATCAGGCCACGGCGGAACGGTTGCTGGGACCTGCGCCCAAGTACGAAGCCACCAACCTGCACACGAACCGCGGCGACGGCGAGCCCGACAAACCCAAGCCGGCGGCGGTCGAGAAGGTCGGCCGCAACGACTTGTGCCCGTGCGGCAGCGGCAAGAAGTACAAGCGCTGCCACGGCGCCGGTTAGGCGCCGGCGGGAGCTACAGCACCGGCTGGTCGCGCATCAGCGAGACGGGCAGCTGGATGCTCGCACTCTGACCGTCGCCGCGTGACGCGGTCAAGGTGAGTTGCAGGGTCGTGGCGGTCGGCGGCAAGTTGAGCGTATTCGCAGCGAACACGGCTTGCCACGTCCCCGAACCGACCGGTGAGAGCCCGATCGAGGTCGGACCGGCCGAGATCGTCAGCTTCTGCACGTTGGTGGTCACGATCGCGCTGATTTTGATCCTCGCGTTGGGCGTCAACACGGTCGGCGAGAGCATCGCGTAAAAGATCTGCGGCGCATCGCCCGGGCCGGCGTACGTGCTCGGCGGCGGCGAGCCGTAGACGTAGACGTTCGCTTGGGCGAACGCGCTCGGCGTCGCGATGGGCGTCGGCGTCGTGCTGCCGGTTGCTCCCGGCGCGGCGGCTTTGCTGTCGCGCCCCGTGGACGCAGCCGGACCCGGAGTCGGGGTCGGCGCGGCCGCCGGCCGCGCGCTCGGAAATCGCGTACTCGGCGGCAGCGTGGGGAGCGGGCGCGGCGTCGGAATGCCCGTGGTTCCAGCGGCGGTCGGGACGGTCGTCGTCGACGAACCGCTGAGCAGGTGCGGCGTCACCACGATGATGAGCTCGTTGCGGGTGGTGGTCGTATTCTGATTGCGAAACGCGCGCCCCAGCAGCGGCAGGTCGCCGAGCAGCGGGATCTTGCTCTCGGTGCGCTGCGCCGTCTCCTGGATCAGGCCGCCGATCACCAGCGTCTCGTTGTCGCGCAGGTGTACCGTCGTTTGCGTGTCGCGGGTGGAGATTTGCGGGACGCCGCTCAGAAAGCCGCCTAGTGAGTTCACGACCGGGTGCAGGGCGACGCTGAGCTCGCCGTTGTTGGTGATGATCGGCGTGATGTCGAGCGTGACGCCGGTCTGGAACGTTTGCAGCTGCGTGGTGGCGACGGTCCCCGAGCCGCCGCCGACCGTGGTGAGAATGCTGATCGAGTCGCCCGCTCGGATCGTCGCGGTGCGTCCCGAAAGCGTGGTGATGCGGGGATCGGCGAGCACGCGCGCGTTCCCGTTCTGGATGAGCAGGTTCACCTGGGCCTGAAAGCTGAGCCCGGTGCGGGTGAGCGGCTGCAGACGGATCAGCCGGCCGGGGACGCCGGTGTTCGGGTCGGGTGTGGGTTGGATTTCGCTGAAGGTCGTTCCGATCGAGGTCGTGCCCAGCTGCAAACCGAGATTTCGCGAGCTGGTCTCGTCGAGCTCGAGGATCTCGGTGTCGAGCACCACCGACTGCGGCACGATGTCGAGCTCGGCGATGAGATCCTTCGCCGCGCGCACGCTCTGCGGGCTGCCGGTGAGGATGATCTGTTGGGTGCCGTTGGGGACGACCACGCGCAGGTCGGGGCTGGAGACCGCAAGCGCCTGCTGGACGGCCGTCGCGATGTCTTGGGGCGAGGTCGAGTTCCCGTACCCGCTGTTGGGGACGATCGACTGCAGCTGGATCACTTCGTGCGCCATCGGGCCGCCTTGAGCAACCACGGTGTTGCCGGGTTCGCCCGTCGACGCCGGCCCGCCGGTGGTTCCGTCGAGCCGCGCGACGCCGTCGGCGATGCGCTGCTGGTCGCCGGCGGTGGCCGTGACCGACAGCGCGTTGAGGCTCGCATCGACCGTGATGCTCACGGTCGGGAAAGAGCGTTGGATCAACTCGGCGACCGACTTCGCATCGACGTTCCTGAGCCGGTAGATCTGCACGTAGCGCGTCCCGAACTCGGGCACGTCGAGCTGGCCGATGAGCAGGCGCGCGCGGGTCACGTCTTCGGGCGAGCCGCTCAACGTGATCGTTGAACCGGAAACTGCGGCATGCACGCGCGGGACCTGGGCGCTCACCGCGCGCGCGATATCTTTGGGACGCCGTTGCTGAACCTTGATCGCATCGCTCGCGATCGGCATGACCGTGGGCGGCGCGGTCGCCGCGTCGATGCTCCCGACGAGAGCTTTGATCTGGGTGAGATCCGGCCCGGATGCGTTGACCAGCATCGTCGAACGCGACACCAGCGTGATCTTGGCGGCCGGGTAGAGCGCGCGCAGCCGATCCGCCACCGCCGCGGCAGGCTGCGTCCGCAGCGTGATCGCCTCGGTCGTGGGTTTGCTCGCGTCGCGGACGTCGAGTCCGCTCAGGATCGCTCGCGCTCCCGCGATGTCGGCCGCCGAACCGGCGAGGATCAGCGCGTTGGAGGCCGCGTCCGGTCGCACGGAGAGCCGCGGATAGAGCGAGCGCACGATCTGTGCGGCCCGCGCCGCCGGCACGATCGTCAGGGGAACGACGGCGTTGGACTCGACCGAGACGGCGAGCGTGCGGCCATCGTGCACGCAGCGCAGGCGCAGCTGCGAGCACACCGCGCGGACCGCTTCGTCCGGGGTGGCGTCGTGAAGCGAGACGTTGACGTTGCCCCTGACGTCGTCGGCGATGGCGACGTTGAGGCGGGCCATCTCCCCCAGGCGCAGCAAGACGTCTCGGACCGGCTCGTCGTGCGCGACGAGCTGGATTCGCTTCGGGACCGACGGGGCTGCGCCCACCCCTGACGATAGGCAAGCCGCAGCGACCGCGAGCGCCGCCACGGCAGCGCCCGCACGCCGAAAAGCCGCGTTCGTCTGGGGACGCTCTTGGATCGATCCCACCCGGTCCTCTTTCGGCAACGTGTCAGAAATCCGGTGTGTGCTAGACCGCCTTTCGTTCAACGGCGGCGTCCGGGGGCCCGTCAACGCCGTCCTTGAGGACGAGCCGAACGGAGCGCAGCGCGCCGATGCCGGCGACCGGGTCGCCGGCGACGGCGATGAGGTCGGCGCGGGCGCCGGCGCAGATGCGACCAAGGTCGTCTCGCCGTAGAACCCGAGCCGCCGTCGAGGTCGCGGCCCGCAGCGCTTCGAGCGGGGTCAGGCCGTGCTCGGTCAAGAGCTCCAGCTCGCGTGCGTTGTCGCCGTGCGCGAAGACTCCGACATCGCTGCCGTTGGCGATCGTGACGCCGCTGCAGCGGGCGGCGGCAAACGCCGCACGCTTTGCCACGACCGCCGGATGGTCGGGGCCCAGGCCGCGGATCCGTTCGAGGGTCTCGTACGCCGCGAGGGTCGGCACGTAGGCGACGCCGCGCTCCGCCAGCAGCTCGAAGACCTCCAGCGTTCCCTCATTTCCGTGCTCGATCGTCTGCACGCCGGCCAGCGCCGCGCGCCGCATCCCTTCGGCGGTCGTCGCGTGCGCCGCCACCGGGATGCCTGCGTCGTGCGCGACGCGCACGATCGACGCAAGCTCGTCTTGCGAGAACGTCGGCCGGGCATCGCCGCCCGGCCCGAAACGATAGTCGGCGTAGACCTTGATCCAGTCCGCACCGCGCGCGATCTGCATTCGCGTGACGCGTAGGATCGACTCGGGGCCGTCGACTTCTTCGGCTCCTTGCGGCACGCAGCAGGTCGACGCGAAACCGCTCGGGCCGTAGGTGCCGCGGGCGACGATCGCGCGCGTCACGCAGATCAGCCGCGGACCCGGGATCACGCCTTCGTCGATGGCCCGCCGCAGGCCGACGTCGGCTTCGCCGGCGCCTTCGGTTCCCAGGTCGCGCAAGGTGGTGAAACCCGCCGCCAGCGTGCGCCGCAGGGCCATCACGGCGCGCGCGACGCGCAATGCCTCGGGGTCGCGCAGCACCTGATCCGCCCAAGCGCGCTCGGCATAAGGGTGCAGCAGCACGTGCGAGTGCAGGTCGATGAGCCCGGGCAGCACGGTCGCGCCGGAGAGACCGATCTCGCGCGTCCCCGGTGGGCCCGTGATGTCGCGGCCGGCGGCGACGATGCGCTCGCCTTCGACCAGGACCGACCAGCCGGCGTGCCGATGCTCGCCGTCGAAAACGGCGTCGGGGCGCAGCAGAATCGGCAGGCTCACGCGGCGGTGTTCCGAGCCCGGGCGCGAAACACCTCAAGCGTGACGACGTTTCCCGCCACCCGCCCGTGGCACGAGCGTGAGGACTGGGAGGCCGAGGCCGACCGGCGCGGCTTGAGTTCGCGCGAACGTGCGCTCGTCGACGCCTACCGGCGCGACGGCTTCCTCGTGGTCGAGGACGCCCGCGTGCTGGACGAGATCGACGCCGACGGGATCTGGACGCGGCTCGCCGCGCACTTCGGCAGCGACGGCTCCGGCCGCGCGCAGGACGCGTGGAGCGACGATCCCGCCGTCCACGCGATCGCGACGCATCCTGCGGTGCTCGACGTGCTGCGCGTGCTCTACGGGCGCGAGCCGTTTCCGTTCCAGACGCTCAACTTCTTGAGCGGCACCGAGCAGCGCACGCACAGCGACACGATCCACTTCTCGTCGCTGCCGACGGGATTCATGTGTGGCGTGTGGATGGCGCTCGAGGACGTCACGCTGCGCCAAGGCCCGCTGCACTACTTTCCAGGTTCGCAGAAGCTGCCCGAGCTCGACTACGAGGACCTGGGCGTCCCGCCGGTCGTCGGTGCCCTGGGGTGGGCGAACCCGAACACGCGTACCTCGTACACCCTGTATGAAGAGCGCATCGCGGCGCTGGCGCGCGAAAGCGGATTTCGGATGTACGAGTTGGCGATTGCGCGCGGTACGTTCCTGATCTGGTCTGCAAACCTCTTGCACGGCGGCTCGCCGCGCGACGACCGCACCCGCACCCGTAAGAGCCAGGTGACGCACTACTACTTCACGGGCTCCGTGCCGTTCAGGCCGATGTTCTCGCGCCGCAGCGAAGGGCGCTATGCGGTGAGCCACCTGCGCGACGTCCGCACTGGGCAGTGGATCGTTCCCTCGCTCGACGGCACGCCGGTCGTCTTTCCCCACTGCGGCGACGGCTTGCGAGCAATCCGTCCGCTCGGCGGCATCTGCCACGCCCTCGCGCGCGTCGCTGGGCCGTACGCGGTTTTGCCGGAGTCACCCCGCGAGGCCCTCGCCCAGACCGTACGCAAGGTCGCTCACAAGCTGCGGCGGTAGGGTGAAATCGGGCTCCGCAGAACCGCAGTCCCCGTGTCCGACGCCCAATCCGCCGCCATCGACCGGGCCCGCGAGCGCTTGAGCGCGCTCGAGGTGCGTCTTTGACGACGCTACCAAACGGCGCAGCGTAGCCGAGCTCGAGGCGCGGTCGCGCGCCGACGATTTTTGGGGCGACCCGGACAAGGCGCGCGGGGTCATGAAGCGGATCGCCGAGCTGCGCTCCGATCTCGACGCCATCGATGCGGTCCACGCCGCGCTCACCGACGCCGCGGAGACCCTCGACGTGCTCGGCGATGAAGAAGGCGCCGAGGCCGAGGCCGACGCGATGATCGCGCGCGCCACCGGGGCGCTCGACGAGCTCGAGATGGCGGCCAACTTCGACCGCCCGTACGACTCGCACGGCGCGATCGTGACGATTCGCGCCGGCGCCGGAGGGACCGACGCCGCGGACTGGACCCAGATGCTCGGGCGGATGTACTTGCGCTGGGCCGAGAATCACGGCTACGAGACGCACGTCGTGGAAGAAGCGCCGGGCGATGAAGCGGGCTTGCGCTCGATCACGTTCATCATCCGCGGCAAGCACGCGTACGGGATGCTCGAGAGCGAGCGCGGCGTGCACCGGCTGGTGCGCATCTCACCGTTCGACAATCAAGGCCGCCGCCAAACCTCGTTCGCCGAAGTCGACGTCATCCCCGAGATGGAAGAAGACGAAGCCGGCGACGTCGAGATCAAGTCCGAAGACCTCAAGGTCGAGACGTTCAAGGCCAGCGGTGCGGGCGGGCAATACGTGAACAAGACCGAGTCGGCGATCCGGATCTCCCACCTGCCGACCGGGATCATCGTCGCCTCGCAGCAAGAGCGCTCGCAGATGCAGAACCGCGACGTCGCGCTCAACATCCTGCGCGCCAAGTTGGTGCAACGCGCGCGCGAGGAGCAAGAGGCCAAGCTCACCGAGCTGCGCGGCGAGCGGATGGCCAACGAGTGGGGCTCGCAGATCCGCAACTACGTGCTGCACCCGTACCAGCTGGTGAAAGACGTACGCACCAACGTCGAGACCGGCAGCGCGCAGGCGGTGCTCGAGGGCGACCTCGACGGATTCATTTGGCCCTACTTGCAGAACCGCAACAAGTTCTCGCCGCCGCCCAACGTGTCGGTGTAGCGATCCGTGCCGAGTCGGGTGGATGTCGTTGTCGTCTGCTGGAACGACAAATCCAAGATCGCGATCGCGCTCGATTCGGTGTTCGCGCTGACCGAGCTCCGGCACGACCCGGAGTTCGCACACGTTGTCGTCTCCGACAACGGGTCGAGCGACGGTTCGCGCGCGTTCATCGCCGAGCGCTACGGCGGCCGCGTGCAAATCGTCGAGAACGGCGCGAACCTGGGCTTCGCCGCGGCCTGCAACCGCGCGTTCGCGGCGACGTCCGCGGAATACGTATTCTTGCTCAACCCGGACGCCGAGCTCAAGGATCGCGCGCTGGCGGAGATGGTGGCGTTCATGGATGCGCATCCGCGCTGCGGTATCGGCGGGTCGCGCATCGACAACTATGACGGCACGATCCAGCAGTCCGTCGGCGAGTTCGATACCTGGGCGGGAGCGTTCTTGCGCTCGAGCGCCTGGGGCGAGCTGCCCGTGCTGCGTCGCTGGGCCAACGGCGCCGGGCTGCGCGAGATCGACTACGCCGTGCCGCAGCGCGTCGATCTAACGATCGGCGCGGCGCTGGCGATACGGCGCACGATGCTCGACGCGATCGGGCCGTTCGACGAGCGCTTCTTTCTGTATCACGAAGAGGTGGACTTCGCCAAACGCGCCGCCGGCGCGGGCTGGGAGACCTGGTACGTCCCAGCCAGCGAAGCGATCCACGAGGGGATGGGCTCGGCGCGCGGTCAGTACGACGTCGAGAAGCGCAAACAGACGTCGCGGCGCAAGTATTGGATCAAGCACCACGGGCGCGCGTGGTACTACAGCCTCGTCGGTGCGCTCGTCGGGCGGTACGCGCTCTACGCGGGCGCCGTCGCGTGCGCCGTCGTGCTGGGCCGCCGGCTCTTTCGCTAGTGGCGCTCGCACCGGACGCCGTCACCACGTTCGAGCGCATCGAAGGCTATCGCGTGGTGCGCTCGTTCGGCTATGCCTACGGCCAGGCCAGCCGGCCGCGCAACGTGCTCAAGCAGACCTTCCGCAGCATCGGTCAACTGATCGGCTTGGCGCCGGTCGAGTATCTCACCGACGCCGAACGCACGCGCTCGGATTCGCTCGAGGTGCTGCTGCGCAAGGCCGAAGGGATGGGCGCCAACGGCGTGATCGGGTTGCAGTTCCAGGCCTCCGAAGGCCCCGACGGCGCGACGCGCGTGCTCGCCTTCGGTGAAGCGGTGCTGCTCGAGCCGGCGCCGCATCGGGGCCGGGCGCCGTGAGCTTGGAGGAGCGGGCGCGGCGGCAGCGCGAGCTCGATCGTGCCGCCGGCGTCGTTGCAGGGTGCCGAACCTGCGGAATCGGCGCGACGCGCCGCAATGCCGTCTACGGCGAGGGCGACCCGTGCGCGACGCTGATGGTCGTCGGCGAGGGTCCCGGAGAAACCGAGGACAAGCTGGGGCGCCCGTTCGTAGGCCGCGCCGGCGAGCTGCTCGACCGGATGCTGCTCTCGATCGATCTGCCGCGCGAGGACGTGTTCATCTGCAACACCGTCAAGTGCCGGCCGACCCTCGACACCGGACAACGGCTGGCGAACCGGCCGCCGACCCCGGACGAGATGCGCAATTGCCGCCCCTACCTCGACGCCCAGATCGCGATCGTGCGGCCACGGGTCATCCTCGCCCTGGGGGCGCCGGCCGCGAAGTCCTTCATGGGGGAGCGGTTCTCGATCACCAAGCAGCGCGGTCAATGGTTCGAGGGGCCCGAGGGGATCCCGACGATCGCGACCTTCCATCCGGCCTACATCCTGCGCCAAACCGGCGGCGCGATGAGCGAGGTGAAGAAGCTCGTGTGGGCCGATCTCAAGGCCGTCCGCACGCGCCTGGCTGAGCCGGCGGCACCGGAAACGAAGCCCGAGCAGGTCTCGCTGTTCGACTGAGAGGGGGCTCCGCGAGCCACACCTAAAAATTTAATCTTTCTCGCTGGAACAAACTCTTATGGAAATAGTAGATTAGGCGTAGCGATCGATCGTACGCACCGACACCGTCCCGGAGGAAGGTTCCATGCGCCTTACCCGTATTGCGGCATGCCGATCGCTCGCCGCCTCGCTCTTCGCCCTGGCGTTGGCCGCCCCGGCCTTCGCCCAGCCGGCAGCGACCGTGCTCGACCTGGCCGCCCAACAGAAGAATCTGACCACCTTCGTCGCCGCCGTCCACACCGCGGGTCTCGACGATATGCTGCGGGCCCCGGGCCCGATAACCGTCTACGCGCCCACCGACGAAGCCTTCGCCAAGCTCCCGACGGCCGAGCGCGACGCGCTGTTGCGCGACCCGGTGCGCCTCAAGACCGTGCTGCTCGGCCACATCGTGAAGGACCTGATCCGCATGCGTGACGGCGATACCGCGGTCACCGGCGGATCCATCGGCAACGCGGCCGGTCGCGAGGTCGCTTTCGGCCTCGACGGCGAGCGCACGACCGTCGGCGGCGCGCATCTGCTGCAATCCGACATGCGCGCCGGCAACGGCTCGGTCAACACCATCGACAAGGTCATGCTTCAGTAGTTCCCCTGCGAGCGTGGCGTGGTAGAATAGCCCGTCATGCTGCGCGCCCGGGACCTGTGGATCGACGAGAAAGCGCGCCGCGCCGGCTACGAAAACGGCGCGGCGCTCGCCTCGGCGCACGGTGTGAAACCGTACCGCATCGACCAGCTCTACCGCGCCGCGGCCAAAGAACTCGTCGCCGACCTCGAGGCGATCACGACGCTGCCCAAAGAGCTGCGCACCGCGCTGGGTGCGACGGGCTTCGCGCTCGATGCGGTCGAGCCGGTCGTGATCCAGCGTTCGAGCGACGGGCAAACGACGAAGGGTCTGTTCCGCCTGCACGATGGCAACGAAGTTGAAGCGGTCCTCATGGAGCATCACGGCGGCCGCACGACCGTCTGCATCTCGTCGCAGGCCGGCTGCGCGTATGCGTGCACGTTCTGCTCCACCGGACAGGCGGGCTTCACGCGCAATCTGAGCGCGACGGAGATCTTCGATCAGGCGCGCTACTTCGCTACGCAGCTCGCGCGCGCCGGCCGCCGCATCACCAACGTGGTGTTCATGGGGATGGGCGAGCCGTTCGCCGCCTACGATGAGGTCATGGGCGCCGTCGCGCTGCTCAACGATCCGCAGGGCTTCGGCCTGGGCCACCGTCACATCACGATCTCGACCGTCGGCTTGGTCGACAAGATCGACCGCTTCGCGGACGAGCACACGCAGGTGAACTTGGCGATCTCGCTGCACGCACCGACCGACGCGACGCGGTCGAAGCTCATGCCGGTGAACCGCAAGTGGTCGACCGAAGCGCTGTTGGGCGCCGTTGCGCGCTACATCGACAAGACGCACCGCAAGGTATTCTTCGAATACGTGATGCTCGCCGGCGTCAACGACGGCGACGAGCACGCGCGCGACCTGGCCCGGCTCATGCAGGGCCCGCTGTACCACGTGAACCTGATCCCGTACAACAGCACGCCCGACGCGGCGTTGCGCGGTTCTGAGGAGCGCCGCATCTGGGAGTTCGCCAAGATCCTCGAGCAGCACGGTGTCGGCGTGACGGTGCGGACGCCGATGGGCCGCGACATCGCGGCCGCGTGCGGCCAGCTGCGCGCCGAAACCCAGCCGCGAGCGAAAGCCAGCTGAAACCCGACAGCCGTCCCGATGCGGTTGCGGTCGTCGTGCTGCGTGGTGCAGACGTGCTCTTGCTGCGGCGCTCGCGTGGCGCGTTCGCCGGCGCGTGGACGTTCGTGATGGGCGGCGTCGAGGAGGGCGAGCGCGGGGCCGATGCCGCGCGCCGCGAGCTACTCGAAGAGACGGGGCTCGAGCTCGAGACGCTGTTCACCGCGGGCCAGCTCGATGCGTTCTACGATCCGGTGCGCGACCGCGTGGTACACGTCCCGTTTTTCGTCGCCCATGTCCGGCCCGGCGAGGCGGCGCTCGAAGACGTGCACGACGCGCACCGCTGGGTGAGCTTCGCCGAGGCGGCGGACCTGCTGGAGTTCGCCTCGCACCGCCGCGTCCTCGCCGAGATCCAGCGCGATTTCGTCGCGCGCCCGCCGGCCCCGTGGCGGACCCTGCGCTGACCTCGTCGCCGGGTCGAACGCGCTGAGGTGAGGAGCCGGGGGGCCGTGCGCGGAAACGTCGGCGTTCGGTGAGCAGCAACGACGAATCCCGGCCCCGCGTCACGATGGACGAGATCACAGCGCTGGCCAAGCGCCGTGGGTTCATCTTCCAATCATCCGAGATCTATGGCGGGATCGGCGGGTTTTTCGATTACGGCCCGCTCGGCGCGATCCTCAAGCGCAACGTCAAGGACGCGTGGTGGCGCGAGAACGTCGAGCGCCGCGACGACGTCGTCGCCTTCGACAGCTCGATCGTCATGCACCCGCGCACCTGGGAAGCCTCGGGCCACGTCGCGGCCTTCCACGACAAGCTCGTGGACTGCCGCAATTGCAAGCATCGCTTCCGCGCCGACCACATCGCGTCACGCGACAAGTGCCCTGACTGCGGGATGAGCGGGACCCTGACCGAGCCGCGCGACTTCAACCTCATGATGAAGACTGCGGTCGGACCGATGGAGGACACGTCCGCGCAGACGTACCTGCGGCCGGAGACGGCTCAGGGCATCTTCGTCAACTTCAAGAACATCTATCAGAGTGCGCGCAAGAAGCCGCCGTTCGGCATCGCGCAGATCGGCAAGTCGTTCCGTAACGAGATCACGCCGGGAAATTTCACCTACCGCTTGCGCGAGTTCGAGCAAGCCGAGCTGGAGTTCTTCGTCCCCGACGACGGCCACGATCTGGAGTGGTTCGAACGCTGGGTCAATGCGCGCAAGCAGTGGTACAGCGACTACGGCGTCAAGGCGGAGCGCCTGCGCTTCTACGAGCTCACGCCTCAAGAGCGGCCGTTTTACGCCAAGGCCGGGATCGACGTCGAGTACCTCTTTCCGTGGGGCTGGGGCGAGCTGGAATCCATCGCGCACCGCGGCACCTACGACCTCGATCGCCACATCGAGTACTCGGGGAAGGATCTGCAATTCTTCGACGAGGCCTCCAAGCAGAAGTACACGCCGATCCTCATCGAGTCGTCGGCCGGGATGGACCGTACGACCCTGACGATGCTCATCGACGCGTACGACAAAGAGACGATCGTCGAAGGCGACAAACGCACCGAACGGACGGTGCTGCGCTTCCATCCGAAGATCGCGCCGGTGCAGGCCGGCGTCTTTCCGTTGGCTCGCAACAAGCCCGAGCTCGTCGAGCGGGCGCAGTCGATCGAGGGCGCCCTGCGCATGCAGTGTCGCACGCAGTACGACGAGGGCAACGTCGGCCAGCTCTACCGCCGCCAGGACGAGATCGGCACGCCGTACTGCATCATGATCGACTATCAGACCCTCGACGACGCCACGGTCACCGTACGCGATCGTGACAGCATGCAACAGGACCGCGTCTCACAGGACGCGCTGGGGGAGTATCTGCGCGCGCGGCTCTAGCCCGCGGCGCTACTGCGCTGCCGCCCGTGTCAGGCGTCGGCCAATGACATCAGGATCCAGTACGCGGCGAGTCCGAGGCCCAGCGCCGCGAGCACGAACAGCGGCACGCGCCGGCCCGGCGCCGCGAACGCAGCCGCTCCGGCGAGCGCCGCCGCGCCGCCCGGGGCAAGGATGTACAGACCCAGGTACCACGCCTGACGCAGCGGCAGCGGCGAGGTGTTCGTAACCCCGAGTCGCGCGAAGACGCCTTCGAAGGCGTGCCCGGGGGCGGCGATTCCGAGGGCGGCGAGGCCTTCGGCCGCGACCGCGGTTGCGGCCGGTGCGATCAAGAGCGCGGCGAGCAGCGTCAAGCCGATGCGACGATCCATGGCGCGGCCTTCGCGGCTGACGCCGCGTATCCTTTGCATTGCAAAGCTGTGCCCTGGTACCGGCGTGTCTCCCTAGCGAATCGTGAACCCCGCGCGGTGGGTGCGCGGCAGCGGGTCGCCGACGGTGAACGTGACGGCATCGACGCGCCCGGCGTCGTGCGCACGCAGCGTCCAGCGGCCGCGCGCCAGCGGCAGCGTCCAACGCGCGTCGCGGGCCGCGAGCGCGCGGCCGTTGAGCTCCCACGTCGGACGTTGCGTACCGCGCGCAACGACCGCGATCCGCGCACCGGCGGCGGCGACGTAGACATCACCGTCGCGCGGCGCGACGATGCGCAACGCTTCGTGAGCGTGCGGCGGCTGGGCCGCGAGCCAAGCATCGTAGGTGCGGCCCAACGGCGCCGGCGGAGCTTGCCAGGCGACGAGGTCGCGCGCATCGAGCCATTCGCCGACGATGCTGTGACAATCGCGCGTCGGCCGCACCCCGGTCGTCGCACACATCGGCCGGCGCGCATACCCTTGCGGCGCCGCGAAGGCCGGCGGCGGGTCGCGCTCGGCTAGGTGCCGCACGATCCGGTTCCACAGCGGAGCCGCGCCGGTCACGCCGCTGACCCGCTGCATCGGCGCTCCGTCGAAGTTGCCGACCCACGTTCCGACGGTATAGTCGCGAGTGAAACCGATCGTCCAGGTGTCGCGAAAGTCCGACGACGTGCCGGTCTTCACCGCGCTCGCGAACGGTGTGCGCAACAGCGACGCGACGCCGAACGCACGCGCCCGGGCGTGCGCATCGGCCAAGATGTCGGTGACCAGTGCCCATTCCGACGCAGCGCCGACGCGGTCGGCGGCCGGCGGCGCGCCCGCAGGGTCGGCCAGCGCGTGCACTCGCACGCGCCGCCCCGCGTTGGCGACGGCCGCGTAGGCCCCGGCCAGCTCCTCGAGCGACACCTCGCCGTCGCCCAACGCCAGCCCGAGCCCGTAGTGGTCGGCGTCGCGCGTGAGATGCGCGAATCCTAGCGCGCGCAACCGCTCGAGGAACGGCGCGACGCCGACCTCGCTGAGCACGCGCACCGCCGGGACGTTGAGCGAGTCGGCGAGTGCGAGACGCGGACGCACCGGTCCCGCGAACCGCTCGCTGTAGTCGCCGGGACTGTACGAGCGCAGCCCCGGCAGGGCGTAGGTGGTCGGCACGTCGGCCAAGATCGTCGTCGGGCGCACCACGCGCCGCTCGAAGGCGAGCTCGTACAGGAACGGCTTGAGCGTCGACCCCGGTTGGCGCAGCGCGGCGACGCCGTCGTTCTTCCCGGCCCCGGTGCGCGCGAAGTAGTCCGCCGATCCGACGTACGCGCGGATCGCGCCGTCGCGGTTGTCGATCACGATCGCCGCCCCGTCCCGCACGCCGCGGTCGTTCAACCCGCTTACGACCTGCTGCGTCGCGTTCTCGGCGAAGGCTTGCAGCTCGCCGTCGATCGTGGTGCGCAAGCGTGTCGCGCTGGGCGCGGCGCTCCCGGCGAGCCGGAACAGCAGTTGCGCCGCGCCGGCGATCCCGTCGTTGCGCGGCTGCACGTCGACCCGCTCCGCCGCTGCGCGCGCCGCCTCGTCGGCGGCGACCGCACCGGCAGCGACCATTCGTGCGAGCACCAGCCTGCGCCGCGCTTCGAGTGCGTCGCGATGCGCGTACGGATCGAGCCGTACCGGATCGTTGGGCAGCGCGGCCAAGAACGCGGCGTGCGCGAGGTCGAGGTCGCGCGCAGGCGCGCCGAAGTACGTGCGGGCTCCGGCCTCCACGCCGACGAGGTCACCGCCCATCGGCACTCGGTTGACGTAGGCTTCGAGGATCGCGGCCTTCGGCGTTCCGGCCTCGATGCGGCGCGCGAGCAGCAGTTCCTCGAGCTTGCCCACGGGCGTTCGCGGCAAACCGAACCGCAGCCGGGCCAGCTGCATGGTGATCGTCGAGCCGCCGCTGACCACGTGCCCGGTGCGCGCGAGCTGCCACGCCGCGCGCGCTAATGCGAGGGGATCGACGCCGTCGTGCGCTGCGAAACGCGCGTCCTCCGCGGCGACGATCGCCGCCAGAAAGCGTGGTGAGACCTGCGCGAGCGGGACGCGCACGGCGTGCTCGGTATCGCGCGCGAGGACGGTGCCCAGCTCGACGCCGGAGCGATCCTCGATGACGAGCGCGTTGGCCCCGCCGGCGAAGGCGCGCGGGCCGATCGGGCGGTTCGCGATCGCGAGCGCACTCAAGACGAGCGCGATGCCGGCCGCCGCGAGCCGCACGCGGTCGGCTTCGAAGCCGATCATACCGGGCGCCTGCGCGGCGCCGCGCCGTCGGACAAGGGAGCACCTCCGCTCGGACGAAGATCGGGCGCAACGTGATTAGGCATGCGCGCCGCGCAACAGCCTTCGCCACGCTGGCCGCCGCCCTCTTCGCGGCCGGTTGTGCTCCGCACGCTCCGACGCCGAAACGCGAGCCGCTGCCGGCCGTTTTGCCGCTGCCGGCGCCGCAAATGCAGGCCCCGATCGCTGCCGTCGCTCCGGTCGGCGACGTCGGCACGCTGGCGCAGATCCGCGTCGTCTTCAGCGCCGACCTGATCCCCCTCGAGCGACTGGAGTCGCCCGACGAGACCGCGTTGCTGGCCCATTTCTCGATCGCGCCGGCGTTGGCGGGGCACTTCCGCTTTCTGACCCCGCGCATGGTCGGTTTCGAAGCCGACCGCGCGTGGCCCGCGGCGACCCGCGTCCGCGTTACCGTCGCCAAAGGCTTGCGCGACCGGGGCGGTCGCACGCTCGCCGACGACCTGGCGTGGACGTTCCAAACCGATCCGATCAAGCTCGACGATTTGCCCGGCCGGTACGAGCACGATCAGATGCTCGATCTGGCGCCGAAGATCACGTTCACGTCCAACGTCGCGCTCGATCGCGCCTCGCTGGAGGCGCACTCCTCGCTGCGCCGTCACGGCGAGGGCGGTCCGGCGGTTCGGATGGTCGTGCCGCCCGATACCGCCAAGGCGAGCGCCTCGCCCGGAGCGACGCCGCCGCCGAACCAGGAGTACGATCCGTCGCAGCAGGCTTGGCGCTACGTGCTCGTTCCGGACGGTACGTTGGCCAAAGGCGCCCGTTACGACATCGCGATCGAACCGGGCCTCGTCGCGCGCGACGGCAATCTCCCGAGCGCTGTGGCCTTCACGGGCTCCTTCGTCACGCCGGGCGAGCTGCGCTTCGTGCGCGTCGGTCTGGTGAGCGGCGGGCGCTTCGCGAACGGCAACCCGCGGCTGATCTTCAGCACGCCGATCGATCCGAAGTCGCTCGGCGCGCTGGCGTTGGACCCGCCGGCGCCGCGCGGGACGACGCCGTTTGCCGCGACGTACAAGGACGTCGGGATCAACGCGTCGCTGCTGGCACCCAATACCGGCTACGCCGTCACGATCGGCGCCGATCTGCGCGACACCTACGGCCAACGCCTCGGCGCGCCGGTGCGCGCGACCTTCCGCACCGGAGACCTGGCGCCCGACGTGTGGGCGCCGAGCGGGACGAATGTGTTCCCGGCGTCACGCGACGTGCGCCTCAACGTGGTCGCGGTGAACGCACCGGGCAATGTGCGCGCGATTTTCCGCCCGCTGCGCCCGGCCGACGTGGTGCAGTATCCCGACCTGTCCGGTGACACCGACCGCGGCGACGTGCTGCCGCCCTCGGCGGCGTGGCCGCCGTTCGACGTGCACGCGGCACGCAACGTCGAGCGCACCGTCGAGGTCCCGCTGCGCGCCAAGCTCGGCGCGCCGGGCGGCGTGCTGGGCTACGGGGTGACGGCGACGTACGGAAAGGATGCGCGGTTCGTGTCGTCCGGCGTCGTCCAACTGACCGATCTGGGTGCGTTCGCGCAATGGTTCCCCGACGGCGGCTCGGTGCGCGTTCACCGCATCGCCGACGGCACGCCCGTCGCCGGCGCGAGCGTCGAGGTCTACCCGTCGCAAGCCGACGCGGAGACAAAGTCGGCGCCGGCCCTTTGCGCCACGGCCACCACCGACGCCGCGGGCGTCGCCGCGTTCCCGCGTTCGGCGTTCGGGCGCTGCGCGGCCTACGACAAGGGCGAGGACAGCGCGCCCTCGTTCGTGACGATCGTGCGCCGCGGCGGCGACTGGACCTACGTCCGGACCGACTCGTCGAGCGGTGCCTACGCCGGCGACTTCTTCAACGGCTGGTCGTCGGCGAAGCCGCTCGCGCGCGGGATCATCTACTCGGACCGCGCGCTCTATCAGCCCGGCGAAACCGCCCAGTTGACCGCCGTCGGCTGGTTCCTCGTCGACGGCGTGCTCCGCCACGGCACCGCGCCGTCGTACGCGCTCACATTGAAGCTTCCCAGCGGCGAGAGCCGTGACTTGGGACGCCGTTCGCTCGACGCGTTCGGCAGCTTCTCGATCCCCGTCGCGCTGCCCAAGAACGCCGCGCTGGGATATTACTCGCTGCGCGCGTCGGCGGGCAACGGCGAGACGATCGATGGTGACTTTCGGGTCGCCGAGTTCAAGCCCCCCAACTTCAAGGTCGATCTCGCGCTCGATCACGAGGTCGCCCCGCGCAGTGCGGTCGTCGCGGCGCGTGCCGTGAACGCGTACCTTTTCGGTGCGCCGCTCGCCGGTGCGTCCACGAAGTTCACCGTGACGCGCTCGCCGGCCGACTTCACACCCAAGCGCCGCGAGTCGTTCACCTTCGGCCGCCATTGGTTCTGGCCCCAACAAGCGCCCGACGCGTCGACCGACGTCCTCGAGTCGACGGTCACCGTCGATGCCGACGGCAGAAGCAGCGTCAGCGTTCCGGTCGCAGCCGACCTGCCGTTCCCGATGACGTATCAAGTCGACGCGGAGACGACCGACGCTTCGAACATCGCGGTCGCCGACTCGAAGTCGTTCACCGCGCTGCCGTCCGACACGCTGGTGGGCGTCAAGACCGACGACGTCGGGATCGCCGGCACGCCGCTCGCGGTCAGCGCGATCGCGACCGACCCGAGTGGTGCGGCGCGGTCGGGCACCAAGATCCACGTCGAGTTGCAGCTCGCGAGCTACGCGGACGCGACGCAGATCGTCGAAGGCGCCGAGCAAGCCCAGACAACCGTCACCTACGCGACCGTGGCGAGCGCCGACGCGACGAGCGCTGACGCGCCGGTGAGCGTCGCGCTCACGCCCCGCAAGCCCGGTTCGTATCGGTTGCGCGCCAACGTTGCGGGCGCCGCCGATGACGCCGGCGAGACCGATGCCGAAGTCTTCGTCGGCGGCAGCGGCGAAACGGTGTGGTTCGGGCGCGATCCGAACTCGCTGCGGCTCAAGCTCGACAAACCCACCTACAAGCCCGGCGACACGGCGACGGTGCTGGTGCAGTCACCCTTCCCGCACGCGGAGGTGCACCTGGCGGTCGTCCGGCACGGCGTACTCTGGGAGACCACGCAACGCACCAGCAGCGCCGCGCCGACCGTGCGCTTCCGCGTCACGCCCGAGATGCTGCCCAACGCCGCCGTCGAGGCCTTCGCCGTACGGCGCGGCGCGCCGCCGTCCAAAGAGCTCGCCGACGGCGGCAATGCGCTCGCGCGCACCGGGTTCGCCGCCTTCGGCGTCGCACTCGACGGGAAGTACATCACGGCGACGGCGAGGGGTGCATCCGCGGTGCTCGCGCCGGGCACCCGGCAAACCGTGCGCGTGCATTTGGCCGACGCGCAGCATCGTCCGCTGCAAGCGCAAGCGACCTTGATGGTGGTCAACGACGCGGTGTTGCGGCTGACCGGATACCGGCCGCCGGACCTGGTCAAAACGGTGTACGCCGAGCAACCGATCTCGACGCGCTACGCCGACAACCGCGCGGCCCTGGTGCTCAACACCCTGCGCCGGCCGCTCGAGAAGGGTTGGGGCTTCGGCGGCGGCCTGTCGGGAGAAGAAGCCGATCCGCGCGTGCGTCGCAAGTTCGAGGCGCTGGCCTACTTCGCCGGCGCGCTGCGCACCGACGCGCAAGGGAATGCCAGCGCGAGCTTCACCCTGCCCGACGATCTCACCACCTGGCGCGTCATGGTCGTCGGCGCGACCGCCGACGGCCGCTTCGGCAACGGCGAGTCGACGTTCCGCACGACCAAACCGCTCGTCGCGAACCCGGTCGTGCCGCAGTTCGCGCGGCCCGGCGACCGCTTCGACGCGGGCGTTTCGGTGACGAACGGAACCGGCGCCGGCGGAACGGTGCACATCGATGCGTCGCTGACGGGCCCGTTGGCGTTTCTCGTCAACGGAAAGCCCACCGCAACCACGTCGCTCGATGCGCCGCTCGACCGCATCACCAAAGCCTACCGCTTCGCGGTGGTTGCGAGCGCAACCGGCGTCGCGACCGCGACGATGCGCGTGCGCGGGGCAGGGCGGGGCGATGCGTTCGCGATCCCCGTTCCCGTCCGCGACACCGACGTCACGGAATCCGTCGTGCAGACCGGCACCACCGGCGATCGCGCCGCGATCGGGCTCGACGTCGCTTCCGGTACCCCGCGCGATGCGGGCGGAGTCGAGATTGCGCTCGCCTCGTCGTTGATCCCCGAGGTCACCGTGGCGGCGAACGACGCGCTCAAGGGTGACGAGCGGCTGGCGATCTCCGCGGCGAGCCGCCTGTCGATCGCGGGCGACCTCGTGCTGCTCGCCAAGCGCACCGGCGCCGATGCGCGCACGGCGCGCGACCGCGCGCTGCTCGAGCTGGCGATCCTGCACGATCTGCAGCGCGCGGACGGCGGCTTCGCCCCGTACTGGCGCTCCGACACGTCGGATCCCTGGGATTCGTTGCCCGCATTGGCCGCGCTGGGGCGCGCCGGCGAGGCCGGGATCCCCGTCGACTCAGCGATGCTCAGCGGCGCCCAGCGCTACGCGGCGAGCGTGCTCGCCGACCCGACGGCGCGCGCGAAATGGTGTCGCCAGGATCTCTGCAAGGCCCAGTTGCGTCTCTACGCGCTCGATGGGCTCGCGGCGACCGGCGTTCGCCGTACGACCTTCTTGAGCGACATCGCGGCACAGGGCGACGCGCTCTCCTTTGCCGATCGCGCGCGGTTGGCGCGCCTCATGACGCCGGCGGCCGGGTATGGCGTGCAAGCTGCGGCGCTCACCAAGTCGATCGACGACCAACTCTACCTCACCGGTCGCGGCGGCGCGGTGAACCTGCCGGGTCGCTACAGCTGGCTCGCCGACCGGGTCGTGGCGCAGGCGGAAGCGTTGCGCCTCGAGCTGGTGCGCAATGCCGACGGCGAGACGCTCGACCGGCTCACGCGCTCGCTGCTCGACATGCGCCGCAACGGTTCGTTCGGCTGTGCCTGCGAGAACGCCGCGGCGCTCGGTGCGATCGTCGAGGTGGCGCAACGCGAGCACCCCGCAAGCTTCACCGCGACGGCGACGCTGGCCGGCAAGTCCGTCGCCCGCGAGACGTTCAGCGGCGCTGCCGCGCCGCAGCGCAGCACCCGCATCGCGATGCGCGATCTGCCCGGCGGCCGTAGCGGGCTCGCCCTGGCGAAGAACGGCTCCGGAACGCTGCACTACGCCGTGACGTACACGTATCGCCTCAGCGGCGCCGCGCCAGGCCGCCTGGCCGGCCTGCGCGTCACGCGCGTCATCCGCGAGGCGAACACCACCGCCGTGCTGGGCACCATGGGGCTCGCCGCGCCGGGCGCGGCGCTCGCGCTGCCCGCCGCGCACGTCTACGACATCGAGCTGCAGATCGTCAGCGACCACCCGGTCGAGCGCGTCGTCATCACCGACCCGCTTCCGGCCGGACTAGAAGCCGTCGACACGTCGTTCGCGACCACCTCGCCGGCGCTCCAGCTGCAGGCGGCGTCGTGGTCGATCGGCGATCAGCAGATTCGCGCCGACCGCATCGAAGCGTACGCCGATCAACTCGACGCCGGCGTCTATCGGCTGCACTATCTGGCGCGCACCGTCACGCCGGGGACGTTCGCTTGGCCGGGGGCGAACGCGCACCTCGTCGGCCGTCCCGACGAGTTCGGCCGCAGCGCAACCTCGGTTGTTGTGATCAAATAGGAACGCTGGTGGCCCATGCTTCGTCCTTCGACGGAGCTCAGGACGGCTCAGCATGACGATGATGCTCTGTCAGCATGACAATGAACAGGTTAACGGATTAAGCCGCGGCGGTAGGCGGTGACGGCGGCGTGCGCGCGGTCGGAAGCGGAGAGCTTGGCCAAGATGTCGGCGACGTGACCTTTCACCGTGCCCAGGCTGATGTGAAGCTGCTCCGCGATCTCGGCGTTGCCGGTGCCGCCCGCGATCAGGGTGAGGATCTCGGTCTCGCGCGCCGACAGCGGCGACGGCTCGGGCTGCGCGGCGGAGCCCCCGAGGCGGCGCAATACGACGTGCGCGATCTTCGGATCGAAGTACGCGCCGCCGGCCGCGACGATGCGGACGGCGTCGATGACCACCGCCGGATCGGACGACTTGACGCAGTAGGCTTCGGCGCCGGCGGCGATCGCAGCGAGGACCTCATCTCCGAGCTCGTGCATCGTGAGGATCACGATGCGCGGTGCGTTCGCGCGAGCCTTGAGCTCGCGGGTCAGCGCGATCCCGTCCTTTCCGGGCAGGCCGAGATCGACGACCGCAACGTCCGGCTGCGTCCGCACGATCGTGTCGAAGCCGCTGACGCCGTCCTGCGCCTCGGCGACGACGTCGATCCCCGCGGCTTCGAGCGACGCGCGCAGCCCCGCGCGAACGAGCGCGTGATCCTCGACCAAGACGACCCGCAGGCTCACGAGCGTGCCTTCGGCAGCGCGAGCGTGAACTCCGACCCGCGCGGCTCGCGCGGCGCGTAGCGCACCGTGCCGTCGCTCTCTTCGGCGATGCGGCGGACGATGTAGAGGCCCAACCCCGTTCCGCCGCCGGCGCGCGACGCGGTCGAGAAGCGTTCGAACAGCGCGGAGCGCATGCGCGCGTCGATCCCGTAGCCGTCGTCGCTGACGGTCACCGTGACTCGGTCGCCGGTCGAGGCCACGCCGACGGTCACCGATCCTCCCTGGGGCGTGTGCTGCAACGCGTTGGCGACCAGGTTGGCGATCGCGCGTTTGAGGTCGCCGCGCGAGGCACGCACCGCGGGTACCGTGCCTGCCGCGATGACCAGCGCGATGCCGCGCGACTGCGCCAACGCCTGCAGCTCGACGGCGATGTCGTTCACCACCGCGGCGAGATCGACCGGCTCGGACTGCGGGCGCCGGTCGCCCGATTCGATGCGCGCCACGAGAAGCAGCGTCTCGGCGAGCCGGCGCAGGTCGTCGATCGAAACGAGGCTTTCGCGCAACACGCTCGCATAGCGCTCGGGGAGCGCGCCGAACGCGCCGTCCGAGGCTTGGCGCAGCGTCATCGAGAGCGCCGCGAGCGGCGTGCGCAAATCGTGCGAGAGCGCGTAGACCAGATCGCGAATGACGTCTTGACGTTCGCTCAGCGCCGCGTTGCGCTCGGCGAGCTCGCCGAAAAGCCGCGCTTGGCCTAGCGCGTTAACCGCCAGCGTGGCATAGGCGCGGGCCGTCGAGACCACCGCGTCGTCCGGCGCTTCCGCGTCCGAGGTCGCGATGAGCACGCCGAAGGTGCGGCCGTGCTCCGCGAGCGGGATGGCGAGCGCGCTGCGCGCACGCAGACGATCGAGCACGAATCTTCCGACCGGATCGACGGCGCGCACCACCGCGACGGCACGATCGTCGAGGACGCGTTGCGCCAGCGAAACGATCTCGGACGACGGCCGTTCGTCGACGACCTCGACCTCGGCGGCACCGCCGCGCGAAGCCAGGACCTCGCCGCCGGCACCCGACGGATACCAGTACGTCGCGACCGCTTCGAGCGCCGACGGTGCCTCGCGAACGATGGCACGGATGACGACCTCGGGAGAGAGTGAACCCCGAATGCGGTCTGCCGCCGCCGACAGCGTGGCTTCGCGGCGGGCCCGCGCCTCTTGCGCCGCGAGGCGCCCGACGCGCTCCGCGCGTTCTTGCACGGCGGTGCTGAGGTATCCGACGAGCACGATCGAGAGCATCGAAAGAAGCCGGTCGCCGACGCCGATCGGCTCCCAGCGGTAGCCGTCGTGAGCGGCGTTGATGCTGGCCGCGGCGCCATCCGCCGCGAGCGCCGCGATCACCAGCCACGCGGTGAGCCGGCGGCTGCGGGTGAGTGCCGCCAGGACGATCGGAACGTCGAGCAAGATCGCGACGACCAGCGCTTGCGGCGTCAACACGTCGATGACGAAGACCGCCGCCAAGAGCGCGAAGGCGGTGACCGCGACGGCTCGCGAACGCACCATTGCGCCTTCGGGGAGCCTTCCGGCCGCCCTGCGAACGTCGTCGTGATGCGCGACGATCGGCGGTCGGACGCCTCCGCGGTGCTGGCCGAGCTGGGGCTCACGCCGCGGCTGACGATTTACCTCGCCGGCGCGCCGGGCGCCGGGAAGACGCATCGTCTGCTGAGCGACGCGCAGCGCGAAGCGCAGGCCGGGCGCCGGGTAGCGATCGGATGGATCGAAACCAAGAACCGGCCGCAGCTCGAAGCGCTCGCCGCCGGGCTGCCGCGCATTCCGCCGCGGCGCTACCCGCTCGCCGAGACGACGGTCGAGGACTTCGATCTCGACGCCGCTCTGGCGAGTGACTTCGAGACGATCGTTTTGGACGAGCTCGCGCACGCGAACCCGCCCGGCGCCGCGCACGCGAAGCGCTGGCAGGATGCGCAGGCCCTGCGTGACGCGGGAAAATCGGTGCTCGGGGCGTTCAACGTGATGCACCTCGACACGGTGGCGCCGGTCGCCGAGCGCATCATCGGCTACCCGGTCCGCGAGCTCGTTCCGGTAGCATTCCTGCGTGCCGCCGATCGCGTGATCGCTCTTGACGTCGCCCCCTCGATACTCGAATCGCGGCTGCGCACCGGCCGCATCGTGCGCGATGAGGACGTCGAACGCGCCGCCGCAGGGGTCTTTGCGCCCAAGAATCTGAGCATGATGCGCGAGCTGCTCTTGCGCGTCGTGGACGATCTCACCATTCCGGTCGTCGCACCGAGCAAGGTCTCCATCGCACTCGCCGTGGTCGCCGGCATCGGCGACCACGAGCCGTTCCTGCGCCGGGCGGCGGCTTTCGCCGACGCGCTCGATCTAGCTCTGGAGTGCACCGCGGTCGACGCCGCCGACGTGCACCACTTCGCCGAGGCCGCGGCTCGGGTCGACGGCGGCGCGATCCCGCTCCCCGCGGGGTTGGCGGGCGGCGACCTGCGCGCAGTGCGCGCCTCGGTCGTGATCGTACCGTTCGGCGCATTGGCCGGCCGAATCCTGACGCAACCGCTCGACCGCGACCTGCTCGTCGTCGATCCCCTGCGAAACACGCTGCCGCGGGCGTACGAAGCCGTGCGCCATCCCTATACCGCGGCGCTGGGTGACCGGCTGCGCATCGGTTACGGCACGCTGACCATCTACTTGGGTGCGGTGGCGGGAAGCGGAAAGACGTACGCGATGCTCGACCGGGCCCACCAGCTCATCGAGGAAGGCATCGACGTGGTTGCGGCATTGGTCGAGACGCACGGTCGCGCCGAAACGGCGGCGCTGCTCGAGGGGATCGAGCAGATTCCGCGATTGGCGAACGGCGAGATCGATCTGGAGACCCTCCTGGTGCGACACCCCAAGGTCGCCTTGATTGACGAGCTCGCGCACACCAACGAAGGCGCCGGCGCGCGCGCGAAGCGCTACGACGACGTGATCGCCGTCTTGCGCAGCGGCGTCAGCGTCATCACGACGCTCAACGTGCAGCACTTCGAGGGCGTCGGCGACGCCGTCCAACGGCTGACCGGGACGCGGGTTCGCGAGACGCTCCCCGACAGCGTGCTCGAACTCGCCGACGAGGTCGTCTTCATCGACGTCACGCCCGACGTGCTCCGGCAGCGGCTGCGCGAAGGGAAGATCTATCCGGCCGAGCGCGTCGAGACGGCTCTGCAAAACTTTTTCCGCACCGAGAACCTGGCGGCGTTGCGCGAGCTGACCGTGCGCGAGATCCTGCGGGCCCGGTCGGAACGGCGCCGCGAACGGCCGTTCGCGCGCATCGTCCTGGGCGTCGCGCCGCGCGCACGCGACGCCGCGTTGATCGGACGCGTGGGCCGGCTCGCGCGCCGGCTCGACGTGGACCTGCGCGTCGTCGTCGTGACCTCACGCGACGACGACGAGCTGCGCGCGATCGTCGACGTGCTGGCCCGCGCGGCCGGCACCGCGAAAGCGAGCTTCCTGGCCGACGTTGCCCCCGACCCGGCCGTTTGCGTGGCCCAGATGCTGTCCGATGGGGATGTCGTCGCGGTAGAGTCCCCGCGCCGGCGGCGCGGCTGGTTCGGGAAGCGGTCGTTCGCGGTGCGGCTGCTTGCCGCCGGAGCGCGCGAGATGCTCGTCCTCGCGCCGCACGAGGTTTCGGTTTAGAGGTAATAGCTCAAACCGAAGCCGACCCCATGATACTTGCCGGTCGAGACGGTCGGCGACGTGCTCGCCGAGGCGTCGAGCTGCAAGCGTGGACCGAGGTCGTGGTAGAGGCCGTAGATGTACTGGGTGCGGGTCGGCGTCCCCGGGCCGTTGGCCAGCGAGAACTGCGCGATCTCGGTGAAGAGCCCCGTCGAGTTGGGCAGCGTCGCGCTCACGACGAACGACGGGACGAACGAGGACCAGCGCTGCGTGCCGTTGGTCAGCGACTGCGATTGCAGCGTCGTCGCGACCGAGAACACCGGCGAGAGCGTGTAGCCGGCGTTGAGCGCGTACACCGCCGTCGAACCGTTCGCGGACGTCCCGTTCGTGCCGGTCGGCACGGTGAAGAAGACCTGGCCGCCGTAATTGAACTTCGCGGTGTAGCCGAAGACGTACTTGAGCCCGGCGCCGACGTCGCTCGAGCCGACCGTCGCCGGCGAGCCGCCGGCGCTCGAGCGAACGAGCTGCGGGGGCGACACCTGGAACTCGAGCGCCGGAATCTTCGTGCCCACGCGGATCAGCGTCTGCGGGTACGTCACGGTGTTCCCGGTCCCGGGGGTGGTCGTGTTGAGATAGCCGGTCTCGATCTCGACGTGGTTGGGGCGGACGGTGCACACGGAGTTCGTCACGGACGGCCGGGTGACGATCGCGGAGATCGACGTGCACGGGTCGTTGTTGCCCAGCGCCGGTCCGATCGGATTCGGCGCCGGGGTCGGCGATGCGGTGGGCGCCGGTGCGGGCACGGTCTGCGCGGTCACGGTGAGCGGGATGAGCGAAACCAGGGCCGCGGCGACCATCGCCGTCGAGGGACGAATCACGTGCTTAGGGCTCCTTGCGCGTCGAGCGCGCGGTTCAGTTCGAAGACGTTGACGTGCGGCTCACCCAGCAGCCCGAACTGGCGCGGGATGACGTGCGCGGCGACGAGGCTGCGCAGGCGCTCGATCGAGACGCCACGCGCTTTCGCGACGCGCGGCACCTGGTAGTACGCACCCTCCGGCGAGATGTCGGGATCGATCCCGCTCGCGCTCGAAGTGACCAGGTCCATCGGCACCGGGCCGGTCGCATCCGGATTGGCCTTGCGCAGCGCCGCGATCGTGCTGCGCGTGCCGTCGATGAGCTTCTTGCTGGTCGGGCCGAAGTTCGTTCCACCGGTCGACGTCGGATCGTAGCCCTTGCCGGCGGCCGACGGACGGCCCCCGAAGTACTGGGGCTTGGTCCAGTTCTGCCCGACCAGCTCCGAACCGATCAGCTTGCCGCTCTGGTCGAAGACGAGCGAGCCTTGCGCCTGGTGGTGGAACAACGCCGTGCCGATCCCCCAGATCACGAGCGGATAGATCAGTCCGAGCGCGACCACGGAGACGACGGTATACAGCACCGAGGTGACGATGTGACGCAGCGTCCCCTCGCGGGTCTCGGGGGTCTGAACAGTCGACATCAGTGCGCTCCCGTGAGATGGAGTCCGACCAGGATCAGATCGATCGCCTTGATCCCGATGAACGGCACGATGATCCCGCCCAGGCCGTAGATCAGGACGTTCTCGCGCAGCACGGCATCGGCGCCGCGCGGACGGTACGGAACGCCGCGCAAGGCCAGCGGGATGAGCGCGACGATGATCAGCGCGTTGAAGATGATCGCCGAGAGGATGGCACTCTGATGGGTCGCGAGCCGCATCACGTTGAGCGCGTCCATCGCCGGGTAGGTAGCCGCAAACATCGCCGGCAGGATCGCGAAGTACTTCGCTATGTCGTTGGCGATCGAAAACGTCGTCAGCGAACCGCGCGTCATCAGCAGCTGCTTGCCGATCTCGACGACCTCGATNNGCCTCTTTGGCCGCCTGCGTCCCGGTGTTCATCGCGACGCCGACGTCGGCTTGGGCCAAGGCCGGGGCGTCGTTCGTGCCGTCACCGGTCATTGCGACCAGCCGGCCCTCGCTCTGCTCGCGCCGGATGAGGGACATCTTCGTTTCGGGGGTTGCCTCGGCAAGGAAGTCGTCGACACCGGCGTCACGGGCGATGGCGCTCGCGGTCAGCGGGTTGTCGCCGGTGATCATCACGGTGCGAATGCCCATGGCCCGTAGGCGGTCGAAGCGCACCCGCATGTTCGGCTTGAGGATGTCGCGCAACCCGATCATGCCCAGGATGCGATTCCCGTCGGCCACGAGCAGCGGCGTGCCGCCGGCGCGCGCGACCCGCTCGACCTCGGCGCTCAGAACGTCGGTCGCGACCGCTGCGCCGGCCGCAGCAGCGTTCTGGGAGACCCAGCCGCGTACCGCATCGGGTGCGCCCTTTCGCGACCGAGCACCATCGGCGTAGTCGACGCCCGACATGCGCGTGTACGCGCTGAACGGAACGACGACGGCACCAGCCGGCAGCGCGGCCGCGTCGGCGGTCAGCCCGATATGGCTCCCGGCAAGCAGCACGATCGAACGGCCTTCCGGCGTTTCGTCGGCGAGCGAAGCGAAGTATGCCACACGGTGGAGCTCGGCCTCGACGACCCCCGGCGCGGGGATGATCTCCGTCGCTTGGCGGTTGCCGAGCGTGATCGTCCCGGTCTTGTCGAGCAGCAGCGTGTCGACGTCGCCGGCGGCTTCGACGGCCCGGCCCGACATCGCCAGGATGTTGCGCTGCAGCACCCGGTCCATCCCCGCGATGCCGATTGCGCTGAGCAGCCCGCCGATCGTGGTCGGGATCAGGCACACCAACAGCGCGATCAGCACGACGACGCTGGGCGTCGCGCCGGCGTAGATCGAAAACGGCGCGAGCGTCGCGACCGCGATCACGAAGATGATGGTGAGGCCGGCGAGCAGGATCGAGAGCGCGATCTCGTTGGGCGTCTTTTGCCGCTGAGCGCCTTCGACGAGCGCGATCATGCGATCGAGGAACGTTTCACCGGGGTTGGCGCTGACGACGTAGACGATGCGGTCGGAAAGGACGCGCGTCCCGCCGGTAACCGAGGAGCGGTCGCCGCCGGCTTCGCGAATCACCGGAGCGGACTCGCCGGTGATCGCCGATTCATCGACCGTGGCCGCACCCTCGACGATCTCGCCGTCGGTCGCGATGAGGTCGTTCGCCTCGGCCACGACGCGATCGCCGCGCCGCAGGCTCTCCGCCGGAATCCGAGCTTCGACCCCGTCCGTGAGGCGCCGCGCGGTGGTCTCGGTCTTGGTGCGGCGCAAGTACTCGGCTTGCGCCTTGCCGCGGCCTTCGGCCATGGCTTCCGCAAAATTCGCGAACAGCACGGTGAACCACAGCCAGGCCGAGATCGCGACGTCGAACGAAGCTTGCCCGTTACGCAGGTCACGGAGGGCGAAGAAGATCGAGACGAGGGCGCCGACTTCGACGATGAACATGACCGGGTTACGGAGCTGCACCCGCGGGTCGAGCTTGACGAACGACTGCCAAACCGCCGGCCAGAGGATCTCGGGATCGAGCAGCGAGCGTGCACGCGTAGCCATTAGAAGGTCTTTCCTTGGAGGTTCAGGAGGTGCTCGACGATCGGCCCCAGCGCGTCGGCCGGGAAGAACGTCAGCGCGCCGACGATGACGATGACACCGATGAGCAGGACGACGAAGATCGGCGACGTCGTCCGGAACGTTCCGGCGGTCGTCGCCACGGCTTGCTTTGCGACCAGCGAGCCGGCGAGCGCGAGCACCGGGATCATGATCGCGATGCGCCCGAACAGCATCACGACGCCGCCCGAAATGTTCCACCACGTGTTGGGGGAGAGTCCCGCGAACGCAGAACCGTTGTTGTTCACCATCGAGGAGTAGGCGTAGAGGATTTCACTGAAGCCGTGCGGTCCGCCGTTGTTGAGCGTCGCGGTCCCCGCGGGCAGGACCGATGCGATCCCGGCGGGGACGAGCGCGAACACCGGAACGATGAGCGCCGCGAGGATGGCGAGCTGCACCTCGCGCCGCTCGATCTTCTTTCCGAGATACTCGGGCGTGCGGCCCACCATGAGCCCGGCGATGAAGACCGTCAAGACGGCGTAGTAGATGATCCCGTAGAATCCCGAACCGACGCCGCCGAAGACGACCTCCCCCATCTGCATGTTGAACAGCGGGATCAGCCCGCCCAGTGCGGTGAACGAATCGTGCATTGCGTTGACCGCGCCGCACGACGTACCGGTCGTCATCGTCGCGAACAGGGCCGACGCGGCAATCCCGAAGCGCGTCTCCTTGCCTTCCATGTTCGCGCCGGCCACACCGAGAGCGTGAACGGCCGGATTGCCGGCGGCCTCGGCGGCGTACGCCGCGACGAACCCGCCGACGAACAGCGTCGTCATCGCGGCGAAGAGCGCCCACCCTTGACGCTGGTCCTTGACGTAGCGCCCGAACGTGTACGTCAGCGCTCCGCCCAACATGAAGATGCAGACGAGCTCGATGAGGTTGCTCAGGCCGGTCGGGTTCTCCCAGGGCGACGCCGAGTTGGCGTTCACGAAACCGCCGCCGTTCGTTCCCAGCTCCTTGATGATCTCTTGCGAGGCCATCGGCCCCATCGGGATCGACTGCTTCGCGCTTTCCATCGTCGTTGCGGTGGGGTACGCGTCGAAGTTCTGCGGGACGCCCTGCCAGAGCAGCACCAGCGCGCCGACGAATGCGATCGGCAGCAGCACGTACAGGGTGCAGCGGGTGAGGTCGACCCAGAAGTTTCCGATCGTACTCATCTGGCGGCGCGCCAGTGCCCGCATCAAGGCGATAGCGATCGCGATTCCCATACCCGCGGAGACGAAGTTGTGCCAGGCGAGCCCGGCCATCTGCGAGAGATAGCTCATCGTCGACTCGCCGCTGTAGAACTGCCAGTTCGTATTCGTCATGAACGAGATGGCGGTGTTCCAGGCGAGATCGGGGGCGAGGTTGCCGAAGCCTTGCGGATTGAGCGGTAGAAACGCCTGGAGCCGCAACAGCGCGTACAGGTAGGCGAAGCTCACCAGCGAGAACGCGATCACCGCGAACGCGTAGCCCTTCCACCCCATCTCGCGCGCCGGGTTGATGCGGCACAAGCGATAGATGAGACGCTCTACCGGTCCGATGACCGGCGTGAGGAAAACGCGTTCGCCCTCGAATACGCGCGCCATGTACGCGCCGACCGGTTTCACCAGGAGGCACACGAGCGCAAAGACCAGAGCGGCCTGGAGCCACCCGACGATCGTCATGGTGCTAACTCCTCAGAAACGTTCGGGGCGCAGCATCGCATAGGTCAGATACACCAGCGCGCCGATGGCCAAGATCAGGCCGATGATGAGGTCCGCAGTCATATCTTCTCGCAGCCGATCACGTACCGGTCGAGCAGCCAGAACGAGAGCGCGGTCAGAACGAGCAGTCCGAGCTCGATCGCGATAGTGTTCATCGTCTCACCTCAACGGGATGCGCGCGGAAAGCCGATCCGCTGCCAGCGCGACGACCGGACACACTGCAATCAGGGCGACAATCCAAAGCATCGGATTCATGGTAGCGCGACGGGACTCCGGGCGGCACCCGCCGTTCGGCCGAACCGTTCGGCTCGGCGCGCTGCTCAGAAGTCCCCGTAGAGAGCGGCGTCGGCGTCGGCGTCGGCATCCGCGTCGCCGTGCCCCAAGCCTCCTTCGCGAAGCGCTCGGGACTTGGCGCGATCTAAGCTCCGCCCCACGAGACTGGACAGACCGATGACCAGCGCAGCCGACAACGCACCGATGATGATGTCCATGGCGTCGCCAGCGTACGCCGATGGACGGCGCCGCGGGAGCTGTCTTCTAGCCGAACCTTTCGGCCGCTCAGAGGTTGACGGTGACGCCGAGCTCGACGCGGCGCTCGGCCGGGATCTTGAGATCGTCGGGCAAGGGGCGCGCGTTGAGCTGCAGCGTGGCGAACAGGTCGCGGCGCCAGGCCGGCATACCGTCTTTTATCGCCGGCTCGATCTTCGGATCGGCGTAGAAGAACGACGTGTCGTCGCGATCGAGCTCCAGACCGAACGCGCTGCACGATCGAAAGATGGGGTCGATGCGCGGCGCCTCCATGTATCCGAACCGGGCGACGACCCGGATCAACCGCAACGAAAATCGCTCGACCGTGACGCGCTCCTCGTCGGTCAGGTAGGGTTTTCCGGCGCGTGCGATGTTGAGGATGACGATGCGCTCCTCTTGCGCGCGGTCGCGTATCCACTGGTGCCGGGCCAGGAATGGAACGCCGCGCGGGTCCGGCGTCAGGAACACCATGGTGCCCTGGTCGCCGACCCCGGGCGGTAAGCGCTCGAGCACGTCTTCGATCGGTATCTGCTGCGCGGCGAGCGCACCGGTCAAGCCGCGCCGCCCCTCGAGCCACGTGAGGCTTCCGATCACCAGCACCGTGCTGATGCCGATCGGGATCCAGCCGCCGTCGAGGAACTTCGGTAGCGAGGCGACGACGAGGCTGCTGTCGACGACGGCGAAGAGTGCGACCACCAGCAAGGACAGTGCCCGGTTCCAGTGCAGAACCTTGGTGATGACCGCGTAGTACGCCAACGAAGTGCACAGCATCGTGCACGCGACGGCTAGGCCGTACGCCGATGCGAGACGGTCGCTGGACCGAAACGCGACCACCAGGATCGCGCAGCCGATCGCGAGCCACCAGTTCACCGCCGGCACGAAGACTTGCCCCTTGTGCTGGTGCGACGTGTGCCGCACGAGAACACGCGGCGCCAGGTTGAGCGCGATCGCCTGCTCGACCAAGGTGAACGTCCCCGAGATGAGCGCTTGTGAGGCGATGACGGTCGCAATCGTCGCCAGCACGACCATCGGGATGAGGGCCCAGCCCGGCGCCAGCGCGTAAAACGGGTTGGCGAACGCGTGCGGATCGGCGACCAACTTCGCACCTTGGCCGAAGTAGTTCAGGATCAGCGCCGGAAAGACCAACGCATACCAGCCGGTGACGATCGGACCGCGCCCGAAGTGCGACATGTCGGCGTAGAGGGCTTCGACGCCGGTTACGGCCAGCACGACGCCGCCCAGAATCGTGAACCCGGCCAGACCGTTGCGGGTGAGGAACGCCAAGCCGTAACGCGGATCCAGCGCCCGCAGTACCTCGGGATCGTGGACGATCGCCACCAGTCCGAGCACGCCGATGACGGCGAACCATGCGAGCATCACCGGACCGAACAGCGTGCCGACGCTCGCGGTGCCGCGGCGCTGCAAGGCGAAGAGCCCGACGACGACGGCGAGCGAGATCGGCACGACGAACGGCTGGAACTCGCTCGACACGACGCTGACCCCTTCGACCGCCGAGATGATCGAAATCGCCGGCGTGATGATCCCGTCGCCGAGCAGCATCGACGCACCGATCACGACGATCAGGGTCAACCCCGCGGGGGCGATCATCTTGCCGAACGCCGGCGGCGGCGAGGCCAGAGCGAGCAGCGCGAGGATGCCGCCTTCGCCGTCGTGGTCCACGCGCATGATGAAGGTCGCGTACTTGATGCAGACCACGACGACCAGTGCCCACACCAGCAGCGAAAGGATCCCTAAGACATCCCCCACGCCACCCTTGGAGCCCGCAAGCCCGAGGCAGACCTTGAGCGTGTACAGCGGGCTGGTGCCGATGTCTCCGAACACGACGCCCATGGCCGCGACGACGAGCGCGAGGCGGGCCGGCGCAGCGCGCAGAGTCATTGCCGTTCATGCTACGCGGCTGCCCGCCGCGCCGGTACCAGCCGTTCGGCCGAACCTTTCGGCTGAACGCTTCGGCCCGCGCTACGCTAGCGTTACGGCTTGCCGTACTGTGTGGTGAGGTAGTCGACGATCGCGGGCATCGCATCGTCGGCGATCGGAGCGCCGTAGACATTCTTCATCTTGGTCACCTCGGCGGCCCATTGCGCCTTGCTCAAGACCGGCTGCGTCGAGACGTAGGCCGAGGAATGGCACGTCAGGCAATTCGCCTGCGCCGCGCCCACGCCGGGCCCGGGCTTGAACGCCATCCCGATGTCGCCGGGCAGCGAGATCGATGCCGAGCCTTTCGGCGGTGCGGGCGTTCCCGCGGCGACGGCGCTCGCTCCCAGCGCGCCGAGACAGGCGAGAACGAGGAGAGTCCGCTTCATGATACCGACACCTTGTACGTCTCGATCGCATTGCGCAGGTAGCCGCTGGGGTTCCACCCCTGCGTGACGGGCTGCGTCGTCCCATCGTTTGCGGTCGCGCGGACCGCCACGACGAACGGCGTTCCCGCGCGAACGTCGGCGGCGGCGTTCCACCGTCGAAAGCTGTACTTGCCGTAGTCTCGCTCCAGCGTGGCGTCGCGCCAGGTCGTGCTGCCGTCGGTGGAAACCTCGACACGTTTGATCCCGCTCCCACCGTCGAAGGCGATCCCGCGCAACTCTTGCGTCCCCCGTTTGATCGTGCCGCCGTCGCTGAGGTTGGTGATGAACGAACGCACGCGCAGGCGGTTGATCGGGATCGTCGGGAAGCCGCTCGATCCCGGGGCCACGGCGTTGTCGGGCGTGTCGGGGATGCGATACGCGGTCTTCATCCAGAAGTTGTCGTCGACGTGATCGAGCACCGTGATCGCCGAGAGCATCTTGACCCAGTACGTCGAGTACCAGCCGGGCACGACGAGCCGCACCGGGTACCCGTTGAGCAGCGGCAGCGGCGCAACGTTCATCGCGTACGCGACGATGACGTCGTCGCCGCGCGCGACGCCGACGTCGAGCGACTTCTTGAAGTCGGGGGTTGCTGGAAACACGCCGGCGTCGAGGCCGTCGAACTGGATCTGCTTCGCGCTGGGCTTGAGCCCGGCGCGGTCGAGGATGTCCCGCAGCCGCACGCCGGTCCACACCGCGTTGCCCATCGCACCGTTGAACCATTGTCCGCCGGGAACGCGAGGCGACGAGAGCGCGCGGCTGTTGCCGGAGCACTCGTTGACCGCGGTGACCTCGACAGCAGGGAGCTTCGCGAGGTCGTCCATCGAGAGCAGGAGCGGGGTCGTGACCTCGCCGGAGACGCCGATGCGGTGCGCGGTCGCATCGACCTGCTGCGGGATGCTGGGCAGATGCCAGCGCACGAAAAAGGCGTCGTTGGGGGTGATCACGCCTTGATCGAACAGGGCGAACGGCGTCTCGAGCTGCGGCGGTCGCGGCGTCAACACGATCATCGGGCGCTTCTGCGGAAAGGCCATGAGCGGACGCTCTCCGTTGGCGAACGGGAATTGCACCGAATCCGCCCGGGCCTGCACCGGCAGCGCTCCGGCAGCGAACGCGGCGCCCGTGCCGGCCAGAAAATCGCGACGTCCGAGGTTCATGCAAGCGCCCTCCATCGATCCCGCCGACAGTGTGCTTCACGTCACGCGGCGGCATTCCTCGGCGGCGCAGAGCCCGGGCGTAATCTACTTTTCATCGGCTCCTCAGGCGGGTCCAATGCAGGCCGCCTTCGCCGGGCGTACGCTGCCGGTACAGGCTCTCATCTCGACAGGAGGTCACCCCTTACATGCGTAGCCCGATTCTCGCCGCGGTCATTGCGGCGTCGTTTCTCACCGCGTGCGGCGGCGGCGGAGGCAGCTCGCCCAGCCCGACGATCCCCGGTCAAACCGGGCAGAATTCCTCGCTCAACTCCACCGACGTCGTCCAAAGCTCTACCGATGCCGCGTTCGAGCCGATGGACACCGGCGAAGCCGATGCCGGCGTCGGCAACGGCAGCCTCGGTGCGTCGGCGTCCGCACGCAGCGTGCAGGCGCTGCCGCACGCGTGCATACACCGCACGACGCGGACGGTCACGGTCAACGCCGACGGCTCGATCACGGTCGAGACGATTCACTTCTTCGACGATGCTTGCACGCAGGTCGAACGCGATGCGGTCGCGGTTCATGCATCGAGCGGTGGCAGCGCCACCATCGCGCGCACCGTCACCACCTACAATCAAGCGCATCTCCAGCTCGGCGTGCGCAAGAGCAACTACGCCCTCACCGGTTCGTCGAACAACGGTTCCTGGACGCTGACCTCGGCGTTCTACGTGGGCACGTCGACGTCGCCGATCACGCAGTACGGCCACCAGGCATCCTTGAACGCCTCGGCCTACTCGGCGACGACCGGCCGCATCGCGAACGACGCGAAGCCGTCGATCAATGCGTCGTACGGGCACCAGTCGGCGGTCAGCGCCACGGTCACCAACGACGCCGCCGGAGACACGACCTTCACCGGCACGCGCAACGGCACGGCCTTCAAGGGCGCGCTGGGCGCGCTCACGCTCTCGGCGGCCCCGCCGTTCACCGTCTCGGGCGGTACCCAGATCGGCACCTCGGCGCTAACCGGCAGCGTCACGTTCGACTCGGACGGCGAGCTCACCGCGGTGGCGCTCACCGGCACGCTCGTCAACGGCAACAGCCTGGTCGTAACGAGCTCGGCCGACGCCAACGGGATCGTCACGGTCAACGGCACCATCACGTCGCCGTCGGGCGCGAGCGTCGCGACGTTCACGACCGACGCCAGCGGCGACGGGATCCTCACGCTCGCGAACGGGACGCAGGTTCCGATCGTCGACTGGCACGTGGTCTGGTAGGCTTCACCCTCCGAAGGCGAACGAGCCGCTGAGAACCCTCAGCGGCTCTTTCGCGTCTCGCGGATGGCGTGCCAGGCGTCGAGGACCACCGCGACGCTCCAGGCTTGGGCGACCGCGCCGCGGGGCTCGAACGGTGCATCGCCGTCGGCGATCTCGGGCAACGTTCCGAGCGCCGGCCCGGAGCGGCTGCCGGTGACGGCGAGCACCATCTCCGCGGCATCCGGGTCACCGTAGACGCGCAGGTGCGCCTGTGCGAACGGTCCCGCGAGCCAGGTCCACACCGTGCCTTGATGGTACGCGGCGTCGCGGTCGAGGGTGTTGCCGGCGTAGCGCCCGTGATATTGCGCGTCACGCGGGTCGAGGCTGCGCAGCCCGGCCGGCGTCCACAGCCGCGACGCACAGGTGTCGACGATCGCGCGCCGGCGCGCCGCATCGAGCACCTCGATCGGCAGCGCCACCGCGAAGATCGCGTTGGGCCGCACGGTGGCGTCGTCGCCGCCCGGACCGTCGAGCACGTCGAAGCAGCTGCGCGTCGCGGGATTCCAGAAGCGCTCGAAGCTCGCTTCGGCCTGCGCCGCGGCGCCGGTGAGCGGCTGCGGGTCGTCGCCGACCGCGCGCGCGAACGCCGCGCAAGCGCGCAGCGCGTTGATCCACAGCGCGTTCACTTCGACCGGCTTGCCGATGCGCGGCGTAACGACCCAGTCGCCGGCTTTGGCGTCCATCCAGGTCACCTGCACGCCCGCCTCCCCGGCTTGCAGGAGGCCATCGCGAGGATCGACGCCGATCCCGTAACGCGTTCCGGCGGTGTAGCTGCGAACGATCGCGGTGAGCGCGGGTACGAGCTCGAGGAGCGTCTCACGATCCTGCGTGGCCGCGTAGTACCGCCGCACCGCTTCGACGTACCACAGCGCCGCATCGACGGTGTTGTACTCGGCCGCCTGTCCGCCATCGGGAAAGTAGTTGGGGAGCATCCCGGCGTCGACGAAACGTGCGAACGTGCGCAAGATCGAGCGCGCGACGTCGTGGCGGCCGGTGACGAGCGTGAGGCCCGGCAGGGCGATCGCGGTATCGCGGCCCCAGTCGCCGAACCAGTGATAGCCCGCGATCACCGAGCGCGTCTGCGGATCGCCGGCCAGCGGGCGCCGCACGACGAATTGATCGGCGGCGAGCACGAGCGCGTTCACCCAGGCCGGTGCGTCGGCGGCGAGCGCGCCTTGCTCGGCCGACCAGCTGCTCCGCAGCGTACGGTCGCGCGCGCGCCGGCGTTCGAGCGCGGCGATCGCGTCGACGGACTCGACCGCGTGGTCGGCGACGACGATCGTGAGCGTCTCGCCCGCACGCAGCGTCGCATCGAAGGTCGCGACGAGCAAATGGTCCTCAACGTCGTCGAGCCCGCGCGCGCGCTCCTGCGCGTACTCGAAATCGAAGTACCAGGTATGCTCGCGCGCGCACGTGGCGCGGTCGGCGCGCACGAAGATCGTCGCCGCGCCTGCATACGGCACCACGCGTACGCCGCCGGCGTCGGCGGTGACCTCCATCTGCCACCCGGCGGCGCGCGTGAGCGCGTGCAGGTCGCGGTGGTTGGCGAACGCGCGCAGCACAAGCTGCAGCGAGCCGCGCGCCGCGAGTACCGTAAACGAGCAGTAGGTGCGGTTGGCATCCTGTTCCATCCAGACCCGCCGCTCCAGCAGCGCGTCGCCGCAGGCGAAGGTCCACACCGGGATGCTGCCGTCGAGCGCGAAACCGATGAGCCGCTGCGCGCCGGTGGGCGCCGTCACGCCGCTGCGCCACCGGTCGTTCGCCAGCGCGTAGACGGCGCCGTCGTAGCGCACCTCGGGATCGATCTTGGGACACAGCAGCATGCGTCCGACCGGGGGCATGCGCGCGGCGAAGAGCAGGCCGTGGTAGCGCCGGGTCAGCGTGCCGCCGATCGTCCCCGAGGCGAAGCCGCCCAGCCCGTTGGTGACCAGCCATTCGCGCTCGAGATCTCCCGGGCTGAGCGAGCGGGCGTCTGCCTCCGAACCGAGCGGCGCGCGCTCGCGTTGGGTAACTATCATCCTATTCTCATCCGCATTCATTCTCGGAGGACCTATGTTCAGCAGACGACTCACGATGCTCGTCTTGGCCGCGGCATTTGCGGCATCGAGCTCGATCGCGCTCCTGCAAAACGCCGGACCAGCGCTCGCGGACCGCGACGCCAACACCCGCCTGGCCCAGCAGCAGCGGCGCGACCGCGACGATTGGAACCGCAAGCATCATAAACAGCATGCCAATCCCCGCGTGCACGCCAACAACGGCCACCACTACGGACAGCAGAAGCACCACGACCGCGACCACCGCTAGGCCGCGGCCGGCGAGAACCTCGAGCTCCGAAGCGCAGGCTTCGGAGCTCTCCTTTTTGCGCCGTTCGGCTCAGGTCGCGGAGGACTGCCGCGGCAGGGTACCGAGTTGCAGATCGCGCGGGCGCAGCTCGTGGCGTGCGTCGATCGTGCGCACCGAGCGGGTGTAGGTCGAGATGACGATCGATTGCGTGAAGGCGGAGCCGCGCCGGTAGCGCACGCCGTCGAGGAACTCACCATCGGTGACGCCGCTCGCGGCGAACAGCGCGTCTTCGCTCGCGCACAGATCGTCGAGCGTGAGGGTCTTGCGGATATCGTGCCCCTCCTCGCGCGCGATCGCCTCGTCGCCCGCGTCGCGCGCCCACAAGCGTCCTTGCATCTCGCCGCCCAGCGCGCGTGCCGCGCACGCCGCGATCACGCCTTCGGGCGAGCCGCCGATCCCGGCCAACACGTCGACGTTCGCACGCTCCTCGAGGATCGCGTAGACGGCGTTGGAAACGTCGCCGTCGCCGAACACCCGCACCCGGGCGCCGGCCGCGCGCACCTGCTTCATGAGCGGCTCGTTGCGCGGGCGGTCGAGCAAGGCGACGGTGAGGTCGGAGACCTCACGGCCCTTGGCGCGCGCCAACGCGCGCAGGTTCTCCTCGAGCGGCAGGTCGATCGACACCACGCCGCGCCCGGCCGGCCCGGTCACCAGCTTGTCCATATACGGCACGCGGGTGCGGAAGAGCGCACCCCGTGGTGCGGCTGCGATCACCGAGATCGCCCCCGGCCCGCCGCGCGAAGCCAGCGTGGTGCCGTCGATCGGGTCGACCGCGACGTCGAGTGACGGACCGTCGCCGGTTCCGATCTCCTCGCCGTGGTAGAGCATCGGCGCTTCGTCTTTCTCACCCTCGCCGATGACGACGATCCCGGAGAGGATGGCAGTGGCCAGCGTCGTGCGCATCGCCTCGACCGCGGCGCCGTCGACCGCGTTCTTGTCGCCCAGGCCGACCAGGCGGCCTGCGGCGATCGCGGCGGCCTCGGTCGAGCGGACGAAGGCGTATTCGAGCGCATGGGTCTCCATGAGGATGCTATATCCGGGTGGCCGCTTGCTCAAAACCTCCCGCACCGGACGACCCGGGGGAAGTCGGCCGGTAGGTCGGGACCTTTGCCCCGTCGACGCCGGCTCGCGATGGGGGACAATGGCGCCAGGAACGGAGGTCAGATTTGCGTCGTCTGGTGTCGATGCTTTGCGTCTTGGCATTCGCGGCGTGCGGCAGTGGGACCGGGCGAACTGCGCTGCCGCCGACGGGCCTCGCCGCCACGTCCTCCGGCGGCGCAGCTGCTCCCGCTGGTACCGGCCCCGCCCCTGCGAGCGGGATCGTGCTGAGCACGCGGTCGATTGCATTCACCGCGACGGGCTGGGACGCGACGCAGGTCGTGAAGACGACGTGGACGGACGATTCTCGCAAGACTGCCGTCACCTCGGACCCGTTGGTCGCGACCGTCTCGCCGCCGTACCAGCTAGCACAGTGGATCGCGCCGAACGCATATGGCGCGACGTACCGGATCACCCCGGTCGGCGCCGGAACGGCGACGATCACGTTCAGCGATCACAGCGGCGGCGAGTCCGCGCAGCTTTCCGTCACCGTGGTCGCACCGCCGACCGGTACGCTCTACGTCGCCGGCGGGTCCGAGGTCGACGCGTTCCCGGCGGCGGCGAACGGCAGCACCGTCCCCGACCGCAGGATCACGGGCTTCTACCACGCGTCTACGCCGCCGTTTCACCATGACGGCAGCGGCGTCGGCACGCTCGGGACCGCGCCGGACGGCACGCTGTACGTCTTACGGAACTATCAAGTAGCCTACAATGATTTCGAATGCGATGCGATCGCGGAAAGTGCGACCGCCGTCGGCTCGAGCCCAACGCTGGGCGGGTTCCCTTGCGACGGCGGCCGCGGCTACGGCGTCGCTCCGGGGCTCGGCGGCGAGATCGACATCCTCGTCCTCGGATATTCGACTGCTTCGATCGTCCGGCGCTTCGTGAGCGGTCAGCTGACATCGAGCCTGACCGTCCCCGGGAGTCCCCCCGCGTTCGGCGGTCTTGCGACGGATACGAGCGGAAACGTCTTCGTGTCGTCAAGCACTGCGGGTACGGCGACCACGACGAGCAGCGCCCAGGTGCTGGAGTACGCGGCCGGCGCAGCGGACGGTGCCGCGCCGATCCGTACGATTCAGGCGCCGGCGGGAGCCTACTTCGAAGCGATCGCCGTCGCCGCGGACGGTACGTTGTATGCAACTCTCGATGTACCGAACTCTGCCACGGGGTCCTCGATCTACGCGTTTGGGCCTGGTGCAACGTCGCCGTCGCGCACGCTTGGACCGTTCGCGACGGATCTCATCGCCGGGCTGGCGTGCGACAGGGGCGGCGAACTCTACGTCGCCTTCAACTCGAGTGGCGGCGCCTCGCGCGTCGACGTCTACGCGCCGAATGCGAACGGGAACGCAGTGCCCGTCCGGACGATTCCGAATCCGATCCCGTCGAACACCGCGGGCGGGCCGGGCATCGTCGGAATCAGCCTGGGTCCGCCGCAGCCCTTGCCGCCCGAACAAGTCCTGAGCCGTAAGCGACGCCCCTAGAGGGAGTACGCGTTCGCGCCCTGGGCGAACTCGTCGGCGTGCACGAACGTGACGTCGCGCTGTTCGACGCGATCGCGAGCGCTCTGACCGCAACGGATGTCGAGCAGGCGCTCGAGGCTGCGTTGCGCGAGATCGTGCATGCGCTCGACCTGGCGACCGGGTGGATCTGGCTGGTCGATCCCGAGACCGAGCGCTTCTATCTCGCTGCCGCGCACGAGCTGCCGCCGTACCTGCGCGAGCCGGTGCAGATGACCGGGGATCTCTGCTGGTGCATGGAGTCCTTCGTCGACGGCGACTTCGACTCGAAGAACGTCGACATCATCGCGTGTTCGCGGCTGCGGCGCGGCGCCGAGGAAGGTGGTTCGGCGCTGACGCTTGGGCTGCAGTCGCACGCGTCGGTCGTGCTGCGCTTCGGCGAGCGCCGGCTGGGGATATTGAACGTCTGTCCGGCACTTCCGCGCAAGCTCTCGGAGGCCGACCTGCGCTTACTGTCGGTGACCGGCGCGCAACTCGGACTGGCCGTCGAACGTGGGCGCCTGGCGGACGAAGAGGCCAGCGCGGCACGCTCGACCGAGCGCACGCGGCTCGCGCGCGAGATCCACGACACGCTCGCGCAAGACCTCACCGCCATCGCGCTGCAGCTCGAAAGCGCGCTGCGCGACGTGCCGCGGGAGTCGCCGGCGTTCGAACGCGTCTCCACCGCGCTCGACGTCGCGCGCGCGGCGATGGCACAAGCGCGCGCCTCGGTGCTGAGCCTGCGAACCGATCCGCTCGAAGGCCGTCCGCTCGGCGCCGCGCTGGCGGCGCTGGCGCGCCGGCTGACCTCGGAGACCGGGATGCGCGTGACGCTGCACGATCGCGCTGCCGGGGCGTTGCCGTACGAGGTCGAGGGCGAGTTGTTTCGGATCGCGTCGGAGGCGTTGACCAACGCGCGCCGGCACGCCGGGGCTGCGCGCATCGAGATCGCGCTCGAGGACGACGGCGCCGCGGTCACGCTGCGCGTTCGCGATGACGGGATCGGTTTCGATCCGTCGGTGCGCGACCAGACGCGCTACGGGCTGCGTGGGATGGAAGAGCGCGCCCGTCTCGCGGGCGGCAGCCTGCGCGTGACGTCGGAGCGCGGCCGCGGCACGTCGATCGAAACGATCGTGCCGAGGGCGCGCGCGTGATTCGCGTCGCCATCGTCGACGATCACCCCATCGTGACCGACGGCGTGGTCGCGAACCTGCGCGCGGCGGCCGACATCGACGTCGTTGCGACCGGCGCGAACGCCGCGGATGCGCTGCGACTGGCTGCCACGGAGCGGCCCGACGTGCTGATCCTCGATCTCGAGCTGGGCGGAGCCAGCGGGCTCGACGCGATCCCGCGGGTGAAAGCGGCGTCGCCGGCGACGCGCATCGTCATCTTCAGCGCCTACGCCGGCGAGGAACGGGTCGCGACGGCCTTCGAGCGCGGCGCCGACTCCTACGTGCTCAAAGGGACGTCGAGCGACGAGCTGGTCGCGGTGGTGCGCGCCGTTGCGGGCGGCGGAACGCTGATCCCGCCCGAGATCGCGGCGCAGCTCGCGCGCGCCGTGCGCCAGCCGCGCCGGGACCGCCTGACCCAGCGCGAACGCGAGATCCTCGCGCTGCTCGCCGAGGGGCTTTCGAACCGCGCGGCCGGTCAGCGCCTGGGCATCACCGAACGCACGGTGAAGTTCCACGTCGGCGAGATCCTCGCGCGGCTGGGCGCCTCCAACCGCGCGCAAGCGGTGGCCATCGCGAAGGCGCGCGGGATCGTGTGACGCTGTCCAAACCGGGACTTGTCAGCCCGATTTGATCGAGAGCGCTCGTCCGGCGCGTTCGCCGACCTGCTCGTAGCGATCGGTCCGAAGCCAGGCTGGTCTGATGGCCTCGAGCGCACTCCAAATTGCCGCATCGTCGTGCGTGCGAATGCCGTTGAGCACGTTGCCGCGAAAATAGTCGGCACTACCCGCACGATTGACGAGGGACTCGGCGATTTCGTTTGCCGATGCATAGCGGCGGTCGATCGGAGTCGGCTCCGTTGCCGTGGCGAGCAGCAGGTCGAACGCGATCGGCTCAGCTGAGCCGCCACGCGTCGGCCATCCGATCGTAAGCAGCCCGTCATGACTCACCGGTGCAGTTTCGTCGAGCTGCTTGTACGTTTCCCAGAACGTGGTGGCGAGATTGTACCGGAAACCGAAGCTTTGACCCCACTGCTCTTTCAAGCGTGGCGCGACGTCGGCGGCGGCATCGCCGAAGCCCACGCCAACAGTCCCGAACGTTTTCCAACGCGGCGCCCCATAGGAGTCGACGAGACCCTCAGCGATGGCAAGGGCGTGCACTTCCGCTTCGAGATCGGCGAGGGTCGAGACGGCCTTCTTACACGGGACCGCGTAGGCAACTCCGGCTTCGGCGCCGCGCGAAAGCGTCATGGTGTACTGCCCTTGCCACTCCCCGCCCGACGAGCACCGGCCATACCGAATCGGCGCGTCGACCGGCTGCTTTGCCGCCATGTCTAGACGCTCGTATTGCCAGCGCGCGCGGTCGAGTTTCTTGAGGTCCCAAAGCGGCGACCCGATCATGAGGATCCCGACCCGAAGCCCGCGTGTTGACGTCATGACGTAGCCCTCCAGAGATCCCGACTTCGCCGAACACCCGGCGCTTCGCCCCCTGTCCGAACGGACGGGGGCGGGCCCGTCCCTCGGAGCGTCGCGCCGCGCCGGTTCGCGCGCTACGCTCGGTACATGAACGATTATCCATGGTTCGAACGCGGCCACGTCGCGATCGTCACCGGCGCTTCCAAGGGCCTCGGGCTCGCCGTCGCGCGCGAGCTGGCGCGCGCCGGGATCGCGCTCGTCATCGACGCGCGCGGTGAGGAGTCGCTCGCCGCGGCCGAGCACGAGCTGTCGCAGCTCGGCCCCGTCGTCGCGATCGCGGGCGACGTCGCCGAGGGCGCGCACGTGCACCAGCTCGTCGAGGCTGCGGAGACGCGCTTCGGCCGCATCGACCTGATCGTCAACAACGCGTCGACGATCGGCCGCTCGCCGCTGCCGGCACTCGAACACCTCTCGCCCGCGACCTTCGACCGCATCTTCACCACCAACGTCTACGCGCCGCTGCACCTCATCCAGCACGCGTTGCCGGTCATGCGCCGCAACGGCGGCGGAACGATCGTCAACATCAGCTCCGATGCCGCGATCGAGGCGTACCCCGGCTGGGGCGGGTACGGTTCGGCCAAAGCGGCGCTCGAGCACGTGTCCCGCATCCTCGCCGCGGAGCTCGAAGGCTCCGGCATCGGCGTCATCGTCGCCGACCCGGGCGACATGGACACCGAGCTGCACCGCGCCGCCGTCCCCGATGCCGAGCGCGCGTCACTCGCCGATCCGCGCGACGTCGCCCCGGCGCTGCTGCGCGCGATCGCGGCGCCGCGCGGCGCGTTCGTGCGGGTCGCGCTGCAATCCGCGGCCGTCGTCGCGAGCGTATGATCGGCGCACCGACCTGCGCGCTCCCGCCGGTCAACGAAGCGACGACGACGCCCGAACGGCGCGGTCTAGCGCGCGACGGCGTGCGGTTGCTGATCACCGATCTCGCCGGGGGCAGGCACGAAGATGCCGCGTTTCGCGACCTACCGGCGGTGCTGTGCCGCGGCGATCTGCTCGTCGCCAACGATTCCGCGACGCTGCCGGCGGCATTGCCGGCGCGGCGCGAGGATGGGTCCGGTCTGGCGGTGCACCTCTCGACGCGCATCAGCGACGATCTGTGGATCGCGGAGCCGCGCGGGGCGATTGTCGCCGGCGGGCGGGTGAGCCTGGCCGGCGGCGCGTCCGCGACGTTCCTGACGACCGTCGACGCGGCGCACCCGCGGCTCTGGTACGTCGTGTTGAGCCTGGGCGAGGACGTGGCACCGTTTCTCGCGCGCTACGGCGCGCCGATTCGCTATCGCTACGTGAACGAGGCGCTGCCGCTGGCGGACTATCAGACGGTGTTTGCGCGGGTGCCGGGCTCGGCGGAGATGCCGTCGGCGGGGCGGCCTTTCACCCCGCGCGTCCTCGACGACGTGCGGCACGCCGGCGTCGACCTGGCGACGATCACCCTGCACACCGGCGTGTCGAGCCCCGAGCGGCACGAGCGGCCCTATCGTGAATGGTTCGAGGTCTCAGCGCACACCGCGGCGGCGGTCAACGCGGCGCGGCGCCGCGGAAACCGGGTCATCGCGGTCGGGACGACCGTCGTGCGCGCCCTCGAGAGCGCGGTCGCCGGCGGCGAAACGTTCGCCGCGGCGGGCTGGACCGACCGCATCATCACGCCGGAGCGCGGCGTTACGGTCGTCGACGGCCTGCTGACCGGCTTTCACGAGCCGCAGGCCAGCCATCACGATCTCCTAGCGGCGTTCGGCGGCAATGCATTGCTGGAGAGCGCCTACGAGCGTGCCGTCGCCGCCGGCTACCTTTGGCACGAGTTCGGCGACGTGCACCTGCTCATTCGACGTTGCGACCGCTGAGCGAAACGAAACCGTAGCGCTTCTCGAGCCGCTTGCGGTCCTCGGCGAACATGTCCCGGATCCGCGTCGCCTCGCTGACGGCGGCCGCTTGGGCCTCTACGCCGCGTTTCTCTTTGCGGATCTTCTCGGCGGCAGCTTCCGCTGCCCGGGTCGTCGTCTTTGCGCTCATATCCGTGGGTTTCGGATCGGGCTGAAACGACCTGCGACGAAGCAAGCGCCGCCTGCGCGTCTCAACGAATAGCGGCCGTCGCCGAAGCGGTCGGGGTCGTCGCGGGAACCGGTGACGCCGCGGGCGCGGGCGGCGGAGACTCGCCCGCGGTGAGCGGCCGGCAAACTCCCAACGCCGCGTCGTCGCCGAGGAACACGCCGACGCGCGTCCCGCGCGGGATGGTTGCGTCCTTGCCGTGGTGCATCGCATCGTAACCGCCGACGGCATAGCCGACGATCGGGATCAGCCCCAGCAGCCCGGGCGCGTTCGCGGTCGCACCGACCGCCGTCGAGGCTTCATCGTGCACGCGATCGATGATCGCCGCCAGGTGGACACCGCTGTCGAGCACGACGAAACGCGTCTCGAGCGCCAGGTAGCCGGCCCGTCCGCCACGGTCGGCGTGCGAGGCATTGGCGATGACGCCGTAGCCCAGGCTGCCGGCCGGGACGGCGGTGCCGTCGGGTGCCGTGGCGGCGTCGACGAGGCGGAAACGGAACACGTCACCGGCGTGCGCGCGTGCCGAGTCGACGCTGTCTTCCATCGCCACGAGGCTGCGAACGCACGGCTTGCGCGCGTCGGCCGGCGTCTGCGCCGCACCGGGCGCGGCGAGCGCCGCGAGCACGGCGGCGCCCAGACCGGCGGCGACGAAACGCATGGCGCGATTCCTCACCCGGCACCGATTCGGGGCCGGTGGAGCGGCTCCGGCCGGCGGGTCGAACGATCGGTACGGCGGCTGCGTTCCCGGGCTAGCATTTTTTCGATCACGGAGGTCCACGTGCGCCTATCCATCCTCGCCGTCGCGACGGCGGCTGCGTTTTTCGCGGCCGGGGTCGCGGGCAATGCCGCGACGCCGGTTACGGCCGCTTCCGACACCACCCTGCGGCTCTCGCCGGCACACCCCATCCCGACCCAGGTCGCCGGCCAGCCCGGCCCGATCAAGATCGAGGGCTGCTTCTCGGATGGGCGGGGCACCGACGGTTTGACCCTGATCCACCACGCGCTGCGCATCTCCAACGGCGGCGACAAGCCGATCACGGCCGTCCGGGTGAAGTTCGCCTACTACGATGCCTTCGGCGACGTCAGCGCCACCCGCACCAACGTTGCCGAAGCGCGGATCGATCCCGCTCAGACCGTCGACCGGATCAACCTCGGCGAGCTCAGCGACGCCGGCCCGCCGGCGCGCATCACCTGCAGCGTCGACGCGATCCGCTACCTCGACGGCACCGTGGTGCGGACCGACCCCGGCCAGCGCTAGGACCGAAGTCCCGCGGCGCCGGGACGATCCGGACGTAAGCGGGCTGCGGCGCGCGGAGACAGTAGCGTAGATGCTCTTCGCGCTCGACGCCCTCACCGTACTCCTGGGCAAGCCGCAATGCCACAGCCTCGTCTCGGACGAGCGCCGCAGCGTGCGGATCTCGGTGAACTGGGCCTGCGGCTGCACGGCGACGGGCCCGAACTCGGCGCGGCTGGTCCTGGCTGGATGCGCGGCGCACGCGAGCGGCCGGCGGCGCGACACCGTGGCCGCGACGGAGCTCGTTCCAGGCCGCTGACTCAGGGTTGGGGCTCCGCGTCGGCATCGGCGCAGCGTGCTTTTCCGGCGCGCTTGGCCGCGTACATCGCCTGATCGCCGGCCAGCAGCGTGGCTTCGGTGCCGCGACCGGCCCGCAGGTGCGCGATCCCAATGCTGGCCGTCACGCGCGGCGCACCTTCGACCGTGGCGGCCGCCTGCGTAATGCGCGCGATGATGTCGTCCCCGATCGCCCGCGCGTCGGACACCGGCGCCTGCAACAGCACGGCGAACTCATCACCGCCGAGCCGGCCGACGATGTCGTCGACGCGGGTACGGTCGCGGATCGCCGCCGCGACCGCGACCAGCACCGCGTCGCCACAGTGATGACCGCAGGTGTCGTTGACGTCCTTGAAGCCGTCGAGGTCGACCAGCATCAGCGTCCAGTCGGCGTCGTTGCGACGGGCCGGGCGGCGCTCGATCGCCGCCAGCCGCGCGCGCAGCACGCGAACGAAACTGCGACGATTGTGCAATCCGGTGAGCGGGTCACGTTCGGCGAGCTGGCGCAACCGCGCCTCGCGCCGGCGCCGATCGGTGATGTCGTTGATGAGCAGCAGGATCGCGGCGTCGGGGGATCCTTGGCGCATGGCGACTGCAGTGATCTCGCACCACGTCGCGACGCCGTCCGGCCGGCGCACGCGCATCTCGAGGTGGACCGAGGGGGTCCGGCCGGCGACGAGCCGCGCAAAGGCCTGACGCAACGCCACGCAGTCGTCGTCAGAGAAGAGCTCGACGATCGACGTCGCCGCGGCGCCGCCCAAAGCGAGAAACGCCATGTTGCTGCGCAGGACGCTACCGTCCGGATCGACGCTGCACATCGCGATCGGACTCTCCTCGAGGATTCGGTACGAGGCGTCCAGCGTGTCGATGATCTCGCGGTAGTGGGTGTTTTGTACTTCGACCGCGCGGCGCGCGGTCACGTCGGTGAGCGTCGACACGATCGTTTCGCCGGCGTCCTCGTCGCCGTCGACGCAGCGGCTCGAGATCGCGATCCAGGTCGGCGGAGCGGAGCCCGTGCGCACCGCGATCGTCAGGGCGCCGCGCGAGGACGCCTCCAAGAGCACCGTGCGCAACGGGTCGGCGCCGCGCAGAATCCGCCCGTTCTCCCATGTCAGGTGCCAACCGGAATCGAGCGGCGCGCGGCCCGTCAGCTGCTCGGCAGTCAGCCCGAGCAAGCGCAGCGCCGGTGCGTTCCATTCACGAACCGTGCGCTCGCTGTCTTGCAAAACGACACCGTCGTCGAGGGCGTCGAAGAGACGCCGGCGCCGTTCTGCGCCGCGTATCACGGGCGAAGTGCGGTCCACCATTACACTCATAGTATCGGCTGTTCGTACGCCGGCATGCACAAAAAGGCTCACTTTGCGGTTTTTCGAGGCGAAGGTGAGCAGCCGGGAACTTGCTTCGAAACGGCTAACGCTGGCCGCGATGTCGACGGCGACCGACCTCTGCTTTCTGGGCGCGACGGAGCTGGCGCGGCGGATTCGTGCCAAGGAGTTCTCCGCGACCGAGGTGATGACCGCGCACCTGCAGCGGATCGAGCGCGTGAACCCCGCCCTCAACGCGATCGTGACGCTCCACGCCGACGAGGCGTTGGCGAGCGCGCGGCGGGCCGACGAGGAGCAGGCGCGGGGCGCCGAGCTGGGCCCGCTGCACGGATTGCCCGTCGCGCACAAAGATCTGGTGCTCACGCGCGGGATGCGCACGACGTTCGGCTCGCCGATCTACAAGGATTTCGTCCCCGACCACGACAGCATCGTGGTCGAACGCCAGCGCCGTGCGGGCGCGATCAGCGTGGGAAAGACCAACACGCCGGAGTTCGGCGCCGGCTCGCAGACCTTCAACGAGGTCTTCGGTGCAACGCGCAACCCCTACGACCCGACCAAGACGTGCGGCGGAAGCAGCGGCGGCGCGGCGGTAGCGCTGGCCTGCGGGATGGTCGCGCTCGCCGACGGCAGCGATCTGGGCGGATCGCTGCGCAACCCGGCCAATTTCTGCAACGTCGTCGGCTTGCGCCCGTCGATCGGTCGCGTGGCGCAATGGCCCACCCACGATGCGTGGAACACGCTGTCGGTCTGCGGGCCGATGGCGCGCAGCGTGGCGGACGTCGCGCTGTTCTTGAGCGTGTTGGCCGGACCCGACGCACGCGACCCGATCTCGATCGCCGAAGGCGGCGCCGCCTTTCGCGCGCCGTTGGAACGTGATTTGCGCGGCACCCGCGTCGCCTGGAGCGCCGACTTGGGCGGGTTGCCCGTCGACCCCGCGGTGACGGCGGTGCTGGAATCGCAACGCTCCGTCTTTGTCGCGCTGGGTTGCCGGATCGAGGAGGCCGCGCCCGATCTGAGCGGGGCCGATACCGTCTTCCAAACGCTGCGCGCCGCCGCATTCGTGAACCATCCCGGCGCGCTGCTCGAGCAGCATCCCAATGCGTTCAAGGACACGATCGTCTGGAACGTCGAGCGCGGTCGCGCGCTAACCGGCGTGCAGATCGGTGAGGCGATGAAGCTCCGTTCGCTGATCTTCGCGCGCATGCACGCGTTCATGGAACGCTACGAGTTCCTGATCGCGCCGGTCAACCAGGTGCCGCCGTTCGCGGTCGATCAGCCGTACGTGACCGCGATCAACGGGGTTGCGATGGAGAACTACCTGGACTGGATGCGGTCGTGCTCGGCGATCACGGTGACCGGACATCCGGCCATCTCGGTACCGTGCGGGTTTACCCCCGACGGTCTGCCGGTCGGCGTGCAGATCGTCGGCCGCTACCGCGACGAGTTGGGCCTGCTCGGGTTCGCGCACGCCTTCGAGCAACGCACCAACGTGGGAGCGCGACGACCCCCCTTACTGTCGGCCTGAGCCGGTCGCGGCGCGCGCGTGCGCGAACTCGACGTACCAGTCGAGCGCCGCGGGCTGCATCATCGCTTCGCGGCTGGCGGCTTTTTCCGGCGGGGTCCCGGCCAGGATGCGGCGCACCGGGATCTCCATCTTCTTGCCGGTGAGGGTGTAGGGTATCGCCGCGACGGCGTGGATTTCGTCGGGGACGTGGCGCGGGCTGCAGTCGGTTCGCAACTTGTTCACGATGCGCGCGTGCAGCGCGTCGTCGAAGAGTGCGCCGTCAGCGAGCCGCACGAACAGCGGCATGTAGAACGCCCCGCCCGGAAGCTCGAGGCACACGACGAGGCTGTCCGCGATCTCGTCGAGCTGCTCGACGGCCCGGTAGATCTCAGCGGAGCCGATGCGCACGCCGTAGCGGTTGAGCGTCGAGTCCGAGCGCCCGTAGATGTAGCAGCCGCCGCGCGCGTTGATCTTGATGAAGTCGCCGTGCCGCCATACGCCGGGGAAATGCTCGAAATACGTTTCGCGATAGCGCGCGTCGTTCGGATCGTTCATGAAGCGCAGGGGCATCGACGGCGACGGGCTGGTGACCACCAGCTCGCCGACCTCGTCGATCACCGGGACGCCGGCGGCGTTCCAGGCGTGCACGTCCATCCCGAGCAGCCGCGTTTGGATCTCGCCCGCATAGACCGGGAGCAGCGGCGAGCCGCCGACCAGGCCCGCGCACAGCTCCGTTCCGCCCGAGGGCGAGGTGACCCAGAGATCGCGTTTGACGTACTCGTAGAACCACGCCGTCGATTCGGGCGTGACCGGCGAGCCGGTGAGCAGCACGCTCTGCAGCCGCGAGAGTTCGAAGCGCTCGCGCGGAACGAGCCCGATTTTCTGCATCATCTGCACGAACGTGGGACTTGCGCCGAAGGACGTCGCTTCCGCATCGGCTGCAAGCTGCCACAGTAGCGCCGGCGTCGGGTGTGCCGGATGCCCGTCGTAGAGCACGACCGACGCGCCTTGCAGCAGCGCCGACAGCAGCGCGTTGAACATCATCCAGCCGGTCGTGGTATAGAAGAACATCCGCGACTGCGGGTTGAGGTTCTGACCGAGCCCGGTGCTCTTGAGGTGCTCGAGCAGAATGCCGACGTGCCCGTGCACGATCGGCTTCGGCAACCCCGTCGTGCCCGAAGAGAAGAGCACCCACAGCGGATGATCGTGCGCGACGTACTCGTAGGCGAACGTCGCGGCGTCGACCGGCGGGCGATCGAGCAGCTCGGCCCACGCGAGCGCCGGCTCGACCGGTGCGCGTGACGCCGGATCGAGGTACGACAGCCAAACGACGTGCTTCACCGTCGGCAGTTCGGCCAGGATCGTGCGGATCTCATCGGCGCGATCGAAGTCCTTGCCGCCGAAGCGGTACCCGTCCGCGGCGAAGAGCACCATCGGCTCGATCTGCGCGAAGCGGTCGATCACGGTCCGAGCCCCGAACTCGGGTGCCGCCGACGACCACACGCCGCCGATAGCCGTGACGGCGATCATCGCGACCACCGTCTCCGGGATGTTCGGCATGTAGGCGACGACGCGGTCGCCGGGGCGCACGCCGAGCGCGCGCAGCTGCGTCGCCAGGATGCGCACCGCGCCGCCGAGTTCGCTCCACGACATCCGCGCGAGCGGGCGAAGCTCCGAGCTGTGCACGAGGGCCGCTTCGCCGGACGCGGCTGAGCGCTCGTGCCGCAGCAGGTGCTCGGCGTAGTTCACGCGCGATCCGGCGAACCAGACGGCGCCCGGCATCTCGCGCGAACTCAGCACGCGTTCGTACGGCTGCGTCGCGTGGACGTCGAAGAACTCCCACACCGCCGCCCAAAAGCCGTCGAGGTCGGTCACCGACCAGCGCCGCAGCTCCTCGTAGCTCTCGAACGCGTGGCCCTGCGCGGCGAGCCGGCGCATGAAACGTGCGACCGTGGACTGCGCGGCTTGCACGGGATCGGGCGTCCACAGTAGCTCGCCTTCGGTCATTGCGGGATCCGCGTGTGCGCATGATCGAGCGCGAGCAGAACCCGGCGCAGGACGGTGTTGTCGATCTCACCGCGTTCGCGCAGCTCGATGAGCGCGTGGCGCTCGGCCTCGATCACCTCGCGTTCCGCGCTCGACCGGCGTCGTGCCGCCTCGCGCACTGCGGGATCGCCAGGGCGGTCCGAGCTCTCGCGCAGCTGGGCGTAGCGCCGTCGCAGGACTGCGGCGTGCTCGGGGTCGAGCCGACGCTCGCGCTCCAGCGCGTCGACCCGCGCCAGTGCGGCCTTGGCTGCGCCCGCCAGCGCGCGTTGCATGTCCTCAGTCTCCTCGCGCCCGCTGTCGCTCACCTTCAGCCGCGCGATCGCGGCCGGGAGCGTGAGTCCGCCGCCGACCAGCGTCACGACGATGACCGTGAAGGTGAGGAAGATGATGAGTTCACGATGCGGGAACGGCGTCCCGCCGGCGGCGGTGATCGGGATCGCGAGCGCGGCCGCGAGCGAGACCGCTCCGCGCAGCCCCGACCATGAAACGATCAACGCGTGCTTCCAGTCCGGCTCGGCGTGCTCCGAGGAACCGCCGACAAAAGGCAGGTACTCGGTCAGCAAGACCCAGCCGAAGCGAACGAGGATCACGGTCGCGTTCGTCGCCAGCGTCGCCCACAGGACGGTTTGCCAGGCGTTTTGCCGGAACACGCCGGTCGCGATGTCGTGCAACTGCAGCCCGACCAGCAGAAAGAGCAACGCGTTCGCGACGAAGACGAAGGTCTCCCAGAAACCGACGAGCCGCAGCCGCGTCGCCGGCGTCACCACGATCGGCGTAAAGCGGTTCACGTAGACGCCGGTCGCTACCACACCCAGGACGCCGGACGCACCGATCCGCAGCGCCGGCAAATAGGAAACGAAGGGTACCAGCAGTGAGATCACCGACTGCAGGTCGGTGTCTTTGATGCGCCGCCAGCCCGCGACGGCGATCCGTCCCGCGAGAAGGCCGACGAGCAGGGCGCCGACCGGACCGGCGATGAGGTACACCGAGATGTGGAGCGGCTCGACGACGCCCGTCACCACGGCGGTCAGCGCCGCCGCGTAGAGCACGAGCGAGAACGCGTCGTTCACCAGGCTTTCGCCTTCGACGATCGCGATGACGTGACGGGGGATCCGGAATCGCTCGAGCACCGGCGCCGAAGCGAGCTCGTCGGTCGGCGCGACGATCGCGCCCAGGACGAACGCGACCGCCCACGGCAGATTCGGAATGACGGCGTGCGCGATGACCGCGACGGCGATCGTGGTGGCGAGGACGAGCCCGATCGCCAGCATCCCGATCTGCGTCAGGTTGGCGAGCATGATGTCGGTCGGCGCGGTGATTGCTTCCCAGTACAGCAGCGGCGGAAGGAAGATCAACAGCACGAGGTTCGGATCGAGGTGCACGCTGGGCAATCCCGGGATGAATCCCAGCGCGAGGCCGCCCAGCACGAGCACGATCGGATACGGGACGTCGCCACGGCGCGCCAGCGCGACGAGCGGGATCGTCACGACGAGCAAGCCGATCACCGCCTCGATCTGCGTTTCGAGCATGCGGAGCCTTAGCGCAGGGCGGCGATGACCGCGCGCGCGGCCTCGGCGTCGCTCACGATCATCACCATGTCGGCGGCCTCGCGCAGCGCCGCGAGCCGCGGCGAGCGGCCCAGGGCGGCTTTGTCGCTCACGACGATCGCGGCGACCAAGATGCCGCGGTCGCGCGCGGCTTCGGCGACGGCGATCGGGTGCGGCATCTGCGCCACGTCACGTGCGTCGGTGACGAAGACGAGCATGTCCGTTTCTCGTAGCATCTCGTCGAGGTCGCCGACGGCGTCGGGGGCGAGAAACCGAACCCCGTCCAACTCGGCGCGCAGGAACGAGCGCGCTGCGGTGCCGGTCACCGTGATGCGTGCGCCGGCACGTCGCGCCGCCGCGATGCTCATCATAGCGAGACGAAGGCGGTCTTGGGCTGCAGGCGCAGCGCGTCGGCGGCGCCGTCTTGGAATGGAACGTCCTTGGGCAGCAGCAACGAGGCCGAGCGCACGCGCTGCGCCGCGGGGTCCAGCCCGGGCGGGACGTCGCCGGCCGCAACCTCGGCGGCGCGCAGCAGGCGCTGGCGCGCCATGATGATCCCGCTGTCGCTGGTGCCGAGCCGCTCCCGCAGGCGGTCCTGGATCGGTCCCATGCTCTCCTGCAGCGAGGCGTCTTGCATCGCGATCCCGGCGACGCCGCTGAACGACTTCTGCTCGCGTTGCGCGCGCCGGTCGATGAGGTAGTCGTTGCTCGCGTCGGCGAGCGGCTCGTAGGTTCCGGGCTTGTAGACGCAGTGAATCCCGCCGCCGGCACGCATATCGTCACGCTCCGTGTCGAGCAGCTCGCGCACCGGGTGATAGTTGATGCTCCAGGCCCAGCAACTCTCGTCGTCGATCGGAACCCAGGCGTGCGCACCGATCAGGTTCTCGCCGAACGGCGGGATGATCGTGTACCAAGGCATCACGTACTGCGTGATGCGCCAGTAGTAGCGGTCGTCGCCGGCGTTGCGGCGCGCGCCGATCAACAGGCCGCCAGCCGATTCGACGACCTCGAAGCGCGGGCGGCCGTCTTGCTTGAGGTAGACGTTGCCTAGCGAACCGCGGTGCAGCGGATCGTCGTCGAGGCTGAAGCGGTGGGTGAACGAGACGTGGCTCGAGTCGATCCCGCCCTCGAGCGCCTGCAGATAGTTCGTGCGTTGCAGCCGCTTGGAAATGTATACCTGCGACGGCGGCAGCGTTGCCCATTCGAGTTGGGGCTCCGCCGGGCGAGCGTTCACGGGTCCCATGTAGGTCCAGAACACGTCGCCGAGCCGCACCAGCGGGTAGGCCCTGAGGCGCACCTTGTCCTTGAAGTTGCTCTCTTCGGGTTCCGACGGCATGTCGATGCAGCGGCCTTCCACGTCGTACTTCCAGCCGTGGTAGGCGCAGCGCAGCCCGCACTCTTCGTTGCGGGCGTAGAAGAGCGAGACGCCGCGGTGCGCGCAGAAACCGTCGATCAACCCGTAGCGCCCGGTGGTGTCGCAGAATGCGATCAGATCCTCGCCCAGCAGCCGTACTCGCACCGGAGCGCAGTCGGGCTCGGGGAGCTCCTCGGCGAGCAGCGCGGGGATCCAATAGCGGCGGAACAGGTCGCCCATCGGGGTCGCGGCGTTCGTCGAGACGAGAGTCTGCTGTTGCCGTTCGGTCAGCGCCATGGCGGTGTTTGTGTTCTCCTTTAGTGCCGCGGACGAGCGGGGATCAGGATCCGCTCCACTTCGTTGAGCAGCACGGTGAGGGCGAAGCCGATCACCGCGATCGTGATGATGCCGACGTACATCACGTTGACCTGGAAGATCTGCCAGGCGTTGAGGATCACGAAGCCCAGACCGCTCGGCGCGCCGAGCATCTCGGCCACCGCGATGAGGATCAGCCCCAGCCCCGCGCCCAGCTTCACGCCGGTCATGATGACGGGCAGCGCGCCGGGGAACGCGATCGTGCGGAACACGGCCCAGCCGCGCGCGCCGTAGTTGCGCCCGACGTCGAAGTACATGCGGTCGATCTGGCGCACGCCGGCCGCCGTGTTGATCACGACGGGGTAGAACATCCCGATCGCGACCATCGCGATCTTGGAGGCCTCGCCGATGCCGAAGACGAGCAGGATCAGCGGCAGGATCGCGCTCTTGGGGACCGGGTACGTCGCCGAGATCAGCGGATCGACGATGGCGTAGATGGGCCGGTAGAGCCCCATCGCCAACCCGAGCAGGAGCGCCGGCACGCCGCCGACCACGATCCCGATGGCGAAGCGTTCGAGCGTGATCAGCGTATTCGCGAGCAGCGTTCCGTTGGCCAGCATCGTGCCGAAGGTGCGGGCGATCGACGACGGAGCCGGGTAGAAGCGAACGTCGATCCAGTGCGCGCGCGCGGCGATCTCCCACAGGACGAACAACGCGATCGGCGACGCGACGCTCAGCAGCCGGTCGCGCGCGTCGACGCTCATGCGGCGGGCTCGGGGACGGGGAAGCGGATCTCGTCGCGCAACTCGGCCCAAATGTCCCCGAACAGCCGGCCGTACTCCGGCGTCGCGCGCAGATCGAGCACGGAGCGCGGGCGCGTGAAAGGCACGTCGACGAACGCTTTGGGGCGGCCGCGGTCGCTGCTCATGACCATGATGCGGTCGCCCAAGCTGACCGCTTCGTCGACGCTGTGGGTGATGAAGACAACGGTCTTCTTGGTCTCGTCCCAGATGCGCAGCAGCTCTTGTTGGAGCAGCGTTCGGTTCTGCTCGTCGAGCGCCGAGAACGGCTCGTCCATGAGCAGCACCTCGGGGTCGCAGGCGAACGCCCGCGCGATCGACACGCGTTGTTTCATCCCGCCCGAGAGCTGGTGCGGGAACGCATCCGCGAACGCGCGCAGCCCGGTGCGGTCGAGATAGTGGCCGACGACGTCGTCGATCTGCGCTCGCGGCGCGCCTCGCATGCGCAAGCCATAGGCGGCGTTCTCGCGGACCGTCATCCACGGAAAGAGCGACTCCCCTTGGAACACCATCGCGTTCTCGGGGCGGTCGCCGTCGCCGCGCGCGATCGTGACGCGGCCCGACGTCGGCGCCTCGAGTCCGGCGGCGATGCGCAACAGCGTCGTCTTCCCGCAGCCGCTCGGCCCCACGATCACGAAGAACTCCCCTGAACCCACCTCGAACGAGACGCCGCCGAGCGCCACGTGCTCGCCGTCGCGAAGGAAGAAGCGCTTCTCGACCTGCTCGAAGCGAATCTTCGCGTCGGCCATCAGCCGTGCTGGTACTTGCCGGTGATCTTGAGCGCCGCTTCGACGAACGATCCGTCGTGCACCGCGTCGGCCGTGACGTTGCCGGTTACCAAGCCTTGGGCTCTGAAGAAGGCGAGGTCCTTGCGCAGGCTCTCGAGGTTCACCCGGCCGTCGGGGTCGTTGCCGTTGGGCGTGGCCTGTTCGTAGATCGTCCGGTCCTTCACCGCCGTGTACTCGGTGAGGATGTCGACGATCTCCTTACCGTTCTTGCCGGTCAGGGAGCCGTGGCCGGTGCGCTTGTCGCGCGCCAGGCCGTCGTTGTAGAAACGGACGGCCTTGATGTAGGCGACCATGAACTTACGGCCCAGCTCGGGTTTTTTCTGCGCCATCGTGGCGCCGTAGAGCAGTACCGCGAGCTGCTGCTTGGGATAGAAGACGTCGTCTCCGGCGTAGCGCACGGCGTTGCCGCTGCGTACCGCGAGCGTTGCCGACGGTTCGGTGGTAAGGCTGGCGTCGATGCTCTTGCCGGCAAAGGCCGCGACGTGGGTGGGGAAGCCGAGGAACTCGTGGGTCACGTCGGCGTAGACGAGGTGAGCCTGCTTGAGCGCCTCGTTGAGGGTCGACGACGTGGCCGTGCCTTGCGCGGGCTCGGCGACCTTCATGCCCTTGAGGTCTTTGTAGCTGAAGTGTGCCGCCAGATCGGCGCGGACGAGCAAGGGCAGGTATCCGAACCCGTGCGGCGTCGAGCCTTTGTCGGCGACGATCTTGAGATCGATGCCTTGCGCGACGGCATTGTAGAGTCCGGCCGACGGCGCTCCGGCGGCGACGTCGAGCTGATTGGCGCCCAGCGGGACGACCATCTTCGCCGCGGAGTCGAACGCCGTCCACTTGACCGCGAGCCCCTGTTCGCGAAAGAACCCCTTCTTGTCGCCGATGAAGAACGGGACGTCGCTGCTGGAGTTGACGGTACCGACGGTGATCAGATCTTCTGCCCAAGCGTAGCGCAGGAACGCCGGGGCGCTGACCGCGCCCGCCGAAACCAGAGCCGAGAAGGTGCTGCGCTTCAAATGACCACCTCGCCGGGGCACACCCTAACAGGCTCGGGACGTACGCGTCGAGCGGGTCGCTTTCCTATCCGGAATTTCGCGGCTAGGTCGTCGCCTTGGCGTCAGAGTCGGGCTTTTTCCCGGCCGCCCGCACGTTTGTCAGGCAGCTGAGCGCGTCGAACCAGAACGGTGCGCCGAGCGAGAGCGCGATCACGGTGATTCCCAGCCCAAGCACCTTGGACAAGAGGTACAAGAACCACGTCTTCACGCCCGCGGGTGGGACGTTTGCGGCTGCGTCCTCCTTGACGTAACACGCGATCGGATCGTCAAGGAGCCTGTTCCCCTGTGGCGCCCATCCTAACGGAACCGCCTGTAGCATCCCAGGGACGACACCGCTAGGCGTTGCGCTGGTGTTCTTCGCGGCGGCGGCGGTGGCGGCGGCAGAAACTGACCCGCGTAAGGCCGAGTTGCAGCTGAGCCCTTCATAGAGCCGCACGGAATCGATGTTGAAAATCACCGCCAACAGCGCGCCGATGATGATCAGAATCTTGTGCGACTCGCGCTTGTACCAGCCCGAGACGCGGTCCATGTGGTCGTCGTACAACGTCTCGATACCGGAGACGAACGCGTTGATGTCGGCACCGGACTTCGCCAAGACCGCGCCGACCTGAGGCCCCACGCCCAACGCGTCTCCGGCGGCTTGAATGCTCTGGACGGCGTTCGCGGCGACTGCTGCTGCGGCCATCGCGGGCGTCGTGCCGGTAGCCGGGTTTACGGTGGTCGCGGCACTCGCCGCACTCGCAGTCGCGCTCGCGGCCGCGGCCACCTGCGCGCCCTTCGATGCGAGCATGTTCATGAAGACCGCGCTGAACTGCTCCCTCGACATGTACGAAGGACCGTTCTTCGCGAGTGCCGCCGGATCGGCGACGGCCGCCGGCGCCGCTGCTTGCGCGGTCTGCACCGTGTTCTGTCCGGCTTGTTGCAGCGCGATGAATATCGGATCTTGGGTGAATTGCGTGAACGCCGTTCTGTCGCCGTTCAAGAGCTGATAGATCCCGTTCACGAGCCCTTTGGAACGCAGATCGAGCGCCGACGCGGCTCGTTCGTTGAACCAAGAAGCCAGGAGACTGAATGCGACGTAGACGCCGGCCATGCCGATGAGGACGTCGAGAATGGGAGAGAGTGACATCTGCGGCTACCCCCGGGAAGCTGTGGATGACCGGGAGGGTTCTTCCCTCGCCCGTTCAGGCCTCCTGAGTAACCGTCTCAGCGCTCGCGGCGGCGCGCCGTGAGGACGCCGGTGTTCATCCCGCCCATCGCCAAGCCGCCGTCGAAGCGCGCGGATTCGACCTTGATGCAGCGGTCGACGACGACGTCGAGCCCGGCTGCATCGGCGAGCCGGATCGCCTCGTCGTTGATGACGCCGTACTGGAACCAAATCGCCTTGGCGCCCGCCGCGATCGCGTCGCGCGCGACTTGCGGCGCATCGTCGGGTTTGCGGAACACGTCGACGATGTCGGGCGGCCCCTGCTCCGCGGCGTAGGCGGCCAAGGTCGGGTAGGCGCGCACGCCGTCGATCTCGGCGATGGCGGGGTTGATCGGCGCGACGTTCAGCTTCCCGCGTGTGCGCAGGTACGAGAACACGAAGTAGCTCGGCCGCGTGTGCGTCGCCGACGCGCCGACCATTGCGACGGTCTGCGAGCGGTCGAGCAGCGCGCGGCGTTGGGCCGGAGTTTCCAGGATCAAGCGCGGACCTCGGTGAGACGGCGCGCAGCGGCGAGGCCGCGCTCGAGGTCCCAGATCAGGTCCTCAACGTCCTCGATGCCGACCGAGAGCCGGACGGTTTCGGGGCCGACGCCGGCGGCGCGCATCTCGTCGTCGGAGAGCTGCTGGTGCGTCGTCGACGCGGGATGGATCACCAGGCTCTTCGCGTCGCCCAGGTTCGCCAGATGGCTCCACAGCTCGAGCCCCTCGATGAAGGCGCGGCCCGCGTCACGCCCGCCACGCAAGCCGAACGTGAACACCGAACCGGCGCCCAGCGGTAGGTACCGGGCCGCGAGTGCCCGATCCGGGCTGTCGGGGAGGTCGGCGAACGACACCCAGGCGACCTCGTCGCGACCGCGCAGGAACGCGGCGACGGTGCGGGCGTTGGCGACGTGCTGCGGCATCCGCAGCGCCAAAGTCTCGAGCCCTTGCACCAAAAGCCAGGCGTTCATCGGCGAGATCGACGCGCCCACATCGCGCAGTACTTCGACACGCGCGCGCTGCAAGAACGCGTACTCGCCGAACGTCTCGGAGAAGTTGAGCCCGTGATAGCCCGGGCTGGGCATGGTGAGCAGCGGATGCTTCGCGACGGTCCACGCAAACGTCCCGGCGTCGACGATCGCGCCGGCGATCACGGTTCCGTGACCGCACAAGAACTTCGTCGCCGAGTGCACGACGATATCGGCGCCGTGCTCGATCGGGCGGCACAAATACGGGGTGGCGAAGGTGTTGTCGACGATCAGCGGCACGCCGCCCGCGTGCGCGATCCCGGCCAGCGCGGCGAGATCGGCGACGTTGCCGTTGGGGTTGCCGATCGTTTCGACGAATACCGCGCGCGTGGTGTCGCGCAACGCGGCGCGCACGCCGTCGAGATCGCCGACCGGCACGAACGTCGTTTCGATCCCCATGCGCTTGAGGGTCACGGAGAACTGCGTCACCGTTCCGCCGTAGAGGTTCGTCGAAGCGACGATATGATCGCCTTGCTGCGCCAAGCTCAAGATCACGACCAGCTGCGCGGCGAGCCCGCTGGCGGTCGCGATCGCGCCGAGCCCGCCTTCGAGGCTGGCGAGCTTCTCTTCGAAGGCGGCGACGGTGGGGTTGCTGATGCGCGTGTAGATGTTGCCGTAGGTGCGCAGCGAGAACAACTCGACGGCATGCTCGGTCGAGTCGAACACGAACGCCGACGACATGTGGAGCGGCAGGGCGCGGGCCCCGGTCTCGCCGTCGGGCGGCGTCCCCGCATGCAGCGCGCGCGTGCGAAAGCCGAAGGTATGTTCGCCGTGCGGCGAGTCGGTGGTGGACATGGGACGGCTCCCTTTCGCGCGAGCGGCCCCTCGCCCCCACGAAACCGCAGGGCGTCCGGCGGCGTACTTCTAGCGTCCCTCTAATGGGCACCGCGAACGGTTCGCGACCCGCTTTCGTTGAGGATATACCAGCGATCTACTCACCCGCCGGCTCAACCGGGCGTCGCAAGTAGTGGACGCCCGCGGCTGATACGTGAGGCCGCCGGCCCCCGGCGCGATTATGATGGTTGCGTCCGGCGCTCCACGAGCAGCGCTTGGGTGCCGGCGCCGAAATAGCCGACTGCATCGGCCAGCCGAAGCGTGGTCACGCCGAGGCCGTCGGAGCTGAGCGTGGTGCGTGCTTCGAGCAACGTCCACTCGCCGTGCGGATAGCGCTCGAGCGCGAGCGACAGCGACGGCGGGACGAACAGCCACTCCGCCATCGGCAGCTCGCCGCTGATCCCGTTGGCCGAGTCCGCGATCAGCAAGGCCGCATCGAGCGGTGCCGGCGGCGCATCGTCGACCAGCGGAATGCGCGGCCGGGCCCACACGCACGCCGGCCCCGGCTTCCCGCCGCCGTAGACGTGGCGCCATTCGAACGCCTGACCGTAGCCGAACTGTTTCATCCACCCCGGTAGCGGCGCGGCGTCCGGAATCGGCGGCACCGGATCGGGCGCGGTCGCCGCGGGCGGCACGCTGCCTTCGGGTTGGGTTGCGATCCGCCACGCCCGTGCCGTGAGAACCTCGCGTCCGTCGCTTTCGACGACGCCTTCGAGCATCTCGATGCGCCGGCCGGGGCGCGCGACGCGCGTGCGCACGCGCATCACCGCACGCGGAAGCACGCCGAGAAACTCCGAGGTGATGCGCGCAAAGCGCATATCGGGGCGTGGATGGAGCGCCGCCATGACATGGGCAACCAATGCCGTCGGCGGCCCGCCGTGCTGCAGGCGCTCGTCCCACGGACTCGCGGTCGCCTCGGTTGCGGCGAACGTATCGGCATCGAGCCGGCGGTAGAATGCAGCGGGAGCCATCACCGCTTGGTTCGCCGTCGAGCGCCGGGATCGTTTCAGAGTTTTTTCACGGCCTTCCGGTAGCACGGTTGCATGCTTCCGATCAGCCTGCGCCGGCGTCCGCCGCGCGATCCGCGCGCCCGGCTGGGTGGCCTGATGCTGCTGCCGCGCACGATCGACAAGGCCCGCGGCTTGATCCAGGGCGGCGATCCGGGAGGGTACCGCATCACCCCCGGCCTGAGCGCGTGGCTGCTCGGTCAGGTCAGCTTGAGCGAAGCGGAGTTCTTGGAGCTGGTTCGCTCCAGCCCGACCGACGACGAGGTCGCTCGGGCGGTGGCGGAGCGCATCGAGCCCGAGCAGCGCGACGCCATCAACGAACTGCTCAAGGGCCTGCGGGTGCGCGACCTCTCGGCCCCGTTGCAGGACGAGTTCCTCCGCCTGCACGGACCGCAGGATGCCGACGCGAGCGTGATCGAGGTCCTCGTCGCCGACGACCGCGCGGCGTTCGGCGCGCCCTGCTAGGGCCGATAAACGGTGCACCGCAGATATCACCGTCGGATGAAGAGTTTCTGAATCCTCCCGGATCAGTCCGGCGGCAAGAGCTTCGATTGCAGGTGCGCGCGCTCTGCGGCGTTTTGGGTGCGCTCCAGCGCGGCGTGATACGCGGCTCGCGCTTCGGAGGTGCGGCCCAGGCGGCCCAGCGCGTCGGCGCGGGCGACGTGATAGTGATGGTACTCGCCGAGCGTCTCGCGCGGGAGCGCGTCGAGCGCGGCGAGCCCGGTGGCCGGTCCGTCGGCGAACCCGATTGCGACCGCTCGGTTCAGCGAGACGATCGGCGACGGCGTCATCCGCTCGAGCCGGCCGTAGAGCTCCACGATCGCGGGCCAATCGACATCGTCGGCCGAGGGCGCGGAGACGTGCACGAAGGCGATCGCGGCTTGCAGTTGGTACGGTCCGGGGACTCTGTGCCGCGACGCCCGCGCGAGCCACCCGTCCGCCTCGGCGATTTTCTCACGGTTCCAGAGCGCACGGTCTTGATCGCCCAGTAAGATCATCGAGCCGTCGCGCGCGACGCGGGCTTCGCGGCGGGAGTCGTGATAGAGCATCAGCGCCAGCAGCCCCATCACTTCGGGCTCTTGCGGCATCAGCGACGAGAGAACGCGGCCCAGCCGAATCGCTTCGTCGCAGAGCTCATTGCGCACCAGCCGGTCGCCGGCGCTCGCCATGTATCCCTCGTTGAAGATGAGATACAGGACGGCACACACGTCGTCGAGCCGCTCGGGAAGGTCCGCCGCCGGGGGAACTTCGAACGGAATCCCCGATTCGCGGATCTTGCGCTTCACACGGACCAGACGCTGTGCCATCGTCGCGTGCGGCACCAGGAAGGCTTCGGCGATCTCCTCGGTGCTGAGCCCGGCGAGCGTCCGCAACGTCAGCGCGATGCGCGCTTCGATACCGAGCGCGGGATGGCAGCAGGCGAAGATCAACTCGAGACGGTCGTCGGGAATCGGGGTCATCGCATCGTCCGCGCCGGCCTCGCTTGAAGGGGCGGGATTGAGCGCCGCGAGCCGGTGTAGCTTGTCGCGCCCGATGCGTTCGCGGCGCAGGCGGTCGATCGCGCGGTTCCGCGCCGCGGCGAGAATCCACGCCGACGGCCGCGCCGGGAAACCGTGGCGCGGCCAGTGCTCGAGCGCGTACAAGTACGCGTCTTGCAGTGCATCCTCGGCCAGCTCGATGTCGCCGAGGGCGCGCGCCAATGTCGCAACGGTGCGTCCCGCGTCGTCGCGGAAGCACCGTGCGACTCGTTCCGCTGCGTCGACGTCACATGTCGACAATAGGCCGGACCTCCACCGACCCGTTCTTCGCGCCCGGGCACATCGCCGCCGCCTCGAGCGCTCCTTCGATCGACGGCGCCTCGATGATGTAATAGCCGCCCAGCACTTCCTTCGTCTCGGCGAACGGGCCGTCGGTCACGACGCGCTTTCCGTCGCGCACCCGCACCGTGGTCGCGCTCGTGCTTCGGGCCAGGGGGGCCGCGTCGATGTAGGCGCCGCGCTTGCGCAGCTCCTCGCCGTATGCCACCCAGGGAGGCATGGACGCGGCCCACTCCTCGGGCGTCGGTTCGCGCTCCTGAGGTTCGCCGTAGATCAGCAGCATGTACTTCATGGTCGTCCCTTTCAGCGGTGCGGATGTCTTCGCATCCGCACCTAGGACGAACGGCGACGCCTCAAATCGACAGCGCGGCGGCGAGTGCCGGTAGGCCGAGCTGCGCCAGCGGGATCGGGTCCGCAGGTACGGTCGCCGCAATCCCCGGGGAAGCGATCGGGCGCTGCCACCAGGTGACGTCGCCCCAGGCCCCGTTCTTGAAGCCGACCTCGGTATACACGCCGACGTAGTTGAAGCCGGCGGCGCGGTGCAACGCGATGCTGGCGTCGTTGGGGAGCGCGATCCCCGCGTAGGCACGATGGAAGCCCTGGCGTTCGAGGATGCGGAACAGGACCGCGTAGAGGGCGCGCCCTACGCCGCGGCGCCGCGCCCCGGCATCGACGTGGACCGAGACGTCGACCGACCAGCGATAGGCGGCGCGCTCGCGGTGCTTGGTAGCGTATGCGAAGCCCGCCACCGCGTCGTCTTCGTACACCAGCCAGGGATGGGTGGCGCCGGTCGACACGATGCGGTCGCGCATCGCGGCGGCGCCGGGCGCGATCTCCTCGAACGAGATCCACGAGTTCTCGACGGCCGGACGGTAGATCGCGGCGCAGGCCGCCGCATCGTCAGCGCGAGCGAGCCGAACCACGCGTCGCGGCGATCGTTTCGCGCAGGCGCTGCGCGGCGATGCGCACCTCCTCGGCCGAAAGGATCAACGGCGGGACGAACCGCAGGGTGTTGCGTCCGGCGGCGTTGATGAACAGCCCGTGGTCGAGGCCGTGCGGGATGAACTCGCGCGCCTCGAGCGGCTCGCGCACCGGCAGCCCGAGCATCAGGCCCAGGCCGCGCGGTTCGTCGAACGTATCGGGGTGGTCGCGCGCAATCGCCGCGAGCTCGGCGCGCAAGAGGTTGCCGATCGCCGTTACGTGCGCGTCGAGGTCGACGACGTCGCGAATCGCGAGATGCTCCAACGCCGCTGCCGCGGGGACGGGCGATCCGCCGAAGGTCGTGCCGTGGTCGCCCGGCTGCAGCGCCGCTGCGGCCGCACCGCGCACGATCAACGTCCCGATCGGCAACCCGTTGGCCAGCGACTTCGCCAGCGTGAACGCGTCGGGCCGCACATCGTAGTACTGGTGCGCGAAGAGCCGGCCGATCCGCCCCATCCCGCACTGCACCTCGTCGAAGATCAGCAGCGCGCCGCGCTCGTCGCACAGGCGCCGGGCCGCTTGGAGGTACTTCTTGCTGGCGGGGACGACGCCGCTCTCGCCCTGCACCGGCTCGACCACAAAACACGCCGTCGTCTCGTCGATGGCCGCTTCGAGGGCCGCGACGTCGTTGAACGCAGTGTGCGCGAAGCCGCGCGGCAGCGGTTCGAAGCCCTCGTGATAGGCCGCGTTGTCGGTGGCGGTGAGCGCGCCCATGGTGCGGCCGTGGAACGACCCGGTCGCCGCCAGGATGACGTTGCGATTGCGGTCACCTCGGCGCCAGGCGTGCTTGCGCGCCAACTTGATGGCGGCTTCGTTGGCCTCCGAGCCGCTGTTGCAGAAAAAGACCGCGTCGAAGCCGCTCAACTCGGCGAGTCGATCGGCGAGCATCCCGGCGGGCTCGTGGTGCACCAGGTTCGAGACGTGCACGAGGGTCGCGGCCTGGTCGGCGACCGCTCGGGCGATGCGCGGATGCGCATGCCCCAGCGCGCACACCGCGATCCCGGCCACCAGGTCGAGATAGGCGTTGCCCGACTCGTCGTAGAGCCAGCACCCTTCGCCCCGCACGATGTTGATCTCGAGCCGGCGGTAGTTCGCCATCAGATGCGGATGTCGCGTCACCAGCCGCGGACCGCGCGACGAAACGATCGAGCTCATGTCACGTCCTGTAATGTGCGTTGATGCGCACGTAGTCGCCGGTGAGATCGCAACCCCACGCGGTCGCGCTGGCAGCGCCCAGACCGAGGTCGAGCCGCGCCGCGACGTTTTGCTCCTCGAGGACGTGGTGGGCTTCGGCTTCACTCATCGCTTCGATCGCGCCGCGCTCGACCCACACCGCGTCGCCCAGATAGAGCGACCAGGTGTCGGGGTCGAGGCCGGTCCCGGCCGAGCCGGCGGCGGCGATCATGCGGCCCCAGTTGGGGTCTTCTCCGTACAGCGCCGTCTTCACCAGGCTCGAGTTGATCACCGCGCGGGCGACCGTGCGTGCCTGGTGCGTGTCGCGGGCGCCGGTCACGGTGAAGGTCAGGGTCTTGGTTGCCCCTTCGCCGTCTCTCACCATCGCGACGGCAAGGTCGTGGCACACCGCATCCAGCGCCGCGCGCAGCCCGGGCGTCGCCGCCGCAGCGCCCGGCTTCGCGCAGCAGTACACGGCGTCGTTGGTCGACATGTCGCCGTCGACCGAGATCATGTTGAAGGTACCGTCGCAGGCCTCGCGCAGCGCCGCGCCGAGCGATTCGCGCGACACGACCGCGTCGGTCACCAGAAACGCCAGCATCGTGGCCATGTTGGGGGCGATCATCCCCGAGCCTTTCGCGATCCCGCCGATCACGTGGCGCCGGCCGTTCTCGTGCCAGGCGTACGCGGCGAGCTTGGGCACGTGGTCGGTCGTCATGATCGCTTCGGCGGCGTCGAAGGCCGCCTCGGGGCCCTCGGCGAGCTGCTTGTGGGCGCGGTCGATCCCCTTCGAGACGCGGTCCATCGGCAGCGTTACGCCGATGACGCCGGTCGACGCGATCACCAGTTGCGTCGCGCGCAGACCCAACAGCGTCGCCGCATGCCGGGCGGTATTCTCCGCGTCGCGCATCCCGCGTTCGCCGGTGCAGGCGTTGGCGCAGCCCGAGTTGCACACGATCGCCTCGATCGCGTCGCCGTCGGCGGCGAGGTTTCCGCTCGTCAGCAGCAGCGGCGCCGCCTTGATCTCGTTGGTCGTGATCACTTGCGCGCACACGTGCGGGCCGGGCAGCGCGACGAGCGCCAGATCCGACTTGCGCTTCTTGATCCCGGCGTGCACTCCGGCCATGCAAACGCCGGGTACCGCGCCGATCCCGCCGCGCACCTGGATCAAACGGACCATCTCTCCGTTGTCAGGAGATGGGTCCTTCGGGCTCAGGGTGACACTATCCGACGTGTGTGCGAGCATCGAGACCTTGTTCCTCCGGGAATCCCAGCGCGAGGTTCATGTTCTGCACCGCCTGGCCGGCGGCACCTTTGCCGAGGTTGTCGATCGCCGACAGAATATGGACGACGCCGTCGCGCTCGGCGACCGCGAGGTGTGCGTCGTTGGTGCCTTCGAGCGCGGGCAGATGCGGCGCGCGCAGGTCCCGAAAAACCGTGACGAACGGGTTCGCCGCGTAGAAGCGCTCGTAGAGCGCGAGCACCTCGTCGCGCGAGAGCCGGTCGCGGGAGATCAGGTACACGTCGGCGAGGAGGCCGCGCCGCAGGGGGACGACGTGGGGGGAAAACACGATCGGCGCCGCGAGCCCCGCCGCGCGTGCTTCTTGCACGATCTCCGCGCCGTGACGGTGTCCCGCCAACCCGTACGCGCGCACGTCGCCGTCGACTTCCGCGAACAGCGACGGCGTCGCAGGGGTGCGGCCGGCGCCCGTGACCCCGCTCTTGGCATCGATCACCACCTGCGCGATGCGTTCCGCGAGGGGTTGCAGCGGGACGAGCGCGAGCAGTGCGGCGATGACATAGCATCCCGGGTTGGCGATCAGGCGCGCCTGTGCGATCTGCGCGCGATAGCGTTCGGGGAAGCCGTACACCGCCTCGCCCGCGTTCGCGCTCAGCCGGAACGCGTCGGAGAGATCGATGACGCGCGCCCCCTTGGCCAACAAGCCCGGAGCCTGCTCGCGCGCGAGCTCGTGCCCGCCGGCGAGGAACACCACGTCGTCCTCGCGCACGCGGGCCAGCGCCGTCCCGCTGCCCTCGAGCGCGACGTGGACGTGCGGCAGCCACGGGAAGACGTCGGCGACCGGAGCGCCCGGCTGCGAACGGCTTTCGAGAACGCCGAGCGCGACGCCGGGATGGCGATCGATGAGGCGGATCAGCTCCGCGGCGGCGTAGCCGCTCGCGCCGACAACGTGGGCGGTGATCACGAGGGCTCCTTTCCGAACGCCGGCAGCGTTTGCACGAGCGCGGCGATCGCGTCGCGCGTCGCAGTGATGGCCGCGCGAACTTCGTCCGGGTGCGTCGAGCCGGCGGTGCGCTTGGCGCGCACGGAGGCCTGCGCGTCGAGCGGCGCGCCGGGGATGCCGAGGTGCGCCAAATCGCTCGCGTCGAGGTCGCGTCCGGCCGCCTCGGCGAGGGCGACGCGCTCGCCGACCGCGCGGTGTGCATCGCGCGCCGTCGTGCCGCCGGCGATGAGCGCGTCGGCGAGATCGGTGGCCACGGTGTAGCCGCGGCCCGCACGGCCGTTCATCGTCTCGTGTACGAAGCGGACGTGCCCGAAGGCCCGGTGGAACGCGTCGAGCGACGCGATCGCATCGTGGGCGGCATGGATCACGATCGCTTTGGTCTCCTGGAGGTCGCGGTGGTACGAAAGCGCCAGACCTTTGACGGTCGCCGCCGCGCCGGCGTACGCGCCGATGAGCGCCCCGGCTTTGCCGCGGATCAGCTCGAAGGGATCGGGGTTGCGCTTCTGCGGCATGAGGCTCGAACCGGTCGACGCCGCGTCGTCGAGCTGCACGTAGCCGAACGCCGGCGATGCCCACAGCACGAGCTCCTCGCTGGGCCGCGAGGCCGTCAGCACGGCGCGCATGCACGCGTTCACGAAATCGAGCAACACATCGCGATCGCCCACGGCGTCAAGCGAGTTCGGCGACGGGGCGTCGAAGCGCAGCAGCCCGGCCGCCTTCGCGCGCCCCAGCGGGAGCGTCGAACCGGCGAGCGCGCCGCTGCCCAGCGGACTGAAGCGCGCGGCATCCGAAGCGACGCGCGCGAAGCGTTCCGCGGCGCGCACGAAACCGCGCGCTACCGCGTCGATCCACAGCGCGAGCAGGATCGGCTGCGCGGGCTGCCAGTGGGTCGTCGCCGCCACGAGCGTCCCGCGCTCGAGTTCCTCCGCAGCGCGGGCCGCGCAGAGCGCCGCAATGTCAAGGCACCCGCGCGCGCCGTCGAGCGCGAACTCGCGCGCGAACAGCAGCATCGTCGTGGCGACCTGGTCGTTGCGGCTGCGCCCGCTGTGCAGGCGGTCGCCGGCCGGCCCGGCGATCTCGCGCACGCGGGCGTCGATCGCGCCGTGCACGTCTTCGAACTCGCGCGCGATCGCCCAGGCGCCGAACGTGCCGTCGGCGATCTCGGCGCCGACCTGCTCGAGCGCAGCGTCGAGCGCGAGCGCGTCCTCGGGCGCGACGATCCCGCCGTCGAGCAATCCGGCGACGTGCGCGCGCGAGCACGCGACGTCGTAGCGCGCGATGAAGAGATCGTCGCCCAGCGACGAGCCGTAGGCGAGCAGCGCGGGGTCGGGGGCCGACGCGAACCGTCCGCCCCACTGCAGCTCCTCGGGCGTGTCGCGACCGGTCACCACGTCGTCGCTCCGCGTCGAAATGAAAAAGCGCGCCGTGTGCCGGCGCGCCCGTCGATCGTCTCCGGCATCGTCGTCACATCACGACGAAGCCCGGTACGGATCGTACGGGCGCGTCGGTAGGCGGTCGGCGCAGACTGATGCTCACGAGCAGACAGATATACCGCTTTTGGGCCGGTCCCGTCAAGCGTTTCACGCGAACTCAGGCGTCGCACGCTGGGCGGCCTCGGCGGCCTTCGCGGCCCCGGCGGCGACGGGCAAGCCGTGGATCTGGATGAACCCGCCCGCCGCGTCGTGGCGGAACGTGTCGCCGGCGCCGTAGGTCGCGAGCGACTCGTCGTAAAGCGCGAACGGCGAGCTCGAGCCGGTGACGACGGCGCGGCCGCGGATCAGCTTGACCCGTACCTCGCCGGTAAGGCGTTCGGCCAGCTTCGCGTTGAAGGCATCGAGCGCGAGGCGCAGCGGTGAGGACCACAGCGCGTCGTAGATCAGCTCGGCGTACTTCTGGTCGAGCCCCGCCTTGAGGCGCAGCTCGTCGCGGGTGAGCGTCAGGCGTTCGAGCGCCTTGTGCGCCTCGATCAGCGTGACGCTGGCGGGACACTCGTAGACTTCGCGCGACTTGAGCCCGACGACGCGGTCCTCGATCATGTCGATGCGCCCGACGCCGTTGCGGCCGGCGACCTTGTTGAGCTCGAAGACCATCTCGGCGCCGCTCGTACCCTCGACACGCGGGATGCCGTGGCGAAACGCGATCGTGACCTCGTCGCCGCTCGCGGGCGCGTCTTCGGGAGCGACCGACCACGCGTACGCGTCCTCGGGCGGCGCGTTCCAGGGATTCTCCAGCACGCCGGCTTCGATCGAGCGGCCCCACAGGTTCGCGTCGACGGAGTAGGGCTTGGCCGCGGTGTGCGCGATCGGCACGCCGTGCGCTTGCGCGTAGGCGATCGCGTCGGGGCGTGAGAGCGGCTTGTCGCGCAGCGGCGCGAGCGTCGTGAGGTGCGGCGCCTTGGCCCGCACGCCGATCTCGATGCGAACCTGATCGTTGCCCTTGCCGGTGCAGCCGTGCGCGACCGCGTCGGCGCCGTACTGCTGCGCGGTCTCGACGAGCAGGTCGGCGATGAGCGGCCGCGACAGCGCCGCGCTGAGCGGGTAGACGCCCTGGTAGAGCGCGTTGGCTGCGAGGGCCTTGTAGGCGTACTCCTCGATGAAGCGCTCGCGCGCATCGATCAGCACCGCCTCGACCGCCCCGAGCTTGAGCGCTTTTTGCCGCACCGCTTCGAGGGCGTCTTGCGAGCCTTCACCGGCCAGCATATCCGACTCGCCCAAATTGAGCGTCATCGCAATGACCTGGTGGCCCTGATCGATGAACTGCTTGAGCAGAACCGAGGTGTCCAATCCGCCGCTGTACGCGAGAACGATCTTCACGGAACTAGTGCTCTCCCCGCATGTCTTCGAAACGCTGCTTGATCATGGGCGTGGTTTCGGGCTTTTCGCAGATGACCAGCACGGTGTCGTCACCGCCGATCGTGCCCAGGATCTCGGGCCAGTCGGCCCCGTCGATGGCGGCTGCGAGCATCATCGCCGTGCCGGGATGGGTGCGCAGCACGATCTGGTTCAGCGACGAACGCGCCGCAACGACCACCTCGGAGACCACCCGGTGCAGCCGCGAGCTGAACGCTGGGCCGACGGTCGGCTCGATGTACTTGAAGGCGCCGCCGTGGCCGCCTTTGAGCGCGACCTTCAGGAGGCCCAGCTCCTTGATGTCGCGCGATACCGTCGCCTGGGTCACGTCGTAGCCCTGCTGCTCGAGCAACGCGGTCAACTCATCCTGCGAGTGGATCGGACGCGCGGCGATTAGCGAGAGGATCGCGCGCTGGCGCTTGGTCTTGGGTTGCTGAGGCGTTAGAATATCCATAGTAGCCCTGAGCCTTGTCGAAGGGCCATATTAGGCCTGAGCCTGTCGAAGGGTCATTCGGTCAACCCGCGGAGATCGGTGAGAAGTGCAAGGAGGAGCGCTTTTTGCGCGTGCAGCCGGTTCTCGGCTTGCTCGAAGACGACGCTGCGCGGGCCGTCGATCACCTCGTCGGTGACTTCCTGGCCACGGTGCGCGGGAAGACAGTGCATGAACAGCGAGTGCTTCGCGGCGGCGCCCATGAGCTCCGCGTTGACCTGGTAGGGCCGCAGCGCGGCGAGGTTGCGTTCGACGAACTGCTCGTCGCCCATCGAGGTCCACACGTCGGTGTAGACGACGTCGACGTCGCGCACCGCGCGGATCGGCGAGGTGAAGGCGCGCGCGGTGACGCCGTGCTGCGCGCCGAGCTTGATGAGCTTGCCCAGGAATGCGTCGGTCGGTCGGTGCGTCGGCGGCGCTGCGAAGGTGATCGTCATGCCGCTCATCGCCGCGGCTTCGGCCAGCGAGACGGCGACGTTGTTGCGGGCATCGCCGACGAAGGCCAAGCGCAGGCCCTGGAGCGTTCCGAACCGTTCGCGGATGGTGAGCAGATCGGCGAAGGCCTGACACGGATGGCCGGCTTCGGAGAGCGCGTTGATGGTCGGGACGGTGGCGGCGCCGGCGAAACGCACCAGCGGCTCGTGGGCGTGGGTGCGGTACACGATCGCGTCGCCGTAGCGCGAGAGTGCGCGGGCCGCGTCCTCGGGCGTCTCACGGGTGCCGATCCCGAAGTCGCCGCCGGTAGCAGCGATCGCGTGGCCGCCCAGCTGCGTCATCCCGGCTTCGAAGGAGACGCGCGTGCGCAGCGACGGCTTCTCGAACAGCATCACCAGCGTCTTGCCGCGCAACAACGTCATCTGCTCGCGGCCCCGCGCCTTGAGGGTCTGGGCCAACGCAAGCAAGCCCCCGAGCTCGTCGGAGCCCAGGTCGGTGACGGAGAGGACGTTGCGGCCGCGCAACCGCGCCGCCGCCGGCAAAGTGACCATGGTCTGCATAAGTATACAATAAATGCATAATTATGCAAGTCCACGCTCGGCTTTGCCCATATATCAGCCATCGCAGGCGGCTTTTTGGGCAAAGCCTCCACGCTCGCCACGCTCTCCACCCTCGGGCGGGTTCCGCGGTAACCAGATGTGCTATATTGATAGCATCATGGCAATGAAGCAGATCGCTTTTCGGACCGATGAGGCCACGGCGCAGCAACTGAAGCTCCGGGCCAGCATCGAGCACCGTTCGGTCAACGACATCATCGGTGAAGCTGTCCGCGAATACTCGAAGTCGCACCCGGTGTCGCGCGAGCACATGCTCGCGATGGTTCGTGCGATCGCAAAAGAGGACGCCGCGCTCCTGAAAGCGCTCGCTGAAGCCTGAGTGCAGTATCTCACCGAGGACGATGTAAAGGCGTTCTATGCGGAGGTCATCGGGGATCCGATTCTCCGGTACCCGGACGGTCTTGCCTCGGCTGTCGGGCGCCCTCAGCAATCAGCATTAGGAGAGGACGCATATCCGACGGTCACGCTCAAAGCTGCCGCGCTTATGCAGTCGCTTGCGGAGAATCAGCCATTCGTCGACGGCAACAAGCGGATTGCATGGATTTGTGGGAAGCTCTTCTTGCAACTCCACGGGTTCACGATGCACGCCACAGATCAAGAAGGACTCGAGCTCTTCTTGAATCACGTTGCGAACGGCATGACGGTCGAAGAGCTCGCCGATTGGATCGAACGTCATCTGGCGCCGACGCGCATGCCGGGCAGCGAGAGCTAAAGGGCGATCGCTGATATTCCTCTCCTCGCCCGACTGACAATCTTCGTCACATCTCGACGCGCGCGAGCGCCGGAGCACGTTTCACGACTCGACTTCTCATCCCGACCCATCCCTCGCCGAATACGCTTCGCCTGTCGCCCGTCGGGGTGGCGGGTGAGTTTTTGCATTTGGGGCTTGCGCGAAACGTCGCCTAGCAGTATACCTGCGGCCATGTCAAAGACAGACGATGCTCCCAAGACCCTCACCGCAAAGCTTAAGGCGATACAGAGGCAACGAGAGGAGGCTGAACCCATTGGCCGCCACGGCGCCGGCAAGGGCGGCGCGCTCGTTGACGCGCTCGACCGGCACAAGGCGCGGAAGAAATTGAAGAACGTCCGCAAGTCGGCACCGAAACGCTGAGCCGGGCCCCCGAGCGGCCGGCGTGAAAACGACAGCGCCGCGCGGGGTGGTACTGTCGCCTGTATTTCTACAGTATCTGGTGGTTTTGGACGGAAATTAGTGCGACGCCAGATTGCGGTCGAAGAAGGTGAGGGTGCGGGCGAAGGCGTCGGCGCCGCCGCGGCCGTTGGCTTCGGGGGTTCCGCCGAGCACGATTGTCGCTGGACCGGCCGCGAATGATGCCGGGGCAGGCTTGCCGCTGAACGGCAGCGCGTGTCCGGCGCCCGGCTCGATCGCGATGTCGTCGTTCGCGTCGCGCCCGGCGGCGTGACGCCGCTCGCGGATGCTGCGGCACGCGCCGGCGCTGTCCCACTCGCGGTCGGCGTCGCCGGCGATGCAGAGCACCGGGCCGGCGATTCGCTCGGCCGGGATCAGCGCGCTCGTGCGCACCGCTACCGGCGCTGCGGCGAGCGACGCTTCGTAGGTGTCGCGAAACGAGATCGTGCCGGCGGTTTGAAACGCTCGGGCGACGGCCGCATCGGCCGCAGCGTCCGACGGAACGTAAGCGATCGGCGCGCCGGCCGCACTCCAGGATGACGTCTCCGGTGCGCCCGAGCCGAACGCGAGCCCGAACCACACGTAGGCGCTTGGCGCCACCACGACCGTCGCGTGAATGCGCGCGTCGCGCGCCGCGACGACCAGCGCCAGCTCGGCGCCCTTCGAGCCGCCCTCGATTCCGATCCGCGCCGGGTCCACTTCGGGTCGCGCGGCTAACCAATCGATCCCGCGGGTCACCGTCTCGACCGGGATCGCGCTGAGCTCTTTGGGCAGCGGGGCGACGCCGAAATATGCCAGCGCCAGCGCGGCGTAGCCGTGCGCGGCGAACATCCGTGCATCCTCAGCGTGCAGCCCGCCCTCGCTTCCGCCCAGGACGACGATCGCCGGATGACGTTTTCCGTCGGCCGGCACGACGAACGTGCCGACCAGCGAGCCCTGCGCGACCGGGACCTCGGTGACTTGGCTTTGCGCAAACGACGGCGGCGGCGCGAAGAGCGTCGCTGCGGTGAGCGCACCGCTGCAGACGGCGAAGCGAACGAGATCTTTCATGCGGCCATCATTGCGCGAACGGCGCCCGTCCGCCATTCGCAGCGGTCACCGCGGTGCGGTGACGATCGTCATATCGCGGCGTTGTCGCCGAATGCGGCCAGTGCGTCGCGGGCGACCGGCTCGCCCCACTCTTGAATGAAGTGTCCGGCGTCGGCGTACGCGACGGGCGCCGGCGCGCCGTGCACGTAGCCGTTGAGACGCTCCATCGCGGGGATGCCCAACACCGGGTCCTTCGCTCCGGCGGCCAGGAACGCGCGGCCGCGCCACTGCGTTCGCCACCACTCGCGCGCGCGGCGCGACAGCTCCGCACCGTCCATTTCCGGCGCGATCGGCACGATGTTAGGGAACGCGCGCACGCCGGCCTTGTAACGCGCGTCGGGAAACGGCGCGTCGTAGGCGGCGGCCTCGGCGGCGCTCAACTTCGGCGTCGTGCGCTGCATCAGCCGGCCGATGTTCATATCAGGGTTGGCGTTGCAGTAGTCGCGCCACGCCAGCCAGCCCGCGCCGATGGGGAAGTCGGCGGTAGCGAGCAGCGTGTTCATCGCGAGCAGGCGCGCGAACCGGTCGGGCATGTCGAGCGGCAGGGTCAGGCCAAGCACCCCCCCCCAATCCTGACACACGAGCGTGATCCTGCGGAGATCGAGCCGTTCGATCAAGCGCAGCAGCGCGTCGCGGTGAAAGCCGAAGGTGTACGTGTCGTCGCCGGCCGGTTTGTCGGAGCGTCCGAAGCCGAAGAAGTCCGGGGCCACGACGCGCGCGCCGGTGGCCGCGAAGATGGGGATCATCGTGCGGTACAGGAAGCTCCACGTCGGCGTGCCGTGCAGGCACAAGAAGACGTGCTCCGCATCCGGCGGACCCTCGTCGACGTACGCCATCCGGAGCGTTTCGAACCCGCGCAAATCATCGACGTAACGAGGCGCGTACGCGAAGTCGGGAAGCGCGTCGAACGCGTCGTCGGGGGTGCGCAGCGCTGCGTTCACTTCACCTGCCGCGTTTCTAGGCGGCCTTGCGCTGGTGCAACCAGATCGAATTGCCGTCGGGATCGCGCACGACGGAGATCCGACGCGCCATATCGGTGACCGGATACATCGTGAACGCGATTCCGCTGATGGCCATGCCGCGTCGTTCGAGACGGCGACGAAGGGGGCCCGTGGCGAGGTCCGCGGCGCCCGTAGGATCGAAACCGAAGGTTGTGCTGATCGTGCTCAAGTACGGCGGGAACGCGATGTCCGCCGCGGACGCCGAGGACCCGACCCTCGACGAGGTCGCGGCGTTGGCGGCGCGCGGCGACGGCGTCGTGCTCGTGCACGGCGGCGGTCCGCAGATCGACGCGGAGCTGCACGCCAAAGCGATCGACGAGGTCCGCATCCAGGGGCTGCGCGTCACCGGCAGCGCGACGCGCGACGTGGTCGAGTACGTGCTGTGCGGGACGGTCAACAAGGCCCTGGTGCGCGCGCTGGCGGGGCGTGGCGCCCGGGCCGTCGGCATTTCCGGTCAAGACGGCGGCCTGCTGGGGGCGCGGCGTGCCGGCACGCTCGGCGGGGTCGACCTGGGCTACGTCGGCGAGATCGCGGGCGTCGATCCGGCCGTCGCCCGCGCGCTGCTGGGGGCGGGGTTCGTCGTCGTGGTCGCACCGCTCGCACTCGACGTCGACCGGGGCGGCGCGCTCAACTGCAATGCCGACACCGCGGCCGGCGCGATCGCCGGGGCGCTGCGCGCCGACGCCTATGTCGTGATAACCAACGTGACCGGCGTGCGGCGCCGGGTCGACGACCCGGGCTCCGTCATCCCGCGGCTCAGCGTGCGCGAGGCGGAGGCATTGCTGAGCGACGGCAGCCTGGGCGATGGGATGGTTCCCAAGATGCGGGCCGCGATCGGGGCCGTGCGGACCGGGGCCAAGCGCGCCGTGATCGCCGGTGCCGGCTACGGCGCGATCGACGCCGCCTTACGGGGGATCGGGACCGAGTTGGTCCCATGACGTTGTTCCGTAGGACTTTCGTCCCGATGCGCATATAGCTGATTCTGCTACGCTCGAAGGGAGGCCGCGCCGGTTTCATCCGTCGCGGTTTGTCGCGTCTCACAAGGATAGGCCACGGTGCAATCCCCGCACGTCGTCTCGTTCAACGGCGAGCTTGATATTTGGAAGGAACGGGACGTCGAGGCGCGTTTCTCGGCCGTCGATGGGAGCATGCCCGTCGTGGTCGACCTGTCGGAGGTCCGGTACCTGGACAGCGCCTTTCTGAGCGCGCTGGTGCGGCTGCGCCGCCGGCTGCCCAGCTGTAGCATCACCTTGGTGGTCGCCACGCCGTCGGTGCGCCGGATCCTCGAGCTGACCGACATGCACCGGCTCTTTTCGATCGAGGGAAGCCTGCCCCAAAGCTAGCGCGGGTGCCCAAACGGCCAGCTTCGGGCTGCCCGGACGTCTCCCGGCGGGGAGCGGCGCTAGCGCAGCGATCTTTCGGGGTGATCGGCGAGCACCGCCGATCCAACTCGTCTTCGAAAGAGCAGGTGAATCATGAGCCTCTTCCTCGTCATGCTCAGCGCCGTTCTGGCCCTGGGCTCCGTCGGTCTCGCCGCGTCGGCGCATCGCTCCTCGGGCGGCCCCGCGCACACGGACTCCGCGCTGGTCTGTCCGACCCCGGCCCCCGGCGACGACCTCCTGGGCGGCCAGCCGTCGCGCTGCTGACGGAATAACCGATACGGCGGCGAAGCACGTCGCGGAGCACTGCGGGGGCGTCCGGGACGCCCTCGGCATCCTGGGTGTGGGGCTGTGATCGCCGAACAAGAGCCAAGAGCGCGGCCGTCGGGTCGCGCGACTTTCTCCGACGCGATGCGCGCGTGGTTTGCGGGTGACTTCGAAGAATGTCTGGCTCAGTGCGAGCGCGTGCGCCCGCGTGACGCCGACATGGTGTCGCAGCTCGCGCTGCTGCGCGCGCGCGCGTTGTTGCGGATGGGCCGCCCCGACGACGCCATCGCCGTTCTCACCGGCGTGTTCGCCGCGCCCGGCACGCTCGACGCGTCGCTCACGGCGCGCATGCTGCTGGGGACGGCGCACGTTCGCCGCGGCGACCACGCCGCCGGCTTGCGCATCTTGACCGCGGCCCAAAGTGCTTCGCGCTACGCGCATGCGACGATCCGCTCGGAGATCGCGCTCAACATCGGCCTGGCGCGCTACGGCATGCGCGAGCTCGACGAGGCCGACCGCGCACTCGACCTGGTCTCGCCCCAGAGCGACATCGTGCACGCCCGTGCGCTCGAATACCGCGGCTGGGTCGCTAGCGTGCGCGGCGACTACGCGGCCGCGACGCGTCACTTCGAGGCGACGCTGCGGCGGCTCGACGACTGCCGCCACCACGACCGTTTCTTGGAGGCCAATGCGATCCAAGCTCTGGCGATCCTGGCCGCTGAACGTTTGGACCGTCGCGCCTTTTTGCTCGTCGAGCACCGCGCCGCGCAGATCGACTGGAGCGCCGGCGGGCTAGCGACGCCGCTGTTCGGCCTCATGGTCGCATCCTCGATGATGCACGAGGTCGACGGCAGCATCGCCGAGGCGCTGCGGCGGTGCCGTGAAGCCGAGGCCGCGGCGGCGAGCGCGGGCGCGCGCGTCATCGCCGTCTGCCGTCGGGCTGCGATCTTGCGCGGAGCGGGGGAGCGCTTCGCGCATGCCGACCTCGTCGCGCAGGCGCGGCGCGAGCTGCTCGCGGTCGACCTCACGCACTGCGCGGCCGACGAGCGCCACGTCCCGCTGGCGCTGGCCATCGAGGTCGCAGCGACGGCCGACGTCGCCGGCGCCCACGCGCTGCTGCGTCAGTACGATGCGCTGCCGCCGCCGTCGGCGATGCTCGCGCTCACCGGCGATGCACGTCCGCGCGCCTTTCGCGCCTTCGCGGAGGCAGCGGTCGCCGATGCCGCCGGCGACCGCGCGCGCGCGCATCGCTGCTATGGTGAGGCGTTCGGGATCTTCCACCGTATCGGCTACGAGCGCCGCGCGCTGCTGGCGGCGCTGCGGCTGGGTGAGCTCACGGGCCAGCGCTACTTGCTCGACTACGTCGATCGCACGCTGCGCAAGCTCTCGGCGCGCTCCCCGCTGCGGGCGCGTGCGCGCAGCGCCGGTTAACGCCGGCGCGCGTGCTCGTCGGCGTTGGGATCGGGTTTGATCTTGGGCGGGAGGGCTTGAAGATCGATCGCGACGAGCCCGGCGGCGCGCAGCGCGTCGCCGAGCGGCTTCACCTGACCCTCGACGAAGCTGCGATAGCTTCCCAGCGCGATCCGCGTTTCGCGGCGCAAGACCGACCCTTCGGTGAGCTGCGGCTCCGTCGGCGCACCGGGTGAAAGGTCGGACAAGAACGTCAGCACGCGTTCGCGCAGCAGATCTTGCAGAAAGTCGTCGTCCTGGTCGTTGACCGGCTGGGAGCTGATCGTTCCTTCGATCCGTTTCGCTTCGGCCAACACGCTGCGCGCGCGCTCGGCGAGCGCCGCGTCCTTGATCGCCGCGAGCCGCTCGGGCAGCTGGAGCCGCACGTTGTCGAGCCCGTTGAGCGCGTCGTCGAGCGCCGATAGCTCGCCGTACATGGCGGTCGCGAAGGCGTAGCCGCGCAGCTCGTCGCGGGCGTTCGCGGCGCGGCGGTCGGGCAACACGCGCAGCGGCTGCGCGTAGGTCGCGCCGTCGCGCAGCAGTCGCACGGTATAGGCGCCGCTGAGCACCGGTGGCCCGCTGTCGGGTCCACGGTCCCACTTCGCGATGCGCCGCCACGGTGTCGGCGGATCCCGGTCCAGCGTCCAAGCCACGCGGTTGTAGCCCGCCACGTTGGTCACGTTGGGCACGTCCTCGCCGTCCTCGTCGCGGGTTCCGCCGATGCGACGCACCACGGCGCCGTGACCGTCGACGATCTCGAACGAGGGCTCGGACTGCGCCGGGGCCGCCTGCCAGAAGGTGAAGATCGCGGGCGCGGGGTTGCTGCCGGCGGCGTGCACGTTGGACGACGGCGTGGAACGTTGGAGCGGCGACGCGGTGCGCGGCGGGAAGAGCTTCGCCGCCGGTGCGGTCGCCTCGCGTAACGCGGTGAGGTCGTCGAACACGTACATCCCGCGGCCGTGCGTCGCCGCGATCAAGTCGCCGGCGACGGGCTGCACGGCGAGGTCGCGCACTTCGACCCGGGGGAGCACCGCCGGAAACGGCTTCCAGGATGCGCCCGCGTCGACGCTCCACCACACGCCTTTCCCGGTGCCGGCATAGAGGACGCGCGGATTGGCCGGGTCTTCCCGCACGACGTGCACCTCGCTGGGCGGCAGGCCGGCGACGATCGCGTGCCAGGTCTTGCCGAAGTCCGCGGTGACGTAGACGTACGGCGCGCGGTCGCCGACGAAGTGACGGTCGACGACGGCGTACGCCGTCCCCGCCCCGTGGTGCGAGGCCTCGATGGCCGGGATGCGGCCGTCGGCGTCGGTGCCGGGGATCGAGACGTTGGCCCAGTGCGCGCCGCCGTCGCGCGTGAGCTGCACGAGGCCGTCGTCGGTCGAGACCCAGATCGTTTTGGCCGTTACGGACGAGAGTGCGATGCACAGGATCGTTCCGAACGTCTCCGCGCCGGTGACGTCGAGCGTTAGCGCTCCGCCCGAGAGCGTCTGACGCTCGCGCTGGTTGCGCGTCAGATCGCGGCTGATCGGCGTCCAGTGCATCCCGGCGTCGGTCGTGCGGAACACCACGTTCGCACCGACGTACACGGTGCCGGCGTCGTGCGGGTCGAACGCGATCGGCGTCTCCCAGTTGAAGCGGTACTTCAGCTCGCTGGGCGGGACCACGTTCTGGTCGCGCAGGTACGCCGAGACGTCGACCGCGCTTTCGAACCGGCCGTCGTAGCGAAACACCTCGCCGCCGTTGTCGCCGCCGCCGCCCGCGGCCCAAATCGTACGCGGGTCGCGTGGGTTGGGGACGACCCACGTCCCGTCGCCGGTCGCGACGCGCGCCCAGTCACGCTCGAGGACGCCGCGCTCGTCGCCGGTCCGCGACGGCACGCACCAGGAACCGTTGTCCTGCAAGCCGCCGCACAGGTGATACGGAGTTCCGAGGTCGTACGCGACATGGTAGAACTGCGCGATCGGCAGCACGTTGCGCCACTCCCAGGTCGCGCCGCCGTCGTGGGAGAGGCCGACGCCGCCGTCGTTGGCTTCGAGGATGCTGCGACCGTCGGCGGAGATCCACAGATCGTGATGGTCACCGTGCAAGCGCCGTCCGCTCACGTGCCAGGTCTTGCCGCCGTTGGTGCTCTCCGCCAGCAGCACCGAGACCGAGAAGAGATGGTCGGCGTCGTGCGGGTCCACGACGAGGCGCGAATAGTAGAACGGCCGCTCGTCGATAAGGGTGTTGGTCGACGTCAGCTTCCAAGTCGCGCCGCCATCGTCGGAGCGCCACAGCAGCCCGTCTTTGGATTCGACGATCGCGTAGATGCGCTTGGGATTGCTGGGCGCGATCGCCAGCGCGATGCGGCCGGTCATCCCCGTCGGGAGTCCGTTGCCCTCGGCGCGCTTCCACGTTGCGCCGCCGTCGCCGGACCGGTATATTCCGCCGTCCGCGCCGCCGCTGGTGAGATTCCACGACGAGCGGCGGAAGCGCCACATCCCGGCATAGAGCACATCGGGATTGCGGGGATCCATCGCGAGGTCCGACGCGCCGACCGCCGGCCCGACGTACAGCGTCTTCTGCCAGGTCTGCCCGCCGTCGCGGCTGCGAAAGACGCCGCGCTCCGGCGAGTCGCGAAACGGATCGCCGAGCGCCGCGACGACGAGCCGGCGCGTGTCGCGCGGATCGATCAGCACGCGGGCGATCTGCGACGTCTCCGCGAGCCCCGTGCGGCTCCAGTTCTTCCCGCCGTCGATCGAGTGATAGATGCCGTCACCGGGGATGACGTCGTTGCGCGCCCAGGGTTCGCCCGTCCCGACCCACACATCGTTCTTGTCGCGCGGTGAGATCGCGATGGCGCCGATCGACTGCGACCCGGCGGCGTCGAACACCGGCCGCCAATCGGTGCCCGCGTTGGTCGACTTCCAGACGCCGCCGCCGGCCGCGCCGGCATACAACAGTGCCGGGTCGAGGTCGGTGCCGGCAACGGCCGCGACGCGGCCGCCCGAAACGCTCGGCCCCAGGCTGCGCCACTGCAGCGACGGCGCCGGGTTCGGCGAGCTGCTCGGCGCGGGCGTCGGGCGCGGCAGATCTTCGGCCGATGCGCCGGCCGCGCCGGCGAGCAGGATCGACGCCGCGAACCACGCGATTCGAGGGAGCGCACGCGAGAACATCGCCTAGAACGTACGCGACCCGACGCGGCCCCTCCGGCTTGCGCCCCGACAATCTTTGTGATACAAAGCTAACGATGAACGCTCGCGCCAACGCTCTGCTCGCGCTCGCCGCGGTGATCGCCCTCCCGCTCGCCGCGAACGGCGACCCGCTCTCGCTGTTCCAGCCCACCCAAATCCGGGCGGTCTCCGTTACGCCGGCTGACATGAAGGCGGTGCATGCGCTTCCGCCGCTCGAGGCGTTCGGCACCATTCGCGGGACGCGCGTCCCCGGGGTCGACGAGGTCGCCTCCGCCGACGAGGCGGCGCAAGACGCGGGGTTCGCGTTGCGCCTCCCGGCGAGCGTTCCGGCCTCGGTCGGCAAGGACGTCCACTATCAGGTCACGCAGCGCGCCCGCACCTCGTTCACCTTCAGCCAAGCCAAGGCTGCGGGCTGGGCGCGCGAGCACAAGGTCGCGCTGCGCCCGCTGCCGAGCGGATTGAACGGCGCGACGTACACCGCGACGGTGCGGCCCATCGCGCTGGTGACGTACGGGACGCTCCCCAAGGGGCGCCAATCGCATCGCGGCCCGCGCCACGACGTGTTCCTCGCGATCGTGCAGGCGCCGCTTCCGACGGTGACCTCCAGCGGTGCGACACTGCAAGCGCTCACCGATTGGTTCGGCTCGCAACCCGGCATCCCGCCGCGCCTGCTCGCGCAAATCAAGGCGCTCGGCGATCCCGCGCAAACGCTTCCGATCCCGGTGCGCTTCAACGAGCAGACCGCGTCGAAGATCGACGTCGACGGTGCGCAGGGGTTGGCGATCGGCGATGAGACCGGGATCGGCTCGGCGATCGTGTGGACCAAGAACGGCAGACTGTTCGCGGTCGCCGGGACGCTGCCGCAGTCCACGATCCTCGCGCTTGCCAACAATCTGAAGTAGTCACCTGAGCTCGTCGAATGTAGCGATCGTCGCGCGCGCGCTGGCGAAGCGCTACGGCCGAGTCGACGCGCTGCAAGATCTCTCGCTGCGCGTCGAGCGCGGCGAGTGCCTCGGGTTTCTGGGGCCCAACGGCGCGGGCAAGTCGACCGCGGTGAAGATCCTCGTCGGCCTGGTGCGCGCGAGCGGCGGCGAGGCGCAGTTGCTCGGCCGGCCGGCCGGCGACCGCGCCACGCGCGAGCGCATCGGGTATCTGCCCGAGCTGTTCCGCTACCCCGACTGGCTCGCGGCGCGCGAGGTGCTCGGTTTCCACGCTCGGCTCATGCGGCTCGGCGATGCGCGGCGCGCGGTCGACGCGGCGCTCGACGAGGTGGGCTTGAGCGACCGCGCCGCGGACCGTGTCGGAACGTACTCCAAGGGGATGCAACAGCGCCTCGGCCTCGCGGTCGCGCTGCTGGGAACCCCGGAGCTGATCTTCCTCGACGAGCCGACGTCGGCGCTGGATCCCGTCGGCCGCAGCGACGTGCGCGCGCTCATCGAGCGGCTGCGCGCCCGCGGCACGACGGTCTTCTTGAACTCGCACCTGCTGGGCGAGGTGGAGCGGGTGTGCGATCGCGTCTGCATCGTCGACCGGGGTCGCGTCGTTGCCGAGGGCTCCGTCGACGCGCTCGTCGGCGAGACGCGCGGCGCGCGGGTGCGCACCGACGAGGGCTGGCGCGAGTACGACATCGCACACGATGAGATCCCGGCGCTGGTGGCGCGGCTCGTCGCCGAGGGCGCGCACATCCACGCCGTCGAGCCGAAGCAGACCACGCTCGAGGATCGCTTCTTGGCCCTGGTGCGGCGCGCGTGAACGTGCTGCTCTTCGCCGGGCTGACGCTGCGCGAGTTGATTCGCCGGCGCCTGGTCGCGGCGGTCGCGGTGCTCACGCTGGTCATCACGGCCTTCACCGGGTGGGGGATGAACCGGCTGGCGACCGCGGTCGTCGACGGCGCGCCGCTCCCCGAACCGGCGGTCCATGCCGCGGCAGCCGGGATCGTGATCCTGTTGGCGTTTCTGTTCTCGTTCGTCATCGCGCTCGGTGCGGCGCTGGTGGGCGCGCCCACGATGGCGGAGAGCATCGCCAACGGCGAGGTGCTCGCGGTGCTCGCGCGCCCGGTGCGCCGTGCCGAGATCGTGCTCGGGCGCTGGCTGGGAACCCTCGCGGCGCTCGCGTTCTACGTCGCCGCGGCGGGGGCACTGGAGCTGCTCGTCGTGCGCGGTGAGACCGGATACGCGCCGCCGAACCCATTGCTCGCGCTGGCATTTCTGTGCGCCGTGGGCGCGATCGTCACCACCGGAGCGATCGCTCTCGCAACGCGGCTCCCGGCGCTCACCGCCGGCATCGTCGCGGCGATGCTGTTCGGGCTGGCATGGATCGGCGGCATCCTGCAAACGATCGGGCTCGCGCTAGGGAATGCGCGGCTCGCCGACGCGGGGACGATCGTCGCACTTCTGTTCCCGTCGGACGCGTTGTGGCGCGGAGCGCTCTACGCGTTGCAACCGGCGGCGTTCACCGCCGCCGCGGCCAACGTCAACGGCAGCGGAACCGGGGTCAACCCGTTTGCGGTGACCTCGGCGCCGCCGCAGGCGATCCTGTGGTGGGCAGCGGCGTGGACCATCGCCGTGCTGACGACGGGCGTCGCGTTGTTTCGCACGCGCGACTTGTAACGGTGGGACGCCGCCGGCCGGCCCCGGGGTGTAGGCGAGAACCGCTCGCGCGGGCTCGCAGGGACGACCGACGGCGCACCCGCCGCGGCATCTGCAGATGCGCGGACGGGAGACGCGCGTACCGGGCTCCTGACGCAGGCATCCCGGGACACGCATCCACGTCCCGGTAGCATACTTTCGCGGGTGACGCAATACCACAGTACGGAGGTGCCTTCGTATACTTCCGGCGTGGCCGACAACTTCGGCGATCGTCTTCGCTCCTTGCGTACGCGACGGCGACTTTCGCCGAGCGAGCTCGCGCACGCGGTCGGGGTAACCGAAGGCGCGATCCGGCAAATGGAGTCGGGGCAGACGAAGAGCGCGAGCTTCCTGGTCGGCCTCAAGCTCGCCAACGTGCTGGGCGTCACGGCGTGGTTTCTGGCGACCGGGCGCGACGATCCGCCGGAAACGGTATCACCTTCCCACGATCGGTCGGCGGGGAGTCTCCTTGAGCGGCTCGAGAAAGTCGAGCGTCTTGCTGTGCAAATAAATGCAATAGATCGTCGCGTGAAAGCATTGGAAGGCCGGCGGCGCGCCGGTACTCGGCGCAAAGCTCCAGAATGATCTCGGGCGGCTGGTACACGAGCTTGTTGTATCGCGTGACCGTGCCACCTGGTTGGCATCAACGGACTTTGCCCGAATTGCGCGTATCCGCCCCCGTTTTCGGGCAGTGAGCCGACAATCCGGGCAAGAGCTCGCGGCGCTTCGAACTAGCCCTTAAACACCTCCAAAGGATCAGCACGCAACATCACCGGCACGTACCCGGTTGAAACACGGGCGCGCCGGCATCGGTAGGACTCATCGAGGAGCGACGTGATGACGAGTTCCAGGGCCAGAGCGACTGGCGCCGTTTTCGTGTTGTATGTTTTGACGGCCACACTCGCAGGGGTTTTGGCCAGCCGCGCGCCGATCGCGTACAGCAATATCGCAAACGTCGCCGCGAATGCGGTGTATTTTGCGTACTCACTCCTGCTCTACCAAATGTTCAAGCCGGTGAGCCGAGGCCTCGCGTTGCTGGCCGTGACGATCTGCCTCGCGGGATGCGTCGTCCAGTCGCTGGCGCTCTTTCATTTCGTCTCAGCAAGAAGTTCGTTGCCGGTTTTCGGACTCTTCAACCTGACCATCGGCTACCTGATGATCAAATCCACGTTCTTGCCGCGCATTCTAGGCTTCCTGATGATGTTTTCCGGTTTGGGATGGCTTACGGTTCTGTCGCCCGAGGTCATCAAACACATCGTCACCTTCGTCATCATCGCCGGCGGCGTGGGCGAAGGATCGCTGATACTGTGGCTCCTCGTAAGAGGCGTGAACGTTCAACGCTGGAACGAACAAGCCGGAATCGCACCGAAATGAAAAGAGCACCCGTTACCGGGTGCTCTCTTTCGTCTTGCTGCGCGCTAGAACGAGTCTAGCCAGATGAGCCGCCGCGCGTGGTGGTCTGGAACATCTCGCGACCGCCGCCGCGGCTTCGGCCGCCGGCGCCGTAGCCTTCAGCTCCGCCGTCGTCCGAAGGCAGCGTGACAAATCGGTCAGTAGCTCGTCAAGCCGGGCAAAGCAGCACCGACGGACTTTGCCCGAATTGAGGCTAATTGTGACCAGACGCACCGCAGGCGGGTATATATGCTGGCATGCGTATGCAAGCACGGCTCACTCGGCGCAACATGGTATGCACGGTAGCTGGGCAGCGCTTGGTAGCAGCATCGCTTCTTGCGCTGCTTCTTTTAGGTTCCGCGGGCGTCGCCGATGCCGCGGACTTCGGTGCGCCGCCGTCCGGCGAGATCCCGATCCTCTACAACGATCACACCGTCTACGCGACGCCGGACATCCTCAAGCGCAGCCGTGTCTTGGCGGCGCTGGTCAAGGACGGCCGGATCTACGTGCCGCTGCGCAGCATGTTCGAAGAGATGGGCGCCACAGTCTCGGCGTCACCCGACGGCAAGACCGTCACCGCGACCAAGCCCGGTGCGAGCGTCACCGTGACCGTGGGCAAGTCCGAGGTCGTCATCAACGGCGCGACCCGACCGCTCGACGTGCCGCCGATGCTCTACCACGGCATCGTGCTCGTACCGGTGCGCGTGATCTCCGAGGCGCTCGGTGCCTACGTCCAATGGCTGCCGACCCGCCACGTCGTCGTCGTGCGGTACATCCCGGTGACGCCGCCGCCGTTCGTCGCGACGCCGACGCCGGCGCCCACCGCCGTGCCCGTCGTGCCGACGCCTGTACCGTTCGTTCCCACCCCCACGCCCAGCCCGACACCCGCACGCCAGTCATATACGGCCTTCGTCCAAGCAGCATTCGTAGCGCCCAAGAACTACAACGAGTTCTCGGCCGGCCAGTGGTGCCCCGAAGGGTATCTGGTGGCCGGCGCGTGGGCGCCCAACGATTCGGCGTTCGCTGCAAAAGTGGACTTCCGGCAATACGCGTACGTCACGAGTGACAACGTGAGGGACACGATCGGCAACCACTATACGCAGTTCGCGACCATCGACGGCGGCGTCGCGTTCACACCGGTTTTCCTGGCGCGGCAAAGCTCCTTGGATGCGCGCCTGTTGTACAAGGTTGCAGCGCCTCGAATCTACGTCGGCGCCGGATACATTCACACCGCCAACAACTACGGCTACCCACAGTTGAACGGACTCGGCGGCGGGATCGAAAAATTGCCGGACTTGAAGAAAGGAATCAACCTCTTCGGCTCCGCGTTCTACTACCCGGCCGCAAGCGGCAACTATACGATCATGAACCCGGCAAGCATCAATGCCGGCAAGACCTATCGACAGCAGTACCAGATCTTGAAGTACGATCTGGGCCTCGCGCTCGCGACGGAACGTTCCCCGTTGTATCTCTACGGTGGTGTCAGCGGCGAACACTATACCGCGAACCAGAACGCACCGATCGGTCAGACGCATGATGGTCCCTACATCGGCCTCGGCGTGAAGCTCTAAGAGCCGGAAGGACGATGAACATGCTCGAGAGATCCCGCTTCTTCCACGTCGGACTCATCGCGTTGGTCGGCGCCGCCTCCCTAGCGGCGTGCAGCGGGGGCAGCAGCGGCTGCGGGAACTGCACCGTACCGCCGTTCACCGCCCCGGGTGCCGGCGTCATTCCGACTCCAAGCCCGACGCCGCTCCCTCCCGGTGTAACGCCGACGCCGACACCGAGGCCGACCCCGACCCCGACGCCGAGTCCGAGCCCGAGCCCGACGCTCCAGGTCCTCGCGTGCAGTCAACGCGCGACGCCCCTCGGGGCAGCTCTCGCGCCGTTCGCGGTGCTGGCCGGCTCGACGGTCACGAATGTCGGTAATACGTTCGTTACGTACGCCGCCGGCGCCGTCACCGGGTCGATCCACGACGATCTCATCGGCGTGTTTCCGGGGACGGCGATCACGGGATTTCCGCCTGGAACCGACGCGGACGGGCCGAACGCGATATACGGGGCCGGGTTTAATACGAACGTCGGCCCGCCATCCGCAGCCCAGGCTGCCTTGACCACCGCCTACACGGCGATCTCCGGAACGGCACCGACGGTCGTTCTCACCGGGACGCCTGACCTCTCCACAACCAGCTCCGGTCTTTCGACTTGCGGTGCGACGGGAACCCTGACGTGTCCGGCGGGTACCTTCGGTGCCGGAGTCTTCAGAGCGGCCACAACGGCGAGTATTGCTACGGCAAACCTCACGCTTGATGGCGGCGGCAACCCGCAGAGTGTGTTCATCTTCGAGATCGGGACCTCACTCACGACGGTTCTCAACGGCGTAGCCGGCGGCAACGTACTCTTGATCAATAATGCGAGCGCTTGCAACATCTATTGGACCGAGGGCGCTGCAGCAACAATCAACGGCGCGACGTTCAATGGGAACCTCCTCACGGGCCCCGTCGACACCGGTACGGAATCGATCACGATCGGCGCAACGACGTTCAACGGCCGAGCGCTGGCCAAGACGGCTGTTACCATCTCCTCCCCGGTCACGATCACCAACCCCGGCGGAAACTAAAGAACCGATCGACCGGCGCGGCGGCCCGTGAAGTAGACGCTCACGGATCGCCGCAGCACCTCGTTGACGAACTTCCGCCAGCGGTAGCTACGACAGGGGCGGAACCGAAACTCGGACGACGCACGTCAGCGTCGAGGGCGTGACGACGTTGAAGTTCGACGCGGCGAAATTGCCCTGCATGACGATGGCGCCCTTGTGATCGACGTTCACCGTCACCGGCGGCGCGCATGTCTGCGTGGTCCTGATGAACGACCCGATTTGCTGTCCGGGCTTCACCGGCCCCGGGTTAAAGTTCGACGTGTAGGTGTACGGGTATCCATAGGCGCAGCCCGCCGGCGAATTGTTCGTCTGAATGATGCCGCCTTGTGACTTGCACACGCCCGGGTCCGTGATGAGCGGATCGTAGTCGAACAGCAGGTTCTGATCTTGTCCCGGAAGGTGCGAGAAGTATCCGGTCGGTCCGGGGAAATAGAGGCAGCCGCTGGCAACGACGGTCCCGCAGAACGCTTGGTAATCGGCTGCACCGTGCGGATCGAGCTTCATCGGAACCATGACGTAGCCCGGAGCGGAAGAGGCGCTCATTTTCCCGCGCAGTTGCTGCGCAAGTACGCCTGCGTTGGCGAAGCGCGCCAGCCTTGCCGCGTGTTCGACCCGTAGGGTTTGGAGCGAGACCGTGCGTCCGGTCTGCAGTATGAGGACCGTGGAACCGCGCATGCTGGTGAGCTGCACCGGCGTGAGGCGTTCGATTTTCAGCGGCGTCGCGGCGGAAGGGGCGTCGGCGGCGGCCGCGAGCGGCAACAGTGCCAGGGCGACGACGGCGATGGCGCGCGCGTGCTTTTCGTACATGTCGATCCTCCGCTCGAAACTGGGCCGGAAGGGCTGCTCTCGCGACGAGGGCCACCTTCGCATGCCCGCGGCACTTCTGGGTTGCAGCGACGAGGACCCGCGTTCAGCGTTTCCACGGCCGTTTGGAAAACAGCAAATCCGCGCGGACATATTTGGCTGTGTATCCGAGCGCGTTTCGTCGCGCGGGGAGGAGAGGTGCCTGGCTTTACGCTGGTAGCAAGTTCGACGCGTCCCCGACGATCTGCTAGACTTATCGTGTGACCGTGGGCGAATTGGCCACTATCGAACAGCTACAGCTGGAACTTGCGGCAAAGCAAGCAACGGTGGACGCCCTCATGGAGGGGTTCCTTGCGGGTGACTTTCCGATCGTGGACGGGCTCGCGTTCGACGTCCTCTACCAGCCGGCGGCCGCAATCGAGCACCTCGGCGGCGACTGGTACGACATCTTCACCTTGCCTGACGGGCGGGTTGCTTTTTCCCTCGGCGATGTGTGCGGCCGGGGTCTCCGCGCGGCGGTCAAAATGGGACAGGCGAAACAGGCGATCAAGGTCGCGGCATCGCTTCAAATCAACGACCCCATGCCGATCGCGGTGTTGGAGCAAACCAACAAGGTCATCTTCCTCAACAACCATCAGGTCGAGTTCACGACGGCCATCTACGGCGTCATCGATACGACGAGTCGCAAGGTGACGTACGCCTCTGCAGGTCATCATCCGCCGATCCTGGCGAAAGCCGGCGAGCAGCCGCGCATTATGCCGAATCACGGCTTTCCGCTCGGCGTCGAGCTCAACTTGCCCGACCTCATCCGAGAGCATGAGTTCATTTACGAATCCGGGACCCTGCTGGTCTTGTACACGGACGGCCTCATAGAATTCAGTCACGACGTCGAAGAAGGCGAGGCGCGGTTGCTGGGAGCCGCGCGCGACGCTGTCAATACGAAGGCTCAGCACCCGGCGAGGTTCATTGTCGAGAGCGTCCTCCAAGAAGAACAGCAGCATCCCGATGACGTCGCGGTCTTGACGATCTTCTTCGAATAGCACGCCCCGCCGGCGTGCGAGCGCCATGGCCGCCGCCCCGCGCCGGCGGCCCTGGCGGTTGCGTCAGATTCGCTGCCAGATCGATCCGTCGCTGAACGTAACCGACTGCACGGCGCACTGAGCGCTACCGCGGTATCCGGGGTCCACCGACGGCGTGAAGTCTCGGGTGATCCCAGTTCCGGCGCTCGGACTGATCGGCGGCTACCTGGTCGCGAGGAACGCTCGGCAAAACGTGACCGTCCCGCAGAACTCGCTCGTCACGCTTCAGATCATTCGGTCGCTCCGTCAGGCCTGAGTCAAGGGGGCCCCGTGAGCGCGGGGCCCTTGCGACCCGGCGCGGCGATCCAGACGAAGCCGAAACCGACGGCTTCAGCGCGCCTCCCCAGCAGCGGCGCGAGGTTGCGTTCGTAGTCGACGTCGATCGCAAGCCGGCTTCCGATCGCGCGCTGGACGGCTATGAAGCCGCGGCTTCCCGAGGGTAGCAGCGGACCTTGGCGCGACACGAAGGCGTCTTGCACCAACACCGTGTCCATCGAATCGATCGCATACGCGAGCGTGATCGACGGTGCGAACACGACGTACGAGCGTGTCTTGCCACTCGCATCGGCGCCCGCCGCGGTCGCCGCGACCAGGCTGGTCGCGACCGACAGACGCGACGTCAGCGCGGTCCCGACGTTGAAGCTCGCGGCGTAGGTCGGGATGCCGTTGGTGAACTCGCCCGTACCGTTCGGCGGCGAATACGCGAGGCCGGCCGAGGCCTGAGTGGTGCCGGTATCGGCGACGAGGTATTTCAGGGCGACGACCGGATCGGCCGCGCCGCGCGCGGTGTCCAGGCTCGCGGTCGGGGCGGCCAGGCGCGACTGTCGTGCAGGCGGCGCGACGCCGAGCTCGAGGCGCTTCGCCACGCCGAACCGCACGAACAGCAGCGGCCCGCTCGCCAACGTCACGGTACCCGGGTCAGCGGTGATCTGGCGGCGCCATCCGCTTTCGACCACGAGCTCGCCGGGCGGCGCGACGCACGGCGAACCGCCCGTGCTCGTCGTCCGCCCCGTACCGGGCCGGTCGGCGAGTGTGACCGCGGCCGGTGAAACGCAGGGGGCCGTCTGCGCTGGTGCAAGGGCGCCGTTCGTCAAAACGAACGCGGCGATGAATGCCGACACTCGGGACGATTGCCTACCGCCATGCATGTCTGGCCGGTGCGCATTAGTCGGAGGCCGCGAAGCTCCTGGGGCGGCTGCGGCTAGGACGCGACCTTCACCACGAGTGCGGCGACATCGTCGTGGAGTCGCTCGCTGGCGTATTCGTACGCACGCCGCGTGAGCGCTTCGGCTTGCCGTTCTGCTCCGAAGGCGCGATGTCGCACTACGACGTCCACCAGCGCCTCGGCGCCGAGAAACTCCAAGTTTGCGTTGCGCGCCTCGGAGAATCCGTCCGTGACCGCGGCGAGGATGTTGCCGGCGGTCAGCCGCACGACGCCGTGATCGAACGCGGCGTCATGGTCCATGAGCCCGATGATGGGTCCGGTGGCTGCGAGCATCTGCGTCCGCTGGGGCCCGACCACGCAGGCTGCTTCGTGGCCGGCCGAGACGTACTGCATGGTGGTCCGGTCCGAATGGATGATCGCGAAGAACAGCGTGGCGAAGAACTCCTCGTCCCCTTCGAACGCGCTGGTCTCGATGCACAGCCGGTTCAGCGCGCGGACGGAGTCCCGGGCGTCGAGGCCACGCGACGCGTAGGCGCGCAAAGCGTACTTCGCGAGGGCGGCGTTGGTTGCCGCCCGGATCCCGTGTCCTGAGATGTCGACCACGGCGAGTGACGTGCAACCGTCGCCATAGTGGAAGACGTCGACCATGTCGCCGCCGTAACGGGATTCGTCGAAGGCGCCGCGATAGGCGCGGCCGATGTCGAGACCCGGCAGCTGACGCATCGGCGGACCGTACAAGCCCTCGACGATATGGCGCATCTCCGCCTGCAGTTCGTTCTCGGGCGCCGCACCGTTCGGATTGAGCTCGGCACCGCGCGCGGGAGCCGGCAGGATGAACGTCATCCCCGTAGTGACGCCGCGAAGGCAAGTTTGCAGGCCTCATAGCACTCGCAAGCCGTGGCATTGAGCAGGGGCTTGTCCAAGATCTTCCAGGCACCGCGATGATAGGTGATAGCACCAGTGTTTTGTAACGCGTCGGCGGCGGCGGAGACTCCTGGACGCCCCACACCCAACATGATCGCCAAGAAGTCGAACGAGAGTGTGAACTCGGCGCTTCCGACGCGGTCCCCCGTCATCGACAGCCATCGCGCCGAACGCTGAAGGATCGAGTGCTTGGCGTTGCACGCGGCGAACTGCTGCGCGCTGAACAACAAGGCCCTCACGTTGCGGCGCATCAACCGTGCAAACGTAGCGCTGGATGCCATGCGCGCCTCGAAGCGCTCGATGGACATCCTGCCGACGGTTCCGCGTACCTGGCAGAACGACGTTCGCTGCGACAGCGGCGAGTCCAGCGCGGCGTCGGATTCGACAAACCCTTCGCGGCCGACCGTTCCGACTTCGACCGTCTCGCCGTTCTTGAGCGTAGCGACCACCGAGAGCACGGCATCGATCGGAAAGTTGACGTGGGACATCACCCCGCCGACGGAGTGGGTGAACTTGTGCGCCTCGAGGCTGACGATCTCGAGGTCGGCTTCGAGGCCGGCGCGATCGGCCTCGGGCAACGCGTCCAAGAGGCGATTGCCGGAAACATAGAGGCCGGGTTTCGGCGGTAGCGTTGCCCTCATGGCGTCTTCTCCGAGTTCTGATGCCGCGCCACGAGCAACGGGCTAGCCGGGGCTTGGAAGTATAGCACATTTTGCACAGCACGGTACGTTTTCGTACGCAGCTCTGTCCGGACACCACGTATGGTCTGGGCGGCAATGGAAGCGCTCCGAGACTGTGCGTCCGGTGTATGATCTGCGGATGGGAATCGCCGGCTTCGCCGTTCGTCGCCGGGTCGCCGTAGCGATGATCTCGCTCGCGATCGTCGTGCTCGGCCTGTTCGCGGCGCCGCGCCTGGCGATCGCGCTCTTGCCGTCGTTCGCGCCGCCGGTGGTGAGCGTGACCGTCGCGTACAGCAACGTCTCGCCCGAGACGATGGAGACCACGATTACGCGGCCGATCGAGAATGCGGTCAGCCGGGTCGCCGGCATCGACTTCATCGAGTCGAACTCGTTCCAGGGCCTCTCGACGGTGCGCGTCCAGTTCGAGTTCGGAACGGACATCAACGTTGCCGCCGTCGACGTCCAGCAGCAGGTAGCGCGCATTCGGGCCTCACTGCCGAACGACCAAGCGTTGCAAGAGCCGCAGATCGCGAAGGCCGACCCGAACGCGACGCCGGTGCTCACGGTCGCCGTCACCGATCCGCTCATGACCCAAAGTGCGCTCTCGGATCTGATCGTCAACTCGCTCTCGGACGAATTCGCATCGGTGCACGGCGTGGGCAGCCTCGGCGTCTCGGGCGTTGCACAGCGCGCGATCGTCATCGAACCCGACGAGCACAAGCTGGCAGCCGCCGGGCTCACGCTCGATGCGTTGCTGCAGCGGATCAAAAACGAGAACGTCGAGCTGCCCGCGGGCGTGATTCAAATCGGGCGCAACGAGTATGGCATTCGCACCAGCGCGCTCTTTACGGCGCCCGGCCAGCTTGCAGACACGGTCATCACCGTCACCAACGGTACGACGGTGCGCCTGCGCGACGTCGCGGTCGTGCGGGACGCGATCCAGGAGCAACGCGTTTTCTCGCGACTGAACGGCTCGCCGTCCGTGCTGCTCACGATTACGGCGCAGCCCAATGCCAATATCGTCGCCGTCGCGGGCGGCGTGAGCCGCAAGATCGACGACATCAAGGCGCGTTATCCGAGTATGCGGTTCGACACGCTGCTCGACCAGCGCGAGTTCATCCTCGACGCCGTCGCGTCGCTCGAGCACACCGCCGTCTACGGCGCCGTCCTGGCCGTGTTGATCATCTTGCTGTTCCTGCATTCGTGGCGCGCGATGCTGATCGTCGCGGTGTCGCTGCCGGTCTCGATCTTGGGAACGCTCTTCATCGCGTACGCGTTCGGGGAGACGCTCAACGTGATGACGCTGGGCGGCTTGGCGTTGGCGGTCGGACTCATCGTCGACGACGCGGTCGTGGTCATCGAGAACATCTCGCGCTTCCTGGGGATGGGGATGTCGCCCGAAGACGCGGCCGAAGGCGGGACCGCACAGATCATGGGCGCAGTCGTCGCTTCGTCGATCACCGTCGTCACGGTGTTCTTCCCGGTGCTGCTCATCCCGGGCCTCCAGGGCCTGATCTTCGGGCCGTTCGCGATCGTCGTGATGAGCGGTGTCGCGATCTCGCTGGTGGTCGCCGTTACGGCGGTGCCGATGCTCTCGGCCGAGATGCTGCACCACCGTGCGGAGGGCGCGGTCGCCGCGGCGCGTCCGAACCGCTTCGGCGAGGCGTTCGACCGCACGTACGGGCGCTTTGCGAAGGGCTACGCTCGCCTCCTCGCGGCGTCCCTCGATCGTCCCGCGATCGTGCTCGGTTTCGCGTTCGCACTCGTCGCCGGCGCGGCGGTCGCGATGCAGCTCGGGGCCGTACCGACCGAGATCTTCCCGCCCTCCGATACGCGCTTCGTCCAACTCGGGCTCCAGGCGCCCAACGGCACCGCGCTCGCGATCACCAACCACGTCTCACAGGCCGTCGAAGATGCGCTCCGCAAAGATCCGCGGGTCGTGGCGGTCGGCGCGACGGTCGGCGAAGTCGGAGCGGGTGGGACGGCACGCTCGATCACCAATCGCGCAACCCTGCAGATCACCCTGCGGCGCGGAACGGACGGTGCCGCGGCGGCTGCGTTCATCAGCGATTGGCGCCGGCGTCTGAGCGGCAACGCCAAGCCGGGCGATCCGCTGCTCGATCCCGCGCAAGCCGCGAGCCTGCGCAGCGCGATGACCGGGACCGTCGCGCGCGGTCAAACGATCGACATCGTGCAACGTCAGATCTCGCAAGGCCAGACGGCGCTCGAGCTCGAGATCTACGGACCCGATCTGGCAACGCTGCAGACGGTATCCGACGGCGTAATGGCCTCGATCGCGCGAATTCCCGGTGTCGGAGATCCCGACAAGAACGTCACGAATTCCCAACCCGAGGTGCGCGTCGCGATCGACCGGACGCGGGTGAGCCAGCTCGGCCTCGGGACCGGCGACGTCGCGCAGTTCATCAGCGCGGCGACGAACGGCTCGATCTCGAGCTACTATCAAATCAACGGTATCCAGTACCCGATCCTCATCGAGCTCGCCCAGAATCAGCGGCGCTCGTTCGCCTCGTTGCAAGGCTTGGAGTTCACGACGCCCGGCGCGAATCCGACGACGCCGGCCGCGTCGCCCGCGCCGCTCGGGTTGACGCTGGGCAGCGTCGCGCAGATCACGCAGGGCCTGGGTCCGTCCGCGATCAGCCGCGAGAACCGCCAGCGCCGGGTCGAGATCCAGGCGCCGCTGGCCGGACGGCCGCTGGGCCCGGTGCTTGTGGACGCGGCGGCGACGATGCGGGCGTACCCGTTCCCGGCGGGCTATCGCTGGGAGTTCGGCCCCGAGATCTTGCGCGGCCAGAACAGCTTCGGCTCGCTCTGGCTGGCGGTCGGACTCGCGGTCTTGCTGATTTACATGCTGCTCGCCGCGCAGTTCGAGTCGTACGTCGACCCGCTCGTCATCATGGTTTCCGCGCCGCTCTCGCTGGTCGGGATCCTTACGGCGCTGCTGGTCACGCACCGCGCGTTCGGGCTGACGGCCTTCGTCGGTTCCCTGATGCTGGTCGGGATCGCGGTGAAGAACGCGATCCTGGTTATCGAGTTCACGAAGCAGCTGCGCGAGGAGGGCAAGCCGGTGCGCGAGGCGTTGCTCGAGGCGGGCCCGCTGCGGCTGCGACCGATCTTGATGACGACGCTCGCGACGCTGGGCGGGATGCTTCCGCTCGCGCTCGGCATCGAGGTCGGCAGCTCGACGCAGGCACCCCTCGCGACGGTGGTGATCGGCGGCCTGATCGCGTCGACGGTCCTGTCGCTGTTGGTCGTGCCGACGCTGTACTTGGTCGTCGCGAAGCGGCTCGGGAACCGTTTCCGCTCGCGCCGCCGCATCCCGTCGACGACGGTCGAGCTGCAACGGAGTCCGGTGTCCTAGCGCCGCGACCGCGGCGTCATCGCCGGGGCGGCGCAATGCGAGAGCAACGCGCGCGCAAACGCGCTATCCGCACCGCGGTTCTTGGAGGACATGGACCAGGAACTCGACGCGCGCGGCTACGCGGTGGTCTCGGGGGTGCTCGGCGCGGCTGAGCGTGGCGCGCTGCGTGCGCGGTTCGACGACGACGGCGCGTTTCGCAGCACCATCGTCATGGAGCGGCTGGGCTACGGGCGGGGCGTCTACCGCTACTTCGATTATCCGCTGCCGCCGCTCGTGGCGCAGTTGCGGGAAAGCCTGTACGCCCAGCTCGCGCCGATCGCCGATGCCTGGGCGGAGTCGCTCGGCGGGGCGGAGCGCTTCCCGGCGACGCTGGCGGAGTTTCTGGCCCGCTGCCACGCGCAGGGACAGACGCGTCCGACGCCGCTGCTGCTGCGCTACCGCGCCGGCGACCACAACGCGCTGCACCAGGACCGCTACGGAGAGATCGCCTTTCCGTTCCAAGCGACGGTGCTGCTCGACGAGCCCGGGCGGGACTTCGAGGGCGGCGAGTTCGTCCTGGTCGAGCAACGCCCACGCAAGCAAAGCCTGGCCCACGTCGTCCCCCTGCGAGCCGGGGACGCGGTGGTTTTCCCGAACGGGCCCCGGCCGGTCCGCAGTGCGCGCGGCTACTCCCGGACGATCTTCCGCCACGGGGTCGCGGAGGTCCGCCGCGGCGGGCGGCTCACCCTCGGCCTCATCTTCCACGACGCCAAATAGAGGCTGAAGGCCTGGGTCACTGATACAAAGCGCCCGCTTGAAACGCAGGGCTCCCGGGAATCTTTCACGACATGGACCAGATGGAGAAAGTTTCCGTCGCTCGTACGCGGCGCTATAATGATTTTCCACGCACGCCTGGCCAGGAAGACGAGCAGGGGCTAGGCGAAAAGCGACTCTGGTTCTTCGAGGAAGGCGACGGCGAGCGCAAGGATCTGCTCGGCGGCAAGGGCGCCGGGCTGGCCGAGATGACCCAAGCCGGCCTACCGGTCCCGCCCGGATTCACCCTGACCACCGAGGTCTGTCTGGCCTTCTACCAGGCCGGACGGCGCCTCCCCGACGGGCTGCCGGCCGAGATCCGGGCCGCGATGCGCGAGCTCGAGAGCCGCACGGACAAGGGCTTCGGATCGTCCTCCAACCCGCTGCTCGTCTCCGTGCGCAGCGGTGCGCACGTCTCGATGCCCGGGATGATGGACACGGTCCTCAACCTGGGACTCAATGACGACACCGTGATCGGGCTGGCGAAGCTCACCGGCAACGACCGCTTTGCCTACGACGCGTACCGCCGCTTCATGGCGATGTTCGGTACCATCGTGCTCGACATCCCCAAGGACGAGTTCGACCGCGTAGTCGACGAAGCCAAGCAGAAGGCCGGCGTCGCCAGCGATCCCGAGCTGGGCGCGGACCGCTGGAAAGAAGTGATCGCGCAGTACCGCGAGATCGTGCGGGTCCACACCGGCGAGCCGTTCCCGCAGGACGTCTACGAGCAGCTGGAGCTGGCGATCGGCGCGGTGTTCGACTCGTGGCACTCCAAGCGCGCCGCCGACTACCGCAAGTTCAACAAGATCTCCGACGACTGGGGCACGGCGTGCAGCGTCTGCACGATGGTGTTCGGCAACCTGGGCGAGGACTCCGGAACCGGCGTCGCGTTCACCCGCGACCCCAACACCGGCGCGAAGACGCTCTTCGGCGAGTACTTGCGCAACGCGCAAGGCGAAGACGTCGTGGCCGGGATCCGTACGCCGATGAAGATCTCCGACTTGCAGAGCTCGCAGCCCGACGTGTACGCGCAGTTCGTCGCGATCGCGCACTCGCTCGAAACCCACTACCGCGACATGCAGGACCTGGAGTTCACCGTCGAGCGCGGCAAGCTATGGATGCTGCAGACCCGCAGCGGTAAGCGCAGCGCCGAAGCGGCGGTGAAGATCGCGCTGGACATGGTGCACGAAGGGCTCATCACCACGGCCGAAGCGCTGCGGCACGTCGATGCGGCGTCGCTCGATCAGCTCTTCCATGCGCGCATTGACCCGCACGAAACGTACGCCGTCGCCGGCAAAGGACTCAACGCCTCACCGGGCGCGGCGAGCGGCGAGATCGTCTTCGACGCCGACACCGCGGCCGAACGCGGCAACGCGGGCGACGCCGTGATCCTGGTGCGCGTCGAGACCGCCCCCGACGACGTGCACGGCATGATCGCGGCGAAGGGCGTCCTGACCTCGCGCGGCGGTGCGACCTCGCACGCGGCGGTGGTCGCGCGCGGGATGGGCAAGCCGTGTGTCGCCGGGTTCGACGCCATGACCGTCGACTATCGCGCCAAGACCGCGACGATCGGCGATGCCGTCCTCAAAGAGGGCGACTGGGTCACCATCGACGGCACGACCGGGAACGTGGTGATCGGGAAGCTCGCGCTGATCCCGCCGCCGTCGGAACTGCCGGACTGGCTGTCCGAGTTTTTGGGCTGGGCCGACAAGGCGATGCGGCTCGAAGTGTGGGCCAACGCCGACACGCCTGAAGACGCGCGCAAAGCGCGCGAACTCGGCGCGACCGGGATCGGTCTGTGCCGCACCGAGCACATGTTCATGCAGCAAGACCGGTTGCCGGTCGTGCAGCAGATGATCATCAGCGACACGCCGCATGCGCGCGCCGAAGCGCTCGCGCGGTTGCTGCCGTTCCAGAAGGACGACTTCGCCGGGATCCTCGAGGTGATGGCCGGTTACCCGGTGACGATTCGGCTGCTCGATCCCCCGCTGCACGAGTTCCTCCCCTCGCTCGAAGACCTGCTGGTGGAGACCACCGAGCTGCGCATGAGCACGGGCGAGAAGGATCCGCTCTATCAGGAGAAGATGCGCGTGCTGGGCCGCGTGCGCGCCCTGCACGAAGAGAACCCGATGCTGGGGCTGCGCGTCTGCCGGCTCGGCATCCTGTATCCCGAGATCTACGCGATGCAGGTGCGGGCCATCTTCGAGGCGGCCTGCGACCTGCGCGAACGGGGCGTCGACGTGCAGCCCGACGTCATGATCCCCGGCGTCGGCACCATCGAAGAGATGCGCGTGACCTACGATGCTGCAAAAGCGATCGCCGACGAGGTGATCCTCACGCGCGGCGTCGAGGTGCCCTACCGCATCGGCACGATGGTGGAGCTGCCGCGAGCGTGCGTCATCGCGGGCGAGCTGGCGACGATCGCGCAGTTCTTCAGCTTCGGCACCAACGACCTCACGCAGACCGCCTACGGATACTCGCGCGACGACGCCGAGGCCAGTTTCATCCCGCAGTACCTTGAGCAGAAGATCCTCAAGGACGATCCGTTCCAGGTGCTCGACCGCGTCGGCGTGGGCGAACTGATGCGCATGGGCGTCGAGCGCGGCCGCGCCACGCGGCCGAGTCTCAAGATCGGAATCTGCGGCGAGCACGGCGGCGAGCCGAGCAGCGTCGCGTTCTGCGACGAGCTGGGGCTCGACTACGTCAGCTGCTCGCCGTATCGCGTCCCGATCGCTCGGCTGGCGGCGGCGCAGAGCGCGCTGGGGTCGTAGTCGCACGAAACCGCGCAGCGCAATCACAGCGGCAGTTGCGGCGCTCGACCGTACGCTGTCCGGTGGTGCTCGAGCTCGCGCTGGGGACGTTCACGACGGCGCGCTAGCCGTTGCCGGTGGGGCGCTTCGGAACCGTCTGGAGATAGGTGAAGATCGCCTCGAGCTCGTCGTCGGTCATGTTCCGAATCGTGCGCCACGGCATGAACGCGTCGAGCTGGTGCCCGGTCGGATCCTTGCCTTTGGTCAGGGTGCGCATGAAGTCTGCGGCCGTCCAGTTTCCGAACGCGGTCGGGGTGAGGTTGGCCGCGGGCGGAGCCTCGGGCGGACCGGCGAGGTGGCCGCCCGAGAGGTGCGTTCCGTGGCAGGTCATGCAGACCCCGACGCGGGTGAGATACTTTCCGTAGTCGGCCCGCGTGATCGAGGTCGGCGGCGCGGGCGCGGTTTCGTCCTCGATGCGCGTCGCATCGAAGGGGAGCTGGTGGGTCGCGATGAGGAAGCGGCCGACCGGCCCGAGCCGCACGCGCGGCGTCACGCGGTCGACCGGCGCGAGGCTGCGGAGGTAGGCGATCACCGAGGCGGCGTCGTCGTTGCTGAACGCGGCGTAGGCCCACGACGGCATGATGAGCAGGCGCGTTCCGTCGGCGCGAATGCCGCGCCTGATCGCACGGTCGTAGTCGGCATCGGCGTAGGCGGCGCCGACCCCGCCGGCTCCCCGGGTGAGGTTGGGCGCGTTGAGCACCGCCATCGCGGGCTCGTTGATGAACGGTCCGCCGCCGCCGTCGGCGCCGTGACAGACCACGCAGCTCGAGATCGCATTGTAGATGTGGCTCCCGCGCTCGACCGACGCGTGGCCGAGGACGGGCGCTGGAGGAGTGACCGCGACGCGCTGGTCCAGCGCGCGGTTGGATGCCACGACGAGGATGCCGTATCCGATCGCGGCTAGGGCGACCAACCCGATCGCGACGAACGCGACCCAGCGAACGAAACGCTTCACTGTCCCTCCCGAATGACGGTGTGTCGGCTGGCGCGTTTCGGCTCGCGGACCCGCGGTCCCGCCCGTCACCGCGACGTAGCGTCCCGCGCCACCCGCGCGGCGAGCCGCCGGAAGTCCTCCGGCTCGCCGCCGGCGTGCAGTCCGGTCAAGTACCGGTGGGCGACGCGCAGGCCGCCCGCGCTCGGGACGAACCGCGGCGACCCCGCGTGGGGGTGCAGCCACAGGATCGCGGCCGAACGCGCGCGCAGCTCGCGCATCGCGCGATCCAAGCGATCGAGGTTGCCGACGTCGAGCCCGTCGCTGAAGACCAGCACGACGGTGTCGCGCGACAGCAAACGCGCTCCGTACCGCTGCACGAAGGCGAGCAGGTTGTCGCCGATGCGGGTGCCGCCGCCCCAGGCTTCTCCGAGGTCGTCGAGCGCGTGGCCCGCGCGGTCGGGCTCGCGCAGCATCGCGGTCACATCGCGCAGTGCGGTGCTGAAGACGAACGCCTGCGCGCGCCGGGTCCGCTGGAGCAGCGCATACGCGAATTGCAGCATCGGACCCGCAGAGTCGGACGTCGAGCGGCTGCCGTCGATGAGCAGGACGAACCGTGCGCTGCGCAGTGCGCGCGCGGTACGGCGCAGGTTGATGGGCTCGCCGGCCGTCTCCACGCCGGCGCGCAAGGTTCGGCGCAGATCGATGCGGTCGCCGTGACGGTGCGGCGTTCGCCGCCGCGAGCGCGCGATTCTGACGCGCGCGATCAGACGTTCCACATGGGAGAACATCGCGTCCAATCCGTCGCGGGCGATCGGCGGCGGTGCGGAGCGCGCCGCGAGCGCGCTGTACCGGGCGCGCAGCGTCTGCCACGTCTGGGCGGCGGAGGGCTCGTCGGCGAACGGCAGCGTCTGTGCGACGGGTGCCGGCTCCGAGCCGGTTTCGGGCTCGGGCCGCTGGTCACGCGAGCGCGGCGAGCGGCTCGGCTCGTCCTCACCCGGCGTGCGCGGGCGGCCCGGGCGCGTGTGGCGTGAGGTCAGGTTCGGCTGAGCGATCCCCTGCGCGCCGAAGAAGAACGCGTCGAACGCCGGATCGAAACGCGCGACCTCGTCCGGCGTGGCGCAGTAGACGACCCGCAACGCGCGGCGCAGTCGCGCTCCGTCGCCGACGCCGACGATCTCGGCGGCGCGCAACGCGTCGCGTGTCGCGGCATGACCGACGCCGAAGCCGTGCTCCTCCCGCAGGACGGCGGTGAACGCCCCTACGCCGCCGGTGAACTCCATCAGCCCCGCCGGGCGCGCACGGTCCCCACGCCGTAGTCGGACTCGAGCGGCGACGCGCCGTTCGGGGCGGCGGCGTCGTCGAGCAGCGGCCCGAGCCGCGCGCGTTGCGCGCGCAACAATTGCCAGTCCTCGCGCACTTTGAGGATGCACCCGAGCGTCTGCTCGAGGGTCTGCTCGTCGATCGCATCACGGTGCAGGCGCATCAGCGCGAGCGCCCAGTCCAAGCTCTCGGCGACCCCCGGCACCTTTTCGAACGGCAGGGTACGCAGGTGTTCCATGAAGCGCGCGATCTGTTCGGAGAGGCGCTCGCCGATCCCGGGCAGGCGTGCGCGCAGGATCGCCAACTCCTGCTCGCGTGTCGGGTAGTCGAGCCACAGGTACAGGCAGCGGCGGCGCAGCGCGTCGGAGAGCTCGCGCGTGCGGTTCGACGTCATCACGACGGCTGGGCGCTCGCGCGCGCGAATCGTGCCGAGCTCGGGAATCGTCACCTGGAACTCCCCGAGCAGTTCGAGCAAGAACGCCTCGAACGCTTCGTCGGCGCGGTCGATCTCGTCGATCAGCAGCACCGGAGCGCGCTCCTGGGTGATCGCCTCGAGCAGCGGCCGCTTCAGCAGAAACGGCTCGCTGAAGATTTCGTGCTCGCGCGCCTCGGCGGAGGTTCCGTCGTGCTCGGTCAGGCGGATGCGCAGTAGCTGCTTTTGATAGTTCCACTCGTAGAGCGCGCTCGCCGCGTCGAGGCCTTCGTAACACTGCAACCGGATCAGGCGCGTGCCGAGCACCTCGGCGAGGACCTTCGCGCTCTCCGTCTTGCCGACGCCGGCGGGTCCTTCGATCAACAGCGGCTTCTCGAGCGCGAGCGCCAGCTCGAGCGCGGTCGCGAAGTCGTCGTTCGCGACGTACCCGTGCTCGGCGAAGCGCTCGCGAAGCCGTTCGAGGGTCACACCAACTGGTGCTCGGCGGCGAACGATGCGCGGCACCCCGCACCGCAGAAGACGTGGGTGCGACCCCCGTGCTCGATGCGGTGGAGCGCGGTGGCGATCTCGACTTCCATCCCGCAGACGGGATCGAACGCGCTCACCTCCGGCTCCTCGACGGCGCGGGCAATCCGCAACCGCGGCGCCGCCGCGACGATCGCGGCTACGATCGAGATCGCGACGTCGCCCGGCGTGCGTGCGCCGATGTCGAGCCCGACCGGGGCGTGGAGCGTCTCGAGCAGGTTCGCCGCGACGCCTTCCGCAGCAAGCACGGCCTTCACCGCCTCGGCGCGGCGGCGGCTCGCGAGCAGCCCGACGAACGCCGGCTCCGCCCGCAGCAGCGGCGCGAGGGCGGCCTCGTCGTAGTGGCCCTGCGACGCGACGACCGCGACGAGCTGCGCGCGCTGGTCGGCGCCGGCGTCGTCGAGGTGCCGCGCCAGCGCCTCGAGCGCGATCGCATGCAGGTTCGGGATCGGCGCGAGCGTGCCGAGCTCGGCCTCCAGCACCACGCGTACGACGTCGTAGGGAATCTGCGCCGCGATGCGCGCGAGCGCGTCGGCAACCGGCGTGTCGCCGACGACCAGCAACCGCCGATGCGGCAGATGCGGCTCGATGTAGACGTCGACGGCGCCTTCCGACGCGCAGCCCATCGCCACGGTCACGCAGTCGTCGCCGGTTTGGGTGTCGGCGCCCGTCGCGTCGGGGCGAATCTGCACCAGCCGCGGCTGGCCGCTGCGCAACGCGCGCAACGCTTCGCGCCGAACGATGTCGCGCGAACACGAGCCGCCGACGAAGCCCTCGATGCGGCCGCCGGCGAGCACGATCGCACGGTCGCCCAGATGCGAGCTGACCGGCGCGCGACGTGCTACGACCGTTGCGACGGCGAAGCTCGCGCCTTCGCGTTCGAGCTCGGCCAGACGGTCGTACTGCGGCATCAGCCCGCCGCGACGGGCGGCGGCGACGCGGTGAGGCGCGTCTTCACGTTCTCGAACGTCGTGGTGATGATGCGCTTGGCCTGGGCGTCGATGACGCGCCCGCCGATCGCCGCGACCGGCCCGCGCATCGTCGCAGTTGCCTTCCAGTCGAGCGTCGTGCCGCCGCCGGGCGCGGCGGCGATGTCGGAGCCGGCGGTAAGATCGACGACGCTGCCCAAGCCGCCGCCGCTGATCTTCATGTTCATGCGGTCGCCACCGGACTGCGGGTCGAGCACGACGTGGAACTTGAACTTTCCGCGCACCGGTCCGACCGCCACCTGCACGACCGCGTCGAAGGTATGCGCGTCGACGACCGTCGATTCGAGCACGTCGGGCATGCAGCCCGCGACGTTGCGCGGCTCGTTGATGAACGCCCAGACCACCTCCCTGCCGGCCGGAATCTCCTCGTGGCCGCTGTACTGCAGGTTCACGCGGTCGACGCCTCGCGGCAGGCGCGCCAGACCTTCTCGCGGGTGAGCGGCATGTCGATGTGCGTCACGCCGAGCGGTGCGAGCGCGTCCATCACGGCGTTCACGAATGCTGCCGGCGAGCCGACGTTCGGGCTCTCGCCGACGCCCTTGGCGCCGATCGGATGATGCGGGCTGGGCGTGCACGTGCTCGAGGTTTCCCAATGCGGTGTTTCGAGCGACGTCGGCACGAGGTACTCGGTGAAGTTGGTGTTGAGGTTGTTCCCGCTCTCGTCGAACGCGATCTCCTGCATGAACGCGATCGCAAACCCTTCGGTCAGGCCGCCGTGGATCTGGCCTTCGACGATCATCGGATTGATGACGGTGCCGCAATCGTCGATCGCCAGGAACCGGCGCACCTTGACGAAGCCCGTCTCCGGATCGACGTCGACGACGGCGATGTACGCACCGTACGGAAACGTGAGATTGGGCGGGTCGTAGTAGAACGTCGCCTCGAGCCCGGGCTCGCTGTCGGGCGCCGGGTTCGTGTAGGCGGCGAACGCGATCTCCTGCATCGTGATCGCTTTGCCGGGAAGCCCCTTGGCGTGGAACGCGTGGTTCTCCCACTCGATGTCGTCGACGGAGGCCTCGAGCAGGTGCGCGGCGATCTTGCGCGCCTTCTCGCGGATCTTGCGCGCGGCCATCGCGATCGCGCCGCCGGCGACGGGCGTGCTGCGGCTCGCATACGTTCCGAGGCCGTAGGGGGCGGTATCGGTGTCGCCTTCCTCGACCATGATGTTCTGGGGGTCCAGGCCGAGCTCGTCGGCGGCGATCTGCGCCCAGGTCGTCTCGTGGCCTTGGCCCTGCGACTTGGTCCCTGCGCGCAGGATCGCCGAGCCGGTCGGATGGACGCGGATCTCGGCGCTGTCGAACATCTTGATGCCCATGATGTCGAAGTGCTTGCTCGGGCCGGCGCCGACGGCTTCGGTGAAGGTCGAGATGCCGATCCCCATCAACTCGCCGCGCTTACGCTTCTCGGCTTGCTCCTTGCGCAGCTCGTCGTAGCCGATCATGTCGAGCGCCTTGCGCAACGTGAGGTGGTAGTCGCCGCTGTCGTAGACGAAGCCCAGCGGCGAGGGGTACGGGAACTGCTCTTTCTTGACGAAGTTCTTGAGGCGCAGCTCGGCCGGGTCCATGTTGAGCTTGCGCGCGAGGATCTCCATCCCGCGCTCGATCGCGAACGAGGCTTCGGTGACGCGGAACGAGCAACGGTACGCGACCCCGCCCGGGGCCTTGTTGGTGAAGTACGCGTCGAGCTCGGTGAACGCGTTGGCGAAGTCGTACGAACCGGTCACGATCCCGAACAGGCCGGCGGGATATTTGGTGGGGTCGGCGGCGGCGTCGAACGCGCCGTGGTCGGCGACGGTCGTCACCTTGAGCGCGGTGACCTTGCCGTCTTTGGTGGCGCCGATCTCGACGTCCATGTGGTAGTCGCGCGCGAACCCGGTCGTGGTGAGGTTCTCGGTGCGCGTCTCGATCCACTTGACCGGGACGCCGATCACGACCGAGGCCGCCGCCGCGACGACGTAGCCCGGATACACCGGGACCTTGTTGCCGAAACCGCCGCCGAGGTCGGGCGAGATGACGTGGATCTTGTCCTCGGGGATCCCGGTCACCAGCGAGACGACGGTGCGGTGCGCGTGCGGGGCCTGCGAGGTCAGGTACAGCGTGAGCCGCCCGGTCGCCGCGTCCATGTCCGCGACGATCCCGCACGGTTCGAGCGGCGCGGGATGGCAGCGCTGGAAGACGACGCGCTCTTTGATGCTGACGTCCGACGCGGCGATCGCGGCGTCGGTCGCATCGCGCTTGCCGACCTCCCAGTGATAAATGTGGTTGGTCTTGTTCTCGCGGTCGTCGCGCAGGATGATCTTGTCTTCGCGCGACTGGAACGGGTTCACGACCGGGTCGAGCGGCTCGTATTCTACGTCGACCAGCTCGGCGGCATCCTGCGCGATCTCGCGCGAGGTCGCGATCACGCCGGCGACCTCTTGGTATTGGAACAGCACCTTACCGACCGCGAGGATCATCTGCTTGTCGTAGCCGTGGAAGGTCGGGATCCAGGCCAGGTTGTGCGCGGCAAGATCCTCGCCGGTGAGCACGGCTACGACGCCCGGAACGGCCAGCGCCGCGGTTTTGTCGATCTTGACGAGCCGCGCGTGCGGATACGGGCTGTGGACGATCGAGAGCCAGAGCATCCCCGGCAGCACGATGTCGTCGAGGAAATTCCCGGCACCGCGGATGAAGCGCGGGTCTTCCTTGCGCTTCATCGATTGACCGAGCGAGTACTTGTCGGGGGTCGGTTCGGCGGTGGTGCTCATCGTGTTTCCTTACGTCGCCACGGGCTCGGGCGCGGGAGCGTTCGTCTCGGCGGCGGCTTGCTGCACCGCTTTCACGATGTTCTGGTAGCCGGTGCAGCGGCAAAGGTTCCCGGCCAGCGCTTCGCGGATCGCGGGCTCGTCGGGGTTGGGCTGGTGCTTGAGCAGCGCGTACGACGTCATGAGCATCCCCGGCGTGCAGTAACCGCACTGCAGGCCGTGGCAGTCCCAGAACGCCTGCTGCAGCGGATGCAGCTTGCCCCCTTGCACCAGCCCCTCGACGGTCGTGATGTCGTGCCCGTCCGCCATCGCGGCGAACATCGTGCACGACTTCACCGCACGGTCGCCGTCGAGCACGACGACGCAGACGCCGCAGCTCGACGTGTCACAGCCGACGTGCGTGCCGGTGAGCCCGAGCGCTTCGCGCAAGAAGTACACGAGCAGCGTGCGCGGCTCGACCTCACGCTCGTAGAGCGTGCCGTTGACCGTCACCGAAATCTTCATCGCAGACCCTCCACACCGAGTCGCGCCAGCGCCGCGATCAGCCCGCGTGCCACCAGCACGCCGGCCATGTCCTTCTTGTACTCCACCGAGCCGCGGTTGTCGGCGGCCGGATCGGCGAGCTTGCGGGCCGCGTCGCCCGCCGCGCGGATCAGCTCCTTGGTCGGCTTCGCACCGTTCAACAGCAGCTCGGCGTCGCGGACGCGCAGCGCGTGCGGACCGGCCGCCCCGATCGCGATGCCGGCATCGGCGATCGCACCGTTCGCATCGAGCGTGATTCGTGCCGCGGCGGCGGCAGTCGCGAAGTCGCCGACTTTGCGCTCGATCTTTTGATACGATCCCGCCGTCCGAGGCGGCGGGGTCGGGAAGCGGACTTCGAGCGCCAGCTCGCCGTCGCCGACCGCGGTCGTAAACGAGTCGACCAGAAAGTCGTCGATCGTGACCGTGCGCGTCCCGGTCGCGCCGCGGATGACGATCTGCGCGCGTCCGGCGAGCGCCGTCACCCCCCAGTCGCCGGCTGGGTCGTTGTGGCAGAGGCTGCCGACGACCGTTCCCGACTGACGCACGACGGGATCCGCGACCAGTGCCGAGGTGTCGGCGAGCAGCGGGTACTTCGACGTGATGAGCGCCGACGTCTCGAGCGCCGCGTCGCGGGTCATCGCGCCGATCGCGAGCATGCCGTCCACTTCGCGCAGGTAGGACAGCTCGCTGAGCGCGTTGATGTCGACGAGCACGGCCGGGCGTGCGAGTCGGAAGCGCATCGCCGGGATCAGGCTCTGCCCTCCGGCCAGGACGCGCGCGTCGGCGCCGTACCGAGTGAGCAGCGCCAGCGCCTCATCGACCGAACCGGGCCGATGGTAGTCGAACGGGGCAGGGAACATGTAGCCTCCCTACGCGTCGTAAGGTGTGGGGGAGCGAGGTTACAGCGGCAAGCTGATGGGGTCCTGTGCTAGGGTCCGCGACCGATGTGAGGACTCTCTGAAGTTGGGGGTCCGGCTAGGCGAACGGTCCGCAACACGTGCCGGGGCGGCGGCCGCGGGCGCGCAGCGGCGCCGTCGCGGTTTTGATCGCGGCTTCGTAGACGGGCTTGCCGGACGAGTACGTCGCCAGGACACGCGTCGCCATGATCTGCTCGGGCGCGACGCCCATCAGGTCGCGGTCGAGCACGACGAAGTCGGCGAACTTGCCGACGGCGATCGAACCGGCGACCGTCTCCATGAAGTTGGCGCGCGCGGCCCAGAGCGTCATCGAGCGCAGCGCTTCGTCGCGGGTCATGCGCTGGCGTGGATACCAGCCGCCGGGCGGCTGGTTCAGTTCGTTCTGCCGCGCGATTGCGGAGTGGAACGTGCGCAGCGTATTGACGGCCTCGACCGGAGCGTCGGTGCCGTTGGCGATCAGCACGCCGGTGTCGAGCAAGCTGCGCCAGGCGTATGCGCCGGTGACGCGCTGCGGGCCCAGCCGCGTTTGCGCCCAGGCCATGTCGCTGATCTGGTGCGTCGACTGCATCGACGCGATGACGCCCAGCCGAGCGAAGCGTGGAATGTCGGCCGAATCGAGCACTTGCGCGTGCTCGACGCGCAGCCGGTGATCGCGGACCGGCACCGCGCGCAGCGCCGCCTCGTAGGCGTCGAGCACGATGCGGTTGCCGCGGTCGCCGATCGCGTGCGTGCAGAGCTGAAAGCCGGCGCGCAGGGCGCGTTCGGCCATCTCCTGGATCGTCGCGCCGCTGGTGCGCAGCAGGCCGGTGTTGCCGGGGTCGTCGCTGTAGGGCGCCAGCAGGGCAGCGCCGCGCGAGCCCAGCGCACCGTCGGCGTAGAGTTTGATCGCGCGGACCGCGAGAATCCCGCGGGCGTCGAGCGCGCGCGGGCCGCTGCGCACGTGCGCTGCGACCAGCTCGGCGTCGCTCCCGGCCAGCATGATGTGGTTGCGCAGCGTGAAACGATCCGCACGTGCCAGTTCCTCGTACGCCGCGATCACGTCGGCGCCGACGCCGGGATCGCCGATCGCGGTCAGGCCCCAGCGGTGACACTCGGCCAGCGCCGCGGTCGCGGCGCGCACGAGCTGGTCGTGCGTCGGCGGCGGGATCGCCCGCGCGACCAAGCCCTGCGCGTTGTCGATGAAGACGCCACTGGGGGCGCCCCGGGCGTCGCGCAGGATCCGGCCGCCGACGGGTTCGGCCGTCGTCGCGTCGACACCGGCGTGCGCCATCGCCTTCGCGTTGGCGAGGATCGCATGACCGTCGACGCGGTGCAGCACGACGGGACGATCCGGTAACGCCGCGCTGAGCGCGTCGTGGGTGGGGAAGGCCTTGTCGGGCCAGAGGTTTTGGTCCCAGCCGTCGCCGACGATCCACGGATCCTGCGAGCCGGCCGCGAAGGCGACCGTGCGCCGCACGACCTCGGCGAGCGACGAGGCGTGCATGAGGTCAACCTCGTGCAGGGCCCGTCCGACCGCCACGAAGTGCAGGTGCGCGTCGATCAGTCCCGGCAGCACGGTCGCCGCGCCGGCATCGACGGTCTTGGTGCGCGGTCCGCGAAACGCGCGCACGCCGTCGCGGCTGCCGACGTACACGAAGCGGCCGCCCCGCACGGCAAACGCCTGCGCCCGCGGCACCTGCGGATCGACCGTGTGAATCGTCCCCGCCGTAAGGATGAGATCGGCATTGCCGCCGGTTGCGAACGCCGCACGAGGAACGCCCGCCGTAGCGGCTAACCCGGCGAGCACGGTAGCACGACGCATCCTCGCCGTGTTCTCCCTCCGACTGATACAGTCCGGTTATTCTTAAAAGGTTCGGGTGTGACGGTGGTAGACAGTTTGATTGAATTTTTCGATCGGTTGGGCCTGAAAGGGCTCGAGATACCCGAGCGGGATCGTGCTGATACGGGACGGGAGATAGACCCTTGGGCGGATTTTCCGCTCGATACCGACGACGGGAACGCTCGGCGCTAGCTGTGGATCGGTCCGGACGGCACGCCGCATAAGGGTGGCCCAGATGGCATTTGATGTGGCGCTGGAACTGTCAAACTAAATGAACGCGACGCGAGAGTGCCCAGCCTGCGGTCACATGGTTGCGATTCATGTCGCCTTCGGCTGCGATGAGACAATTCGATTGCGGACGGATACAGAGGACGCCGTCGATTGTCCCTGTCGTCTGACTCCTGAGCACGTGGAGGCGATGCTAGGCCCCACGAGCACAGGTGCGAGCGCGGGGCCGCTGGCTGGGGTGCGGGTCCTGGATTGTTCGACGATGATCGCGGCGCCGAGCACCGCGGCGATGTTGGGAGACTTCGGCGCTGAGGTCGTCAAGCTGGAACGGCCGGGTTCGGGCGATCACGTGCGCCGCTACGGCGCCCAGAAGAACGGGATCGGCTTGTACTGGAAAGCGCTGGCGCGCAACAAGAAGAGCGTCGCGCTCGACTTGCACGTGCCGGCGGTGCAGGCGCTGCTGTTGCGCTGGCTGCCGCAGTTCGACATCTTCATCGAGAATTTTCGGCCCGGCACGTTGGAGCGCTGGAATCTCGGACCGGAGCGCCTGCTCGGCGCGGCGCCGCACCTGGTGATTCTGCGCGTGACCGCGTTCGGGCAGGACGGACCGTACCGCGACCGGGCCGGGTTCGGAACCCTCGCCGAGGCGATGACGGGCGTCGCCGCCGTGTCGGGCTACGACGACCGGCCGCCGCTGCTGCCGGCGTTTCCGCTGGCCGACGTCATGGCCGGTCAAGCCGCGACGGCGGCGGTGTGCGCGGCCTATGCACGCCGTTTGCGCACCGGCGACGGCGAGGTGATCGACTTCGCGATCTACGAATCGGTGATGAAGCTGGTCGAGTCGCAGATCACCGAGTATGCAGCCAACGGCACGCTGCACCGGCGGATGGGAAGCCGCATGGACGATACCGCGCCCCGCGGTGCGTACCGCTGCGGCGACGGCGCGTACGTCGCGCTCTCCGGCAGCACCCAAGAGGTCGCCGAGCGCGTGCTGGGCACGATCGGCGGCGACGCGCTCGTCGCCGACCCGCGCTTTGCGACCAACGCCAACCGCGTGGCCAACGGCGCGGCGCTCGACGAGCTCATCGACGCGTTCTGCGCCGGCCGCGCGCGGGACGAAGCGATCGCCGTCTTCACCGGCGCGGGTTGCGCCGTCGGTCCGCTGGAGTCGATCGCCTCGGTCTTCGAGAACGCGCAGATCGTCGCGCGCGGCTCGCTGGCGCGGCTGGCCGACCCCGACCTCGGCGAGATCGTGGTGAGCAACGCATTCCCGCGTTTCGCGCACGCCGGTTCGCCGCGGCTCGAGCCCGGTCCGAGCGCCGTGGGCGCTCACACGGCGGAGGTCCTACGGCACGACCTCGGCCTGCGCGATGAGGACCTGCGCGACCTGGAGCACCCGGACGCCGCCGCCGGCCCGGGCCACCGGGACCACGGCGGCCCGAGGACGTAGAGGTAGCCTCCGCGCCGCCGGCGCGCGCTCGCTCAACGGAAGGACCACCTCCATGCCCGTGACCCGTCAGGGTTTCGTCCTCGGTAGCGCCGCGACGTTCGCCACGATCGGCATCATCACGCCGGCCCGAGCCGCCGACTTCTCGCTCAAATACGGGCACGATCTTCCGGCCGAGCACCCCATCAACGTGCGCTCAGTCGAGGCCTTCGCGCGGATCAAGAAGGCGACCAACGGCCGGGTCGAGCTCAAGTCGTTCCCGACCAGTCAGCTCGGCAGCGATCCGAACATGATCTCGCAGCTGCGTTCGGGCGCGATCGAAGCGCTCGCGATGCCGGGCGCGTTCCTCAACCAGATCGCGCCGCTGGCCTCGATCGAGAACCTCGCCTATGCCTATCCGAACCGCGAGACGGTGTTCCGCGCGATGGACGGCGATCTGGGCAAGGTGGTGCGCGACGACATCCAGGCCAAAGGCGGGATGGTGGTGCTCGATCGGATCTGGGAGAACGGCTTCCGCGAGATCACGACCTCGACCAAACCGATCCACAACGTGAGCGATTTGGCGGGGCTCAAAATCCGCGTCTCGCCCGGCGAGATCCGCGTCGACACGTTCAAGTCGCTGGGCGCGGCGCCGACGCCGATCGCGCTGAGCGAGCTGTACACGTCGCTGCAGACCCACGTCATCGACGCCCAAGAGAACCCGCTGCTGCTCATCGATCAGCAAAAGTTCTACGAGGTTCAGAAGTACGTCTCGCTCTCCGACCACATTTGGTCGGGATACTGGACGTTGTTCAATCCTGACGTCTGGACCAAACTGGGCAAGGGGCTGCAGGACGTGATCGCGCGCGAGATGGGTACCGCGACGCTGGCCGCACGCAAGGACAACGTGATCCTCAACGTCTCGGTGCGCGACAAGCTGACCCGGCGCGGGATGAAGTTCAACGACGTCGACAAGAACAGCTTCAAGCAGAAGCTCCTCGAGGCGAAGTACTACGAGCGCTGGCGCGACAAGTTCGGACCCAAGGCCTGGGCCGCGCTCGAGAAGTACGCGAACAAGCTCGCGTAGCGCCGCATGCACGTAGCCGAGACGGCTGTCGAGCCCACCCGCGTAACATTTCGCCGGCCCTGGGCGGCGGCGGTCGACCGCGCCATCGGCATGGTCGTCGAGCCGGTCGCGGCGCTGCTGGTCGTCGCCGAGGTCGTCATCCTGAGCGCGGGCGTCTTCACCCGCTACGTGCTGGGCAATCCACTGGTATGGAGCGACGAGCTAGCGACGCTGGTGTTTCTGTGGCTGGCGATGCTGGGATCGGTCGTCGCGTACCGGCGCGGCGAACACATCAGCCTCTCGGCGCTGGTGCGGCGGGCATCACCGCGAACGCGCCAGATCCTCGAGACGATCTCGTCGGTCGTCGCGACGATCTTCGTGATCGAGCTGATGCCCGCGACGCTGAAGTTCTTCAAGCAGCAGCAGATCGATCTCACGCCCGCGCTGCAGATACCGCGCTCCTACGAAGTCCTCGCTGTCATGATCGCGCTGAGCCTGATCCTGATCCTGGCGTTGCTGCGGCTCTCCGAGCAGGATCCCAAGATCGTCGCCGGGGTGGTGGTCGCGGCCGTCGCGATCAGCGGCGTGATGTGGTTCGAGCGTGCCGCCTTCGTCGGCTTGGGCAACTTCAACTTGGTGTTGTTCTTCGTCGTGCTCGTCGGCGTGTGCGTCGCGATGGGCGTGCCGATCGCGTTCTCGTTCGGTTTGGGGACGCTGAGCTACATCTTGATCGTCACCAGCGTCGGACCGGACATCGTGGTTCAGCGCATGCAAGAGGGTGTCTCGAACCTCGTGCTGCTGGCCGTCCCGCTGTTCATCTTCCTGGGCTTACTGATGGAGACGGCCGGGATCGCGCAGCGGCTCGTCGGCGCGCTGGCCAGCCTGGTCGGCCACTTGCGGGGCGGCTTGAGCATCGTGCTGGTCGGCGCGATGTATCTGGTCTCGGGGATCTCGGGTTCGAAGATCGCCGACATGGCCGCGGTCGCGCCGGTGCTCTTCCCCGACATGGAACGGCGCGGCCAGAAGCGGACCTCGATGATCGCGCTGCTGGCGACGTCGGGCGCGATGGCCGAGACGATTCCGCCCAGCCTGGTGCTCATCATCATCGGATCGGTCACCGGCGTTTCGATCCAGGCGATGTTCACCGCCGGCCTGCTGCCGGCGTTCCTACTCTCGATCTTCCTGGTCGCAGTCGCCCTGTGGGACGCCAAACGCGAGAATGCGACGCTCTCGAAGCGCGCGCCGATGAAGGTGGTCGCATGGGCGTTCTTCATTGCCATCCCGGGCCTCGTGTTGCCGCTGGTGATCCGCTACTTCGTCGTCGCCGGGATCGCGACGGCGACCGAGGTCAGCGTCGTCGGCATCATCTACACGCTGCTCGTCGGCGTGCTCGTCTATCGCGCGCTGGATTGGCGCACGCTGTATCCGACGCTTATCGAGACGGTCTCGCTGGCCGGCGCGATCCTGCTCATCATCGCGACCGCGACGGCGATGGGTTGGGCGCTGACGCAGTCGGGGTTCGCGCAGCAGCTCGCCGACATCCTCGGACACGCACCCGGCGGCAAGGCCGGGATCATGCTGCTGTCGATCGTGATGTTCATCTTCTTGGGCTCGGTGCTCGAAGGGATTCCGGCGATGGTCCTGTTCGGTCCGTTGCTGTTCCCCGTCGCCAAGGCCGCCGGAATCAACGAGGTCCACTACGCGATCGTGGTGGTCCTCGCAATGGGTGTCGGGCTGTTCTCGCCGCCGGTCGGGATCGGATTCTTCGCCGCCAGCGCGATCGGCAAGGCCAACCCCGAACAGGTCGTCAAACCGCTGCTTCCATATATGCTCGCGCTGCTGGTCGGGCTGCTCATCGTCGCGTACGTGCCGTGGATCTCGCTCGGTTTTCTGCCCAAGCTCCAAGGTCAGTGACGTGAAGCGGTATCGCATCGCATCGATTCCGGGCGACGGGATCGGCAAAGAGGTCGTGCCCGAGGGGATGCGCGTCTTGGAGGCGGTCGGGCGCAAGCACGGCATCGGCTTCGACTGGCAGCACTTCGACTGGAGCTGCGAGCGCTACGCCGCGACCGGCGCGATGATGCCCGACGACGGTTTGGCGCAGATCAAAGGCTATGACGCGATCTTTTTCGGCGCGGTCGGTTTCCCGACCGTGCTCGATCACGTCTCGCTGTGGGGCTTGCTCATCCCGATGCGCCGCGGCTTCCAGCAGTACGTGAACTTGCGTCCGGTACGGCTCATGCCGGGGATCCGCTCGCCGCTGGCGGGCCGCGAAGCCGGCGACATCGACTTCTGGATCGTGCGCGAGAACACCGAGGGTGAATACTCGTCGGTCGGCGGCCGGATGTTCGAGGGCACTGACGCCGAGGTCGTGATCCAAGAATCGATCTTCACGCGCCGCGGCGTCGACCGCATCCTGCGCTACGCCTTCGAGTTGGCGCGCAGCCGCCCCAAAAAGCACCTCACCTCGGCGACCAAGTCCAACGGGATCGCGATCACGATGCCGTACTGGGACGAGCGCGTGAAGGAGATGGCGGCCGGCTATCCCGACGTGCGCACCGATCAGTACCACATCGACATCCTCGCCGCGCACTTCGTGCAGCACCCGGATTGGTTCGACGTGGTCGTGGGCTCGAATCTGTTCGGCGACATCCTCTCCGACCTGGGCCCGGCGGCGACCGGCACGATCGGGATCGCGCCGTCGGGCAGCTTGAACCCCGAGCGCGAGTTTCCGTCGCTGTTCGAACCCGTGCACGGGTCGGCGCCCGACATCGCCGGTCAGGGGATCGCCAACCCGATCGGCCAGATCTGGTCGGGCGCGATGATGCTCGAGCATCTGGGTCATTCCGACGCCGCCGCCGCGGTCGTGCGCGCGATCGAGCACGTGCTGACCGACGGGCCGCGGACGCGCGACATCGGCGGCAGCGCGAGCACCGAAGACGTGGGCAAAGCGATCGCCGAGGCCGTCTAGCGTGAGCCGCCCGCACCTCGTGGTGATTCCGGCTGTGCCCGACGTCGTGCTCGCGCGGTTGCGCGAACGCGCCGATGTCACCGACGTGTCGAGCATGCCGCGTGCCGAGTGGGGCGCCGCGCTCGCCGATGCGACCGGGGTGCTCGGCGGCTCGGGCGTGCCGATCGACGCGGCGTTCCTCGCGCAGGCGCCGGCGCTGCGGATCGTGGCGATGCAGTCGGTCGGCTACGACAGCGTCGACCTCGCCGCGTTGCGCGAGCGCGGGGTGGTGCTGACGAACTCGCGCGGTTCGCTGACCGAAGCGGTCGCCGATACCGCGTACTGGCTGGTGACGGCGGCGCTACGCGACTACGGCCGCTCGATGGCATGGGCCCGTGACGGCCGTTGGCTCCGAGAAGGTGACGCGCCGTACGGGCACGATCTGCAGGGAGCGACGCTGGGGATCGTCGGCTTGGGCGCCATCGGCGCGGCCGTCGCGCGGCGCGCCCAAGCCGGTGGGATGCGTGTTATCTACAGCAACCGGCACCCACGCACCGACGACGCGGCTACCGGCGCGGCCTACCGCACCTTCGACCAGCTGCTGGCCGAAGCCGATTGTGTGGTCGCGTTGGTTCCGCTGACGCCGCAGACACGCCGGATGTTCGACGCCGCCGCTTTCGCCCGCATGAAACCGACGGCGTACTTCGTCAACGCCGCGCGCGGTGCCGTCTGCGATACCGCCGCACTGCTCAAGGCGCTCGAGCGCAAGCAGATCGCCGGCGCGGCACTCGACGTGACCGATCCCGAGCCGTTGCCGCCCGATCATCCGCTCTTCGCGCGCGAAGACGTCTTGATCGTCCCGCATGTCGGCAGCGCAACCGTCGAAACGCGCACCCGCATGGCGATGCTCGCCGCCGAGAATCTCCTCGCGTTCATCGACGGTAAACCGCTGCTGACGCCGGTCGAAGTATAGCCGAAATGGCGACGGGCACCGCGTTCGATGAACGCGATGCCCGCGGTGGTATGAAGGTGAAGCCTCGACGTGGCTACTCTAACATACTGCCCTTCGACGGACAAGGCCGCCGGGCTGGAGCGTGCGAGAATCGAACCCGCGCGATGAAGTTGTCGAGGCTTCATCTTCGGACCACCGACCGCCCCAGCACCGCGCCATTCACGCTGACGCTCAGCACGGCAAGTCGTCTAGAGACGGGACGCCGATAGCGAGGCCAGAGCGCGGACCGAACGGTAGGTCTCTAGAAACAGGACGGCATGACGGTACGGGGCGTGGCAAAGCGGACGGCGACGGTTCTCCTCAAGGGCCTTCTAGGCGGGCTCGTCGGCGTGATTCTCGGCGTGATCGTCGTGTATGTCGCCCCGCAGTCCTGGCTGAAGAACGACCCTCACCGCTGGTACATGATCGTCCTCCTCGGGGTCGTGTGCTTCGTCTCCGGCGCAATGTACACGTTCCGCGAACCTGCTTGGGAGCGTAGCGTCACCAACACGGAAGACGCCGCTGACAAACACGGGTAGCGGCTGGGTTCGCGCCGTTGGTCAGCCTTCGCCTCGGTCGCCCTCGGAGACTCGCTATCGGCTATTCGGCTAGAGACGGGACGCGAAGCTATGCGGGTGCGCGCGGGCGCGGTTTCGCGAACCGGATCACGCCGGGCTCGCTGGACTGGGGCACTCTGGTGAAACCGAGTCTGCGCAGCACCGCGATGGAGGCGCTGAGGTCGGGAAGCGTCTCCGCGATGACCGAACGCACTGCATCGTGCGCGAAAGCCCACTCGATCAGCGCGCCGACGGCTTCGGTCGCGTAGCCGTGATGCTGAAACCGCGGAAACAGCGAATAGCCGACCTCGACCACCCCGTCGGCCGACGGTTTACCCTTGAACCCGCCGTTGCCGACGACGACGCGCGCTGCGCCCGCCTCGGCGCGCACGAAATACCAGGCGACCCAGCCTGACGCATCCGGCTGTTCGGTCAGGCGCGAGATCCAGAACCGCAGCGAGTCGTCGTCGTTGAGCGGCGGAGGCCATTCCACCGGAACTTCGGCGCCGAGCAACGCGCCGAGACGTTCGCGGTCGGCTTCCGCCGCGAGCGTCTCCAAGGTCGCGGCGACGAGGTGGAGCCGCTTCGTTTCGACGACGATCATCGAGCGCGAGCTGCCTACGCGCGTCGCGGTCTGAGCGCGCGGCCGAGTACTACGCCTAGCCAGCCGCCCAGCGCGCCGCAGGCGATGTCGATTGCGTTCGAGAGTATGCCCTCGGGGGCGTAGTGCAGTTTTTGGGCGATCTCGATGAGGGTCGAGATCGCGGCGACGATGAGCGCCGCGCGCAGGGCCGGCCGGCGCGACGGCGGGAGCGCTCTGTCGACGACGAAGCCGACCAACGTGAACGCGACGACTGAGTAGAGCTTGCGCAACGCGATCGCGATGCCGCGCGAATCCTCTTCGCCGAAGACGTGCTCGATGAGGCGCCGCGGAAGGGTGCCGGTGTAGACGCGATGGCTCACCGCCGCCCAAATCAACACCATGACGACGGCGATCGCGAGCGCCGCCCAAACCGCGCGTCTCAGGGTTGCCTGAAGCTGAGGAACGAATCCGATTGTTGGCTGCCGCCGTTGACCGGGGCGCCGGCCGGGAGGTAGAGCGCCGTGCCCACGACGGCCGCGCCGGTGCCGTGCCGTCCTTCGGGCAGCGGTGCGAGCACGCTCCACGAGTTCGTGCGCGGATCGTACGCCTCGTTGTTGGTGAAGGTGCCGCCGCCTCGCTCGCCGCCGATGGCCAAGATGTGGTCGCGGTACAACGCGACCGCCATGCCGCTGCGCTGCGAGGGCATCGGCGCGCCCGGCGTCCAGCGGTTCGCCGCGGGATCGAAGACGTCGACGTACGACGTGTTGTGGTCGAAGTCGTCGATGCGGCCGGCGATTGCGTAGAGCTTGCCGGCGAACGCGACGAGGCCCAGATGGTCGCGGCCCACGGGCAGCGGCGCGGCCCGGACGTAGCGTTGGGTGACCGGATCGAAGACCAGATGCGTGCCGACGCTGTGGGTGTCGCGCCCGCCGACGAGGTGCAGCTTCCCGTCGAGCGCGGCGACGGCGATCGAGCCCAGTGCGGCGGGTAGCGCGGGCAGCGGGCTCCACTGGTCCGTTGCGGGATCGTAGACGTTGGCGTCGGTCACCGGCGTGCGGTTCTGCGCGCTGAAGCCGCCGAAGGCGTAGATCTTCCCGGCGAACGCGGCGACGCCGACGTGGTTGAGGCCGCGCGGCAGCGGCTGGCGGTTCGACCAGCGGCCGGTCGCAAAATCGAACGCTTGCACCTGCGGCTGGTCGACGTCGACGTTGCCGCTCGCGTCGAGCGCGGTCGGGTTCGGGCCGGCCGCCGCGTAGCCGCCGATCACGTAGAGCGCGTTGCCGGCCGCCGCGACCGCGACCTCGCTGCGCCGCGTGGGGAGCTGCGGTCCGTTCGACCACGACCCCAGCGAGCTCGACTGCGCCCGAACATCGCTCGCGCAGAGCGTCGCGACGCACAGTACCACGACGAAGAGAAGGCTCCTCACGACCGTAGGGATACCCACTGCGAAGGAGGGCGCCACGCTCGCCAGAGAACCCCGCCGACCAAGAAGCGAGGGATCAGGATGAAGCGAACGACCTTTCTGACGGCCGGCGTGGCCGTTGCTGCCGCCACGGCTACGCCGCAGTTCACCTTGGCCGCCGGTACTGCCGCGACGGTCAAGATCGGGATGCTCGAATCGTTCAGCGGCGTCTTCTCCGATCTGGGGGGCGTGCACAAGCTGGGCGCGCAGCTCGCGGTCGAGGACGCGAACCGCACGGGGCGGGTCAAGTTCGAGCTGGTCTTCGGCGACGACGGCTCGGCTCCGGCGACGGCGAACACCGAGGCGCGACGCCTGATCGCTCAAGAGGGCGTCGACGTGCTCTATGGCGGCACGTCGTCAGGCATCGGTTTGGCGCTCGAACCGCTGACCCTCGATGCCGGAATCTTCAACCTCTCGCTGGGACCGCAAGACTCGTCGATGACCGGTGCCAAGGCCTCCAAGCTCACCTATCGGTTCGGCCCCAACGTGCGGATGCTTTTGGGCCCGGTGCTACGGCGCGCGCTGGCGCTGGGCAAGAAGTGGTACTTCATCCAAGCCGACTACGCGCTGGGCAAGGACGCCTACGCGCAGATGTCCGAGGCGCTGCGCCGCGCCGGCGGAACCGAGGTCGGGCACGACATCGTCAAGCTCGGGACGAGCGATTTCTCGCCGGTGCTCACCAAGCTGCGCAACACCGACGCCGATGTCTTCATCCTGTGCAACAGCGGGCTCGACGCTGCGAACACCGCCAAACAATGGGTCGACTTCGGCCTCAACAAGAAGCAGAGGCTGGCCGGGATCTCGCTCGAGGACATCTACTACAAGTCGCTGCCGCTCGACGCGGTGGTCGGCGCGACGTTCCCGGTGCTCTGGGCGCCGACCGTCTCGGCCTCCGCGGCCAAGCTCGCTAAACGCCTGAGCGCGGCGATCCCCGGACCGATCGGCGGTCGTCACTACCTGGGCTACATGTCCGCCTGGTCGCTGATGGAACGGATCAAGACCGTCGGCAGCACCAAGGCCGACAAGCTCGCGGCCGCCTTCGAGAACTACACCTTCGACGGCGCGAAGGCGTCGAAATCGACGTACCGCGGCTGCGATCACCAGTGCATTCAGGACGTGTACGCAGGCGCGAGCGTGTCGCAGAAGGCGTTCGAGAAAAAGCAGTTCATGTACGACCTCGTCGGCGAGGTCCCGGCGAACGAGTCGGACGGAACCTGCGATTCGCCCTGGGCGAAGGCCGCCACCGCGAACATGGCCGGGCAGAAGATCGGCGACCGAGGGGGCTACACGGCCAAGACCTGGTGACGTCCGTCAACGATCTCGTCGCCGCCAACCGGATCCTGTACGAACGGGGGGTGCTCGACGGGTTCGGTCACGTGAGCCTGCGCGACGAAAGCGATCCGCAGCGCTTTCTCCTCGCGCGCAACGTGGCGCCCGCGCTGGTGACCGCGGACGACATCATGACCTTCGATCTCGACGGCACTGCGTGTGACGGCGACGCTCGCACGCCGTACCTCGAGCGCTTCATCCACGGCTCGATCTATCGCGCTCGCCCCGACGTCGGCGCGGTGGTGCACAGCCATTCGCCCGGGGTGATCCCGTTCGGCATCGTCAGCGGGGCGCCGTTGCGGCCGGTCTTTCACATGGCGTCGTTTCTGCGCGGCAGCGTGCCGGTGTTCGAGATCCGCGACGCCGCCGGACCGGACAACGACCTGCTCGTGCGCGACGTATCGCTGGGCCACGCGCTGGCCCGGACGCTCGGCGCGGGGAGCGTGGTCCTGATGCGGGGGCACGGCTCGACGACGGTCGGGCGCGACGTGCGCGAGGCGGTGTTTCGGGCCGTCTATGCCGAGGCCAACGCGCGGCTGCAAGCCGAAGCGCTGCGGTTGGGACCGGTGACGTACCTCAGTGAGACCGAAGCGTTGCGTTCGAGCGAATCGAACGCCGGCCAGATCACTCGCGCGTGGGAGTTGTGGACCAGCGCGCTGCCCTCGTAGCCGCGTCGTTATCGGCGGCGCTGATCACGGCGTGCGCGCCGACGGATCATCGCGTCGCCCTTCAGACGCTGCGTACGCAACTCGCCGGACAGTATCACGAGTGCGTGCCGCTGGGGTGGAATCCCGTTCCGGTTGCCGGGACGTACTATCCCGGCGTGAACGTCGAGCTGCCGCAAGAGGGTGTGTGGCTCCCGGCCTTGTGGATCGCGCGCATCAGCAAGGCCAAACCTCGCGGTACCCGAGGTGCGCGCGACGGCCCAAGTCCTCGACGAGCTGGCGCGGCTGGACCTCGTGCAGAAGCAGCGCGCCCCCGGCGGCGACGTCTATCGCTTGACGGTCCGCGCGATTCCGTATTTCTATACCGACAACCAGTTCGGCAACAACGTGACCGGCGCGTCGTATCTGTGCTACTCCTCGATCGTGCCGCAGCGCGTCGTCTGGAACGATGCCATCCATGTCGAGCGGGTGGCGCGCGACGGGCACGAAGCGCAGGTGTTCCGCGCCGCCTTCGAATGGAGCCCGTCACCGGCCGCTGCCTGGGCAGCCGATCCGTTCATTCGCTCGCACAGCGTCATCTTGAGTCCGGCCCCGAACCTCGTCGTGGCCACGCTCGTGAAGCACGACAGCGAGTGGCAGGTGGAGCGGCTGCACACGGGCGAGCCGTCGCTGCCGCGGGTGGTCGACGCCTCGGTATGGCCGCACCTCCCGCGTTGACTTCGACGCAGGGCCGTGCGCCGTGACCCGTCGAACGCCGACGCTTCTTCTATCTACCAAAGGGTGCAACCATGAGAGATCTCAAGCTAGGCGATACCGGCGACGACGTTCGCGAGGTCCAAGGCTTCTTGGCCGGTATCGGTCTGAAGTGCACCGTCGATGGCGTTTTCGGCCCGGAGACGGACCACGCGGTCAGGGAATTCCAAGCCAACCAGAGCGCGGACAACCCGGCACTCTACACGGGCGTCCTGGTGGCGGACGGCATCGTCGGGCCCAAGACGCTCTTGTCGATCACGCAAGCGTACGACATGGGGCATTCGTGATCCGAGGTCACGACGGGCGCTAGCTGCGGCGGTAGGAACCCGGCGTGACGCCGGTGACGCGTTTGAAGATGCGCGTGATGTGGCTCTGATCGGTGAATCCGGCGTGCTCCGCGATGCGGCTGCGGATCGACCCCCAGCTCGCGCGCGACGGTGCGCAGTTCGACGCGCTCCGAAACGTCCGCTGGAGGTACTCCTCGGCATGCGCGATCCACGGCGGTTCGCACGGCGCCTCCCTCGCCGCTTCGCTCGCCTCGTCGGCGTATTGCAACTACAACCATAGTACACCCTCGAGCGGCGCGCATGTTGAACGATCTTGACGCGCCCGTGCTGCCTGCTCGGAAGGAACGCGGCACGACGAGGGCCTATCGGGGCCGCGAGGGCGTAGGCACTACGGATCGCGGGGAGTTTGCCATATGAGAATCGTCGATCGCCGGCTCGTGATGGTGTTGCTGTTCGCGCTTGCCGCCTGCGGCGGCGGCGGAGGCTCGACGGCGTCGGTTCCGTCGGTTGCCGCGCATCAAACGGGTGCGCAGAGCGAGAGCCGGCAGACCCAAAGCGACGACGACTCCAAAAAGCCGCGGCGATACGCCGGTACGATCACCGACCTGCTCCCGCCCTGCGGTCAGCCCAGCTTTTCGTGCACCGGCAAGTTCGCCGTCGAGCTGACCCGCGGTCCCGGCACGATCTCGGGGACGTGGACCGAGGATTTCACGAATCCGACCCTGCACGACGCCGGCACCTTCACCGGCACGGTGACCGGTACGGCGTTCACCGCGACGTTCGTTTCGCCGGCCGATGCTCCGTGTACGATCGCGGTGAGCGGGACATTGACCGAAGAGCGGTTCGACGCCCTCTACCGGTTCAACACCGACCGCGCCAGCGCGGGCTGTCCGGTCATCGACAACGGCAGCATCACGCTGCGCCACGCCGATCGCGACGACGGCGACCGTGACCGCGACCACGGCGACGGACACCACGGCGACGACTGAGGGCCGGAACCTCCGCTAGGCCAACCGTTCGCGGCCGTGCGGCGCGGTGAGATCCTGGAGCGGGCCGATCGGCACGATGCGGGTCGGGTTGATCTCGTCGTGCGTGACGTAGTAGTGCCGCTTGATGTGATCGAAGTTCACCGTCGCCGCGACGCCGCCGGTCTGATAGAGGTCGCGCAGGTAGCCCGAGAGGTTCGGGTAGTCGACGATCCGGCGCAGATTGCATTTGAAATGGCCGTAATACACCGGGTCGAAGCGGATCAGCGTGACGAAGAGCCGCCAATCGGTTTCGACCGGAGCGGCGCCACAGAGAAAGCGTTGCGTCGCTAAGCGCTCGTCGAGCGCATCGAGCGTCTCGAACACGCGGCGCGCCGGCGGCTCGTACGCGGCTTGCGTCGCCGCGAAGCCGGCGCGGTAGACGCCGTCATTGACGGTCTCGTAGATCAGCTCGTTGAGCCGCTCGATCTCGGCGCGATGCTGCGCCGGATAGAGTTGGACGTCAGGGTGCGCTGCGAGCGCATCGAACTCCGTCTCGAACATGCGCATGATGTCGTCGTCGGAGTTGCTCACGATGCGCTTGGTCCGGGTGTCCCACAGCACGGGCACCGTAACGCGTCCGTGATAGTGCGGGTCGGTGACGCGGTATGCTTGGGCAAGATACTCGAAACCGTTGACCGGATCGCCGGTCGTCGCGCCGTCGACGTCGCGGAAGGCCCAGCCGAGTTCGTCGCGCACCGGGTCGACGACGCTCATCCCGACCGCGTCCTCGAGCCCTTTGAGCGCGCGCACGATGATGGTGCGGTGGGCCCAGGGGCAGGCCAGCGACACGTACAGGTGATAGCGCCCGGCCTGCGCCGGGAAACCGGAGCGGCCGTCGGCGGTGACCCACTCGCGAAACGCGTCGCCTTGGCGCACGAAGCGCCCGTCGACCGACTCGTCGGGGAATTGTGTTTTGACCGTCATCGTCGTGCGGGCTAGGTCTTGTAGCTGGGGTCCTTCGCGTCGAGCATCCGCAGCTGTGAGTCCCACACGAGCTGCAAGTCTTGGGAGGTGAGGCCGACCTTGGCCTGTTTCCGCACGACTTCTTGCACTGCGGGCGGCGGAACATGCAAGCTGGTGCCGCCGGCCAGGGCCGCGATCTGCATGGTGAACGCCCGCTCGAGCAGGTACATCGTGTGGAACGCTTCGGCAACGCTCTTCCCTACCGTGAGCGCGCCGTGATTTCGCAGCAGCAATGCCTTTTTTGTGCCGAGGTCGGCGACGAGCCGGGGGCGCTCGTCGAGCATGAGCGCGAGACCCTCGTACTCGTGGTGCGCGAGCTCCTCGTTGAACACCATCGCGGTTTGGTTGAGGGGCAGCAGCCCGTGCTCCTGACACGAGACGGCGACGCCGGCAACGGTGTGAAGGTGCAGGACGCAGTTCGCGTCTTCGCGCGCGGCGTGGATCGCGCTGTGAATCGTGAAACCAGCCGGGTTCACGATGTAGGGCGTCGGCTCCACGATCGCGCCGTCGAGGTCGATCTTGACCAGATTCGACGCGGTGATCTCGCTGAACAGCAACCCGTACGGGTTGATGAGGAAGTGGTGCTCCGGACCCGGGACGCGCGCCGAGATGTGGGTGTAGATCAAATCGTCCCAGCCATAGTGGGCGGCGAGCCGATACGCCGCGGCGAGATCGACGCGGGCTTGCCATTCGGCGTCGGAGACGCGAGCGCGCACATTGGTGAGGTCGGCTAAGGCGGTCATAGGATCCCTATTCGAAAACGGCCGGCAGAAGTCCCATCGGGACCCCTGCCGGCCGAGCCGGGATGGACCGTTACGCGCTGGGCGCGCTAGTAGCCGCGGCCGTTGCCGACGAGGTCGATCTGGTTGGCGTTGAAGGTGCCGTCGCCGTTCCAGGTACCGCTCACCCGCACGCGCTCACCGGACGTGAGGTTCGTGCCGCGCGGGTTGATCACCGTACCGTCGTGCAGCTCGACGTGCGTGCCGTTGCTGAGGTAGAGGTTGTAGGGCGAGAACGAGGAGACGACGCCGGACAGGTTGCCGGACTGACCGGCGCGGCCGTTGTTGTAGCCGCCGTTGTTGTAGCCGCCGTACGCGCCGTTGTACACGCCGCCGTTGTTGTAGCCGCCGTTGTACTGGCCGTTGCCGTTATATTGGCCGTTGCCGTTGTACTGGCCGTTGCCGTTGTATTGGCCGTTGTTGTTGTACTGGCCGTTGGTGTTGCGGTTGCGGTCGTCGCGGTCGCGTCCGCGATTGTCGTCGCGGTGCCCGCCGTTGTTGTTGTTGTTGTATTGCCCGTTGCTGTTCCCGACGCATTGGCCGGCGCTGTTGCGGTACTGCCCGTTGGAACAGCCGTTGTTTCCGTGGGTGTTCTGATCGGGCGCGGCGAGCGCCACCGTCGGGACGAGCAGCAGCGCCGCTGCTGCAAAGGTGCGGATGATCGTTTGAGGCCTCATGATTGCTCCTTGCGGGTACGAAGGTGCTGCCAGCACCGGTACGCTCCCAACGCATAGCGGAGCATGAAAATGCTGTGAGACGACTGAGAGTGAGCGCTGGCGCTCAGTGGACGCCCGCCGGCTCCAGGCGGCGGATCGAGCATCACCGGCAGCTTGCGTGAGGGGGCTTCCCGGCAGCCTCGCAAACAGGTCGCGGGTGAGGGTCGTTGCGCCCCTGTGGGTCGCGTGTGCCGTCGTCTTGCTCTTGCGCCGGCCCGATTTGATCGCGACGCCGCAGCTGTACGCTGAAGACGGCCTGATCTTCTTTCGCGACGCCATCCTGAGCGGGCTGCCGTCGTTGCTCGCCCCGTACGCCGGATACCACCATCTCATCCCGCGCGCGATCGCGTTGATCGCGTCGCCGTTTCCCGCTGCCATCCAGCCTGCGGCGTACGTCGCGATCTCCGTTGCGCTGGCCGCGGCGTGTTGCGCACTCCTCGCGCCGCTGCTGCACGGTGTGATCGTGGACCGCGGGCTGCGCGCATTCGTCGCGATCGGCGTCGCCGCTGCCGTCCCGGCCGACGAGATCATCGGCAGCGTCGCGTCGCTGCAGTGGTATCTTCACCTTCCGGTGTTGGCGGCATCGCTCGTGCCGCTCGCCGCGGGGGCGCGTGTCGCGGCACGCGTCGCGGCGGTCCTCGTCGGAGCCACGACGCCGCAGGGCCTGATCGCGGCCCCGATCGCCGCAGTCCTCTGGTGGCGCCGACCGGCGCGGCACGATCCCTGGATCGCGACGCTGTACGCGGGCACCGCGCTCGTCAATATCGCCACGGCGCCGCATGAGCTGGAGCACGCGACGCCGCACCTGTTCGAAGCGCTCGCGACTGTGATGGCATTTCGCGTCGGCGACGCACTCACGCTCGGAAAGGCCGCTGCCGAGAACCTCGCGGTGACCGGGAGCGCGGCCGGCACAGCGCTCGGACTCGCGATGCTGGCAGCGCTGCTGCTCGCGCTGGCGTGGCGCCGCGGACGCGCGGTCGCCGCAGTCTTCGTGTACGTGATCGTGGCGCCGGTCGCACTGGTATTGGCGACGCGGTCGTTCGACGCCGTCGGGTTCGCCGGCTACGCGTTCTTCGGTGCCGATCGCTACTTCGTCGCGCCGTGCGCAGCGGTTGTCGTCGCGCTCGCCGCGCTCGCCGCCTCGATCGGCCGAGCGACGCTCGCTCGCGCCGCGGCTGTCGCGGCGCTGTGCGCGAGCGCATACGCGAACTTCCGCGAGCCGCGAGTTCCTTCCGACGACCACTGGCTCGCCGCCGCGCCGGCGGTGGACGCGTGGCGCGACATGCGAAACGCAGGCATCGCCGCTCCGCGGGTCAGCGTGTATATCCCGCCCGCGCGGTGGCCCCTCGTGCTGCCAAGCTGCGAGCCCGGCGGCCGCGGCGGACCATTTCCGGGCTGCCCGTGAAGCTCAGTGGACGAGCGGTACGTCCTTCAACTCGCGCATGACCTGGGCGAAGTCACCGAACGTGAGCGCTTGATCGGCATCGCTTTTGGCCTCGCTCGGATTGGGGTGCACCTCGATGAGCAGACCGTGCGCGCCGACGGCCTTGGCAGCTCGGCACAGCGGCGCTATCCAGCGCCGCACGCCGACCCCGTGCGACGGATCGACCATCACCGGCAGGTGCGTGCGCTCGCGCAGCACCGGGATCGCGGAGAGGTCGAGCGTGTTGCGGGTCGCGGTTTCGAAGGTGCGGATCCCGCGCTCGCACAGGATCACGTTGGGGTTCCCCTCGGCCAGGATGTACTCGGCGGCCGAGAGCAGCTCGTCGATCGATGCCGCCATCCCACGCTTGAGCAAGATCGGCCGATCGGTTTTTCCGACCGCCTTGAGCAGGTCGAAGTTCTGCATGTTGCGCGCGCCGATCTGCAGCACGTCGACCGAAGCCGCCATGCGCTCTACCTGCTCGACGCTCATCACCTCGCTCACGATCGGCAGCCCGGTGGCGCGTCCGGCCTCCGCCAACAGCGCGACGCCGTCCCATCCGAGTCCCTGGAAGGCGTAGGGTGAGGTGCGGGGTTTGAACGCCCCGCCGCGCAGCATCACCGCGCCGCTGGCCGCGACCGCTTCGGCCGTGGCGAGGATCTGCTCGCGCGATTCGACGCTGCACGGCCCCCCGACGACCACGAAGTGCCCGTCGCCGACGACGACGTCGCCGACGCGCACGCGCGCCTTACCGTGATGCTCGCGCCGCGTGACCTTCGGAAACGCGTGTTTGGCGGGCTGCGGTGCAACGGCGGGCGCGGCGTCGATCACGACCGCCGGCGCCCGGCGCACCCGCGCGGCCGCGCTCGAGGCGTCGTAGCTGCCGATGACGTGGAGCGCGACCGTGACGTCGCGCAAGGCGCGCAGCGCCTCGGCGAAGCGCTCGTCGCGCACGTCGCCGTCGACGTCGACGTAGAACGACGACTGCCCGCTCGTTCCCAGGCGCGTCTTGGAGTCGAGCTTCGAAACGTTGAGGCCGTGGGCGCCCAATATCGAGAGACACCGCCCCAGCGCGCCGGGGATGTCGGCGACGGCGAAGACCAGCGACGTCTTGCGATCGGCGAAGTTCTGGGCCGGTTCGAAGTCGGCCGCGAGACCGCGCGCATCGGGGGCGCGAAACAACACGAACCGGGTGAAGTTGTCGGGATGATCGGCGATCGTGTTCGCCAGCTCGACGAGGCCGAAGCGCCGGCCGGCGTCGCTCGAAGCGATCGCGCCGCGGCTGGCGTCGCCGGCGGCCGCGACGTCGCGCGCAGCGACGCCCGTGTCGGGGACGGGGACGCGCCGGACCTCGACGAGCGAGCCCAGAAAGCGGCCGCACTCGGCCAGCACGACCGGATGCGAATCGATCTCACGCAGACCGTCGATCGTGGCCCCCGGAACGCCCAGCAGGCGGTGGTCCATGCGCCAGGTGATCTCGGCGAGCAGGTCCAGCTCGTACTCGGCGAGCGCGTCGTAGCCTTCGCGGATCGTTCCGGCGATGGCGTTGTCGACCGGCAGCAGCCCCAGGTCGGCTTTGCCGGCGAGTACCGCGTGGGCCACGCCACGGAACGACGAGCAGCCCAGCGGCACGAACGTGACGCCGCGCCGCGCCGCGTAGGCCGACAGGACGGCGTGCGAATACGACCCCTCGATCCCCTCGAAGGCGGCGCTGAGCGTCAGGTTCTGGGGCGGCGGCTCGCCGGTGGCGGCGGCGTTGGCGCTGGTCATCGTGATCTCCGGAAAAGAAGAAGAGCCCCTCCGGCGAGGGGCTCTGCGGTTCGGTCCGTGGGGACTCGTTACGGCAAAGGCCTTCCGCGCCGGCGCGCACTGCACGCTGCGTAAAAATACCCGTAACCCCGAGCCATACCGGACATGTCCGACGGTCTTACCACGACCAGACCGGCCGCGTCAATCGCCCCCCTTGTAAGCGCCCTTATGGCCCGGGCGCAAACTGCGGTGCTAGGGTGAGCGTTGTGATGCACGTGAAGCGACTCTGGAAATCCATCCCCTCGGCCCTGGCGCTGGCCGCCGCGATGCTGGCGGCGACGCCGGCGCAGGCCGCCCCGCACTCCGAGAAGGCCGTCCTGGCCGGCGGTTGCTTCTGGGGGGTGGAGGCCGTCTTCGAATCGCTGCGGGGGGTGAGCAAGGTCGTCTCGGGGTTCTCGGGCGGCAACGCGGTCACGGCGCACTACGAGATCGTCAGCACCGGGCGGACCGGTCACGCGGAGTCGGTCGAGATCACCTACGACCCGGCGCAGATCTCATATCGCCAGCTGCTCGACGTCTACTTCCGGGTCGCGCACGATCCGACCGAGCTGGACTATCAAGGGCCCGACCACGGCACGCAATACCGCTCGTCGATCTTCTACACCAGCGACGAGCAAAAGCGCGTCGCCCAGGCCACGATCCGCGAGCTCACCGACAAGCATGCCTTCGCGGCGCCGATCGTGACGACGGTCGTGCCGTTGGTGGCCTTCTATCCAGCCGAGGCCTACCACCAGCATTACCTCGTGCAGCACCCCGACGAGCCGTACATCGTCTACAACGACATGCCCAAGCTCAAGGCGCTGCGCGAGCGCTATCCGGCGCTGCTCAAGGCCCACGGCTGAAGTATCCACGGCGGCCGCTCGGCCGGTGGATGCGGTGGAGAAGTTCGTGGACTGCGCCGGGTTTGCCGATAGCGGCCCCCGGGTACCGCGGCCGGGCCATGGAGCGAACGCCCTAGCAACGAGAGCGGGTACAAGCAGGCCATGAGCGCCTCGATCGATCCGCCCCCGGCCCCCGCGCATCAGTGCATCAACGCCGCTTGTGGCTGCAACGACCTCGTCAGTGCGGGGCCGTGTTCCGAGTGGTGCGCGGCGAATACCGTGGAGCTCGCCGACGTCGAGACGGGCAAGGCGTCGCTGGCCGTCGATTGCACCTGCGGCCACGACACGTGCAATGCGAATCGCGGCGCGCGCGGCACGCCCGAACGCGGGATGTCCTGAGCCTGCCCCTTGGCCTGCCCTGAGCTCGTCGAAGGGCCCGTCGAAGGGAGGCTACAGGAGCCGGGGCTGCCCGCCGGTCTCGATGATCTCGGCGCAGATCGCGCGCGCTTCGTCGACCGACGCCACATCGGTGCGCACGAAGAGCTTGCGCCAATAGGCCTTGCCCGAGAGTTTCGCGATGAGATCCGACGCGATGCGCGCGTCGACGACGCGCCCGGTCAAACGCACGCGCACCGTCGGCATCGCGCCGGCGCTGCCCAGCGGCAGGCGGTGCAGCAACTGTTCCTGTGAATCGCTCCACACCGCGTCGCCCCAGCGCGCGCGCAACGCCTGTTCGCACGCTTCGTAGGTGTGCAGGTCGCGCTCGGCGTTGAACTCGGCGGCCAAGCCGTAGATCGTATAGCGCTCGCGCAGCGCGCGCACGCCCTCGCCTTCGAGCGGACGAATCGCGTCGATGACGCGAAAGTCGTCCCAGCCCAGGAACTCCGCGATGTCGTCGAGCGCGCGGGGGTGCGGCCACAGGACGGCCAGCACGTCGTGCAGCACGTGCTCGAAGGCGCGCGTGGTGTGGTGGAAGTACACCGTCGCGAACATCATGTATCGCGCGAGGACGAACGACTCGAGCGCGACCACGCCGCGTCCGTCGACGCCGAGCTGGGGCCGCCCGTCGACCTCGAGGACGCGCAGCGACTCGATGAGCTGCTCGGCATCGTACGTCCCGCCCGCGACGCCGGTGAAGTACGCGTCGCGCAGCAAGTAGTCCATCCGGTCGGCGTCGAGGTTGGGGCCGCTCACCAGCTCGCGCAGCACCGGATCGGCCTCCGGCGCGCCGGTGATGAGCCCGAGCACGGCGTCGGGATCGACGTCGATCGACGCCAGCGCGCCGCGCAGCTCGGGGAGCTGCAGGATCGCGTGGGTGCGCTCCTCGTGACGCACGCCGAGGACCGCTTCGCAGGCGTGCGAGAACGGACCGTGGCCGAGATCGTGCAGCAGCAAGCTGGCGCGCAACAGCGTGCGTTTCTCGCGAACGTCGCGCTCGGAGGCAAAGGCTTCGGGCGAGTGGATGCGCAGTGCGTCGAAGGCACGCGTCCCGATCGCCAGCGCACCGAGCGCGTGCGAGAAGCGTGAGTGCTCGGCCGACGGGAACGCCAGGTAGGCGAGCCCAAGCTGGCGCAAACGTCGCAGCCGCTGCACGACGGGTGACGAGAGCAAGGTGACCTCACCCGCGTCGAGCTCGATGAAGCGGTGGATCGGGTCGTAGATGCGCTTGGGCTTGAGCGCATGGTTGTCGCGCGACGCGTCGTACTCACGTCGCATGTCGATCCCTCGTACGTTCCTCGCCTTGCTGTCGTCCGCCGTATTGCTCGGTGCCACTGCACCGCAGCGACCGGCGTACCCTCCGGCTCCGCCGCAGCCGGTAACGGACACGTACTTCGGGACCGCCGTCGCCGACCCGTATCGCTGGCTCGAAGACCCCGCGTCGCCGGCGACGCATGCGTGGGCGACCGCCGAAACCGACCTCGCGACCCGCTTCATTCGCGCCCAACCGGCCTATGCGGCGATTCGCGGGCGCGTCGAAACGCTCGCCCAGGGCTCGCCCTCGCGCGGCGGCTTGCAGATCGCGGGGCGCCGTTGGGTGTACCTGCGCCGGACCCCGCCGGCGCCGCAAGCCGTCCTGGTCGCGCGGGACGGGGCCGCCGCGCCGGAGCGGGTGCTGTTCGATCCGGCTGCGTCGGCAACCGGGACGCCGCCGGCGATCGGGTCGGTCTACCTTGCGCCGGACGGCTCGCGGGTCGCGTTCACCACGCAGCTGGGCGGCAGCGAAGACGAAACCTTGCACGTCGTCGACCTGGCTTCGGGCTCGATGCTGGCCGACACGCTGCCGCACGTCGGCGGCGGCACGACGCCCGTAGCGCTGGCGTGGGATGCCGACGCCAAAGGCTTCACCCACACCGCGCTGCCGCGTAACGCCGACGGCACCTACGCGACCAACGCGGTCGTGCTGGTGCATCACGTCATCGGCAGCGATCCGGCGAGCGACGCCTACGTGTTCGGACGCGGCCTGTCGCCCAAGGCGGAGTATCATTTGCTCCCCTCGCGCGACGGCAGCGCCCTCGCCGCGGTCGTCGCCGACGGCGACGGCGTGCCGGCGTCGGTCTACGTGCGCCGCGGTGCCGGCGCGTTCGAGCAGGTGGCCACGCCGGCGGCCGGGATCGGGAGCAGCTCCGCACCCGACGCCGCCTTCGTCGGCAACGTGCTGGCCGTCATCGCGAAGGGGCGCGCGTCACGCGGCGTCGTGATCGGGATCGGCGCCGGCCAAACCGTCGACAGCGGTACCACGCTCGTCCCCGCGAGCGCGCTGGTGATCGACAACGTGGTCGCGATCCCCGGCGGCTTCGCCGCGATCGACATCGACGGCGGCGACTCCGGGATGCGCGTCTTCGGCGCGGGCGGCAAGGCAGCGACCGTTCCGATCCCGGGCGTTACCACGATCGACGAGCTGGCCGCCGATCCGAGCGGCGGCGACGTGATCGTCGGCTACCAGGGCTACACCGCACCCGCGCAATGGTATCGCTACGACGCCGCGCAGAATGCGCTCGTCGCGACGGGGATCGCGCAAACCGCACCCGGCGATTTCGCCCAAGTGCGCGTGCGACGCGTCCTGGTCCCCTCGCTCGACGGCAAGGTGCAGATCCCGCTCGAGATCGTGAGCGGACCCAACGCGCGCGGTCCGCGCACGCCGACGATTCTGGGCGCGTACGGCGCGTACGGATCGATCACGCGCCCGCGCTTCTCCGCGACGTCGCTGGCCTGGCTCGAACGCGGCGGCGCGCTCGCCTCGGCGATGATTCGCGGCGGCGGCGAGTACGGCGACGAGTGGCATCAGGCCGCGCGGCTGGCGACCAAGACGGTCAGCGCCGACGACCTCGCCGCCTGCGCGAAGTGGTTGGCGGCGAACGGCTACGGCGACGCCAAGCATCTCGGTATTGCCGGTGGGAGCGCGGGCGGATTTCTGATGGGGCTCGCGCTGACCCGCAACCCGGAGCTGTACCGTGCCGTGGACAGCAGCGTGGGGATCTACGACCTGCTGCGCGTCGAGCTGACGCCCAACGGGGCCTTCAATACGCCCGAGTTCGGCACGGTCACCGACCCGGCGCAATTCGCCTGGATGCGTCAACAGTCGCCGTACCACAACGTGCGTGCGGGCGTCGCGTATCCCGCCGTGCTCATGACGACCGGCGAGAACGATCCGCGCGTCGAACCGTACAACTCGCGCAAGATGGTCGCCGCGCTGCAGGCTGCCTCGTCGTCACCGTACCCGATCCTGCTCTTGCAGAAGAGCGGCCAGGGGCACGGGATCGGGAACTCGTTCCAGCAGACCGTCGACGCGACCGCGGAGCGCTACGCGTTCTTCTGGAGCCAGCTGGCGGACTGAGAGCCCCGGCGAGGGTTCCGGGCGGACCGGCTGAAGCACTCAGGCCCACCGTTCCGCCCAGGAGGCTCCATGGACCAGGCGCGGACCATCGAAGAGCTCGCCATCGGCGAGCGCATCATCGATCACATCTTCCTGCCCGAGGGTTCGGTCGATGAAGGCGTCCAACCGGCGCCCGTCCCCGTCGGCAGCGACACGCGGCTGAAAAAGATCTACGTCTATACGGACAACGTCTTCACGCCGCAGAGCACGGCCGATTCGCGGATCATTCGCGTGCAGACCGACGCGTTCGACCTGTCGGGCTGGATCGATTTCTCTCAAGCGCGCCAGCAAGACCAGTTCCAAACCGAGGTGCGCGTGTGGATGGCGCACGCGAGCGGCGTTCTGCTGCAACGGTCGGCGTTTCAAGGTGGGACCTTGGCGCCGTTCCAGCAGGTCGCGGGCGCGAGCTACATCTCGGGCAACCACGTCGAAATCCTCATCCACCAGATGTACTCGTTCGACAATTTCGCGACGAAGCTCCCGATCGCGTACCAGTTCATCGTCGAATCCCGCTAGCGGGATAGGCCGGAGCGGCACGCACCGGCGTCGAAGCTACGTTTCGTGCGGATCGACGATGGCGTCAAGCGTGAAATCCTCGCGCGCGCCGACATCGGCGAGGTGATCGGGGCGTACGTCACGCTGCACAAGCGCGGGAAGGACCTCGTCGGGCTGTGCCCGTTCCACGGCGAGAAGACGCCCTCGTTCCACGTGCATCCGGACCAAGGCTTCTACAAGTGTTTCGGCTGCGACGCTAAAGGGGACGTCCTCACCTTCGTGCAGCGCCAAGAGAACGTCGGGTTCACCGACGCGCTGCGAATCTTGGGGAAGCGCTACGGGGTCGAGGTCGAGAACGAGGACCCGCGTGCGGCGCGCGTGCGCACCGAGAAAGAGGCGATCTACCACGCCAACGACGTGGCGCGCGCGTTCTTCCACCGTATGCTGCTCGAACCGCGCGAAGGCGCGGAGGCGCGCGCGTACTGCGAGGGGCGCGGAATCACCACCGCGTCGATCGAGGCCTTCGGGCTGGGCTACGCGGGGCGCAGCTGGGACGCGTTGGTCGGCGAGCTGCGGCGCAACGATGTCGTGGCCGAGATCGCGGTCAAGGCCGGCCTGATCAAGCCCAACGAGCGCGGCAGCTTCCGCGACTTCTACCGCGAGCGGCTGATGATCCCGACCTTCGCGACCACCGGCGAGACGATCGCCTTCGGCGGTCGCGCGCTGGGCGACGCGGAGCCGAAGTACCTCAACACGACGACGACGCCGGTGTACACCAAAGGGCGTTTTCTGTACGCGCTCAACGCCGCACGCCGCGCCGCGGCCAAGGAGGACACCCTCATCGTGGTCGAGGGGTATCTCGACTGCATCGCGCTGCACCAAGCCGGCTTCCCCAACGCCGTCGCCGCGCTGGGGACCGCCTTTACGCCCGAACAGGCCCGCGAAGTGCGCAAGGTCGCATCGCGCGCGATCCTGTGCTTCGACGCCGATGCCGCCGGCCTCGACGCGGCGCTCAAGTCGATCGAGATGCTGACCGCCGAGGGCGTCACGGCCTCGGCGCTGCGCATCCCCGACGGCAAGGATCCCGACGAGTTCGTCCGCCGCAACGGCGCCGACGCGTTTCGCGCGCTGCTGGCCAAGCCGGTCGCCGCGACCCAGGTGAAGATCGACGCCGAAATCGAGCGCCGCGCCGGCAAGACCGAAGGCGGGGCGATCGCACGTTGGGCCGAGGACACGATCCGCCGCCTGGCACCGGCCGAGGAACAGGATCGCTGGCGCGTCTACGTCGCCGGCCGGCTGGGACTCTCCGTCGACGACCTGCGCAAAGCTCGGCTGCTGATCAATCCCCTCCATTTCGTTCCCCGTGGCGGCGAGCCGAACGCGTCGCGCCACATCGTCCCGCGGACGATGGAGCTGCCGTCGTTCGAGCGCGAGGTGCTCGCGCTCGTGTTGGACGAGCCCGCGCTGGTGGCCGAGTACGCCGGGCGCATCCCGCCCGAGCGCTTCGCGAACCCGCGCCTCCGCAGGATTTGGGAGACGCTGTGCGAGCACGCTCGCTCGCTGGTGCAACCGTCCGACGTTCGCGCCGTGTTTGCAGGAGATGATGACGCGGCGGCAACGCTCGCGTCGGTCTCCGGGGTCGTGCGGTTCAACGACGCCGAGGAGCGGCGCGCGCGGCTCGATCGTGTCGTCGTGCGTTTCGCGCGCGACGACGCGGAGCGCCGCTACCGAGAGCTCGGTGCACGTATCGATCGCCTCTACGAGGCGGGCGAGCCGATCCCGAACGAACTACGCGCAGAATACGAGGCCCTGGGCCTCGAAGTGAAAGGACAACCCCGCTAGGGGAACGAGAGTTCTCCGGTTCCGGATCGCAGGAAAGGGGGTGAACGACCAGCATGGCCCGCACGAAAAAGACCGCCGCCGCAACCGCCGAGATGCCGCAACTGACGCTCGACGAGCAGATCAAGAAACTGCTCGCCGGGGGCAAGAAGCGCGGCACGCTCACGTATGAAGAGATCAACGCCGTCTTCGACAACGTCGAGGACGTCGCGCCCGAGCGCATGGACGACCTGCTCGAGGAGATCGCTTCGCTCGGCATCGAGATCGTCGAAGAGCAGACGAAGGACGAGAAGCCCGCCGATCGCGAGGAGACCGAAGAGGTCGCCATGCCGGCCGGTCTCGCCCTCGACGACCCGGTCCGGATGTACCTCAAGGAGATCGGGCGCGTCCCGCTCCTATCGATGGAGGACGAGCGCCGTCTGGCGATGGCGATCGAAGCCGGCGAGAAGGAAGCGCTCAAGAACGGGACCGCCGACAACGCCGTCGTGTTCCACGGCGAAGACGCGAAGCGCAAGCTGACCGAGGCGAACCTGCGCCTCGTCGTGTCGATCGCGAAGAAGTACGTCGGCCGCGGCATGCTGTTCTTGGACCTCATCCAGGAGGGGAACCTCGGGCTGATCCGCGCCGTCGAGAAGTTCGACTACCGCAAGGGCTACAAGTTCTCGACCTACGCGACGTGGTGGATTCGCCAGGCGATCACGCGCGCGCTCGCGGACCAGGCGCGCACCATCCGCATCCCGGTCCACATGGTCGAGACGATCAACCGGCTGATCAAGATCAGCCGCCAGCTGCTCCAAGAGCTGGGCCGCGATCCGACGGTCGAAGAGATCGCCAACGAGATGGGGCTCACGCCCGAGAAGGTGCGCGAGGTCATCAAGATTTCGCAAGAACCGATCTCGCTCGAGACCCCGATCGGCGAAGAAGAAGACTCGCACCTCGGCGACTTCATCGAAGATCAAGAAGCGGTCGCACCGGCCGAAGCGGCGTCCGTCATGCTGCTCAAAGAGAAGATGCAGGACGTGCTCAAGAATCTCACCGAGCGCGAGCGCAAGGTGCTCGTGCTGCGGTTCGGGCTCGAGGACGGGCATCAGCGCACGCTCGAGGAGGTCGGTCAGGAGTTCGGCGTCACGCGCGAACGGATCCGGCAGATCGAAGCCAAGGCGCTGCGCAAGCTGCGCCACCCCAGCCGCGGCAAAGCCCTCAAAGACTACTGGTCCAACGAGTAGCCGCCGCGGCACGGGATCGTGCCGCAGCGTCTACGGCGTCGCTTTGGGCGCGGGTGAAAGCTCGTCGCGGCAGGCGACCGAGAGCGCAACGACCGTCGGCGTGAGGCGCTGCTCGGCGCCGGCGATAACGCTCTGTTGCGTCTCGAGCGCGGTGGCGACGCGGTCCCAGACGGTGTGGCCGCGGGTGTTCGACGTCCCGCGGGCGCGCGGGTCGGGCGTTGACCGCTGCGGCATGATGAGACCCGAAACGCCGATGAACGACCCGTCGACGTCGGTGCCGCGCGGCCCGTTGACCAGCATGCCCTTCTGGGCGCCGGGGCCGGGACCGGCACCGCCCCCGCCGCTGCCGTTGATCGCGTTCACCGCGTCGGGAAACTCGTTCTGCATCCGCCCGAGATCCTCGGCGTCGAGCGCGTTGGCGAGCGTGTTGAGCGCCGCGCGCTGGCGGTCGGCTACCGCCGCGATCAGCGACTTGAGGTCTTGGGCGAGCCGTTCGTCGTCGGTCGACGCCTGCTTCGGAAAGCGCCGTTCATCGGCGAGCAGCTTGTCGATGATGCCGAGGTTGTGCACCATCGCGTCTGCGGTGTGGCGCAGATAGACCTGGTCGAGGTCGATCGCCGCGCGAAACCCGGTGCGCTGATCGTCGCCGGTCTTGAGCAGACCGCGGTGCCCCGCGCCGACGAGCTCGTCGCTCTTCATCAAACCCAACACGATCGGCGCGACGCTGTCGCGCATCGTCGTGCACAGCCCGCGGGAGCGCGTTCGCCCGATCTCGGGCAGCGTCGTAGCGGCGGGTCCAGGCGCGGGGGCGGTTTGTGCGAAGGCCGCTGCGCCCGAGCAGACGGCGAGCGCGCACAGCGCGGCGCCGAATCGCGCGCGCGGCACGCTACATCGGGTCGTCTTCACCTTTGCCCGCGCGCGGGCTGGGCTTGACGGCCGGGTTCTTGTCGGCGAATTGCCCGAGCGGGTTGGGCACGAGCCAAACCGTGACGTCGAAAATCGCGGGGAACAAGAAGACCGTGGTCACCGAGGCCGCGTCCTTCACGGCGCCGACCTTCACCAATCCGGCAGCGGTCGGATGTTCGAGGTCGCCGGCTACGTCGGCGTACTTCTTCCCGCCCACGCCCTTGCCGTAGACGCAGCGCTTCGTCGCCTGGTCGCAGGTGACGTAGTGCACGTGTGCGCCGATCTTGAAGAAGCGTTTGGGATCGATCCCGAACAGCGCCGGCGCACTCGGCGCCGGCGACGCGTCGGGGTCGCGGCGCGAGCTGAAGTCGGCGCCGATCAGCCGCCCGTTCACGTCGTACCAGAGTTGCGCGGGCGCATCGGGATCGGTCGTGTTGAAGCGTGCCGGGTTCGCATAGCTGATCGCGCCCGTCTCGTCCTCGTTGGTGAAGCGAACGTAGCCCGCTTTGATGGCCGCTTGCGTCGTCGCGAAGCGTTGGGGCAGATCGGTCATCACCTTCTTGAGGAAGGCTGCCTCGGCGGGATTGGGCGCCGGTGCCGGCGTCGGCGCCGCAGCCGGTGTCGCGGCTGTCGAGGCCATCGGCATCGGCATCGATTGAGCGCTGACGGCTTGCGCAGCGAAGGGAGCCAGCGCGAACGCGCAAGCGAAAAGCAGCGACCATCGGCGACGCATCATGCGCCCCGGTTCGCGGTCAGGAACCCGGTATCTTCGTCGCCACGGCGTCCGGCGACGCGGTGGGCGAGGCGGTCGGCGTGGGTGTCGGCCGCTCGGGCTTCATAAGCGCTTTGGGCGGCGCGGTGCGCGCCGGGGTCGGCGTATACGCGCTGGCCGGCTGATCGCCGGTCAGCCGAAACGGGAAGGGGATGCGAATCGACCAGCGCTCGCCGATGTGGTCGACGTCGGCCAGTGTGACGGCATCGATCTGCGCACCCGAAGGAAGCGGCGGCACGACCGGGGCCACCGTCCGCACCGGCATCAGGCCCGCATTGACGCTGAAGTGGTCGAGCGAGATCGCGGGATGGCGCTTTCCGTCGGGCGTCGTGTAGCCGCCGTAGAGGAGGTGGGCGCGGGTCCCCGCGGCGGCCAGCACCGTACCGTCGAGCATGATGGCGTCGCGCAGATGCACGCCGACCACGTCGCCCTCGCGCCGGCCGGGGTCGACCGGGGCATCGGTCACGAAAACGACCGCCGTTCCCGACGGCAAGACGTGTTGCTGCCGTGGGGAGTCGGCGGTCGCGAACGAGGCACTGCTCAAGAGGAGGATAGCCGTCGCGAGGACGACCGTCCGGCGAACGCCGGGCACCCTCCTAGCTTGCTTTCTTTTCTGCCTCGGCGGCTTCGGCCGCGGCCTTCTTGCCCTGTTCGATCAGAGCTTTGACCTTTTGGCCGCCCTTCTGACCGATCGTCTCGTAGAATTCGGGACCGTAGCGGTCGCGCGTCGCCTCGCCGCCCTTCTTGCCGCCCTTCTTGCCAATGGCTTCGTAGAAGGCGTGGCCGTGGGCTTTCTTGGTGGCTTGGCCGCCCTTGCGCCCGATCATCTCATAGAACTCGGGCCCATATTTTTTCTTGACGGTCTCGCCGCCTTTTTGGCCGGCTTCGCGGACGGACATTCCGCTTCCGGGCTTGCGTTCAGGAGTGGTTGACATGAGTGGGGGTGAACCTCGTGGAAGGAAATCGACCTATCTCAGTAACGTAAGCGAACCCATGGAAGTTGTCGGTCGAGGCTTCGTCTACGTCAAGGTTCGGGCGCTCATCGCCGTCGCGGGGGTCGTGGCCGCGGCCGGCGTCGTCCTCTGTCCGGTCGCCGCTGCTCCCGGAGAGCAGCCGGGTTACCGGCGATTGGTAGAGCTGGAGAGCACCCGGTCGTTTTCCGACGAGCTGACCGCGGTGCTTGCGTCGGGTGACGGAAGGGTGGCGGGGCGAGCGGCGCTGGCGCTGGGGCGAACCCAAGATCCACGCGCGGCCGGGCCCCTAAAGAACGCTACCGCTGCCCAGGACGTTTCGCTTCGGGCGCTGGCGGTGTACGGGTACGGTCTCTTGTCAGCTAAGTACCCAATCGACACGGCATTGGTTGCTAAGGTGCTCGACGATACCGCGGCGGCGGTGCGAGTCGCCGCCGTCGACGCGGCCTGGCGGGCGATGGCGGCCAAGCGGCCGGGCGCCGCCGCACTCGGTACGCCGCTGCTGGCTCGCCTGGTCTCGGATACGGATCCGATCGTCCGCGCCCGAGCCGCCACCGCGCTCTCGGCGTGGAAAGACGACGTCGGTCCGGCCGGCATCGCAGCGGTCATCGCTGCGGCGCTCGCCCGGGAGCGCAACCGTGCCGTGCGTTGGCACGAAGCCTGGACGCTGCGGCGAGCGTTCGCCACAGTCACCGCGCCGGCCGCGATTCGTGCCGGCCTCCACGATCGCGACGAACTGGTGCGGATTGCGTTCGCCGACCTCGTCGGCCGGCGCAAGGCCACGCCGCAGGCCCTGCGCCAGCTGCAGGAGTTGCTGCACGATCCCTCGTGGCGCGTGCGCGAGCAGGTGCGCGAGAGCATCACGCTGCTGCGCGGCGGCAAACGTACCGAGCACCTTACCGCGATCCCGGCCGGGGTCGCGACGCCGGCGCCCGCGCCGGCGAATACCGAGTCGCCGCTGCCGCGGCCGACCGGCTTGGGGCCGCCCGGCAAACCGCTCGCCGCCGACGCGCGGCTCGACCTACCGCTGCAACCGGCGACGAGTGCGCTGATGAACGGCCCGATGCCGGGACCGCATCCGCGCGTCCGCATCGGTACGACCAAAGGGACGCTGGTGGTGCGTCTCTATCCCGAATGGGCGCCGTTGACCGTCGCGAATTTTCTCAACCTCGTCGACCGCGGCTACTACGACGGCCTGCGCTGGTTTCGCATCGTGCCGGACTTCGTGGTGCAGACCGGCGATCCGCACGACAACGGCGAGGGCGACGCCGGATACACGATCCCGGCCGAGGAGAACCCGCTCGAGCAGCGGTCGGGCGTCATCTCGATGGGCCTCAACTACACCGATCCGCCTGACGCGCACGCGATCCGCGACTCGGCGGGCACGCAGTTCTACATCACGCTCTCACCGCAGCTGCACCTCGGTCGCGACTTCACGGTGTTCGGCGAGGTCGAGAACGGGTTCTCGACGTTGGGTCGCTTGATCGAAAAGGATCGCATGACCCGGGTCGAGCGCCTGGCGGACGACTGAGCTAGCGCCCGAACAGCGAGCGCAGGGCGAAGAGCGCGTTCTCGCGGCGCTCGGTGACGCGGCGGTAGAAATACCCGGCCCAATGCGTTCCGTACGGGACGTAGATGCGCACGCGGTAGCCGTCAGAGACGAGGCGCCGCTGCAACTCCGGGCGCACGCCGTAGAGCATTTGGAACTCGAAGCGGCTGCGCGCGATGCCGCGCTCCGTCGCAAACGTCTGCGCGCCGGCGATCAGGCGCGCGTCGTGCGTGGCCAGACCGGCGTAGGAACCGCGTTCGAGCAACGTTTCGGCGCAGCGCAAGTACTCTCGGCGGATCGTCGCCATGTCCGCGTACGCGATCGACGGCGGTTCGCTGTAGGCGCCTTTGCACAGGCGCACGCGGGCGCCGATGGCGACCATGCGATCGACGTCGGCGGGCGTGCGCTTCAGGTACGCTTGCAGGACGGGCCCCACGTCTTTGGTCTCGGCGTACGCGCGCTCGAAAACGCGCAGCGTGGCGTCGGTAACCGCCGAGCCTTCCATGTCGATGCGAACGAAGGGATCGCGGTTGCGCGCTGCGGCGCCGAGGATCGAACGCAGGTTCTCGAGCGCCAGGTCCTCGTCGACCAGCAGCCCGATCGCGGTCAGCTTCACCGAGACGTTTGCCTCGACGTTGCGGGCGCGGATCGCGGCGAGGAGCTCGAAGTAGGCGTCGCGCGTGCGCGCCGCCTCCTCGTGCGTCGCGACGTCTTCGCCCAGGAAGTCGAGCGTCGCGGACATTCCCTGCGCGTTGATGCCGGCGACGGCGTCCATCGCCTGATCGACGGTCTCCCCGGCGATGAAGCGTTTGGCGAGGAAGAAGAATCGCTGCTGGAACGCCGGGGTCTGGATCACGTCGAGGACTGCCACGAACCGGCGGCTTCGGCATGATCGGGCACGGCCCTCGGGGTACCACGCGTCCAATGCCCGACGTTGCCTTTTCACGCTCTTTTCACTCGACCCGTAGGCGACGGATCGCGAACCCCGGAAGCGAGGAGGATGGCGTGGCGCGTCCTCGTTGCCGACGACGATCCCGAGATTTGCACCTTGATCGTTACGATTCTCGGCAAAGGACCGTATGCCGTCACGGCGTGCAGCGATGCGGAGAGCGCGCTCGTCCACATCCAGCGCGACGAACCGTACGACATCCTCATCAGCGACTTCATGCTGCCGGGGATCTCGGGGATCGAGCTGATCGCGCAGGTCAGGCAGAACGCGGCCACCGCTCGGATGCCGATCGTCATGATCAGCGGGCACAACAACTACGCGATGGACGAGCGCGCCCGCACGGCCGGCGCCAACGCGTTTCTCAACAAGCCGTTCACGCTGTTGCAATTGCGCACGACCGTGCACCAGCTGCTCACCGACCCGATGGATTGGGTCCTGGGCGCATAGCGGTCCCGAACCATCGATCCGCCGCGGGCTCTGCGTGAGCATCGCCGCGTTTTTCAAGATCCTCTTCGTCTCGGTCTCGCTGGGGCTCGATGTCTTCGCCGTGTCGGTCGGCGTCGGGATGAAAGGGACCGATCGAGCGGTGAAGCTGCGCATCGGTGCCGCCTTCGCGGCCGCCGAGATCACGATGACGATCGTCGGCGTGTTGCTGGGCCAGGCGGCGGGGAAGCTGCTCGGCGACGCTGCGGGTTACCTCGGCTTCGCCGCGCTCGCCGGCGTGGGCGCCTACATGATCTACGAGGCGCTGCACGGAACGGAAGAAGGTGGCGGCTTCGACCTCTCCCGCGGCTGGGGACTCACGCTGGGCGCGCTTTCGATCAGCCTCGACTCGCTGGGGATCGGGTTCTCGATCCTCTACATCGGCGTGCCGCTCGGGGTCAGCCTGGTCTTCATCGGCGTCGCATCGCTGCTCTCGACGACGCTGGGGCTCGCGCTGGGCAAGCGCTTGGGGATCGTCGCCGAAGAAACCGCGGCGCTGTGGGCGGGCATCGTGCTCGTGCTCACCGGTCTAGCCTTTGCCGCGCTCAAGTTCTTCAACCTCGGCAGCTGAAGCGCTGTACGCGCTCGCGCTCGTGCGCGGCCGCAGCGTGATCGTCGTCGGCACCGCGAAGAATGCCGGCAAGACGACGACCTTCAACGCGCTGCGCGCCGTCGCGCACCGCAGCGGCACGACGATCGCGGTCACCTCGATCGGGCGTGACGGCGAAGCGTTCGACGCCCTCGATGCCGCGGTCAAGCCGCGCATCCGGTTGCCGGCCGGGACGTTCGTCGCGCTGGCGGCGGCGCTCGTGCCGCGCAGCCCGGCGTTCGCGATCGTGGGCGCCGGCGACGACGGCGCGCTCGGCGCGACGGTGTTCGCGCGCGTCGTGCTGACCACGACGTGCGAGCTGGCCGGTCCGCCGACCGCGCGCGGGATGCGCCGCACGATCGACCGCCTGCACGCGCTGTGCCCGGGTCCCGTCATCGTGGACGGCGCGATCGACCGCATCGCTCCGCTGGCCGGCGGGGACGACGCGGTGATCGTCGCGACCGGCGCCGCGAGCGGCGCAACGATCGCGCGGGTCGCCGAGGTCGCCGCGGAGACCGTCGCGCGGCTCACGGTTCCGGCGCGCGATCCGGCGCGGGAGCGAGGTCGCGTCGTCATCGTCACCGGCGCGCTCGACGCGCGCGACGCCGAGGAGCTGCTGCGCGATGCGCGCGCGGCGACGGTCGTCGTCGAGGATCCGACCCGGATCGCCGTCCGCGGCGCGCTCTTCGCGCAGTTGCGCGCGACGGTCGACCTGCGCTGCGAACGCCCGCTGCGCGTGGTGGCGTGCACGACCTCCTCGCACGGCCGCGCGACGACGCTCGCACCGCGCGAGCTGGTCGCGGCGGTGGCGCGCGCGACCGGGCTCCCGGCGTTCGACGTGCTCGCGGATCTCGTCGCGTGAAGCTCGACGCGGTCAGCGCCGAGCGCATCGGGCTGCCTTGGCTGCGCGCGGCCCTGGTGCCCGGCGGCGCGTTCGGCCGGCGGCACGACGAAGCGACGCCGGCTTATGCTCCGGGCGACGAGGCACGCGCGCTCGCGGAGATGGCCCAAATCGTGGCGCTCGCCGAGCAACTCGACCACGACGGCGTCGGGCGGCTGCGCGCGGCGTTGCGCGCCGTTCCCGAACCGCAACCGATCGTTGCGCGCGCGCGCGCCGGCGATCCGCTCGGCGACGTCGACTTCTACGAATTGGGACGCTTCGTCGACGGCCTCGACGCCGTCGCCCGCGCTTGGGAGGCTGCGGTCCTTCGACAGGCTCAGGGTGACAACGGCGCAGCTCCGGATCATGTGCCGGTCCCGGCGGTCGACGCGCTGCGCGAGCTGCTCGCGCCCGGGCGCGACGGCGCGGGGTTCTACCTGGCCGACGCGTTCGCGCCCCCATTGCACGCGGCGCGCGCGGCGCTCGCCCAGGCCGAAGCGGAATACGATGCACGGCGTGAGGCGATCGCCGCGCGCGTCCGCGACGCGATCGGCATCGATCCGGCCGGTGACGAGTTCGTCGTGCTGCACGACGTCTACGACGGGCCGCTGCCCGACGGTGTGGTGCTCGTGCGCGAGACGCCGACCTACCGCGTGGCGGCGTTGCGCGTCGTCGCACCGCAACGCGACGCCGCGCTGGCGCGCTTGACCGTAGCCGAGGATGACGCGCGGCGCGCGCTGGCCGAGAGCGTGGCCCGCCAAGCTGAGGCGGTCGGCGCGGCGACGCGCGCATTGGGCGCGCTCGATCGCACGCTCGCGCGCGTCGCCTTTACCCAGCGGTGGGGCGGCTGCGTTCCGGAGCTGAGCCCCGGCAGGTTCGCGTTCGAGGACGCGACGTTCGCGCCGCTCGCCGGCGCCCTGGCGGCGCGCGGCCACCGGTATACGCCGCTGTCGATCGAGCTGCCCGGCGTGGCGGTGCTGACCGGTCCGAACATGGGCGGCAAGAGCGCCGCGCTCGCGACGACGGGCTTCTTGTGCGCCTGTGTCGCGCTCGGCGTCCCGCCGCCGGCGCGCTCGGCAGCGCTCCCGCTCTGCGACTCGCTGACGTGGATCGGCGGCGAGGGGCCGGGCGAACGCACGCGGCTGCTCTCGGCGTATGCCGCCGAAGTGGTCCGCGCGCGCGAAACCTTGGCCGCGGCTTCGGCGCGTGCGCTCGTGCTCGTCGACGAGTTCGCGCGCACTACCGGCCCTCGCGAAGGGCGGGCGCTGCTGGTCGCGTTCGTCGAGGCGTTGCGCGCGCGCGGTGCGTTCGCGCTCGTCGCGACCCACTTCGACGGCGTCGCCGCGGCGGCCGGCGTCCCACACCTGCGCATCGCAGGCCTCCGGGCGCACGCGCTCGATGCGGTCGCAGCCGACGACCTCGACGCGGCGCTCGACGCGATCAACGCCGCGATGGACTACCGCATCGTCGACGCGCGCGACGGCGATGCGTCCTCGGACGCGCTCGAGCTGGCGCGGCTGCTGGGGCTCGACGACGACGTGATAGCCCGCGCCCGCGCGCTGTACGAAGCGCGCGACTAACGCCGCCGCAAGGGCCGGTTCATAGCCCCAGCGCGAGCGAGTCGGCGCGTGGATCGGAGCCGCCGGCTAGCGTGCCACGCTCGCGATCGATCACGATCCCGTGGGCGTGCCCCATGGCGTTCTCGTACGGTCCGAGCGCTGCGACCGTGTGGCCGCGCCGTTCCAGGCCGGCGACGATCTCCTCGGAGATCCGCGACTCCACCAGCACCATCTCGGCCGGATCCAGATCGGGGCGCTCGGTGAGGGTATGGCGACCGTACACCCAGCGCGGGTGATCGAGGGCGCGTTGCACGTCGAGGCCGCGATCGACCATCTGATGCAAGATCTGCAACAGAATCTGCGGCTGGCCGTCGCCGCCCATCGTGCCGAAGACGATCTCGGGCGAACCGTCGCGCAAGAACATCGGCGGCGAAAGGGTGTGCAGCGGGCGCTTCCCGCCCTCGTACGCGTTGGGGTGGCCGGGCTGGGTCGAGAAGTAGGCGCCGCGGTTTTGCAGCACGATCCCGGTGCCTTCGGCGACCACGCCCGAGCCGTAGTTCATGTAGAGGCTCTCGATGAGCGAGACGGCCATGCCGTCTTCGTCGACCACGCACAGGAAGATCGTGCCGCCGCGATCGGGCGGATGGGTGGCGGTGCTCGCACGGTTCGGATCGATCGCGCCGCGCAGCTCGCGCAGCCGCTCGGGCGTGAGTTCCCGCTCGATCCCGGTCGGCCCGAACGCCGGATCGCGGAAGGTCGCGTCGCGGATCGCCATGGCGCGCTTCATCGCTTCGACGCCGAGATGGTGCCACAACGGTTCGTCGGCGCCGCCGTCCGCGGCCAGCATGCCGGCGCCGAGCAGCAGACACGCGCCTTGAGAGTTGGGCGGGTGCGTCAGCAGTTGGCCGCCGTTCCAATCGATCGCCAGCGGCACCGTCGTCTCGGTGCGGTGCCCGGCGAGGTCGTCGAGCGTCATGAGGTTGCCGCCCCGGTTGAGCGTGCGTACGATGCTCTCCGCGATCGCTCCGGTGTAGAAGGCGTCCGCACCGTGGCGCCGGATGGCGCTGAGCGTCTCGCCGAGCTCGCGGTTGCACAGCAGGTCGCCCGGACGCGGTGGCACGCCGTCGGGCAGGAAGATCCGGGCGGCGTCGCCGTCCGCACGCAGCATCGCGGCGTTGAGCGCGGCATAGTTGGCCACGACGTCGGTGATCGCGCAGCCGTTGCGCGCGTAGAGTTCGGCCGGCGCGAGTAGCTCGTCGAGCCCGCAGCTGCCGTGGGCGCGCGCGACGTCTTCCCACGAGCGCACCGCGCCCGGGACGGTGACGCTCAGTGCGCCGCGCTGCGGCAGCTCCCCGTTGGGGAGCCGGTCGATCGAAGCGCCCAGCGGCGTGCGGCCGCTGCCATTGTAGGAGACGGTGCGGAGTGCGTGGCTGTCGCGCACGACGCGGCTGGGGTCGTGGACGATCCAGAAGGCGTCGCCGCCGATCCCGCAGCTCGCCGGATAGACCACCGTCAGCACGGCGTTCGCCGCGATCGCCGCGTCGACCGCATTGCCGCCGCGGCGCAGCACGTCGACGCCGGCGGCGGTCGCGAGCGCGTGCGGCGACGCGACCATCGCGCGCGTCGAGCGCGCCACCGCGCGGGTGGGCCAGGAGAGGCCGGCCGTGGCGATCACGGTCACTTCAGCCGCATCTCGGTGCAGTAGATCGCTTCGTCGGGGCGGGGCTGCCATTGCAGCCGTTTCGAGGTCGCGTAGAGATCCTCGTATTGAAACAGGAACAGCCACGGCGCATCGTCGTGGATGATCCGCAGCGCCTTGGCGTAGAGCGCCTTGCGCTTCGTGGTGTCGAGCTCGTAGCGCGCCGCATCGACGAGCTTGTCCACGGCCGGGTTGGCGTAGGTCGACGAGACCGCGTCGGAGACGAGCTGTGACGACAGGGTGTTGTCGGCGTCGTAGGTGATGTTTCCCCAGCCCAGCATGTACATCGGCGAGATCGCGCGCCGCAACGTCTGGGCGTAGTAGCTGACCCACTCTTGGGTGCGCACGTCGACGTGCACGCCGGCGGCCTGCAGCTGTCCGCCGATCGCCAGCGCGACCTCCTTGTCGCCGTTGTATCGCCCCTGCGGCGCGTAGAGCGTGAGCGAAAGCCCCTTTCCGTCCGGATAGCCGGCTTTGGCCAAGAGCTCTTTGGCCTTGGCGAGATCGTGGTGATACGGCGCCAGCGACGGATCGTAGCCGAAGAAGCTGGGCGGGATCGGCTCGCCCAGCTCGTACGCACGTCCACCCAGCACCGCTTTGACGATCGCCGGGACGTCGATGGCGTAGTTGAGCGCCTGGCGTACCAGCACGTTCTGCTGCGGCCCCGGCTGCAGTGTGTTGAACGCGACGTAGAGCACGCGCACGCTGCGCGCGCTGGCCATGCGGGTATTGGTTCCTCCCGCCAGCAGCGTCGCGTACTGGAACGGAACGTTGGTGATGAGGTCGGTCGCGCCGGTGCGCAGCGCCGAGACGCGCGTCCCCGACTCGGGCATCGGCTTGAAGACGACGTGGGCGATGGGCGGCGGGCCGCCCCAGTAGCGCGGGTTCGCCTCGAGCTCCAGCGCATCGTCGCGGTGCCATGACTTGAGCACGTAGGGCCCGGTGCCCATCGGGTGCTCCGCCACGTACGCGTCGCCGTGCTCCTGCCAGAACTTCGCGTCGGCGATGAAGATCGGCCGCGTGATCGTGGGTGCGAGCGGCGTCGGCCGCTTGGTGATGAAGCGGACCGTCAGCGGATCGGGCGTCTCGACGCGCGCGACCGTGTCGACGCGCGGCAGCTGCTGCGACTTGTAGGCCGGATCGAGGACCTTCTCGACGCTGTACTTCACGTCGGCGCTGGTGAACGGGTCGCCGTTGGAGAACGTGACGCCGCGGCGTAGCTTGAACTCCCACACCGTGGGCGCGATGCGCTTCCACGACGTCGCGAGCTGCGGTACCAGCGACGAGCCGTCGGCCGAACGCCGCGCCAGCGTGTCGAAGATCTGCGCCTGCACGTTGGTGTCGGGCGTCACCGACGCTTTGAGCGGGTCGAGGGTGCTGGTGTCGACGCCTTGCGTGATCGTGACGGTTCCGGGATCGGCGGCAGACGCCGGCACGAACGGGGACGCGAACGCGAGCAGCGCCGCGACGGCGAGGGGGGAACGTCGCATGCCGGAGGGTCCTTGCGCGGGTGACGGGGGAACGGATCGTTCTCCCCGTGCCGAAGGGGGCCATGCCGAACGAGGAGAGGTCCATTGGAATCGAGCGCCGGGGCACCGCCCCGACAGATCCTGCTGATCCGCCACGGGGAGAAGCCGCCGCCGTCCGGCCCGCCCGCCGGGATCAAGGATGACGGCCGCGAGGACCATCATTCGTTGGTGGTGCGGGGCTGGCAGCGCGCGGGCGCGCTAGCGCACTTCTTTCGCCTCCCCGCAGACGCGGCGATACTCGTACCGGACGCGATCTTTGCGCCGCCGCTCAAGGGCGACGACGGCGATCACGGCCGTCCGCACCAAACCGTCATGCCGTTGGCCGAGCGGCTTGGTGTGGAGATCGACGCGCGCTACGGGCTCGACGAGGAGGACGCGTTGGTCGCCGAGTTGCGCGGGCGGCGCGGTGTCGTCTTGGTCTCCTGGGAGCACAATCGCATCCCCAAGATCGCGAACGCCATCCTCGGCAATGACACGACGGCGCCGCAGGCGTGGCCCGACGACCGCTTCGACCTGGTGTGGGTGTTCGATCGGCAGCCCGCCGGCGAGTATGCCTTCTCGCAACGGCCGCAGCTCGTGCTCGGCGGCGACCGGGCCGAGGTCGTAACGCACGGCTGAAGGGGCTGCGCCCGCCACGGCCGTATGCGCGAGCAAATGAAACGCGCGATCGTCCTTGTCGCGGGTGCCGCCCTGGCGCTCGCCGCCGCCGGATCGGTGCGTGCGGCCGACACGACGGTCACAATTTCGCAAGGCGTCGACGCCGACACGCTCAACCCCCTCGCTACGACGATCACGCCGACCTTCAACGTCGTGCAGCACGTCTACGAGCGGTTGGCGGACTTCGGTACGCGGCCCGGCGACTACGAGCCCAAGCTCGCCGTTTCGTGGAAGCGCATCAATCCCACGACCGAGGAGTACAAGCTGCGCCGGGGTGTGACGTTCTCCAACGGCGACCCCTTTACCAGCGCCGACGTGAAGTTCACGGTCGACTGGATCAAAAATCCGGCCAACAACTCCAAGCAAACGCCGTACGTGCGCGACATCGATCGGGTCGAGACGCCCGATCCGTACACCGTGCACTTCATCTCGAAGACGCCGCTGGCGATCCCGCCGGGGCTGCAGAACCCGCTGTTCATCGTCGATGCGAAATACTTTCAAGCGCGCGGCAACGCGTACGTCGCCGAGCACCCGGTCGGCACCGGACCCTACGTGCTGCACGAATGGAAGCGCGACGACCAGACCTCGTTCGACGTGAACCCCAAGTGGTGGGGCGGCCACCCGAAAATCGACCACGTCGTGTTCAAGCCGATCCCGGAAGCCGGCGCGCGCGTCGCGGCGCTGCGCACGGGGGCGACCGACCTGATCACCAACGTCCCGCCGCAATACCAGATTCAGCTCGTCGGCGGACAGAACACCAAGCTCGCGAGCACGCGCAGCCTGCGCCAGCTGTTCATCGCGTTCAACACGCTGCAGCCGGGGCCGCAACAGAACAAGCTCGTGCGCCAAGCGATCAACTACGCGGTTGACGTGCCGGCGATCGTCAAGAACGTGGTCGGCGGACGCGGTTACGAGATCAGCTCGCCGATCCCGCCGAACTACTTCGGTTACGACGCGTCGGTGCCGGGCTACAAGCACGACCTCGCCAAGGCCAAGGCCCTGCTCGTCAAGGCCGGCTATCCCGACGGCAAGGGCCTCGCGCTGACCCTCAACGCGCCGATTGGCCGCTATAACCGCGACCGCGAGATCGCCGAAGCGATCGCCGGGCAGTTGCAGGCGGCCGGGATTGCAACGACGGTGCGGGCGCAGGAGTGGGTTTCGTACTCCGACCAGCTCAATCGCCGCGCGCTGACGCCGATGTACGAGCTCGGCTGGAACCAGCCGTCGGCCGACGCGGACGGCGTCATCACGGCACTGTTCACCACCACGGCGCCGCTCTCGTGCTACAGCAACCCGGAGATCGACAAGCTCACCGATGCGGCGCGCGGCGAGCTCGACGTCGTCAAGCGCAAGGCACTCTACCGGCAGATCGCGACCATCCTCCACGAAGAGGCGCCCTGGGTCGTGATGTTCGAGTACGAGGATTTGTACGGCACCTCGAAACGGCTGCACTGGCAGCCGCGCGGCGACGAGAACATTCGCGCCTACGAGATGTCGCTGACGTAGTGCCGGGCTGATGGTCGCGTACCTCGCGCGGCGCGCGCTGGGCGCGCTGTGGGCGCTGATCGGCGTCGCGACCGTCGTCTTCATCATTCTGCACCTGACCGGTGACCCGACCAGCGTGATGATGCCGCCCGAGTCGACCCGCGCCGAGCTCGATGCGTTTCGGCACGCGCAAGGGTTCGACCGTCCGCTGATCGTGCAGTTCGGCTGGTTCGCGGTTTCGGCCGCCCACGGCGATCTGGGCCTGTCGCTGCGCCACCAAGAGCCGGCGATGTCGCTTGCGCTCGAGCGCCTGCCGGCGACGATCGAGCTTGCCGGCACCGCGTTTCTCATCGTTGCACTCATCGGGGTTCCGGCGGGCGTCCTCTCCGCGTTGCGGCCGCGCACCTGGATCGATTACGTCGCCCGCATCGTTGCGCTCATCGGCCAGAGCGCGCCGACGTACTGGATCGGCCTCATGTTGATCCTGCTCTTCGCGGTGCGGCTGGGCTGGGTGCCGGCGAGCGGGATCGGCGACTGGCGCAACCTGGTGCTGCCGGCGGCGACGCTGGGATTCTTCTCGACGGCGAAGATCATGCGCCTGACACGTGCCTCGATGCTGGAGATTTTGGAGGCCGACTACCTGCGCACGGCGCGCGCCAAGGGGCTCACCGGGACGCGGGTCGCGCTCGGTCACGGGCTGCGCAACGCCTGGCTGCCGATCGTGACGCAATTGGGCGTCGAGCTCGGCACGCTGCTCTCGGGCGCGATCATCACCGAGACGGTGTTCGCGTGGCCGGGGGTCGGACGGCTCGCGGTGCAGGCCGTGTTCGAGCGCGACTTCCCGGTCGTGGAGGCGGTAGTGCTGCTGGCCGCGACGATCTTCGTGGTGCTCAACCTCGCGGTCGACCTGCTCTACGCGGTGCTCGACCCGCGCATCCGGTACGCATGACCGCCGCCGTTGCCGCGGCGGGCGTGCCCGACGACGTCGTCTCGGTCACGTCGCGGACCGCCTCGCTGCGGCGCTTGCGGCGCGATCCCGCGGCGTTGATCGGCGCCGCGATCGTCGTCGTCGTCGCGGTGTGCGCGCTGTTCGCGCCGCTGATCGCGCGGGTCGACCCCAACGCGCAGAACCTGACCGCAACGTTGCTGCCGCCGGCCTGGATCGCCGGCGGCGTCCACGAGCACCCGCTGGGCACCGACAACCTCGGCCGCGATCTGCTCGCGCGGATCATCTGGGGCTCGCGCGTCTCGGCGATCGTCGGCCTCTCCGTGGTCGCGATCGGCGGCACGATCGGCGTCACCGCGGGGCTCGTCGCCGGCTACCGTCGCGGTCGCGTCGACGCGGTGATCGCGCGCATCACCGACGTGCAGCTGGCCTTTCCGCTGGTGCTGCTGGCGGTGGCGATCGTCGCCGTCGTGGGGCCCGGCCTGTGGACGGTGATCGCCGCAATCGGCCTGACCTCGTGGGTTCAGTACGTGCGCGTGGTGCGGGCCGAGACGATGAGCCTGCGCGAGCGCGAGTTCATCGTCGCCGCAGAAGCCGCGGGAGCCGCACCGGGGCGCGTCGTGGCGCGCCACCTCTTGCCCAACGTGGCGAGCGCAGCGATCGTGCTGGGCACCTTCGAGATCGCGCGCGCGATCGTGCTCGAGTCGTCGCTGTCGTTTCTGGGTTTGGGTGTTCCGCCGACGACGCCCTCATGGGGCGGAATGCTCGCCGACGGGCGGCAATATCTCGACACCGCCTGGTGGACGGCGCTCTTCCCGGGGCTGGCGATCATGATCGCCGTGATGGGCGTGAACCTGCTCGGCGACGGCCTGCGCGACGCGCTCGACCCCGAGATGCGCGCGTAAGAGGTGGCATGAGCATAAGCTCGTAAAGGAGAGGCGAGTCTCCTTCCGGTTGCCTGAGTCGGGGTGCAAAACGTGACGGGTGCAAGGCGTAAGATCGTCGTGGCGGGCGACATTCTGATCGAATGGCGTTTTGCGCAGAGCACGGTCTTGCTCGCGACCGGCACGCGCCCGGAAACGGGACATTACATGCAGTGCACTGCGGAAGAGGGATGCGCGTCGGCACTTGGGCGTTTGATTGAAAAGACGATCGAGCTCAGTGGCGCCGACGCGTACGTCGTGAGGCCGAACATGGATTCGATCGCGACTCTGCCAGGGTCTCCGCCGTATTGGCACACGTACATGCTCTGTACGCCGTACGAGCTTGAAGACGACGAAGCGAAATCGCAAAGCGGGAAGGCCATCGTCTGGCGTGTTTATCGCCGAGTCGGTAGTGATCGCCAACCCGACGAGCTTCTCGGAAAACTGGTCGAGGACGCGGATGGGGACGACGGGGTTCGCGGCGATGTCGTGGTCGTGCAGGACGCGTCCTACGGCTTCGGCGGAAAGCGTGAGGCCTGGCCCCCTTCGCTTCTCACTCCGCGCAACGACGCGTGGGCAGTCGTGCGGTGGAAACCGAAACCCGAGGGCGGCGCTCCATCCCCGTTGTGGGCTCACGTCAAGGCAAATTTCGGTAACAGGATAGTCCTCATCGTCAGTGCGGACGATCTGCGCGTCGGGCGGATGCGAATAAGCAGGGGCCTCACGTGGGAGCGCACGATCGAGGATCTCGATATGGGACTGCGCCGGCTCTGGCCGACAGAGTACGGGGACTGTTCGTACGTCGTCGTGTCGTTCTACGGCGCCGGAGCAGCCGTCTATGCGCGTACGCGTCGTGACTACAAAGGCCACCTCTACTACGATCCGCACCAACTCCGCGAGACCTGGGCCGAGAAGTACCCCGGGTCGATGTTCGGATATACACGCTGTTTGACGACGGCTGTCTTCTTGCAATTGCTTCGGATGCTTGACGCCGGGAATGCCGATTGTGGAGATCCTGTCGTCCTCGGTAAGGCGATTGTCCCCGCGCTCCGGGCACAGCTGAGGCTTCATCGGGAAGGGTTCGCCAACACGTCGCATGAGGGAAAAGAGAGGATCAGGGACCACGTGTCCGTCCCGACTCTGCACTTTCCGCTCGACAGTATCGCGGATACGATCGTCAAGTCGTTCGATCAGGGCGCCGAGCTTCTGCATCCGACGGCGATCAGATACGCAAGTTGCGCGATCCCGCAGAAGTTGGACGGCAGACCGGCGAAGACGGACAGGCTCAAGTGGAAGATCTTGCGAGAAGCGCTCGCCGATTACAAAGAGATCTTACTGCACGCGAAACGCATCGTATTGAAGGGCGTCGCCGATGTGGGGCCGACGACAGACTATCCCCTCAGAAAGTTCGGCGAGCTGGTGCTGACCGATCGAACCGAGATCGAGTCGTACAGTATCATAGCATCGCTTTTCAAGAATTACCTCGACGTCCGAATGCCGAAGAATGAGATGCAAACGCGTCAACCGCTCTCCATCGCGGTTTTCGGCGCGCCCGGCTCCGGCAAGTCTTTCGGCGTGACCGAGGTCGCGAATCACGTCGCGAAGGATCAACCGCTCCGACTCTTGACCTTCAATCTGTCACAATTTTCCTCTGCACAGGCGATTAACGATGCGCTCCATCAAGTTCGAGACGTAGGCGTCGCAGGCGCGATGCCGGTCGTGTTCTGGGACGAGTTCGATTCGAATCTGAACGCAAGGCTCGGCTGGCTCCGCTATTTTCTGGCCCCAATGCAGGACGGCACATTTCAGGAGGGCCCCGTTACCCACACGGTCGGTCCGGCGATCTTCGTATTCGCGGGGGGCACGAATTCCTCGATGGCCGAGTTCGAGAAACAAGCACTCTCGAAGCTCGGAGCCGATGCAAAGGCACCCGATTTCCTCAGCAGGCTCAAAGGGCACGTTGATGTCTTGAGCCTGGACCATCCGGCAAATTACAGCATCGAGGACATCGACGCGTCGATCGCTCTGCGCCGTGCTCTGTTGCTGAGCGCGCAACTGAAGAACTCGGGCGCCCATCTGTTCCAGGTCGTCGCGCACGATGACGCCTTGGTGGAGGAGATAAACATCGATCCAGGGCTCGTGTACGCTTTCTTGACCGTGGAGAAATATCGCTACGCGGCGCGGTCGCTGGACGCCATTGTGCGCATGAGTTCGATCGCAGGAAGGTCGATTTTTCAACGATCGAGTTTGGCGCCTTCCGAGCAGATACGGATCCACGTCAACGAGATGGAGTTCATCCGACGCTTGGAGGAGGTTCCCGACTTCTTCTGTCAGGGTTGACGGATGGGAAGCGCGGGACGCGCGTTTTGCCCGGCGAACCGTCCCGGTCGTGGACCCGCTGATCATCACCGTCGCGCCGGTCGGCGCCGAAGTCATGCCCGAGCAGACGCCGCACCTGCCCGTCACGCCGGCGCAGCTCGGGGAGACGGCGCGCGCCTGCCGTGCCGCGGGCGCAAGCATCGTGCACGTCCACTGCCGCAACGACGACGGGACCAACACGCACGCCGTCGAGCGCTTCCGCCAGGCGTACGACGCCATCCGCGCCGCGAGCGACCTCATCGTGCAGTTCTCGACCGGCGGCGCGATCGGGATGACGCCGCACCAGCGCGCCGGACCGTTGGCGCTGCGGCCCGAGATGGCGACGCTCACCTGCGGCACGGTGAACTTCGGCGACGACATCTTCGAGAACAGCTTTCCGATCATGCGCGGGATCGCCGCGGCGATGCGCGCGAACGACGTCGCCGTCGAGTTGGAGATCTTCGATCTCGGCCACCTCTCCAACGCGAAGCTGCTGGCCAAAGAGGGCGCGATCGAGCTTCCGGCCCACGTCGACTTCGTGCTCGGGGTCCCGGGCGGGCTCGAGGCCTCGGTGGAGCACCTCGTCGACTGCGTGCGCGCGCTCCCCGCCGGCTGCACCTGGTCGGTTGCGGGGATCGGGCGCATGCAGCTGCCGCTCGCGATGGTGGCGATCGCGATGGGCGGTCACGTCCGGGTCGGCCTCGAGGACAACCTCTACTACGAGAAAGGCCGGCTGGCGCGCAACGACGAGCTCGTCGCCCGCGTCGCGCGGATCGCGGCGGAGCTGGGCCGTCCGGTCGCGACTCCCGACGAGGCGCGGCGCATCCTCAAGCTGCGAACGGCCGCCGTCTAGACATCGAGCTGCGGGGTTGCTCCTAGGGTTTGCCGAGGGGAAAAGGCGGCCCGGCCGGAAATCGCGTCGGTTCGTTGCTGGGAGGTCGCACCGCTGCTCACCTACGTCGTCCGCCGGTCGCTGCAGAACATCCCGCTCCTGCTGCTCGTCTCGGTCGTGATCTTCTCGATCCTCCAGGCGGCGCCGGGTGGACCGCTCACCCCGTACTTGCAGAACCCGCACATCACGCAAGCCGACATCGACCGGCTCAGTCACAATCTCGGGCTCGATCAGCCGAAGTACGTGCAGTACTTCAAGTGGCTCTGGCGGGTCGTTCAGGGCGACTTCGGGTGGTCGATGTCCAACTCCGAGCCGGTCACCCAGGCGATCGTCGAGCGGCTTCCGGCGACGCTGGAGCTCATGGGCTCGGCCTTCACCCTGTCGATCGGGATGGGCGTCCTGTTCGGGATCGTCAGCGCGATACGGCAATATTCGTGGCTGGACTACCTCATCACGACGTTCGCGTTCTTCGGCCAGTCGATGCCGGTCTTCTGGTTCGCGCTGATGCTGCAGCTGGCGTTCTCGGTGGTCGGGATCACCGCGTTCGGGTACCACCTCGCGCTGCCGTCGGCGGGGATAGCGACGCAGGACAACTTCGACCTGGGCGATCGCATTCAGCATCTCATCATGCCGACGATCGTGCTCTCGCTGGCGTTCATCGCGCAGTACAGCCGCTTCATGCGCAGCTCGATGCTCGAGGTGATCCGCACCGACTACATGCGCACCGCCGCCGCGAAGGGCGTCTCGCAGCGCGCCGTCATCCTCAAGCACGGGCTCAAAAACGCGCTGATCCCGCTCGTGACGGTCATCGCCTTGACCCTGCCCGGCCTGTTTGCGGGCGCCGTGATCACCGAGACGATCTTTGCCTGGCCGGGGATGGGCCGGCTCTTCATCAACGCGCTGGGGCAGTTCGACTTCGCTGTGCTCATGGGCTATCTCGTCATGGTCTCGTTCCTGGTGGTGTTCTGTAACTTGTTGGCTGACATCTGCTACGCGTGGCTCGATCCGCGCGTGAAGTACACCTGAGCGCATGGCAGCGACACTCCCGCTCGTCCCGCCCGCCGGCATCCCGTACGTCGAAGAGATGGCGCCGACACGCAACACCGTCTGGCGCCGCTTCCGCCGCCACAAGGTCGCGCTGATCGGGCTCGTCATCATCTCGATCATGGCGCTGATCGCGATCCTGGCCAACTTCATCACGCCGGCCAACCCGGACTTCATCGATCAGGTCCACTGGAACGGCTATCCGGTCGCGCCCGGGATCGGCGGGCACATCCTGGGGACCGACGAGAACGGACGCGACCTCTTGGCGCGGTTGATGTTCGGCGCGCGCATCTCGCTCACCGTCGCGCTGTTCGCGGTGATCATGGAGATCTCGATCGGGACGTTCCTCGGCGCGATCTCCGGATATTACGGCGGCTGGGTCGACTTCGTCATCATGCGGGTCACCGATGTGGTGCTCTCGATCCCGCTGCTGCCGCTGCTGCTGGTGATCACCGCGATCGTCGCGGGCACGTCGACCCGGGCGTCGCTCAACTTCGCCGTGATCGTGCTGATCATCGGCGGCTTGTCGTGGCCGGCGGTCGCCCGGCTCGTGCGTGCGTCGTTCCTCTCGCTGCGCGAGCGCGAGTTCGCCGAGGCCGCCAAGGCGCTGGGGAACCGTGACGGGCGCATCATCTTCCGGCACCTGCTGCCCAACGCGATGGCGCCGATCATCGTGCAGGCGACGCTCGAAGTCGCCAACGTCATCATCCTCGAATCGACGCTGTCGTTTCTGGGCTTCGGGATTCAGCCGCCGACCGCGTCGTGGGGCAACATGCTCGCCAACGCGCAGTCGAACATGACCCAAGGTCCGTGGGTCGCGATCTTCCCCGGCCTGTGCATCCTCGTCACCGTGCTCTCGATCAACTATTTAGGCGATGGTCTGCGCGACGCGCTCGACCCGAATATGCCGTAGGATTGCGGCTAGCGCGAGGCTGGGCGGGGGTCGGGTGGATCGGTCTAGGCTGAGGCGGGGCGCCGCCGCAACAGGCGCGTGGCGGCGTAGCCGAGTCCGCCCAGCGCGATTGCGATCGGGGAGAAGGCTGCGCACCAGGCGATCGTGGCGAGCAGCGAGATGACAGTGTCCGCGAGGGTGTCCAGACCGCTGTGCCAGGCGCCGTCGATGCGCGCGGTGGGACCGGGTTTGGCCGGCGCGGTGTTGGGACGGTCCTCGGTGAGCGTGACTTGGATCGTGCTCGTCGCGACGCGGTGCAGATCGTGGCGGTGCTGCGCGTCGAGTTGCTCGATCTGACCGCGCGTCTCGCTGAGCCGCTGCTGCACGTTGAGGATGTCGTCAACCTTGCCGCCCTTGTCCATGAGCGCGCGCAAGTCGACCTCGGCTCGGCGCAGGTTGCGCAGTCGAGCCTCCTGGTCGACGATCGACGCGTCGAGGTCCTCGGCGTCGATCGCGCGCGTCTGTACCGCGCCCAGCCGTCCCAGCGCATCGAGCGTTCCATCAAGCCGATCGGCGGGAACTTCGACGTCGATCGTCGCGCCGTGGACGGTGCCGGCCGTGCTCGGGGTGGCGTCGTTGAGCGCCGTCACGTCGCCGCCCGCGTCGCGCACGGTCGACTGCGCCGCCTTGAGCGATGCCTCGACGTCGCGCACGAGCAGCTCGATGCGCGCCTTCTTGGCCAGGCGATGCTGCTTGGCGACCGTGGTCGGGGCGTCGGCGGCCCGCTGTTGCGGAGCGACCTTCATCGCCAACGGCGCACCGTGCACGACGTGCTGCTGGCCTTGACCGGGCCCGGGCGTGACACGGTAGACGTTCGCGACCTGCAGCGACTCGCCACGACCTTCCGTCGCGACCTGCACTTCGTGCGCGTGATACGCGGCGGCGGCGACGGCGCCGAACCCGACCACCAGCGCGGCCGCGGTCGCGTAGCGCGCCGAGGTGCTCCACCAGGCGGTGCGCAGCGTCGTCACGCGGCCCCCGGCCGACGCGTTCGCGATCCGAGCCAGGGCGCCGTCGAGGACGTGCCGCGGCAGCGCCGGGGCATCGGCGGCGCGGGCGGTGAGGGCCGCGGCGATCGCCTGCAACTCGCGCAGTTCGGCGGCGCAGCTCGCGCACGTCGCCAGCTCCGCGTCGACGCGCGCGCGCTCGGCTTCGTCGAGGGTGCCGTTGGCGTAGAAGGGGAGCAGTTCGGCGATAGCGTGCTCGGTCATCGTTGCTGCTCCGCGGTGGTGAGCGCTTCGCGCAGGCGCTGCTTGGCGTAAAACGCGCGTGTCTTGACGGTGGGGATCGGACAGTCGACGATCTCGGCGATCTCCTTCTGCGAAAAACCCTCGATGTAGGTCAGCTCGAGGACGGCGCGGTGCTCGGCGCTCAACGATGCCAGCGCGGCTTCGAGCCGGCGCCGGTCGTCGGCGCGCAACGCCACGGCTTCGGGACCTTCGATCTCGCTGGCCGCACCGAGCAGATCGTCCAATGGGACCAGCGTCGTGCGCCGCTTGCGCAGCGCATCGATCGCTTTGTGGTGCGCGATGCCGAACACCCAGGTTCGCGCTCGCGAGCGGCCGCCGTACTTTCCGGCGCTCCGCCAAACTTCGACCATCACGTCGCTCGTCAACTCCTCAGCCAGACCGTCGTCGCGCACGAGATCGCGGACGAATCGGTGGACCGCCGACCCATGCGTGCCGAAGAACGTCTCGAACGCGACCCGGTCGCGTTGGGCGATGCGTTCCAGCAGGCGTCGGTCGTCGTCGTCACTCATCAGCTTCTTCCGGTGCGTCGTCGGACCGGCGGCCGAGGTTCAGTCCGATGCTTTCGGCGCGAACTCCAGCGCGAGCGAGTTGATGCAGTACCGCTGCCCCGTCGGCTTGGGGCCGTCGTCGAAGACGTGACCCAGGTGCGATCCGCAATGCGCGCAGCGCGCCTCGGTCCGCACCATCCCGTGCGAGCGGTCCTCGACCAGCTCGACGTTGGCCCGGTCCTCCGGCGCCCAGAAACTCGGCCAACCGCTCCCGCTCTCGAACTTCGTCGCCGAGGAGAAGAGCGTGTGCCGACAGGCGGCGCACTGATACTCACCCTCGGCGTGGTTGTGATAGAGGGTGCCGCTGAAGGCCCGTTCGGTCGCGCCCTCACGCAGCACGGCGTACTTGTCGGGCGGCAGCTCCGCGCGCCACTGGGCCTCGGTTTTCTCGATCTTGTTCACGCTGGTGTAGACCGCCCGTCCGAGGTCCCCGGTGGCACGGCGTTGCAGGCCGCGCAGCGGCCGGTGAAGGTGACCGCTTCGCGCTCGATCGCGATACCGTGGCGCTCGCCCAGCCGGCGCAGCGCCGCGCGCGGCACGACGTAATCGAGGTCGCCGATGGCGCCGCAGGCCGAGCAGCGGAAGTGGGCGTGCGGATGGGCGGCGGGTTCGTAGACCGCCGAGGCCTCGCCGGGGACGTCGATCTTCATGACGCTGCCCAGCTCGTGCAGGCGAATCAACCCGCGATGCACCGTGGCGAAGCCGATCCGCGGCTGCAGCGCGCGGGCCCGCACCCAGATCTCCTGAGCGGTCAGATGGCTTCCCGGGCCGGCGGTCTCGACCACGTCGAGGACCGTGCGGTAGTTCGGCGGGAGCGCTCGAGCCGCGCCCGTCGCGGGGCCGAAATCTGTGCTTGACATGGCGTTCGGGATGGGGTAGCCTCCGGTACGGAGTGATATCGGTTCTCAGTCTCAGTGTAGCGGAGACCGGCTCCCATGGCAAGCATTTCGCTGTCTCATCTCGGCGCTTTGCGACGATCGGAGAGGAATATGCTCGAATCGGAACTCGAGAAAAACGGTGGTTGCCCGGTAGTGCACGGTACGCCCCAAGGCACTCACATGGACGCCGGGATGATGACGAATCGAGACTGGTGGCCGAACCAGTTGAACCTCAAGGTTCTGCACCAGAATTCTCCGGTCGCCGACCCGATGGGTCCGACGTTTCGCTACGCTGACGAATTCAAGAAACTCGACCTGGCCGCGCTGAAGAAGGACGTCTTCGCGCTGATGACCAGCTCGCAGGACTGGTGGCCCGCCGACTACGGTCACTACGGGCCGCTCTTCATCCGCATGGCATGGCATAGCGCCGGCACCTATCGCATCCACGATGGTCGCGGCGGCGCGGGCACCGGGACGCAACGCTTCGCACCGCTCAACAGCTGGCCGGACAACGCGAACCTCGACAAGGCGCGCAGACTGCTCTGGCCGATCAAACAGAAGTATGGCAACACGATTTCGTGGGCGGACCTGATGGTCTTTGCCGGCAACTGCGCCCTCGATTCGATGGGGTTTCGGACGTTCGGCTTCGGCGGTGGACGCGTCGACGTGTGGGAGCCGGAAGAAGACATCAACTGGGGCGGTGAAAAGACGTGGCTCGGCGACGAGCGCTATTCCGGTGATCGTGATCTCGCGAACCCCTTCGGGGCCGTGCAGATGGGCTTGATCTATGTGAACCCGGAAGGGCCGAACGGCAACCCCGACCCGCTCGCATCGGCGCGGGACATTCGCGAGACGTTCGCTCGCATGGCGATGAACGACGAGGAAACGGTCGCGCTCATCGCGGGCGGGCATACGTTCGGCAAAGTCCATGGTGCCGCCGATCCGAAGCAGTACGTCGGCCCCGAACCCGAGGGTGCACCGATCGAAGAACAGGGCCTGGGCTGGAAGAACAGCTTCGCGAGCGGCAACGGCGATGCGACGATCACCAGCGGACTCGAAGGCGCGTGGACGACGAGCCCGGTGAAGTGGGACAACAACTACTTCGACAATCTCTTCAAGTTCGAGTGGAAGTTGACGAAGAGCCCGGCCGGTGCGTCGCAGTGGAAACCGCAGGATGCCGCGGCCGACGGCACGGTCCCCGATGCGCACGATCCGTCGAAGCGACACGCGCCGATGATGCTCACGACCGATCTGGCCCTCCGAATGGACCCGCAGTACGGGCCAATTTCGAAGCGGTTCCACGAGCATCCGGACCAGTTCGCGGACGCGTTCGCCCGAGCGTGGTACAAGCTAACGCATCGCGACATGGGGCCGCGTTCGCGCTATCTCGGCTCGTTGGTCCCTGCGGAAGAGCTGCTGTGGCAAGACCCGGTCCCCAGCGTGACGCACCCCCTGATCGACGCAGCCGACATCGCGGCGCTCAAAGGCAAGGTTCTGGCGTCGGGACTCCCGATTCCGCAACTGGTCGCGACGGCGTGGGCGTCCGCAGCGACCTTCCGCAACTCCGACAAGCGCGGCGGTGCGAACGGGGCGCGCGTGCGCCTCGCACCGCAAAAAGATTGGGAGGTCAACCAGCCCGCGCAGTTGGCGACGGTGCTCGGGGCCCTCGAACGGATTCAGACCGAGTTCAACGGCGCGCAGACCGGTGGAAAGCGCGTCTCGACCGCCGATCTGATCGTTCTCGGCGGCTGCGCCGCGGTCGAGCAAGCGGCGAAAAACGCCGGCCACGACGCGCGGGTTCCGTTCACGCCGGGCCGCACGGACGCATCCCCGGAGCAGACCGACGTCGCCGCGTTCGCGGTCCTCGAGCCGCTGGCGGACGGCTTCCGCAACTACCTCAAGGCCGCCCCGTTGGGCGTTTCCGCCGAGGAGCTGCTCGTCGATCGCGCCCAACTCATGTCGCTGACCGCTCCCGAAATGACGGTTCTGGTCGGCGGTATGCGCGTGTTGGATGCGAACGCCGGGCAAACGAAGCACGGCGTCTTCACGAACCGGCCGGGGGCGCTCAGCAACGACTTCTTCGTCAACCTTCTCGACATGGGTACGACCTGGACACGGGTCTCGGAGGCGGAGGAGGTCTTCGAAGGGCGCGATCGCGCGACCGGCGCGGTGAAGTGGAGCGCCACACGCGTCGACCTTATCTTCGGATCGAACTCTCAGCTCCGGGCGCTCGCAGAACTCTATGCCTGTGACGACGCGCAGAAGAAGTTCGTTCTGGACTTTGTCGCCGCGTGGACCAAGGTGATGAATCTCGACCGATTCGACCTGGCCTGACCTCAAGAAACGGCCTTCGGGCATGACTGGATCGAAGCTGCGTCCCACCCGCGTCGCCTGAGGCCCTATTGCGTGGCCCGGGCCGATGGCCTACACTCTCGTGGTTGTCCCTGTCGGCTCTCGCCGGCGGGGGCCAGCCCTGTGCGCGAGTGGCGGAATTGGTAGACGCACTAGCTTGAGGGGCTAGCGCCCGCAAGGGCGTGCTGGTTCGAGTCCAGTCTCGCGCACCAAGCCCCCTCGACGAGCCCCGGAAGGGTCGTCTGAAGGGTGGGCAAGCAAGCCGTTTGCCAGCAACGGTAAAATTAGTAGGTCCGCCGAAACATCGGGCCGTCCGAGGTTGTACCTCGGAGCGACCGACGAGAGGACGGTCCTCATTTTATGTGGTTGACGCGGTTTTCGATCCAGCGCCCGATCATCGTCGCGATGTTTTTTATCGCGCTCGCGGCATACGGCGTCACCTCATATTTTGCGTTGGGCAAGAACTCGCAGCCGAACGTCGACTTCCCAATCGTCTTCGCGGTCGCGTCGTATCCCGGCGCGTCGCCGGCCGAGATGGAACGGCTCGTCATCAAGCCGATCGAAGACCAGATCGACGGGATCGAGCACCTCGACAACATGACGGCAACGGCACAAGAAGGCCTGGCCATCGTTGTCGTCCAGTTCCAGCTCGGCACGAACCTCGACTTCGCCGCGATCGACGTCCAGCGCCGGGTCGACACCGCGCGCGTCTTCATGCCGGCCGACCTCGATCCACCGACGGTGCAAAAGAACGGCGCGGACGCGCCGGTGCTGACGTATGCCGTCGCTTCGAAGACGCTCACCGCGCCCGCGCTCGCCGACATGATGAACGATCGTGTCAACTCCGACATCCAGCACATCCCGGGCGTCAACGGCGTTTCGTTGAGTGGTGCGGCGGTGCGGCAGTTCAACGTCGAAGCCGACCCCTTGCGGCTGTCCGGGGCCGGCGCGACCTTGACCGACGTGTTTTCCGCGATCGCGGCCAACAACGCGAACCTGCCCGGCGGCCGGATCGATCGTCCGACGATCGAGACGACCGTTTCGGTACACGCTGAGATCAACTCGGCGAGTGACCTGGGTCTGCTGCCCCTCACCGTTCCCGGCGGCTCCCAGAAGACGCTGCAGATCCGTCAAGTAGCGTCGGTCGTCGATACGCATCAAGAACAGCGCGTAATCTCACACATGAACGGTGCGCCGGGGCTCATTCTCGACATCAACCGCACGATCACTTCCGATGAAGTCGGAACCACGAAGGTCGTGCGCGCGCAGATGGTCCAGATTATGAAGAAGTACCCGCAGATCGGTTTCCACGAGCTGTTTGCGCCCGCCGACTACACGACGGCCTCGCTCAACGGCGTCAACACCTCGCTGCTCGAAGGGATCCTGCTCACCGCGGTCGTGCTGATGCTGTTCCTGCATGCCTGGCGCAACGCCGCGGTCGTCATGATCGCGATCCCCTCATCGTTGCTGGCGAGCTTCATTGTTATGCGGCTGATGGGGCTGACGCTGGACAACGTGTCGCTCATGGGGCTGTCGCTCATCATCGGGATCCTGGTCGACGATTCGATCGTCATCCTCGAAAACATCACCAGGCATCGTGATCTGGGCCAGTCGCCCAACGATGCCGCGATCAGCGGACGCACTGAGATCGGCGGCGCGGCAATCGCCATCACGCTCGTCGACGTCGTCGTCTTCCTGCCCTTGGCATTCCTGAGCGGCTTCGTGGGCCAGTACCTCAAGGAGTTCGGGATCGTCGTTACGGTGGCGACGCTCTTCTCGCTGTTCGTCTCGTTCACGCTGACGCCGGTGCTCGCGGCAAGGTGGTCGGTGAAGAAACGTTCCATCGCCCCGCCGAAGTATCTGGTGTGGTTCCAGCGCGCGTTCGAACGCACGACTGTGTGGTACCGTGACGCCGCGCTGCCGCTGGCCCTGCGGCACCGCTGGATGACGTTCTGGCTGAGCCTCCTGCTTGTACTCAATGCGCTGATGCTGGCGGCGGGCGAGCAGATGATGGTTTACATGGCGATTGCGGATGCTGTTTTCGCCGTCGTCGTGCTGGCATGGGGTTTCGTCTTCGGGCGCATGCTCAACCAGATCGACCTCGTTGCCGGCATCCGGGTTAGCGAGATGCATACCGGGGCGACGTTGGGATCAGCGCTCGTGTGCCTCGCCGCCGCGGGCGGCCTGCTCCTCATTTCGGGTACGAATCGCGGCATCCAAAGCGAGTTCGTCCCCGACGTCAAGCGAGGCCAGATTCACGGCAACCTGACCTTCCCGGTCGGCACGCCGCTCGCGACCACCGAAGCGACGCTCGTCCGCATCGAACGTGAAGTTCTCAAGCTGCCGCACATCGACACCGTCCGCACGTACGCCGGCTCCAAGCCGGACGGATACGGCTCGATCAACGGCGGCTTCGTCGGGCAATTCAACATCACGCTGCAGAAGGAGTACCGGCGCGAACAGGACGACGTCGTCGCAAAGCTGCGCCCGCTGCTTCCGCCGCTGGCGAAGGGCGCCGAGGTTACGATCTCCGGGCGCGGCGGCGGCGGGAGCGGACTCCCGGTCGCATACACCCTCTCCGGACCCGGCGATGTGATTCAATCGGCAGCTAGCAAGCTTGCCGCGTTCATCCGTACGATCCCGGGTACGGTCAACGTGCAGACCGGCACGGAGAACGAGGCGCCGCACCTCAGCATTCGGATCGACCCCGAGCGTGCCGCCCTGCTGGGCGTCTCGCCCGGCGCGGCCGCGATCGTAGCGCGCACGGCAGTCGGGGGCGCGATCGCGACCAAAGTGCGAACCTGGAACGGGCTGGTGAACGTCCTGCTCGAGTATCCGGTTACGAACCGCAACTCGCTCGACGAGATCCAACGCATCCCGGTTCGCGCCACCGATGGTTCGTTGGTTCCGCTCGGACGAGTGGCATCATTCACCTCGGACCGCGCGCCGACGAAGATCGAGCACCTCGACAAGCAGGTCATCGTGCGGGTCAACGGCGACATCGACCGCACCAAGACAACGCTGGGTGAAGTGATCGGCAAGGTGAACCGCCAGCTCGCGCTCCCAGGCTTCCTGCCCTCCGGCGTCACGCTCGGCACCGAGGGCGACTCGAAGTATTTCATGGAGTTCCTGGTCTCGATGGCGTTTGCGCTGGTCACCTCGATCTTGCTGATCTATTGCCTGATGGTGATCCTCTACGGATCGTTCGTCACGCCGTTCGTCATCATGTTCTCGATACCCGTGGCGCTGATCGGGGCATTTCTCGCGCTGTCGATCACACACCAAACCATCAACCTCTTCTCCGGAATCGGGCTGGTGATGCTGTTGGGTCTCGTCGCGAAGAACGGGATCTTGCTCGTCGACTACGCCAACACGCTGCGCAAACGCGGCCTGACCTACATCGAAGCGATGCTCACCGCCGGCGGTACGCGTTTGCGTCCGATCGTGATGACCACCGCGGCGATGGTGTTCGGCATGCTGCCACTGGCGATGGGCCGCACCGAAGGTGCCGAAGTTCGGCAGTCGATGGGAATCGTGTTGATCGGCGGCCTGCTAAGCTCGCTGTTCCTGACGCTGTTCCTCGTTCCGGCGATGTACGTGACCGCCAATAGAGTCGGCGGATGGTTTGCGGATTGGCGTGCGCCACGGGCCGAGCGCCGCGAACCCTCGGACGACGAATCGCGCACACCCGAGCACATTCCGGCTGGTGCCATGGGCGACTGATCGCTCGGTAGTATCTCGGACGTACCGCGACGGATTCGAACGGGAAATGCACGGGATCGTCTGCGAAATCGCTGAGAACGGGTAAGTGGACCTTCGGCAACATGCAAGCTCGGAGGTCCTCGTACTCGATGATTTCATTCACCACACGAAGCCTGTCGGCGCTCGCCGCGGCCGCTCTGCTGACGACGATGCTCGTCGTGCCGGCCACGGCGGCGGGGCCGGTTTCCGTTCAAGTCAACGGCACCACGTTGAGTCTCAATCCGCCGCCGACCGAGCGCGCGGGGCGGGTGTTCGTGCCGCTGCGCGGCATCTTCGAAAACCTCGGCGCGTCAGTCGTCTATGCCGGCGGCGTGATCAACGCGACCGGCCGCGGTCACAACATTTCGTTGCGGATCGGCTCGCAGCAGGCGACCGTTGACGGACAGCCACAGACGATCGACGTCGCCCCGTTCATCATCGGCGCTTCGACGTACGTTCCGTTGCGCTTCGTCTCGCAGGCGCTCGGCGCGAACGTCAACTACGACGGCGCGAACAACATCGTCGCGATCTCGGCGAGCGGCGTCAACGCGCCGCCGAATCAAACGATCACGCCGGCGCCCAACGCCAACGGACAAAACGGCGCGATCACGCTGGTCAACCTCGTTCCCGCGCGCGGTGCTTCGGTGAGCACGCGGCGTCCGACCATCGAGGCGACGTTCGCCGGCGGAACCGCCGATCCGAACAGCGTCAGAGTCTCCCTCGACGGACTCGACGTCACCGCCGAGTCGACGCGCTCGCCGCGCTTTTTCTCCTACGCTACGCGCTCGCCGCTGCAAGCCGGCGAGCACGCCGTCCAGGTGCGCGGCACGGACACCAGCGGCAACCCGTTCAGCCGCAGTTGGCGCTTCTCGTCGGGGACGTCCACGGCGTCGGTCGGGCAGATCACCAACGTTCGTCCAGCTGACGGCGCGACGGTCGGCAGCACGTTCACCGTTTCGGGCCGCACGACGCCCGGCGCCCGGGTGACGATCCAGATCGGCGCCGCGAGCAGCGGTCAGACGACGATCGGCGGGCTCATCGGCGCGATCCTGGGCGGCAGCGGTAACCAGGGGAACACCGCGAGCTACGTGGTCACTGCCAACGCTAACGGGGGCTTCGCCCAGCAGGTGAGCATCCAGGCGCCGTCCGGTACCCAGCTCGCGATTGCCATCAACGCGACCGACACGCAGACCGGCGCGACCGCGGTCCCGGTCCAGGAGCGAGTCTCCATCCAATAGGGCGGTTGCCGAGAAGGGCGCGGCGCATCCGGCGTCTCACGGATTCGCCGTGCCCCCTTCGGTCGACGGTCACGACGGACGGTCTGCTCGGGCCGTCCTGATCACCGGGGCGGCTGCCGGGCTGGCCCAAGGGATCGCGCTGGCTTTCGCAAGCGCCGGCGAGCGGGTCGCGTTCACGTACCGGCCCGGCGGCACACCCCCCGATGCGACGCTGGCGCTGCTGCGTTCCGGCGGTTCGGAGGCCGTGGCGATCCCGGCCGACTTCGACCAGCCCGACGCCGCCGCACAGGCCGTGGACGCCGCGGAAGCTGCGCTGGGGCCGCTCGAGGTGCTCGTGCACGGCGTCGGCCCGATGGTGCTCAAGCGCTTCGCGCGTTGCACGCCGGACGACTATCGCGCGATGATCGAGGGCAATCTCTGCTCAGCGGTCGGATTGGCGTTCGCGGTTTTGCCCGGGATGCGCGCACGGCGCTACGGCCGGCTCGTCTTCTTCGGGATGAACGGTTCATCGGCGACGCGCCCGGCGCGCGGGCTCGCGCTTTACGGTGCGGCGAAAGCCGGGCTGGTCACCTTTGCGCGCGCGCTCGCACTCGAGGAAGGCGCCAACGGCATCACGGTCAACGTGGTCGAGCCGGGCGACATTCGCGATAAAACGGCCTCGCGCACTGCGGCCCAAACGATCGCGGCGAAGAACCCGACCGGTCATGCGGGGTCGTGGGAAGACGTCGCCGACGCGGTGCGGTTCCTGACCGCGCACGACCACGGGTTTTTCAACGGGGTGGTACTGGGAGTGAACGGCGGACTCGTGGAGCCGCACGAGTGAAGTACGCGACCTGGATCATCGTCGCGTTCGTCACGCTCATGCGCGCGGTCGCCGCGCGCAGCGTTCCGCTCACCGGCGATGAGGCGTACTACTGGGAGTGGGCCAAGCACCTCTCGCTGGGTTACGCCGACCATCCGCCGATGGTCGCCTACCTCATCGCGCCCTTCGCGTGGGCCACCGCCAACCCGCTCTTCGTGCGGCTGGGATTTTTGATTTGCGGCGTCGTGGCGACGCTCGCCGCGGCCGGCGCCGCGAAGCGCCTCACCGGCGACGATCGCGCCGGCATGGTCACCGCGCTGGCGATGACGCTCGCGCCGATGCTGTCGGTCGGGTTCGTGCTGGCAACGCCGGACGGCCCGTTGATGGCCGGCTGGGCGCTGTGCCTGTATCTCGTGGTGCGAGCCTCGCAGACGCACGCGCGGCGCGACTACGTGTTGCTCGGCATCGCGATTGCGTTCGCGCTGCTCTCGAAGATGTTCGCCTGGGCGCTCGTCGCGGGGATCGTCGCCTGGGCGCTGATGCCGGCCCGCCGCGCGCTGTGGCGCGAGGGGCTGGGCGTCTCGTTCTTCGTGGCGGCGGTCCTGTACGCGCCGTTCCTGGCTTGGAACGCGCAGCACAACTGGATCAGCTTCGTCTTCGCCCTCCAACAGCGACACGTCGCCGAACCCTCGCTGCTGCGCCCGCTAAACTACCTCGCGGCCTGTGCAGGCGCGTACTCGCCGGGATTGTGGATCGCGGCGTTGTTCGTGCTCGCGCGACCGCGCAACGCGCTCATCGGCTGGACGGCGATCCCGTTGAGCGCGCTCCTGATCGTGCTCAACGCGCACGAACGCATCGAGCTGCACTGGATGTTCGGCCCGTACGTCTCGCTCGCGGTAGGGTTGGGCCTCGCCTTCGAGTCGCTTTCGCACCGCGCGCAGGTGCTGTGGGCGACCGCCGGGGCCGTCCCGGCCGCGGTGCTCATCCCGTTTCTGTTCCTGGCGGCCACGTTTCCGGGGCAACTGTACTCACAGTTCCTCAAGACGGGCTCGACCCTGAGCAACACCGGACCCTTCGAGATCTTCACCTACTGGTCGCTCGCCCAGGACGTGAAGCGCATGGCCAGCGCGAACGATGCGGTCGTCGTGACCGACGGCTACGGCTTCTCCTCGCAGATGGACTTCGAGGCGGGGATCCCGCCGGTGCTCATCGGCTACAACCACCAAGGGCAGGAGGCGCGGCATTGGTACGACGCGGCGATGCAGCCCAAACGGATCCTGTTCGTCGATAAGGAGGCGCTCGTACCCCGCCCCAATCACCCCAACGACAAGGGCCGCTCGGATTTCAACCGGCAGCTGCACCTGGCGTGCGGCCGCGTCTCGGCCGGTCCCGATCTGGAGTACTCCTATACCGACCCCACGGGTCACACGGTCCCCGCGCGGACGTACTTCTTGACCTGGTGCGACGAGCCGCGCTCCGACGCGATCCGCATCCTGCGTTGGGAGAACGACGCTACGCGGACCGCGGTGCGCGCGCGATGAGCGACCACCGCCCCTTCGCGCTGCCGGGTGCGCGACTGCAGTACGGACCCGACAAGCTCGTCGACGTCCTCCACATCCACCTCGACCTGCGGCCCGATATCGAGCGCAAGCGGCTCGACGCGCACTGCATAACCACGGTGCGGGCGATCGAGGACGGCGTCGCGCGGCTCGTCCTCGACGCCGGCGACCTCGACATCGCCACGGTCTCGCGCGCTGCGGACGGCAGCCCGCTGGCGTTTCGGGCGACCAGCGAGACGCTCGAGGTCACGCTCGAACCGCCGCTGCGCGCCGGCGAAACGCTGGCCTTCGATGTGGGGTACGCCGTCGAGAACCCGCGCCGCGGACTGTACTTCGTCGAGCGCGAGCCCAAACACGTCTGGACCCAGTCGCAGGACTCCGACGCGCGCCACTGGTTCCCGTGCTTCGACTATCCCGCGGAGAAGCAGCCGACCTCGGCCCGCGTCAGCGTACCCAAAGGACAGTTCGCGCTCGCCAACGGCGCGCTGACCGAACGCGTGGAGAGCGCGACCGAGACGCAGTTCCTCTACGAGCAGCGGATCCCGCACGCGACCTACTTGATGACGATGGTCGCCGGACCGTTCAGCGAGATCGCTCAAGCGCACGACCGCGTCCCGGTTTGGTACTATACCCTGCCGGGCCGCGAGGCCGACGGCGAGCGCGCGTTCGGCCGGACCCCCGAGATGATCGACGTCTTCGAGCGCACCATCGGCGTGCCGTATCCGTACGAGCGCTATTCGCAGATCGCCGTCACCGATTTCACCATGGGCGGGATGGAGAACACCGCGGCGACGACGCAGACCGACCGGGTGCTGCACGACGAGCGCGCGCACCTCGACTACTCGGCGGACTTCTTGGCCTCGCACGAGCTCGCGCACCAGTGGTTCGGCGATCTGGTCACCTGTCGGGACTGGTCGCAAGCCTGGCTCAACGAGGGGTTCGCGACCTACTTCGAAGCGGTGTGGCTCGAGGCCGACAAGGGCTGGGACGAATACCTGTACGACATCTACGGCGTCGTGCGGCGCTACCTCGAGGAAGACGAGGAACGCTACCGCCGTCCGATCGTGTGCAACATGTTCCGCGATCCGATCGAGTTGTTCGACCGGCACCTCTACGAGAAGGGCGCGGCCGTCCTTCACATGTTGCGGGGCGAGCTCGGCTGGGACCGCATGAAGCGTTCGCTGTGCCGATACGTTTCATCCAACGCGCAACGCAACGTCGAGACGATCGACCTGGTCCGTGCGATCGAGGCCGAGACCGGGCGCAACACCCGACGGTTCTTCGCCCAATCGGTCGAGCGCGGCGGGCACCCGCAGCTCGAAGTGTCGTACCGCTGGGACGGCCCGCGCGGCACCGCGCTGGTCACCGTCGCCCAGCAGCAACCCGTCGATGCCGACAACCCGGCCTACGTGTTCGACGTCGAGATCGGCTTTTGCGCCGTCCTTCCCGATGCGATTCGGACCGATTTCGGCGCCGGTCCGCTGCCGGGCGAGACGCGTGTGCGCCTCACCGTCGAAGGCCCGGCGCGCACGTTCGTGGTTCCGCTCGAGCGCGAGCCCGCGTTGGTGCGGGTCGATCCCGCCGCGTGGATCCTGTGCGCCTGGACCTCGGCGCTCGGTGCCGACGCGCACGTCGCGATCCTGGGCGCCGACCCGTCGCCGGTCGCGCGCATTCGGGCGGCCAAGGCCCTGGCCAAGGAGGGCGGGCGCACGGCGCGCGAGCCGTTGGCGCACGCGCTCGCGCACGATCCGTTCTGGGGCGTCGCGGTCGAAGTCGCGGCAGCGCTGGGGAAATCGCGCGCGCCAACGGCACGCGAGGCCTTGCTCGCCAACCTGCGTCACGCCCATCCCAAGGTTCGCCGGGCGGTCGCGGAGGCGCTCGGAAACTGGCGCGACGCCGAGGTTGCCGGCGCGCTGCTGGGTTTGCGCGACGATGCTTCGTATTTCGTTGTCGGTGCAGCGCTGCACGCGCTGGGCAAGACCCGCGATCCGAGCGCGTTCGCCGCGCTTGTCGCCGCGCTCGACGTTCCGTCGTGGAATTCCACGATCGCCTCGGGTGCGGCGCGGGGGCTCGGGGCGCTCGCCGACGCGCGCGCGTTGCCGGCGCTCCAGCACGCCTTTCGCAGCGATGCGCCCGAACCGCTGCGCCGCGCGGCGATCGGCGCGCTCGCCGAGCTGGGGGCGCTCGTCGACGCCGTGCGCATCGCCGCGGTCGACGCCGTCGAGCGCGCGCTCGAGGACCCGGCCTACTTGGTGCGCTTGAGCGCGTTCGCGGCTGCGGAACGAATCGCCGACGCGCGCCTACTGCCCGCGCTCGACCGGCTGGCGACCGCGGAGAGCGACGGGCGGTTGCGGCGCGATGCCGCCGAGGCCGCGATTCGGATTCGCGAAGGGCGCACCAAGCCGGCCGAACTGGCACAGTTGCGCGAGGAGCTCGACGCGCTGCGCGCCGAGGCGCAGACGTTGCGCGAACGGCTGGACGCCCTCGGCGCGAAGTGATCCGCTCCGTCCGCCTGGCCGCCGCGGCGCTCGCGCTCGCCGGGATCGCGGCGTGCGGGCACCGCGCGAACACCGCCGCTGCGGCGAGCTCGCCCACGCCGCTGGCAGCCGCGCCGGGTGCGCCCGGGTGGACCGCGCTCGAGATCGCCGGCCTGCGCGCGCGGTTGCGCGCCGCGCTGAGCGCGCCGGCGCTCGCGTCGGCCGGGATCGCCGTGGTCGACGCGAACGCGCGCCCGCTGTTCGTGCGCCGCGAGCGCACCCCGCTCACGCCCGCGTCGACGTTCAAGGTGCTCGTCGGAGCCGCGGCGCTGGCCACGCTCGGGCCCGACTATCGTTTCACGACCACGTTCGAATCGGTCGACGATCCCGCCGGCGGTACGCTGGCCGGTGACCTGTACGTGGTCGGCACCGGCGATCCGGGGCTCACCCGCGACGACCTGCGCGGCGGCGTGAGCGCGCTGAGCCGCGCCGGCGTGCGCGCCGTCGGCGGCGCGATCCTCGCCGATGCAACGCTGTTTGCCGGCCCCGAGGTGAACGCGGGCTGGGACCCCGACGACCTGCAGTACGGGTACGCCGCGGGAACCAGCGCGCTCTCGCTCGATCAGGGCACCGTCGAGTTCCATTTGCTCCCGGCGAGTCCCGGCGCGCCGGCGACGATCCGAACGTTGCCGCCGTCGGACGGCGTGCGCGTTCACGGCGGCGTCCTCACCTCGTACGCGACGTTGCTGACGATCCAGCGCGATCCGGCGCGCAACGACTTCACGTTCTCGGGCCGCGTTGCGGCAGGCGCTGAACAGTCGTTTTGGCGACCGGTGACCGACCTGCCCCGCTACGCGGCGGACGTGACGCGCCGCATGCTGCGCGATCGCGGCATCAGCGTCGCGGGCGGGATCGGCACCGGGGTCGCGCCGGTCGTGCCGTACGTGTTGTGGCGCCATCGTTCAGCGAAGCTGCGCGACATCGTGCACCGCATGATGCTCGAGTCGAACAACCACTTCGCCGAGCAGCTGCTGCGCGCGGTCGGCGCGACCCGCGGAGCCGGGACCGAGGCGAGCGGCGAACTGGTCGTGCGCTCCGTCCTGCGCCGCGACGGGGTCGAGCAGTACGGGCTGCGCGTCGTCGACGGCAGCGGGCTCGCGCCGGGCGATCGCGTTAGCGCGATCACGCTCGCGAGGCTACTGGCGCGGACGGCTGCCGAACCGGGCGGAGCGCTGCTGGTCGGCTCGCTGCCGCGGGTCGGGATCGAAGGTACCGTTCGCCGCCGCCACGTGACCGATGCCCGTGGGCGAGCGCGGGCGAAGAGCGGGCACATCGCCAACGTCAACGCGCTGACCGGGTACGTGCAGACGCGCCGGCACGGCCGCGTCGCGTTCGCGATCCTGGTCAACGACCGCCGCGCCGATGACGGTCCGGTCAACGCCGGGATGAACCGCGCCTTGGACATCCTGGCCCGGAGTTAGCGCTCGTTGCGCGCGCCGAAGAGCGCGCTCCTCGCGCTGTCTTCGTTGCGCTTGGCGAGTCCGCGCAGGTCGCGCGGGGCGAGCGGATCGTCCTGGACGCGTTCGTCGAGCACGAGCGCGTGCGCGAGCCACTTCCGTCCGCGCGCGCTACGCCGGCCGGCGGCGATTCCGGCCGCGGCCCATTCCGCTCCGGTGCGCGCGAGGTAGAGCGCGTGCACGACGCCGGCGCTGCGATCGGCGCACTGTTCCGTCTGCTGTGCAGCGCCGGCGCAGCGCGCCGCCGAAACCGCGCCGGTACGCGGATCGCAGGTAGCCGCCACGCGGCTACCTGTCGCCGGACACGCCGCAGCGTTCGCCGCCGACACGATCGATGCGACCACCCAGATCGCGGCCACGAACCGTGCGGTCACCGCTCACTGCCCGCGTATCTCGCGCGTAATGCGCCCATGGGCGTCGAGGAACTGAACCACCGCGGCCCCGCTGCCCGCCACGCCCAGCCGGAGCCGAGCATGCCCCGACCGATCGCCGAGCTCGATCGTGGACGCGTCCAGGTCGTATCCGATGTAGAACCGCCGCGCTCCGTGGAAATGGTCGCGCACGTAACGCTCCTTCGCCTTTGCTCGTGCCGCCGCGTTCGGCGCGGCTGCCATCGTGCGATTCAGCTCCTGTATCAACGCCGGCAGCGAGCGATCGTCGACGTATTCCACTCCCTCCACGCCCGCGTGTCGCTCGTGATTGTTGTCCGAAGCGGCGATAATGAGCTGGTCGTTCTGCTCGAATTGGTCGAACGACAGCGCCGCGAACTGCGAGGTCGATTTCCCGTCGCGGCGCGACGTCCACCGCAGCGCCCCTTGCTCGGTCCCATCGGCGTTGTAGAAGACGAGTCCCGGCTGATTACCGACGCGCGGAGCCACGACGCGGCCATGGAAGAGAGGGGGTGGATAGCGGTCGCTGTTCGCCATCAGCATCCGTACCGTGCCATCGGGGTCGACGATAGCGACACTGCGTGCACGAAGCGTGTCTACGCCGCGCGAGAGCACCACGACATCGGCGGTGACAAGCGCCACCACGATCGCGGAGAGAACGACGACCCACGCCAACAGGAGACGACCGCGAAAGCCGGCGGTCGCGTTTTTCACCACAAGCATGGCGGGTAGTTCAGTGCGGCGGGCTGTTGTTCCTGACAAGGAATTCGAACGGAGCGGGCAAACGAGCCTGCATTCGCTCGCTCTCGAAAGGAGCATCCGTCGTGCGTTCGCTTTTGCTCGCGCTCCCCTTTGCACTCATCGTCGGCAGTGCGGCGGTGGCGGACGTGCCGCCGGTGAAGGTTCCGCTGTTGCCGCAGCACGGGTCGAGGATCGGCGGAACCGCGACGTTCACCCACCTCTCGATGAAGCCGGCGGTCGTCGACGTGCGCATCGTGCTCGATGGCGTCTTCATTCCGGAGAACCAGTATCCGGCGGGGATCTATGCGGGCACGTGCTCGAAGCTGGACGGCGATCCCGCGTACAAGCTGAGCCCGGTCATCGGCGGCAGGTCCGACACGCGGCTACAGGGAGTCGCTCCGAAGTCCGGGCCGTACGTCGTCGCGGTTTTCAAAACCTCGGGAACGCAAACGATGTCGTGCGGCGCGCTGCCCGCGATGAAACACCACACATAGCCGCTCGCCGCGATCCTGCGGGCGGCTGCGATCACGCCAGAGGTTTTGCCGGCGACGTCGTCCGCACCGTCGCGACGTGCCGCGCGTCGGGCACCGGCTCGACCGCCATGACGTTGATCGGCTCGCGCTTTCCGCGCACCGAGTCCGCTGCGCAGCGCCGGCTGCGGCTGCGATCGAAGCCGCCGCCCCGACCGCGGCAAGGACCCGAACGATCACGCCCCAGCGTTCGCTATCGGACGGTTCGCGCCCTGATATTCGGGTCGACGTGGAACGGATTGCGGCTGCCGTGGTATGGAAGGAGCGATGATGCTGCGCTTCTTCGGGTTGGTCTTGATCGCCGTGCTGGCTGCGCCGGCACTTCCAGGCGCGGCTGCGAGCGCGCCGGCCGATATCACCCCGGAGGCCGCGCAGCGCATCGACGTTGCCATTCGGGCCGCGACCGGCGGCACCAAGGGGCTGTCGCCGGCGCTCTCGGTGGCCGTCGTCGAGCAGGGCCGCATCGTCTACGAGCGCGCCTTCGGCGTCACCGACCTCGCGGCCAAGACGCCCGCGACGACGGCGGCGCGCTTTCGCGTCGCCTCGGTGACGAAGATGTTCACCGCGGTTGCGGTGATGCAGCTCGTCGAGCAAGGGCGCATCGGACTCGATGCACCCCTCGCGACGTACCTGCCCGCCGCGCCCCACGCCAGCGAGGTGACGATCCGCCAGCTCCTCACGCACACCTCGGGCCTTTGGAACTACGGCGACGCCGCGTTCAGCAGCGGGCGCGTCGTCACGCCGACGACGCCCGCCGCGATCGTGAACTGGGTCGGTCCCCGGGCGCTCGACGCGAAGCCCGGTGAGAAGTTCAGCTACAGCAACACCGGTTACGTGCTGCTCGGGCTCGTGGTCGAGGCGGTGGCGCACCAGCCGCTCGCGCGCTACGAGCGCGTTCACATCCTGGTTCCGGCGAAGCTGAACGCGACGACGGTCGGCGACCCGCAGCCGGGCGTTCCGCTCGCCCACGGCTACATGGACGCCACCGGAACGGATGCCCTGCCCTATTCGTCGTCATGGTTCTATGCCGACGGCGACATCGTCTCGACCGCGGCGGACATCGCGCGTTTCGACATCGCGCTCATGGCCGGACGGCTCGTCAAACCCGCGACGTTCGCCCTCATGCAATCCAGTGCCGTCCCGGCACCGAGCATGGGCGCGGGCGTGCGCTACGGGCTCGGGCTGACGATGGTCACCGCCGGCGGCATCTCGTTCGTCGGGCACCACGGCGGCGTGCCGGGGTTCGAGGCGGAGAACGAGCTGCTGCCGCCGGACCGCTTCGCGATCGTCGTGTTGAGCGACGCCTTCGACTTTCACACCGCCGTCGTCAACGCCGCCGTGCTGCAGCAAACCCATCCCGTGCTCTTCGCGCAACGCGCGGCGTCACGACCCGCGCCCGCGACCGAAGATCCCCAGATCACCGCGCTGGCACGCGCCACTCTGGGCGGATTGCAGCAGGGTAAGCTCGACCGTTCCACCTTGAACGACACGATGAACGCAGCGTTGACGCCACAGGCACTAAGCGCCACCGCAGCGCAACTCGCGCCGTTGGGCGCGCTGCAGTCGCTAACGTTTCGCAGCCAGGAGATGGCGCAAGGGTTCTCCGTCTACCACTACAGCGCGACGTTTACGAGCGGCCAGGTGCTGCCGTTGACGCTGTCGATCGACAAGGACGGAAAGGTCGGCGGCTTCGTGTTCTCTTAGGTCTGCTTTGCGGGAGCAGGCGTGCGAACCGGCGCGATGTGGCGCGCGTCGGAGACCGCCTCGACCGCGATGACCTCGACGGGCTCGCGCTTTCCGCGTACCGATTGCGGCCCCAACGGCCGGCCGCCGTACCGCGCGGGATCCCGCACCGCCGCGAGCACGTCACGGGTCGCGACGACCGGGATGCCCATGCGCTTGGAGATCCCTTCGAGCCGTTTGGCGGTGTTGACGGTGTCCGAGACGACGGTGGTGTCGATGTGGCGCGCGTCGCCGACGGTGCCGAAGGTGACCGGCCCGGTGTGCAGCCCGATGCCGACCTCGATCGGCGGCCCCAGCCCCTCGCCGTTGAGCTCGGCGACCGCAGCCTGCAGCGCCAGTGCCGCGTCGAGCGCATCTTCGACGCAGCGCGGGAAGAGCGCCATGTAGCCGTCGCCGAGGTACTTGTCGACGCTGCCGCGGTGGTCGCGCACGACGCGCGCAGAGCGCGCGAAGAAGTCGGCGATGAGGACAAAGGCGTCCTCCGAGCTGAGTTGCTCGGTCAGCGCCGTCGAGTCGCGGATGTCGGCGAACAGGACCGTCATCGGTGCCGTCGCGCGGTCCCCGAGCGCCACGTCGGCGAAGTCCCGTCCGAGCCGATCGACCAGCGTGCGCGGCAGAAAGCGGCCCTTGGCTTGGCTCTCGCGCTCGAAGGTCGCGAACAGGCGTGCCGGGCCGTCGCGGGTCGCCAAGAAGACGGCGTGGGCATAGCGCGCGGCCGCCGCGGCGCCCAGCACCAGCGCGACGCCGGCGAGCACGCCGTCGGCGCCCCCGAGGATCAGCGCCCCCGTGGCCACGGCTGCTGCGGCCGCTGCTTCGAGCGTTTCGCGACGGCGGCGCAGCGCCGGGCCGGTCCCCGCCGCGATCAGCGCCAGCGCACCGAGGGCGCCGGTCGCCGCGTCCGTGGCGGACATCATGGCGTCAGCATGCGCTCACCATGCCGGGGCCGTCGAGCACCGACCGCTGGGCAGAGCCGTCCAGGAAAACGGCGAGCGCTGATGGGCGAGGACACCCGTAGAACGATACCGTACCGGAGGTCGATGGCCTCCGCCCCTTCGATCGGCACTCAGCTCGTCATTCGACTCGAGACGCAGAATACTCCCGGCGCGTTCGGCGTGCTCGCCTCGGCGATCGGCGATGCGGGCGGGATGGTCGGGGCGGTCGACACGCGCACGGTCGGGAAGACGACGATCGTCCGTGACGTGACGGTGAACGTGCCCAGCGAGCTGGTGGGCGACCGCGTCCGAGAGGCGCTCGAAGCCCTCGACGGGGTGCGCGTTCTCAACGTCTCCGACTCGACGTTCCTGGCGCACTTGGGCGGCAAGATCCGCACCGGCATCACCCGGCCGGTCAAGACCCGCCAAGATCTCTCGACGGTCTACACCCCGGGTGTGGCGCGGGTCTCGAGCGCGATCGCCAAGGACCCCAACAAAGCGTACGCGCTCACGATCAAGCGCAACACGGTGTGCGTGCTCACCGACGGCACCGCGGTCCTCGGTCTGGGTGATATCGGTCCCTACGGGGCGGCGCCGGTGATGGAGGGCAAGTGCATGCTCTTCAAGCAGTTCGCCGACATCGACGCGTTCCCGATCTGCCTGGACACCAAAGACGTCGACGAGATCGTCGAAACGGCCAAGCGCATCGCCCCGATCTTCGGCGGAATCAACCTCGAAGACATCAGCTCGCCGCGCTGCTTCGAGGTGGAGCGGCGCCTGGTTGAGGAACTCGACATCCCCGTGATGCACGACGATCAGCACGGTACCGCCGTCGTCATCCTCGCCGCGCTGATGAACGCTGCCGCGGTCGTCGGCAAGCCGATGGACGAGCTCACCATCGTGCTGACCGGCAGCGGCGCCGCCGGGACGGCTACGATCAAGATGCTGCTGGCCGCCGGAGTGCGCGACGTGATCGCGGTCGACCGCGAGGGCGCACTGAGCCGCGATCTGCAGTACGGCAACGCGCACTGGACCTGGCTGGCCCAGAACACGAACCGCGAACAGCGCCACGGCTCGCTGCAGGATGTCCTCAAGGGCGCCGACGCGTTCATCGGCGTGAGCGCACCGGGGATCTTGCAGGCGGAGTGGATCGCCACGATGGCGCGCGATCCGATCATCTTCGCGATGGCCAACCCGACCCCGGAGATCATGCCCGACCTCGCCGCCCCTTATGCCGCGGTCGTGGGCACCGGGCGCAGCGACTTCCCCAACCAGATCAACAACCTGCTGGCGTTCCCCGGCATCTTCCGCGGCGCCCTCGACTGCCGGGCCCGCAAGATCACCGAAGGGATGAAGCTGGCCGCGGCACGCGCGATCGCCGACATCGTCGGCGACGAGCGCAGCGCGGAGTACATCATCCCCAGCGTGTTCGACACGCGGGTCGTCGACGCGGTCGCGCGCGCGGTCACGCAAGCCGCGTTCGACGACGGCGTCGCGCGTCGCGAGCTGCTGATGCCTGACGACGAGGCAACCGCGGAGCCGGCGGGCGTTCGCTGATGGACCGGATTCTCATCATCGAGGACGACCCCGAGGTGGCGACGTTCGAGAAGATGATCCTGGAGCGCAGCGGCTACGAAGTCCGCATCGCGAACACCGGGTCGGCCGGGCTCGAAGCGGAGCCCGTGTTCAAGCCCGCGATCGTGCTGCTCGACGTCGAGCTGCCCGACATCTCGGGACTCGACGTGTGCACCTCGCTGGCGAACTCGTCCGACGCCTTCATCTTGATGGTCAGCGCCCATTCCAGCGAGAACGACGTGCTCAAGGGCCTGGGCCTGGGCGCCGACGACTACATCCGCAAACCGTTTTCGGGCAACGAGCTCGTCGCGCGCGTGCAATCCTTTTTGCGCCGGCGCGAGCGTTCGCGCAAGACCGATCAAGAGGGCCGCCTGGCCGTCGGCGGCGCGACGCTGGTGCGCGACTTCCACACCCTCGAGAACGGCGGAAAGAGCGTCACGCTCACCGCGCTCGAGTTTCGGCTGCTGTGGTACCTGGCCGAAAACGTCGGCAAGCTGCTGACGCGCGCGCAGATCCTCGAACGGGTGTGGAACGACGTCTCGGGCGTCCCGACCCGCGTCGTCGATGTCCACGTCGCGGCGCTGCGCAAGAAGCTCAACGAAGTCGGCGCAACGCTGGCGATCAGCAGCGTCCGCGGCATCGGCTATCGCCTAGACGAACGTTAGTCGTTCGCGGTCATGCTTGCCATAACGCTCGACAAGCGCGATCCGCGACCGTTGTACGTGCAGATCGCGGATTCGTTGGCATCGGCGATCGAACGCGGCGAGCTCGCGCCCGAGGAGCGGCTGCCGCCGATTCGTTCCCTCGCCGGAGAGCTCGACGTCGCGCTGGTAACCGTCTCGCAGGCCTATGAGTCGCTCGCGGCGCGCGGACGCCTGGTCTCGCGGGTGGGGCGCGGGACGTTCGTAGCGCCCCAGTCCGCGCCCGCGGATGCACCCTTCGCACGCACCTGGGAGCCCTCACTGCTCTCGCGCGGCGAGCGCATGGAGGGGGTGATGGACCGGCTCGCGCAAGCGACGGCGCCGGGCGTCATCTCGCTCGCGCGGGCGAACCCCGCTCCCGAAACCTTCCCGATGGCGGAGTTCGGCCGCGCGATGCAGCGCACGTTCGCCGACGACCCGCCCGAGGTGATGCAGTACCGCGCCAACACCGGCGATCCGGACCTGTGCGCGACGCTGGCCGACGGCTTGCGCGCGCGCGGCTGCGATGCGACCGCTGCGGAGATCATCGTGACCTCCGGAGCGCAGCAGGCCGCCGACCTCATCGCCTCGGTGTTGCTCTCCGACCGCGCCGTGGTCGCCTCGGAATCGCCGACCTACCCGGGGACGCTGGGCGTGTTCGACGCGCGCGGCGCCAGCTACGTGGAAGTGCGCAGCGACGCCGACGGCGTGCGGATCGACGACGTCGAGCGCGTTTTCGCCGAGTACCGGCCGCGCTTGTTCTCGATCTGCCCGATCGCCGAGAACCCCACCGGCGTCGTGCTGCCGGCGCGGCGCGGTAAGGCGATCGTCGAGCTCGCGCGCCGCTACGACGTCGTGGTGCTCGAGGACCAGACCGGCTGGACCTTGGCCTACGAGGAGTTGGCGCCGCCGCCGCTCGCCGCGTACGACACCGACGGCCGCGTCGTGATGATGGAGTCGCTCTCGAAGTCGATCTTTCCGGCGCTGCGGATCGGCTATCTGCGCGTCAAAGGCGCGATGCGCGACTCGATCGAGGCCGCCAAGGTGCGCACCGACTCGTTCACCTCGACGCTCACGCAGCGTGCGCTGTGGCGTTTCATGCGCACGCCCGCGTATCCGCGCCACCTCAAGGCGGCGCGGGCGCTGTACCGCCGGCGGCGCGACCTGTTCGTCGACGCGCTGGCCCGCGCGCTCCCCTGGGCCGACGTGCGTCCGCCGCAGGCCGGAACGAACGTCTGGCTGCGCCTCCCGCCTCGTCTCTCAACCCAGGCGGCGTTCGACCAGTGCGCGCGCGAAGGTGTCCTGGTGATGCCCGCCGATCCGTTCTATCCGACCCGCAGCGGCCCGCCGGCCCTGCGACTCTCGTTCGGCGATCTCGACGATGAGGCGTTGTTACGCTCGGTCGAGCGTCTCGCCAAGGCACTGCGCTAAATGCGCGAGGAGACCATGCAGCACTTCCGCCTCGCGGCCGCCCTCGTCTTGCTCGCCGCCGTCCCGCACGCTGCGCTGGCGGCGCACCCACGCCCCGCCAAGCATACGGCAACGGTGACCTACGCGGCGCCGGGTGGCAACATCCCGGCCGGGCATTTCCGCGGGGCGGTCTACGAAGCGGTGCTGCCGTCGGGCCGGCTCGTCACGCCGTTGGGCGAGAGCGTCGTCACCGGGATGAACGCGCTGGGCGTCGCGCTGAGCCCGGACGGACGCTTCGCCGTCGTCTCCGACGACGACGAGCGGGAAGCCAAAGTGCACTCGCTGGTCGACCCGAACGCGACCGGGGGCTTCGGGCTCGCCGTCGTCGATGTGGCGTCGATGCGCGTGGTCGACCGCTATCAAGCCACCGGCGAAAAGTTTTGGGTCGGCCTGGTGGCGCTCGCCGATCCGGCCGATCCCCGGCGCACGCTGGTGCTGGCGGCAGGCGGCCCGGTCAACGTCGTCTACGCGTTCACGCTCGACGCGAACGGACACCTCGCCGCCGACGCGACGCACGTCATCACGGTGCCCGGCCCGACCGATCCGGCTTTTGCCGACCGCGGTCACAGCTATCCCGGAACGATCCTGCTCTCACCGGACAAGCGCCGCGCCTACGTCGTGAACGAAGCGGCCGGAACGGTGTCGGCGATCGACACCGCGACGCGCACGCTGAGCGGTCCGAGCGCCCAAGTCGGCTTCTTCCCGTTCGGCGCCGCCCTGGCCGGTAACCGGCTCGTCGTCACCGACGAGGGGCTGATGCGGTACGGCAACCTGGCGCAGCCGGCGGCCGCGCCGCCCTTTACCAGCCCCGCGTCCGATCCATCGCACGCCTCGGCGCTATCGTTCGTGCCGCTTGCGGCCGGCGGCGATCTCTCGGCGTTACCCCAAGACGCGCCGCCGTTCGCCGCGGCGGCGCTCGCGCTGGACCCCGCACCTGACGGGATGCGCACCGTCGGCGGCGCGCATCCGACTGCGGTCGCCACCACCCGCGACAGCGCGTACGCGTTCGTCGCGATGACCAACGTCGACCGCGTCGCAACCGTCGCGCTGGGCGGCACGCCGCGCGCCGTCGGCGGCACCGAGCTGCGCCTGTTCGACAAGGGCCCGTACGGAACGCAACCCTCCGCGCTCGCGCTCTCCGCCGACGGCGCGCGCCTGTACGTTGCGTTGGCCGGGCTCAACGCCGTCGCGGTCATCGATGCGCGCGACCCGATTCACCTGCACCGCCTCGGGCTCATCCCGACCGGCTGGTACCCGACGGCGCTCGCGCTCGCGAACGACGGGCGCACCCTGTACGTCGTGAACACGAAGGGTTTCGGGCACGACGCCGGCTTCACGGGAGACTATGCGACCCAGGCCGATTCCAACGCGGTTTGGTCGACCCTGCAAAAGATCGACCTGTCGACGGTCCAGCTCAAGTCGTCGACGATGCACACGTTGGCAAACACGCGGCGCGTGGTGACCAGCCCGGTGCGTTATCCGAAAGGGATCACGCACGTCGTCGTGATCTTGGAAGAGAACAAGACCTTCGACGCGATGCTGGGCGACATCGGTGCGCCCTACGGCGATCCGTCGCTGGTGTCGTTCGGGTCGAGCGTGACGCCGAATCTGCACGCGCTGGCACGGCGCTACGGGCTCGCTGTGAATTTCTTCGCCGACGCCGAGGAGTCCGACGCGGGGCACCAGTTCTTCGCGGGCGGTATGAGCACGCTCTACACGGAGCGCACCATGTTTGCCAAAGGCGGTCGCGCGCCGCTGGTCAACAAGAACGAAGAACCCGAGGACTACCCACGGCTCGGCTATATCTTCAACGCGCTGGCACGCCACCGGCTGCCGTTCCGCGACTACGGCGACATGATCCGGCTGAGCGGCTACGACGAAGGCCTCGCCAAAGATCCCAAGATCGACGATCCGCAGTATGCCGGGATCGACGACAAGGACGCGCCGACGCAGGGCCTGGGCGGACTCTACAGCCTCAACGTTCCGGCGCCGTCGGTCCTCGACGGCCACGTCGACCTCAACTTTCCGGGCTGGAACTTGCGCATCCGCGACGAGCGGCGCGCCAAGGAGTTCATCCGCGACTACGGTGCGATGGTGCGGCAAGGGCGGCAGCCGCGCTACACCTACATCTGGCTGCCCGCCGATCACACCGGCGTCGGCCCCGGCATCCCGCCGATCCCTGAGGAGGTCGCCGACGGCGACCGTGCGCTCGGGCTGATCGTGCAGTATCTGTCGCACTTGCCGTCGTGGAATCAGACCGCGCTGTTCGTCACGCCCGACGACGCGCAGTCATCGCGCGACCACGTCGACGAGTACCGCACCTACGCGATCGTCGCCGGCCCGTTCGCGAAGCGGCACTACGTCGGGATGCACCACCAGTCGACGGTAAGCGTGCTCAAGACGTCGGAACAGCTGCTCGGGCTGGGCACGCTCTCGCTGGGCGATCTGCTCGCGACCGACATGAGCGACTTCTTCACGGCGACGGGCGGCGATGCCGCACCGTACGACGCGATCGCCGTGCCGGCGCAGACCGCCAGCGCGGAGGGCAACCGCATCGCGGCGCTCCTGGCTCGCACCGACCAGAGCCGGCCCGACGCCGACACCGCGCGCGGCGCGCGCATCGTCGACCTCTCGCGCCAAGCCGACAAGCTGGCCGGGCGACGCTACGCGATGGACCCGTCAGTGTACGGGCGAATGCAGGCCGCCCTCTACGCGCGGGCCCTGGCGGTACTCGACCCTGCCGGGTAAGGGTCACCCATGCGATCCGCCGACGTTGCGCAACTGACCCTGCGCCTGGCGCTGGCGATCGTCATCTGGCCTCACGGCGCGCAGAAAGTGCTCGGCCTCTTCGGCGGCGGCGGGATCGGCGCGACCGTGACGGGGATGAACGCTGGTGCCGGGGTCCCGGTCGCGCTGGTCTACGTGGTGATCGCGGTCGAGTTCTTGGCCCCGATCGCGCTCGTGCTCGGCGTGCTCACGCGGCTAGCGGCTTTGGGGCTGGCGATCGATATGGCGGTCGCCGCGATACTCGTGCACGCAAAGAACGGCTTCTTCATGAACTTCGCCGGCAACCAACGCGGCGAGGGCATCGAATTCTTCATCTTAGCCGTCGGCATCGGTCTCGCGCTCGCGATCGGCGGCCCCGGTCGCTTCGCGCTATCGCCGAAGACCTAGGTCAATCCGTCGGCACGTGGCGTCGTGCCGCCATCGTCGGCCTTGTTATCGCCTCGCGTGAGCGCAACTCGGAGCCGATCGAGGATGTCGAAGCGCGCCGTCACGAGCTCTCTTGCGGTGCGGAGATCGCGAAGCCATCCGGTGCTTGGCGGCCTATAGCCGAAACTCAGCATCTCCGCCTTCGTTAGCGCAATCTCCGCGTACATGATCCATTCATGCTCACCCCAGTCGGTACTTTCGAGAAGCTCACCCCATCCTGTTACGACCTGCTGCAGCTTCTCGATGCTTTCGGCCTTTCGGTCGCAAGCGAGGGCAACCAACGCAGATAGACGCTGTAGATGCAGCCTCTCAAATACAACATCGGATTCCAAGAGCATCGATTCCGCCAAATGGCTTTCCGCTTCTGCCAATGCCAACTCAAGCTCGCCGATGGCGAGCTGTCGCGAAGCTTGATCGACATTGGTGCAATACCTGAGGAGGGCTTGCACTCGCGTCACCGTCATGACATAGCGCTCGTACGGATCGCCGAGGGCGGCCGCTAGGGCCCCCGCTCGTTTGGCAAGGCCATTCAACTTTCGCGTCTCGTTCTCGCTAAGCGTCCGACGTCGTACCGCAAGCTCGTTGAGCTCCTTTATGATGCTGAACCCTTCGGAAAGCGATTTCAAGGACGGTTGCCAACGCGATACGGAGTCACAAATGCGCTCCATGGTTGATAGCCAGGTGACGTCGCCATTGTAGTACGCCGCATATCGCGCGCGCAGCAAGAACCGCGTAAGTCCTTCGCGAGCAAAAGCCATCGGTTTCTCGGATGCGAGGAGGGTCTTGCACTCCAGCCAGCGCCGAACGATATCCGTGATTGTGTATTGCCAGTGCCGACCGCTCTCCGGATGGTCGATCAGGGTCATATCGACCAGTGCGCCATAGGTGCTGATGATTCGGGCGATCTGCAAGAAGCGTTCGCGTTTTATGTGATAGTAGTTCTCAGATTTTGTCGCGAGGTTTCCTGCAGAGTCCCCTTTGGATTCGCTCACCTCGTAGAGGTAGTCGGTAATGAAGTGAAGCGGCGTGAAGGAAACGGTTCTCCCATGCGTCGTTTTCAGGTGTGAAACAGCTTTTGCTATAAACGAAATCTCATTGTCAATCGTCGTCGGGCCGTAGGACTCGTATCGCTCGCGTTGGCGGTAGGTTTCGCCGGTGACGGTCGGTACCGTGAGATGGCACCCGGTACGAATCTCGGTCATGAATCCTTTGAGGTCTCGAATCGGCGACTTTGCCAAGATCGAATTGATTTGCTCAGCGCATCCTTCGTGTGGATCATCTGATAGCAACAGATAGTTGTTGGGAAGAAAGATGCCGTGGACGCGCTCCTCTGCGATAAACGTGCCTGACTTGCCGACGTATATGATGTGTTTGGCCCCAGCGTGCGCGAGAGCAGCAGCGATTTGTCCCGCGGCGCTACCCCAGTAGTTGTGCTTCGCACCGAACAGATACAGTCGCCGTTCATCGCGCCGGTCTTGCAACACGTGCATTCCGAAGATGCCATCGATTCCGAGCGCCATCGGAGGCCAGTAGTGCGAGAAGTCGAGAGCCTTGAGATGTCCCAAGAGCAGTTCGATTTCACCCATGATGACGACTGACGGATCAGCATCCAAGGCCTCCAGCCCTTTCCTGAGGCCGGTCCATTCTGCCAAAGTGCTTTCCAGCTCGACATAATGGTAGCGCTTCACTTGTTTTGTGTACGTGGTCTGTAGCTGGTCGCTTCGGATTGCAACGAGCGAAGCGAGCACCTCGGCGTATTGGTGGACGTACTCGTGCGATGGAAAGGCTAGGGCAATGATCTCGCGTCGGCCGTCCTTTCTCGTCACAGACAGCAGTACAGGCCTGTAACAATTGTACATCTTGGGACTGCGATAGCGTGCGTTTGGAGGCCGTACCAGCGGTGCTTGATCAAGGGTTAAGCCGTAGTGAGCGAGGAACGTCGGCAGCCATTCGATGTAGTAGCCGTGGATAGAAATGTCGTCATTTTTTGAGATCGCGTCATCGAGGAGCGCGTATTGCTCCTGCGAGAACTTGGACTTTGTCACGTAGTCGACAAAGACAGGGCGCGTCATCGTATGCGTGTCGGGATCGATGGGCGCCGTTGGTGCAATGATTGGCGCTTCGAGATACTGGTCAGCGGTCGGGCGCGTCACAAGCGACTCCCTTGCTTGTATATGGAATAGGGGCAAGCAACCGGATTGCGGCTTCTAGCCTGACGCGCACATTCATCTTCGCGGAGCTCAGGGACCGGGGGCCAGAAGCGCGAACGGGCGCAAGTCGTGACCGTGAAGTCCTTTGCCGCCCCGTACGTTTCCAGCGACGCCGGCGCCCTCGCCGCGGCGATCGTGCTGCGGCCGTCCGCGGCGGTCGACCGGTTGCCGCCGATCAAAGGCGAGCCGTCGCCGATCTCCGACCGCGCTCTCGAGCAGCACGGGATCTTCGTGCGGACGCTGCGCGACCGCGGCGTGCACGTCCACGAGATGGCGCCGGTGAGCGAGTCGCCGACCGAGACGCTCATCGCGGACTGCGCGATCGTGCTGCCCCAAGGTGTGGTGATCGCGCGGCCGTCGGCGATCGAACGCCGCGCCGAAGTCGTCGCGGTCGAACGGCACCTCACCGAGCTGGGCATCCCGATCCTGGGACGGATCGAGGCCCCCGGGCTGCTCGACGGCACCGACGTGGCGGTCGCGCCGGGCCGCGTCTTCATCGGCGTTCCGCGCGCCGGAGCGGCGCTGCGGCGGCGCTCCAACGAGCTGGGGCGCAAACAGCTCGAAGTGATCGCGGTGCAGCAGGGGTTCGCGGTGGTCGAGCTCGCGGTGGCGCGCGATGTGCCGCGGCTGCGTGACGTATTCTCGATGGTCGCCTCGGACACGCTCATCGCCGCGCCCGATCGGGTCGATCTGGTCGCTGCCACCGACCTGCGCATCATTGAGGTGCCGCGCGGCGAAGAGTTCGCAGCCGGCGTGCTCGCCCTGGGCGATCGGCTCGTCATCGCGAACCTGCGCTTCCGGGAGTCGGTCGCGATCCTGCGCAAGGCCAAGATCGCCGTCGAGGCGATCGACATGTGGGAGTTCGGCAAAGCGGGGTTCGGCCCGTTTTCACTCGCCCTCGCCGTGAAACGGGGCTAGCTCCTGCGCGTCGCAATTCTGTCTGACATTCACGGGAACGCGCATGCGCTGAGCCGCTGCCTCGACGATCTCGCGTCGCGCGGCGGCGCCGACGCGATCGTCGCCGCGGGCGATCTGTGTTTGGACGGTCCGAAACCCAAACAAGTGCTCGAGCGGCTGCGCGACGTGGGTGCGCGCTGCTTGCGCGGTAACACCGATCGCATGGTGGGCGAGGCCGACGTCGCGCAACTCGACGAGCAGGACGCGCGAGGCGTGCAGTGGGTGCGCTCGCAGATCGGCGAGGAGTGGACGCGCTGGCTCGGCGCGTTGCCGTTCGCGCTGACGTTCGGCGAGGGCGAGGACGGTCTGCTCGTCTGCCACGCGAACCCCAAGAGCGACGACGAGCACGTCTGGCCCGACGCCTACGACGACACCCTCGAGTGGTTCTATAACGACGTCCAGCAGCGCACGGTAGCGTTCGGACACTTGCACCTCTCCTACGTGCGCGTGTGGCGCGGCCGTACGCTCGTGAACGTCGCCTCGGCGGGGTTGCCCAAGGACGGCGACCCGCTGGCGCACTACGCGATCCTCACCCAACGGTCGGGCGGTTGGGAAGTGCAGTCGCGGCGCGTCGTCTTCGACGTCGCAAAGGTCGCGCGCCAGCTGCGCAAGAGCGGGATCCCCGATGTCGAGAAGAAATTGGCGACGCTGCACCGGCACCGCTATCCGAAACTGGGACCGCCCGGCGCCGTGATCCCATGACGGAGTCACGCTCACGCGTGAGCGCGGCGGCGCTCCGGGTCGACGCGCTCGTGAAGCGCTACGGCGACTTCACGGCGGTTGACGGCGTCTCGTTCGAAGTGCAGGAAGGCGAGTTCTTCGGGCTCCTCGGACCCAACGGCGCGGGCAAGACCACGACGATCAACGCGACGGTGGGGCTGGCGCACATCACGAGCGGCGCGATCTCGCTGTTCGGCTACGACGTGGTGCGCGATTGGCGGCTCGCGCGCCGCCAAGTCGGGCTCGCGCCGCAGGAGTACAACTTCGACCGCTATCTCAACATCCGCGACGTCCTGATCTTCCAGGCCGGGTACTACGGCATCCGCGGCAAGGCGGTCGAGAAGCGCGCCGACCTGCTGCTCGAGCGCTTCGACCTCGCGTCGAAGTCCAAGCAAGTCTACACCAAACTCTCGGGCGGGATGAAGCGGCGGCTCACGCTGGCCCGCGCGCTGATCCACGAGCCCAGGCTGGTCATCCTCGACGAGCCGACCGCGGGCGTCGACGTCGAGTTGCGCCTCGAGCTGTGGTCGCTGCTGCGCGAGCTCAACACCAACGGCACCACGATCATCTTGACCACGCACTACCTCGAAGAAGCCGAGGAGCTGTGCGACCGCATCGCGATCATCCAGCGCGGAAAGCTCGTCGCGCTCGAAGCGACGCAGAAGCTCATCGGCGACGGCTCCCTGCAGGACATCTTTCTGGAGCTCACGCGCCGGTGATCGTCAACACCGTCGGCTTCGAGACGCTGGTCAAGCGCGAGATCGTGCGCACGTTCTCGATCATCAACCAGGTCATCTGGCCGCCGGTGATCCAGACGCTGCTCTACGTGTTCATCTTCGGGTTCGGCCTGGGCAGCCGGATCAACACCGTGAACGGCGTCCCTTACGCGCAGTTCCTCATCCCCGGGCTGATCATGCTGCAGCTCATCGATCAGACCTACAGCGAGAGCTCGTCGTCGGTGTTCCAAGGCCGCTTCATGAACTCGATCCAGGAGCTGCTCATCGCGCCGCTTTCGGCGATCGAGATCGTGCTCGGATACGTAGTCGCTGGGGTCGTCCGCGCGATCTTCATCGCGCTCTTGATCACCGGGCTCGGGGCGGTGCTCGTGCACGCGTACCCGACGAACTGGAGCCTCTACGTGCTTACGATCGTGCTGGTCGCCGTGCTGTTCTCCTCGCTCGGGATCATCTTCGGGCTAATGGCGGAGAAGTTCGACCACATCGCGGTGTTGACCACGTTCTTCATCACGCCGCTGGTGTTCGTCGGCGGCGTGTTCACCTCGCTGCAACTCCTTCCGCGCGTGCTGCAGACCGTCTCGCTGGGCAATCCGATGTTCTACATGATCGACGTCTTCCGCCACAGCTACATCGGCACCGGCGACGTGTCGCTAGGGCTCTCGCTCGCCGTCGTCACCGCGCTGGCGGCAGGCGCCTTCGGCGCCGCCTTGCGCATGGTCGCCGTCGGCTTCAAGTTGCGAATGTAGATGCAACCCGCGTTCGTGCCCGAGCGTCACAGCCTGCGATGAAGCGACTGGCATCGTGGCCGGCGGCGTGCGGTTTGGGCTTCGCGCTCTGCGTGCAAGCAGGCTCGGCTCAGCAGCTCCCCGGGCCGGTCGTAGGGCGGCCTGCTCCGGCGTTCACGTTGCGGACCGTCGACGGTAAGACCGTGCGGCTGACCGACTATCGCGGCCGGACGCTGGTCATCAACGTGTGGGGGTCGTGGTGCCCGCCGTGCCGGCTCGAAACGGCGGACCTGGTGGCGGAGTCGCGCAGCGCCGCAGCGCGCGGGGTGGCGTTCCTCGGTGTCGACACCACCGAGAGCGCGGATGTCGTGCGCGCGTTCGTGGCCGCGAAGGGGATCGCATATCCGCAAGTAGCGACGACGGGCGAGAGCAGCTTTGCGACGGCGTACGAGATCCGCAACTACCCGACCACGTTCGTGATCGGACCCGACGGCGTGCTGCGCGCGCGTCACGCCGACAACATCCTGCCGCGCGCCCAACTCCGCGCGTACATCGTCGCGGCGCAGCAGGGTCAGAGCGCGCCGTTGACGACCGCGTTCCAAACGCAGCTCGACGCGCTGCTCGACCCGGCGCGGTATCCGTTCTCGGGCGACGCCGCGACGATTCGCGCCACCGTCGCCAAGGCCGCGGCCGCGATCGCCAAGGCCGACGACCTCCAAGACGACGCGATGACCGATCCGTCGCGCGACCACGACCTCATCAAGACCGGGCAGGCGCAGGAGACGCTGCGCGCCGCAGCGATCGCTGCGCTGGCGCCCGTCGTCGAAGGCGACGCTGATCGGGCGCTCCTCGCGCGGCTGCGCGGCGACGACGCGGCCGCCTTGGGAACGTGGAGTGACGCCGACGCGGCGTATCGAGAAGCCCTCCGCTACGTCCCCGGCGACGTCGCAACGCTTTCGGGACAGGCGTATGCCGTCTCGAAGCTCGGCGACGCTGCGCGCGTCGCGGCGATCGATGCCGAGATCGCGGACCGCGCGCCTTCATATTCAGCGTACGTCTCGCTCGGGCGTGCCCTCGCGAAGGCCGGAGACATCAAATCCGCCGAGGCGGCGTTCGATCGCGCGCAAGCGCTCGCAGCGACCGACCCGGCGCGGCTGGCGTGGACGAACTTGTACTACGGCCGAATGGAGGCCGGCGCGGGAAATCGCGATAAGGCGCGGGCCGCATTCGTGCGTGCGAGCGTCGCGGCGCAAAAGATCCCCAAGCTCGATCCGCGTGCCGAGTGGTACGTCGAACAAGCGCAGGAGGGAACCGTCGCGCTCGACGTCGCGCGCGGCGCGCAGCCCGCGCTCTCGCTCGCACCCTGGACCGGCCCCGATCTTCCCGGCTCGGTCACCAGCACGATCAAGTACCGCCTCGTCGTCACCGGCGCGCCGGGCACGGTGCTCGAGCTCGCGTCGACCGGCTTGCCGGCGCACTGGATCGGCTCGTTCTGTACTGACCGCGTCTGCGCGCCCTTCCGCACCTCGGTCCGTGTGCCGGCCGCGGGGGTCAAAGTCGTCGAGTTTCAAGTCGTTCCGACCAGCGCGCACGACGGGCCGGTGAACGTCCGCATCGACGCGCGCAGCCACGGCCGTAGCGTGGCAACGGTCGGAACCCCGGTTCGCGTTTAGGAGAAACATGGTCCACGCACTCATCGCCGCGACCGCGCTGACGGTCTCGGGGCCGCAGGTCGGCTCGCCGGCGCCGGATTTCCACCTGACCACGCTCGAGGGCAAGCCGGTCGCGCTGGCCGATTACCGCGGCAAGACCGTCGTGCTCAACGATTGGGCGACGTGGTGCCCGCCGTGCCGCGAAGAGGCCCCCGATCTCATCGCCGCGGCCAAGAAATTCGGCGCCAAGGGCGACGTCGTGTTCCTGGGCGTCGACTCGAGCGAGTCGGCACCGATCGTGCGCGCATTCTTGGCCGCCAAGCCGATGGGCTACGCGCAGTCGATCGACCGCGATCATGCCTTTTCCAAGGCCTACGACGTGCGCGCCTACCCGACGACCTTCGTGATCTCGCCCGACGGCGTGTTGCGCGCGCGGTTCGCGGGCAACATTTCGCCGCGCGTCCTCGCGGGCTTCGTCAGCGACGCGCGCGCCGGACGCAACGGCGTGCTCGCCACGGCGGCGCAGAAGAAGATCGATGCCCTGCTCGACCCCGCCAAGTTCGCCTTCGACGGGGATCCCGCGTCGATCCGCAGCGCCGCGACCGCCGTGCTGCATGCGATCGACGCCGCCGATAACGTCGACGGCGACACCGACTACTTTCGCACGCAAGCCGAAGAGACCGCGCTGCGTGACCGGGAGGTGACGCTGCTCGAACCGGTTGCGGACACCGAGCCGAGCATGATCGCGCTGGCGTGGCTCCAAGGCGACGCCGCCTCCGCTCGTGGGCACTGGCCCGAGGCGTTGGCCGCGTACCGGCGCGGGCTGGGCGTCGCGCCCAGCGACGTCGACTTGCTGGGCGGCTACGCTGCGGCGCTCCACGCTAGCGGCGACGACGCGACCGCGACCGACACCTACGCCAAGATCGCGTCCATCCAGCCGAGCGTCGATGCGTTCGTCGCCCTCGGGGTCAGCGCGGGCGATGCGAAGCGTTTCGACGACGGCACCGTCGCGTTCGCGCAGGCGATCGGCCGCGGGCGGGCCGCGGTGCAGGCCAAGCCGGGCGACCCCAAAGCGATCCGCAAGCTCGCCTGGGCCTACCTCTACGGGGGCCGGCTGTTCGTCAAAGCCGGCGATTCGGCCAAAGCTCGCCGCGCGTTCGCGCAGACGACGGCCTGGACCGCGAAGCTGCCCAAGACCGACACCCGCTACGCGATGTACCTCGAAGAGGCCCAGGAGGCGACCGTGGCCCTCGACGTCGGGCACCCCGCCGGCAAGACGGCGCTCTCCTTGGCGCCGTGGACGGGGCCCGACCTGCCCGGCTCGGTGTCGAGCACCTACAAGTACCGCCTCGTCGTCGCCGGCGTACCCGGGAAAATCGTGACGCTCAACGCCAGCGGCCTGCCCAATCGCTGGGTGGCATCGTTCTGCAGCGACCGCCAGTGCGCGCCGTTCCGGACCACCGTCGCGCTACCGGCCTCGGGCGTGAAGGTGATCGAGTTCCAGGTCATCCCCCAGTCGCGGGCCGCGGCGCCGACGGTGCGGGTGAACGGTGACGGCACCAGCGCCAGCGTGCGAGTGGGCGGTAGCGCATAGTACCGGCGCGGGGTTCTTGAACCTCACGGCGTAACTTGTGGTCGGCCCGGGGGTATCCACGGGCTAGCGGAGACGCGGAGGCCGTCACGGACGAGGTCATTGGAAAGGTCGGGCGCGTGACGGGAACGGTGGGTCCCGGACGGGTCGGCGAGATCACGCTCGCGGTGCGAGGCGGAAGCGAACACTTCCACGCGCACTCATGGGACGCCAAGACCCTCGCGGTCGGCACCCGAGTCGTCGTCGTCGAGTATCAGCCGCCGCGGACGGTTTTCGTCGCGGAGGCATAGGCGCTACGGCGCCGGAGGAATCACGTGACCACACTCGAGGGGTCAATCGTCGTCATCGTCGTCATCGTCGTTGTTGGATTCGCCGTGTTCATCGCACTGTTTCGCGCGATGTGGCGGGTCGCCGAACCGAACGAAGCGCTCGTTATCTCGGGCTTGCACCACAAGCCCAACGAGCAGACCGGTGAATCGCTGGGCTTCAAGATCGTGACCGGGCGCGGTACGCTCGTGATTCCGGGCGTCCAAGTCGTGCGCAAGTTGTCACTCGATCTGCGCGAGTCCGAGCTGCAGATCGCCTGCGTCACGCAACAAGGCATCCCCGTCCACATCAAGGGTGTCGTGATCTACAAGGTCGGCGACGACTTCGCGTCGATCGCCAATGCTGCGCGCCGGTTCCTCGACCAGCAGGATCGCATGGACGCGCGCATCCAGCAGGTCTTTGCGGGCCATCTGCGCGCGATCTGCGGTTCGCTCACCGTCGAGGACCTCATCCGCGAGCGCGACAAGCTGACCGAAGCGACGCGCGGCGCCTCCGGTACGGAGATGGAGAAGCTCGGGCTCATCGTCGACTCGCTCCAGATTCAAGAGATCGACGACCCGACCGGCTACATCGACAACCTCTCCAAGCCACATACCGCGGCCGTGCAGCGCGATGCGCGCATCGCGCAAGCGCAGGCCGACCAAGAAGCCACGCAGCGCGAGCAGGAAGCCGCGGCGCTCAAAGCCGAGGCCCAGCGCGACAGCAAGATCAAACAGGCCGGCTTCCAGGCCGAAGTCGATCGCGCCGCGGCGCAGTCGAAGCAGGCCGGCCCGCTCGCCGACGCGATGGCACGCCAGCAGGTCGTCGTCGAGGAGACGAAGATCGTCGAGCTCGACGCGCACAAGAAAGAATCCGAACTGCTCGTCACCGTGCGCCGCCCGGCGGATGCCGCCGCGTACGAGAAGACGACCCTGGCGAACGCGCAGCGCGATGCGGACATCGCATCGGCCCAGGCTCGCGCCAAACAGATCGAGCTGCAGGCGCAGGCCGACGCGACGCGCGTGAAGCTCGCCGCCGACGCCGACTCGACGCGCACCAAGATGATCGGCGAGGCCGAAGGCGCCGCGATTCGCGCCAAGGGAACCGCCGAGGGCGACGCGATCAATGCTCGTGGTCTGGCCGAGGCCGCCGCGATCAAGGCCCGCGCCGACGCGCTGGCTCAGAACCAGGAAGCGGTCATCTCACAACAGCTGGCCGAGAAGTGGCCCGAGATCGTCGAGGCCGCGTCGCACGCGTTCAACAACATCGATCAGATGATCGTGCTCAACGGCGCCGACGGTGTTTCGGAGATCATGGGCAAGGTGCTCACCCAAGGTGCGGCCGGGCTGCAGCTCGCCCGCAACCTGCTCGCGCGCACCAAGTCCGGCACCGACCCCGCCCCGCCGCCGGCGACCAACGGCGAGACGGCGCTTCCGCGTCCGGCCGCGACCGAAACGAAATGAGCGTCTGGTCGCGCATCGCGCGGCTGCTGACCGGCGAGGCGCGTTCGCAGATGGCGCGTCTCGACGATCCGGCGGCGTCCGTCGACGCGGCGTACCAATCGCAGCTCGAGATCGTCGACGAGGTGCGCGGCCACCTCGTCGACCTGCTCACGGCGCGCAAGCGCTTGGAGATGCAGCTCGCGGGCTACGAGCGCAGCGGCACGCAGCGCGATGCCGTCGATGCGTTCCGGGCCGAGATCGAAGAACTTCGCGGGCGCGAAGAGGCCTTGGCGACGGCCGCAAACGAGCTGCGCCGGCGCGCCGACGCGTTGCGCGCGGAGCGCGATATCACGCGGGCCCGCGTCGCGGCGGCGAAGGCCGGGATCGCCGCCCACGGCGCCATCGCCGGCCTGTCGCTCCAGCACGCCGAGATCCGAACGCTGCTCGACGACGCGCGCGAACGCACGATGTCGCTCCAAGCCCGCGCCGCGGCGCTCGCCGAGCTCGTCGATCGCGATGCCGGCGGTGGAACCATCCAACCGCACGCGACCGCTCACGTCGACGCGGCAACCGATCATGAGGCCTTGCCCCGCCCGACCGACTAGGAAGCCCCGGCCGCTAGCGGAGCACGTACGCGATCAAGGAGACCCAGCAGAGCGCGAAGGCCGCAGGCAGCCCGTAGTTGAGAAAATGGCGCGCCTGATTCGCCTGCATGAGCAACGTCCCCAGCGGGTGGGACCGCAGTCGCCGCATCTTCCCGGGCCCATGAATGCGCTGCCACTGCACGAGGTCGGTATAGTAGGCGCCGCTCACGTGGTCGTTTTCGCCCGCTTCGAGCAAGAGCAGCTGCCATTGGCAGTACGCGATGTCGTGCCCGCCGGGGATGACGACGCGGATCCAGATGAACAGCATGAACATGCCCATGGCGAACAAGGTCAGCGCCAGCCAGGGGAACGTGCCGTGCACGGCGTGATCCTGGGCGGCAAACACGGCGAGCGAAAGCAGAATCGATTGCGACGTGAGCAGCATCGTTCGATGCGCTTGCAAGACCGCATCGAATTGAGAGCACAATGCATGCAACCGGTGATATGCGAGGATTTCGTCGGTCATGTCCCGCCTTTCCACGGAGCGCCACGCGAATCGGTTGTCGGGGGCGTCCTTTCGTTCCCGCTCGGGAGGGCGGGAGAGTGGCACCAGGAATCGTTGCGGCTTGCGGTCTAGGTTGACCGATGGAACTGCGTGCACGCTTGGGCGCGGCCGTCGCTGCGCTCCTCATCTCCCCCGCCTTGCTTGGCGTGACGCCGACGCCGGCACCGGGCGGCGCGACACAGCGGCGGGCCGTCGAGGGGTGCCTGAATCAATGGCTGTTCGACGGCATCTGGCGCTTCCGCGTCACCAAGGTTGAGCCGATCAATCCCGATGGACTGCGTCCCGGCTACGGCGTCGCGGTCGAAGTTCGAAACGGTGCCCATGCGACGCTGACGCCGGTTTTCGCCGGCGCCGATGCGCAGGGGATGCAGCTTCAGCTCGACGACGGCAACACGCTCGACGCCAAGGCGACGACCGCGGCGGCCTTGATCGCGCAGAAGATCACCTACAAGGAATTGATCCAAGCCGCCGGGGTCTCGGTCCAGCTTCAGTTTCTCGGCGAGGTCATGGCAAAACCGGAAAGCCTCAAGAAGCCGCTGAAGCTGGTGTTTCCGATCGACCCGAAGCCGGAGCGCGCGCATCCAAACCTGCCCCAGTACGCCGCGGGGGATCCGAGCTTCCGCGTCGATCTCACCTGCGACAAGGCGCAAGCTCCCTGACGACGGCGGCGCGATTTGCCGGAGTTGACCAAAATAGAGATCACCAATCGGCTCGGCCGGCGGTACGGCTACCGGAGCCTGCTGGAAATCTCTTGCGCGAGCACCGGCTTCACGCGCGGCGGATTCGACCGCGATCAATTCCCGCGCTACCAACGCCTGGTCTACCGTTGCAGCGCCGACTTCGATGACGGCGCTCCGATCGCGTTCCGAACCACTGCCGGGAGCTCGCACGAACTGACGCAGAGCCTGCTGTCCGAGCGTGCCCCGGCGAACCTGTACGACGTCGTCTTCGTCGATCCGTACCACACCTACGAAAACTCGATGACCGACCTGCTGGGCGCGTTCGCGCTGATCCGATCCGGTGGCGCGATCGTCGTCCACGACTGTCGTCCGACCGATCCGGAAATGGTGTCGCCGGTGTTCCAGGCCGGCTGTTGGTGCGGGGTGACGTACTGGGCGTTCGTCGACTTCGTGCTCGGCCGGGCCGGTATCGAGTACTTCACCGTCGACGCCGACTACGGCTGCGGCGTCATCCGCAAGACGCGCCCGCGAAGCGGCGGCGACGACAGCGCGCTGGAGTTCGCTTGGAAGATCGCGGCGCGCCGGGACGAGCCGCGGTATGCGTTCTTCCGCGAGCACGAAGCCGAGCTGCTCCGGCTGATCTCAGCGCGCCGTTTCCGCGAGCGGTTCCGCAAGCGTAAGGCCTAAGAAAATGGTTGTGGGCTGTTTTCGCAGACATTCGGATGCCTGTCACGACGGCCTTTTTTGAGTAGGCGAGCGTCTGCGGTTGCCATCGGTTCCGCTCGTCGCCACGCGGAGCGGCGAAGCCGACTACGTATCCGCCGAAGACGAGGCCGGACGTCGTCGCTGTTACCGTGCGCATCGGGATAGGAGTTGGGCCACCCAAAACGGACCCCCCTCGCCAGGCTTGCCTGGCAACAAGAAATCTAGGTCGCGCCGGCGCGGGCTGCGTGGCGCTGCGATCGGAGTGGCTTAGCAGCGGAGGATTAACGCTGCTCCTTGATTGCGGCTCGGATCACGGCAAGATTTTCTGCGCTTATCCTTGTATTTGGATGCTCCGCGCCGAGCAGGCGCGCCTGCGCCTCGAGCATGCGCTCCAAAAGCTGCTGCGCGCCTGCAAGATCGCCGCGGCCGTAGAGAGTTACGGCGAGGTTATTCATACTCGTGAGCGTGGCGGGATGCTCCGCGCCGAGCACGCGCGTCCTGGCCTCGAGCACGCGCTCTTGAAGTTTCTGCGCGCCTGCAAGATCGCCGCGGTCGGCGAGAGTTGCGGCGAGGTTACCCATGCTCGTGACTGTGTCGGGATGCTCCGCGCCGAGCACGCGCGTCCTGGCCTCGAGCACGCGCTCTTGAAGTTTCTGGGCGCCTGCAAGATCGCCGCGGTCGGCGAGAGTTGCGGCGAGGTTATTCATGGTTAGGGCGAGGTTGCTCATGCCCGGGCCGGGTGGCGGAATCGCATCAACGGCCGCACCGGGTACACCATCGAAGGCATCTTCGAAGCAATGAGGACCGGCGCCCTTCCCCCGGTTGCCATTCGGTTGCCGTCAAGGGCAACCGCCCCCGACCGTCGGCACCCCTTCACGGCCCCAAACCCCGCATCCTGAGACTGCGTCTGCGCCGTTACGCCATCGGTGACCAATGGTGACCTCTGGCGGCCCTAGAAGAACGGGTTGTGGGCTTTTTCTTCGCCGATCGTCGTCGGGGGGCCGTGGCCGGGCATGACGACAGTGGCGTCGTCGAGTGCGAACAGCTTCGAGCGAACGCTCGCGATGAGGTCGTCGTAGGTCGAGACGTCGGCGAAGATGCCCCCCACGGAGCCCGCGAACAGCGTGTCACCGGAGAAGACGGTGGAGTGGAACAGAAAGCACGCCGATCCGTCGGTGTGACCCGGCGTGTGCAGCATGCGGATCGCGGCGTCCTCGCCGAAGGGGAGCTCGTCGCCGTCGGTCACCGGGATCGCGCGGCGCGCCAGGTCTCCGATCGCAGCGACGTCGGCGCGATGCATCACGATCGCGGCCTTCGGAAACGCCTTGGCCACGTCGGCGGTCGCGTCGCAATGGTCGGCGTGCTTGTGCGTGATGAGGATGTAGCGTAGCGCGTACGGGCCCTCGTTGACCGCGTCGAGCAGCGTCTGGGGATAGCCGGCCGGATCGACCAGCGCCGCGGTCTTCCCGTCGCGCAGAAAGAAGAGGTAGCCGTTGGACGGATGCGGGTCGTGCGGGTGATGGCGCACGTCGGGCGGCACCTCGGCGCCGGGATACCAGCGCCGCGCCGCCGCATCGGCGAACTTTCCGGGATCGAGCCGGAGCACGCCCGCGAGCGCGCGCGCCTGGTCCTCGGTCGGGACGCCGTCGCCGGCGGTCCAAGCGGTGATCGCCGTCGGATCGATCCCGGTGCGGTGGCCCAAATCGGCCGCGTTGAGGCGCACGCCGCGCTGCGCCTTGCGCAGCACGTCGGCCGGATCGTCCTCGAGCGCGATCCGCGGCCAGTCGGCTCCGTTCACCACAGCGCTCCGTCGCCGACGAGGATGTACAGGATCGGGCCGATCCCCCAAAAGACGCCGACGATCGCCCAGATGATCTTCTGGGTCTGATTGAGATCCGAGCGCCCGGCGAGGTTGAGCCACATCAGCACGACCGCGATCGGGTGCAGGATCGCCGAAACCAGGATCTCGAGGATGAGCTTGGTCACGCCCCCGACTTCGCGCAGGAACCGGACGGAACCCGGCCCGGGTTGAAGAGGGCGCCATGCCCGCCCCCACCCACGCCAAAGTCATCATCATCGGTTCCGGCCCCGCCGGACTCACCGCCGCCCTGTACGCGGCCCGCGCCAACCTCGCCCCGATCGTCTTCGCCGGTCACATGTACGGCGGGCAGCTCATGCTCACGACCGAGGTCGAGAACTATCCGGGCTTCGTCGACGGAATCATGGGGCCCGAGCTCATGGAGGCGTTTCGCGCGCAGGCGGAGCGGTTCGGCTCGATCATCCACAACGTCGACGTGACCGAGGTCGACCTCGCGAAACGGCCGTTTGTTGTGCGCACGGCCGAGGACGAGTTTACCGCCGACTGCGTGATCGTCGCCACGGGCGCGAGCGCGCGCTGGCTCGATATTCCCGGCGAAGCGCGCCTGCGCGGGCGCGGCGTGTCGACCTGCGCGACCTGCGACGGTGCGTTCTTTCGCGAAAAACACATCGTAGTCGTCGGCGGCGGGGACTCGGCGATGGAAGAAGCGCTGTTCTTGACGCGCTTCGGCAGCAAGGTGACGGTGATCCACCGCCGCGACAGCTTGCGCGCCTCGAAGATCATGGCCGAGCGGGCGCTCAACCACGAGAAGATCTCGTTCATCTGGAACACCGCGGTCGAAGAAGTGATCGGCGAAGACAGCGCGACCGCGCTGCGGATCAAGAACCTCGTCAGCGGCGAAGTGACCACGCTCGAGGCGCAGGCGCTGTTCATCGCGATCGGTCACGACCCCAACACCGGGATCTTCCGCGGCCAGCTGACGCTGGACTCCGCGGGCTACATCGCCAGCGACGACGGCGTGCGCACGAACGTCGAGGGCGTGTTCGTCGCGGGCGACGTGTACGACATCCGCTACAAGCAGGCCGTCACCGCCGCTGGCATGGGCTGTAAGGCGGCGATCGACGCCGAGAAGTACCTCGAGTCGCTCGAGACCCACCACAAGGCCGCGGTGCCGGCCTGATGAGCACCAAGACCTACCCGCACGCGCTCGACGCGTTCCGGCGCATGGACGGTCTCGAAGCGCTGCAGATGATGCAGCGCGGCGAGATCCCGACCACCAACATCACGCGCTGGATGAACTTCTCGCTCGAGACGGTCGAACGCGGCCGCGTCGTGTTCGCCATGCTGCCCGACGAAAAGCTCTACAACATGATCGGCTCGGTGCACGGCGGGATCATCACCACCCTGCTCGACAACGCGCTGGGCAGCTCGGTGCAGTCGGTGCTCCCCGCCGGTAAGGTGGCGACGACGATGGACCTGCACACCCGCTTCCATCGACCGGTCACTGCCGCGACGGGCAAGGTGTTCGCCGACGCGCACGTCGTGCACGCCGGCCGGCGCACCGCGACCTCCGAGGCGCACGTCATCGACGCCGACGGCACGGTCTACGCGACCGGGACGTCGACGCTGATGATCCTCGAGGATAAGCCCGCGCCCTAGCGCCAACGAACCTCAGTTGAGCCCAGTCAGTGATGGAGAGCTCCCCAGCACGATCAGGACGAAGGGCGCGACCACGAGGACAAAGAGTGCCCCGACGTCGCGGATCATCAGATGACCGTGTATGCCGTTGCGGACTCGTTGGATCGTCTGGTTGTAGGGATCGATGGGGCGGTGCAGCGACGCTTGCGCCAAAGTCCGCACGCGCTCGGTCGCAGCCGCGCTCGCGGCGCACTCTCGGATGAATCGGACACTCACATCCAATCCATGTTTGCCGGCGTTCATTAGCAGCTCGAACATCAGCACGGATATGGAAATCGCGAGAATCGCGCCGATGAGCAGCGCCTCTCTCGCAAGCCCGAGATTTGTGATAACATCCAGCTTCTGATACCCGAGGACGCACATGAGAAAGATCAGCGAGATCAAGATCATGTCTTTGTCGTAGTCGGCCTCGTCTTCCGGCGACAGCACCTTATAGTGGCGTAAGTACCTGACCAAGAGAACGACCGAGATGAACCAGGTCAACGGTACGACGGCGGCCACCCACCCCGAGATGAGCTCCAAGGCCGCCGAGGCGGCGGCCGCGAGGCCCGCGATGATGAACTCACGCGCGATCTCCTCTTCGTCGTATGCAACGAATCTCTCCACAAAAAGGGTCACGGAAAATACGAAAGCGGCAAATAGGACGACTGAAAGCGGGTTCGGGCGCTCGTACGCGGGCTTCACGTAGATCGCTACGACGGTGGTCAAGAAGAACATAAAAAACGCGATGCAGCGCTCCTTTGTCCCTATCGCCTTATGCAACAGCTTCGCGGCGGCGTCGGAGCCGGACGGGTCTCGCCAGATGCCCCAATACCCGCGTTCGATCAACTCGCCGCGATTTGCGCAAAACAGAAAGGTTTCGACGATCGAGAAACTGAGGCCGGCTGCGCTCAGAAGCTCGGCGGCAAGGCGCGCGATCGTCAACTCCATGGGCCGCTACCGTCCACACGGCGTAGCCGGTAGGCTGTACTTCAGGGGCCGCAGAGTAGCGTCGATCAGGAGTAACGTCGTGGTCCCGATCTTTGCTTTTTGCTCGGCTTGGAGACGAGGCTCGTCGAGCTCGATGAAGTTCTCGTTGAAGTCCGGCGTAACCATGCCCAGGTCTGTAGCCGGACTAGCGATCGTGGAAATCCCATACGCATTGAGCGACGCTACTCTGAGATGGTGCGGGTTCGCGCCACCATACGTGTTTCCCAGGACGAACAACCGTCGTGCCGCAGTCAGATCCTCGAACAGAAATGTATTTTCGAATAAGCTGGTCCCGTCGTAGACGTCCCTTTTGGCGAGCCCGGTAAAGTTGTAGTGACTCCGTGCCCGTTCCGCGGTCAGGAGAGCCGTCTCTTCCGGTGTGAACAGTGCTCGTACGTCAAAAGTCGACTCGGCGAGCAACTCGTTCGCGTGCGCCCCTTTCCAGCCGCGAATGCTTATCGTTATTTGCCCGTTCGTCAGGACGAGGCCCCGAAAAACGATCGCAACGGTGAGGCCCTTGTCGAAGCCGCGTTCTCGTAGAAGGTTGTCCATCTGGGCCTGGTCTGCGCTTACGAAAGCCTGCTTCAAGTTCGCGGCGTAGGGCTGCCGTTCGAGGGAATGATCCCATTCGCTACCGAGCCGCTTGGCGGCATCGAGTGCAGCCGCGCACCCCTGTTCCGCAGTGCTCTGGGCGTGGGCCGGGTCAGTTGCGTGCAACGCGAGGGTGATGCATGCGCCGCCGACGAGCGGCAGCCACTTCGCTCGTAAAAGCACCGTTGGCTCCTTCATGGACGCAGCTGCGTGAACGCGACGCTCCTAGCAGGGGCGTTGGGCGTGCCGAACCAAGAAAAGCGTACGTTCGCAAAGCGCCGGAACGCAACGGGCAGTGTTGGCAATTCTTTCGCAAAATCGGTGCACGTGCGGGCGGACTGCGAGTCTACGATGGCTTGGGACAAGGTCGTGCTCGATGGCGAGAAGATCCGGCGGCTCAGAGAGCGGCGCGGACTCTCATCGCAGGGCGACCTCGCGCGCGCTGCGGCATTGGTCGATCCGAAGCGCGGCGGGTTGGCGCCGCGAACCGTCTGGGACGCCGAGAACGGAAAGCCGGTTACTCGCCGGACCCAGCTGCTCGTCGCTCGCGTGCTCGAGGTCGCCGATCCCGAGGAGTTGCTCGTTGCGCAGCGTCAGCACGCCGCAGAGAACGCGCCGGGTGCTCGCACGCCGCGGTTTGGATGGATCATGGTTGCCGCGGGAGCGGTGCTCGCGGTCTTCAGCGCGGGGTCGCTGCTCCTCTGGCCGCACCTCCAAGGTCCCGCTCCGGGTCAGGCCGGTTCGAGGATCGGGCTCGACACCGCTGTTTGGACCGTGAACGGACCTGCGGCGAGAGCGGCATTGGCGAACATGGACGTGCCGCGCGCGCAGATCGTGCAACCCACGCTATCATTCTCGCCGGCCCTCGGCCTCGGCATGACCGGGATCAACGGAACCTACGAACAGGCCGGAATTCAAACCGTGACGCCCTTCCGGCCGCCGTTCACCGTGAGCGCGACCGTGATGGCGGCGGAGGTCACGGCCGGCGTATTCCAGTTGGTCGTTACGAGCGCCGATGGTGGGCGGGGCGTATCTCTTGCCGGCGGGCAGGGTGCGAATGACGTCTTCACGGGGCTTGATCTCCAAAGCCCGAGCGGGGCCGGAACGCACTGGAAGCTCAAGGGGAAGCTTTCAGAACCGCGCGCGCCGTCGCTCAACGTCTGGTACCAGCTCGCCATAACTGTCGACGGATCGGGGACGGCGACCGTGAGCGCTGGACCGCAAGGGGCTCAGCCCCGGCGCGGATCGATACCGGCGCTCGGGACTGGACCCTTCTACGTTCTGCTATCGCAAGGCTCCGGAGCGTACGGGCACGGCCCGAACCGGGCCTACTGGCGCTCCGTCACCATAAGCCGGCGCGACGCTGTCACCGCGCTGCGGCTCTGGCGGGACGCACCGCTTGCACCCGCGCGCGACGCGGTGGCGCTGAGGTCACGTAGCGACCGCTAATACCGTCGGGCCCTACTTGCTGTAGAAGACGGTGACGTGCGGGTTCTTCGGGTCCGTCTTGGTGTCGACGTCGACCACGACGACCGTCTTGGGATCGACACCGCGACGCTGCAAGAACTCCGCGAGCGAGCTCTGATCGGGACTCGCGCCGTTGGGCCGGTCGGTATCCGCGACGGTAGCCTTCGACAATGCCGACTCGAGCGCGGCGTGCCGGCTGCCGGTGCGCGTGCGCGTCAGCGTGCGCCGCTCGGGCGCGCCGATCGAGAGCCCTGCGACGCCGACCGGGACGACGTCCCGTGAGGGAATCTGGTCCTTGAGCCCGGCCAGGCTCTGCGTCTCACGGTCGAAGTTCCCCAGTGCCCGCTGCAACAGCGCGGTTTGCTGCTTGCCCGTCATGGTGGTCTGCGCCGTGCCGGCCAGCGGGAGCCCAGCGGCTAGCGCGAGAGCGAGCAGCACAGCGCTCGCCGTGTGTACGTTGCGTTTCATTGCTCTCTTGTTCCCCGGTCGTCAGGAAGTGGAGCGGGCGTGCAAGTCCTCGGCGTATGCCTGCTCGATCAAACGGGCGTACTGCTGCTCGACGACGCGCCGCTTGACCTTGAGCGTCGGGGAAAGCTCGCCGTCCTCGATGGTGAGGTCGCGGGGCAGGATGGCGAGCCGGTGGACTTGCTCGTAGCTCGCGAGGTCGGCGGTATTGGCCTCGACTTCGCGGATCATCAGCACGCACACGCGCTCGTCGGCGGCGAGCGTCGCGGTCGGTGTGTCCGCGCCGAGTGCGAGCTTCGCGCGCACCAGGTCCCAGTTGGGCGCGACGAGCACGGCGGGGTGCGACCGGTTCGCACCGACGGCCATCACCTGACCGATGTAGATCGAGCGCTTGATCGCCGACTCGATACGCGCGGGTGAGATCCACTTGCCGCCGCTGGTCTTGAAGATCTCCTTCTTGCGGTCGGTGATCATAAGATGACCGCGCGCGTCGAACGCGCCGATGTCGCCGGTGCAGAACCAGCCGTCGGCGGTAAACGGCTGCTCCTCCTTGGGCAGCTTGTAGTAGCCCAGCATCACGTTGGGGCCCTTGACGAGAACCTCGCCGTCTTCGGCGATTCGCACCTCGACGTTCTTGACGGGCGGCCCGACGGTGCCCAGCTCATTGTCGCCCGGCCGGTTCACCGTGACGACCGGCGACGTTTCGGTGAGCCCGTAGCCTTCGAGGATCTCGAATCCCATCGCGGCGAGCGTGAGCGCGGTGTCGCGGTGCAGCGGTGCGCTGCCGCTCACGAAGTACTCCAGCCGATCGAGGCCCAACGTCGCGGGGATCTTCGAAAGCACCAGCTTTTTCGCCAGCGCGCGCTGCACGCGCAGCCACGGTGACGCGCCGCCGGCGCGTATGGCGCGCTCGTAGGCCGTGCCGACCTTGAGCGCCCACGGCACGAGCTTGGCTTTGAGCCCACCGGCCTTGCGGGCGTTGCCGATGATGCCCGCGATGAGCCGCTCGAAGATGCGCGGCACGAACGCGACCCACGATGGGCGGATCGCCTTGAGGTCCTCGAGCAGATGGTCGGGCGTGGTGACGTAGTGGATCAGCCGGCGGTACAGGTACCCCAGCGCGTTGGTGTGTTCGTAGATGTGCGCGAACGGCAGCACCGAGAGGCCGATCTGGCCCGCCCGCAGCTCACTCGTCGTTGGGTCGAAGGCGCTCATCGTATTCGAGACGAGGTTGCGGTGCGAGAGCATCACGCCTTTGGGTTGACCGGTCGTCCCCGAGGTGTAAATCAGCACCGCCAGGTCGTCGACGCCGATGCCGTCGCGATACGAGCGCAGCAGCGCATCATCTTCAGCGGATGGTTGACGTGCGCCGTCGGCGACGAGCGCCGCGAAGCCGTCGGGGCCGTCACCCTCGAAGGCCACGATCGGCGGAGCGTTCGGCGCGGCCGCGCGAACGTGCGCCGCAGACGCGGCGTCGTCGACGAAGACCAGCTTGGCTTCGCTGTCGGCCAAAATGAACGCGATCTGATCGTCAGCGGTCGTCGCGTACATCGGAACGACGACGCAGCCGGCGTAGAGGATGCCGAAGTCCGCGATGAGCCACTCGACGCGGTTGTTGGCGAGGATCGCGACCCGGTCGCCCTTGGCGATGCCGCGTCCGCACAAGGCGGAGGCGACCCCGGCGGCTTGCCGGTGGACGTCCTGCGAGCTCAGAGCAAGCGTGCGCCCGGCGCGGCGTTCGGCCAGCGCGATCGATCGGGGCTCGGCGAGCCCTTCGGCGATGAGATCCGGGAGCGTCGGGGTTTCGGTCATGCGGGCATCCCAACGGGCTGTAAAGCCCCTTGACGGGTTAGCTCTAACCTATTATGAATAACATATGGCGATGCGGTCAAGGGCGGACGCGCCGGCGGTCCCGGGGGTGCCGTCCGCGGCAGCCGAGTTCCCCACCGAGCTGTGGGGCGACCGCGTCTTCACCGGCGAGGTCAAGACCAAGACCGTGTTTCCCGCTGTGGTCCTGCAGATGCTCCACGCCCACCCCGACAGCGGCTACGGTCTGATGCAGCGCATCGGCACCTTGGGCGGCATCTTCCCGGTTAACCCGAACACGATCTACCCGCTGCTGCGCCGCCTCGAGGAACGCGGGTTCATCCGCGGCGAGCTCGAGGCGTCGACGAAGCGCGGCACCACGCTGTACCGCATCACCGAGGCCGGCGAAGAGCGCCTCGAGTCGATCAAGGCCAACTTCAAGCCCTACCTCACCAACCTCATCGTAGCGCTGCAACGCCTGCGTCGCGACTTGTACGGAGAGACCTCATGAGCACCTACCGCGCGCCCCTACGCGACATGCAGTTCGTCTTGCGCGAGCTCGCCGGTGTCGAGGAGATCGCGAAGCTTCCAGGCTACGAGGAAACCACCGACGTCCTCGACGCGATCCTCGATGAAGCGTCGACGTTTGCGAGCGAGATCTTGTCGCCGCTCAATCAAAGCGGTGACAAGGAAGGCTGCACGTGGAACGACGGCGTCGTCACGACGCCCAAGGGCTTCAAAGAAGCGTACAAGCAGTTCTCGAAGGCGGGCTGGATCGGTCTGCCCGTGCCCGCGGAGTACGGCGGCCAAGGTCTGCCGCAACTGCTGCTCGGTCCGACGCTCGAGATGTGGAACGCGGCGAACATCGGTTTCGCCAACGGTCCGCTGCTCAACCAAGGCGCCATCGAGGCGATCGAGCAGTTCGGCAGCCACGAGCAGAAGCAGACGTACATCCCGCGCTTGGTGAGCGGCGAGTGGACGGGCACGATGTGCCTCACCGAACCGCAGGCCGGCTCGGATCTCGCGCAGGTGCGTACCGCGGCGGAGCCCGACGGCGACCACTACCGCATCCGCGGGCAGAAGATCTTCATCACCTTCGGCGAGCACGACATGGCGCCGAACATCATCCACCTCGTGTTGGCCCGGCTGCCGGGCGCGCCCGAAGGGACGAAGGGCATCTCGATGTTCATCGTTCCGAAGGTTCTCGTCAACGCCGACGGCTCGTTGGGCGAGCGCAACGACGTGAAGTGCGCCGGCATCGAGCACAAGATGGGGATCAATGGGAACCCGACCTGCACGCTCAACTACGGCGAGCAGGGACAGGGCGCGATCGGGCACCTCGTCGGCGAGGCGAACCGCGGCCTGGAGTACATGTTCGCGATGATGAACGCGGCGCGCTTCAGCGTGGGCGTGCAGGGCCTGGCGATCGCCGACCGTGCCTACCAGCATGCCGTCGAGTACGCCAAGGAACGCATCCAGTTCCGCGACGCCGCTTCGCGCGATCCCAAGCCCGTCGCCATCATCAAGCACCCCGACGTTCGCCGCATGCTGCTCTGGTGCAAGGCGAACATCGAGGCGATGCGCGCCATCGCATACGTCACGGCGGCGTCGCTGGACTACGCGCTCAAGTCCGAAGACGAGGCGGTGCGCAAAGAGCACAAGGCGTTCGTCGAGCTGATGATCCCGGTCGTCAAGGGCTGGCTGACCGAGAACTCCCAAGTCGTCGCGTCGACCGCGCTGCAGGTCTTCGGCGGGATGGGCTTCATCGAAGAGACCGGGATCGCGCAGCAGTACCGCGACGTCCGCATCACCACGATCTACGAAGGCACGACCGGAATCCAGGCGCTGGATCTCGTGGGTCGCAAGTTGATCCGTGACATGGGCGCCAGCGCGACCAAGGTGCTCAAGCAGATCGGCAAGTTCGCCAAGGAACTCGAAGCGTCCGAGAACGTCGAGGTCAAGGCGCTCGCGCAGCCGCTCGCCGAAGCGACCAAAGCACTCAGCGAGACCGCGCAGTTCATCGGCATGACCGCGATGGGCGACCTGCACAAGGCCTTCGCGAACTCGGTGCCGTTCCTGAACTTCATCGGGATCGTCGCCGGCGGCTGGCAGCTCTTCCGCGGCGCGAAGATCGCCGCCGAGAAACTCGCGGCGGGCGACGCCGACCCGTTCTACACCGCGAAGATCCAGACCGCGTCGTTCTATGCCAACAACGTCCTCACGCAGTACGCGTGGCTGCAGAAGCAGATCGTCGAAGGTTCGGGCGACGTGATGGCCGGCAACGACGAGATGTTCGACGTCGAGCGCCGTGCGCTCGTGACCGCTTAACCGCAAGAGAGACTCATGACCACTACAGCCACGCCCGCGCGCGTGAAGTCGACCGACCTCGGCGACGGGGTCCGCCTCCTCACGCTCGACAACCCGCCCGTCAACGCGCTGGGATACGCCCTGTGCGGCGAGCTCGTGCCGTTGCTCGAAGCGGCTGCCCAGGATGCCTCGGTCAACACCATCGTCTTCACCGGGGCGAACGGGATGTTCAGCGGCGGCGCCGACGTGAACGACTTCAACACGCCGCCGACCGCCGACACCAAGACCGTGCGCAGCGTGATCGAAGCGATGGAGCGTATCGACAAGACGCTCGTGGCGGCGATCGACGGAAACGCGTTGGGCGGGGGCTACGAGCTCGCGCTGGCGTGCGACTACCGCATCGCGACCGCGAAGTCGCGCGTCGGCCTGCCGGAGATCAAGCTCGGCCTGCTGCCGGGCGGCGGCGGCACGCAACGCCTTCCGCGCCTGGTCGGCGCGTACGAAGCGCTGCAGGTCATGCTCAAAGGTGACCTGATCAAGGCGCCGGACGCCCTCGCCAAAGGCATGCTCGACGAGGTCATCGACGCCGATGTCGTCGCGGCGGCGAAGAAGTACGCCGGCAAGCCCAAGCGTCGCCTCTCCGAGCGCAAAGCCGAGCTGGGCGTCGCCAATCTGGGATTGTTCGCGACGCCGTTCGTCGTCGCGCAAGCGCACATGATGGTGCCGCCCGAAGAGAACGGCGGCTACGCCGCGCACAAGCTCATCGATGCGGTTCAGGCGGCGATCGAGCTGCCGTTCGAGCGCGGTTGGGCCCGCGAGGTGCGCCTGTTCATGGAGCTCGTGCAGTCCAAACCGTCCGCGGCGCTGCGCCACGTATTCTTCGCCGAGCGCGAGCTTTCGAAGGTGCCGGGTCTGCCCAAGACCGAGCCGGTCGAGATCAAGAAGGCTGCCGTCATCGGCGCCGGCACGATGGGAACCGGGATCGCGATCGTCTTCGCCGAGGCCGGGATCCCGGTCACGCTGATCGAGACCAAGGACGAAGCGGTCGAGAAGTCCCGCGAGATGATCTTCGGGATGTTCAAGTATCAGGTCGACAAGGGCCGGCTCACGCAAGAGGACGCCTGGAAGCGTGCCAACTCGATCTCGTTCGAGACCGATTTCGCCGAGCTGGGCGACGTCGACATCGTCGTCGAGGCCGTGTTCGAGTCGATGCCGGTGAAGAAGGAAGTCTTCGCCAAGCTCGACGCGGTCACCAAGCCCGAAGCGATCCTGGCTTCGAACACTTCGACGCTCGACATCGACGAGATCGCCTCGGCGACGAAGCGCCCCGACAAGGTACTGGGCCTGCACTTCTTCGCGCCGGCGAACATCATGAAGCTGCTCGAGATCGTGCGCGGCAAGGAAACCTCGCCGCAAACGCTCACCACCGGGATCGCGCTGGGCAAGAAGCTGCGCAAGGTCGCCGTCGTCTCCGGCAACGCCTTCGGCTTCATCGGCAACCGCATGTTGTTCGAATACGAAGCGCAGGCGGTGCAGCTGGCCGAAGAGGGCGTGAGCCTGGCCCGCATCGACCGCGTGATGAAGCAGAAGTTCGGCTTTGCGATGGGGCCGTTCGCGGTCGCCGATCTGTCGGGGCTCGACGTCTACCACTTCATCTCGCAGTCGCAGCACGGCCAGCCGCTGGGGCGCATCCCGATCGTCGCCAAGCTCGTGGAGCAGGGGCGTTTGGGGCAGAAGAGCGGCGCCGGCTTCTTCAAGTACGACAAGGCCGTCGGCAAGGGCCGCGAGGCGATCCCCGATCCCGAGGTCGAGCAGCTCATCGCGCAGCTCGCCAAGGAAGCCGGGATCGCGCCGAACCCAAACGTGAGCGACGATGAGATCATCGCGCGCTGTACGCGCGCGCTCGCCGACAGCGGAGCGGAGCTGCTGCGCACCGGGATCGCGCTGCGTCCCGGCGACGTCGACATCGTGTGGATCTACGGCTACGGCTTCCCGCCGCACCACGGCGGACCGATGCATTACGCCGCCGAGGTGGGCTACACGCCTCACGGCGGAACTACCAAGACGGAAACCAAGGAGTTGACCCATGCCTGAGGCGGCGATCGTCTCGGCGGCGCGGACGCCGATCGGCAAAGCCTTCCGCGGCGCGTTCAACCAGACCCACGGTGCGACCATGGCGGGCCACACGATCGCGCATGCCGTGCAGCGCGCGGGCGTCGATCCGGCCGAGGTCGAGGACGTCGTGATCGGTACCGGTCTGCCCGAAGGCGCGACCGGACACAACATCGGCCGCGTCGCGGCGCTGCGCGCGGGGCTGCCCGAGCGCGTCGCGGGGACGACGATCAACCGCTACTGCGCGTCGGGTCTCCAAGCGATCTCGACGGCGTCACACCGCGTTATCGTGGACGGCGCGAAGGTGATGGTCGCGGGCGGTGTCGAGTCGATCTCGCTGGTGCAGAACGACATGAACATGCACGAGTTCACCGAGGAGTGGGCGCTCCGGCACGAGCCCAACCTCTACATGCCGATGCTGCAGACCGCCGACAATGTGGCCAAGAAGTACAAGGTCTCGCGCCAACTGCAGGACGAGTACTCGCTCCAGTCGCAGCAGCGCACCGCCGCGGCGCAAGCCGCCGGCAGGTTCGACGCGGAGATCGTTCCGCTGCCGACCTGGAAATACGAACAGGACAAAGGGACCAAGGCATACCGCGAAGAGCACGTCACGCTGACGAAGGACGAAGGAAACCGTCCGGACACGACGCTCGAAGGGCTCTTGTCGCTCAACGGCGTGCTCGACAAGAACTCCTCGATCACGGCCGGCAACTCATCGCAGCTCAGCGACGGAGCGGCGGCGGTCGTCATCATGGATTCGGACGAGGCGCGCAATCGTGGCCTGAACCCACTCGGCTTCTACCGCGGGATGGTGGTGCGCGGCTGCGATCCGGGCGAGATGGGGATCGGCCCGGTGTTCGCGGTACCCGATCTGCTCAAGCGCCACGGCCTGACCGTCGACGACATCGGGCTGTGGGAGCTCAACGAAGCCTTCGCGGTCCAGACGGTCTACTGCCGTGACACCATCGGCATCCCCAACGAAAAGCTCAACGTCGACGGCGGCGCGATCTCGATCGGCCACCCCTACGGCGTCAGCGGCGCCCGCATGGTCATGCACGCCCTAATCGAAGGCAAACGCCGCAACGAAAAATACGTCATCGTAACCATGTGCATCGGCGGCGGCATGGGCGCCGCCGGCCTCTTCGAGGTCAACCTGAACTAACGGTCCTTCCAGCCCGAGAGCCTAGAAGCGCGGCCTAGAATTTGACTCCGGTAGTAACGGGTCCGTCTGCGAGAACAGTTCTGATGCGCGCATGATGCTCGATCCACCCGCGCAGGTCTTCGGAGATCATATCGGCGAGCAAGAGAACTCCATCATACATTTCGGCCGGTCGCCGGTTGAATATCGGTTCGTGATGAGCGATGCGATTTCGGAACGGAACCAGAGGCTCGAGGTAGCGAACCAGGCTCCTCCTGTGCGTGTAGCGGCTAAACGCCGGTTGCAGCGACGGCCACAACGTCCGGTTGAGTGCAGGGCGCAATAGAGTTATTCGCCGAGCAGGCACAGCACGCGCGATTCGTTGTTTTGCTGTGCTAACACTACTCTGAGTTCGCGGCGTGCCGTCGAATGCCAAAAACGCTGCGTCGTCGTACCAGGCTGGACCGAAGGTCTTGCGGAGCTGTTGTGAGATGGCGTTACGAAGCGCAACCTCGATCATCGCAATCGGACCGAGAAATGCACTCGCGATGGCGGCGTTCCACGAATAGAGTCGGAGCGCTTCAGCCTGGCTGCCTGCCGTCGCGAGGTAGAAGCCAAAACGGTCCGCGCCAATCACCCTCTCGATTTCGGTTTCTAAGCGTGAATCTAGGCGAAAATAACTTGACACATTACTACACCCGGCATAGAATGGGGTCGGTCCCGTAAGCCTCTGCGAAAGCACGCGTGCGGGGCTTCCCTTTTATTCGCGGGAATTCGGCCAACCCTTGCTGACCGATTCATGCGAAATAGCGATACTAATTCGAGACGTGCGTTCTAACGCTCTCGTGCTGGGCGTGCTCCGACAATGCCCTCAACCTGAGCGCCTCCGCGTCAGGGGTGACATCGTAATGGGTTCAGTTCGACGCTGCGACCGTCAGCCGCTTCGGGACCCGTCGCCGGCGTCGGCAAACAGCCCCTTGTACTTTTCGCGCAAATCGCGTTTGAGGAACTTGCCGACGCCCGTCCGTGGGATGGCATCGACGAAGAGGAAGCGGTCCGGAGTTTGCCACTTGGCGAGCTTGTCGCCGACCCAGGTGCGGATCGCGTTCTCGTCGACCTCGTGGCCCTCGCGAGCGACGACGGCGGCAACGGGACGCTCTTGCCACTTCGCGTGCGGGACGCCGAACACGCACGCTTCCTTGAGCCCCGGATGGCCCATGAGGATGTTCTCCACCTCGACCGACGAGATCCACTCGCCGCCCGATTTGATGAAGTCCTTGACGCGGTCGACGATCTCGAGATACCCGTACTCGTCGATCGTGCACACATCGCCGGTGTGGAACCAGCCGTCGGGTTCGAACGCTGTCGCGGTCGCCGCTTCGTTCTTGTAGTACTTCGCGGTCACCGCGAAGCCGCGTACGAGCAGCTCGCCGCGCGAGACGCCGTCGGCGGGGACGTCCTGGCCGTGGTCGTCGACCAGGCGCCACTGCACGATCGGGCAGAAGCGGCCTTGCTTGTAGCGCTCCTTGCGCTGCTTCTCCGGGTCGCCCGCCAGCAAGGACGTGTCGCGGCTGACCGTTCCGATCGGCGACATCTCGGTCATCCCCCACGCGTGGATCGCATCGATCCCCATCGCGTTGAGATCGTCCATCAGCGACGTCGGCATCGCCGAGCCGCCGATGACGATGCGCTTGAGGTGCGGCAGCGTCTTGCCCTGCGCGCGCAGCGCGTCACGCACCGCGAGCCACACGGTCGGTACGCCGGCCGAGACGGTGACCTTCTCCGACTCGCACAGCTCGATCACGCCGGCGGGGTCGAGACGCTCCATCGGCATGATGAAGTCGGCGCCGACCATCAGGCACAGGAACGGCGTGCCCCAGGCATTGACGTGGAACATCGGCACGATCGGCAGCACGCGATCGGCTTCCGTCAATCCAAGCGAGTCCGCGAGTCCCGCGGCCAGCGCGTGGAGGAACGTCGAGCGGTGCGAGAACAGTGCGCCCTTGGGATCGCCCGTCGTCGCCGAGGTGTAGCACAGGATCGCGCCCGCGCGCTCGTCGATCTCGGGCCAATCGTAGGTCTCGGGTTCACCGGCGAGCAGCGTCTCGTAGTCGAGCGCACCGTCGAACGCCTCGGGCGACGCGCCCATCTGCACGAACGTGCGGCCGGAATCGGGCTGCAGCGCGGCCGCGGCCTTGATCGCTTTGACCAGCGAGCCGTCGTAGAAGACCATGCTGTCTTCGGCGTGGTCGAGGACGAACGCGACCTGATCGGGGAACAATCGGATGTTGACCGTGTGCAGTACCGCACCGAGCATCGGCACCGCATAGTACAGCTCCAGATGCCGGTGCCCGTTCCAGGCAAACGACGCGACGCGGTCGCCCGGCTTCACCCCCAACTTGCGCAGCGCGTGGCCCAGCTTGGCGACCCGCTTCCCGAACTCGGCGAACGTGAAGCGCAGCATCTGCGTGCCGTCCCGCGAGATGATCTGCTTGCGCGGATGCGACTTCATCGCGTGCTCGAAGATCGCGCGGATCCCGAGCGGCTGGTCGGACATCGTCGACGGCAGCGTCCCGGCGAGGCCGGGGGAAAGAATTGTCGCCATGGGCTCTGATTCTTGGTGCCGGGCTTCGCCCCTCGGCGTCAGCCCACCAGGGAGCGCAAAGCTTCGTCGAGGTCGGGATGGCGGAAGACGTAGCCGCTCGCCACGGTCCGCTCGGGCAGCACGCGCTGGCCCTCGTTGAGCATCATCGCTCCCTCGCCGAAGAGCAGCGTCCCGGCGAACGCCGGGACGGGGAAGATCGTCGGACGTCGCACGGCGTGGCCCAGCGCGCGGGTGAAGTCCCGGTTCGTCACCGGGTTGGGCGCGCTCGCGTTGAAAACGCCGTCGGCGCCGTCGATCGCGTGCTGCAAGATCCCGAGCTCGTCCTCGACGTGGATCCAGGAGAACCACTGCCGGCCGCTCGCGACCACGCCGCCCAGCCCCAGCCGAAAGACCGGCAGCAGCTTGCCTAGGATGCCGCCGCCGGTGCCGAGCACGAGACCGGTCCGGACCTTGGCGACGCGCATGCCGAGCTCGCCGGCCCGATCCGCCTCGAACTCCCACGCGACGCACAGCCGCGCGAGAAAGTCCGCGCCCGGCGGGCTGGTTTCGGTGAACGTCGCGGTCGGGCTCGTACCGTAGTAGCCCACCGCCGATCCGCTGACGTACGCCTTGGGCCGGTCCGCCAGGCGGGCCAGCGCTTCGAGGTACGCCCGCGGCTGGTGGACGCGCGAGCGCGTCATCTCACGTTTCGCGGCGGTGGTCCAGCGCACGGAGACGGGTGCGCCGGCAAGGTTCACGACGACGTCGCTTCCGGCGCTCGCCTCCGCGGCGCGCGCCGGGTCGCGCAGGCTGGCCTCGATCACGACGTCGCCGCGCGCGCGCAACGCCGCGGCGAGCCGGCGCCCGATGAAGCCGCTGGCGCCCAAAATGGTCACCCGCATCAGCGCCCCTTCGCGAGCGTCTCGAGCAGGACCGGTCGCAGCGCCGTCGCGTAGCGCTCGTAGCCCCGCGCCGACGGGTGGAGCAGATCGGGCATCAGCGCGGGTGCGATCGTCCCCGAGGCATCGACGAAGCCTGCGCCGGCGTCGAGCCAACGCACGTGTTTGCCGTCGGCGAGCGCGGCGATCCGGGCGTTCACGGCGGCCAGCTGCGCGCGCGCGGGATCGTCGGATCGGCCGCGCGGCAGCAGCGCGTTGAGCACCACGACGGCGTTGGGCAGCTTGGCACGGATGGCGCCGACGACCGCGGCGACGCCGCGCGCGATGCTCTGCGGCGGCGCCGTGTCGAGATTGTTCGTGCCGATCATCAGCACGACGACGCGCGCACCGCTGTTCTCGAGCTCGCCATGCTGCACGCGCCACAGCACGAACTGGGTTCGGTCGCCGCCGATCCCGAAATCGACGACGGTCCCGAGCGGGGCGATGCGGCGTTCCCACACGTCGCGCCCGGCGATCGGGAACAGCTCCACGATCGAGTCGCCCAAGAAGATCACGTCGATCCCGCCGCGGCGTGCCCGGGCGACGAACGCCCGGTGTTGCGCGAACCAATACCGCTGGTCCCAGGGGCGCGGCGAGGCGGTCCACGGGCTCACGATCGCCGGCGGCGCGTCCGACTGCAACACGTTAGGGCGCGTGCGCAGCCGCAGCGCTGCCGACGATCGCTTCGAGCTCGTCGATTTCCTTGGGGATGCCGTCGCTGAGGATGTCCGGGCCGGCCGGACCGCACAGGACGTCGTCCTCGATGCGCACCCCGATGCCACGGAAATGTTCGGCGACGGCGGCATCACGCTGCACGTAGAGCCCCGGCTCGACGGTCACGACCATCCCGGGTTCGAGCGGACGCTTCGTCTCGCCGTCACGCAGCGTGTAGGAGCCGACGTCGTGCACGTCCAGGCCGATCCAATGCCCGGTGCCGTGCATGTAGAATTCCTTATAGCGCTCCTTCTCGAGGGCATCGTCGAGCGAACCGGTGAGCAGGCCGAGGTCGAGCAGGCCTGCGGTGAGCACGCGCAGCGCGGCTTCGTGCGCGCTGCGCACGTGCGCGCCCGGGCGGACCTCCGCGATAGCGGCCTTTTGCGCCGCCAGCACGATCTCGTAGACGGCACGCTGCTCGGCGGTGAAGCGCCCGTCGACCGGCCACGTGCGCGTGACGTCGGAGGCGTAGAGGTCCAGCTCGGCGGCGGAGTCGACCAGCACCAGCTCGCCGGCGCGCAGCGTCTCACGATTGGTGTTGTAGTGCAGGATCGTCGCGTTGTCACCGCCGGCGACGATCGACGAGTACGCCGTGTCCTGCGCGCCGTTGACCCGGTAGGCGTGCTCGATGATCGCTTCGAGCTCGTATTCGGTGAGCCCGGGGTGCGTCGCGCGCATCCCCGCCAGGTGACCCAGGCGCGTGATCCCCGCCGCGCGCCGCATCGTCTCGATCTCGTGCGCGTCTTTGATGAGTCGCAGCTCGTGCAGGATCGTCGCCGGATCGACGAACGTATCGGGCGCGTAGCCGGTGCGCCGCGTCTTCGTGCGCGCCGCGCCCAGCGCGTGGAAGAACGTGCGGTCGAAGCGCTCGTCGTCGCCGAGCCGCACGAACGCGCGGCGCGTCCCTGCCAGCGCGTCGGGAAGGCGCTGCGCCAACTCCTCGATCGGGTAGGCAGCGTCGACGCCGAGCGCCTCCGCCGCCGCTTCGACGCCCAGCCGTCTGCCGTTCCATATCTCCGCGGCGCGGTCGCGCGCCCGCAGGAACAGCGTCGCGCGCTCGGCCGCGCGGTGCGGGGCCAACACCAACACGGCTTCGGGTTCGGTGAAGCCGGTGAGGTAGTAGAAGTCCGAGCTCTGGCGGTACTGGTACTCGGTATCGTTGTTGCGCAACGCGTGCGTCGCGGCCGGGACGATCATGACACCGTCCTCGAGCCGCTCGAGCACCGTCGCGCGCCGGTCGGCGAACGAACTCATCGTCTCCTCGCTTCCGCGAGGCGGCGGGGCCGCCCTGGACCGGAGCCGCGGCCAGACGAGCGAGCCGATGCTAAGAATCGCGGCACGTTGTGCCGAAGATCACCCTACGATGTCCAGCACTGCGATCGATTTGTACGTGTTCATCTTCGCGTTTGCGTCGGCGTTCTTGCTGGGGCAGAAGCGCCCGATGCTGGCGCTATCGACCCGCGCGTTGCTCGCGATCCTGGTCGGGCTGGCGCTCGGTTATGCGGTTGCCGTCGACCAATGGTTCCGCGGCTACCTCGGCGTGGCGACCCTGATCGCCAACGCGCTGTTCATCGCCTTCGCCGCGATCGACTTCGTCGGTTGGCAGAAAAAGCGCTTGGAAGAGCGGTCCTGACGCCCTGACGAAGTAGGGCGGGGTGAGCACTCCGGCCGACCTTCGCACGCTCCTGGGGATCGAGCTCCCCATCGTCCAAGCGCCGATGGCAGGCGGCTTCACCACCGCCGAGCTCGTGGCCGCGGTGTCGAACGCCGGCGCGCTCGGCTCGGCCGGCGCGGCGTACCTGACGCCGTCCGCCATCCACGCCCTCGTCGCCGAGATCCGCCTACGCACGCAACGACCGTTTGCGGTGAACCTCTTCGCCGGCGGGATCGAGGCGGGCGAGGCCGATCCGGCGCCGATGCTGGCGCTGCTGGGCCCGCTGCACGACCGTTTTGGGATACCGCCCCCGCAGGCACCGGGCGCGTGGCCGTATGATTTCGAGGAGCAGCTCGCCGCCGTGATCGACGCGGGCGTGCCGATCGTGACGTTCACCTTCGGCCTGCCCGGCGACGCCGCGATCGCGCGAATGCGCGCCGCGGGGCGCACGGTGATCGGCACCGCGACCACGGTCGGCGAGGCCCGCCGCTGCGAGGCTGCCGGCTGTCACGCGGTCGTCGCGCAGGGCGCCGAGGCGGGTGCGCACCGCGGCACCTTCTTGGTGCCGTTCGAGGCGGCGATGATCGGCACGATCGCGCTGGTGCCGCAGGTCGTCGACGCGGTCGGGGTGCCGGTCATTGCCGCCGGCGGGATCGTCGAGCGGCGCGGTGTCGCCGCGGCGCGCGCGCTCGGCGCCAGCGGCGTGCAGTGCGGCACCGCGTTCTTGGATACCGTCGAAGCCGGAACGAGCGCGCCGCACCGGCGCGCGCTAGCCGCGGCGCGCGACCGCGACAGCGTCGTGACGCGCGCCTTTAGCGGCCGTCCGGCGCGCGGCCTCGTCAACGCATTCGAACAACAGGTCGATGCACGGCCCGACGCGATCTTGCCGTATCCCCAGCAGAACGCGCTCACCCGCCCGTTGCGCAACGCCGCCGCGGCGGCCGGCGATCCCGAAAACATCTCGCTGTGGGCGGGTCAAGCCGCGCCGCTCATGCTGCACGACGTCACCGCGGCCGACGTCGTGCGCGATCTCGCCGCGGGCTGGGCGTAGCGCCGGTCAGCCGAGCGCGCGCAGCAGGATCGCGCTCTCGGCGTCGAGCCGTTGCGCGAATACCTTGGGGTGCGTGAGGTAGAAAACGCACATCGCTTCGACCAGGAAACGGTGGTGCGCCGCGCCGGCGAGAGTGCGCACGCGCGCGAGGGCGCCGCGCAGCAACCGCCGCAGCCCTACCACGGCCTCGGGACGCGAGGCGTAACAGGCGACGAAGTTGAGCTCGCCGTGCTCGAGGTCTTCGGCCTGGTCGATGAAGTAGTCCAGCAGGATGTGCAGCGCCGAGACGCCCGGGAAATAGGCCTTCACCGTCGCGTCGATCTCGCTGCGGGCCGGGCGTTGGCGCGCGGCGAGCGCGATGAGCGCGAAGACGGGGAGTGACGAGCCGCACGCAGCGGCGAACTCCCACCACGACAGGTTCGGAAACCGCTCACGATTGCGCGCGTACCACGCGCCGCACGCGCTTTCGCGCGCTTCGACCGGGCCGTGCTTGAGAACCTGCAGGTCGGCGTAATACTGCGCGATCTCCACGACGTCGTCGCGCACCGCGACGTAGTGCGGCATCGCGTGCAAGCCCGCGCGCACCGACTCCACGAGCCGGCGCAGGTACCCGCCGTCGTCGCGGTGCGGCCCATCGCGATAGTAGTCGCCGGGCGCGCGGCGCTCGTCGAGCGCGTCGATGAGCGCGTGGTGCAGCGACGCGTATGCCTGCGGCGTCACCCCGGGGAGCCGGTCGCAGAGATTGTCGAGATAGTCGTAGATCGTCTCGAGCGCCGCGACGATCGCCACGTAGCGCTGTGCGGTGTCGTTCGGCATGAACGTCGCGAGGATGCAGCCGCCTTGAACGTGGTAGGCTTTGCCGTCGATCGACGCGAGCGCTTGTTCGCGCAGCGCGGGATCGGGGATGCGGGCGGCGTCGGCACGCAGGATCGCCAGCTCGCGGCCGGCGCGCGGGATCACGCTTCCGACGAAGCGCGCGGTCGCCATCCACCCGCGCGGTCCCAGCGCGAGGAAGCGCCGGATGCGGCTGGGCCGGCTGAACACGACGGCCAGCGTGGCGCGCACGTCGCGCCACAGCGCGTCGGGGACCGCCAAGAGTCCGGGCAACTTAGGCCGGCGCACTAGATCCCACCGGCGAAGCGGCCCGGTGCGAGCACGCCGCGCGGATCGAACGCGGTCTTGAGCTCGCGCATCGTTGCGATCGTGGACGGGGGCTCGCCCCAGGCGTCGACGCGCGCCGTCGAGCCCGCACACACCACCGTGGCACGGCCCAACAGCCGCCGCACGACGCGATCGATCGATGGCACCGCCGTATCGTTCGAGCCGGCGCCGCTGGTGTCCCGGACGCGCACGATCACATCTCCGGTGCGCAAGTCGGCGATCGTCTCGGCGCGCGGCAGGGCGGCGCGCACGTGCTGCGCGCGCAGCGCGGCGTCGGACGGGAGGCCTCGCGCCACGAACGTCACCGAGTCGTCGCTCTCGATGCCGGCGTAGGCGTCGAGCAAGCTCTGAAACGCCCGCGTTGCATCGGGGCCGTCGAGCAGCCGCGTCTCCGCGACGCCCGCCGCACCGAGCGCGGAGCGCAGCTCGCGGGTGGCACGCTCGACCACGGGTTCCGAGCCTTCGAGCAGCGCGATCAGCCGCGAGCGCGCCGGCGGCACGGCTTCGCGGAAACCGTCGACGGCGAGCAGCACGACCGGCTCGAGGGCGAGTGCGCCGGCATGCGCGACCGCGCGCGCGCGCAACTCCTCGTCGAACGGCGCGATCGCCATGCGGCGTGTCGCCGGCGCCGGAAGCAGCTTGAAGTTCGCGCGCACGATCGCGCCCAGCGTGCCGTGCGAACCGACGTAGAGTTTGCCCATGTCGTAGCCCGTGACGTTCTTGACCACCATCCCGCCGGTTTTGACCAGCGTGCCGTCGGCTAGTGCGACCGTCGCCCCGATCAGCAGATCGCGCGCGCGGCCGTAGGCGGCGCGACGGGGGCCGGCCCAGCCGGCGGCAAGCGTTCCGCCGACCGTCGCGCGCGACGGAAACGGTACGTCGAGCGGGATGAACTGCCCGTGTTCGGCCAGGGCCGCGTTCAGGGTTGCGACCGTCATTCCGGCGCCGATGCCGATGGTCAGATCGCGCGGGTCGTAGTCGTAGAGCGCGGTGAGCCGCTTGGTCGAGAGCACGATGTCGTAGCGCGAGGGTGCGTTGGAGCTTCGTTGCAGCGTGCCGCCGCCGTAGACGACGACCGCTTCGCCGGCGTCGTGCGCCGCGCGCAGCACGGCCGCGGCCTGTTCCGCGTCGACGGGTTCGAGCAAGCGTGACGGCAGCAGCGCTCCCAGCGCGTAGGCATCGAGCTTCGTGCGCCGCGCGCGCGGCAGCTTGGCGATCACGCGGGGGTGCCCTCGCGGACGCCGTTGCGAGCCCCGACCTCGCCGCACATCGCGCCGGTGGGGAAGATCTTGTCGGGGTTGAACGCGCGCGCCGGATCGAACACCTCGCGCACCTTGCCCATCGCGGCCAAGTCGTCGGTGGAGAACACCAGCGACAGCGTCTCGCGCTTCTCGTAGCCGATGCCGTGCTCGCCGCTGATCGTCCCGCCCATCTCGATGCAGGTGCGCAGGATGTCGGTCCCGGCGTCGATCACCGCTTGCACTTGCCGCGCGTCGCGCCGGTCGAAGACCAATAGCGGATGCAAGTTGCCGTCCCCGGCGTGGAACACGTTGCCGACTGCGAGACGATGGTCGCGCGCGATTGCGTCGATCGCGTGCATCACCTGCGGCAGGCGCGTGCGCGGCACGCAGGCATCCTGGATGTAGTAGTTAGGCGCGATGCGCCCCATCGCGCCGGCTGCGCCTTTGCGCGCCGCCCAGAGCGCGGCCCGTTCGGCGTCGCTGCGCGCGGCGCGCCACGACAATGCGCCGTGCCGCCGGGCGATCGCGGCCAGCGCCGCTTCGCCGGAGGCGACGTCGTCGTGGGCCCCGGCGATCTCGACCAGCAGCACTGCGCCCGCGTTCTCGGGATATCCGGCGTGGTAGTGCGCCTCGACGGCTTTTGTGATCAGCGCGTCCATGATCTCGAGCGCCGTGGGCACGATTCCGGCCCCGATGATCGCCGACACCGCCTCGGAAGCCGACTCGACGTCGCCGAACGCCGCGACGCAGACGCGTACCGCCTCGGGCAGCTTGAGGAGGCGAACTTCGACCTCGGTCACGATCCCGAGCGTCCCTTCCGAACCGACGAGCACGCCGGTGAGGTCGTAGCCGGCATCGTCGATCGAGGTGCGGTGAACGGCTCCCTCGGCGTCGACGTACTCGATCCCGAGCACGTGGTTGGTCGTCGTCCCGTAGCTCAGGCAGTGCGGTCCGCCGGCGTTGGTCCCGACGTTGCCGCCGATCGTCGAGATCTTCTGGCTCGAGGGATCCGGCGCGTAGAAGATCCCGTGTCCGGCGATTGCGGTGGAGAGGTCGAGGTTGATCAGACCCGGCTGCACGCGCGCGCGCCGATTGCGCACGTCGAGCTCGACCAGCCGGTTCATCCGCGCGAACGACACCACCAGCCCGCCGCGCGTCGGTACCGCGCCGCCGCACAATCCCGTTCCGGCGCCGCGCGGGACGATCGCCTCGTCGCACTCGCGCGCGATGCGCACTCCGATCGCGACCTCGCGCGCGTCGCGCGGCACGATCGCAGCCGCCGGCAGCCGGTCTTCGGAGTACGCGTCGAACGCGTACACCGCCAGGTCTTCGGGTTCGGTACGAACCACCTCGGGGCCGAGCGCGTCGTGAAGACGCGCCGCGAATGATTGCACGGCTTTGCACGCTACGGAGAGCGGCCCCGGAGTTCCTGGAATGCGCCTGCTCGGTTCCGCTAGTACAAGAGATACTTCGAACGCAGCGTCTTGAACCCGCGCAGTCCGGGCTGCCAGGACGCCACGATCGCATCGGGGCCGGCGCCGGAGTCGAGCGCGAGCCGCACGCTGTCGGTGCCCCAGTTGCGGTCCATGAACGGCTCGTGTCCGGACGCGATGTGGTACTTGCCTTGCGCGCGCGCGGCGACGAGAAACTCGATCGCGGTCCGCACGCTCGGGAAGGCGTGCCCATCGGTGACGTCGATCGCGACGCCGCGCAGCGTTTTGCCGCTCCAGAAGCCCCGCGTCGGGACCCAGTCGACCGGTTCGAACTCCACCCCGGGGATCCGGCGCGCGGCGAGGGCGTCGCGAAACGCGGCGGCATCGAAGCCGTAGCCGCCGGCGTACTCGAACGGGCGATCCGTCCCGATGCCGTTGTTGACGCCACCCTCGTCGACCAGCCCGGTGGCGAGGTAGACCAGGGTCGTGCGCGCGTGCGGGATGTTCGGCGACGTCGCGATCCATTTCAGGCCGGTCTCGGACCACAGCATCTCGCGCGTCCAACCCTGCATTGCGATCACGCGCAGCTTGCAGCCGATCCCGAAATGGTCGTTGTAGAGGCGCGCCAACTCGCCGACGGTCAGCCCGTGACGTTCGGGGATCGGGTAGAGTCCGATGAACGACTTGTACTTCGGATCGAGCACCGGGCCGTCGAGCAGCACGCCGCCGATCGGGTTGGGCCGGTCGAGCACCCACACTTCTTTGCCGTACTGCGCGCACGACTCCATGACGTAGGCCAGGGTCGAAACGTAGGTGTACGGCCGCGCGCCGACGTCTTGGATGTCGAACAGCATCACGTCGATCCCGTCGAGCATCTCCGCCGAGGGATGGCGCGTCTTTCCGTACAGACTGTAGACGGGCAGGCCGGTCTTCTCGTCGGTCGATGAGCCGACGGTCTCTCCGGCGCCGACGGTGCCGCGGATGCCGTGCTCGGGCCCGAAGAGCGCCTTCACCGCGATCGCGCCGTTGCGGTGCACCGCGTCGGGAAGCGCTTCACCCGTCGAGAGCACGCCGCTGGGGTTGGTCACGATCCCGACCGCACGGCCGCGCAGCTCGCGCCAAGCATCGCGCACGAAGACGTCGTCGCCCAGCACGATCGCCGGCTTGGCGCGCGCCGCCGCCGGCGCGGCGAACGCCGCGGCGGTCGCGGCGAGAAAGGTGCGGCGCTGCATGCTCACACGAACTCCGGTCGGATGTGGTCGGGGATGAGGTGGGCGCGCGCGGCGCGCGCGAAGAGGTCTTCGACCGCGCCGATACCGGAGGCGCCGACGTCCTCGCTGTGCTCGTTGACGTAGAGCGCGATGTGCGCGCGCATTACGGCGTCGTCCATCTCGAACGCATGCGCGCGCACGTAGGCGATGATCTCGTCCTCGCGCTCGCGCGCGAAGCGCAAGCTGCGGCGAATCGCCGCATCCATCTCGTGCGCGGCCGAATCGGAGATGTCCCGGCGAACCAGGATGGCGCCGAGCGGGATCGCATTGTGGGTTTCACGCTCCCACCACTCGCCGAGGTCGAGAAGTTCGGCCAGACCGGCGTCGCGGTACGTAAAGCGCGACTCGTGGATGATCACGCCGGCGTCGGCCGCGTGGTTTTTGACCGCGTCGACGATGGCGTCGAAGCGCATCTCGACCGACTTGGGTTCGTACCCGAGCGCGAGGCGCAGCAGCAAGTACGCGGTGGTGAGGCGCCCCGGGATCGCGTAGCGCGTCGCCGCCGTTTTGGAGATCTCGTCGAATCCGGGCGCAGCGCTGCGCGCGATCAGCAGCGGCCCGCAGCCCCGTCCCAGCGCGCCGCCGGCGCGCAGGATGCGGTACTTGTCGAGCAGGTAGGGGATCGCGCCGTAACTGACCTTGGTGAGCTCGTAGCGCCCCTCGCGCGCGGCGCGGTTGAGCGCCTCCACGTCGTCGAGCACGACCGTGACCTCGGGCGCGTCGTCGAGCAGACCGTTGGTGAGCGCGGCGAAGATGTACGTGTCGTTCGGACAGGGTGAGTATGCCAGCGAATACGACTTGTGCTGGGCCAGCATCAGCCGGCCAGCAAGACGTCGAGCAGTGCGCCGGTCGTCGCGACGGCGGCGAGCGCGCCGCTGCGAAAGTCCCAGCCGTTGGATTCGCGTTCGCCGACGAGGTTCGACACGCCGCGAATCTCGATCGCCGGAACGCCGGCGAGTTGCGCCGCGCGCAGGACCGCGAACCCCTCCATCGACTCGACGTCGGCGCGAAAGCGGTAGGCCAGCGCCAGCGCGCGCGCGGTCGTGGTGGTGACCGTCGCGGAGGTGACGCCGCGGCCGACGATCACCGGGATGCGGCCGGCCAAGAACGGGCGCAACAGTTCCGGATCGGCCTCGACGTGACGCGTCAGCTCGAGGCCGCCCGGAAGCGGAAAGGTGGAGCCGTCCTCCAGGCCCAGTTCGGCATAGTCCTCGCGCGAGCACACCACCACGCCGCCGACGGTGCAGCGGTCGCGGAAGCCGCCGGCGATGCCGGCGTTGATCACGCCGTCATAGCGCGACGCAGCGAGCGCGCGCGCCGTTCCCAGCGCGGCCTCGACCGGACCGACGCCGACCGCGACGACATCCACGTCCGGTCGCGCCGGCAGCCCTGCGAGCTCCTGCGCTACCGCGCAGACGACGAGGATGCTGACCGGGGCACCAGGTGGCTCGCGACCCACAACGGGCCGACGAGCAGATGCAGCAGGTTCGTGAGGAAGGCCGGCGCCTTGCCTTCATAGGCGTGGCCGATGAACTGGAAGATCCAACCGACGACGAAGGCGCCGATCGCGTAGGGCCAGGTGAGGTACGCCGCGAGCAGATACAGCGCGATCATCCCGGCGATGGCGACGAACGCCGCAGCGCGGACCGCGCTTCCGAGCGTGAGGTAGTAAACCGCCGTCGCCACGAGCGCGAGGGCGGCGAGGTTGAGGTTCCAGCCCGGCAGCGCGGCGAGCCGCAGCAGCGCGATGATGCCGAGCACGATGAGCGGGATGCCGATCTCGTGACAGATCAGGTTGCGCCGGTCGCGGTGGTACGCGCCGTAATCCTCGAACAGCGGGCTCTGGGAAGCCATGGGGTTACCTCACGCCGATGAACTTGTGCGTTTGCAGCGAGAGGCGCAACCGGCCCGGATCGCGCTTCGCGGCATCGACCGCGAGCGCGACGTTGGACGGTTTGTTGCCTTCGGGCTGCAAGAACATCGGCGTGGTCTCCCCGAACGCGCCGATCCATTCCTCCGGCACCCGGCCGTCGACGATGAGTTTGGCTTCGTTGGCGCGGCCGGCCATCTCGGGGCTCAACCGTTCCTTGGGCGAGACCGTTAGCCACACGTCGTCCGGCAGCTCCGTCGGCAGCGTCCCGTTCGACTCGATGTGGACGCGCCGCCCGTCGGCGCGTAACGCGTCGATGAGCGCGAGCGTCTCGCGCTGAGCCAGCGGTTCCCCGCCGGTGAGGATCACCAGCGGGCACGCGCCGCCCTCTTCGCGCACGCGCCGGACGACGTCGCTCACCGGGGCGAAGAACTTGAGGGCGTAGTCGGTGTCGCAGAACGAGCAGCTGAGATTACAGCCGGCGAGGCGGACGAAGACCGCGGGTGTCCCGGTCCACATCCCCTCGCCTTGGACGCTGTAGAAGATCTCGGCCAGCTGGAGCAATCGTCTCCTAGCCGGGACGAGTGGCCTGGCGGCGGGCGCTCAGCACTTGCACGGTGACCGGCGTGTTCGCCGGGATCGTCACGTTCTGCTTCGCGTTCTTGGCGTAGAGGAAGCCGCCGGCCGCGCCGAGCAGGCCGCCGGCGTTGGTGCCGAGCCTCTTGCCCAGGATGTTGCCGACGATCATCCCGCCGACGGCGCCGGCGACTTCGTTCCCGACGTTGCTCTTCGTGTTCACCTGCGCGCCGACGACGCGCCCGTCGAGCGCGTAGGAGTTGCCCGAGCGGGTGTGCAGCGTGTCGAGGCAGATCTGGAGCTTCCCGGCCCGGCCCTGGCTGGCGCTCTGCACGTCGCAGACGTGGCCGTACATGGTGGCCCCGGTGATCTTGTTGTCGATCGAGTGCACGTTGGAGAACGTCACCTGCTGGCCGACGACGGCGTTCTTGGAATCGACGCTCTGGTTGATGCTGCCGCTCAGATCGGTCCCGGGCGAAATCTGCGCCGAGACGGCCAGCGGCACGAGCGCGAGCGCGGCGGCCGCGAGAAGGGTAGGAAGAGTGCGAGTCATGCGGTTGGTAGCTCCTGTCGTTTGCTTTGACGCCTTCCCGAGCCATTTACCCCGACCGGCTCGAAGGATCGTCCTTTTTCATAACGACGCAGGCCCGCGGAGTCTCCCACAACGTGAGCTCGGCCAGGGCCGGAAGTTGCGGCTCGAGCCGGCGCCAGATCCAGCCCGCGATACGTTCCGCGGTCGGGTTGTCCATCAAGTCGTTGAGCGACTGGTGGTCGAGCTCGGCGATGACCGCCGCCTCGACGATGCGCGAGACCACCTCGAAGTCCTCGACCATCCCCGCCGCCGGCCCGCTCTCGTGGAGCGGGCCTTCGAGCGCGACGTCGAGCCGGTAGGAGTGCCCGTGGAGCCGCGAGCACTTCCCAGGGTGATTGGGGAGCACGTGCGCCGCCTCGAAGGTGAAGGACTTGCGGATTTGCACAGCCCACGGACTTCGCCGTGACCACCAATCGCTCCCGACTGGTCGTGCAGATGCTCAGCGCCGAGGTGGCCCCCCCGCTGATCTCGCCGGGACTCTACGATGTGGGCGCCGACGGTGTGCCGCGCATCCTGCCCTCGGTGGGCGGGATCACCCTCAACGTGCGCGTCGGCGACTCGGCCTTCGGCTTCGAGAGCGATCACGTCGAGCCCGCGGTCAGCGTGCGCCACCCCAACGACAAGATCAATGCCGCGTTCTGCACCTTCGCTTGCGTCGGCAACGTCGCGACGGTCCTGAGCGGCGAAGCCAAGGGTGAGCGCGGTGTGGTGACCGGAAAGCACGGCGGGGTCGAGCACGTTATCGTCGACTTCAGTCCGGCCGCGATGGAGCGCATGCGGCTCGGCGACACGATCGGCGTGCGCGCCGTCGGGGTCGGCCTCGCGCTCGAAGGCGCCGGCGACGTGAAGGTGTTCAACTGCGACCCGGACCTGTTCGAAAAGCTGGTCCTTCGACAGGCTCAGGATGACAAGGGGCGATTGTCTCTGGCCGTGCGCGTCGCGCGGCGAGTCCCGGCGCGCGTCATGGGCTCGGGGCTGGGCCGCCAGACCGTCGCGCGCGGCGACTACGACATCCAGTGCTTCGACGCCGCGACGGTGCGTGAGTTCGGTTTGGACGAGTTGCGCCTGGGCGATCTGGTCGCGATCATCGACGCCGACAACGCGTTCGGGCGCATCTATCGCGGGGGTGCCGTAACGATCGCGGTGGTCTCGCACGGGATGTCTCACCTCGCCGGACACGGCCCGGGCGTGACGACGCTGCTGACGTCGGCTTCGGGTGCCATCGAACCGCTCGTCGACGCGCGCGCCAACCTCGCTACGATCCTGGACCTGCGCAGATGAGCCGCCCCGTGGACCCGATCTCACCTGAGGAGCGCGCCGAGCCGGTCGTCGTCGTCCCCTACGATCCGGGTTGGCCTGCGGCGTTCGAGCGCCAGCGCGCGCGCATCGCGCCGGTTCTGGGCGAGCTCGCGGTCGGCGTCGAGCACGTCGGCAGCACCGCGGTTCCCGGTCTGGATGCCAAGCCGATCCTCGACATCGACGTCGTCATTCGCCACCACGACGACTTTGCCGCGGCGGCTGCGCGGCTCGCGACGCTCGGTTACGCGCACCTCGGCGATCTGGGGATCGTCGGGCGCGAAGCGTTTCGCGCGCCGGCCGAGTTGCCGCGGCAACACCTCTACGTCTGCGCCTCGGGGTCCGCGGCATTGCAAGCCCATCTGATCCTGCGCGACACGCTGCGCGCCGATGCGGCGCTCGCCGCCGCCTACGGCACCCTCAAGCGGAGCCTGGCCGAGCGCTTCCGCGACGACCGGGATTCGTACGCCGAAGGCAAGACGGCGTTCATCACCTCGGTGCTGCTCGACGCGCGTGAGGACCGCCGCCGGGAGCGGCGCCGCTAGCCCCGAGTCCCGGGGGTGGCGGCGCACCGGCGCGAGAAGGGCGCGAGCATCGCGTAGTCAGTGAGGTAGCCGGATGGCGAACGAGTTGAGCGGGCCGGAGTGGTGCACGCGCTTTCCGGCGAGCGACAGCGTCGACCGCCTCATGGTGCCGTTCCGCGACAAGGTGAAGCGCTTCTTGGATGCGCTGGGCGCGGGCGATGCGGCCGTCTCGATCGGCGCCACCTTCCGCCCCAAACAGCTGGCATACCTCATGCACTACGCATGGCAGATCGCGAACCGTAAGATCGCGCCGCGCGCCGTGCCGCCGATGTCGGGCGTGGAGATCAATTGGGTTCACCCGACCGTCGACGAATCCGTGGCGGCGGCCGCGGCGATGGTGGCGGCGTACGGGATCGCGTACGAGCCGCTGCTGACTTCGCGACACACCCAAGGCTTGGCGATCGACCTGGAGATCGCGTGGGTCGGCGATCTCGCGATCGCCGACGCCAAAGGTCATCATCTCGCGGTCGACACCGGCCCGCGCGACGGAACGAATCAGGCGCTGTGGGGGATCGGCGCGTCGTTCGGCGTGATGAAGCTCGCCAACGACCCGCTACACTGGTCGAGCGACGGCCACTAGATACGCGACGATCGGCTAGCGTTTGGCGCGGCGCAGGACGACGGAGTTGAGGCGGTAGTTGAACCACAGATCGTAGGAGCGCAGCAGGTCGGTGCCGATCACGCCGTCGAGGTCTTCGGTTCCGAGGTCCGCGTTGGAGACGTCGGCGGTGGCTTGGCGCGTGTAGATGCCGCCCAGTTCGAAGGTCGGCACGCGGGTCGGTTCGGCGGTGGCGAAGCCGCCCATCCCCCGAACGTGCATCGTCGTCGCCAACCGCTCGGGCGAGAAGTCGCCGCGCTCGGCGAAGGCGGATTCGAAAACGGTCCGGTTCGCGCCGGTGTCGAGGACGACCCGACCGCTGGCGGTACCGGCGCGCGCGCGGACGGCCGGCGTCTTGTCGTCGAGCGCCACGCTGACCGAGCTCGCGTCAGCCGGGGCGTGAAAGTGGTCCGGCGCGATCGCTTCGGCCACGCTCTTGTCGAGATCGATGTGGACGACGGTGTCGGCAAAAAAGTCGAAGCCGAGCAGTCCGGCGACGCGCGTGCGATTGTCGACGTGAAACGGTATCTGCACCACGCGGGCGACGATGTTGCGCATGCGCAGCCCGCCGATCGTCATCTGCGGAACGATCGTCGTCGACTCCGGGAAGGAGCCTAGCGTCGACCCCATGCGTTGGCCGTAGCGCTCGTAACCCTGCTGGTCGACGACCGAGGGATCGATCACGATCCCCGCGGCGCCTGAGTCGAGCAAGAAGTCGTAGCCGGCCCGGCCCACGATGACGCGCACGACCGCCAAGCCGTTGATGAAGCGCACCGGCAGCCGCACCGTCGTCTGACGTTCGGGGAACTCCACAACCCGGCGCGACGACGGCATCTCGACCTCTTGCGGATCGGGCGTCGGGTCGAGCAGCCGGGTCACCAAGATCTGTTCGCGCTCGTTGCCCAGCGAATCGGTCGTCCGCACCCGAGACGGCTCCGGAACCCCCTCGACCGAGCGGTAGTCGTCGTACGTGCTGACGTACCGGCGCCGCCGCTCGACGTACTCGCGGCGCACGATGTTGCCGCTGCGCTTGTCGATGAACAACCACTCGCGGCGACCCGCCGGCGGGTTGACCTCGACGACGTACGCGTTGAGCGGGACGGAGTCGCCCACGACACGGACGTCGCGATCGTCGTTCGGATCGCGAAAGGCGCGATCGGTGATCGCGTCGCGCTGCTCGTGGATCCCGGTAAGCGTGAAGGTGACGCCGTTGCGGTTCTGCTCCCAGCGCACGCCGTGCAGTACGCCGCGCTCGTACGAAAGCGGCCCCAGCGTGGTGGTCTCACGGATGTCCTTGCCCCAGCGGTTCACCTTGAACGCGCCGACGGTCCCGTCCTGAAACAGGCGCCACTCTTCCTCGATCGTCACCGTGCGCGAATGCTCGCGGTTGTGACCGCGCTCGTACAATGCGCGCACGCGCGCCAACGTCGCGCTCGAGGGAATCAGGCCGGCCGGCTGGTCGTCGATCGCGGCTGCCGCAGGGACCGCGGCAGCTACGAATACGGCGAGAAGCAATGCCCCTCGCCGTATCTGCTGGGCTCGGCCGGCGGCCGAACCCTTCACAGCGCGCCCGTCGGTCCCATTGCTTCGAAGCGCTTGCGGAGATCGCTCAAGAAACCGCTCGCGACGGCTCCGTCGACGACCCGGTGGTCGAGCGACAGGCAAACGTTCATCATCGAGCGGATCGCGATCGAATCGTCGTCGCGAACCACCGCCCGCTTCACGACAGCTTCGGTGGTCACGATCCCGGTCTGACCCGGGACGAGGATCGGCGCGCTCAAGATCGATCCGTTGGCGCCGGTGTTGTTGACCGTAAACGTTCCGCCCGCGAGGTCGTCCGCGCCGAGCCGGTTGCGGCGCGCCTTGTCGATCAGCTCGCCCGCCGCAAGCGCGATCCCGGTGATCGACAGCTGGTCCGCGTTGCGGATCACCGGCACGACGAGGTTGCCGCCTGCCGCGATCGCGAGCCCGATGTTGATCTCGCCGTGGACGTGGATCCCATCCTCGGCAAAGGTCGAGTTCATGAGCGGAAACGCGGCCAGCGACTCCACCGCGGCGCGGATGAAGAAGGGCAGCAGCGTGAGCTTGACGCCGTTGCTGCGCTCGAACGCGTCCTTTTCGCGCGCGCGCCACTTCCACACGTTGGTGACGTCGACTTCGGTCATGGTCCAGGCGTGCGGCGCGTTGCGCTTGGAGTCGACCATGCGCGCGGCGATGATCTTGCGCGCTTGCGTCAACGGGATGACGTCGCCCGGCCGCGCCGAACCGTACGTCGGCTTCCCAGTGGTTCGCGCCGCAGTCGGCGCCGGCGTGACGGCTACCGCGGTTGCGCTAGCCGCCGTAGGCGGCAGCGCGACGGCTCCCGCAGCGGCGGGAGCCGCGGCCGCGAGAATGTCGTTCGCGGTGATGCGGCCGTGATCGCCGCTCCCGCGCACCTGCGCGAGGTCGATCCGATGCTCGCGTGCCAGGCGCCGAACAGCAGGAGAGACGCGCGTTCCGCCCGGCGTGGTTGCCGCCGAGGCGCCCGACGCGCCGTTGGAGGGCGGGGGCGGCGCGTTGTAGGCGGGGCCGCCGAGGCCCACGTTGCCTCCCGGTACGGGCTCGTCGCTCGCCTGATGATTCGCTTCCGCGACCTGTTCGGAGGGAGAGAGCCTGTCCTGAGCCTGTCGAAGGGCGCTCCCGTTGGGGAGCGGCGTGCTCTCGGTCGCGACGTCGTCGATGATGGCGATCGGCGTACCGGTCGGTACGGTCTCGCCTTCCTTGACGATCAGCTCGCGAATGATCCCGGTGACGGGCGACGGCACTTCGGCATTGACCTTGTCGGTCGATACCTCGACGAACGCTTCGTACTTCTCCACGCTGTCGCCCGGCTTCTTGAGCCACTGCGCGACGGTGCCCTCGGTGACCGTTTCGCCCAGTTGCGGCATCGTGATCGTGGTGGCCATGCTAAAATCTCGCCAACTCTCGCATCGCGTCAACCATCTCCTCGGTCGACGTCATGAACTCTTCTTCGAGCGGTAGCGCATAGCCCATGGCGGGGACGTCGGGGCCGGCCAGGCGGCGGATCGGCGCGTCGAGCTCGAAGAACGCCTCCTCGGCGACCATCGCGCTGATCTCGGCGCCGATCCCGCCGAATTTGTTGTCCTCGTGCACGATGAGCAGCTTGCGCGTCTTGCGCACGCTCTCGAGGATCGTGCCTTTGTCCATGGGACGGATCGACCGCAGGTCGATGACTTCGACCGAGATCCCGTCGCCCTCGAGCCGGTTCGCCGCGTCGAGCGCTTGGTGCAGGTTGTAGCCGTACGAGACGACGCTGAGCTGCGTCCCGGCCTTCTTCACGTCGGCCTTGCCGATCGGGATCGTGTAGTACCCGCCGGGGACCTCGCCTTTGACGCTGCGGTACGTCTTCTTGTGCTCCAGGAATAGCACGGGGTCGGGGCACTCGATCGCGGCGTTGAGCAAACCCTTGATGTCCGCCGGCGTCGACGGCGCCAGAATCGTCAGCCCCGGAACGTGGTAGAACAGCGCTTCGATCGAAACCGAGTGCGAGAGCGCGCCGCGCACGCCGCCGCCGTAGGGCGTGCGAATGACCAGCGGACAGGTGTAGTCCCCGTTGGACCGGTAGCGAACCTTGGCCGCCTCGCCGACGATCTGGTTGAACGCGGGATAGATGAAGTCGGCGAACTGGATCTCGGCGATCGGCCGCAGCCCTTCCATCGCCATCCCGATCGCGATGCCGACGATCGATGCTTCGGCCAGCGGCGTGTCGATGATGCGCTGCGGCCCGAACTCCTCGAGAAACCCCTTGGTGATCAGGAAGACGTTGCCGCGTGCGCCCACGTCCTCGCCCATGACGAGCACGCGATCGTCGCGCACCAACGCTGCGTGCAGCGTCGTCCGCACCGCCTCGACGTTGGTCATCGTCACGCCGGTTTGCTGCTGGGTGGTGGCCGTCATCGCGGCAGTCTCAGTCTTGCCATGGTTTGTAGTCTCCCGCGACGACGTTCGTGTAGAGGCTTTCGGCGGTCGGATAGGGCTGCGCTTCGGCCGCGTCGGTGGCCTCGTTGGTCTCGCGCAGCACGTCTTGCTTGAGCCGTTTCGCGAGCGCTTCGTCGATGACGCCGGCTTCGATGAGGGCCTGCTCGAAGCGCGGGACCGGATCGAGCTTACGGCGCTCCTCGATCGCGTCGCGCGAGCGGTAGGTGCGGTCGTCGTCGTCGGTCGAGTGCGATAGGAAACGATAGCACTTGGCCTCGACGATGGTCGGGCCGCCGCCGGCGTGAGCGCGCTCGAGCGCTTCGTGCATGACGCGGTAGGTTGCGATGGGGCTGAACCCGTCACAGACGACCCCGGGAAGCCCGTAACCCGGCGCTTTGTCGGCGACGTTGGCGACCTTCATCTGCATGTCTTGCGGCGTCGAGATCGCCCACTCGTTGTTTTGCACCAAGAACACGATGGGCAGGCCGTGGACGGCCGCATAGTTGACGGATTCGTGCCATTCGCCTTGCGACGTCGCGCCTTCGCCGGTAGTGCAGAGCACGGCGCGGCCGCTTTCGCCGCGATACTTGAAGGCTGCGGCGACGCCGACGGCATGGGTGCAGTGGCCGGCGATGATCGACGAGATCGACATGACGCCGAGGTCGTGATTGGTGTAGTGGTTGGGGAACTGCCGGCCCATCGAACGATCGGTCTGGCGCGCGAACAGCGAGGAGAGGATCTCGAAGGGCGACATCCCGACGCCCAGCGCCAGGCCCAAGTCCCGGTAGTACGGGGCGAGGACGTCGCGGCCACGCTCGAATGCCATCGCTGCCCCAGCCTGGACGGCCTCGTGCCCCTCGGAGCCCAGCGCGAACGGGATCTTGCCTTGACGATTGAGCTGAAAGCCGCGGTTGTCGAGCTGCCGCTGCAGGAGCATGTTCCGAAGCATCGCGACGAGCTGCTCGTCGCTCAGGCCGCCGCGGTCCAAATCGCGTCCGCGCGCGGCCGTGGTTTTCGCCATCGAGTCGATCCCTGGGGCCCAAGTGAGAACCGCGGGTACTCGCGCGCGAGTGGATGCGACTCCTGCGGGCCGGATCCGCGGCATCTGCAGCCGAGCACTTGCTTGGCTATCACAAAATGCGGAAAAACGGCCCACTTTGGTTCCTCGAGCCAGGAAAGTGCGCGCAGGCTTCCAAGGAAGCCGTCCGGGTTCGAGGGCGCCTACAGCGACCGCGGACCGGCCGTGCAGGGGCTGGTGTTTGCACGATTCTTCTCGTTGCCTACTCGGTTAGGGAGACTCGCGTATGGGCGTTTCATCTTTGCGTTTTGGTCGAGCGACTCGCGCTGGAATGCGCCTGATCAGCTTAGCGATCGTCGCGGGTCTGGCGGCCTGCTCGGGCGGCGGGGGCGCGCGTGCCGTGCCGCCGGCCGGCGGGCAGCAGCCGACGTCGAATCAGATGGCGAGCGTCACTTTCACCATGCATTGGACCGACGGGACGCAAAGCGTGACGCGCAATCCGCGCTACGTTCCCGCCACGGCCCTCAGTGTCTCGGTCTCGGTGAACGGCGGCGTTCCGCAGTTCCTGAACGCGCCGGCGAGCACGATCGTGATCGATGCGCCGGTCGGAACCGATACCTTCGTGTTCACGACGTTCGACCAGCCGAACGGTCAGGGCAACGCCCTTAGCCGCGCCTCGGTCACGAAAGCCGTCGTGATCGGGACCGCGAACACGGTCACGGCGGTTCTGGACGGCATCGTCGCCTCGATCGCCATCTCGCTGAGCAACCCCGCGCCGAACGCAGGCGTACCGGCGACCGTCAACGTCAACGTCGCCGCGAGAGATGCCGACGGCAACACGATCGTCGGACCGGGGAACTACAGCGTCCCGATCCACCTCGCGATCAACGATTCGACCGCCAGCGGCACGTTGTCGCTCTCGACCAATAACCTCACGAGCCCGGCGACGACGGCGACGCTGACCTACAACGGCGGAACGCTCAACAGCGGTCTGCCCGGTGGTCCCACCGCGACCATCGCCGCGAGCGGCACCGGGATCAGCACCGTGTCGACGGCTTTCACTCCGACACCGACGTTCTACCAATTCTCGATCCCGGTCGCGGCCAACAGGCCGCAATGGATCGCGCAAGGGTCCGACGGCAACATGTGGTTCACCGAGAACCCTGGCGGCGCGGTCGCTCGGATCACGCCGGCCGGTGTGGTCACCGAGTTCACCGTCCCGACCGCGAACGCGCAGCCGCAGATGATCATCGGCGCGTCCGACGGGAACCTGTGGTTCACCGAGTTCTCGACGACGCCGCCGCCGGGCACGAGCAAGATCGCGAAGGTCACGACGACCGGCACGTTCACCGAGTTCTCGACCCTGTTCGCGCCGCCGCCGCCCGACAATCCGATTGGATTGGTCGACCGGCTCGACGGCAACATCTGGTACGTCGCCAACGGCAGCAGCCGCGTCGGCTTCCAGGGGATCAGCTCGGGTGTCGCGGGTGAGACGAGCATCCCGACCGCGAATTCCGGACCGTTCGGGATCGCGACCGCGCCGGACAACAACCTGTACTACACAGAGTCCGCCGTCGACAAGATCGGCCGCATCGCCAACCTGTTCACCGCGCAAAGCGAGATCAGCCTGACCGCCGGTTCCGTGCCCGAGTCGATCGTGCGCGGCCCTGACGGTAACCTCTGGTTCACCGAGTTCGGCAGCAACAAGATCGGCCGGCTCTCTCCGAACTCGTTCTCGGTGACGGGCGAGTTTCCGACGCTCACGCCGAACGGAGCGCCGACCGGCATCACGGTCGGTCAAGACGGTGCCCTTTGGTTCACCGAGACCGGTCTCGACAAGATCGGCCGCATTACGACGGGTGGAACGGTCACCGAGTTCACCTCGCCTCTTAGCGGACTCGGGCTCCGGGGGATCGCGGTTGCGCCGGACGGCTCGCTGTGGTTCTGCGAACCAGGCACCGGCCTCAATCCGGGCCGCATCGGAAAGCTGGTGTACTGAGATGCGCGAGCAGAGAGGAACCTCGACGATGAGCTTGCGCACCGCGCTCGCCGCATTCGCCATCGTCGCTGCGGCGGCGATCGCGGGCTGCAACGGCGGCAGTTCGGCCCCGCCGAGCTTCAGCACGGGTGTCGTCGTAACCCCGACCCCCGGTCCGACGGCGACGCCGACGCCGGTGCCGACGGCAACGCCGACGCCGAGCCCAACCCCGACTCCGGTTCCGGCGGCGATCGGCGGGAGCGCCGTCGCGCTGTCGTTGACGGCGGCCGGCTCATCGGCCCAGTTCACGGTCACCGAGAACAACTACACCGGCCCGTTCAGCGCGGCCAACGGTAGCCCGTCGTGCGCCGGGATCGCGACGTTCGCGCCGGCTTCGAACACCGGCCCCAGCGGAACGTTCACCGTAACCGCGGTGGCCGCGGGCACCTGCACGATCGTCGTGACCGACAACCACGGCGGCTCGGTCGGCGTGAACGTCACCGTCACGACGACAACGGGCACGATCAGCGGCGTTCGGCGCAGTCAACACTGACGCTTCCCGCACGAAAGCCCGTCGCAACTTCGGTTGCGGCGGGCTTTTTCGTCCCGGAACCAGGAAATTGCGCACGTGAGCTTACAAGGCAGCGAAACCGCACGGAACGGCGCATCCAGGTATCGCTGTTGTCCCCGCTCGACTTCCATACGAGGAGGCATGCACATGGGCGCTGTTACCATGATTCTTGCTCGGCGGTCGCCTCTTGCGAGACGCCTCGCATGCGCGGCGACGATGGCCCTGTTCGTCGCGGGCTGCTCGGGCGGCGGTGGGAGTACGTCCCCAACGCCGCCGACAGCGCCGCAGGCCCCGAGCAAGGGGACCGCCAGCGTGACGTTCACGATGAAGTGGAACGACACGACGCAGACCGTGCGGCGCAGTCCGCGCTACGTTCCGGCGACGGCGCGGAGCGTCTCGGTTACCGTCAACGGCGGCAACGCGCAGTTCCTGAATGCGCCGCTCACCACGATCGTGATCGACGCTCCGGTCGGCACCGACACGTTCGCCTTCGCGACGTACGATGACCAGAACGGTCAGGGCAACGTCCTCAGCCGCGCGTCGGTGTCGAAAGCAATCGTCCTCGGCGCCGCCAATACCGTCTCTGCGGTGCTCAACGGCGTCGTGGCCTCCCTGACGATCGCACTCAGCAATCCGGCGCCCAATGCGGGCGTTCCGGCGACGGTCAACGTCAACGCATCCGCGAAGGACGCCGACGGGAATACGATCGTCGGGCCGGGAGACTACAGCACGCCGATCCGGCTCTCGATCCAGGACGACACGAACAGCGGCACGCTCGCGCTCTCGACCACGACGCTTCCGAACTCGTCCACCACCGCGACCCTGACCTACAACGGGGCAACGCTGAATAGCGGATTGCCCGATGGCCCCATCGCGTTCGTGGTTGCGCGAGCGACCGGCGTCAGCACGCAGGCCGCGGCCTTCACCCCGACGCCGACCTTCTACCAGTTCTCGATCCCGGTCGCCGCCAACCGGCCGCAGTGGATCGCGGCGGGCAGCGACGGCAACATGTGGTTCACCGAAAACCCGGGCAACACCATTGCGAAGATCACCCCCGCCGGCGTCGTAACCGAGTGCCCGGCCATCCCGACGGCGGCATCGGACCCGCGGGGGATCATCAGCGCGTCCGACGGCAACCTGTGGTTCACGGAGTTCGCCGGCAGCAAGATCACCCGCGTGACGACGGCCTGTGCATACACCGAGTTCAGCACGTTGTTCGCCACCGACGGTCCGCAACTGCTGACCGACCGCGGTGACGGCAACGTGTGGTTCACCGGCAACACCGGCAACCACGTCGGATTCCAAGGTCTCACGTCGGGCGTTTCCGGCGAGACGACGATTCCGACGCCGAACTCGAAGCCGTTCGGCATCGCACCGGCGCCGGACCTCAACCTCTACTTCACCGAGAACGCGGTCGATCAGCTCGGCCGGATCCCGATGCTCTTCGGCGCCATCACCGAAGTGCCGCTGCCGACGGGAAGCGCGCCGGCGCAGATCGTGCGCGGACCTGCCGCCGAGACGACCTGCGGCGGCAGCCCTTGCATGTGGTTCACCGAGTTCGGTACGAGCCGGGTGGCTCGGCTGAACCCGGCCGGCTGGCCGGCACCGACCATCGACGAGTTCCCGACGACGACAGCGACCTCCAATCCGATCGGGATTACCGCCGGTAAGGACGACGGCTTGTGGGTCACCGAGTCCGGGCTCGACCGCATCGGCCGCGTCAGCATTTTCGGTACGGTCAGCGAGTACACGTCGCCGGTCACCGGCCTAGGTCTGAAGGGGATCGCGGTCGCGCCTGACGGTTCGATCTGGTTTGCCGAATCGGGCACCGGCCTCAATCCGGGCCGCGTCGGAAAGCTGGTGTACTGAGATGCGCGAGCAGAGAGGCACCTCGAAGATGAGCTTGCGCGCCGCGCTCGCCGCGTTTGCGGTCGCAACGGCCGCGGCCATTGCGGGCTGCAACGGCGGCAGTTCGGCCCCGCCGACCTTCAGCACCGGTGTCGTCACGGCGACGCCGACCCCGACTCCCGGCCCGACCGCAACGCCGACACCGGTGCCGACGGCGACGCCGACGCCGACCCCGACCCCGGTTCCGGCGGCGATCGGCGGGAGCGCCGTCTCGCTGTCGTTGACGACGGCCGGCTCGTCGGCCCAGTTCACGGTCACCGAAAACACCTACACCGGCCCGTTCAACGCGGCCAACGGCAGCCCGTCGTGCACCGGGATCGCGACGTTCGCGCCGGCGTCGAACACCGGTCCCAGCGGAACGTTCACCGTCACGGCGGTAGCCGCGGGCACCTGCACGATCGTCGTGAGCGACAACCACGGCGGGTCGGTCGGCGTGAACGTCACCGTCACGACGACGACGGGTACCATCAGCTCGAAGCAACGTCAGTAACGCAACCACGCCGATCGAGACCCGACGCCCCGCCACGGCTCCGGCCGCGGCGGGGCTGTCGCGCAACGTCGGGGAAGGCGACTTGCCATGAGGGTGGGTCAGCGAGCATTGCCTTCGGCAAGACGTTTGTTCAGCGTCCCGCTGATGCTCGTGCTGGCCGCGGGATGTTCCGGCGGCGGAAGCAGCAGCGCACCCCCCGTGGTCGCTCAGACGGCTCCCAAGTCAGGCACGGTGAGCGTGACCTTCACGATGAAGTGGAGTTCGGCCCCGCAAGCCGCACAGCGCAGCCCGCGCTTCGTCCCGGCGACCGCCCGCAGCGTCTCGGTCGCGGTGAACGGCGGAGCGCCGCAGTTCCTCAACTTTCCGGCTAGCACGCTGACGATCGACGCGCCGGTCGGCACCGACACCTTCGCGTTCGCCACCTTCGACGAGCAGAACGGTCTCGGCAACGTCCTGAGCCGCGCGTCGGTGACGAAGCAGATCGCGCTGGGCGTGGCGAACACGGTCTCCGCGACGCTGGGCGGCGTCGTCGCGTCGGTGGTGGTCACGGTCGCCAACCCGACGCCGAACGCCGGTGTGCCGGCGACGGTGCCGGTGAACGTAGCGGCGCTCGATGCCGACGGCGACACGATTACCGGCCCCGGTGACTACAGCCAGCCGATTCACCTGGCGATCATCATCCCGTCGCCGTCGGAGAGCGGGACGCTCGCGCTCTCGGCCAACACCATCCCGAACGCATCGACGACCGCGACGCTCGCATACAACGGCGGCACGCTGACCAGCGCGACCGTCGTGGCGACGGGGACCGGAATTCCGAGCGCGTCGGCGACGTTCGCCCCGAAGCCCACGATCTACGAGTTCACGATCCTCACGCCGACACATACGCCGCAATGGATCACGGCCGGCGCGGACGGCAACATGTGGTTCACGGAGTTCCCCCACCGCGTCGCGCGAATCACGTCGGCCGGCGTGGTTACCGAGTTCCCCGTCCCGACGTTCATGGCGACCATGTCGGGGATCATCGCGGCAAGCGACGGGCGACTGTGGTTCACGGAGTCCAATGCTGGGCCGTCTAGCTATATCGCGGCGGTCACGACCAGCGGGGTGTTCCAGGAGTTCCCCACGACGCACACTGCGGACGTACCCGTGTTTCTGGTCGACCGCGGCGATGGCACCGTCTGGTTTACCGCGCCCAACTGTCCCGGTACCACCTGCAACATCGGCTCCGTGAACATGGCCACCGGCGTCGTCACCGAGACGTCGACTCCCACCGCCAACGAGTCTCCGAACGGGATCACGACCGCACCCGACAACAAGATCTACTACACCGCGTTAAACGACAAGATCGGTCGCCTCAGCAATTTGGGTGCACCGATCAGCGAGATCTCGCTCGCGCCGGGAAGCAACCCGGGCCAGATCGTTCGGGGCCCCGACGGAAACCTCTGGTTCGCGGAGACCGGAACGAGTAAGATCGGGCAGCTCTCGCCGGCCTCGTTCTCGGTCATCAACGAGTTTCCGACCAACAGCGGGCCGGTGGGGATCACGGTGGGCCAGGATGGTGCGCTGTGGTTCACGGAGCTCCAAGGCCGGATCGGACGCATCACGACGACCGGAATGGTCACCGAGTTCCCGACCCCAAGTACTTCCAGCCTTATGGGCATTTTTTCGGCGCCGGACGGCTCGCTGTGGTTCTGTGAAGCGTCCGCCGGTAAGATCGGAAAGCTGGTGTACTGATGCACCGAGGCGCCGCGAGACCACGGCGGGCTCTATTCGTTCCGTTTGCCGGTGTCGAGTGGCGGGAACGTGTGGTAGCAACGATTTCCATCGCTCCAACTGGAGGGAACGCGACACCATGGCAGCAGCGAAACGTGGCCGCAAGAAGGCCGCCAAGAAGAAGAGTCCGGCGCGCAAGAAGAGCGCGGTAGCCAAAGCCGCCGGCGGCGCGAAGAAGGCCGTCGGGGCTACCCGCAAGGCCGCGCGCAAAACCGGTAAGGCGGTTGCCGGAGCCGCGAAAAAAGCGACCGGCGTCGCGAAGAAGGCAGCCAAGACGGCGAAGAAAGCGACGCGCACCGCACGCAAGGTCGGGACGGTGTTGGAGCAGGCCGGCAAGCTCATCGGTGCCGGAGCGGACGTGGTCGATACGATCACCGACAAGGCTGCCGGCGCGGCCCGCAAAGGGGCCGGAGCGGTCAAGAAAAAGACGGCGCGCCGACGCGCGAGCAAGAAGAGCGCCTAAGCGACACAACCCGCCCGGGCGAATCGAAACGCCGGTGCTACGCGAGCGCGGCCGGGAGGCGCTCGCGGTACATCACCAGCACGTCATCGTTCGCCTCGAGCGTGCGGATGATCTCCGGGTGCGGCGCGGCGTGATTGCGCCGGTAGTCGATCTCGCCTTGCTCGGGCCGGATGGCGAACGCGAGCCGCTCTTCGTCGACCGCGAATTGGGCATCGACGCCGGGTTTGTTGCCGCGCGCGTCGATCCGGATCCAGCGGTCCAGCGAGCCCAAGTAGACGGTGTTGAGCGCGTGCACGGCGTGGCCGCCCGACGCATCGTCGAACAGCGTCAGCCGCTGGTAGCAGATCCCGCTGGGAATCCCGGCGCGGCGCAACAAGGCGGCGACGAGGTGGCTCTTGGCGTAGCAAATCCCCTCCCGGTATGCCAGCACGTCGACCGCCGAGCGCGTGACGCGATGTCCCTGGACGTCCCAGGAGTGCGCAACGTCGTCGCGCACGAAGCGGAAGACTTCGCGCGCCGCGTCCACCTCGTAGAGCCCGCGCAGCCGCGTGTCCACGAAGGCCGCGATCCCCGGAGCATCGACCTCGATTAGCGGCGCCGCAGCGAGGAAATCTTCGAACGGCGCCTCCGTAACCAGGCCCGTCATGCGGTGACGATTTTCGCGGCGCTCTCCAGGCCCAGCTTTTCGATCGATTCCTCGCGCATCTTGTATTTTTGGACCTTGCCGCTCACCGTCATCGGCCAGCCCTCGACGAACATCACGTAGCGCGGAATCTTGTAGCGCGCGATCTGCCCGCTGCAGTATTCCTTGATGTCGCCGGCGCTCGCCGTCGCGCCGTCGTTGAGGATCACCCAGGCGCAAAGCTCCTCGCCGAAGCGCTCGTCGGGAACCCCGATCACCTGCACGTCCTTGACCGCCGGGTGCGTGTAGAGGAACTCCTCGATCTCGCGCGGGTAGACGTTCTCGCCGCCGCGGATCACCATGTCCTTGATCCGCCCGCTGATGTTCACGTACCCGTCCTCGTCCATCGAGGCGATGTCGCCGGTGTGCATGTAGCGCGCCGCATCGATCGCGCCGGCCGTCGCATCGGGGTTCTCCCAATAGCCGAGCATCACGCTGTAGCCGCGGGTGCACAGCTCGCCGGGCGTCCCGCGGCCGACGATGACCCCTTCGGCGTCGACGATCTTGACCTCGATGTGCGGGTGCACGCGGCCGACCGTCCCGGTGCGCTTGGCGAGCGGATCGTCGGTCATCGTCTGGGTCGAGACCGGCGACGTCTCGGTCATGCCGTAACAGATCGTGACCTCGGGCATGTGCATCTCGCTCTGCACGCGCTTCATCACTTCGACCGGACACGGTGAGCCGGCCATGATCCCGGTACGCAGCGTCGAGAGATCGAAGTCCGCGAAACGCGGCAGGGCCAGCTCGGCGATGAACATCGTGGGGACGCCGTAGAGCGACGTGCACCTCTCGGCCACGACGGCTTGGAGCGTCAGCTCGGGGTCGAAGGTCCAGTTCGGAATCACGATCGCGGCACCGTGCGTGGTGCAGGCCAGGTTGCCCAGCACCATCCCGAAGCAGTGATAGAACGGGACCGGGATGCAGACGCGATCCGCCGCCGTGTAGCGGCAGCCCTCGCCGATGAAGAAGCCGTTGTTGAGGATGTTGTGATGCGAGAGCGTCGCGCCTTTGGGGAAGCCGGTCGTCCCCGAGGTGTACTGAATGTTGATCGCGTCGTCGAACTGACAGCGGGCCCGCCGTTGCGCGAGGGTCGCCTCGTCACACTCACCGGCACACGCGACGTAGTCGTCCCAGGCAGTCTCGCCGTCGCCGGGCTCGGTACCGCCGACGATCACGACCTCGCGCAGCGCGGGCAACGACGCGCGCACCTCGCGGACCATGGCGAGATACTCGCTGGTCTTGTAACGGTCCAGCACGACGAGCGTGCTCACGCCGCTCTGGCGCAACGCGTACTCCAACTCGGAGAGCCGGTAGGCCGGGTTCACGTTGACCAGGATCGCGCCGATCTTCGCCGTGGCGTACTGGACGAGCACCCATTCGAGCGAGTTGGGCGACCAGATCCCGACCCGTTCGCCGTGCTCGACGCCGGCGGCGACGAACGCCTTGGCGAGCCGGTCGGTCTCGGCGACGAAGCGCGCGTAGGTCAAGCGCCGGTTCTGGTGCACCGAGACGACGGCGTCGTTGTCGGGGAAACGCCCCGCGATCCGATCGAGGTTGTCGCCGATCGTCTCCCCGAGGAGCGGGGCGGGGCTCGCCCCGTGAGCGTAGGACGGAAGCGCCATCCTGAATGGGACGGCACCGCCGCGCCGAACCCCTGCCGGCGATGCTCGCCCTCGCGATTCCGCACGACGATCTCGTCGCGACTCGGCGGCGGCTGCACGCGCAGCCCGAACTCTCCATGGTGGAGCACGAAACCGCCGCCTACGTAGCCGAGACGCTCCGCGGCCTCGATCTCGACGAGGTTCGGACGGGGGTCGGCGTCACCGGAGTGCTCGGGACCCTGGTTGGCGGCCGGCCGGGCCCGGTCACGTTGCTGCGCGCCGACATGGACGCGTTGCCGATGACCGAGCTCAACGACGTCCCCTACCGCTCGACGCGCGCCGGCGCGATGCATGCCTGCGGGCACGACGGCCACGTCTCGATCTTGCTTGCGGCGGCGCGAACGCTGGCCGGGCGACGGGCCGAGATCCCGGGGACGCTCGTCTTCTGCTTTCAGCCCGGCGAAGAGGGCCATGCCGGGAACAAGAAGATGATCGACGACGGCGCGCTCGAGAACCCGCACGTCGACCGCACGTTCGCGCTGCACCTCTACAGCGGGCTCGACGTGGGGAAGGTCGGCGTGCGCGACGGCGCGTTTTTTGCCTCCGCCGACGAGTTCGATCTCACGATACGCGGCCAAGGCGGCCACGGCGCGATGCCGCAGCTCGCGGTCGACCCGATCGCGGCGGGCGCGTACGTCATCACGCTGTTGCAGACGATCGTCTCGCGTGAGGTCGCGCCGAAGGACCCGGCCGTCGTCACCGTCGGGCAGTTCACCAGCGGCACGACCTTCAACGTGATCCCCGATGCGGCGACGATGCGCGGCACCGTGCGCGCGTTCGACGCCGAGGTGCGGCGCTCGATACCCGAGCGGATGGAGCGCATCCTGGCTGGGCTCGCCGCAGCGATGCGCTTCGAGTACGACTTCGCGTACCACTGGTCGTATCCGCCGACCGTCAACAACCGCGAGATCAACGACGTCGTGCGCGCGGTCGCGCGGCGCGAGCTCGGCGCGCAGAACCTGGTGGAGCACGACATCGTCATGTGGGCCGAGGACATGTCGTTCATGCAGGACCTGCGGCCCGGCGCATACTTCATCGTCGGCGCGCGGGGCGGTCCCAGCTCCGCGGTCCCGCACCACAACGCGCGTTTCGACATCGACGAACGCGCGCTTGGCGTCGGCTATCGCATGATGGTCGCGCTCGGGCTCGTGGGCACAGCGAGCTAAAACCTGGACATCGCTCCCGCAGCCTCGCCGCGAGCGCGGAGGTTTGTTTCTCAGCGGCCTCTCACCTGATTATTGAACCTTTGCCAGCTGCCGAGCGTACCTTCGGTGTACAGCCACTAAGGAGTGACCGTGTACGCACCGGAGATACAGCCCATTCCAACACCTGTGGTCGTTCGTTTGATCGGCGTTCTCGACGCCGATCTCGTCGCGGCGTTCGGCGCGCTCGAACGCGGGCTGGTTGGAACGCAGGGCGGCACGATCGTGCTCGACGTGCGCGACATCCAAGTCCTGGGCGAGTCGCAGATGAATGCGCTCGCCGGCATCGTCGCCGCGGCGCGGGCCGAGGGGCGCGACGTGCGCCTCGACGCGCGCAGCTTGCACTGGAAGCGCGCCGTCAAGAAAGAGCTTTCCGCGCAGCCCGCCATCGACCGGCAACTTCGCTCCGCGGTGCGCCGCACGGTGATCGTCGCACACAGCACGAGGCCTAAGCGGCGCTGATCCGGTTCGCCGTTTGTCGAACGAACGGCCGCCCCGGCTTACCCATCGTTGGACCCCGACGACGCCGCATTGCGGTATCCTCAAGGATCAGATGCGCCAGGACGAGCACGACGCCTGCGGGGTCGGCTTCCTTGCCGATCTCTCGCACCGCGGTCCCTCCCACGAGGTCGTCGAGCTCGCTCTGACGGCGGTCGGTGCCATGGAGCACCGCGGCGCCCGCGCGGCCGACGGACGCACCGGGGACGGCGCGGGGATCTTGCTCGAGACGCCCCGAGCCCTGCTGCAGCGCGAGCTCGCGCAAGCGCACGTCCGGGTCCCGGAGCAGCATCTGGCCGCGGTCTGCGTGTACCTGCCGATCGGCGAGGACGCCGCGGCCGCGATGCGCGCCAAGATCGAGCACGCGATCCGCTCCGAGGGCGTCAAGCCGATGCGCTGGCGCGTCCCGCCGGTCGATCGCAGCGTGCTCGGAAAGCAGGCGGCGTCGGGGGCGCCGTCTTACGAGCAGGTCCTCGTCGACGTCGGTCCAGGCAACGCCCGCGAGCGCATGCGTTCGGTGCGGCGAGCGGTGATCCGCACGCTCCGCGACGAGGGCGAGTTGGCCACGCTGGTCAGCGCGTCGACGACGAAGGTCGTCTACAAAGGGCTGCTCTCGTCGACCGAGCTCGGCGCGTACTTCGCCGATCTGCGCGACCCGCTGTGCACCTCTCGCTACGCGGTCTTCCATCAGCGCTTCAGCACCAACACGTCGCCGAGCTGGCGGCTCGTCCAGCCGTTCGGGACGATCGCACACAATGGTGAGATCGACACGATCACCGGCAACCGCGCCTGGATGCAGGCGCGCGGCGTGCTGTCGCCGCGCGGCGCCAGCGACTCGCTCGAGTTCGACGTCGCGCTCGATGCGATGATCGGCGCCGGGTACCGCGTCGACGAGGCGGTCGATCTGATGCTCTCGCCGGCCGTCGATGACGACGACGTCCTGCGCGCCTACTACGATGCGCACATTCCGACCGTCGAGCCGTGGGACGGCCCGGCGGCGATCGTCTTCGCGGAAGGCGACCGCGTCGGCGCCGCGCTCGACCGCAGCGGTTTTCGTCCGCTGCGCTGGTGCCGCACCGAGTCCGGGAAAGTTCTCGTCGCGTCCGAGGCCGGCGTCATCGAGTTCGGTGACGATCCGATCGTCGAGCGCGGCCGGCTGGGCCCGGGCCAACGGATCGTCGTGCGCTTCGCCACCGGCGAGCTGATCCGCCCCGACGCGTTTCGCGCGCTGCGGCGCGGGGGCTCCGACTTTCGCGCGACGGTCGCGTCGTGGCACTTCGATCCGCCCGCCGAAGCGCCGCGCGACGTCGACGCCGTCACGCTGCGCCGCGACTTGGTGCGTTTCGGGTACACGGCCGACGAGCTCAAACAGGTCGTCTCTTCGCTGGCCGGCGGCATCGAGCCGATGTGGTCGATGGGCGACGACGCGGCGCCGGCGTTCCTCGAACGCCGCGTCCCGGTTACGGAGTACCTTCGCCAGCGCTTCGCGCAGGTGACGAACCCCCCGATCGACGCGCTGCGCGAAGGATTCGTCTTCGACATGCGGGCCTTCGTCGGCAGCGGCGACAGCAACGGCGACGTTCCGGCGCCCGGCAGCATCGTCTCGGTCGATACCGCGCTGCTCGACGAGACCGCATTCGACGCGCTGACCTACGATTCGCGCCTCGTCCCGCACCGGATCGAGCTGGACTGCGCGGCGACGACGCTGCGCGCGCGGATCGCAACGATCTGTGACGAGGCGGAGCGCGCGGTGCGCCGCGGTAAGACCTACTTGGTTCTGGACGACCGCAGCGCGACGTTGCCGGTGCCGGCGGTGCTCGCGGCGGGCGCCGTGCACCAGCGCCTCACCGCGGTGGGATTGCGGCTGCAGGCATCGATCGCGGCCTGCGACGGTTTTGCGCGCGATGCGCACGGCTGCGCAGCGGTGATCGCCGCCGGAGCCAACGTGATGACGCCCTGGCTTGCGGCGCGCGTCGCCGTCACGGAGAAAGCGTCGGCGACGGGGCTGCTCGAAACGCTACGTGCCGGGTTGGTGAAGGTGCTGGCCAAGCTCGGCATCTGCACGCTCCGATCGTACGTCGGCGCGCAGACGTTCGAGACGCTGGGACTCAAAGCCGAGATCGTCTCGACGTGTTTTCCCGGGATGGCGACGCACGTTCAGACGCTGGGCTTCGACGAGCTCGAAGAGGACCTGCGCGCCTGGGAAGTGCTCGCCGCGGAGGGCGGGGAGCCGCCGCAGCGCGGGCTGTTCCGCTACCGCCGCGACGGCGTCAAGCGCCATTTCGATCCGCCGCTGCTCAAGAACTTGCGCAAGACGATCGTGGCGCGCGACGAAGCCGCCTTTTTCGCGCTCTCCGATCTGCTCGAGGAGCGCGAAACGATAGCGCTGCGCGATCTGGTCGAACCGGTCGCGATCGGCGAACCCGTTGCGCTCGACGAGGTCGAGTCCGAAGACGCGATCGCCGCGCGCTTCGTCACCGCGGCGATGTCGCTGGGCGCGCTGGGACCCGAGGCGCACGAAGCGGTCGCACTGGGCGCCAAACTCGCCGGCGCGCGCAGCAACGGCGGTGAGGGCGGTGAGGATCCGGCGCGGACGCTCAACGCGATCAAGCAGGTCGCGTCGGCGCGTTTCGGCGTCGCGCCGGAGTACCTGGCCACCGCCGAAGAGCTCGAGATCAAGATCGCCCAAGGTGCAAAGCCCGGCGAAGGCGGACAGATCCCGGGATTCAAGGTGACCGCGGAGATCGCGGCGCTGCGCGGCGCCGTGACAGGGCAGTCGCTGGTCTCACCGCCGCCGCATCACGATATCTACTCGATCGAGGATCTGGCCCAGCTCATCTACGATTTGCGCCGGGCCAACGCCAAAGCCAAGGTCGCCGTCAAGCTGGTCGCGCAATCGGGGATCGGGTACGTCGCGAGCGGCGTGGCCAAAGCGCGTGCCGACGTCGTGCACATCGCCGGCCACGACGGCGGTACGGGCGCCTCGCCGCTGGGCTCGATCAAGCACGCCGGCTTGCCGTGGGAACTCGGCTTGGTCGAAACCCACCACACGCTCGTTGCCAACGGGCTGCGCGGGCGGGTTGCCTTACGCGTCGACGGCGGCTTCAAGACCGGCCGTGACGTGATCGTCGGGTCGATGCTCGGCGCCGACATGTTCGGTTTCGGCACCGCGCTGCTGATCGCGCTGGGCTGCATCTACGCCCACCAATGCCATCAGAACACGTGTCCGGTCGGAATCGCGACCCAGGACGCCGTGCTGCGCGGCAAGTTTCCGGGCACCGCCGAGGATGCGGCGACCTTCCTGCGTTTCGTGGCGAAGGACGTCCGGCGCCGTCTGGCCGCACTGGGCGCCCGATCGCTCGACGAGATCCGCGGCCGCAGCGATCTCGTGCGGCCGCGCGACCACCGGGCGCGGGGCATCGATCTCGACGAAGTGCTGCGCTTACCCGAGACGCGCGCTCCGTACGACTCGGCACGGATCGACAACGCGCACCTCGACGACGAAGCGATCGCCGGCGGGACGCAGCGCATCACGCCCGCCGACCGCGCCGTCGGCACACGCATCGCCTACGACGCGGTGATTCGCAAGGGGCGCGGCGAGCACGTAGCGCCGGCGACGTACCGCTACGCCGGCAGCGCCGGGCAGAGCTTCGGCGCGTTTCTCGCCGCGGGGATGACGCTCGAGCTCGACGGCGAGGCGAACGACGGTGTCGGCAAAGGGATGAGCGGCGGGCTCATCGTCGTGCGCGGCGCGGGACAGCCCGACGAACCGGCGATCGGCAACGCATGCTTCTACGGTGCGCGCGGCGGCGAGTCGTTCGTGCGCGGCGCCGCCGGCGAGCGGCTCGCGGTCCGCAACAGCGGCGCGACGATCGTAGTCGAGGGCGCCGGCGATCACGCCTGCGAGTACATGACCAAAGGCACCGTCGCGATCTTGGGCGCGGCGGGACGCAATCTCGCCAGCGGGATGACCGGCGGCGAGCTGTTCGTCTTGCGCGCGCATGCGTCGCGGCTCGGACCCAGCCCGCTGGTCGCCCACGATCTCGACGCCGAGGCGCGCGACCGATTGCGCGCACTGTTGGAAAGCCACGCCGCGGCGACCGGCTCGTCGCGCGCCCGCGCCTACCTCGACGCGGGCGGCGACCTCGATGCGTTCGTGCGCCTCGCGGTCGCGGTCCCGCGCGCGGCGACACTCGTTACCTAACCGCTGCGGCAGCCGCGGGTAAAGTTTCGACCCGGTTCGGCGATCGTCGCCGCGCGCGGTAGGATTGGCTGCTCTCCGCTACGGAATGCGCGATCATGACTGCCGCGGATCAACCTGCGCAGGTTTCGTCGCGCACCTGCGTCGCGTGCGGGAGCGCGGTGACGACGCGTTTTTGCGAACACTGCGGTGCCGACGCGGGCGGCGCGAGGCTTCCGCTCGAGCACGTATCGAGCGCCGCCGCCGCGTTGATGCGCGGCGTGAACATCGGCGCCGGCGGCGCACCCGGGTTGTGGACGTTCGCGCACGGTGCGCCCGTCCTGGGGACGCTCTACTGGCTGTTCTGGTTTCCGCTCCCGCCGGTGTCGCTGGGGATCACGATCTTCCTGTTCTTCAACGGCAACCGCGTCGCGCTCCAGCGGCGCCGGTACGCGGATCCGCAGGAGTTCCGTGCCGTCGAGCGGGCCTGGGCGATCGCGGGTGCGATCCTGTTCCTGCCCACGCTCTTCGTGACGCTGATGTGGGCGGTCACGATCGTGGCCGTGGTGTTCGCGAAGACCCCGGCATGACGGCGGCGGCAACGGTCTGCCGGTCGTGCGGGGCGCTCGTGGCGGGGCGCTTCTGCGGAGCGTGCGGCGTCGATCTGTCGGCCCCCGCCGGCACCTGGCAAGAGGGCGTCTATCTCGGGTCGCACGATGCCGCGCTCTACCGGCGCGCTCCGCGCGAGATCCGGGCCGTGCTACCGGTTCTCTTCGAGCCGTTCAGGCATTTGGACGCCGTCGGGGCGGGGCGCTGGCGCAACGTCGGGCTCATCGCGCTCATGGGGATCGCGCCGCTCGCGATGGTCTCGTACTTCGAGAAGATCAACGACCCGGTGCTCGCGTTCCGCGGGCTCGGCCTGTACTTCTCGGCGATGTGGGCGCTGTTCTTCGCATCGGCGTTCCGCGCAACCGGGATACGCTGGCGGGTGGGGCTGGCGGCCTATTTCGGCACGGTGTTCGTCGGGATGACCGCGCTGATGATCTCGCTCGTGCTCAACGTCGAGCTGCTGCGCGGCGGGCTCGTGGCGGCGAAGAGCCTGTGGGTCGCGATCCCGTCAGCGATCGTCTTCATCGGCTTTCCCGAGGAGCTCACCAAAGCGCTGGTGCTGTTCGCGATCTGGCGCTTTGCCGGGCCGCTGCCGACGCTGCGCGCATTCCTCTTCTACGGACTGCTCTCCGGGCTCGGCTTCGGCATCAAGGAGGGGGTGGGTTATCAACTCGGGCCGTACGCCGCGGAGGCCACAAAAACCGGAGCGTTCGCGGGGTTTTACCTCGAGAGCGTGCTGCGCCTGACGTCGCTCCCGTTCTTCCATGCCGTGTGGACGGGCATCGCTGCATACCTGATCTGGTTCGCGGCGCGCATCCCGTCGGCGCGCGCCGGGCTGATCGTCCTGGCGCTCGTGATCCCGGCGACGTACCACGGACTCTACGACGCGTTCGTCGATCGCTGGCCGATCGCGGCGCTCGTCGTCGTCGGCCTGAGCATCGTTTCGCTCGGGGTCTACGCCGCGTTCGCGGCGCAGTTCGAGCGCTGGTTCGGGCTCGAGGTCGACGACGACGAAGGCGTCCTCACGCCGGCATAGGCTCTAGGTCGAGCCCGTCGTCCCGTACGGCGGCGGCGGTGGCGCGACCGGCGTCTCGGCTTGCGGCGGTGCGGTCGCCGAATGGACGGCACCGCGCGTCGCGTCGGCGGCCTTCTTCGCCTGGTCGGCCAGGATCGCGAGGTGTTGCTGGGCTTGCGCCGACCCGGCCTCGAGGACGGTCTTGCCGGTAGCGATCATCGCGCCGGCGTGCTGGAGCGCGGCGTTGTACTGCTCCTGCGCGGCGGCCGTAACGCTCGGTGCCTGGTCGATGAGCGTCTTCTGCAGCTCTTGCGCTTTGGTGACCGCCTCTTTGACCATCGGCGTGGCCTGTTCAACGCTTTTTTGCATCGCCTCGGCGGTCATCTGTTGGAGCGCTTTAGCCTGCTCCATCGCCCGGTTTAAGAAATCCATGAACCCCTCTCGTCTCTTACGGCGCAGGGTCCCTTCCGCCGACGGTGAGGACCCAGCGCAGCGCGCGTGCGTATTGGTCGAGCTCCCGGACCGTCCGGCGCAGCCAGCGGAACGCGGGGTCGGCACGTTCCTCCTTACCGAACGACGATTCCGCCTGTTTCACGTAGGCGACGACCGTCTCGAGCTGCCCCTCGATCGCGTCCCAGCGGTCGCGTAGCGTCGCCTCGGAGGCGTCGGGCAGCCGGTCGAGGACCGGCGGCGCCGCAAGCCCGCCGAAGCGCAGGCTGAACTCCAGGCGCGCGAGCGCATACTCGCTCGTGCCGCGGATGAAGCTAGCAAGCAGGTTAACGAGCCTAGTATTCATTTTAACGGCGCTCCGCCCGAGGCTCCGCGCCCCCCACGTGCTTTGCACGCGGGGCCCCCGACCGTGAGCGCGCTCGCGATGGTGCTATGAGCGGGATTCCCCGTGGGCGCGCTCGATTAACATCTGCTGTGGCTGATCGCAGGTATGTCATCGTGGGGAATGGGTTCGCCGGGACGACCTGTGCCGAGCAGCTACGCAAGGCCGACCCGGCGTGTTCCATCGTCTTGTTCGCGGACGAGCCTTACTGCCTGTATAACCGGATCGCGCTGCCGCCGATGCTGCGCAAGCAGGTCACCGAGCAGAAAGTGATCATGCGCGACATCGCCTGGCACGAGAAGCTGGCGATCGATCTGCGGTTGTCGACGCGGGTCGACCGGGTCAACGTCGCAGACCGCACCGTGGTGGTGAACGGCCGCGAGGAACCGTGGGACGCGCTGCTGCTGGCCACCGGCGGCCGCCCGAACCCCGCCACGTCGCCCGGGGCGGCCGGCGCCGGAAACGTCTACAACTTCCAGTACATGTCCGAGACCAAGGCGATCTCCGAGGCGCTCGAGACGGCGAAAGTGGGGGTCGCCGTGGGCGGCTCGTTCATCGCTTACGAGCTCGCCGAGGCCTTCGTCTCGCGCGGCGTCGAGACGCACTGGCTGATTCGCGGGCCGCGGTTTCTGCGCCGCATGCTCGACGAGGCCGCCGGCGAGCTGCTTCACGACGCAGCGCGTGCCGACGGCGTACACCTGCATTTCGGGGAAGAAGTCCGCGAGTTCGTGCGCTCCAACGGGGTGGTCAACAAGGTCGTCACGACGAGCGGCAAGACGATCGACGCCGACTTGTTCGGAATCGGTCTCGGTCTGACGATCAACATGGAGCTGTGCGAAGGAACCGGGATCCGCACGCGCACCGGAATCGTTACCGACGAGCACCTCGAAACGGATGTCCCGGGCATCTTTTCTGCCGGCGATTGCGCGGAGTTCTACGACCCGATCGCCGAGCAGCACTATCGGATGGGCACCTGGAACAGCGCCGGCGCGCACGGCAAACTGGCCGCACACAACATGGCCGCCGCCGCGAACGGCGCCGAGCGCAAGCAGTTCGACACCGTCCCCGAGTACTCGTCGCTAGTCTTCAGCGGGCAGACGATCACGCAGTTCGGGCTCTCACCGGAGTACCGCGAAGACATCGAAACCGAGATGCAGATCGAGCGCGACAAAGGCTGGTATCGCGCGCTGTACTTCCTCGAGGACCGTTTCGTCGGAGCCGTCCTCATCGGCAAGGGCAACCGCGCCGGCAAGCGCCGCTACCTCGAAGCGATCAAGACCAAAGCACGGTTCCCCAAACCCGAACGCCGCGCCCTCTTCGACTGGACCGCCGAGTAGGCCGTCGTCAGGACGCTGCGCCTAAACCGCGAAGGTCGGGAATCTCGAGATCGTACTTTCGACCGGCTTCGGCGAGTAATTCGAACGCGCGGCGATCGAGCAAGGTCAGCTCGACGCCCACGACTTCGCCAATAGCGTCAAGATCGACCGCAACGCTGAAATCATCGTCCAGCGCATCCTGGCGAACCGCCTTCGAAGTGGAATATCCCACATAGGCCGCCCCACTCGGGAGGGCGGTGTCTATGCTGATGCGCAGCGGGCGTCTCACGGAGGAGGCTCCTTCCAGACCGACACGACGACCTCTTCTCGGCCGGCATGGGCAATCGTCACCCGAATACTGTTACCCTTAATCGTCTTAGAGTAGTTCGTTCGCCGATGGCGAGCCGGTCGCGTCGCGAACGGATTTCGGATCGTTTCCCCGACTTCGTCGTGGGTCGCTCCACGTGCGTGCATTTGCTCTAGCGCGTGAGGAGAATACCGCAGGAGCCGTGCCCTCTTCCCGCAGGAAAGAGGCGATTTGGCGATGCGACGGCGTTGCGTTACATCGGGCGGTCAGTCGATCGATAGCCCCAGCTCCTGCGGTGATCCATCCCACCAGGGCAATGTTCGACAAGTTCGCTAGGGCGCTGCGGAATCGATCGCTGGGCGCAAGTCGTTGTTCTCTTCGATGCGTAGCATGCGCACGTCGCGTGCGGCGGCGGAGAACCATGGCAGCTCGCGGGTGAGGCGTTGGATCGCGAGCACGCAGGCGATCGCGTCGACGCGGTCGGGGCGGCCGAAGTTCACGCTGCCTTGTTGCCAGGCGAAGCCTTCGTCGTCCAGGATCCTGCGGATCTCGGCGTAGGCATGACGCCATGCCGGGGCGCCGTACGTGCGCTGCAGCGTCTCGGCGTCCAAGTCGAATGCGATGGCGTACATGCGGAGCGTCCCCGTCAGAATGCCGGGAACGATCGCCGCCTCTGCTGCGATCATCCCCGCAGCCTATCCCACCGGGGCGGAATCGCGCAAGGCAGCGTACCCGAAAAGGTGCGCCTATCGTATATCTACAACGACATGTTGCATTTACAGCATCTTTTGTTGTATAAGTATGACATCCATGGCAGTCAAGTCGACCGCCCAGGCGCTCCACAATCGCATTGCCGTGCTCCGGACCGAGCGGGGCTTATCACGCGCTCAACTTGCGGAGATCCTAGGGGTCAACTATCAGACCGTCGGCTACCTCGAACGTCGCGAGTACGCCCCTTCGCTCGACCTCGCCATGCGGATCTCCGCATACTTCGAGCTCCCGATCGAGTCAGTCTTTTCCCGCACCCCGTTCCCACCGATCCGCACAGCGCTCCACAGAGGTCGTTCGGAGGCATCCGCATGACGGCAAGGCTCTTTCGCAATCTCGTGGTTCCGGCCGTTGCGTTTGCGGTTCCCGTCTGGATATTGTTTCCTGGCCACGCCGCTGCTGACAACGTACGGACGCTGGGCTTTCTCGGTATCGCCGCGTTCGTCGCAATCGTGCCGATCGTAATCCTTTCGCGCGTGCCGAAGCTGGGAAACCCTCGGCGCCTGCGCCGCCTCACGGTCGCCGTTGCTTATGCGGGATTCTTGATATTCGGATGCACCCGGGTATTCGCGTCGATATCGGGCGTGTCACGTGAGGCTGTTCAGGCGCTGAGCGTTGGAACCGTTGCGCTGCTGATCGGCGGACTCGCGCTCATCGTGATCTTCGTGTGGAACCGGAAGATGTACGACTCTCTGTCCGGAAACATCGATGAACGAGTCATCGTGCGGCGCAATGAAACGTTTGCCATTGCTTTTCAGGTGCTCGCTCTTGCGTGCGCTGTCGAAGGCGTCCTGTGGTTTGCGCGTGTGTCGATCGCGTTACCGAAAACGGTCGACTTCCCCAGCCTCTTCCTCGCGACCAATTTGTTCCTGGGCATTTCCTTGCCCGCGGTACTTCTCGCCTGGGGCGATCCCGACGCGGTCGACGATTGAGGCGATCCTATCCCACCGGTGCCGTGTCGCGCAAGGGGTAGAGCGTCCGTAACGCGCTGTGATCCTTTTCGCCGTCGCCGCGTTCGATCAGCGCGTCGAAACGTTCGCGCACCAGCTTGGCCGCGCCGAGGTCGAGGCCGCATGCGTCGCCGGCGTTCGCGGCGATGTTCATGTCCTTGCGGTGCAGCCTGGACTTGAAGCCGGGGTTGAACGCGCGGTCGATCATGCGCTGGCCGTGGACTTCGAGGATCTTGCTCTGCGCGAAGCCGCCGAGCAGCGCGGCGCGCACTTTGGACGGATCGACGCCCGAGGCTTCGGCGAGCGCGAGGGCTTCGGCGACGGCTTCGATGGTCACGCCCACGACGATTTGATTGCAGGCTTTGGTGACTTGGCCCGCGCCCAGCTCGCCGACGTGGACGATGTTCTTGCCGAGCGCCTCGAAGATCGGTTTGGCGCGCGCGAACGCGTCCTCGCTGCCGCCGATCATAATCGAGAGCGCAGCGTCGATCGCGCCCTTCTCGCCGCCGCTCACCGGCGCGTCGACCGAAGTCACGCCCTTCGCCGCGAGCTCGGCGGCGACGCGTTTGGTCGTCGCCGGCGCGATGGTGCTCATGTCGATCCACAGCGCGCCGTCCTTGATGCCGGCGGCGATGCCGTCGGGTCCGAGCGCGACGGCTTCGACGTCGGGCGAGTCGGGGAGCATGGTGATGACCACGTTGCTGCGCGACGCGACGTCGCGCGGCGTCGTCCCCGCGGCCGCCCCGTCGGCGACGAGCTCGTCGACGGGGGCACGCGAACGGTTCAGCACGACGAGCTCGTAGCCCGCGCGCAGCAAGTTGCGCGCCATGGGCTTGCCCATGATGCCCAAGCCGATGAAACCGATGACCGGTTTGTTCTCCGCCATTACGGTGCTACGACCTCACGAGCGCGAAGTGCTTCGATCCACGAAAATGTCTCGGGAGCGGGACGCGACGGTTTGTACTCCAGCCCGATCCAGCCGTCGTAGCCAAGCTCGTCGAACACCGGCAAGATGCGTTCGTAGGCCAGCTCTCCGGTTCCGGGCTCGTTGCGCCCGGGGCTGTCGGCGATCTGCACGTGGCCGATCTGCGCGATGTGCGCGCGGATCGTGGCGATTAGGTTCCCCTCGACGCGCTGCGCGTGGTAGCAGTCGTACTGCAGCTTGAAGTTCGACGCCCCGGTGTCCGCGATCAGCGACAGCGCTTCCGCCGTCGTGCCGATGAGGAAGCCGGGGGTATCGATGCGGTTGAGCGGCTCGACGACGAGCGTGGCCCCGATCTCGTCGAGCGCGCGCGCCGCGTAGCGCGCGTTCTTGACCATCGTCGCGCGGGCGTATGCACCATCCCGCCCGGGGATTGCGATTCCGACCAGCATGTTCACGCGCTTGCAGTCGAGCTCGCGCGCGATGTCGACCGCCTCGATGACGCCTTCCCGAAACTCGTCGACGCGCTCGGGATCGGACGCGAAGCCGCGCTCCCCCTTCGCGAAGTCGCCGACGGGCAGGTTGAAGAGGACCTGGGTCAGCCCGTTCGCGCGCAGCCGCCGCTTGATCTCCGCGACCTCGCTGTCGTACGGGGACATGTACTCGACGCCCAGGAAGCCGTTCGCCGCGGCCGCATCGATGCGGTCGTAGAACGGCAGATCCTGGAACAGGAACGACAGGTTGGCGGAGAAGCGCGGCATCTAGTAGACCTCCTTGATCGACGCGATCGACGTTCCCATCGCGGCATCTTCTTTGGGCTCGGTCAGGATTTCGACGAGGACCGGGAGGCTGCGCTCGTTCGACGTCTTGGTCGCCCAGGCCAGCGCATCGCGGATCTCTTCTGGACGGCGCACGCGCACGCCGGCGGCGCCCATCGCCTCCATCGCTTTGACATGGTCCATCCCGTACCCGTCTTCGCCGTAGCCGATCGAGACCTCGAAGTCCTCGTCGAACCCGAACGAGGCGCGCTCGGCCTGGCGGATCAGCCCCAGGTGCGCGTTGTTGAGCATCACGATGACGAACGGGATGCGGTATTGCACGGCCACCGCGATCTCTTCCATGAGGAACTCGAAGGAGTAGTCGCCGACGACGCCGACCACCTCGCGCTCGGGCTGCGCGAGCTTGATCCCGGTGCAGGCGCTGATCTCCCAGCCCAGCGGTCCGGCCTGTCCGCACACGAAGTAGCGGCGCGGCTTGTGGGTGGTCTGGAACTGACCTGAAAAGATCTGATACAGGCCGATCGCGGTGACGAAGGTCGTGTCATCACCGTAGTAGGCGTTGAGCTCGCCGAACACGCGCGGCGCCTTGATCGGGACCTGGTCGAAATCGGTGCTGCGCGCCTGGTTCACGCGCAGCTCGGCGATCCGTCCGGTCCACGCCGGGCGCTGCACGTCGTCGGGATAGGCGCGGCGCGCTTCGGCGAGCATGGCCTCAAGCGCCAGCTTGGCGTCGGCGACGATGCCGAGGTCGGGCTCGAAGATGCGCCCGATCTGGGTCGCCTCGACGTCGACGTGCACGAAGCGGCGCGTGCCGCGGTAGGTCGCGAGATCGCCGGTGTGGCGGCTGGCGAAGCGCGCGCCGATCGCGCACACCACGTCGCTCTCGAGGAACAGCGCGTTGGCGTAGGGCTGATTGGTCTGCGTGCCGACGATCCCCATGGAGAGCGGGTGATCCTCATCGATCGCGCCCTTGCCCATGAGCGTCGGCGACACCGCGAGCTGCAAGTGCTCCGCCAGCGCCAGCAGCGGCTCCCAGGCTTCGGCGATCAGCACGCCGCCGCCGGGCATGAGCACCGGCCGCTCGGCGTTTGCGAGCCACTGCACGGCGCGCCGGATCTTGCCTGGCGTGGGGGGCATCTTGAAGACGGGCAGCGGTTCGTCGAGCGTCACGTCGTACGAAATCAGTTGCTGCTGCACGTCCTGCGGCAGGTCGATGTGGACCGGGCCCGGTCGCCCTTCGCGTGCGATGCGGAACGCTTCGCGGAAGATCCACGGAATCTGCGCCGCCTCTTTGCACAAAAACGACTTCTTGACCACCGGCTTGACGATCTCGCAGATGTCGACGGCCTGAAATCCCTCGCGGTGCAGCTGCGACACCGGGACTTGTCCGGTGATCGTGATGATGGGGATCGAGTCGGCCATCGCCGTGTAGAGGCCGGTGACGAAGTTCGTGCCGCCGGGCCCCGAGGTGGCGATCGCGACGCCCACCTTGCCGGTCGCGCGGGCGTAGCCGTCGGCGGCGTGGGTCGCCCCCTCCTCGTGCCGTGCCACGATGTGGCGAATCGTCGAGCGCCGCAGCGCCTGGTACAGCGGCAGAATCGAGGCGCCCGGGATCCCGAACGCGAGGTCGACCCCTTCGCTTTCCATGACGCGGACGGCGGCTTCGGCGGCGGTGATGGTCGTGGGCGGGGCGAGCGGAGCGGTTGCCAGCATGGGGTCTCCTCGACGGATTACGGGATACGGTATCCCGTATTCCAGTGTACCGGATCCGTTGGTGGCGTGTCAATGGGATACGGTATCCCGAAACTTGACGGCGTCGCGGTGCGGGCGTACCGTGGAGGCATGCACGCGAAGTCGCTGCAGCCGCTGCGCCGCGGGCTGCCGCTGCGGGACCGCATCCACGACCGCCTGCGGACCGCGATCATCTCGGGCGAGCTCTCGCCGGGTACCCCCGTGATCGAGGCCGAGATCGCCGGGCGGCTGGGCGCCAGTCGCACCCCGGTACGGGAGGCCTTGCGCCGGCTCGAAGCCGAGGGGCTGCTCGAGCCGCGCGGGCTGCGCGGCAGCGTCGTGCGCGAGGTCAAAGCCGATGAGGTCGAGTGCGTCTTCGAGATCCGCGAGGCGCTCGAATCGCTGGCCGCGCGCCGCGCCGCGCGTTCGATGCGCGACGGCGAGCTGCGCAAGCTCGAGCAGCACGTCGCCGCCATGCGCGAAAGCATCGACGACGCCGGCGAGATGGAGCGTCACGACACCGCCTTCCACGACATCATCCTGGCTAGCGCCAGCGGCGAGCGGCTCAAGCGCATGTTGACCGATCTGCGCGAGGAGCTCATCGCGTACCGTCTGTTGTCGCTGTCGGACGTCGACCGCCGGCGGGCGACGATCGTCGAGTACGACGCGATCGTGCAAGCGATCCGCGGCCACGACGAGGACGCCGCCGCGGCGCGTACGGCCACGCACATCGCGAACGCGCGGGCCGCCGTGCTGCGCCGCGCAGCCGCCGCGGCCGCATCATGAGCGTGACGCTGGCCGGTGTTCGAGCGGCGCTCAGTGACGCCGTGCTGCAGGCGCAGTTCGCGGCGATCGTCGGGGTGAAGAACGCGATCGTCGGCGCGAGTGCGCTGCGCACCTACGAGTGCGACGGTTTGCCGGGCTATCGCGTGCGTCCGGAGATCGTGGTTTTGCCGGCGTCGACACCCGAGGTCGCGGCGTGCGTCAAGCTTTCACGCGAGCTGGGCTTGTCCGTCGTGCCGCGCGGGGCCGGGACCGGACTCTCGGGCGGAGCGCTGCCGAGCGAGGGTTGCGTGGTCATCGGGCTCTCACGCATGCGCAAGATCCTGGCGATCGATCTGCCCAACCGTACGGCGCGGGTGCAGCCGGGCGTCATCAACCTCGACATCTCGCGCGCGCTCGCAGCCGACGGGTACTTCTACGCGCCCGACCCCAGCTCGCAGAGCGTCTGCACGATCGGCGGTAACGTCGCCGAGAACTCCGGCGGCGCGCACTGTCTCAAGTACGGCTTCACGGTGAACCACGTGCTGGGGCTGACGCTCGTGACGCCGGAGGGCGAGACGGTGCAGATCGGATCGACGGCCGGGGAGCCCGAGGTGCTGGGTTACGACCTCGCCGGGGTCGTGGTCGGCAGCGAGGGGATGACCGGGATCGTCACCGAGGTGCTGGTGCGCGTGCTGCGTACGGCGGAGCGCACGCAGACGCTGTTCGCGACGTTTCCGTCGACCGACGAGGCCGGCGATGCGGTCTCGCGCATCATCGGCGCGGGGATCGTTCCGGCGGCGATCGAGATGTGCGACAAGTTGGCGATCGAAGCGATCGTTGCGGCGACCGGCGTCGACTGGCCGCTCGACGTCGGCGCCCTGGTGCTCATGGACGTCGACGGCGTCGACGCCGAGGCCGAGGAGACCGCCCATCGCGCCTACGACCATTTGAGCGCCGCGGGCGCGATCGAGATTCGCGCGCCGCGCGATGAAGCCGAACGGTTGTTAGCGTGGAAGGGGCGCAAGTCAGCTTTCGCGGCGATGGGACGCATCTCGCCCAACTACTACGTGCAGGACGGCGTGATCCCGCGCAAGCAAATCGCGCCGGTGCTACGCGAGATCGCGGCGCTGGGCGCGGAGGCGGGCTTGCGCATCGCCAACGTGTTCCACGCCGGTGACGGTAACTTGCACCCGCTGGTGCTCTACGACGAGCGCGTGCCGGGGCAAGAAGCCGCCGCCGAGCACGTCGCGGGCGAGATCCTGCGGGTGTGTCTGCGCTACGGCGGCTCGGTCACCGGCGAGCACGGCGTCGGCCACGACAAGGCGTGCTACTTGGGCGAGCAGTTCTCCGTCGACGATCTCGAGACGATGCAGTGGGTGCGCACGGCGTTCGACCCCGACCAGCGCTTCAACCCCGAGAAGATGTTTCCGACGCCGCGGCTGTGCGGCGACCGGGCCGGCGTCTATGCACCCCACCCGGCGGAGTCCGGCGAAGCGGGACGCGGGTGATCAGCGTCGCCGGCGTAACGCCGCGCGACGTCGCCACGCCGCGGACCGTCCCCGAGCTCGCCGATACGGTGCGGGAGCTGCACGCCGCGCGCAAGCCGTTCGCGCTCGTCGGCGGCGGGACGCACCTCGAACTGGGTAACGCGCCGCGCGCGCTCGACACGGTGATTCGGACGCTGGCGCTCGATGCCGTGGTCGACTACACGCCCGAGGATCAGACGGTCACCGTCGAAGGCGGGATGACGTTCGCCGAGCTCGACCGCATCCTCGCGGAGCACGGCCAGATGCTCCCGCTCGACGTCGCCGACCGCGCGCGCGCCACCGTCGGGGGCGTCGTCGCGGTGAACGCGTACGGCCGGCGGCGGCAGCGCTACGGCACCGCCAAGGATCTCATCGTTGGCGTCGGCATCGTGCGCGCCGACGGGGTGCGCGCGCGCGGCGGCGGCAAGGTGGTCAAGAACGTCGCCGGTTTCGATCTCCCCAAGTTGATGGTCGGCTCGCTGGGGACGCTGGGTGCGATCGCCACGGTCACGTTCCGGCTCTACCCCATCCCCGCGGCGACGCGTGCCGTGCTGTTGCAGTTTACCGCAGTCGAACCGATCGGCGACGTCGCGCGCGAAATCGTCGCCCGGCGGCTCGAGCCCGAGTCCGTGGCGTTGTACAACTACCGCACGCTCGTCGTGACGTTCAGCGGAACGGCCGCCGGCGTCGACGCGCAGATGCGCGCGTTGATCGACATAGCGTCACCGTGCGGCGCCGAGCCGTCCGAGCTCAGCCAGCTCGAGCGCGAAGCCTACGAGCAGCGCGAGCGCGCTGTGCGCCGCGACGGTCCCTGGCGCTTGCGCGTCATCGCGCCGCCGTCCGAACCGGTCGTTACCGCCGTGGGGGGCGTCGCCGCGGCGCCGATGGCCGTCCCCGTGGCTTATCCGATGCTCGGCGTCGGGCTGCACGCGTTTAGCGCGACGGTCGAAGGCGACGCCGCCGCGCAACCGGACCGGCCCGTGCGCGACCTCCGCGAGACCGTCGCGCGCGCAACGCACGGTCGCGGGCACGTGGTCTTCGACGCCATCCCCGACGCGGCGCGAAGCCTGGTCGATGCGTGGGGCCCGCCGCCGCCCGCGTTCGAGCTGATGCTCGCGATGAAGGCGAAGTTCGACCCGCACGGTCTGTGCAATCCCGGCCGCTTTATCGGTGGCCTCTAGCGCTCAGATCGGGTCGTGGAGGCCCTCGTGGATCATCGTCGCGCTCTGCCGGCGTGCTTCGCGGAACATCTCCGCCTCGGCCGGGTCGCCGGCGGCGGGTTCGGCGAGCAGCCGCGCGAGCTCTTCGTCGAAGAGGCACTCGACCTCGGCGCGCGTGTGGACGCCGTGGCGGATGCGCTGCGCGATCATGAGCCGGTAGATGCGGTCGGTCGCAAGATCCTCCATGTAGCCGTCGAGCAGCGATGCGCCCAACCCGCTCAGATAGCCGTGGCGATAGCGGATCACGGTGCGCACCGCGGCGCGCGTCCCGGCCTCGCTGCGGGTTCCGATGCCGGAGATGGGCGGCAGAAGATCGGGCGTCGGGTCGGCGCCGGCCTTGCGCGCGAAGCCTTGATTGGGCGCGGGGAACTGCGCGACCGCGATGGCGTTCTGATCGGGATGCCCCGTCCAGGCGCCGTCGAAGAGCGCCGTCGCCTCGTTGCGTTTGTCGACTTCGAGCGCGGCCAGCGCGCGCGCGTTGAGCTCGGGATTCGAACGGTCGGGGAACAGCGCCGTCATCCCGCCGACGGCGAGCAGGCCGTGACGATGGCAAACCTCGGGGATGCGCTCGCGCAGGTTTTGGAAGAACGCGACGTCGTGCGGGATCGTGTTGCGATCCGGCAGCACCCAAGTGGGGTCGTTGAGGTTGAAGTGGATCAGCGACGCCATGTAGTCCCAGCGTCCCAAGTTGAGACCGAGCAGATGGTCGCGCAGGTGGTAGGCGAACTCCTCGATCTCGTAGGCGAACGGGAACGCTTCGACCAGCGCCATGGCCTTGATCGCGCGTGGGTCCTCGCCTTTCGCGCGCGCGACGGCCCCGAACACGTCGCGCCACCACAGCGCTTCGTCGGCCGACTCCGATTTGGGGATGTAGATCGCGAGCGGGTGCTTGAGGCGCGCGAAGTCGAGCCGGTAGGCCAGCAGCGCCAGATCGAACAGCGCCGCCGGGGTCGGCTCGGCGTAGATTCCGGCCTGCGAAAGGTGCAGCCCGCGCACCCGCGTCCACAGCACCGTCGTCGACGGCTTGGTCGCGATCGTCGCCCCGCCGCGCTTGGCGTCGACGTAGGTGAGCTCGCCGTAGTACGCCTTGACCGTGTTGTCGATCCCGACCAGAACGCGATCGAAGGTGTTCGCCATCGAGTCTTCCAGGTCGATCATCACCGCCGGCGAGCCCGAATTGAGCAGCTTCACGACGAGCTCGTGATCGTCGGCCGGTCCAGTCATCTGGTTGCGCTGGTCGGCGCACCATTCGGGGATGGTGACGCGCCAATCGCCCTGTGCCGCGCCCGGCGCCGGATAGGCCGGACCGTCGCCGGCGAGCGACGCTTCGAGCGCGCGCCGGCGTGCCGCGATCGCCATACGCTGGCGCGGCGCGAACGCGTCGTGCAGCGGACGGTAGAAAGCGGCGAATCCGGCCGGCAGATCGCGTTCGATCGCGAAGCCGGCCGGCGCGGCGTTCATAGGCGGGATGTGGGTGGTCAGCGTCAGCATCGTTTCCTCCCGTTCGCGGACGTCGATCATGCCGGAACCGTTTCGAACTGCTCCTGCTCGGTCGAGCCCTCGAGCGCCACGGTCGACGAGAACCCGCCGCCGATCACCTTGGCGACCTCGTCAAAGTAGCCGGTGGCCGCTTCGCGCTGGTGCCGCGTCGCAGTATACCCGTTAGGCTCGCTGGCAAACTCGCGCGCTTGGAAGTCGGCGTAGGCCGACATGCCGCGTTGCACGTAGTCGTGCGACAGCTCGAACATCGAGTGGTTGAGCGCGTGCCAGCCGGCCAGCGTGATGAACTGGAACCGGTAGCCCATCCGGAACAGCTCGGCGCGGAACCGTTCGATGGTCGCCTCGTCGAGCTTGCGCTTCCAGTTGAACGACGGCGAGCAGTTGTACGCCAGCAGCTTGCCGGGGAACTTCGCGTGAACCGCCTGTGCGAACTCTTCGGCCGCCGCGAGGTCCGGGGTGGACGTCTCGCACCAGATCATATCCGCGTACGGAGCATAGGCCAAGGCGCGGGCGATGGCATGGTCGATGCCCGCAGTGATGCGGAAGAAGCCCTCGGGCGTGCGTTCGCCGGTGACGAATCGCCGGTCGCGCTCGTCGATGTCACTTTGGAGCAGCGTCGCCGCGTCGGCATCGGTGCGCGCGACCAGCACGGTCGGCACGCCGCAGACGTCGGCGGCGAGACGCGCGGCGATGAGGTTGCGCACCGCTTGCTGCGTCGGGATGAGGACCTTGCCGCCCAGGTGGCCGCACTTCTTTTCGGACGCGAGCTGATCTTCGAAATGCACCGCCGCGGCGCCGGCGGCGATCATCGCCTTCATCAGCTCGAAGCAGTTGAGCGGGCCGCCGAATCCCGCTTCGGCATCGGCCACGATCGGCACGAACCAGTCACGCTCGCCCGAGCGCCCCTCGACGGTATCGATCTGATCGGCGCGCTGCAGGGCGCGATTGATGCGTTCGACCACCTTGGGTACCGAATCGTACGGATAGAGCGACTGGTCGGGATAGGTATGCCCCGAGGTGTTCGCATCGGCCGCGACCTGCCAGCCCGACAGGTAGATCGCGTTGAGCCCGGCCTTCACGGCTTGCACCGCCTGGCCGCCGGTCAGGCAGCCCAGCGCGGTGACCGGCTCGTCGCCGGCGAGCATCTCGCGCAGCCGTTTCGCGCCCCGGCGTGCCAACGTGTACTCGATCGGCAGGGAACCCCGCAGCTTCGCGACGTCCGCATCGGTGTACGGGCGCTGCGCCGCGTGACCGTGCCCGTTTCCGTTCCCGTTGTGGCTGTGGCCATTGGGCGTGATGAAGCGGGGGTCGATCACGTTCGTCTCCTCAGGTTGGAATGCAGGGCGGTGCCGCACGGGGACCGTGCTCTGACCGTAGCCTGCCGGCGGCAGCTTTGCCACCGATGCTGCGCGAAAGGTCGCGGGCGGCGCACGAAACGCACGTTTTCGCGCGCGGACGCCGAAAGGGGGCGAGGTGAGCGCGAACGTTCTCGACCTGCTCGTGCAGGCGATCCCGCACCTACGCGGCGGGCTGCGCCGCGAGTCGGCGGCATTTACGGCCCAGTTGCTCTACGAGAACCTGGGGCTGGATGCGTGCGCCGTCGTCGACCGCGAGCTGGTGCTCGCGTACGTCGGCCGGGGTGAGGACCACCATCACGTCGGCGGGCCGGCCCTCACCGGACTGACCCACCGTGCGATCGCGACGGGCGAACCGTACTCGGCGCGCCGCCGCGAAGAGATCGAGTGCCCGGTGGCGGACTGCCCGCTGACCGCGGTCATCATCGCCCCCTTCGTCGTGCGCGGTCAGGCCGTGGGCGCGCTCAAGCTCTACCGCGCCGGAACGCCGTTGCGCGACGACGACGTGAAGATCGCGATCGGCTTGGCGCGCGTGCTCTCGGTCTCGCTCGAGGCGGCCGAGCTCGACGCGCGCAGCGAGCTGGTTACCCAGGCCGAGCTCGACGCGCTGCGCGCGCGCATCTCGCCGCACTTCCTGTTCAACACGCTCACCACCATCGCCGCGCTGACCCGCACCGACGCCCGGCGCGCGCACGACCTGTTGGTCGATTTCGCCGAGTACTTCCGCGACTCGCTAGCGCGCCATACGGAGTTCGTCACGCTCGACGAAGAGCTCGAACACGTCGAGCAGTATTTGCGCTTCGAGCACGCCCGCTTCGGCGAGCGCCTGCGCGTCGCGCTCACAATCGACCCGCGCGCACGCTTGGCGCTCGTGCCGGTGCTTTCGGTGCAGCCGCTGGTCGAAAACGCGATCGTCCATGGGCTGGGTCCGCGCAGCGGCGCGGGAACGGTGCGGATCGAAGCGCGCCCGGAGGGCGAGGGGATCGAGCTGAGCGTGCACGACGACGGCGTCGGCTTCGACGCAACGACCGTGACGCCGCAAGGTTTGGGGATCGGGCTCGACAACGTGAACCAGCGTCTCATGAAGCTCTTCGGCGCGCAGAGCGAGCTACGCGTGATCAGCAGCTCGGGCGCGGGAACCCGCGTTGCGTTCTACGTCCCCTCGCGCATTCCGATCGCGGCGCGATGAGGGCACTGATCGTCGATGACGAGCCGTTGGTGCGCAGCGAGCTGGTCTACGCGCTCGAACGCGTCGCGCCCGAGGTTGAGATTGCGGAGGCCGGCGATGCGGTCGAAGCGTTGGCCGAGCTTGCACGGCGGCCCTACGACGTCGTGTTCCTCGACATCAGCCTGCCCGGGTTGAGCGGGCTGGAGGCGACCAAGGTGATCGCGGCGCTCGCCAACCCGCCGCACGTCGTGTTCGTCACCGCCGACGAGTCGCGCGCGCTCGATGCGTTCGAGCTCGCAGCGCTGGACTATCTGGTCAAGCCCGTCTCCGAAGCGCGGCTGGCGCGTTCCGTTGAGCGCGTGCGCGGGCTGCGCGGCGAAGCCGCGGTCGCACCGAACGAAAACCGCGCGGCGCGCGTCGCGCTCGAAGACGGCGAGCGGACGCGGCTCGTCAAGATCGCCGAGATTCGCTACGTGCAAGCGAACGGTCATTTGGTGACGGCGCGCGTGTTCGAAGGCGATTTGCGTTGGAAGGGCTCGCTCGCCGACTGCGCCGCCCGCCTGGAGCCCGCCGGCTTGATCCGCTGCCATCGCGCTTACCTCGTCAACCCCGAGCGCGTGGTCGAGGTCGAGCCGTTCTTCGGCGGCTCGTACTTGTTGCGCGTGGACGACAAAGCGCGCAGCGAAGTTCCGGTATCGCGCAATTTCCTGCCCGCGGTGCGTAAAGCGTTGGGTTTGTAGCCCTTTGGGGCGATGACTCTCGACGGTCGTCGCGAACGATGACCGTGGCACCCGTTTGCGGCAGCGTTCCTTAGCGCTGCCGCGAGGCCGCTTGTCTACGCTAACGATGATCGGAAAAACGAACGTGAAGAAGAAGTCATTGATCGCCGCCTGCGCTGTTGCGCTGGCCGTTGGCATCGCGCCCGCTCTGGCGCAGACCCCGACCGCCCCGGCTACGCCGGCGGCATCGCCCCCAGCTCAACTGGCGCCGGCGATACCGCTGGTTCTGGTGCCGTATGAGGAGCCGGGCAGTACCGATCCGCACGCGTTGGCAATCTCGGAGAAGCTGTTGGCCGATCTTCCCGCTGCCGGCGTGAACGTCAAGGGCGTCGCCGCAGTCGATCACCTGGACGCGGTAGCAAACGCCGCGAAGGTCTGCGCCGACAACGGTGCGTCGGGGATACTCATCCCTGAGGGGCGCTACGAGCAAACCAAGAAAATCTTTCCGATCGGACTGTGGCTCATGATCGAGCGGTATCCGACGCACGCCGAGTTCCGGCTCGACGAGATCGGTTGCGACGGCAACATCCGCTGGACCACGACGACCATGGGAGATGAAGCGCGAACCGGCGCGTTCTCCGTCGGAAACCTGGGCTCGGCCGTCGACGGCGCTTTCCGCAGCGCGATCGACGCTGCCGTCAAAGCACGCGCTGCCGCTACCGTTCCGCAAGGGGCGGCTACACCAGCCGCTGCAGCGCCCTTGGTTGCGGCGGCCGCCGCGCCGCCAACGACATTTTTGCTCCTACCCTTCGAGCAGCCGACGATCGGTGACCCGCACGCCCCCGACATGTCGCATTCGCTGCTCACCCACTTGCAGGCGCGCAAGCCCGACGTCAAACTCGGAACGCCGATCGATCATCTCACCGCGGTCTCCCGCGCCGCGGAGCTCTGCACGGCAAGCGCCGCGCAGGCGATCATCGTGCCGAACATCCGTATCGAGCAGTCGTCGGTGTCCGGCCGCTCGCACGCCTCGTTGCATCTCACCCAGTTGAACTGCACCGGCAGTGTGACGGGACACGGAGCCGCCGAGGCCGACATGGGTCAGGCGTTCATGTACAACTTCGGCGCGGCCGTCACCGGCGTTTCGGAGCGCGCGATGGACCCGGCGCTCGACCAGCTTTACCCGTCATCGGCACCGGCCCCGAGCCCCGCCCCGAGCCCTTCGCACTAGCTCGGTTCGTTGCGGCCTGCTGCGCTTCGAAGGCGTGGTAGACCGCGCCGATCCGTTCCAAACCGATACCGTCTGGTTGCTCGACCGCCAGCGGATGCTCCGTCGGCTCGGGTTCGACCCGCGGCCGCAGCCCGGGCTTCCGCGAGCATATCCGCGGCTTCACCATCCAATGTTGCGCGCTCGACATCGGGATGTGGAGCGAAGGCTTTACCGTCTATACCTATGGAGCAGACAACAGGGCAAAGGGGGTCATCCCCGCGTGGTATGCCCGCATGCTTGCGCGAGATGCGAAGGCCAAGCGCCTTTCAAAAGCCCATGGGTAGAGGATCGAGTCCCGACAGCGAAGGGTCCGAGGGTGGCCGACGCTACCGATACTCGGCAAACGGATTCTCCCGCCCAGTCCGGGCCGAGCACCTTCGACCCGCTGATCTCGGGCTGCGTTCACTGCGGCTTCTGGCGCTCGTAAGCATGGACGACATGGACCCCCCGCGCCAGAACCGCTTCGGCGTCGATGAGGACTGCGATCGTGTGCAGTGGGACCTCCCCGCGGAGGTGCGGTCGGCGCTGCGCGATCTCGCCGCTGCCTTCGCCGAGGCTCGCCTGAGTGACGACTTCGCCGCGTGCCCTCACTGCTTCAGTGATCATGACATCGAATACCTGCGCACGGTCCCGCCCTTGGAGATGACGAATTCCGACATCGGCCAGATCGCATTTCGTTTGACGTCGACGATCGGCTCGCCGCATGACATCGCTTACTTCGTTCCGGCAATGCTTCGTGCGCAGTTTCGCGGCGTTGCGCTGGAAGATGCGATGGTGATGAAGCAACTCGGTCGGATTTCGACAAAGGACTGGACCGCTGAGCGGAGAGACGCGCTCCGTTCGGCGTACCAGGCGTACTTCGCTTGGCACGCTGCAGATGGCGTGGACCTCGACGAGCCCGGATACCGCGCCTGGATATCGGCGATGCTTGACCGTCCACCGCATGCCGAAGCCGTCGAACGCCCGATCCCTGGCTGGGATCGGTAAAATGCGGCGGGCGGAGCAGGCCTCAAATTGGCGAGGATTATGTGGCAGCCAGCAATGGGAACCTCTAGGTACATGGCTTTTCCTAACGTAATGAAGGTCGCCGCGATTGGAGGTCTCCTGGTAGCCGCTCTGGCAGGTCCCGTAGCCGCTCAGGGGTCGCCCCCACCGAGCGACCTGGTGATCGATCGGCAAACCATCACCAAGAGCGACATCTCCGCATTCATGAATGGCCTGTTCGGATTGCGGCGTCGTCCACGATCACCACAGATCCACGCAGTCTCGAAGGATCCGGCGGCTATGCCGTCCGAGGCGCCGCTCGTCTCCTACCAGGGTAGGAACCTTGGCCCTCCGGCAAGACAGGTCATCTGGATGTCAACCGCTCAGAAATCAAGGGCCGATCCCCGCTACGGCGAGGCGTATCTTGCGGCGCTGGCACTTGCGGTGATGGACAACGGTGACGCCGGACGGACCTTGCAAGCGATTTATGCCAGAACTCCGCGCGACCGCGCATCGCGTCAAGCACTCGGCAATGCTTTCGCTCGCGCCTTCAAAGCTGTGAGCGATCAGAGTGCAGCACTCGCCGCCGACGAAGCCGCTTGGATTCCCCAGCATGTCGTTCCAGGCACCACCCGAGCTGCCGCATACCACATGCTCAAGTCAAAAGGACTGACTGCTTACAACTGGGCGTTCGTCAAAGGGAAACCGATATCGGCGGTGGGCCCAGCGAAGCATCGGCTGGTTTTCGCAGGCTGCGACACGGGAGATTGGTCAAGCGGGGCATGGCCTTACATGAACGAGCCCCTCCCGAAACAAGAGGGGTTCTGCGCTCTTGATCGTCGCTACAAGCCGATGCCGAATCCAGATGCAGAACTTGACCTCGCTGGTGCTTTCGATGTCGACTGCGGGTGGTCGACTCATATCGTCATCACCTTCAACCGCAGCGATCGAGTCGCAACGGTAAAGGTCGACAAGCCCACTGTCGGCTGTACTTGAACCACCGTTTCGGCGGGCCTCCGCGGGGCCCACAAGAGAAGGATCGAGCACCGACGGCGAAGTGGGCTGAGATGCCCGACGTCACGGATACTCGGCAAACGGATTCTCCTGCGCAGTCCGGGCCGCGCAGCTTCGACTCGTTGATCTCGGACTGCGTGCACTGCGGGTTCTGCTTGCCGGCGTGCCCGACGTACCAGTCCTGGGGCGAGGAGATGGACTCGCCGCGCGGTCGGATCGACCTGATGAAGGGCTTCTCGGAGCAGCTCATCCCGCTCGACGAGGTGGTGCGCGGCCACATCGACGCGTGCCTGGGGTGTATGGCCTGCGTACCGGCGTGCCCGTCGGGCGTCCGCTACGATCTGCTGATCGAAGCGACCCGTGCCCGGATTGAGGATACGCTGCCGCGCAGCGCCGCCGATGCCGGGTTCCGGAACTTCGTGTTCGCGCTGTTCCCGTACCCGAAGCGGCTGCGCGCGATGCTGCCGGCGCTGTGGCTGGCGGCGAAAATGGGCCTGCCGCGCCTCGTCGCGGGTCCGCTCGGGAACCTGTTGCCGTCGCAGCTGCGGCAGCTCGCGACGATGGCGCCGCCGATCAACCTGCGCGACTCGTTCGCTGCACTTCCGGCCCGAACGCCCGCGCAAGGTCAGCGCCGGGCGCGCGTCGCGCTCGTCGCGGGCTGCGTACAGCGCGTGTACTTCCCCAACGTGAACGCCGCGACGGTCCGCGTGCTCAGCGCCGAAGGCTGCGAGGTGCTCGTCCCCGGCGGCCAGGGCTGCTGCGGCGCGCTCTCGGTGCACAGCGGCCGGCTCGAGGAAGGCAAAGCGTTCGCGCGAGCGCTGATAGCGCGCTTCGAGAAGCACGAGGTCGACGCGATCCTCATCAACGCTGCCGGCTGCGGTTCGACCCTCAAAGAATACGGCGAGCTGCTCGCCGGCGACCCCGCCTGGCAGGCGCGCGCGCAGGCCTTCGCGGTGAAGGTTCGCGACATCAACGAGTACCTTGCTACCTTGGAACCCCGTGCGCCGCGCAAGCCGCTGGAGATGCGCGTCGCATATCACGACGCCTGCCACCTCGCGCACGCGCAGCGCGTGCGGCTTCAGCCGCGCGAGCTGCTGCGCACGATCCCCGGGCTGGAGCTGCTCGAGATCCCCGACGGCGAGCAATGCTGCGGCAGCGCCGGAACGTACAACCTCTTCCAACCCGAGTCCGCCCACGAGATCGGGACGCGCAAGGTCGACAACGTCGAGAGCGTCGCGCCGGATCTCGTCGCCAGCGCCAATCCCGGCTGTACGTTGCAGATGCAGGCGATCGCGCGCGAGCGCGGGCACGCGCTGCGGGCCGCGCATCCCATCGAGCTGCTCGACGCGGCGATCAACGGGACGGCGCTGGCCTGATCCGGTCGTGACCGAGGCTGGTTCGTACGCGGAGCTCGCACAGGGCTGGCGAGCGTTACGCCCGCGGGGTGTGCTCGTGCGCGAGGTCGCCTGCGTCGGCGCGCCGCGTACGCTGCTTTTCGCCGAGCTGGGCGCGGGGACGGCGACGGCGACGATCTCGATCTCGGCGGGCGTCCACGGCGACGAGCCCGCCGCACCGTGGGCGCTACTCGCGCTGGTCCGCGACGGGCTGCTCGACGGCCGCTTCGCATACCGCATCTGGCCGTGCCTCAATCCGAGCGGCTACGTGGCCGGAACCCGCGCCAACGCCGAGGGCCAGGACGTCAACCGCAGCTTCTCGCGCGGCGGCACGAGCCCCGAGGCGCGGGCCGTGTTCACCGCCAACCGTGACCGGCGCTTCGCGTTTGCGCTCGATCTGCACGAAGATTTCGAGGCCGCCGGTTGCTACGTGTACGAACCGCTGCGGCCGGGATTCGCTCCGTGGTACTCGCCGGTCGTCGTCGCCGCGCTCGACGATGCCGGGCTCCCGGTGCAGGCGCTCGAGGACGGCTTCGACGTGGGGGCGCCGGCGGGTTTCGATCCGACGACGATGTACCGGCTCGAGCGCGGCGCGGTGCTGGTCGACTACGAGGCCGAGCTGCGCGCGTTCTCGGGACTCCCCAGCTCGTTTGCGCTGCTGTATCGCGGCACACCGTCCTCGCTGACGTTCGAGACGCCGCTCCCGCGCCCGTGGGCCGAGCGCATCGCCGCGCACCGCGTCGCAGTAACCGCTGCTCTTTCGCGCTTGTAGCCAGGGAGCCGTAGCCGCCGTCCGCGAAGGCGGGCGGCTCATGCCACAGCGCGATTCCCTCGAAGTCGATGTCCTATTCGTCGGAGCCGGCCCCGCCTCGCTAGGCGGCGCGATTCGGCTGCAGCAGCTCGCCAAGGCCGCCGGGACCGAGCTCGCCGTGATGGTGATCGAGAAGGGCGGCGAGATCGGCAATCACGGTTTCTCGGGCGCCGTCGTCGACCCCAAGGCGCTGGCCGAACTGTTGCCGGGCGAGGACGTCACCGGCGGGCTCGACACGCCGGTGACCAGCGACGCGATGTGGTTTCTCACCAACGGCGGGAAGATCAAGGCGCCGTTCGTACCACCCGTGCTCAACAATCACGGCAAGTACGTTGCGTCGCTCTCGAATCTCACCAAGTGGCTCGCCGCCAAAGCCGAAGCAGCCGGCGTCGACGTCTTCCCGGCCTTCCCCGGACAGGAGCTGCTGTGGGACGGGGAGCGCGTGGTCGGCGTGCGCATCGGCGACAAAGGCGTCGCGCAGGACGGTTCGCACAAATCCAACTACGAGCCGGGTCCCGATCTCACCGCCAAGGTCGTGGTGCTGGGCGAAGGACCGCGCGGCACGCTGACCAAGACCGCGATCGCGCGGCTGGGCCTGGACCGCGATCGCGATCCCCAAGTGTACGCAGTCGGCATCAAAGAGCTGTGGAAGGTGCCGAACCGGCTGCCGTCCGGAAGCGTGATCCACACCCTGGGCGCGCCGCTGTGGAACACCTTCGGCGGCGGCTGGATCTACGCGATGACGGGCGACGTCATCGACATCGGGCTGGTGACCGGGCTGGACTACGCCGACCCGACGACCGACCCGCACGACAACTTTCAGCGCTACAAGCTGCACCCCGCGATTCGGCCGCTGCTCGAAGGCGGCGAGATGATCCGCTACGGCGCCAAAGCGATCCCCGAGGGCGGGCTGCACGCGATGCCGCGTTTCTACGCCGACGGCTTGTGCATCGTCGGCGACAGCGCCGGCTTCCTCAACGGTCTGCGGCTCAAGGGGATCCATCTGGCGATGAAGTCCGGGATGCTCGCCGCGGAGGCGATCTTCGACGCACTCCAAGCCGGCGACACGTCGGCGAATAAACTGGGCGCATACGAGCAGAAGTTCCGCGACTCGTGGGCGTTCGGCGAGCTGCACGCGGCGCGCAACTTTCACCAAGGCTTCAGCGGCGGCATCTGGGGCGGCCTGATGAACGCCCAGCTGGGGATCATAACGGGTGGGCGCGGTTTCGGGATCAAGGACAAGCTCGCCGGCGAGTACGGCCACGAGCGGCTGCGCAAGCTCAGCGAGCTGACGCCTATGCAGGTGACCAAGCGCGTCGTCCCCGACGGCAAGCTCACCTTCGACAAGGTGACCGACGTGTTCAAGAGCGGGACGATGCACGACGAAAGCCAGCCCGCGCACCTGCACGTCTCCGACACCAACATCTGCGCCGAGAAGTGCACCGTCGAGTACGGCAACCCGTGTCAGTACTTCTGCCCAGCCGCCGTCTACGAGCCGCACTTCACCAAGAGCGGCAGTGCGCCCGCCGAGGGCCGCCTGCAAATCAATTTCGCCAACTGCGTGCACTGCAAGACCTGCGACATCATGGACCCCTACCAGATCATCACTTGGGTCCCACCGCAAGGCGGCGAGGGTCCGGTCTACACCGGGATGTGAGGCGCGCGAGCGCGAACAACGCACGGTGACGATCACGATCAACGGTGAGACGCGCGAGGTTGCCGACGGAGCGACGGTCGAGGCCCTGCTCGAGACGCTGAGTGCGCCTCGCGACGGTACCGCGGTCGCGCTCAACGATGCCGTCGTGCCGCGCGCGCACCACGCCGCGGTCGCGTTGCACGACGGCGACCGCATCGAGGTCATCGTCGCGGTGGCCGGAGGATAGCATGCACACCGATACCGATACCGACACGCTGCGCATCGGCAAGTACGAGTTCCGCTCGCGGCTGTTCGTCGGCACGGGGAAATACCCGTCGCTCGAGATCATGCAGCACGCCCACGAGAGCAGCGGCGCCCAGGTCGTCACCGTCGCGATCCGCCGGATGCATCTCGACGATGCCGGCGGGAAGACGCTGGTCGACTACATCGACCGCAAGCACATGACCGTGCTGCCCAACACCGCGGGTTGCTACACCGCCAAGGACGCGGTGCTCACGGCGAAGCTCGCGCGCGAAGCGCTCGGGACCGACTTGATCAAAGTCGAGGTGATCGGCGACCCCGAGACGCTCTATCCCGACACGCTCGAGACCATCGCGGCGGCGGAAGAGCTGGTGCGCGACGGCTTCGTGGTGTTGCCCTATGTCGTCGACGATCCGATCGCGTGCAAGCGGCTCGAGGACGTCGGCTGCGCCGCCGTCATGCCGCTGGCGGCGCCGATCGGCAGCGGCTTGGGCGTCTGCAACCCGTATTCGATCCGGCTCATCAAGGAGCGATCGGCGATCCCGGTGATCGTCGATGCGGGCGTGGGCACGGCTTCGGATGCCGCGATCGCCATGGAGCTCGGGGTCGATGCGGTCCTGATGAACACGGGGATCGCGTTGGCTCGCGACCCGGTCCGGATGGCCTGCGCGATGCGGCTGGCGGTCGAAGCAGGGCGTGAGGCGTTCTTAGCCGGGCGGATGGAGAAGCGGCTGTATGCCAACGCGTCGAGCCCGATGCGGGACCTGATCGCGACCCGGCACAGCGAGCGCGCGTGACCGAGATCTCGGTCGCCGAGCTCAAGCGCCGTCACGATGCGGGCGAGGACTTCGTCCTGCTCGACGTGCGCGAGCCCGACGAGGTCGCGACCGCCGCGCTCGCCTGGGCGCGGGCGATCCCCATGCGCGAGATCCCGGCGCACCTCGGCGAGCTGCCGCGCAATAGACCGATCGTGTGCATGTGCCACCACGGCGGCCGCAGCGAGCGCGTCACCCAATTCCTCAACGAAAACGGATACGAGAACGCGGTGAACCTCGCCGGCGGCATCGACGAGTGGTCGACCGAGATCGACTCGAGCGTCCCGCGCTACTGACGGCGCGCCTCGACGAACCAGTGCACTCGGCCCACGATCTCGTCATCGTGCGCCCAGCGCCCGACGATCTCGTCGACCTCCACCTCCTGCATGGACTCGATGCGGAACCCCAAGAGCAGTTCGATCACGCCGTCGCGGTCGAAGTAGGCGTGCGGAATCCCCAGTTCGGCGCCTTCGCCCGGCGCGAAGCTGCGTTCGTCGAACGGGATGCCCAGCCCGTAGCGAGCGTCCTTGAACGACCCCAGCGTGATGAAGGCCGGCGCCTCGCGCTTGAGGACCCGCCGCAGGTCCGCGATCCCCGCGCGCAGCTTCGCGCTGGTCCCGTGCAGGTAGGCGTGGGTCGACAGCGCGGCGCCGTAGGTCTCTCGGCTGCCCGGCAGCTGGGTGTACGGTGTGCTGTCGGGCACGCTCACGTTGGGAATCCGCGCCGCGACGAGGGCCCGCGCATTGCGCCCCGAACCCGTGCCTACCTCGATGACCGGGCCATCGAGAGGTTGCTCCCGGGCGAGTCGAATCAGACGCTCGGCGAGCGGGTGCGCGGTCTCTGCCGATGACGATGACATGAGTGCGGTTCCCCTGATCCTGGTCGTGGGCGGTGACGCGCTCGCGGTGCGCGTGTGCGAAGAGCTGCTCGCTACGCAGGGACACCGTGTTGCGCTGCTGTGGATGCATTCCGAGGACATCGGCGAGAAGCTCAGCCGGCTCGGCTGCGACTACTTCCCGCACCCGCCCAACGACTACGATGCGCTACGGATCGCCGGCGTCCTCGACGCGGCGTCGATCATGACGCTCTCCGACGACGACCGCTTGAACCTCCAGGTAGCGCTCAAGGCGCGCGACCTCAACCCCTCGATTCGGGTCGTGCTGCGCCAGTTCAACCGCGCCTTGGGGCGCAAGGTCGAACAGAACCTTCCCAATTGCTCGGTCCTGTCGCTCGCCTCGCACTCCGCGGCGGCGTTCGTCGGCACCGCGCTGGACCCGACGTGCTTCCACGCGCTGCAGTTTCCCGACGTCGACGGCGTGCAGACCGGCTTCGCCCAGCGCACCGCCGCGGCGTTCGATATCGTCGGGCTGACCCAACGGGCCGCGCAACTGCGCCTGCGCGGCCGGGTCATCGCGCTCAACGGCGTCCCCGACATCCCCCCGGATCACGTCTTCGCGCCCGCCGACGAGGTCATCGTCTTCGCCGGCGTGCAGCACCTCGAAGCCACCAGCCCCATGCGCCCCGAGCGCGTCGAGCGCCGCCATAACCATCTGCTGCGGCTGCGGATCGGCACGTCGCGGCGGCTGCGCCGGCTGCGCCGGATCGATCCGATCCTGAGCCGGATCCTCGTCGCGGTGTTGACGATCTACGCTCTGGCGATCACGTACTTCTCGATCCGGCTCGGGCGCGACCCGCTCACCGCGTTCTTTTTCATCGCGACGAACTTCTCGATCACCGGCGACGCCCGCACGCCGCTCGCTGCGGGACGGATACCGATGGCCCTGGCAAGCTTCATGGTCTATGCCGGGCTGGCGACGTCGGGGATCTTCATCGCCTTCGCAACCTCGGCGCTGACCCGCGCGCAGTTCACCGCGATGCAAGGGCTGCGCCGAATCCGCACCAAGGGCCACGTGCTGGTCTGCGGGAGCGGTAATGTCGGGACGCGGGCCGTTGACTATCTGCGCCAGCTCCACCACAAGGTCGTCGTCGTCGACTCCCTCCCCGATCCGGCGCTGGTGGAGATGTCGCGCACGCGGCGGATCGAGCTGCTCACCGGCGACGCGACCAGCGATGCGACGTTGGACCTGTGCAACATCGCCAACGTCCGCGCCGTCGTCGCGGTGACCGGCAGCGATACCGCGAACCTCGAGGTGGCCCTGGGCGTGCGCGCCCGTAACCCGCACGTCCACGTGGTGATGCGCGTGCAAGATGAAGCCTTCGCCGGCTCGATCGCGCGCCAGTTCGAGGCGATCCACACCTACTCGACGACCACGCTGGCCGCGCCCGCCTTTGCGGGTCTGTCGCGCTTTCCGGGGACGCGCGGCCGCATCGCCTTCGGCGACGACACCTACAACGTCGGGGAGCGGCTCCAAGGAGAGGTCCCGCAGCCCCCTCCGGCGGAGCATTGCATACCGCTCGGCGTGTTCCGGAAGGGCAACTTCCTGCACATCGACGCGTTCGAGGAGATGGAGCCGTACGACCGGCTTCTCTTCCTCGTTCCGCTCTCACAGTTCAAGCCGGCGCCCGCGCAGCGCCAGGAGGAAGTCCGATCCCGCTGACGGCGACGGCGCGGCTGACCATCGCGGGATCGAGCTCGTCGATACCGCGGCCCGAACGCGCCTGCAGTTCGTACCTCGTCGACGACGGCGACACGCCGGTCGTCTTCGACCTCGGCACCGGAGCGCTGTCGAATCTGCGCAGTCACGTCGACTACGATCGCTTGGGTGCGATCGTCATCAGCCACATGCACGCCGATCACTTCATCGATCTCATCCCGCTGCGCTACGCGCTGCGCTACGGCCCGCGCCGCCGCTCTGCAAAGCTGCCGGTCCACCTGCCGCCGGGCGGGTTGGCGATGCTGCGCAAGCTGGTGTCGGCGTTTCCGCACGAGGGCGGCGAGTTTCTCGACGACGTGTTCGAGCTGCACGAGTACGACCCGTCGCGGCCGCTCGCAATCGCCGGCGCGACGGTGCGCTTCGCCCATACCGCGCACTACATTCCGGCCTTTGCGATGCGCTGGGAGCGCTACGGCGCTAGCGTGACGTACTCCGCCGACACGGCGCCCGACGACCGCGTCGTCGCGCTCGCGCGGGAGACGGACGTCTTTCTGTGCGAGGCTACGCTACGCTGCGGCGAGGCCGAGATCGGGATGCGCGGTCACTGTTCGGCCGCCGATGCCGCTGCGATGGCGCGCCAGGCCGGCGTTCGGCGGCTGGTGCTCACCCACTACCCGCAAGAGTCCACCTACCACGACCTCGACGGGTCGGCGCGCGAACTCTTCCCCGGCGAGATCCTCGTCGCCGACGATCACAGCACGATCGACCTCGATCGTTAGGCTAGAAGGCTAACTAGTTCGTGCGCGGGCCGCTGTCGCGGGGCAGCGAGAACTGGATGAGCGAGCTGACCGGGGCGAGCCCGCGCGAGATGATCGCGTGCGGCGTGACGCGCAGGTTGAGCTCTTCGAGCCGCGCCTTCGCGGCGAGCAGCTCGCGCCCGCTGGTGACGACGTCCTCGAGTAACAGGACGTGCTGGCCGGCGTTGAACGGGCCCTCGACGTACTCCGCGGCGAACGCGCCGTACTGTTTGGGCTGCTTGCGCACCACGATCATGGGCAGCCCGGTCATCCCCGATACGGCGGTCGCGATGATCACGCCGCCCAGTTCGGTGCCGCCGATGACGTCGGGGTTGATCTCCGAGATGATCGGCGCGAACAGCCGCGCGATGCGGCGCAGCACCTGCGGATCCGCGAAGAGCTTGAACTTGTCGATGTAGTAGTCGCTGCGCGCGCCACCGGAGAGCAGGTAGTCGCCGCGGGTGAGCGCGCGCTCGGTGATGACGTTACGCAGCCAGCGCAGTTCCGGGATCCGGGCGAGGCTGCTCGTGGACGGCAGCGGCTCGTCGAACACCTAGAAATTCCTCTGTCGGATCGGCCGCAGGCCGAACGGGAGGCTGAGCGTCAGCGAAGCCACTAGATTTCCCACTCGTAGGCGTTCCAGGCCTCGTTGACCGGGTTCGGGGCGAAGCCCTTGAACTCCGGATTGATCGGCTGGGCTTGGCGCGGGAACCAGATGAAGTCCTCGGGCACGTCGCGCGCGAGCAGCTTCTGAATCTGCGAGTACGCTTTCTTGCGCACCGCCTCATCGTACGAGGACAGCGCCGCTCGCTGCGCCGCGTCCATTTCGGGATTCTGATAGCGCGTGTAGTTCACTCCGTCGGGGTGCCCAGGTTTGGGGATTTGGTCGCTCGCAAAGAGCGAGTGATCGTCGGGGTCGTCTCCGGCGATCCAGCCGGTCACCGCGAGATCGTATTTTCCGGTGGTCATGATCCCGCCCTGACCGTAGGTCGCGAACAGGAGATTGGCCGGGTAGGTCTTGATTTGCGCGTCGATCCCGGCCTCTTTGAGCATCGATTGAATCTGCACCGCGACCAGCGTGCGGGTCGCGTTCTCGACGTTGTACGAGAGCTGCAGCGAGAGCGGGCGTCCGTTCTTACGAACGATCCCGTCGGGGCCGGGGGTCCAGCCGGCGTCGGTGAGGAGTTGCTTCGCTTTCGCAACGTCGTGCGGATACTTCGTCACGTCGGGTTCGTACGCCCACGAAAACGGCGGCTGGTCGGCCCATGCGACCTGAGCGCTGCCGCCGGTGTTCTTGTCGACGAGAGCCTGTTTGTCGACCGCGTATGCGATGGCGCGCCGCACTCGAACGTCGCTCAAAAGCGGCCGCGACGTATTCATCTGCATCCCCAACGTCTGCGGCTGGTCGTTGAAAACGACCTTGATCTCGGGCAGCGTCTTGATCTGTTTGTAGACTTGCGGTGAGGCCTCGAAGATCCAGTCGATGTCGTGCGAGCGCAAGGCGTTGATCGACGTGTTCTCCGCGGGAATCTCGCGCACCAAGATGCGGCGCAGCTTCGGCTTGCCGCGGAAGTAGTCGTCGTTGGCGACCAGCTCGATGTGATCGCCGCGGATCCACGCTGCGACCTTGAACGGACCCGTGCCGATGGGTGCCTGGTTGAACGGGATCTGATTGAGGTTGGGAAACTTCGCCAGCAGGTGCTCGGGCAGGATGCAGACCGGGTTGTCGCTTTCGGCGAACACGGTGTTGACGAACGGCGCGAACTTGTGTTTGAGCTGGAAGATGACCGTGGTGTCGTCCGGCGTCTGAACGGACTGCACGTCCTCGTAGCCGATGCGCGCGTTCACGTTGTTGGCGGTGTTCATCATCGCTTGCCAGGTGAACTTTACGTCCTTGCTGGTGAAGGGGACGCCGTCGTGCCACTTCACGCCGGTGTGCAAGTGGTAGGTGATCGTCAGGCCGTTCTTGCTGATGCCGCCGTTCTGTTCGGTCGGAACCTCGGTTGCCAGGATCGGAATGGTCTTCTTGGTGGTGCCGTCGACGCTGATCAGCGTGTCGAACGTCAAGCGGTTCAAGAAACCTTCGGTCGTGTTGGCCGAGAGGATCGGGTTGAGCGTGTTGGGCGCGCGCTGGATCGCGACCCGCAGCTCGCCCGGAACGGTTCCGGTGGTGCGCGCGCTTCCGCCGGCGTTGGTTTGATCGCCGATCTTCGAACACGCGCTCATCGACAGCACGCAGGCGAGCGCACCGATCACGAGGTTACGCAAGCGGGTCCTCCTCAACGGCGTTTGGGCGCCGTCTTTTTCGCAGTCGTCTTCTTTGCAGCGGCCGATTTACGGGCCGGCGCGCTCCGGGCCGCCGCGGGTTTGCGGGTCGCGGGCTTCTTCGGCGCGGCGCGCTTCGGCACCGGGCGGGCCGGCGCAGCTTTCTTGACGGGTTTCTTGGCCGGTGCGGCCTTTTTGGCGGGCGCGACCTTCTTGGCCGGACCGGCCTTCTTCGCGTGCACGGCCTTCTTGGCCGGGGCCGGCTTCTTGGCGGGCGCGGCTTTCTTCGCGGGTGCGCTCTTGCGGGACGGGGCGGCTTTCTTCGCCGCGGCGCGCGCGGCCGGTGCGGCCTTGGCGGCTTTCTTCACAGGCGCGGCCTTTTGGGCTGCGGCCTTCGCCACAGCCTTGGGCGCGGGAGGCTTGGGCGCGGGAGCCTTGGGCGCGGGAGCCTTGGGCGCGGGAGGCTTGGGCGCGGCGGGCTTGGGTCGAGCCGGCGGCTTCGCGGCGGCCTTGGGCGGCGGCGGCTTCGCGACGTGCGCCGCTTTGGCGGGCGTCTTGGCGGCCGGCGGCTTCACGGGGGCCGCTTTGGCGGCCTTCGCGGGAGGCTTGGGCGCCGGCGGGGTGACCGGTTCCGCGGCCGGCGTGGACGGCGTTTCCTTGCGCTTGGGGGCGGCCTTGGGGGGCGGCTCGGGGGGTGCTTCGGCGGCGGCCGCGGAGTTCTCAGAACGCTCCGGAGGCCGTTCGGGAGACGTCGACGCCGGGCGGGTGGAGGCGGCGGTTGCCCGAGCTTTGCGCACGGGTCTTGCGGGCTCGGCGGCGGCTTGCGCAACCGGCTGCGGCTCCGGGGCCGGCGCCTCCGGTACCGGTTCGGGTTCGGGCTCGCGGAACACGCGCAACGCAACCCGGCGGAGTTGGCCGCCGAGCGGAAAGACGATCTCGTTGATGTCGAGCGCGTCGAGGACGTGCAGCACGACCTCGAATGCGCCGCCCTGGTCCTTGGGCGAGTGCGCATCCGAACCGATGGCGATCTGCACGCCGCGCGCCTTGGCTTTGCGCAACAGGCGCTGGTTGGCGTCGAGGTAGCGGTCCTTTTCCTCGTTGCTGTGATCGCGGTAGAAGAAGCGCGTGTTGAACTCGATCGCCATCCCACGCGCCTCGGCGGCGTCGAGGACGCGATTCTCATACGCGTCGAGCTTGGCGTCGTCAGGCCAGTGCCCGAACACCGCCGGAACGAAGAAATGTCCGACGATGTGCCCCGGGAGGCGCTCGATCGCGTCGACGAGTGCGTTGATGTACAGCTCCCAGGTGCGCTCGACGCCGACGACGTCGAACAGCTCCTGGAACTCGGGATTGTCGAAGGGCCAGGGCCAATTGTCGCCGTGGACCGGGTGCGTGATCGGCAGGAAGTGCACCGAGCGTATGATGCCGTCGGGCCGCATCGCATCGACGATGTTCTGTGCGTCGGGGCGCGAGCGCGGGTCGTTGTCGACCTCGGCGCCGATCGAGTACCGCATCCCGCGGCGCAGCCCCTCGCTCACGACCGCGGCGTGCCCGACGTCGACGTTGGCCGTCTCCGCCGCGCCGTAGAGGTCGCCGGCTTGGGCGAGCTTGAGGGCACGGCGCACGAGGTTGACCGCCGCCGGGTCCTCGAAGGTCAGATAGTTCATGTGGTCCGCGACCATCAAGAAGCGCGGGTAGCCGCGGCGGCACGCGTGATAGAACCACAGGAACAACATCCGCGCGGTGAGCGGAAGCGGCCGTTCCTCGGTGTACGGCTTGTGCTCGCCTTTCGCGTGACCGTGGATGTCGGGGATCGCGTAGAGGCGTGGATCGGGTTCGTTGTTGTCGCTCAACGTTTCGCCAATCCGCCGGGGATCCAGAGTTTGTCCGCCGCGGGTTGCGGCTGCGCCGCGGGCTTGGACGCGATCCACTGCCCGAGCGCTTCGATCGCGGTCTCGATCCCTTTTACCATGAGCTCGACCGTCATCGAGGGCGTGTTCGCGGCGCCGAGCTGTGCGGCTTGGGCCGGGAGCGCGGGGACGTGGATGAAGCCGACCGGGATGGTCGGGTTTGTCTGGGACGTCAGCGAGAGTGCCTCATAGAGCCATTGATTGCACAGATAGGTGCCCGCGCTGTCGGAGACGTAGCCCGGCACGCCGGCGCTCGTCCAGGCGCGCTCGATCTCATCCAACGGCACGGTCGAGAGGTACGCGTCGGGGCCGCCCGGCCGCACGGCTTCGTTCTTGCGCGTCGCTCCCGAGGCGTCGGGAATGGCGAAGTCCAGGACGTTCACGCTCACCCGTTCGAGCGCCAGCGCGGTGCGTCCGGGCGCGTACCCGAGCCCGATCGCGAACTCGGGGCGTTCCTCGCTAAGTGCCGTTTCGAGGCGGCCGCGCAACGAGCTGCTCTCCACCGGGAAAACGCGTCCGCGGATAAGCCGCCCGCCGACGATGCGGCCTTCGAGGCTGCGCACGAGCAGCTCGCTGGGGTTTGTCGAATGGGATCCGAACGGCTCGAAACCGGTCAGCAGAACGTGCCGGGACACGAACCGCAGGTTTTCTGCGATCGACGCGCGGGACCTCTGGTGGATTCGGGTTTGCGCCCGAAGCCTCGCCCTTCGGGCGAAGCCCACGCCGAGGGTGGTAGCCTGTCGATCCGGACCTGCGTGCATGCCGATCCGGATGGTGAAAAAAAGCCGCCCCCGACGGGGCGGCGGACAAGGTTGGTTCGGTTTGCGGAGACCGGACTATGTCCGGAGCCCTCCGATCATCGTGAGACATTGATTGGGACTGTCGCTAGTAACGATGACCACCTCCTCTTGTCCGACTGTTAGCCTTCGTTGATATCTCGTCTGAAGGAGCCGCGGACGTTTTGTGAGGTGAGTATACGCTACGCTACCCGCGCGGGACCTTCACCGCAATTCGGACCGGGCCGACGCTCTTATAGCCTTCCATCGCCAGGATGCGGGCCTTGAGTTCGACGCCGTACGCGTACTGGTGCAGCGCGCCGCTGGAATCGACGACGCGGTGGCAGGGGTACAGAAACGGGACCGGATTGCGCGCCATGGCGCGCCCGACGGCGCGCGACGCGGCCGGTTGCCCGATCGATTCGGCGATCCAACCGTAGGAACGAACCTCGCCCGGCGGAATCGTCGCGGCGGCCCGCAGCGCGGACTGTTCGAACGGCGTGAGGTCGCTGATATCGACCTTCTCGAGATCGGGGCGGTGGGTCCGGAAGAACGCGGCCACCGTGTCGCTGACCCACTGCGGCGCCTGCGACGGGATCAAGCCGCGGCCCAGCCGGCGCTGGAGCTTGCCGAAGACCGCTTCCTCACCTTCGCCGCGGTCCAGCGCGACGGCGGTGATTCCGGTGTGCCGGAAGGCGACGTAGAGCCCCCCGATCGGCGAGTCGACCTTGGCGATCGAGTCGGGGGTCATGGTTTTGACCGCGGTCTTGATGTGGTCGAGGATCCCCGGGACCAGGCTTTGCGGCGGATCGACCGGCGGCAGACAGGTCAGGCAGTACGCGATGCCCTCGTTCTCGCGGTAGATCTCCTGGCACTCGGGACAGGCGCGCAGATGGGCAAGGACGTGCTCGCGTCGAGGCTCGACCCCTTCGCGCATCTCGTCCCATAGACGTTCGACGTCGCAGCAGCGCATGGGGTTTACTCCTCTTCCTCGCCGGGCGACGGACGATCGATCGGCACGATTCGTCCGACTTGGGGCCCGAGGATGCGGCGCAGGATCCGCACCGCCCGGTGGACGTGCGATTTCACCGTGCCGATGGGCTGATTGAGGATCTCGGCGATCTCGGGGTGGCTGCGGCCTTCGATGAAGCGCAGCGTCGCAGCGGCCCGCAGGTGCATCGGCAGCTGCAGCAAGGCCTGCTCGACCAAGATCATGTCGGCGGCGCGGTCGACGATCTGCTCCGGCTGATCGGGCCCTTCTTGGGTCTCGTTGAGGAGCGCGTCGGGGTCGGCCAGCGCGTCGAGAGCGACGTTGGTGGGTCGCTTCGAGCGCAGCCGGTTGCGGGTGACGTTGAGCGTGATCGTGTAGAGCCAGGGCTGCAAACGCAGCTCGGCGCGCTGTTGGGGGTCCATCTTGGCCAGGGCCCGGTAGGCGCGCACGAAGGCATCCTGAACGATCTCTTCGGCGTCTTCGCGGTTGCCCGTCATGCGGAGCGCGAAGCCGTAGAGCCGACGCTGAAAATCGTCGACGATCGTTTCGAAGGTCTCGGGACCCGGAACGGGTTGCGACACCGTCGCCGGTGCGGTCACGCGGTAGTGGTCTCCGATGAACGGTGCTGCGAGCGCACTCATCAGGGTCCTCAACCGGGCCCGTCCAAGCGCCGGTTGCGCGTGTTCCCTTAATCGATCAATTCGCCTTCGGCCGGGGTCCGGGGCTCAGGGCACGGGAGCGATTCGGGCTGCTTGCTGGCCGACCGCGGCCCGGATCGAGCGCGTGTAGACGATGGAGACGGGCGCCCGGCGGGCGGCGTCGTCGAGGTTGCCGTCGATCGCCAGGGTGGCCTCGAGCGCGACGAGCAGGGTGGTCGCGTAGTCGTAGTACGCCGTCCCTTTCATCGTGATCGAGCCCGCCAGCTGCATGGCGGGCCGCTCCGGAAGCGCCCCGTGGAGCGGCCCATGGGCTTCGAAGGCGATCCCCATCGCGCGGTTGCCGCCCACCAGCGCGTCGGGTAAATGCCGCAGCGTGCCGCGTAAGGGCGCCCCCGTCATCGGCGACGGGAAGTCGAACGGAACCGGACGTTTGACGTGAGCGAGATCACGCATCGTCGGTTTGTCGAGCAACACCGCAAACGGTTGATTGAGGACGGTGAGATAGTCGGGATCGGCGGCCGGACCGTCCTTTTGCTCGCCCGAGGGAAGCAAGAACGAGGTGAACGAGGCGCGCTGATGTTGCTTAGCGCCGTCGGCGTCCCGGTCGTACTCGACGACCGCAACGAAGGTCGTTTTTGCCTTGCTACGCTGGATCGTGAGGCGCTGCACGCCGTGATACACGGTCTCGCTGCGCACCTCGCCGTTACCGACGCGAAACGTATCGTGCCCCTCCACCGCATACGCCTGGTCTGCTCGTGCCGCGGCCGGCGCCGCGGCGGCGACCAGAAGCGCGAACGTGCCGGCAAGCACGGCGCGGCGGAAGATCATCTCGGGCCTCGGGCGGAAATCCGGGGTAGTTTACGTTCCCTGTTTATGGTACTACGGAAACGTGCCGATACGGATGGTGAGTTGCTGAATCGCATCCACCGCCGGATTCTCACCGCCGTGGTCGCGCTCTCCGTTATCGCCACCGCTGTTCCCGTGCGCGCCGGCGACGGGCTCACCCTCAGCCCCGTGCTCAACGCCAAGCTCGACCGGCTCTACCTCACGGCCTACGACGAGACCATCCAGCGCCACGCGCTCGCCCAGCGCGACGGCACGACCTACGTTTCGACCGGCGACATCGAGGCCGAGTGGCTGCGCGACGCAAGCGCGACCGTTCGGCCCTACATCGGGCTCTCGCGGCACGACGGCGACGTGGCCCGGACGTTGCGCGGGGTCGTCGCGCGCCAAGCCAAGTACATCCTGCTCGACCCCTACGCCAACGCGTTCTCCAAGAACTACCGCGTGGTCGAGCGAAAATTCGAAGTCGACTCGCTGCTCTACCCGGTGTGGTTCGCCTCCGACTATTACAAGGAAACCGGAGACCGCAGCATCTTCACCCCCGAGGTACGCCGGGCGTTCGATCGGGTGCTGGCGACGATGCGCGTCGAGCAGCGCCACCCGCGACGCTCGCGCTACCGACACCCGCAACTTGCCAACAACGGGCGCGGCAGCGCGGTGCGCTACACGGGGATGGTGTGGACCGCCTTCCGCCCCTCCGACGACCCGGTTCGCTACCACTACAACATCCCGGTGAACATGTTCGCGTCGGTGGTGATGCGGGACCTCACCAAGGTCGCGCGCGACGTGTGGCACGACGAGCGCATGGCGCGCAATGCGTGGGGGCTCTCGGTCGAGATCCAGCGCGGGATCGAGCAGTACGGCACCCTCGAGCTGGCGCCGTTCGGCCGCATCTACGCCTACGAAGTCGACGGGCGCGGCCACGCCAACGTGATGGACGACGCCAACATCCCCTCGCTCCTCTCGATCCCCTACTTCGGGTATCTTCCGCGTACGAACTCGCTCTATCTGGCGACCCGCCGCTTCGCCCTCTCCGAGCGCAACCCGTACTTCTTCCGCGGCAAGTACGCGCAGGGGATCGGGAGCCCGCATACACCGCACGGCTACGTATGGCCGCTCGCCCTGTGCGTGCAAGCGCTGACCGCAAGCGACGACAAAGAGGTCGACCAGCTCTTCAGCTGGATCGCGGTCTCCGACGTCGGCGACCACCGCCTGCACGAATCGTTCAACTCCGATTGGCCCGAGTCGTACACGCGTGAAGATTTCGCGTGGCCCAACGCGCTCTACGCCGAGCTCGTGCTCACTCGGCGCGGCCAGACCTACGCCCAGCGCTAACGCCTAGCGGTTACTGCGGCGGGGTTTCTCGCTGGCCGGCTCGGCGCGCGAAATCGAGCGCGAATACCGTTTGGACGGCGGCCAGCGGGCCGACCGTCAGCGCGTCGATCGGGATATTGGCCCAAAAGTCGGGCCGTATTGCATGGTGCTGGACGAGCACGGGAAGCGCGACCGCCTGTAGCACCGACGGCGTGACCGAAATTAGCGAGAGTACCGCCAAGCGCACGAGATTTTCGCGGCGGAGCGAGAGCGTGAACGCGCGCGCGAAGCCAGCTAGTACCGCCAGTCTGTCGCGCGTCAAGGCCACGATCGGACCCGTCAGGCTCAGCATGCCCCACAACAGCCAGGTGAGCGGCGCCGTCGCGACGACCAGCGCCCGTGGCTCGGGCGGTCGCACCAAGCCGCTGAACAGGAACGTCTGAAGGACGAACAGTTGGGCTATCGTGGTGACGCCGATGACCGGAAGCCAGCGTTCGATCGCGGCCCCCGCGACGGTACGCGTCGCAACCGGTTCGCCTGCGACGCGTGCCGCGACACCCAAGGCGACGGCTGCGATCACCAATGCGTCGGCGAAGATCTGCACCAGCGTCAGCACGATCCCTCTGAAAAGCCCGTGCGGCGTCGTTTCGGCGGCCACGGGGAGAGCGTACTCGGTGATCCCCGCGGCGATGAAGGCTCCCATAGCGAGCAACACGTAAAGAGGCGCGCGCTCGGCGAACGCGGCACCCGCGAAACCGATCAGCCCGCCGATCGAGGGCGGCAGTCGATCCGCAGGCTCGGCGGGGGTCACGCCGCGCGCAGTGCGCGCAGGAAGAAGCGCAACGTCGCCGTGCCCGAGCAAACGGCGACGTCATCGGGGTCGCCGTAGGTGCGCCCGTCGATCTCGACGACGTAGGTTCCGGAGGTCAGCCCGGCCAGCGTCGAGCGTACGACGCGTTCACGCTTGTCCTGCGGCGCGCGCGGGCCGAGCGCCTCGATGACGGCCGCGGCCAGCAGGTCTCCTACGCGCAGCGGCGTGGCGAGCGCGAAAGCGGTCGAGGCGGTGCGAGAGACCGCGGAGACGTCGATCGGGACGGCGACCCGGAGCATACCGACGACGCTCTTTCCCGGCGCGGCGGGCCGCCTCCCGGTCCCCGGTGAAGACGGTTTGCAATGGCCGAACCGCCTCGCCGTCGTCGCTCCACGCCGCCGTCGCGGCGCTCCTCCGAAGCATCGAGCTTGTGGCCGACGATCGCGCTGGGGATCGGCGTGGTCGTCGCCGGGCTGGGTATCGGCGCGTTCCTTTCGGCCCTGCAGCACAAGGAAGGCGGCACGACGACGTCGACGGCTACGACCGCGCCGCACGGTATGCCCGTGGTGACGCCGGTCGCGCAGCCGACGCGTGGACCGGTAGCGATCGCGACGCTCGTCGCGCATCCGACGCCGACGCCGCGCGTGAGCGCCACCCCGGCGACGACGCCGCGGCCGACCGTGACGCCGCGCGCGACCCCGTCGCCCCGAGCGAGCGAGTCGCCGGCGTCCGAACCGACTGCGACCGCGCGTCCGACCGCGACCGCGCGTCCGACCGCGACGGCGCGGCCGACGGCGTCGCCGCGACCGGCGCAAACCAAGCCGCCGGCGACACCGTCGCCGCGACCCGAGACGCCCCGACCGCCGACGAGCGCGCCCACGCCGCTGACCTTCGGCGGCGTCGCACAGAACGCGGTGCGCCGCTACCTCGCCGACTTGATCGCCGGTAACGAAAATGCGGCCTACGCCGAGTTGGGCAAACCGCCCGGCTCGGGCGGCCTGTCCGAGGAAGCGTTCATCGACCGCCAGACGCGCATCACCTCGATCCGGACGACCTCGAGCGACGCCAACGGCGCCGTGATCGAAGTGGAGCTGAGCAACGGACGCGGTTCGTACTTCGCGACCTATCACGTGACGAACGGCCCGGCCGGCCCCGTGATCGACCAGCACGACTACATCAAAGTCTGATGTCGTCGCCCCATATCGAAGGTCTGCTCTCGACAGGCGAGGTGGTTCCGCCGCCGCCGGGCGTCTCGTCATGGTTCCCGATCGCGGATCAAGATGCGTTCGTCGCCGCAGCACTGCGCGATCCGATCGCGTTCTGGCGGGAACGCGCGCGCGACATTGCGTGGGAGACCGAGCCGCAGACCGTGTTCACCGGCGCGATCGAAGATCAGCATTGGTTCCCTGACGGAGAGCTCAACGCAACGGTCTCGTGCCTCGATCGTCACGCCGCGCATCACGCCGAGGCGATCGCATACCGTTACGTCTGCGAGAACGGCGACGAGCGCACGTTCACGTACGCTCAACTGTTGGCGCGCGTGAATCAGCTCGCCAACGCGCTGCGGTTCGACGGGGTCGCCGTCGGCGATCGCGTCATCATCTACATGCCGCTGACGATCGAAGGGATCGTCGCGATGCTGGCGTGCGCGCGGATCGGCGCGATCCACTCGGTGGTGTACGCCGGGCTCGGAGCGACCTCGCTGCGCGACCGCATCGTGGATGCCGGTGCGACGGTGATGATCGTGGGCGACGTGACCTACCGCCGGGGCAAGACGGTTACGCTGAAGCCGATCGTCGACGATGCGGTGCGCGGTCTCGAGCTGGTGCGCCGGATCATCGTGCACCGCCGCGAGGCGAGCCCCGAGCCCGCCGATCCCCGCGAGGTCAACTTCGAGGCGTATTGCGACGGGCAGGGCACGGAGTGCGACCCGGAGATCGTCGGCTCGGAGCACCCGCTCTTCATCCTCTACACGAGCGGGACGACCGGGAAGCCCAAGGGTGTGGTGATGACGCACGGCGGCTACCTGGTGGGGGCCGCGGCGATGCTCGCGCTGACGACCGGGATCACACCCAACGACGTCTATTGGTGCACCAGCGACATCGGCTGGATCGTCGGTCACAGCATCATGGTGTACGGCGCGCTGGCCAACCGCTACCATTGCGTCCTGCGTGAAGGCTCGCCCGATTTTCCGGCTCCGGACGCGGTGTACGCCACCATCGACCGTCTGAAGGTGACGCAGTTCTATACGGCGCCGACCCTGGCGCGCATGCTCCTGCGGCTCGGCGGTGGACTCGCCGCGAACCACGACATATCCTCGCTCAAAGCGATGTACTGCGCGGGCGAGCCGCTCAACCCGGAGGCGTGGCGCTTCCTCTACGAAACCCTCGGCGGCTCGAAGATCGCCGTGTGCAATCAGTGGTGGCAAACGGAATTGGCCGCGCCCTGTCTCGGTATCTTTCCGACAACGGCGGTTCGCCCTGATCGCAGCGGCAAGTCGCTCGGGCCGATCGTGTACTCCATTCGCGACGGAGGCGGTGCGCCGGTACCGCAGAATGCGGGCGGGCTACTGGTCGTCGAGACACCGCTGCCGTACATGTTCGCCTCGGTTTGGAACGACCCGGAGCGCTACGCGCAGTACTTCAAGTGGGGCGTATACGTCGCCGGCGACGTTGCGACGATCGACGAGCAAGGCTACATCACCGTTCGCGGCCGCGCTGACGACGTGCTCAGCGTAGCAGGCCATCGCATTGCGACCGCCGACGTGGAGAGCGCCCTCGTATCGTTTCCCGCCTGCGGCGAAGCCGGCGTCTGCGGCGTCCCAGACGAGATCAAGGGAGAGGCGATCATCGCCTACGTGGTGCTGCGCGCGGGCTACACGCAGTCGGACGAGCTTGCTAAAAGGCTGATCGACCACGTTAGGCACGAGCTCGGCCCGATCGCAACGCCCGCTGCGATCCGGTTCACCGCAAAGCTGCCGAAGACGCGCAGCGGCAAGATCATGCGCAGGCTGCTCAAAGCCCAAGAGACGGGCCAAGACCTCGGGGACGTAACGACGCTCGAAGAGTAGCGGCCGTCCCTGCGGAGACGCAGGACGGCTAGGGCGCGGGGTCAGACAATGGCGGACCGGTTGGGTGTTCGCCGGTGCTTGATTGCCGTACCCAACCGGAGGTCACCATGCGCGTTTCTGCTGCTGCCGCGGCTTTTCTTCGCTACTGCTCCGAGGAAAAGCACCTAGCCCCGAACACGATCAACGCCTACCGTCAGGATCTCGCCGAATTCCAAAGCTATCTCGGGGAGCCGCGGGCTATAGCCCGAATAGCGCCCGCCGACATTCTTTCCTATCGAAACGTGTTGTCGAGCGCGCGCGGCCTGGCCGCCGCTACTGTGAAGCGCCGTCTCGCGTGTCTGCGGGCGCTGTTTGCTTGGCTCGTGCGCCGCGATGTACTCGACGTGTCACCATTTGCCCGGACGGAGTTGCGCATCCGCCTCCCCGCTCGCCTTCCACGCTGCCTAGAAGGCCGCGACTTGCGGCGCCTCATGCTACACCGGTCGGCGCGCGGGGCTGATTCAGCGCTTGCGATTGCGCTGCTTCTCGCTACCGGGATGCGAGTCGGCGAGCTGTCTACGTTAATCATCGGCGACGTGGATTCATCAGCTGGCCGCTTACGGATTCTCGGCAAGGGTAGTCGCGAGCGAACGGTCTTCGTCACCGACGCACGAATCCGCGAGGAACTGCGATCCTACATAGACGTCCGCCACGGCGCGCAGAGCACCGTTGCGGAACGCCGACTCCTCGTAGACGCGGTCGGCCGTCCGCTTTCACCCGCTCGGATACGAAGGGCGATCGCTGACCTGGGGCGCGTCGCGGGCGTCGCCCGCCGCGTCACACCGCACATGTTGCGCCATACCGCAGCCACGATGCTGCTCGAATCGGGAACCGACATCCGCTTCGTCCAGCGCCTCCTCGGCCACCGGAGCATCCTGACGACCCAGATTTATACCCACGTAAGCGATCGCGCCCTGCAAACCGCCATCGCCCGAGCGAACGTTCTCGGCAACTTCACCGCTACGAAAGCGTGATTCCAGGATGATAACTGAGAATTATCGTGCCC